>JAGSHD010000033.1 GCA_023954715.1 Candidatus Cloacimonadota bacterium | reverse complement strand
TGCCACTTTTTGGTTGCTTGCTTTGTGGGATGTTTTTGTAGCTCTGTCTTGGGATGGGGCTTTTTTTTTGTGGCTTACTTCGTGCCACTTTTTGATTGCTTGCTTTGTGGGATGTTTTTGTAGCTCTGTCTTGGGATGGGGCTTTTTTTTTGTGGCTTACTTTGTGCCACTTTTTGATTGCTTGTTTTGTGGGATATTTTTGTGGCTCTGTCTTTGGATGGGGCTTTTTTTTGTGGCTTACTTCGTGCCACTTTTTGATTGCTTGCTTTGTGGGATGTTTTTGTAGCTCTGTCTTGGGGTGGGGCTTTTTTTTTGGCTTACTTTTGTGAGGTTTATTTTTGGTTTTGGTTAGACGAACAGGAAACTGTAGGATAGGGGTAGGCTTGTTAGGGCTGTGCCTATTATGGTGGAGTGGAGTCTTGGGAGCTTGCGGGTTAGGGCTAATGCGAAGACTAGGATTATTAGGATTACTGGTAAATTTGGGAGGGGGTTTCCTCTGTTATAGCTTTCGATGTAGTCTGTGTTTTGATCGCCTTGTTTTGCATCTCTTGGGACATACATTTGTTTTTTATGGTTAAAGTCGATTTGAGTGTAGGAGTCTCCAAAAAGTCCGTATTTGTCTTTGAACATAATTGTGAGTTTCTCTGGGCCGTCTAAGCCTTCCCAAGGGCGACCTATCTTTACATCTAAAGCACCATAGATAGAGCTGTGAAAAACGGAGTATGGGAGTCTTGAAATGTACTTAGGGTATAGGTCTTCTATAAATTTGGGTTCTTTTTTTTCTAGCTCTATATATTTGTTTAGAGCTTGGGGAAGTTTTTTTAAGATAGGGTAGTCAATTTTGTTGGTGTAGAGGTGCTTGTCCACATCGGTAACCATGGTTAATGGTAAGTATATGATTACACCTATAATTAGCCCAAATATAAAATAAGCAAATTTGAATTTACTAATAGCTGCTTCTGTATCTTGCTTAACTTCAACTTGGTCTTTGTTGTTCATATTGTGCAACCGATCTATTTTTTGATTTGAGTCTCTATCCACTCAGTGTAATTTTGAATATTTGTATATACACCATAGGATTTTGGTTGAGCACACCCAATGCCCCAACTAACTACACCAGTTTGAATGATTTGATCCCCATGATAAGAAACCATTGGGCCGCCACTATCGCCTTGACATGAGTCTTTTCCTCCAATTTCTAAACCAGCACAAATCATATTTTTTGTAATATCTACATCAAAGTTAGGCAGTAATTTAGAGAGCGCATCTTGGCAGACTTTGGTTTGGACCATAGGAAGCTCTACTTTTTGTAAAACATCAGGTCTTATAAATCCTTCATTTGGATCACCTGTGATGTTACCCCAGCCAATTACTGTTGCTTTTGAGTTAGAGGTATCTACACTCCCTTTATGAAGAGTAACAGCTTTTACAAAGTCTACTTTTTCTTCAAGTTCTAGTAAAGCTAAATCATGATCCATGGTATCTAAATCAAAGTCAGGATGAGCGATGATTTTTTTTACATCAATTCGTTTCCCATCACTAGTCTTGTTAAGATCATAGCCACCTACAAAAGCTTGGACTTGATACGGCTTAATAATATATGTTTGACCAAAAAAGTCTCTGACTACACAATGAGCAGCTGTAAGAATCCATTTTTGATGGATTAAAGAGCCACCACAAAACTGTCCTTTATTAGTAGGTGTACCACCTTTAATCAATGCTACTATAAAAGGGTATTCATCCTTTTGAGCATCCTGTCCTCCTACAATTCTTTGAAATAGAGATCTAGCGTGTGGGCTTTTAATATTTTGCATAGCCATTCGCATGTCATGAATCTTAGATTGTGACTCATTTTTAGAAGGATGTGTATAGGCTATGTGACTAAAAAAAATGAAGGTGACCAGTATTAATACAAGTTTCATAAGTATCCTTGTTTTTGGGTGATTGTTGCCTTGAATTATAATGTAAAAAAAATTGGTGTAAAGATAAATTATGAAAAAGTTTAATAACTTACTAGCAATTTTTGAATAAGTATTTGAGAGATTAATTTTTAAATATTCCTAAGAAATAATGAAGCGAAGTGATGTGAATGAATTGGCTTTTTTGGTATCATGGTTCAACTTGAATGATATTAAGAAATTTGATTAGGGAGCAGCATGAAACAAGAAAGTACGTCAACCATGATTATTAAAAGCATCATGGGAATAGCGATGGTAATTTTTCTAGGTATTCTCATACTACAAATAAATAACTTAGAAAAGAATTTAATCCTAGTAAAGGTTGAATCCGAATCTACTAAATTACAATTGAATAAACTCAATAACACTTTAAATAAAATTAATAAGGTGATTAAGTCAGGCTCTTTTGGAGTTTCAAGTAATCAGCAAGTTTTAAGTGAGAGAAAGTGGCTTCATCCAGAAGTTAAAAACTTTTTAATGGGAGACCCTCCTAAGCCTGCTCCAGAAGATGCGCCTAGTAAAGGTGTTTTTGATAAAGTTTATTCTTTTCAAGGGGTAGACCCCAAAGGCTTTAACTTTGTTATAGAAAACGGAGCAGATGTTTCTGAAGAGATTCAAGAGTATTTAACGATGTATTTAGGACGTAGGTCTCCAAATGATCCTGCAGTGTTTTACGGTGATCTTGCCGAAAGAATTGAAATCACAGATGATTACAAAGAATACACAATCTATATTAAAGAAGGGGTTAAATGGCATCGACCTTTATTAGATTGGTCTAACCCTCGTTATCAATGGATCAAGGATGAGTATTTTGTTACAGCACACGATGTAAAATATACTTATGATTTGATCATGAACTCCCAAGTACAGGCGTCTCACTCTAGAAACTATTATAAAGATATAGAGTCAGTAAAGGTTTTAGATAACCACACTTTAGTTATTCGATGGAAGAAAAAAACATATCAATCTGTTAGTACGACTATGGGGCTGTATCCTACACCTAAATGGTTATATGCCTATAATGAAGATGGTGAGCCTTTTCCAGAAGAAACGGCTGGTTTAAAGTTCAACGAACACTGGTATAACTCAAAGGCTATTGGTTGTGGAGCGTATCAGTTTGTTAAGTGGGACAAAGGTGTATTGATTCAATTGCGACGTAATGATGATTACATTGGTGCTATGCCGCCTATTAAACAAATTAATTATCATTTGATTCGAGATAAAAACCAACAATTGTTAAACTTTCAAAGTGGTTTGTTAGATATACACAATCTCCCGGTGGCCCAATACAGAGATAAAATATTAGATGGTCCTGCAAACAGCCCATATAAAAATGGTACTTATAAAGTTGAGCCAGTAACTAGGATGGTTTATCGTTACATAGGCTGGAACCTAGAACTCCCTATGTTTAAAGATAAAAAGGTTCGACAGGCTTTGACACATGCTATGGATCGTAAAAACGTTATTAAGAAACAGTTGAACGGGCTAGGTACTTTGATAACTGGTAACTTTTATCGACATTCAACAGCATATGACGAGTCAATAGAGCCCTGGGAGTTTGACTTATCAAAGTCTAAAAAACTCCTTGATGAAGCAGGATGGATTGACACGGATGGAGATGGAATTCTCGATAAGATAATCAATGGAGTGAAGACTGATTTTAAATTCGGAATTTTAACTTATGGTTATCGAGAAGAGATTAAGTCATGGGTATCGATTTACAAAGAAAATCTTTATAAGTTAGGGATACAAATGGAGATGCAACCAACAGAATGGTCGGTCATGTTAAAACGTATGGAAGATCGTGAGTTTGACTCATACACTGGTGGATGGGGACTTGATTTTGATGGAGATCCTTATCAAATATGGCATTCATCTCAAGCAGACTTATCTAAGAGCTCTAACAGAATTGGCTTTAGAAATAAAGAAGCAGACGTAATCATTGATAAATTAAGAGAAACATTTGAACCAGAAGAAAGAGTTAAGCTTCAACGAGCATTTCATAAGATTGTCCATGAGGAGCAACCTTATTTGTTTATGTACAATGAAAAGCTTGTAGTTGTTACACATCCTAGGTTAAAAAATGTAAGTTTTCAAAAGGCAAGGCCTCATGTACAAACCATGAACTGGTATCTTGAGGAATAGAATATGCAACAGTATATTATTAAACGAATCCTGATGATGATTCCCACATTGTTTGCTATTACAGTAATCGTGTTTGGAATCTTACAAATGGCTCCGGGAAAACCAGGAGGCGGCCTAGAAACCGACTCCGAGTCAGCAAATAAGCAAGAAGGTATGGCTGGTCACTTAATTTTTAAGCGTCAGTTTCATTTAGATAAACCTGTATTTTTTAACTTTCGCTTTTGGTTAAATGATGATGACATCATTCAATTGTTAGATGAAAAATATGACAAGACTAAAAAGTATACTCGGGCTCAAAAAAATGTTGCAACAGAAACCATTGAAGACTACGGTAACGATATCTTACCTAATTTTCATAGAATTCTAGAAAGAAGTGATGATAAAGAGCTAAAGATTCGAATATTGTCTTCATTTTCAGCGAATGCAGCGCGTACATTGATTCATCGCTTCGGAGAGAAACTGAGCGAAGAAGAGCGCTTTATCAATCGAGAAACAGAGCGTGAAAACAGAAGAGTAGCCAAATTCTCTTATTCACCTACTATGAGTAGTGCAGAGTTTGATAAATTAAACTTTCAAGTGATAGATTACCTAAGAAGTATAGAAGATCGCTGGAACTACTCTTTATTACAAAAAATGTATAAGTGTTTCTTTGATACCCGATTTAGTTATTATTTTTATAATTTACTACATTTTGATTTTGGGATTTCCATGGTGGATAAACAACCTGTATTACCAAAAATAATGGAAAAGGTTGGCTACTCAATTCTCTTGTCTGTTGGATCAATCATTTTGGCGTATTTACTTGCTGTACCTATTGGTATTTATTCAGCTGTAAATCCTAAAACCTTATTGGATAAGGCAATCACTGTAGGGTTGTTTATGTTGTATTCATTGCCTACATTTTTTGTTGGTACGGTTTTACTTTTTTACTTTTCTGAGGGAAGCGAATACTACAAATGGTTTCCTACCGGTGGATTTAAAAGTATAGACTCAGATAATATGACTTCATTACAGCAATTAAAAGATATCTCTATACATATGATATTACCACTTGTGTGTTTAACCTATGTATCTTTAGCCTCCATATCAAGATATGCACGTACAGGCTTGTTAGATGTTATTCATTCAGATTATATCAAAACAGCTAGAGCGAAAGGTCTTGGCGAGTGGGTTGTAGTTTTTAAGCATGCTGTACGTAACGGTTTGATTCCTATTTTAACACTTTTAGGGAGTGTATTACCGGCCGTTGTAAGTGGATCTGTAGTGATAGAGGTTATTTTTAATATTCCCGGAATTGGTTTAGAATCTTTTAATGCTGTGATCACTAGAGACTATAATATGGTGATGGGAATCCAGTTAATTTCGGCAGTTTTAACTTTATTGGGGTTATTAGTCTC
The DNA here is from genome assembly GCA_023954715.1 of Candidatus Cloacimonadota bacterium. GTDB lineage: Bacteria > Muiribacteriota > UBA6191 > UBA6191 > UBA6191. Next base: position 4,913 of record JAGSHD010000033.1, on the reverse strand, counting down.
CGATATTTTGTATTCAATCGTGGACCCAAGAATTCAGTATGAGTAATATAAAAGTATTAGAGCAAGATGAGTTCTTGAAAAAAATATCATCACAAGAAATAGAAGAAGACTCTCAAAAAGTTGAATACTGGGATATTGTTTGGGCCCAATTCAAGAAAAATAAACTAGCAATGTTTGGCTTATACAGTATCTTGGCTATCGTATTGATCGCTATTTATGCTCCTTTTATAAGTTTAAACAAACCCATATATGTAGTTTGTAACGGAGAATGGGATTTTCCTTTATTTGCTTCATTATTTGATCAAAACTTCTTTCAAAATGGAGTGGATTTATTTTTTAATCTACAAATTTTTTTGTTGCCCTTATTTTTACTATTAATTTTTGTAAAAGTCTTCGTTATGATGGACCCATTTTTTAGGTTTTTTCCTAAATTTTTAGCAATTTATTTTGGATTATCCATCGTAGGTTTTTTGTTAATCTATCAAGGGGGCCATCAGGTACCTTATAAAGATTGGACAGAGATTATTCAAAAAAAGAGAATGAATGGTCAAATTGTAGACGTATTAATGCCTTTTAATATTTATTCTTACAGACAGCCAAATGTAAACCCAGGAATGAACCCAGCACCTCCAAACTCTAAGCAAATCTTAGGAACAGACACCGAAGGTAGAGATGTTTTTGCTAGGATGATTTATGGTACAAGGATCTCTTTGACTATTGGTTTAATCGCTGTATCTATGTATATTTCTATTGGTATTGTTCTCGGAGCACTAGCTGGATTTTTTGGGGGGGTTACTGACATAGTTATTTCAAGACTGATTGAGATCATGCTTTGTTTTCCTACTTTCTTTTTAATCTTAACTTTGTTAGCTATGGTCAATACAAGATCTATCTTTTATGTAATGATTATTATTGGTTTTACTCGATGGCCCGAAGTGGCTAGACTAGTTAGAGCTGAGTTTTTTAAGTTAAAGAGTATGGATTATGTACAAGCGGCAATTGCTCTTGGTTTTACTAAGGGTAGGATTATTTTTGGTCATGTCTTACCAAATGCTTTAGGGCCGGTAATTGTGACGGCTGTTTTTGGTGTTGCATCTTCCATATTGATCGAGTCATCCTTATCCTTTTTAGGCTTAGGTGATGCATCAGCTCCTTCTTGGGGTGAGATTCTATCGCAAGGAAGAGCGCAATTTAAATTATGGTTGATTCTGACCCCAGGGTTAGCAATATTTTTTATGGTATCTATTTTTAATTTAGTGGGCGAGGGATTACAAGATGCCATGGACCCGAAGCAGAGGCGTTAATTTATGTCTAATAAAGATTTAAAAGATGAAAACGAAGTTTTATTAGATATTAAGGATCTAAGTGTACACTTTTTTACTGACAAGGGCGTTGTTCCTTCCGTTAACAAAGTAAATTATGATATTCGAAAAGGGGAGACTCTTGGTTTAGTAGGGGAGTCTGGTTGTGGTAAGTCTGTGACTGCTCATTCGATTATTCGTTTGATCCCGCAGCCACCAGGAAAGATTGTTAATGGGTCTATCACTTTTGATAACAAAGAAGACTTAGTAAAAGTAAGCACATCACGTATGAGAGATATTCGTGGTAATGAAATTGCCATGATCTTTCAAGAGCCGATGACTAGTTTAAACCCAGTTTATACAGTCGGAAATCAAATTATGGAAGCAATTATGCTTCACACCAATAAGTCTTATGAAGAAGCTAGGGTGTTATCCATAGAAATGTTACGTAAAGTAGGTATTCCATCGCCTGAGATGAGAGTGGATGAGTATCCGCATCAATTGTCTGGTGGTATGAAGCAGCGAATCATGATTGCTATGGCCTTATGTTGTAACCCTAAACTTCTAATTGCTGATGAGCCTACCACAGCTCTTGATGTAACCATACAAGCTCAGATTTTAGAGTTAATGAAAGAGCTTCAAGAAGAAACAGGAATGTCTATTTTAATGATTACACATGATTTAGCTGTAGTAGCTGAGGTTTGTGATCGTGTAGTAGTGATGTACGCCTCTCGAATTGTAGAAAAAGCAAGTGTTTTATCATTGTTTAAAAAGCCATTACATCCATATACTCAAGGATTGTTCACCTCTATACCAAATGTAGATGATGATGTGGACCGCTTACAACCCATACCTGGTTTTGTTCCGAGTCCTATGAACTTTCCAAAAGGGTGTAAGTTCAATAATCGTTGTCCAAAAGCTACCCATAGATGTCAGATTGAAGAACCAGAGTTGAGAGAATTTGGACCAGATCATTTCGCAGCTTGTCATGAGATTGATGTGAATGAAATAGGAGGGGAAGCATGAGCGATGAGAATCAACCCCCAATTTTAGAAGTAAAAAACTTAAGAAAATTTTTTCCTGTATATAAAGGGATTTTTTCAAAACACGTGGCAGATGTTCGAGCTGTAGATAATGTTAGTTTTGTTTTAAATCAGGGTGAAACATTGGGATTAGTTGGTGAGTCAGGCTGTGGAAAAACTACAGTTGGTCGAAGCTTGAGTCGCTTATTGGAGCCAACTTCTGGCGAAGTAATGTTTCAAGGAAAAGATTTAATTAAACTTTCTTCCAAAGAGCTTAGAAAAGCTAGAAGAGACCTTCAATTTATTTTTCAAGACCCTTACTCTAGTTTAAACCCTCGAAAAACAGTGAGTGACTTAATTGGTGAGGCGCTATTGTTTCATGGTTTAGTAGCCAATGAAGAACAAAAAGATGAGAGAGTTCGAGAGTTACTAGTAAAAGTTGGCTTATCGGCAAGTTATTTAAATCGATATCCCCATGAGTTTTCTGGTGGTCAAAGACAAAGAATAGGCATAGCCAGAGCTATAGCATTAAATCCTAAACTGATTGTTTGTGACGAGTCTGTATCTGCCTTAGATGTATCGGTGCAGGCCCAGGTTTTAAACTTATTAATGGATCTTAAAGATGAAATGGGCCTATCCTATATTTTTATAGCTCATGATTTGTCTGTGGTTAAACATATTTCAGATAAAATTGCTGTGATGTACTTAGGGCAGATAGTTGAGTTTGGCTATACGCAAGACATCTTTAAAAATCCAAAGCATCCCTATACTAAGGCGCTATTATCGGCCTTACCTGTCCCGGATCCAACTTCTAAATCCAAACGAATTTTATTGCAGGGTGATGTACCAACACCGATTAACCCTCCGCCGGGATGTTATTTCTCAACTAGGTGTCCTGAGGTACTTCCAATCTGTACTGAGATCCCATCTCCAATGAAATGGGTATCTTCTTCACATCATTGCAAGTGTCATTTAGTGAATGATAGAAGAGAGATCAACTTTGGTTTCCCGGATGATATGAAGGATGATCGTAGAGCTTCTCAAGAGACACTAAGTGTTTCAGATCAAGAAAAATTATTAAAACAAAAAGAAAGTAAAGAAGAAAATGGATAAATTCATCATCAATGGTAAGCAAAAACTATCTGGAAAAATAACAGTTTCTGGAGCTAAAAATTCAGCTCTAAAAATTATTGCAGCGACTATTTTATTAAAAGAACCTGTTACAATTTCCAATGTCCCGGATTTGATGGACGTACGTACCATGCAAAAGGTATTAGAGAAACTAGGGGCTACAGTTGAATATTGCAAAGATAGTTCAACAATGAAGATCGATCCATCTACGATTAACTCCTATCGGGCTCCTTATGAGCTTGTAAAAACAATGAGAGCTAGCTTTCAGGTTATGGGACCACTTTTGGCGCGCTTTGGTAATGCAGAGATATCATTACCAGGAGGATGTAACTTTGGTCCACGACCTGTAGATTTTCACTTAAAAGCTTTTGAACAAATGGGTGCAACAATCACAACAGAGCATGGTTATATTTGTGCTAAAGCTGAAAAACTGATTGGTAATCATATTTATTTTGATTTTCCTAGTGTAGGTGCCACAGAAAACGTAATTATGGCTGCTTCTTTAACAGAAGGAGTTACTATTATTGAAAATGCTGCTAAAGAACCTGAAGTGGTAGATTTAGTAAATTTTTTAAAGTTATGTGGAGCAAAAATCCAAGGAGAGGGAACAGGAAGAGTTCGAATAGAGGGTGTCAAAGAATTACAAGCTCGTGACTTTACTGTATTGTCGGATCGAATAGAAGCAGGTACCTTTGTTTTAGCCTCATTAGTCACTAATTCTCCATTAGAGATCGTAGGGGCCCCAATTTCTGCTTTAGAAGTATTTTTAGAAAAACTAAGGCTTTGTGGGCATGAGTTTGAAGTTCATCAACATTCATTAGTAGTAAAGCCTTCACCAAACCCTAAGGCTATAAAGTTTACGGCTTTGCCTCACCCAGGGTTTCCCACAGACTTACAGGCTCCAATGACAGCATACTTGAGTACTGTAGAAGGTACATCATTAGCTACAGAAGGTGTTTATGAAAACCGTTTTGTCTATATTTCAGAGTTAAACAGAATGGGAGCTAGTATTGAACTAGACGGTAACAAGGCGTATATCTCTGGTCAAGAGCAGTTGAGTGGGGCACAAGTCATGGCTTCTGACCTACGTGCAGGTGCTGCCTTGGTGATAGCAGCATTAGGGGCTGAAGGAACCACCGAAATTAATCGTGTCTATCACATAGATCGTGGTTATGATGATTTAGTGGGTAAATTATCTGATGTTGGCGCAAACATACAAAGAGTGAAGAGATAGTTCAGTTTAAGGTTTTATGCTACGTTTTTTTTTAGAATTTGAAAAAAAATCTAGAAAAATAAAAATAAAGCTTGCCAAGGTGTGGAAAAAACTGTATTGTGTCCACGTCTGGAAGATTGTCCGAGTGGTTGAAGGAGGCAGTCTTGAAAACTGTTGAGGATTCACGTCCTCCGTGGGTTCGAATCCTACATCTTCCGTACAATGTTTGGAGAGTTGGCCGAGCGG
>JAGSHD010000017.1 GCA_023954715.1 Candidatus Cloacimonadota bacterium | reverse complement strand
GGATGAAGAAGTAGATTTTGATTTTGACGATGATGATGAAGACGGCGAAGTAACTATGGATCTTGGTGCAGCATTAGATGCACCAGATGAAGAAGTAGCTGAAGAAGAGTCGGATGAAGAAGTAGACTTTGATTTTGACGATGATGATGAAAACGGCGAAGTAACTATGGATCTTGGTGCAGCATTAGATGCACCAGATGAAGAAGTAGCTGAAGAAGAGTCGGATGAAGAAGTAGATTTTGATTTTGACGATGATGATGAAAACGGCGAAGTAACCATGGATCTTGGTGCAGCGTTAGATGCACCAGATGAAGAAGTCGCTGAAGAAGAGTCCGATGAAGAACTTAGTTTTGATTTTGACGATGAAGAAGAAGACGGCGAAGTAACCATGGACTTTGGTGTGGCGTTAGACACACCTGATGAAGAAGTTGCTGAAGATGAGTCTGATGAAGAAGTTAGTTTTGATTTTGACGATGAAGAAGAAGACGGCGAAGTAGCCATGGATTTTGGTGTGGCGTTAGATGCATCAGATGAAGAAGTTGCTGAAGATGAGTCTGATGATTTTATAGCTGTGGATCTTGTTTTTGAAACTGACACATCAGATCATAAAATTACTTTTGAAGAAGGTCTTGTCGATAGTGACTTGGTTCAAACTGAAGATTTACCTGATTCACAATATGACTCTGTGATTGACCAGTTAAATACAATGGATGAGGACGATCCTTTTGATGCAAGTTATAGTGACTCGGCTTATGCTGGAATGGATGAAAAAGAAGAGTTTATATCAGCGGACCCAGAAATTTCAGACTTTATTGAAGCTGAAGGCTTATCTTCTTCAAGCGAAAACTTCGAGACTCCACTGGATACTCCTGAGCCTAAACCAATCGAAACGATTGAAAAAGTTACGACTAAATATATTACAAAAGAAGTTCCACAGCAAGAGATAAGTTTGTTAGATTCTCTATGTAAATCAGTGGAAGATTCTGCTTATTTGCTAGAAGACGGTTTTATTGACTTAAAAGTGGATTTGTTACCACTAGAGTTATCAGTTCAAGATAATCAATTTGAAGATCCTGATGATTTAGCTGTAGAAAGTTTAGATATACCTGAGTTTTTAGTAGATGATTGGGATACTTTTCTATTGGATCTATCTCCATCATTGTCAGAAATGAGACTAAAATTAGACCAGTCATTCTTAGAAACTCCAAAATTGATTCCTGAGTTACAAAGATTCTGTGAATATCATTCTCAAGATAGCTTGGATTATCAGGCCCTATATACATTAAGTGAGATTTATCTAAATGAAGGGGATAAGCTCCATAGTCTTCAAATCAAAACAGGGGTATTGGATCGGCTACAAAAAGACAACAATCCAGAAGAAGTTTTGGAGCTGTGCTTAGAGATATATGAATTGTTTCCTGAAGATGAATCGATTATTGGAAAAATATTAAAAATATATAGAGAAGAAGAAAGACATAATGATAGAGAGCTTTTTGTTTCGAATGTAATCAGGTACTTCACAAATGTTGATAAATTAAATGAAGCATCAAAGTATTACCAATTTGGTCTTGAACAAAATTATGTCACTCAAGTTTTTCTAAGTCATAGTATAGATTTATCATTAAAACTTAATAATTATGAAAATGCTTTACATGCTGTTGAGCAGTATTTAGAAAATCATTCAGAAACGGTATCAATTTTAAAAACTAGAGTTTTTTGTCATGAGCAACAAAACAATGAATCAAAAGTTTTGATTAGCTTGAAGCGTTTACTCCCAATAAGTGACGAACCAATTCCAGTAATGGAGAAAATTATTTCCATTTTGGATAATCAAAAACGAGTTGATGAGTTGAGTGGGTATTGTGACCAACTGCTTTCATTGGATAGAGAAAATCATTTAGCTTTACGAATGCTTGAAAAATATTCTCCTGCTGTAGAAGAAGAAAAGCCTTCATTTACAATGGACTTTGAAAAGCTAGAAGAAACATTAGAAGTGATCTTAGAAAAGAAGCTAAAGGGGCTTGTTTCTGATGCAAAAACAAAAAACACAGTAAATATTTCAAATGTAATAGAAAACGAGTCTTTTGACACCGTAGATAAACAAAATGAAATAATCGCTGAAAAAACCACTGAAAACAATCCGTTTGAAGCACATCCTGTGGAAAAAATAAAACCTCCTATAGCTCAGGTTGAAAAAGAGGTTGAAAGCGACCAAATTGATTTCGATGATTTTGATGATTTTGAATTTGGGGATAGTCCAGAAGAATTTCATATTATTCATGTTATTAACTCAATTGGTAATCAATCTGGCTTAGGTCTTGAAAACTTAAACAAAATCAAAAATAGCTTTGGAGAATATAGTACTGGTAAAAAGATGAACGATGAAGATTTGTTAGATTTGTTCAAAAGCATTCAGTTATTGGTGGGCAAAGTAAAATCAAGAAATAAAACCAAAGTATTACAAACAGAATTGAAAATTATTAAAGAGTGGGGTGCCAAAGAGTCGCTGAACCTTCATGACGCAATGTTAGGTTTTGTTTGGCAAAGTGAATTTTCTAATTTAGATAGTTAGAAAAGGTCAGTTTTAATTCCTAGGCAGTAAAATGACTCAAAACTCACGCACATATTTTAATTTATTTTTCTTGTGTGTGGGTATTTTATTTTTATCGTTTCAAGCATTTCAATTTTATCTAACATTTCAAACTCAAAATTATTTCGATAGCTTTGGAATGCAGTATATACAAAAAGCACATGAAGACTTTGTGCAAAAGTGTGAAAAGCATAAACTGTTTGAAGAGCTACTTTTAAATAAAACGCAAGAATCATCTTTGGTATATACCTATTTTGTAAAAGAAATATCTAGTATTGAAAAAAAATATTATTTAGACGGTATTTATGTTTTTAATCAATCGGATGAGTTAGTTTTGTCTACTGTAGAGGGTAAAGAATACTTAAATACAAATCCAGAGATTAGAGAAAAGGTTCAAGATAATTTAACGATTAACGAGTTTTCTATTGAAGTGAATGGAAAAAAACTTGCTCGAGTTAAGTTTCTATTTTCTATGAAGTTCCCTCGATTACTCAAGCTACAAAAAAACTATTTAAAAACTGGTTTGGTACTTTTTTTTGTGATATTTGTATCATTATTGGTTGTGGTGAGAAGTTTGTTTGTAAAGACAGATGATCTTTATAAGAAGTTTGAGCAACAAAAAAGGCTTGCTGAGTTTGGAAGTATTTCAGCTGGTGTGGCTCATGATGTGAGAAATCCATTAAATATTATTAATATGCAGACGCAAGAGTTACTTGAGATGCACAATGGGGATAAAGAAACCGAAGGAATCTTGTTCAATATACAAAGAGGAACTCGGAGAATACATAATACTATTAGTGCGTTGATGGTGTTTGAGCAAGAAGAGCTTTCATTGACTAATGAGATTAGTTTACAAAAAATCATAAATGAAGCGATTCTTCTAGAAGATATTGAAAGCGATTTGATTACAATGAATGTAGAAGACCACTTGTTTCTAGGCAATAAAGATTTGTTTTTACGAATGTTGCAAAACTTACTTAGAAACGCCCAAGAGTCTTATGAATCTTTAGAAGGAAAAGTAGAAATTAAGGGATTAAAGTTTATCGATCACTATAAGTTAAGTATTATTGATTTTGGTCGTGGTATAGAAAATATTGATAAAATTTTTGATCCATTTTACACAAATAAAAATACAGGAACAGGTCTAGGACTACTTGTAGTAAAAGACTCCTGTGATAGACACAATGCCAAGATAGCTGTACTTAGCAAACTGCATCAAGGAACGGAGTTTCAGATCACTCTTAATTTAAACTAATTAGATGCAGACCATTATTCCTACAAAAAATCTAGTATTCATATAGATTTTGTATAGATATCAGACCTCTTATGAACCATGATTGACTATCAATCTTTAACCTTTTAAATTGGTCATCTATGTTGACCTGAAAGTTTATTTATTTAAGAAAAACCTAGGTAAATGAGTTTTGGTTTATTAAGATTTTAAAAATTGAGAGCAAAATTATGGAAGAAATTATAGAAGAAAGTCGAATTACTCCCGATGATTTAATGAGTTATAAAAAATCAGAAAAGCTTCTTAGAATGCTAAGTGTTCCTGACTATTACAGTGCGAAAATGGCGGATCAGCAAGGCATTGAAATCATTATGGTAGGGGATTCATTAGGAAAGCATATTCATGGGGATGAAGATGTTTTTTCGATCACTATTGGTGATATGGCTTATTATTCTAAAATTATTGGTCGAGCTGTATCAAAGTCTTGTTTTATTACAGATTTACCATTTAGCAGCTACTCTTCTGGTCCTGAAGATGCAGTTAAAAATGCAAAATTCTTAATGGATTATGCAGGTGTTCAAGGGGTAAAACTTGAAGGTGCTAAAGACTATTTTCCTTGTATTGAAGCATTAGTACAGTCAGGTGTTCCTGTAATGGGTCACCTAAACTTAAAAGATTCCTTCTTAAATAAATTTGGTGGAATTCCTATGATGGAGCATCAAAAAAATAAAGATTGGAATATGATAATTTCTTATGCAAAGAAAATGGAAAAATTAGGGATTTTCTCTCTGATGCTTGAATGTGTTCCTGCAGAACTAGGAAAAATGGTAGTTGAAGCTGTTGATATCCCAGTTATCTCACAAGGTGCTGGTCATCATTGTGATGGGCAATGTTTAGTTTTCCATGACATGATGGGTTTTCATGAAGGTTTTGTACCAAAATTTACAAAGAGGTACGGAAGATTATCTCAAGTAATGGGGTCTTCTGTTAAGAGTTTTGTTGACGAAGTTCATAGTCATCGCTTTCCAATCGAAGAGCATGAATATTAGAAAATAACAAAAATTCGGTTCAACTTTGTATTTTTGTATGTATTTTAATCCAATTATGTTAGTTTTTGTTTTATTTACCAAAAACATATTAAGTAAACTTATTTCCGAAACGATATTAAAACCATGATAGAATTATTTAGTTTATTAGGCGTGTTGGTTTCTTCGGTTGGTTTGAGCTTTGCTCTATTATATTCATTTTTTAAATTATTTGACTATTTAAGAGTTTGGGTTTAAGTCAACAACTAAGACTCCAAGATTACTATAAAAATACCATAAAAATTAGACAAGTAAATGTTAACCTAAGTTAATATTTACTTGTCTAATTTTTATTCTTGGCTTAGTTCTATGGACTTGTTATGTAGTGCTTTTTTGTATGATCTCATTAGATCTTTTTTCAAGATGAGGCCTGCAAAACTCATATCATCGTTTAATACCATTAGGTATTCTGATTCCATTCTTAAAAACTTATCATAAGGCACGATCATGTGATCAAAAGAGAAAACATACTTTTTTGAGATGTGCATGACACTATTGACCTTGATATCTAAAGGAGTTTTCTTTGAGATAACTTTTGCTATGGTTTCATTGTAGGAGATAATTCCTATAACTGCTCCGTTCGTTTCTTTTACTAAGCAGTATCCATGATGTGTTGTTTGTAACTTGGAAAATGCTTCATTTAGAGGTGTATCTGGTGAGACAGAGGGGATATTGGTTTCCATTAGGTCACAGACATGATAGGTTTTTAAAATATCTAAATCGTGTCCATCCTTTAAATGGATCCCTCTATCTTTTAGCTTTATGGTGTAAATATTTAACTCATTTATTGCTCTTGCAGCAATGGTTGCAGCTATACAACTGGCAAGAAGGGGTAGTATTAAATCATAATTGTGACTCATTTCACAGAGTACTAAAATTGCAGTTATTGGGCCATGTGTGCTTCCTGAAACAAAGCTTGCCATGCCTATAACTACATAGATACCAACGGGTGATACTACGAAAAACATGGAGCAAATATAGTGAAAAATTGCACCAATTATTCCACCCATAACTAAAGATGGAGCAAAGACTCCTCCTGAACCCCCAAAACATATAGTGACGATGGTAGCCGAAAACTTTAATAGTAAAAATATAAGTAAAATTTGAGGAGTATAAGTTAGATTACCATCTAACAAACTTTGTAGGATTTTGTAGCCACTTCCTCCTAAATCTTTATACAATAAGATGATGCACCCTACATATAGTCCACCGATTATAGCTTTAATATAAAATGGAATCGTAGTTTTTCTGATATATCGATCTGTTTTATACCAGATAAAAGTAAAGGCAACAGCAATCAATCCACAGAGGATTCCAAGAACAGCAAAGTTGAAAATTTCAATGGAGTTTTCACTATAGTTAACATTTACTACAAAGGTGTGATGGGCTCCCATAAGATTTTTAAAAGCCACAGAAGCAATCACTGCTGAAATTACAACGGGTACAAATGTTGAAGGGGAGAAGGTATGTAGTAGAATTTCTAAGGAAAAGAGGACTCCACCAATCGGTGCATTAAATGTTGCTGCAATACCGGCTGATGCCCCGCACCCAACCAGAGTTCTAATGGAGTTTGGTTTTAGCTTTAGTAATTGTGCAATACTTGATCCAATAGCTGATCCAATCAATACAATAGGACCTTCTCGACCTGCTGATCCATAAGACCCCAAACAGATTATTGTAGCAAAAAATTTAGCAAATACGGTTTTAACATGGATTACTCCATTTTTGATAAGCACTGAAAATATAACTTCCGGTACTCCATGTCCCTTAGACTCCTTAGCAAAAAAATGAATGATACTAGAGCAAAGAAGCATGCCTGTGATAGGAATCGCTAAGAAGTATAATGGGTTTTGTCCATTTTCTAGAACTTGTTGCGTTAGGCCTTGTAAGAAATTAATTCCACTAACAAATAAAACAGCTCCAATAGCAGTTAGATAGCCAACGCAACCTGCAAGAAAGATGAGTGAGTAGCTTGCATGAATATGAAGCTTTTTAAAAATGAGACGAATCGAAACTCCGACTCTTCTTGCAAGTGTAGATTTTGGCATAAAATATAAAGGTCCAGACAGTTTTAAATAGAGTGAACATAGATGGTGGACACTATAGATATCGTCTAGCTGTCATTGAAGCTATATATTAGGGGCAAAAAAAAACAGATGAACAAAGGTTCATCTGATTTTAATGGCTATTAAACGCGTATATGTCTACTTATCTTGTAGAGTGTTAAACAAAGCTTGTTTTTTGATTAAGCGGTTAATTTGAATCCGAGTAAGAGGGCTCATATCAAGATCTTTCATGACGGCTTCGATCTGCTCTTTTTTGAAAGATTGCAAAGCAGAAAGTTCGTTTGTATAGCTAGTCACTTCACTGTTAATATTTAAAGACTTAACTATGTTTTCAAGGGCTTGAGCGATTTGATACTCTGTAGTGTTTGCTACATTTTCGAAAGGGGCTCTAGCTTCTGTAAACATATATCTTAATAATTTTGATCCATTGCTATTAATCGTTGGAACCTCAGATGGCTTTGGAACAAATTGTTTACCTAGTTCGATTGTATAAGTAAGGACTCCATGTTGACCATAAAGATAGTCATCAAAGACACCAGATGCAGGATATAATCCAGAAGCTTGAATAGGTTTGTAACCACCCATAATTGCTCCCATCTTTTTACCGTATTTTTCGAAAATTTTGTGATCTTTTGATTTCATTTTGTCTGTGAAACCCCATGGCCATAAAATTAACTCTGAGTAAGAGTGAAAAGAAATTGCTGTTACAAAGTCATATTGGTCATGAAGCTGAGCAATTACTTTATTTTCGACTTCTGACATGGCCTCTGGTCCTCTAAATGTATTAGACCATGCAGAACCTGATGCTCCAGCTCCACCCCATTCATAAGCGTAGTTTCTGTTATTATCTACACCAGTTGAACTGATTCCTTCTTTTCTTCTATTTTTTCTCCACATTCTTTGTTGAGTTCTAGAGAAAATAGCTCCATCAACGTTTAACATAGGTACGTAAACTAGAGTTGAATTGTTTAATATAGTGCTAGCCTCGTCGTCGCTGGAAAAAGATTGTAATAAATCTTGAATTGAAGCCAAAGGTACTTCAGTACTGATCCACTCACGGGCATGATGCGTACCAGTTACTAAAAAACTTTTTTTATCTAGAGTTGATTTTTTGTTACTAAGAACAATAGCATGAATATCGTTTCCTTCAACAGTTGTGCCTACTACTTTTAATTCAGTTAGGCTAGGATATTTTTTAGCTGTTTCTTGAAGCTCTTGGACCAACTCTTGATGAGTGTGGTAGATACCTAAGTCATTTTTAGTTTTGCTAAATGACTCTATGTCAAATTGGCTTTCGATATTTTCATTAACAATTTTTGAATCTTTAAATAAGCTGGTTTTTGAAAATTTATTTGATTCAAGGATATTTTTAGCTCGTTGATCCAAATGAAAGTGTAGATGGTCTTTAGTGTTTCCCATGCAAGCATAGTCTAAATCTAATTTATCTAAAATCTTTTGATTTACAGGGCTATTGGGTACTTGTAATACCTGAGAAGAAAAGCTATTAAAAGTAAAGCTAAAAAGTCCAAGTGTTAGTATTTTGGCGATTGCGAATGGTTTCATATTAATATGCTCCTCTAATATAAGAGATGTTGTAGATAATTGTTATCTTTATAGGTCTTTATCAAACTATAGCTAAGACTTTAGGTATTTAGCAAAACTGTAAAAACCTTAACGAGTACAAGTTTATAAAGCATATAGTATAGTCATTGAATGGTCGTTATTCAATCTTCATATAAGCTAATATAAATTTATAGTTTAATTAAATGAATTTTTATCTTTTTGTAAAGACTTATAGCAAAATAATATAAATATTGTTAGACGTAAAAAAAGCTATCAGAATGAAATGTTCTGATAGCTGAGGAGGAGATAAGATATTAAGACAGGTTATTTAAGTTCTTTTCTTGGGTAGATTGTTTCTTCTTTTGAGATTTCCCAAGGCATAACTGCTTTTGTTTTAAATTGATCTGTTTTCTTTTTGATTGCAATGGATGTTGGAGTAGTTGAGATCTCATGATCTTTGTTTTGAAAAAATGAAAGAGCGTCTTCTTCATTTGTGAACTTTTGTATTTCACCTGTATCTATTGTTATTCCAAAGATTGGCATAGCATTTAAAAGCAGTTTCATGTTGGTTCCTTGCACTTTTGTTGTTTTTATCTGTTTGATATTGTTCAAATTGTTTTCGTCATTCTATAAACTTTTAATGACAAAAACAAGCAAAAAATAATAAACTTTGTCGATAAAAGTACAAAACTAAACAAGAAAGTCTAAACATTGTTTAAAGTTTTATCTATTTATGTCTGTATTTTGGTCGTATAAAGCGCCGAAATTTATTTTAGAAAACAGCGTTTAGTTTATTTAGAATAACTTCTAGAACTATTGATAAAACCTACTCTTTTTAATGATTCTAATTTAGAGTATACTTATTAAAATTAAATTAACTCTTCTAAGAAAGAGGGAGTATGTTCAACATTCGTTTGCTTTGTTTAAATTTTTGTTTGTTTATGTCTTTTTTTGTTTGTATTTGTTCAAATGATTTAGAACTAACACTAATATCACCCGAAATTGGAACACAATTATCACAAGATACTATTATTTTAGAGGGCCTGGTTTCTGATTTATCAATTGAAGAGATTAAGGTTTTAATTAACTCTCAAAAAGTACAGTTTGTAAAAGTGAAAAAGGGGTACTTTAATCAAGAAGTTCTATTTGATCAAAGAGTAAACTCTTTGGTTATATATGGAGCAAATCAAAATAGAGATTATTTTAGAAAAGAGTTTATCTTCATTAATGTTTCTAGGAGAAAAAAGACGAAAGAGGAAATGATAAAACCCGACTTTTATCTAAATAGCTTAAAACCAGATACATTTAAAACCTTAAGCCCCAGTGAATATAAAAATATTGTAGTTAATTTAAGTGACAATAATTCAAAAACTTTACAGTTCGCCTATATCTTTAACGATGATAAACCTAAATATTTTCAAAAGTCTCCAGGAGAGTTTTTATTGAATCTACCTAACCCTAAAGGTAAAAAATCTTTATACCTAAATATTTTCACAATTGATGATGACAGTAATAAGGTTAGTAAAAACTATCATTTTAGAGTAGAACATCTAGAGTGTGAAGCAGAAATTAGTCCTCCACTTGGTTTGTATGGCATCACACCTGTTGAGGTAAAGCTTGATGTAGAGGGAGGGTTTGGAACCGTAAAAAGGCATTTAACATTGTTAGGTCAGGACGGAGAGCATCATGAGGCAACTATCACTGCAGATTCATACCAATTTAATTTGGATTCTCAAAAATATAAAAGTATTTACAAGCTTTTAGTGGAAGTTGTAGACGAAAATAAAATTTCGTCAAAATGTGTTTCGAATAGGCGAGTTATTCGTTACGCAAAAAATAGTCCACGTAACTTTAGAATTGGGAAAAGGACAAAACTTCAGACAATCAAACAAAAATTTGAATTTAAAGTAGAGCCTCCTATAAAATGGGGAGAAGTTACCGTTTTATTAAAAAAGAAAGACTCTGTTTCAAGTTATTTAGGTCAAACCTGGAGAAATTTAGGGACTATCGATTTCAAATCAAAAACATATAAACGACTTTTTCGAAAAAATATGAGAAAGAGCGTTTCTGCAGGGAAATATTTGATGAAGCTTTCTTTGGTATTGGGGGCTGATGTAGTAAGTTTTACAGAAGCAAGAGAAATAGAAGTAACTCGATCAGAAGATGATACAGCGGATTTATTACAAGAGATTCTAAGAGATGAAGAGTAAATCTTTAAGGGTAAATGTTATAAACTGTATATTTAGAAACATTTTTTGGTAATTTTCGTATATAATAATGCTACGGATAAAATATAGTTGTTTTTTAGTGTTTAAGATTCAGTACTTAATCTATCCCATTTATCTTAAAGGTTTTTTATGCGAAATATTCTTTTCTTTTTGCTTTTGTCTCACCAATCATTAATAGCAAATCCAGATTTCAATGATATTGGTCAAACTACAAATGAGGTTACCGTTGAAAATGAAGAAGAAGAGGCAGTTGTAGATCAACAAGACGAAACCTCCTCTGAAAATCAACAAAGTAGTAGTGATTCACCGTATCCTACCTCACTTGAGTCTCTAAGCGAAGATACTCTAACCCGAGTTAAAAAACCATTGAGTGATTTAAACGTCTCTTCATTAGTCAACTTGAAAATGCCAGATAAGTTTGAGTCAGGCATGGTGGACGGATTAAAAAACTGGAATGAGGTAAGTGCTGATTATTCAAAAGCTACTTCTTCAGTTTCTGAGTTTTTTGATCAGTCTTGGGAGCTTATAGATGAAAAAGAAAGTAAAGAAAAGTTTTCTAAAGAAGCATTAAATTCAAAAGAGTATTTTGCCTATCGTTTAGAATCCTATGCTGAAGTCACTCGGATAGTAGAAAAGCTTGAAGCGTTGAAAAAAGATGTAGAAAGTTCTCCAGAGTTAGCTAAAGATTTGATAGCAAAGTTCAACGAGTACTTAGAAGACAGCAAGAGTAAGCTAAAAGATTCTAAAGAAGTCCTTAAAAACAGTGAAAAAGATGACTCTCTAGTAAGCTATGAAAACCAAGCAAAGAAAAATCTCGTAGATTACTCTTTTGCTGAAAAGGGTGCATTAGCTAGTTGGAAAGATATATTAAAAGGTGAACAAAAAGATTTGAATCCTCTAAACTGGACTTTTGAGAAAGAGTCTCCTCTTGTTGGACAAACTTTAACATTAAATAAAAAAATACCTTACGTATTGATCTACGATAGAAAACTTAAAAATGCTAAAAAATATTCACCAGACGGACAAAAGTACGATAAAACAAAGTACAGCGATAATTTAAAAGGATCGCTAGTAACTAAAACCAGCAGCGGAAGCACACGTTATGCCAGTAGCAAATATGGCTATCAAGTAATGTCTATTGCAAAGGATGGCTCAGGTAAAACTCTTGGTTATGTTGTAAGAAAATTAAGTCAGGGTAAATTAGTGGGGCAAAATATGTTGATCCCACATGACTCAAATACTTCTACTTTTCCATTGTCTATGAAAATACAGGGCAAAAAGCCTAAGTTTGATGCTGCTGCTGAAGGACATAGTGGAGATTTTAAAATTCCTAGTTTTACATTTTTGACAAATCTCTTAATAGAAACTCAATCTCAAATTGATTCTTTAGAATTAAAAAATGACGATGCGGCTACTGCTTTTAAGAAAAACGCTTATGCGGTTTATCAATATTGTTTTCATGACAAACAGGCCATAGCAGCTTATAGCCAAAAAGAGCTTAAAACTCTGTTGGATTTAGTGGGTGCCATAGAAAACGCAATCAATATATATTTAAATAAAGGGATTGACCAAAGAATAAACAAAGAGAAGGCTGTATTTGAAGTAGGGACTTCTCAAAATATCCTAGCAATTTGTGCCTCTATAATTTGTGAACACTATAAATTTGATGACCAAGCTAAAAATATCATTTTGGGTAATTATGCTGTAGATGCCAATGTAGTAAGAATCGGAAACTTCTTCGCAAAAGGTACCAATAATAAAGAGGATGTAAGTAAGGCAAATGGAGTAATGTCTGGCCAGTATAGCTTAGTAAAAATGACACCGCGTGATTACATGACGGATGTAACAGTAGACTTATACTACAAAGGACTAAACCCATCTTCAAAAGGTTCAGAAAATACAAATGATTATTCAATTTATGTTTTAAATCCACAAGGTTCAGGCTATAAAGATTTATTAAAGTGTATCGCTACTTTAAATAAGTTAGATAAAAACGGATGGACTGGATACTATAAAAAACCTATCAAAGAGTGTATTGATGATAAGACTAAGCCAGCTTTTTATACGACTAGTGATGATCAGATTGCTTTTGCAACAGTCGATGGTGTATCTGGAAAAAGTTCTGGAATGATCGATGGGATTACTTTTAATCCACAAAAGAAAAGTTTTGTAATTTATCAAGAAGCAGCAGGATTATCTTGGGCTCAGGATTGGGTTGATTATGATGAAGCTACTATGACAGCTGGAATGAGAATCCGAAAACTAGAAAAAGTGAAAAAAGAGAACTTTCGAATTGTTTTAGATGGTTCAGGCACGATGCAAGGTGTTTTTGAAAAGGTGATTAAAGGGTTAGAATCTGAGTTTAAAGATTTAAAAGTTCCAAGTTTAATGAACTTAAAAACGACTTCATTGTTTGGTATTCAGCAAGATCCAGAAAAATATAAAGCTATGGGCGCAGAGCTAAAAGCTTCGGGAGCTAAAGGTAGATTAGTAGACGGAGTGATTCGTCCTATATATTTTGAAGCAGCGAAAGGGCCTATTAGTTTAAGTGATTTAAAGAGTGAAGTTCCTGGTGGGCCAAGTCCATTAGTCGCTGGAATGAAAAAGTTGATTCAAGCTCCTTCCAATGCAGGTGGGATTCCTGGTGAACCTTGGGTTTTGGCTATTGTTTCAGATTTTCAGAGTACTGATGAGTTTTTTAAATACCAAAACTGGGTAAGTTATTTTGCTAGAAATCCAATCGATGGTAAAAAAGTACACTCTTTGTTTCGTTCAAAAACCGTTAATGGTAAGAGTACATTTTATATAAACAAATCAGAAGGTTCAATTTGGAAGAACTTACAAGAAGTACAGCTTATTTCTGTCAATGGAATTATCGCCAATAAAAGTATAAAAGTAGCTAGTTGGATGCAGTCGGATAAGTACTTTAAAAAAGGTGATAATGGTATTTATCTTTTTGATAAAATGACACCAAAGAACTTTTCAGATTCAATGTCTAAGTTTATGCAGCCTATTAAAGAGTCTGTCCAAGGAAGATCAAAATAATTATAGTAATTATTCAGTTAGTCTCTTCGACAAAAGTTGAGGATCATACAAGTTTTTCGTAGTTTTTTGCTTTATTTATGCGGTTTAGCTCATCATCATCTTTTGTGTTTAAAGCTTTTTTCGAGTAGTTCACTACACTTCAAAATCTTTAAATACAAAATATAATAATGATAAAAAACCTAGGTGTAATCAACCTTTGTAAATAAATTGAAAAAATATACGCCTTTTTTATCCATGAGATAAAGTAATCAATAGTTTCTTGAGGATAAAAACTGGTTTTATTCGCTTTGATGAAGGTTCTTGTGTAGAATTACACTTAAATAAAATTGATTTTCTGGTTATACGGAAAACCAAAAAGCTTAGAAAGTTTTATCAAAACTATGTTGTGACCTAGTTGGTTATGAACTCAAAACCAGTAATCATATGTTTTTGGGTATAGACTTTAGATTATTTATTTATAAAACCTCAATTGGAGAGAGATGTTTCGATATTTATTATTGTGTTTTTTATTAGGCAATCAAATATCATTTTGTTCAAATGATCAGTTTAATATAGGAAGATTAAAATATTCTGGTGGGGGAGATTGGTACGCGAACCCAACTTCATTACCTAATTTACTAAAATATTTAAAGAGACATCTAAAGCTGGATACTGCAAAAAATGAACAAATTGTGTCTGCAAAAAATGACAGTTTATGGAGTTCACCTTTAATTTACGCTACTGGCCACGGCAATATTGATTTTGATGAGTTAGAAGTGGAAAATTTACGAAAGTATTTAGAGTCTGGTGGCTTTTTGTGGGTTGATGATAATTATGGTATGGATAAATATTTTCGAATGAATATCAAAAAAATATTTCCAGAGGAAAAATTACAGGCTTTGTCATCAAGTCATCCATTGTATCAGTCTTACTTCAAGCTTAAGGGATTGCCTAAAATTCATGAGCACGACGGACAAGCGTCACAAGGTTATGCTATATATAAAAATGGCCGTATGGTAGTTTTCTATTCGTTTAGCTCTGACATTGGAGATGGACTAGAGGATGCTCAAGTTCATTCTGACCCCCAAGAACTACGAACACTTGCTGAAAAGTTTTCTGTGAATTTAGTTCATTATGTTTTTGATCAATCCAAACCATGAAAAACCTAGCTGTTTTTGGCATTGACTGCTTAGGCTTAGATTTAATTGATAGAATGCCTGAGAGTTTTGAATTTATACTGTCTCTAAAAAATGAAGGTAAACTAAAGCAAATTAAGTCTTGTGACCCACCAATTACCATTCCTGCATGGTCTGTTATGACTACAGGCAAAGATCCTGGAGAACTTGGTATTTACGGGTTTTCTAAAAAACAGTCATGGGATTACTTTGATTATACGATTCCATCTTCAAAGGATGTTCGCTCTCCAAGAATTTGGGATAAGCTTAATGAAAATGGATTGAAATCTAGTGCTTTGTTTGTTCCACAGACTTATCCTGTAAAAAAAATTAACGGTGAAATGGTTTCGTCTATTTTAACTCCAACAGGGGCTCCACAAGCAGTTTATCCAGAAGATTTTAAGATAGATCAAGACTTTGTTTTTGATATTGACAATTACCGCTGTGAAGATAAAGCACAAATTTTAGAACAAGCTCAACTCATGTTAGATCAAAAAAACCGAATAATTTTACGAGAACTACAAAAGAAAAATGATTTGTTTTTCTCAGTAATTGTAGGGGCCGATCGCCTGAATCACGCATTTTATCAATACATAGCGCCAGAACAAAATAACTACATAGAGCATCAAAGCTATAAAAGTCTTTTTCAGTCTTATTATAAAAAATTGGATAATTATTTAAAGCGATGGTTTGAGTTGAGTGAATCTTTAGGTTACGAGCCTATTATGATATCTGATCATGGGGTCAGGCCATTAAAAGGTGTTTTTCCGTTAAATGACTGGTTAATATTTAAGGGATACCTTGTTTTAAAAAACAAAATACAAGGTGAATTACTTGAGAAAGATATTGATTGGGCAAAAACTAAAATCTATGCTAAAGGTGGGTATTGTGGAAGACTATTTGTTAACAAAAAGTTTAGGCAATCACAAGGAATCGTAGAGGATATTTCAGCCCTTTATAAAGATTTACAAAGAGACTTTTTGAGAGAAGAAAAGCCTTTTGAATTACATTGGACCCAAGATATATATAAGCGTTGCGCTGGTTATGCTCCTGATTTTTTACTTTATGTAAATCACTTAGATTATCGATGTTCATCAAAAGTTTTTGGTGATGTTTCGTTTAGAGCGGATAATGACACAGGACCTGATGGAGCAAATCACGATAGATACGGAGTAATTGCTACTCAGTTAACGGACTTACCCAAAAACATTCAAAGCTTTTATGATTTTATCTTGAATCACTACCAACTAAAAAGCTAAAAATCTCGTAATTATTCAGCTAGTCTCTTCGATTAAACGAGAGAAGCATACAAGCTTTTCGTAGTTTTATCTTTATTGATGTACCTAGATGGTATCAACCTTTGTGAACAAATTGTAAAATTATAGATGAATAGTTACAAAGTCTCTTCCCTTTTTCTAAAAAATAGTTATTATTCTTTAATTGATCATAGCTGTGACTCGCTAGATTTTAGTAGCCCTTCAATGGAATAAGCTTGAAGTATTACTAATGATTAGATATTTTAACAAGCTGATTTTAGAAGCTATTAATTTGAAAATCACAGAATTATATCCAAATGCAAATGGTTTTCCAGTTTTGGGTTAATAATCATATAGTTCAAAACGTAGTTTTGATAAAGCTTTCCAAGTTTTTTGGTTTTTTGTGTAATGAAAAATCATTTTTGGTTGGGTATATATTTTACAAGGATTTTTTATGAAAGTACTAGTTACTGGTGGAGCCGGATTTATCGGTTCAAATTTAACAAGAAAATTACTTAACACAGGTCATGAAGTAGTTGTTTTAGACAACTTTTCAACAGGATTTCCTGAAAATTTACATCCAGATTGTCAATTGATTCAAGGGGATGTTGGATTAAAAGAAACTTGGGATAACTTAGAGACCGTAGATGTAATTTATCATTTAGCAGCAATGGTCTCAGTCCCTGTTTCAATGAATGATCCGATTCAATGTCAAAGAGATAATGTTGATTCAGTAATATACTTGATTGATTATGCAAAAAAACATCAAGTGAGCAAGGTAATTTTGGCTTCATCTGCTGCTGTATATGGTGATAAGACTCAAACTCAATCAGAGCTTCAATTACCAGCTCCTAAAAGTCCTTATGGTGTTTCAAAATTAATGGATGAACATCTTTTGTCAATGGCTTTAGAAAACTTTGGTTTACCTTTTGTAGCATTTAGAATGTTCAATATTTTTGGCCCCTATCAGTCAGTATCTTCTGCTTACGCATCGGTGATCCCAATTTTTATTACCAAAGCGCTTAAAAATCAGGATTTAACTATCTATGGAGATGGATTACAGACCAGAGATTTTGTATATGTTCAACAAGTTGTTGATTATTATATTCAAGCTATGACTTCTAAAGTTACTGGCGTTTTTAATCTTGGTAATGGTGGCTCTTTAAATATTTTAGACTTAGCTGAAAAAATCATTCGATTTACAGATAGTGAGTCTAAGATAGAACATAAAGAGATTCGAGAAGGGGATATTAGAGTATCTCAAGCTGAAATCGATCACTTGACGGATAATTTTACTAAGATTCCAATTGATTTTGAAGATAGCCTTATGCAAAGCATAAAGTATTATCGAGATAAAATTTAGGCTAAAGCTAAGTAAGTTATCGCTCCAATATTGTTTATAATTGGATGGAATGAGCCAATTTGTCGATATTATTTATCAACTCAAAGTGAAAAATAATGAAAAAGCCGTCTATATTATATATCAAACCACCAGATCCGTATTTACAGGATGAGTTTGTCTATCAGCAATTAGGTCCTCACTATATTCAGTCTTATACTAATCATCATGGTTATGACTCTAAAATGTTGATTTTTTATGTAAGAGATCGGGACTCTGGCGTAGAGCCAACTAGTGTTTATGATCTCAACATGTTGTTATATGATGGAGACACAGAAGAGTATGATGGTATTTTTGATGAGAATATTTTTTCAGAGTTTGATTTATTAGCTTTATCAGTAATGAGTCCTCAAGCAGAGTATGCCTATTGGATTAGTGAGCTTGTTAATCAAAAGTTTCCCGATAAAAAATTGATGATTGGTGGCTCTCATGCGAGGTATTACTTAGATCAAGTAAAAGCCTTGCCTCCAGAGCTTGCCTTTGATTATATAGTACCCCAAGATGGTTGGCTTCCGATGCTAAACTTGTTAGAGAGAAACCTACCAGATTTAGGTAGATCTTATGTTTTTTCTCATAAGCAGGATTTAAAACAAATCTTTACTCCTCCTACTCGACCCACTTCTTTATTAAAAAGATATAATTATGAGATCGCTGGATTAAAGGCCTATCACATGATTACGGCTTTAGGCTGTCCTTTTAGTTGTCATTTTTGTGAGTCTGGTTTTGAAAATGTCCGCTTCTTCTCAGAAGATATGATCAAAATGGATTTAGCCAGAATAGCCCAAGTGCATAAAGAGTTAGGTAGAGATAGATATTCCATTATGTTTTTTGATGATGTAGGATTATTAAATCCAAGACAAGCACAAAAGCTATCTAATCTGATCAAACAAGAGGGTTATACAACTTGGAGAGCATTTACTCATGCATATTTAATTGTTAAATATGAAGATCGTCTCCTGCGCCCTTTTCATGAATCAGGTGGTAGAAGAGTTGGAATAGGACTAGAAACAGGGTCTCAAAAGTCGTTAGATTTAATCAATAAACGAAATGGTAAAAAGCAAAACGTTCAAGAGCACTATGAAGCTGTAAAAGTTGCCAACAAAAACGGAATCGCAGTAGATGCTTTTACTATGATCTACCCTTGGGAAGATCTTAGTGATTTAAAACAAACGACAGAAATGATAGAGTTTATTGTAGCGAATCCAGTTGATGGACAAGATGAAAAAGGTCGTCCACTTAGAAACTATGTAGATGCGACTATTATGACTCCTTATCAAGGGACAAAGTTCAACGAAATGATTCAGTTAGGTCAGATACCTAATGTGAGATTAAAAGATAAAATTACATCGGATCTTTTATTTTACAAAGGGACAAATGCTCAATCTGGTTGGCCTTATGCAGAGACTAAATTAAGTCGTGAACAATACATTAAAGAGCAAAACTACCGAAACTCTCTACGCCCAAAGTATCGTTAAACTCTTACTATATCTAACTGGACTTTGTATATGAAAAAGGTTCTCCATATTGCCCAATTTTTAAAGTATGGTAGCTCTACTGGTATTATAGCTATTATAAAGCAGCTTAAGAAGAGAGGAGTTCAATCAGAACTACTATTATCCTATCCAACTAAGGATCAAGATCACTCTATACTTTTGATTGACTCTTTAAGACGAGAAGGTGTAAGAATATCGTTTATAGATTCAACCTTTGATAGAAAACATTGGAACCTACAAAACATTCAAAACAGAATATCCAAGGATTATCCTAGCAGTAAATATAATTATATAACTCATGGAGGGTTTGCTGCTAATGCTTTATCTTCTCTTAATATAGACTTTTATCATGTTTGTCATGGGTTTGGAATGAACCGACCTAAACATATTGATGATCAAGATTTCACCGGGATTTCTCAAGCAAAGTATGTTTATGCTGTTTCAAAGGATATAATTGATCAATTGACTCAGCTTGGTATTGATAGAAGGCTGATTCATTTAATGTATTATCCATTGGATATACAGAGGATCAAAACTCCTAAAGTAAGAGAGATAAAAATATTAGCTGTAGTTGGAAACTTGATTCCAAGAAAAGGGCAAAAATATGCCATAGAGTCTTTGAAGCTCCTACTAAGAACTACATCTGATTTAGAGTTGCTCTTGTTTGGAGATGGTGAGGATTACAATAGTTTAAAAGACTTGATTGAAGAAGAGGGTTTAATCGATTGTGTAAGATTAAAAGGATTTTGCACTGTCTCTGAGATCTTTCAACAAATTGATCTTTTGCTGGTTCCTTCTTTATCGGAAGGGCTTGGTATGGTCAATCTAGAGGCATTTTTATATGGACTACCAGTTGTTGCATTTAATAGTGGAGGAATCAGCGAAATTATCGCTGATGACTATACTGGATTGTTAGCTAAAAGAAAAGATTCTAAGGATTTAGCAAATAAAGTTTCATATTATATAAACAATAATCAATTGGCATTTCAGCATGCAAACAATGGATACTACTTATCCCAAGACTTGTTTGCTAGTGATAAAAATATAGAGCATTTGTATCAAGTTTTAAAATAGTGATTACTGATCATAAACACATCAAAATCAAGTTTTAACTTTCTATAGCTAACATGGTAAACCTGCCAAATGGCATCCTTGGTTTTGATTTTCTTCTCAGCAAAGAGCTTAACAAATTTTTCAAGATTTTCAAAACCATATCTAGTGATTAGATATTTCACAATTAAAAATGAGTGAAACAGTTTAATTTTTAAAGCTTTATCGATTTGATGAAAGTTTAGATACCTTTTATCTTTGTGAAATGCATCATCTAAGGTATCCCAATCTCCACGAAGTTTTCGGATTGACATATTTTTCAAAATATTTGGCTTAGAAAAATATAAAGCGATTCCTTCTAATAGCCAAGTAGGGGCTTTATTTACATTCATTTTATGGGCAAATAAATATGTTAATTCATGGGCGAATAAAGAAGTGTATTTTCTACGTAAAGAGTCTTCAGTAATATAGATTTTTTTGTCTATGTTTCTATACAATGCCGGTGGGTTTCCTTTACTTCTTATTTTTTTAACGATTTTTATCCATACAACTTGGTTTTTTACGTTAAAAGTATTTTGCATGTAGTAGATTTTTTCTTGTAAGTAGGGATACCACTCTTCAATATCACGAATTAAATTGTAATCCTCAAAAGTAATCACTAAATTACCTCTACGAAAGACAGATGTTTTATTTTCTTTTATGAGCCTAAGAGTGAGTTCAAACTCTAATTTAGCTGGTTTGTAATCCGGGTTGATTTCTAAGATGTTCTTTAAGTGAGTTGCTGCATCATAATATAAACCTTTTTTTATAAATAGCTGGGCAATTCTTAGTCTAGCTTTTAGTAAGGTTGGATCTAGTTTAAAGGCCTTTTTATAGTAAATATAGGCTGTTTTATACTTTTTGATTCGATCATTGATTAGACCAATAAAGTAATAAATATTATTTTTTTTGGTAGATACAGTTTGAAAGGGTAGCAAAAGATCTAAGGCCTCTCGATATTTTTTTTGCTTGAAATAGAGTTCAGCTAGTTTGGTAGATATTTGGCGATTTCCAGGTTGATCATGTAAGGCTTTTTTTAATTCTACCAAAGCTGTGTCAACTTTATTTCGGTCTAAAAAAAGTTTAGCAGAATGAGCGTGAATAGAGGAAGACCTTCTCCAAATAGTTGAAGATTCATCTAAAGTGTAAAATGCGTTTACATAAGATAGACTCAATAAAAAAGTTAAAATAACAAAAGTAGTGCTTTTCATACTATTTTAATTCGTCTTTGCTTAAGATTGAGCTAACACTCAATAAATGATAAGCAAAGTTAAATTTAAAGGGTGTACATTTTATACAATAAACTCTAGCCTTTTGTATAGGTAGAGATCTGTATGATGTTTATAAAGTTAATTATCGAGCTCGTATTCTTTGATTTTTCGCCAAAGTGAGGTTCTTGATATACCGAGTGATTCGGCTACTTGCTTTTGATTTTCTTTATGCATTTTTAATCGCTCTTGAATGAGGACCTTTTCAAGTTCAGCAATACTTGGGTTAACTAGATCATAATGATGCTCTAAAAATTGATGTAGTGACTCAAAATTAACTAAGTTATTGCTTTCATCATGCTCTGGAGCAGGTAGTAGGTTTCCAGGAGCATCTTGTTGCATTTCATTGGGTAAATCATAGGGTTGAAGACTGCTGCCATCACTCATAATCACTGCAAATTCAATGATGTTTTGAAGTTCTCTGATGTTTCCTGCATAATCGTAATACATTAAGATTGATAGAGTTGAAGGAGCAATAGTAGTTGCACTTGAGTTATGGGCATTAGCAAAGTTAGTAAAAAATGTTTCTATTAAATGTGGTAGCTCTTCTTTTCTTTCTCTAAGAGGAGGTAGATGTAAATGAACTACGTTTAAACGATAATATAAGTCTTCACGAAACAAGTTTTTTTCTACTAAAGATTTTAAGTTTTTGTTTGTGGCTGCTATGATTCGAACACTTACTGCTATATCCTCGATATCTCCAACTCGTCGTAGCTTACGATCTTGAAGAACTCTCAGTAACTTAACCTGAAGGGTCAACGGCATTTCACCGATTTCATCAAGAAACAAAGTGCCATTGTGGGCAGCTTCGATTAAACCAGTTTTATCTTTTTCAGCTCCAGTAAAAGCGCCTTTTTTATAGCCAAATAGTTCAGACTCTAATATGGATTCGGTAATCGCCCCACAATTGATAGCAATAAATGGTTGGTTACTTCTTGGAGACTGAGAATGAATCCAATTTGCAGTAACCTCTTTACCAGTACCACTCTCACCAGTGATTAAAATAGTAGCATTGGTTGGAGCAACCTTCTTTGCCATCCTATAGATTCGTTGCATTAAAGGGGAGCTAGGAGTATCAATTTTACTGAGGCTATCTTGTGGTAGATGATTTGGTGTAGCTTTAGCCTTATTATTTATACACTTATCTACAATATCTAATATAAAACTAGGTGGTGGAACTGTTTTTAGTACAAGGTCTACCGTTTTCTCTAGCGTTGCTAATGAGCGAATCCGATTTTCTTCGTTATGAATATAGATAATTGGGCTACTAGGATACATGGTGTTTAATGTGCTGAGACATACATCTCTACTTGAAGGAAACGAAGAGAAAAACAATATAGCATTAGGAGCTTGTTCAGATATTATAGTATCAACCAAGTCTCCTTCTTCAAGAATCGCTGTTTCATATTTGTCTTGCAAAGGAAGAATAGTAGGCAATACTTCATCTTCGCTTTTTGCAAATATTAATAAAAATTCCATATAATCCTGAGTGTATGCATGAAGTGTAACAGTTTAATTTTAACAAAAGTGTTGTTACTTTTGCTAGGTTTTCTCAATTCTACGACATATGAGTCTAAAGTAGTCCATAAATGACTTATAGATTTTCAATGAGACTACGAAAGTCTTAGTTTAAATTTTTAAAAATGTGGAAAATCATACAATAAAGACCATATTTTATGCGCTAAAGCAAGGGTTACTAAATAAAATTGTAATATGGGGTAAATACTTATAAAAAAAATTAATAAAATAGTAGATAAATTTAAAACATCTAAATATTATATGTTGATGACAATTAGTCTTAAATACGAGGTAGTTGAGTAGGCAAATTTAAGATTTAGGTGATATGGAAGCTAGAGATATGTGTATGCTAATGGTATTATTAATAAGTGTTAACCAAAGCTAGATATACTTTATTACATTGTTAATCGATGTTTAGAACTTAATAAAAATTAAATATTTTGTAAATATGGCAAATGGAAATATATGACAAAAAAAATAGAGAATTCAAATAGCTTAGATCTAAGTAAAGTCCCATTGATTCTAGACTCGATAGATTCAGGAATCCTAGTTATTGAAGAAAGTCTAGAAATCTCTTATGTAAATCCTTATGGGTTAGAGCTTCTAGAAAAAATCGTAGATATTACGAGTTTTGAAATCCTTCTTTCTCAAGATCGATTTTTGGAGTTACGAGATTTATCGCAACAAGCTTTTTTAGAAGGAAAAGTCACTCGAGCTGATCTATATTTTTCTGTAGAGCATAGTTTGAATGAAGTATGGTTAGGGCTCTGTTTGAAGCGAGTACATGATGAAGATAGTAAGAAGGCCATATTGATTGTAACCTTTAGAGATATTTCAAAATTAATGTTTTCAGATCAAAAGAAATTTCATGACTCCAACTTAAAAAGTATTGAACTATTATCATCAGGAACAGCACATGAATTTAACAACATATTTGCCGGTGTGTCTGGATACTTAGAGTTGTTTTCGGGCAATGATAAATATAAAGAAAGGTTCGTAAAGGTAGTAGAAGATGCCATTGTTAGAGGTACAGAAATAGTAAATCGCTTATTAAATTTCTCGTTTCAGCATGTTCATCACTGTGTTGATAGGGATGTTAGAGAGTCAATTCAAGAAATTAGTGAACTTTACTCTTATGAGCTAAAAAGCAGAGAAATATCATTTACTAATAATATTAAAGAAGGACTAATTGTTGAGATTGATAGAGATCTTTTAAAACAAATCATGATTGATATTATGACCAATGCAATTCATGCTATTTCTACTAAAGGTAAAATTATTGTAGATTCTGAGTTTAACGAAGAGTTTATCTGGGTTAAATTCAAAGACTCGGGAGTAGGGTTTGAAGAGAGTAAACTGGCTCATATATTCACCCCCTTTTATACAACAAAAGGGGCATTAGGAGCTGGTGGAGAAGATGGTAAGGGCTTAGGTCTCTATTTTATCTATACTAGTATAAGGGCAATTGGTGGAGATGTATTTGTGGAAAGTTCTGCACAGCAAGGAACGGTTTTTGTATTAAAATTCCCTAGAAAAATAATACCAACTTTAAGTACTTAGATCGAATGAAGTTTGTTTTAAAGTTTATACTTTGTTTATCTCTTATAAATTGTGGTTTTTTTTACTTAGCTAAAAAATCAAATTCATTAGAAAATCAGCTTTTAAAAACGATTACTGCAGATGAGTTCAATATATTCACTCCATTAAAATTTGAAAATCCCCAGCAGCAGTTTACTGTTGAAAAAGAGATCATTACAAAGAAAATAAACTATCAAGTAAATCACATTTTAAGCAAAAAAAGTGATAAAGTTAGTTTTATAAGTCGGTTAAACGATGCAGAAGTTTTTTTTCAAAAAGATAAGTTTCAAGCTGCAGAAATGGCTTATTCTAAAGTCTTTTCTAGTTTATACACTTTGCAAAAAATCCAAGACCTATCAAGAGTCGATATAGGGAAAATCGAAAAACTTTCTTTTGTAAAAACATATTTACCAACCACTAAATTTATTACCGGTGCTCAGCTTTATAGGTTGATCAAGTTACAGATATTGATGAAAAGAGTGGATTGTTTAATTCGTTTAAAACGTCTGCATAAGATGTTTTTTTTACTAAATTTGTCCTATAAGCTCGATGAGTTTTCTGTTATAGAAAAGCACTTTCAACAAAAACAATTATTTCTGTTATACCCAAGACCTTATTATACAATTATAGAAAAAATATCAAAGAAGTTTGATGTAGATATAGGACTAATTTACGCAATTATGAGAGAGGAAACACACTTTAATGAAAGAGCAAAATCTCATGCGGGAGCATTGGGGTTAATGCAACTTATGCCAAAAACGGCGAAAGAATTGCACCATGAAATTTCGATAAAATTTCCAGGATTGTTTAAATCAAAGTTCAATACTAGCGACTTGTTTAGGTTCGAATTAAATATTATTTATGGTGTTTACTACCTTTCTAAGTTAAAAAAGAGATATAAAGGACAGCTCCAATATATGGTTGCTGCATATAATGCAGGGCCAGCTCCAGTAAAGAGATGGAAAAAATGTTCCAATACTAGAAATACACTCTTTGAAGATTGTGTAGGCTACAAAGAGACGAGCTCTTATTTAGAAAGAGTCCTTGGATCTTATCAGTATTATCAAAAAATATATAATTGATGAGTTTGCTTAGGTAATGAGTATTGTCAAAACTATTGGAATAAAAGAATAGATTCAATAGTTTTACATTATAGAATATGACAACAAATAAATATGAAATTAGGAGTATAGAATATGGCAACTTTTAAAACATTATCCAAAGAAGGCGTGAACATAGTAGAGATTGAGATGCAAAATGAAATCATCCGCGTAGAAGCTGGTGCCATGAGATACTATTTAGGTGATATCGAAATGGAAAGTACGTCCACTGGAGGAGTTGGTGGATTTTTCAAAGCGGCTCTGAGTGGAGAAACCTTTTTTAAACCGACTTATAAAGGGACAGGTAAGCTTGTATTGGAGCCATCAATGCATAACTTTTTTGAACTGGAGCTAAATAATGAAGAGTATATCTTAGATCAAGGCGCATTTTGGGCGGCTGAAGATAGCATCGAAATTTCAGCTCATCGGAATGAAGCAATTATGAGTATGTTCTCTGGTGAAGGATGGTTTCAAACAAGTGCAAAAGGGACAGGAACAGTTATCGTACGTGCACCGGGGCCTGTTGAAATTATCGATATGAAAGATGATAAATTAGTTGTTGATGGGAGTTTTGCAGTTGCAAGAAGCTCGACTCTAAATTACTCTGTTGCAAAATCAACAAAATCCATTTTAGGGAGTATGACTTCTGGTGAAGGTATTGTAAACACGATCCAAGGTACAGGAAGAGTCTACATTGCACCATTACCAAATTACAGTCTGATGCTCCAAGATATGATGAGAAGCCTTAGGCCTAGTAAATAATATTTAGATGGAAGTTTGAGACAATTATTTTAACGTTAATGTTAGTTATAGCTTTACTTATTGCATTGTCTCAGACTTTACAGTTTTATAAAGTTTTGGAAAACTAGTATAGTTTTTTTAGTGAGGGGACATTTCTATTTTGCTCTAACGAGACGATACTACTTTGTGTTAACAACCTAACTGCGCATAATGAATGTTATGTTAACTTTAAATTAGTAATTTTACATATTCTCAAGCCAAGTCTGAACCAATAATTTTAATCATTGTTTGATAGACTTAGATTTGCTTAAGCAATGATCTTTTAGAGCCTACATCTAAGTTAAATTAAAGTAATTGAATTGAATATGGCACAATCTATTTTGAGGTTTTATTGATATATTACTTGATTAAATTAAACAATAAATCTTATTAGATTTTATGGCAAGCAAACTTGCCCTTCTGTTTCATTTTTAGTATTAACTAGAATAGGTCAGCATTTTGATTCGTTCGATATAGCAAAAAAACTTGAACTAAATCACTCATTATATACGGATGATTACTTGGAGTGTACTGAAAGAATTTTATAGATACCAAAATTCAAATGGTTT
Organism: Candidatus Cloacimonadota bacterium; assembly: GCA_023954715.1. GTDB lineage: Bacteria > Muiribacteriota > UBA6191 > UBA6191 > UBA6191. The sequence continues at coordinate 51,769 of JAGSHD010000017.1, read as the reverse complement.
CTCGTTATAGAGATGGTCCTTTTCATTTGGATATAAATCCTAGGTGGATTATCCTGTCAAAAATTAAATTGAAAGTTTATAAAATAAAATGAGTACTGATAAACTATATAATGAATCAAAAAATGATATTCGTTGAAATGTACAAATAATAAAGAGAAAGACGCACCAAATGTCACTTTTTAAAAATTGGATACTTTTAAGTTAAATACATCTAGCACCAAAAATATTTAAAATCGCTTAAAAATGGCTTTATGAATGAAGTCCTTTATTAATGCAGTTTTACAAGATTGAAAGTGGATAACAAATAATAGTAATTAAAATAAACGCGTCCAAAATTGGTTTCCCGTACTATGTAAACTAAAAATTTAGAAAACTTTATCAAAAATATGTTTTAAGCTGAATGGTTGTCACAAAAAATACAAAACTCATTAACACGGGGTTTTCATTAGTAACAAACTGAAACTATTTACTTTTGGATATAGTGTAAGGTACAAAAGGAAACGAGGAGCCAAAACTGCTTAAACTTTGGATTGTCTGATTAGAGTAAATTAGACTATGTTTTAAAATTGAAAAAAGATCAAAGAAAGTACTAATTAAAAGTAAAACCTATAAACTAACAAATACAAATTTGTATAATTACGAGTAAATAAAACACTGTTAGAGCTCTAAGAACACTATGTTTGTCTATTAAATACAGCACACAACAATACTTAAACAGTTACTCGTTGAAAGAATAGTACACCTGTCATTATGTTAACTTTCATAAACAAACAAACTGTTTGTAGTGTTTGTTTTTTAATGTGAATGAGGCAAAAGTCTATTTAGAATGACTTAAGTTTTTTATAGCAATCATGATTCGATCAAGTTCTATTTTTAAAGAGCGCTTTCTGGAGAATTCGTAAAATCTACACTGCTCTAATGTATTGCTGTGTTCTTGATACTTTTCTTGCAATTGTGAAATCTTTTGAAGTTTAGTTGATTCTTCTTTCAAATTGTTTTTATAAACTAAAGCAGCTTTGAGACTCTTCTCTATATTCTGCTGTTTGATTTCGTTTTCTTGCTGGAGCTCGTGGGTCTCTTCTAAAAGGCTTTGACCTCTTTGCTCTGAAAACTCCAATAATTGCTTGGTCTCTGACAATTGCTTTTGACTCTCATTATGCTCTATGAGAGGAATGCTCTCTAAAATTTTAAGTTTATATTTATCAATGACATCAGTTTTTTCTTTCAAAGTGGTTTCAAGTTCATGAATCTGGCTTTTCAAGTCACTGATGTACTCAGTCATAGCCTGATCTTGAGCTATCTCTTCGGTAGAATTAGAAGCAGGTTTTAAGATATTGGTTTTATCAGAATCCTTAGATTGATGTATTGGAACAAGTAAAGATTGTTTATTAGGCTGATCCTCAAGAATAGTCAGAACATTACCAGACTCTTCATTATGCTTAATTTGCATAACGTCTTCACGTAAAAAGAAAGAACGGTTTCCCAGTTTTTTCTTTACGCTTAAGTATCCTTGATTAATATAGTATGTATAGATCTTAGTTCGTCCACATTCAAGTAGAGTACAAGCTTCTTTTACACTTACATACAAATTATTCATGATAGATAGTAGCCCCTATAAACAGTTTCGAGTTCATCTATTGTTTTTAGAGTTCTGAAAACAATCTTTAACAATAGAAGATACATTTAAACATAATATCGGTTAAAGAAAAAACATATTTAGAAATAGGTGTTTAAAAGTGTTTGTTAAAGTAAAAATATGTATGCTCAACTTGAAAACACTTAATATTGATATTATTTTAATAATACCTTAAATGATTTGGAATCTTCTGAAACATCTATCCTTGTTTTATTGAAGTAGAGGTCTGTTTGATCTTGTAAAGTAAAGGATAAGTTTGGATATAATTGTTGCAATGAAAAAAAGTCAAAATCCCCTTTTTCAATGATGATTTCCTCATTTATTATTGCAGCTATATTCACAGAATCCGGTGTACTTAAGTTAACATAACTCCAATCATTGCTATCACTAAACATATAGTGTTTTTGATTTGAAACAATATGGAGTTTTTGTTTGGATATATATATATCTTGTATACTTTTTTGGTCATGAATAATATGAAATTGATTATCATAAAAGGCGTATAAAGACTGATCAACCAAAAAATATAGTTTGTTAGAAATCAAAACACTATCTTGAATTAACTTAATGTTGAATGGCACGATAGCAACTTTTTGAAATGAGTCCAATGGGGACTTTGAGTTTGCCATATATATTGAAGTGTCATCTTTAATAAATAGTTGATTATTTGTTACAAATATATCGTTGATAGATTGACTATGCTGGTAGAGCGTAGAGCCATTACTTGCATTTATAAGTAGATTGTCCTTTATTAAGAGTGTTTTATCATTAAAAGAAATAACATCAACAAAGTCGAGTGAGGATAAGTTAATGGAGCTAAGGATTTTTTGATCAAAGAGTTGCAAGGTAATGAGCTGCTTATCTTGCAAGATGGTTATCAAATCCTCAGAATAGTTGATGTTAAAATAATCTACATTCGAGCTAATTTGGCGAATTGCTAGATCAGATAACTGCAAAGAATATAATTTGTCGTGGTTTCTAAATACTAAGAATTTATTTGAATTTTGAATTTCTGAGGCTTCCTTAAAAATAAGTACAGGAGTAGGATTGTCAAAAGTTAACATAAGTAAGTCACCCTGTTTAGTAGCAAAAACGGTATTTTCAAATACAAAAAAGTCATCCACTGAATCTAAAATACTATGCGAAGCATGATGATTAAGATAAGTTAGCTCTCCATCAACTAAAATTACAAAAGAGCTAGGTGAGATTGAGATAACTTTAGAGGCATGAGAATATTTTAAAGGAAGGTGCTGGATTAAATTTTCGCTCAATCCACTTACCCGTATTACTGAACTAGCATATTTTTCAAAATACTGATTTTGATGAAACCAAGAGTTATGAGTATGGTTAGTATTTTGATAAAACTCAATAGTAGTCGCCATTAGGCTTTTGTTTTTACTATAGAAGCTTTCATAAAGTGGAGCATCAATAAGTATATAGTTGTTAGGATCTTTAACAAAGTCAATTGTAAGTGAGTCATGGTTACTAAAGGAGTAATCAGATATGTCCCATAGGTTATAATCTACATTTACAAGTTGATAGTTACTTGTAAAATCTCCTAAATTCGGAGTTATTTGTATATCACCTTTTGGCATATCAATCACTGTAAAATTTATTGTGCTCGTAGCATGTAAGCCCTCACTTGAAGTGACTTCACAACTTAGTTCATAGTCACCTGCTATGCTTGGTGAAAATTTATAAAAACTAGTGCTAGAGAGATTTAAGTTAAGATAATCACTCAGGGGGGCTTTTAAAAACCTCCAGTGATATTGTTTGGTACTTAAATCAGGATTAAGCAATGATGCATTTATATGAACCGGACTGTTTGTTTTAACGAATTTACTAGCTAAACCTTTGATATTTAGTACGCCCCCAAACTGTTTGTTTGTTTTTTGTAAGCTACTTTTGGATATTTTACTAATTGAATTAAATGTGCCACCTTTCACTTCAAAGTTTAAACTTGTAGTTCCAGGACTTATTGAACCTGAGGCGTCATTTACTTGAAGCCTAAAATGTAGAGTATCAGTGAATGCTCCATTAGTAGATAGACCAGTTAAATGAAAATTGGCTACACTTTCTGTTGTGGGAAGCAACGGATTGTAGACATGTTGAACATTCCCATTTAAGCAGATCAAACCAACCTTTTCTAGACATCCATGAGTAGATTGATTGAGGGTGGCAGGTATTTTGGCAGGGGTTAAAATTGTCCATGTATATCGAAAAGGTTGAGCACAAGGCAGACTAACACTATTGTTATCCGGATCTGTTACTTGGGCTGTCATTCGTATTATTCTGGTTCCGATATTTTGAAAGCTGATATTTTGTATTACGGGAGGTCTATTTACTGCTTTTACTGTAATTCGTTGAACATCAGGTTGAGATGGAGTATTCGATAAATCATCTCGTACTACCAAACTCAATTGATACCTTTCATCGTGGCACACATCAGTAGGGATAAATTGTGCACTAGGTTGACTATCAGAAAGTGATTGTATGAAACCATGAACTGCCGGAAAATGCTTATTAGTACTTTCGGCCTGTGCGCTCCAAAGATATCTAAGGGAGTCAAAATCAGAGTCATAAGAAAAACTACCATCTAGATTAGATCTCTCCAAAAAGTCATTGGAGTGACTAGAGTTGTTTTCGCTTATAATATTGGGTTGTAGAGTGAAGTTTGCAACAGGAGGATTGTTCTTAAAGACCCTGCGAACAATAACTGTTTGTTGTTTACACATTACATCTGTTAGGCTAGAGTTCCCTAGGTCACAGACCTCTGCTGTAAAAAGAGTTGATTTTGAGCCTTGGGCTCTAGTCACATCTGCAGCAGAAGAAGATGTATAAATCTTAGTATTTGATACGATTTCCCCAACACTGTTTTTCCATTTGAAGATCAAAGAATTGAATGGAGTTTCACTATCAAATCCTGTAGAAGATATAGTAAATGGCTCCCCTTCATTAACAATAACTTCAGAGCTTGTTATGAGTGTGGGAGGTGTATTTACGTAACGTACAAATACAGAGATTTCTTTTGTGAGAGCGTCACTAGCTTTTCGAGGTTGAGGGTCTACGGGAGCTATTCCATCTAAAACTTGAACCTGAAAAGTAAAGTTAGTGTCTTTGGTTATATTGGGTGGCGCAAAAGACACGTCAGATGAGTTGATTTTTTGTAAAGAAACTAATGGTGTTCCAGAGGTTTGACTCCAGTTATATCGTAAAGTTTGAGGTATGGCACTTAATTGATCAGAGTCAATTGCATTTGCAGTTAAATAAACGATTGGTGCAACACTACTACTTTCAATCAATTCATTGGTTAAAGTTGTAGAAGCTCCAATACTTAAATTACTCGGCTTAAAGTTAACATAAGATATGGATATATTCAGAATGCTTGTAATAGAGCTTGGTAGACTTGAATTATTGTTCGCATTGGGATTGTTTACCGTGAGTTTCACTTTATAAAGATCGTCAATAACTTTTGGCTCTACATTTGGTGCTAAAAAACTGCTTTGAGGACTATTTGGATTAGTAAAGGTTAAATTGTGATTACCTTGTACTTGCTCCCATAAGTATGTGAGTGCTAAAGAACCATTACTATTTACATCACATAAGGCATTATCACTTAAGCAGGCTGATGCATTTAGAAAGACTTGTTGATAATGAATTCCATCTAATGACTCAGGTGTAGTAAATACAGTTGGAGTTATAGATACGATTTTTGGAGACTGTTCGTCCACAGCAATGACGGTTACTTTAACGATGGTACTTACAGCCTGCCCTGTGGTGTTGTTCGTTATTGTACCATCGGCCAACTGTTCGAGTGACTGAACACTTAGTTTAAAAGCTAATGTTAATGTTGATTCATCGGGTTTAACATTAAAAGGATTTACTCGAATGATTCCGGTTTTTATCTGATTGATGAGATTTGGATTGGTTGAACTTGGTGATGGGTTTGCTGCAAAGTATCGAGCACTAATACCTGGAGTGGACTCGTTTGGGTAGTATTCCCACACATGGGTTACTGGCTCTCCATCTGGGTCACTAGACTGTAATGCTTCGAGTTCAAAGGCACCAGCTGTTTCAAGCCATTGTAAATTTTTTGGACTAGCCACTGGACTTGGAAGTCGATCATCAAAAATGACAGAAAATGTGAGATGTCTTGATACTTTTAGGCTTTGGTCAGAAGGAGGTAAATCAGTTGCGTCTACTCGAATCGGTATTGTTTTACCTCCGCTTCTATAGTATGGGTTAGATGGGACTACAAAGCTAGCCGTTGTAAAAGGAGCAAAACTACGAATAGAAGCCGTTAAAAAGTTGGTAGGATCCTCTGAAAACCACTGGTAAGTGATGGGATTGTTATCTATATCCGTACTATCGCCTAAGTTTAAGGTGATCGTATTGCCAATGACTATATCTCCTGCTGCTATATTTTCTGGAATAGTAATAGTTGGGATATTTGGACTAGTTACCTTTATAACAATATTAGGTGGGTTGTTTTTAAAAAGAATATTCAAAGGAAAAACTCGTGAAGACTTTGCTCCTTTAGGGTCGATTACTTCTAGTTGTATGCCCACAACACTATTACTCAAAACATTAGGAGCCAAAAAATTGGCGATTTTGGTTTCTGAATTATGTATAGATATATTTGGACCAGAAACCTGAGTCCAACGATAAGAAAGCCCTCCAACATCAGATTCATCTATTTCTGTGGCAAGGGAGGCATCCAAAATAACCGTAGTAGCGGTTTGATTGGGACCAAAAGTTTCAGGAATATTATTTGATAAGATATTACTACTACCATCATTATATGAGCTTATAATGGCTAAATCAGAAAGATCAGGTGCATTGTTATTAGAAATCTGTTGAAAAGTAAAGCGAACTACTTCTCCAATACTAAAGTGATCATAGACTTGTAAATCAATGATAAGATTGGATACAGAGGTCTTTTGAATATCTTTAACAGAATTCCAAGTTATTATGTTAACTATTGGGATAGGTCCAGCTGTTAAGCCAAAGATGTCACCCTTATAGCTTTCCCCCTTGATATTTGAAGCGCTTAACGGGCTAAAATTAACTCCATTGTCAATTGAGAAACTAGCCTTCAAGTTTGTAGTAACATTGGTAATAGCTTTTGTTAAGAAAAAGCTGATGGGGATAGACTCCTTGAAGATAGCAGATGTAGCGATCTTACTTAGAAATCCTGGTGTTAGACTCAATGTTGGGGGGGTAAATATCCCCTGCTTTACAGTAGAGTTTGAATAGTCTCGTCCAACTAGGCGACTAATCTTTTGAATCAAGGCAGACTTTGTTTGTTCGGGGTTGCTAGCAGACTGTTCGATTCCTTTCATGATCGCATCAATGCTACTCAAGGCATAGGTTTCAAGGTCTGTTTTTTTAGAAGAGTTAACAAATTCAGATAATAAAGCGAGTGATGTAAAAGAGATTGCTAGATTTTCACCGATTTCACGTTCAGCTAAAAGACCATCTTTAGTCATTTGCGTTAATTCAGAGAGTGCGTATCCATTTTCAAAAGTTGCTTGTCTTACTGTTAACAAGAGATCGTCAAGATCATTGGGTAATGGCAGACTAGAAACAGGTATGATAGCGTCAGAAAGAGTTTTAATATAATCACGATGTCGCTTATAGGCATTAAGGTCCAAATTTGTAGGAATCTCTAAATAGGACTTCATCACATGGTTTAAGGACTCATTGATGAGAGATAAGCGAAAAGAAGACTCTGGATTAAGGTTGACGGTATTTAATAATGAGCTAAGTTTAGTTTGTGAGTTTAAATATTGTAGTTTAGTATCACTATCTAAATTTACATACTGTTCTATTTGTTTGTTTATAATAGAGTTTTGATTTGTTAGAAAAACAGACTCCAGTCCTTCTCTAATAGCTTGTTCGCCTCCAATTTTGTTTTTTACCTTGGTAGAAACAACAGGATATTTACAGCTAATATTGATATTAACACACTCTAGAAGATCGTTGAAAACTAAGTCAAATCCCCTATTAGCAGGTAAGTCACTACTAAATTGTATTAGGTTCTGGCTAATGTCTTTATATATTTTTAAAGGACTGTTTGTTTTGTTAGACAAGCTTTTGATATCACTTATGTTAACTTTTATTTGAGTTCCATTTACCATAGAGCTAACTTGTTTACCTAAAATTTGTGGGTTATTAGAATCTAGACTATTAGATACTTCTCCTAGTGCAAATAGATGAGGTTTAAAATTAGGGTCTTGTTCTAAGAATTGATTTACTAGCTCTCTTTCGATTGCTTTAACTTGAATAAGGCTGTCCAAATTGAGTGTATGATTTGAATCTCTGTCTTTGGTTACACCTTGAAAGATTTCACTAAGAGAGATTGAGTTGGTTTTATTTACCAATTTAATGATGTAATACTTACTGGAGTCAAAATTTAAGTTACTATTATCTATTTTAATTAGAAAATCACCGTTTGTGAATACTTGAGTATCAGCAATAACACTATTGCCGTTAACATCAAATAGAAATAAGTCGTAATCATTACTCAATACAGAGGATGCTTTTTGAATTGTAGTTTTACTTTTAGAATTTGAAGTACTTTGAAAGTTGTAAGTTCCGGATATAAAAGTAGAGTTAACAGATGGTGTAGTAGATGAATTAGTTGATGCACTACCACCAGAACCACCTCCTCCACATCCATTTAAAAATAGGGTAAGTAGTACTAATAGTTTACTGAAGTATGTAAGTTTTTTTGAATTGTTCATTATTTTGGCTCGCCTAAAATAGACTTAGTTTGTAGATCAACAAGAATGCTAACTCTTTCTTCTAATGAGTTGATGCACTCTTGATGGTTGTTTAGGCTCTTTTCGAAGTTTTGATTTTTTTCATATAATATCTTATTTATTTTTTGAAGGTAACCAATTTTTTTGCTTTCTTCTAATAATTTGTCTTCTAGTGATTTAATATAGTTTGTTTGTTCTTGAATCTTTGTTCGAATTCCGTCGATACTATCTAGGATGATTTCTTGATTATCTGATAAAGGGAGAACAGAGTGTGATGTTTTTGGAGAGTGTTCTAAGAACTCTGTTTCAATATACTTACGAATAATTTCTCTATATGAGATTCCACTACTTTTGAGTTCGTGAACAGATTGGAACGTTCTAACATCGGATTCAACGAATAGAAAACGATTGTAACGGTCGCGTTTGATGTTTTTAAACAGGTTGGGGGCTTTCTTTAAATGATAGCGTAATGAGTTGACACTAATGTTACTTAACTTTGAAACTTCTCCAAGAGTATAGTACTTCATGCTTTTCGCTCCTGACGAACAAAATTCTCTACTCTTTAATAGATGTTTTATCAGTTCGTTAGATTTGGTTTTATACAAAATGTGTGTATAGATGATAATATTTGTTTGAATCGTTATCAACGTTTTTTGTTAATACTGCCTATATCCTTGTATTAATCAAGGGTTTTTACGTCAAATCGTTGGCAAACATCTCAAGTTCAAGGGTGTTCGGACAGCATTAACTTTATATATTGAATTTCATTTTTAGTGGAGTGTTCTCTTAATTGTTCAAGGGTGTTTTCCGATATAGTTACACGTATGCGCGCTTTTATTTTTATTTTGATGACATTGTTCTTTGTTTGTGTTCAAGAATCTTCTTGTGCTGATGTTTTATCAGTTAAGCACAGTGGATATTTTGTTCATCAAGTGCAACGTGGGCAAAGTTTATCATTGATCTCCAAGTTGTATTTTGGAGATTTTTCTAGAGTATCTAGCTTAAAATCTATTAATGGACTTCGTTCTGATGTGATTCTTGTTGGTCAACGATTAAAAATTCCTAAATTTGAAGTATTGTTAAGCGTTACTAGAGGAGACACTCTTTCTAAGTTATCTCAAGAGTACTTTTGTGGAGCATCAAGATATAAGAGATTAGCTTCATTAAATAGAGTCAATAAACCTTATGGGCTAGAAGTTGGACAAAAATTAAAAATCCCATTGTGTAAGAGCTTCTTTCAGGCTAAAACTAAAAAACCTAGGGCTAAACAGCCTAAATCTCGAATTCACAAGAAATATTCAAAGTCTAAGCTATTTGATCAAGAGAGGTATTCTAAGAAGCTTGCTCCCGACCCTAGTTTTGAATTACGAGGAGTAAAAGCTATAAGCGAAGGTAAGCTGGATTCTTCTAGATTGGTAAGAACTCCTTTTGTTTATGAACTAGATGAGCTTAGATATGTACCTAAATTAAGTGACTCTAAGCCAAGGCAACTTACGGGCAGTCCATTGGATTTTGCTAAATCTAAGTCTTATGAGTCTACTTATATGAAAGAGATTGCTAAACCCATTCATGCTAAAAGAGATCGACGAACCGATCATGTAGACTTTATCCCTCATAAACTTGATGAGTCCGTTTCTAATAAACCGACCATTATCAAGAGAAGGGTGCGAAGAAAAAATAGATTCAAGGGAGAAAATAATATAATTTTAGATCCTGCCCTCGTTGATAAATCTATGAAACTAATTCGATCATCTAAAAGGAAGAATAGAGTAGAAAAGGTTGTTTTTGGTAGAACAAACACTAGAACGCGAAGGCGAAAACAAAAGGTCTTAACTAGGCTTAATACCAAGAATAATATTTTAAAGCCGTATTATAAGACTTATTCGACACAGCGAACAGATAGAAAAGAACAACCCGATAGTGTTGAAGGAGAGATGAATCTGTTCGGTCTGTCTTCAGCACAAAATGCCGGTGTCGAACTGTTTTCGAACATTAAGGAGTCTTATAAAAAGTCTCAGGTTGTCTCATCTCCTCCAAGAAAACCTCGTCATCATGGTGTTAGAGGTTTGTTTTCTAGTTTAGGTAGATTACAGGGTTCGTCAGGAAACTGGGACCGTAGGGATTTGTATTCAGACTCTATACGACGAACTGTCTCTATTGGGGTTGAGACTTATTCTATTAGTCCTAAACAGAGTGATTTTGGGGTTGGTAAGATTAATTCCGCTTCTATGCCTCTTTTGAAGGCTTCTAAGCCTCTAGGTCGAGGTGGTGAGATATCGTTTTTGACTGGTAGTTGGACATCTAAGAGTACAGATAATCAAATAAAAACAACTCTAGATAGTAAATATAGCTTTCAAGGTTTTAGTATGTCTACAACCGAACTTTTTGGTCGTAATATGGGGCTTAGGTTGGAACTTGGTTTAATGCAAGCTAGTAATGAGCTTCATTATTCTGATACTTTTGGTTTTTCATTTGCTTCTAAAGACAAAGGCTTGTTTGTATTTGCTTCGTCTGCAGTACGTTATAGAATTTCAAGGGATCTTGAGTTTAGTCTGAGTTTAGCTCACTTTGGAGGTAAGTTTAATCACTCTTCATTAGTTAGTACACAGTCTCAAGCACCGCTAGATTTAAGTGATACTGCTATAGGTTTTGGATTACATTATAGATTTTAACTTATCTATAAGCTGCTTTTCTGTTAATTTGCCACCTAAGGTATCAGAATCAATAATTATCTCAAAAATAAGCGTTAAAAAATCACCAGAATCGATATAATCATCTTTTTCTTTGTTGTGGTTTAGTTTTGTAGTTAGCTTTTGCAGAACTTGTAGTTGTGTAGAAGTTAGAAAGGACTTTACTAGATGCAATTGACCTTGATGCTGAGAAGATTTTAATTTTGGTATATCACAGAGTTTTTTAAACTCATCTTCACTCATTATTGGAACTTGGTAGTTAGAGTCTTCTGATTTGGGCCCAAGAAAGTTTGAAACATCTACACTGAGTTTTTGTTCTCGTTCTTTTTGAGCTTGGGCAGGACTTAACTTTTTGTCACTTGATCTTTTAATTGTTGCTCGACTTTTTTCCATACGCTGATAAACATAACTTCGATGTTAGAAATACACTCTAAATACTCTTTCTCATCTCTTTCATAGACAAACTGTAAAAGCTCTTGTAGCCAGTTTTGAATTTCAGTAATGAAGTGTTCATCAATATCGGAGATTTTGCTGCGCATTTTATCTGTATGTTTTTGATGAAGTATTTTTACTTGATTAATAAGCTCTTCAAAAGATTGAGAGTTTTCTGCACTTTTTTCTAAAAAAGTCATTAACGCCTGTAATAAAACACTCGTTATCTCGCCTAAGTTTTGTAGATCTTGGTTAGATAGGCTTTCTTTTCGTAAGAAATCATCCATGTGAACTTCTGCGACTTCAATAAGATGTTTTTCATTTGCCAATTTTGTTAGCTTATTTTTATCTTTTTTAGGAAGTTTGTCCCATTTTTCATTTTGGATTAGTTTTGTTGCTTCTAAGTTACAATGATTATCATTGATCAAGTTACCTATTTCAGGAAGGTTCTGGATATATTTGTTTAATATCTCCATTTGTCCCTTATTTAATGATTTAGAGCATTTTGTTGAAACATGAATAAGGCTTTTAATTCCTTGATCATTTTTTGTTTCTTTGGCAACTTGAACTAATTTGTTGATGTGAATGATATCTAACTTAGTATTGTTTGATAGGTGTAAAATTTTAAAGACTAGTTCACTGAATTCTTTAGGGTTAGTTGCCCAAAGTGTACTCTCTAATGCAGAGATTACTAGCTCAGCTGAAATAGGTCTAGTAGGGGTATTGGGTAAAGTATCATCAAACTTGTTTAGTGGAGAGCTTAGATTGAGCTTTAGACCCAGAGCACTAGGTTTGTCTTTTAAGTTGTCTGCAGCTTTTTTAGTAGGCTTATCTGAGAGATAGGGTAATTTATCTTGTGAATCTAAATCATGGTCTAGAGAGTTAGTGGTGTTGAAGTTTTTGATTTGATCGACTAACTTCTTATACTTTTGCTCCGAGCCATATTTGAAATTTTGAAAGATTCTTTGAATCTCATTTGGTTTCAATTTGCCAAACAGATGGACCAGTTCAAAAGTATTTTCCAACAGTTTATCAGTTAGACTCTTTTTAGAAGTTTTTGACTCTGTTTTATTTTGATCGATACTGTTTCTGAAGGTGCCAAGGTCAGATATATCCACCGGAGAATCTGTAGGAGCGGGTAGAAGTGGATGATCCACATGAAAAGGCTCTAAAAACAGATGATCTTTAAATTTATCAGATTGAATTTGATCTAATAGGGTTTGATAGGCCTTTAGGTTTGATTGGTTTTTTGCTAATTCAACAAAGTTGATGTTGATGATTGTTTCAATACAATTAACTACACTAGAGTTAGAAGTAGCCGGTAACCTTAGCTTTTTGGCCGGGATTACCAAAGCACTTAAAAAGTCATCAATTGATGAGATCTTTATAGCGGCCTTACTCCCAATAGGAATAAGTGAATCTAATGGAAAAAAGCCTTCGTTTAATTTTATCTTTTCAGTGTTAATTAAGCTATTTACTGTAGCTATTGCCTCTAAATCTGGAATCCATTGAGATACGATTGCTAGATTGGTTCCACTGCTTTGATATCTTTTACCTGTTAACCAACGATATAAATGATATTGATTCAGGGTTCTTTGTTTTAATTGAATATGAAGAGGAATTTCACTTACTGGATCGAGGTTTTCAAGATAGTGTCCATGAATAAACTGACTTGTTAGAACATCCAATTGAATTTGAATCTTGGAGAGTTCTTCATATTTGTGAACTTTATGATTTATAGACTCAAGTAATCCACCGATGTAGTCAACAGCTTCATTGGTTAGTTTTGGATTTTGAACTAAAATATCAGCTAACTGTTGAACTGTAAAAATAGAGCTAAGTTCTTGAGCAATATTTGGGTAGTTTTGCTTGATGTCGTATTTAAAATAGTTGTCTAGCAAAACAACGTAATAGGCTACTTTTAAAGAGTCAACAGCATAACCATGAATCCAACTGTGTTGAATTAGATTTTCATAGTCCGTTATCAGTCTTTTTTTAAGACAATCGACGAGTTCTTTTGTATTATTAGCTGACTCTTGGTCGTTCGACATAGGGCTTTCCACTATAGAAATAGTAAGTTGCAGTATATTATTGGTTGTTAAGTATAATCTATTTGCATACGATTGTACCAATAGTATTTGTACTTTATATAAATTACTTAAATTATTGTATTAGAGTTTTGATGTATTTTGCTCGTTGATCCACATCGATTTCTTCAATAATAGTAGCTTCTACTACTTGTCCAACTTTTCCGTCTTCTACATCAATGTAGATGAGTCCATCTACCTCTGTTGCTTGGTATTGACTTCTTCCCATCCAAGTTTCCCCAGACTTTTCTTCAAGAAGTACTTTTACTTTTGAGCCCACTTTGCTAGGTAGAGACTCTTTGGTAGCATAATAGGCTTCCATTAGCTCTCTTTTTCGACGTTTTTTGGTTCTGTGATGCACGGTATCTTTATATTGATAAGCATCAGTGTCTTCTTCATGGGAGTAGGTAAATACACCGACCCAATCAAATTTAGCTTCTTTTACAAATTGTACTAATTCAAGAAACTGCTCTTCTGTTTCTGTGGGAAAGCCTACAATGAAAGAAGATCTAAGAGACAGATCAGGAATAATTGTTTTCATTCTTTTGATTTCTTCAAGATACTTTTTATAAGTACCAGGACGTTTCATTTTTTTCAGTAGTTCATTATTACAGTGTTGAATAGGCATATCGATATAGTGACAAATTTTGTTTGATTGTGCGATATGAGCATAAAAGTCATCATTCATCATTAGCGGATATAAGTAATGAACTCGAATACGAAACACATCAAGTTTTTCGAGCTCTTGTAGCAACTTTAGTAAGTGTTTACCACCTTTACCAGGGCCATATATATCGATACCGTAATTGGCTGTATCTTGTGAAACTACGTTTAGTTCTTTGACTCCAAATGATAAAAGATTTTTAGCTTCTTCTATCAAGCTTTCAATGGTACGGGATACCATTTTTCCTTTAAAGCCAGGGATAGAGCAAAAAGCACAGCTTTTGTTACAGCCTTCTGAGATTCTTAGATAAGCATGGCAGGTTTTTTCTAATAATACACGATCAAAAGGACTAGATTGATAATTAGGGGTTCTTGTTTCAAAGCCCATTTTATTTACTAATTCTTCAACGTCTTCTAGGGTATTTGACTGTAGCCAACCATCGACTTCTGGCATACTTTCGTCTAAGTCTTCATAGCGTTGGTATAGGCAACCTGTTACTACCACTTTAGATTGGTCTTCTGCTGAAGCATGTTCAAAGATTGTGTTGATTGATTGCTCTTTAGCTTCTTTGATAAATCCACAGGTATTAACTAAAACAATATCTGCTTCGTTTGGATCCTGAGTTTCTTCAAAACCTAATTTATAAAAGTGGGATAGGTGGATTTCAGAATCTACCATATTTTTTGAACAACCTAAGTGGGCTAAGTGTATTTTATTTGTTTTCATTATCCTACGTCTGTACTCGATTTTTCAATGTGTAATATAGACCGTTTTGCATCTTTAGCATATTTGGTCGTTGGGTCCTGTTCAATAACTCGTTTGTAGCTTTGAATTGCTTCTTTTTGTTGGTTTCTAATTCTGTAGATAGAGGCAATCTTAAAATAGATTTCTATGGAAGTAGGATCTAGTTTTAAGGCTTTTTTATAGTTTTCTAATGCCTCGTTTTTTCTATTTGTTTCATAGTCTTCATTTAATGCATTGGCAAGTTCACAAAAACCTTGTGCAGTCTCAGCGGTTTTTTCCATGGCGATTTTACAAATATCAATTGCTTCTTGATACTTTGCTTTCCCAGAAACAGACTCTTTGGTATAGACTCGTTTTAGTCCCCAGTAACCCCAAGGATTATCTGGTGCTAGCGCAATAGTTTGCTTGAATTCAGAAATCGCTAAACTAGACTCTTCTTCAGATAATGCAAACCCTGATGTTAGAGTTAGGGTTGCGTAAGCTAAGTCAAAGTGTGCCATTGGATCCTGTGTATTATTTTTGACGGTTTGAGTAAATTCTTTTTTGTATTCATCAAAAGTTTCATCTTTGGTATCAAGACCCTCTGCTGCTTCTTTAAATAAATCCATTAAGTACATTCGGTACATACCATTTGTTGGCTCAAGCTCTATAAGTTTTTTCATTGTAGTTGCCGCATCGTCGAACTCTTTACTTTCTTTAAATATAGTAAAGAGTCTCATTTGAGCATCAATATGGTCTGACTTTTGTGTAGTTAAAGCATTTAGATACTCTTTAGATTTCGCAATTTTTCCGGAAAAGTGACTTAGAAGACCTAAGTGATATAGAATATGTTCATCGGTCTTATCAAGATTGTGTGCTCTTACATAAGCTTCAAATGCCTCTGTAAATTCTTGTTCTAGGTCTTGATTTTCGATTAGGTTTATTCTGTGTAAATATCCTAAGGTCATCCAATGCACCATAGAGTTTGAGTTTTCTTGAACTTTTCTTTGATAGTGATCTAATACTTGTCTAGCAGTTTTACCATCGAAAGGTTCTTCTCTGGTTGAGGTGTAGACTTTTTTGTATTGGTCGATCAAAGTTAGATGAAGCTCTTTGCTTTTTGGTTCTGAGTTCAAGGCTTGCTCTATTACTGGAATAGAATCTTCTGCACGATGTAACTTAGCTAATAATAAGCCGAGTCGAACAGGAAGGTCTTTAAATTCTGGATCGGTACTATCCCAGTTATTATAGGCTTGCTGATAGTCAAAAGTAGCTTCTGAGTACTTTTCTTGATATTCATTGATTCTTCCTGATTTATATCGTGAGAAAAAATGGTTTGGCTGTATAGAAAGGATCTCTTCAAAACATACTTTTGCTTTTTCAAGGTCTTGGTCTTGCTCTGCTTTTTGTGCTTGATTTAACAAGTCTTTTAGCTTCGCTGCTTGTTCTTCTTGGTTTACATTAATAAAGAACTCAGATACTTCTTGATTGTTTGGATCTAACTTATAGCACTTATCATAAAAGTGTTTAGTAAGCTCGATTTCACCAATACTTAAAAACATTTTCCCCATTTCGTATAAAGGAAGAGGGGAGCTTGGGTTAATTTCTATGGCTCTTTGTAAGTAAATACCAGATTCAGCTGTATCACCACTTTCACCTAATACAGCTCCTAATAATAGGTTAGCTTCAAAGTTGTTTGGATCAAGATCAAGAACCTTTAAGAGCTCTAGCTCGGCTTGATTTAAGTTGGATTGAGATCTATAGATTTTTGCCAATTCAAAGAAAGACTTGATATAAGTAGGGTTTTTTTCAACTGAGTGCTCAAGATGTCTTGTACTCAGTTCAATATTATCCATTTTCAAATAGATGGTAGCAAGATCGAAGTTTGCTTCTGAATGAAAAGGATCTAAATCTAGGATATGTTCGTATTCGATAATCGCATTTTGATCCATTCCACGAGAAAGAAATGTTTTGGCTTCTTCCAGTTTAGATTGAATTTCAATGGATATTTTTTGATGATCCACAGAACTTAAAAACTCTTTGATTTCAAGGTTTTGAGGATCTAATTGGTAGGCCTTTTTTAAGTTAATCAACGCTGCTTCAAGATTATTTGCTAAATGATAACTTTGTCCTAAGTAAAAATAGGATAATGGGTAGTTTTCATTTAAAGCTATAGACTTGCTCAATGCATCTAAGGCGCTTTCTCGCATCTTAGGATCGTTATTAAAGGCTTTAGATAGGATCGTATATAACTTACCTATTTCTGCAAATACCTCTGCATTTTCAGGATAGCTCTTAGTAAGGACTTTGTATTCTGCCACAGCTTGATCAATCATATTATTATCAATGTATACTTTGGATAAGTTTACAAAAGACTCTCGTGTAGGTGATATAGAAACCATCTTTTTGAGGGTTGCAATTGCTTCTTGTGGATTTTTAGATGCATCTAATACGGCTAACTGAGCTTGTGCAGAAAGATGGGATGGTTCAAGTTGTAGAACTTTTCCGTAGTAGCTTCGTGCTTCTTCTTCTGAATTTAAATAGGCATGGGTTCTACCTAACTCATACAAGATAGAAACATTATCATCATTATCAACTAATAGTTTATCTAATAGACCAAGAGCTTGAGAAAACATTCTGTTTGTTTGATATACATGAGCAAGTCTTAGATTAAGTTGAATATTTGATGGTTGTTTTTCCATTAAAGATTCGTACTCATATAGAGCTTTGTCTGGCTGATTTAACTTAAAGTAAATTTCTGCAATTTGCATGTGGATATCAATATTATCAGGTTCTAATTCAACAGACTTTTGATAAGAATCTAAGGCATTTTCAAACATGCCTTTAGTGGAGTATATGTTTCCAAGTTCAAAATATGCTGCAGGATCATCAATACCTAGGTTTGCTGCCTTTTTAAATTCTACAACAGCTTTGTTCCACTCTTTTTGGGAATGAAATGTTCGACCTAGTTCAAAGTGTGCCATAGCATTATTGATATCAATTGATAGAACTTGTTGCAATTGAATAATAGCCTTAGAAGGAAGCCCTTGGATCGTGTAAATTTTAGCCTGTGAAACTAAGAGATCCGTATCATTTGGAGTATGCTCTAACATATCCTTGATCAAGTTAGATGCTTCTTTGTACATCTTTTGTTCCATGAGAAGTTTAGCCATTTGTCTCTTAAATGCATAATCATCTGGCTTAAGAGAGAGAAGGGTATTACAAATCTCAGTTTGTCTTTCTATGTTTCCTACCTCACGATAGTAAGAAAGAGCGGTTTGTAAAACAAGAATATTTTTACCGTCCATGTTTAAGGCTTGAACGATATACTTACCGGCTTTTTCTAGTTCATCC
The DNA here is from genome assembly GCA_023954715.1 of Candidatus Cloacimonadota bacterium. Taxonomy (GTDB): domain Bacteria; phylum Muiribacteriota; class UBA6191; order UBA6191; family UBA6191. The sequence goes on along the minus strand of JAGSHD010000017.1, from coordinate 33,419 downwards.
ACTTGAAAATAGGATTGAAACAAATCAAGATAAATATCAATTCGTTGTGGATTCGCTTTTAGATTTAAGAGTAAATACTTACCAGCAGCTTTAAAGTTTTGTTGTTTTAAATAGACTCTACATAAGAGATCTAAAGACTCTTGGTGGTCTTCTTGTTTATCTAATATTTTTAAACAGAAGTCCTCTGTTTTACCATAATTCATTAGATTAAAATAACAATAAGCTATATTTAAAGTATTTTGAGAATTTTCTGGGTTGAGATCAGCTATTTTTAATAATATATCTAATTGCTCAATGAAGTTTTCTTGTTTGATATGAATCGCATTTAAATACTCAAGTGCTTTTAAATTAGAAGATTCGATCTCTAAGACACGAGTAAAATACCCAATAGCTTGCTGATATAGGTTTTTGTCTTGGCAGATTAACCCCATATTGGTTAATGTATCTAAGTGTTGTGGAGCTTGTTGCAAGATGGCATCAAAGTACTCCATTGCCTTATCTACAATACCTTTTTTATGGTAGTCAGCGCCTAATACATATAAAACTTCAATATTGTTAGGAGCCAGTTTGTAGGCTTCTCTAAACTGAGTGATGGCTTCAAACTCCATGTCTAGGGTTTTATACGCTTTACCAAGTCGAATTCTAACTTCTATGTTATTTGAAAAGTTTTGGATCAGCTCTTCATATATTTTTTTAGCTTGAACAAAGTGCTCAACTATTGTGTAAACCTCAGCTAGTTTCATTGCGTAACTTAAGCCATCAGGCTCTCGTCGATGAGCTTCTTGATAATGCTCAATTGCTGTGTCATAGTTTTCTGTTTTAATGGCAAGGTCACCAACTAAGGCGTGTAGCTCCACACTATCTTGTTTTTCAAGAAGTTTAATGTAGGTTTTCTGAGCATCATCCCATCTTTCAAGGTTTTGATACACCTTAGAGAGTTTCTCTAAAACATCTAAATTGGCTTCGTTGACTTCTAGGATAGATTGATAAGCTTCAATGGCTTGATCTGTTTGATCAAGGGCCACATGAGTGTCTCCCATAAGCTCTTGAGATTCGATAACCCATTTAGGATCATCTTTTAGCTGATCTCCCCACTGTAAGGACTCTTCAAAATTGTCATTTTTATAGTAGGCTTTTGTTAAATGATAAATAATCTCTTGAGATTTTGGTTGCAATTGATTTGCTTTTTTCAAGTTATCAATAGATGGTAAGTAAGCCCCTAGATTATAGTGAGCTAGTCCTAGGTTCATGTAGATATTTGCATCATTTTGATCGATCTCAAGCGCTTTTTCAAACTCAGATACAGCTTGGATAAAGTTTGTCTTTTTAATAGCGCTTAAACCAAGCTTGAAATAGATCTCTGCATTTGACCCTTGTAGATCTTTTGCTAATTGATACTCTCTTGTAGCATCTTCAGTATAATTTTTGGACTCATAGACTTTGGCGAGTTTATAATGCGCCTCGGCTGAGTTTGGAGTAATTTCAATAGCTCTTTCAAAAGACTTTTGAGCTTGATCTAAATTTTCGGTCTCGTTAAGTATATCACCTAAATAGATGTATACTTCTTGATGCCTAGAGTCTAATTGAATCACCTTTCGATAGGTTTTAATTGCTCTTTTGTAGGCTTCTTTTTCAGCGTAGGATTTACCAAGTTCAAAATGTGCCCTAATATTTGTTGGATATGTTTTAATAGCATCTTCGTATAAATGAATCAGTTTTACATATTGCTTTTTAGTTTCATAGATTCCACCTAAAGAGTAGATAGCTTCCATAAATTCAGGATTAAGTTTGAGTGCCTTTTCATAAGCTTTAACAGCTTTTTCTAGCTTGTTTTCGTTACGATAAGCTTCTCCTAGTTCAAATGCATAGAGTGCATTAGAAGGGGCTTTTTTAACCGCATTTTCATAAAGTCGAATAATAGATTTATGATTTTGAATCAGTTTATACTTATTACCAAGTCTATAGATGACATCAAGCATATTTGGATCGAAGGCTAGGGCTTGCTCATAGTGCTTTATAGCTGCATTAGTATCATTTTGCTTTTCATGACACTCGGCTAAAAACTTATGATATAAGGCCTCTTCTTCTTCGATTTCAAGGGCAGATTTTATAGATTTGATAGCAACTGGAATTTGATTTTTTTGTGCAAAAATTTGTGCTAAATAGTAATGAGAGTCAGCATGAGACTCATCTAAGTCTAAGCATTTATTGAAATACTCACGAGCCGATTCAATTTGTTTTGTTTTAAAGAAGGTTAATCCAAGATTGAAAGAAAGCTCTTCTGACTCTGGTAAAAGAGGTAAGCAAATTTTAAAAAACTCATTGGCTTTTTTATATTCTTCTTCTTTTAGAAAAACTTTACCTAGTTGTAAGTTGGCTTCTGGATGTAGTTTATCAATTTGAAGGATCTCTTCAAACTTTGAAATTGCCAATTTATTTTGGTGAGAATTAAAATAATAGTGACCTAATTCAGCTAGAGCCAAAATATGATTTGGCTTAAGTGAGATTGCTTCTTTTAGCTCATCTAAAGCATCAGTTACGGAGCCTTGATTAATATAAGCTTTACCAAGTTGAAAGCGAAACTCAGCATTACCTGGTTGGTATGCCACTGCTGTTTGAAACTTATCTACTGCAAGATCAAGTCGTCCTCGATGAATGTAGATTTTACCCAGTTCAAAATAAACTTCAGGGACTGATGGGTCACATTCAATGGATTTATTGAGTTTTTGGATTGCTAAATCAAGGTTACCCTCTTTTTTGTGGGTAAGACCTAGAGATAGATAGATTTCAGAGTAATCTGGTCTGAGCTCTAAAGCTGCATTGTATTGTTCGACAGCTTCTTTTAATCGATCTAACTCGTTGTAGCAATTACCTAGAATTACGTGGGTTTCTTCGTTTGGCTCTAGCTTAATGACTTTCTGTAAGTAATCACAAGCGGGTTGAAACTCTTTTTCTTTGATAAATAATAATGCTAATGAATAGTTTGTTTTAATATGATTTGGGTTTAAGTCAATGGACTCATAAAACGCATCTTTGGCTTTTTCTAGTAAATTCAACTGTAAGTATGACTCTCCAAGAAAGTAAAATAAATCAGCATCATCAGCGATTTTTTCAGAAGCTCTTTTAAAAAATGTAATAGCTTCTTTGAACTCGTTTTGAGCAAATTTTATCTCGCCTAATTTTTTTAAACTATCTTTATGACTAAAATCTTCTTTGAGGACTTTGTTAAAGTATTTTTCTGCATCCGCATGCTTTTTTAATTTTAAATTTAGTTGTCCAATTGAAAATAAAATATCGGCATTATTTGGTGCAAGCTCTTGAGAGCGATGGTAGTACTCAAATGCTTTATCATAGTGGTGTTTTTTCTCATAGCCTTTTGCTAAAAGATAACTAGACTCGATGTTTTCTGGATCGTACTCTAAGATTTGATAAAGAGTTTCATTCATTTTTTCAATTAAATCTTGTGATTGATAAATTTGGGCTAAATAAAATAATGCTTCTATGGAGTCTGGATACCATTCTAAAACTTGTTTATAGATCTCTTCTGCTTCATAGATTCGATCTCGTCTGTGGTATAACTCACCAAGGTCTAAAAGTCCTTTTAAATGCTTTTCAGAAGTTGCAATCAATTGTCGTAACTCTTGCTCTTGCAACTCGATGTCGCCTTCTTTAGCATAGATCTGACTTAAATTGTATCGTGCAATCAAATCGTTTTCATCAAGAGTTAAAACCTCTTTATATCTTTGCCTTGCAATATCAAATTTTTCTTCAAAATAGTAACTGTGAGCGTACTCTAGGACTGCTCTTGAATGACTATGATCTAGTTTCATAAGACGTTCAAGGGGTTTTCGTGCGTCAATATAGTGCCCTAATAGATTTAAAAGGTGACCAGAGCGAAATAAAGCTAATTGATCTCCTGCATCAAAATCTAATATTTTTTGATACTGTGATAACGCTTTTTGATAATCGTTTTGTTCAAAGAAGATCTGACCGATTAATCCATAGCTTTTCAAAAATGTAGAATCTAATTCGATGGCCTGAGTTAACTCAGATAGTGCTTGTTGATACTCTCCATTTAGATAAAAAATTTCGCCAAGTTCAAAATGTGCCCAAGCATCATTAGGCTGTATTTTTAATACTGTATTACACAGTTCAATAGATTTTTTATAGTCACCTTGTTTAGAGTATATTTTTGATAACTTAGCGTAAGCAGGCATGAAGTTGGAATCTAAAGATAGTGCCATTTCATAGTCTTTGATAGCTAAAGAATTATCGTTTTCTACTTCATGGATTTGTGCCATCAAAAAATAGCATTGAGGCTCTTCTGGTAGGCGTTGCTTGATATCTAAAGATAAGGTTTTTGCCTTTTCAAAACTTTCGGTATGCAAAGTTTTAAATTCAGTATTTAAGTAGAGGTGATGTAAAGAGAAGTAAGCTTCTTTTAAATCTGGATTCATACGAATCGCTTTTTCAAATTGTGTTTCAGCTTTTAGTAAAATCTCTTCTTTGTAAGAAAAGCTTTCATGAAATCTCAAATAGGCATAGCCTAAAAGATAGGTGAGTACAGCATTATTTGGACTGAAAAACTCTGCTTGCTTATAGTTTTTAATTAGGTTTTCATAGCTTTGAGAAGCATTGCTTTGGTTTTGATACTTCTGCCAATTTAAATCAATAAGTTTTTTTCCGGCTAGAATAGAGTCGGGTTTATCAGCAAGTATAAATTTGTATTCAGAGATAGCTTCATCAACACTATGAAATTGCTCATAAGTGTCAGCTAAATCTAATCTTAGATCTAATATATTAAGTTTTGAACTTTCAGATAGGCTTAAAAGGTTGTTATAAGGGTTATATCCTAGGGTGTCAGAAATATCTAAGAAGCTTCTAAATTTAGAGATAGACTGCTCATGGAAACGAGTAGATTTATATAATTGAGCAAGTTTTGCTAAAGCATAGGCATTATAAGGGTCATGGAGAGTACATTTTTTTAATAAATTGATGGACTCGTTGTATTCGAATTTATCTTCATGAATCAGAGCTAATCGTAGAAGAGAATCTAAATGATATGGGTTGGCTTCAATAGATTTAGTGTAGTTTTCTATTGCTGCTTCAAGATCAGACTCATCTTTTTGAAACTTATATTTGATTTCATGGCTTTCTGCAAGCTCAAAGTAAGCTTGATCCATTTGTTGGTTTATCTTTAAAGCTTTAGTACACTCTTTAATTGCAGCGTTAAAATCTAGTTTTTCAGGATCTAACTGTGGATGAAGAGCAGCATACTTTAATGCCCAATGTAAATATGGGTTTTTATCCGACTTTAACGTGCTATTAAGGACTTTTTTTGCTTTTTTAATTCGGTCATTTAACGAATCGCTTCCTTCTAGGAGGAGGTGTCCCATAGCTAATGCATAGCAGGAGCCAGTATTTTTATTATCTTTACGAGTAGATAGTCTATCAATGACTCGGTCATACATTTCAACTTTTGAGATGTAATCCTGATACATATAGGAGTATTGTTTAATTTGTTTAATGTAAGCAGGAAAAAACTCAGGCGAAATATTGATTACGTTCTTAAAATATAAAATGGCATCATCAAACTGTTTATTTAAACTGGCTAATACTCCAAGTTTTAAATTGGACATAAGGTGTTCTGGATCGGCTAAAACAACTTTTTTATACTCAGCTCCAGCTTCAAATATCTTACCTTGAAGATAATATTGCTCTCCACGGTTAAAATAGAGATCAGCTCGTTCTAAACGATCTTGCTCAGACATTTTTTGCAATGAGTATTCAAGATTTTTAGATTCGTGTTCTGAATGGGATTGTTTGAGGGTATCCATATAAGCACTAGCAGCGACACCCATTTTAGCAAGAAAGCAAGATTCATTACTAGGGTCAAAGAAAGTACACTTTGTACGAATACAAGGACTTACTTCATTTTCGCTTTTTGCGCCTACAACACCGATGAAAGGGCATGCACCAACACTCATGAATTATGCTCCTGATAAGTAAAACATAATGGAATTACTTACTTTTTATAAATTTTATTTAAGATTAATTACTCCCAATAAAATGGGTGCTTACACGAAGATAACGGTTAAAAACGAGTTTTATCTATTATTTTCTAGAATAATCTACTTAATTTATGCAATTGAGAAAAATTGAAGTCAAAGTCTTGATACGCCTTTATCAAGGTCTTTTAGATGCTACAAAATCATCCCATTTTACAGATTAATACTAATGAAACCAATATGAAAAAATAACACAAAAACCTATTAATTTCAAAAACTTATGTATGTCTTTTATTAAAATTGTACGATTTTGTTATTGTATCGTCAGATTTGATTAAAATTTGTTGTTTATCTTGTAGTTTGCTTTTTTAAATTATTGTGAGGCAGTCTTTCAATTCAGAGGCGTAGACCATAAAATTTTATGGTCTGCTTTTTGTATAGTTCTGCAAAAGCAATTATTGTTGATGGTATTAAAATGGTTTTCTTTTTAGTATAATAAGCAAAAGTCTCTTGTAGTGTAAATAAGGTGTTTTCTACGTAATGGCAACATCTAATCCATAAGCACTTACTAGGCTTTATAGTTTCTTTAGAAAAGGTTTTTAGATGGATTTTGAATGGAAATGGCTATATTTAATTTGTGGCCTCATAATGACTGGTCTAGGCGCTTATGCGGTTAGTTTATTTTTAAGTGAAAAAGAATCCAAAATTATGGCTGAAAATCCACCCCAACTTGTATTTTTAGTTGGACTAATTTTATTTATATTTGGTTTTATTGTATTGCGCTTGTCTTGGGTATTATTTTTTGGTCTCAGCACATCGGTAGTATTTTGATGGAGTTATTATGAACAATACTCAATTGAAGTTTATATTTCATTTGTTTACAGTCTGTATTTTTGGACTTTTGATTGGTTGTGGGAACTCAGATAAGCCGACTACACCGGCACCGGTTCAACAACCGACTCCAAAACCCAGCCCTTCAACTACACAAGTAGCTCCAAAAAGTCCTGATCAAGAGATATCTACCGAGTCTAGCGATGAGGACAGCGAAGAAGAAATAGACTTTGAGGATATGGATATCGAAGATGTTGAAGAGGCTTTAGTAAAGTATTTCAACGAGTCCAAATTTGAGTTGGCAAAATCTGCTGTTCAAGTATTGTTAGAGGATGACTCTGAACCATTAAAATATCACTTTTACTCCGGTAAAATCTATTTTGAATTAAAGCAATATGGACTTGCTATGGATGAGTTTGTCCATACAACTACTGAGTTAAAAGAGACAGAAGAAGACGAGGATGAGTTAGGTTTTTCAAGTGATGATCTAGATGAGTATTTTAAAAAGGCTATAGACTTATCCCAAGATCTAAAGAAAAAGTTGCCAACGATTGAAGGAGGTAAAGAGCTAGCAGATTTAGTTATCGTTCTTTTGAAATTAAATCCTGATATAGTTTTTTCAGATATTAAACTTAAGTCTGGTAAAAAAGCTTCCAGAACATATTATATTGTGAAATCTCTTAAATACTATCAAGATGTTTTAAAAGAGGATCGAAGCTTTTGGAGCTATTATAAGTACTCTTTATTGAACTTTAAGATGAAATGGTACTCAGATGCCAATAAAAACATTGATAGAGCCCTGACATTAGCTGATACGCAAGCTCAAATCTTTTTTGCATTAATGTTGCAAGGTCAGATTCAAGTTGTTGCTCCTAAAGGTAAACAAAGTGAGCTAGATAAGTTATCAGCTCTTGATCTAACAGAGGACATGTTAGATGAGTTTTTAGGTAAATACAGTAAAACCCTTAATGAAAAGCAAATGGACAAGGCTAGAGTCATGATGAACAAGGCCATGAAACTAAAAGCCAAACTAGATAAGGCTGAGGATGATAGTTCTCGACTTGTGTTGCTAAAGCAGTTCATTGCAGACGCAGAAGAGCTGTTAGAAAGTAAAGACTTTCCGCCAGACATTACTAAAAAAATAGCCTCTGCTACAAAAAAGTCTAACAAACGTATGGCAGAGCTCGAAGAGCAAATCCGAATAAAACAACAAGTAGAATAAATTATTCCGAATACTTATATAGACTATTCAACAAGATAAAAAAAAGACTCGACCACTATTGTGATCGAGTCTTTTTTTTAAGTTTAGCTAGGTAGCTCAGAATAAGAGCTGATAATTTTATTTACCATTCCGTATTCTTTTGCTTCTTTTGCATCTAACCAGAAATCTCTATTGGTGTCTTTTTTGACATCAGCTAAAGGCTTTTGGGTTTTATCACTGATTAATTGATTTAATTCAGCTTTTGTTTTAATAATTTGAGCAGCATGAATCTCTATCTCAGAAGCAGTTCCTTGCATTCCACCTAGTGGTTGGTGCAATAAGTACTCAGAATGCTTTAAAGAAAACCTATCTTCAGCTTTTGGCTGTAAATAGATAATAGCAGCTATAGAAGCAACCATCCCACAACCAATTGTATAAACAGTTGGCTTGATGAATTCCATGACGTCGTATATTGCTAAACCAGAGTTTACTTCTCCTCCAGGAGAGTTAATAAAAAAGTAAATTGGTTTATCAGGATCATCTTGCTCTAATAAAAATAGAGTATCAATGATTTTTTTTGCTGATTTTGAGTTAACATCTTCACTTAAGAAAATCTTTCTAGACTTTAATGTTAAACTTAATATATCGCTTTTTTCTTCTTCTTTTTTCTCTTCAGACATGTTAGCTCCTTAAGCGCAGTCTATAGCTCGCTTTAAATCTTCGAGTATATCTTCTGTATCTTCAATTCCAACAGAAAGTCTTATTAAACCATCTGCAATTCCAAGAATCTCTCTTTGTTCTTTCGGTACAGAAGCGTGAGTCATCAAGGCAGGAATACAAACTAAAGACTCAACAGCACCTAAGCTTTCTGCTAAAGTGAATACTTTAAGTTCTTTTAAGAAGTTTTCAGGTGTACCAGATTTTAGCTCAAATGATAACATTCCACCAAAACCACTTGTTTGAGAAACTCCGATATCATAGTTTACGTGTGACTTAATACCAGGATAAAATACTTTAGCCACTTTTGGGTGGTTTTCAAGCATTTCAGCTACTTTAATAGCGTTTTGCTGATGAGCCATCATTCTGACAGATAATGTTTTGATTCCTCTTAAGATTAACCAAGAGTCAAATGCAGATAAAACAGCACCACAAGAGTTTTGTATAAATTTAACTTCTTCTAAATCTTCTTTGTTTGCACAGCATAAAAATCCACCTAAGACATCAGAATGCCCCCCTAAATACTTAGTCGCTGAATGGATAATATAATCAGCTCCAAGAGTCATAGGCTTTTGAAATATAGGTGTCATGAAAGTATTGTCTACACATAATTTTAGATTTTTACTATGAGCAAGGTCAGCTATCGCTTTGATATCTGTGATATCCATCAAAGGGTTTGTTGGAGTCTCTACATAGATTAATTTTGTGTTATCCAAAATAGCATCTTCTACATTTTTTAAATCAGTGGTATCTACAAAAGAAAATTTGATATCAAACTTTTCAAATACTTTAGTAAATACTCGATATGTACCACCGTATACGTTTCCAGATACAATCACATGATCAGATGCTTTTAAGGTTAAGATCAAAGTAGATATTGCAGCCATTCCACTAGCAAAGCCTGCTGTTCCGTAGGCTTCTTCAAGAGCTGTAATATTATCCTCAACCATGTTTCTATTTGGATGAGAAGTACGGCAATAATCATGATCTTTAAAGTTACCTACTCCATCTTGGATATAAGTTGTTGATAAATAAACAGGAGGTGATACACAACCTGCTAAAGGTTCTGGTGTGTATCCTTCATGGATTACTTTAGTAGCTATTTTTTTCATATGTCTAGAATTCCTTTACTGATATAGCGTTCTAGGCGATCAGGTAAGATGGTTACTACAATATCATTCGGTCCAAGTGTCTTTGCAAGTTCGATTGCAGCAAATACATTCGCTCCACAAGATCCTCCGCCTAAGATCTGTTCTTTCACGGCAAGTTCTTTGATTGTTTTTTTAATGTTTTCGTCACTGATAGTGTATACACCATCAGCTAAGTCCATGTTAAGAGTATCCGGAATATAAGTGTTTCCGATACCTTCTACCCAATAATCGCCAGCTTCTCCACCACCAATGGTAGATCCTTCTGGTTCAACTACATAGGTTTTTATATCTTTATTTTTTTCTTTTAAAAACTTAGCAACACCAGAGAAAGTTCCTCCGGTTCCGGCACCAGCTAAAAAGGCAGTTAGATTGCCTTTTGTTTGCTCGTAGATCTCTACGGCAGTTGTTTCGTAATGACAAAGTGGGTTGTCTGTATTTACAAATTGATCAGCGACCCACGAGTTAGGAGTTTCACTTTGGATTTTATGGGCTTTAGCTATAGCGCCTTTCATTCCATCTTCGGTAGGGGTTCTAAGAACTGTCCCACCTAAAAACTCAATAGTCTTTTGTTTTTCCATAGAAAACTTTGCTGGCATGATACAAATAAATTTGTAGCCTAATGCTGCGGTAACTACAGCTAGACCAACACCCGTATTTCCGGCAGTGGCTTCGATTACTGTCCCACCGGTTTTTAAATCTCCTCGCTCTAGAGCTTTTTGGATCATGTAAGCGGCAATACGGTCTTTAACTGAAGCTCCTGGTGTATCATATTCAAGTTTAGCCCAAACTTTTGCCCCACCTTCTGGTGACATATTGTTTAGGACTTGTATTGGAGTTTTTCCGATAAATTCAAAGGAGTTTTGTACGACTTGCATGAGGTCTCCTATTTCAACAAACCAGATCGGACGTAGTAATTTAATACTGCAAAGTCAGCGTTGTTTCCATCAATTAGAGAATCCCAGCTTTTATCTAAAATTCCTGGTTTACTCAAACCAGCTCTATCCTCAGCTGGAACAGAAGCGATATAAAATATAAGAGATCGGTACTCTTGAGATTCTACCATTAAGTCAACGATATTTTTTTTATAGTCAGATTTTTCTTCTTGTGTCATTTTCTGCACCTTAAGTCGGGATTGTATTAATAACTCAAGTTGTTGTTTGAAGAGCAGATTAAGTGATCTTCAGAATTATTAGATACTTTCCGTTTATGAGTAGTAATAAAACCTCAAATACTATTGCTTTGTATGGTTACAAATGGGCAAAAAGGTCAAAGACCAGTATTAAATCAATGATTTAAAGCATTTGATATGAAGCAAAATTAGTCCAACTAAACTAATTCTTCTTCGGTGCGGATTGTATCATGCTTTTTTTGGGAAAAAAAGTGGAAAAAAAACTGGAAAGCAAAAAAAAAGCCCCAATAGAAAACTATTGGGGCTCTGACCGCTAAGAACTACTTATTTACCACAGAATTTAGCTTGAACTCTTGCAAGTCCATCTTCTTCATCTAGAAGTGCTATTCCCTCTGGGCCTAGTAGGTTAGTAAAATTTTGTTTAATGTAGCTTTTCATTTTTTCTTTAGCTGAGTCACCAGTGAAGTGACCGAATTTCTTTTCGAATGACATCTTTTCTCCTATTGTCCAAGGTTTTTCTTAAGTACATTAGGTCTATCGCTCGGAGTTTTCCTTTCAATAACTATAATTAAACCTAGATTTTTGTGACTTTCTGCTTTTTCAAGTGAGGATAAACAAAAGTTTAAAAAATATGCTTTTTTTTGTAAGAAACTAAGCGTCACTTATCGATTTGATATATGAGATATATCAAAAAGCTTAAGGATTATCCTTAGCTTACATCTGATTAGGGACATTAATGGCATTTGCAAGTAAAACATTCACAGACATCGTGATGACGACACCAATTTTCTTTCAAGGATTGATGGTTTATATAACATCAACTGTTGGATATTCATTTATGGATAAATACTTTTTAGTGAAGGGTTTTGGTTTTTACTTTTTATATTTGTTTGCTTGGGCCTTATTATTGGTATTTTTAAGAAGAATAATAATGAGTCCCTATAATCGAGTTTTTAGCTTATGGGTGATTTTATATCATACAATAGCAGGAATGAAACTCTGGAAGAGTTTTGTAAGTAGTATAAACAACTCTATGGGCCAAATGGTAGCCCCATCCAATATAGGAATATTTTCACACTATAGTGGTATTGTATTTTTGCTATTTTATGCAGGTTTGATTCATCACTTTTCTAAGAGTTGTGATGGACAATGGTCGTAAATTAACTCAATCATCTATTTTGTAGTTGTCTACGCTTGTTTTCATAACGATCATAACTTTTCATAGTCTTTAAAACTTCGAGCTTTAGTTTTGCTGCTTTTGTTTTAGAGTAGCCATCAACTCTTGTGATTTGTTTTCCGCTATGGTCAAAAAGTATCACCGTGGATTGATTTATTTCAGCCTTATACTTATTAAATAGTTGTCTTTTATAATCTCCTAACCATCTGATATCTAAGTCTAAAACAGCCAGTCGATCTTTTGGATCAAGATAAGAAACGGACTCTTCAAATTCCTGCTGTACTACTTTTTTGATTTTATCAAACGCTTTCTTTTTAGGAATCATAAAAAACATACCTCCCGGAGAGATGATGTTTAATAATTTTACATTAGCTCGTTTGATTAATCCTAGGTTGAGGCTTTCAATCCAAAGATTCATCTCATGTTGGTTTCCTTTGGTAAAAAAACTTAATAAGACAGGGCTTTTGTAGTCGGGTAAACTAATTTTTTTGTTAAATAGACTATTTCTTTGTAAGTCTAAGTTTTCTTCACTATAAGAAAGTGACAAAAGAATCAGGAGTAAAAAACAACTGCATTTCATAGTGGGGTAATCTCTTTTTGTAAGGAGTTATTATTTCATTGTGCAATTGTTTGCTTTGAATTTCCATGGATTTAGGGAAACAAAATGCCATTTTTTGTTTTTGCATATCATGAATTTGAAAAGGGGCGGCAAATTGTGGAGTATTGCACTGAGTACAATGAGAAATATTGATTTTTTGGTCAATCAGTCCATTGTATAAATTTTTATGCACTTGTTTATTTAAGCTGCGATACATTGTATCTTGCTGAACTGTTTGGCACTTATGACATTGAAAGCCAACGGGTGTTTCAGGAAGTTTTTTAAGAGCCTTAATGGTTATAATATAGAATTGATTGCTTTTTAGTTTTTGATGAAAAACTGTAGAGTCTATACCGTTTTGCATAGTTTTAAGAATATTTGGACTAGGGTCAAATATTTTTCGATCCAAGACTTCTAACTCTTCAAATCCGGCATCAAAAAAATGGTTTAAAAACTCTTCTTGTTGGAGGATGTTGTTAAATAATAATGGGGTTTTTGAATCTACGAAGTGATCATTTGGAAAATCAATATCTTTTGAGCTACAAACAAACTCTCCTAAGATACAAGCGCCTAGTGGTTTTAAATTATCATAAAACTGTTGAATGATAGTCTTTTGATCATCTAGTAAGTGGATTGCTGCATTAGAAAGAATTAAGTCATATTTACTGGAGAATGGATCTTTGGAAGTAAACTCAACTGTATTATGAGCATCTAAAGATTGGGCTTGTGTGATCATTTGTCTACATGGATCAAATCCGGTTAATTCAAGCTTGGGATGGTTTTGTGCAGCTATTAATAAATCTGCTCCACTTCCACAACCATAATCAAGAACAGAAACTGTGTTAGGTGACTCGGCTATATGTTGAGCGATATATGGGTGGAGATTTGTACAGCCAAAGGAGTATAATGAGGCTTCAGCGTGGACACTTTTCGTCTGAAAGTCGTATATGTTTCCTCCTGATGGGGAGGTTACTCGATGTTCTATTTCTTGTTGGTAAATATCTAGTAAGTCCAATATGTGTCCTTATTTATTGATTTGAAAAATACAAAAGAGTTAGAAAATTATTTTTTTACAGATGTATATCATAGTAATTTACAAAATGAATCGCTTCAAGTCTATAGCTGAAAATAAATGGTTTTCTGAACTACTCGAAAAAAGCTTTAAATACAAAAGATGATGAGCTAAACCGCATCTATAAAGCAAAAACTACGAAAAAATTATATAATCCTAAACTTTTATCGAAGAGACCACCTGAATAATTACGAAAATTTTAAATTTGTAAAGTCTTTACAGGTAATATTAACGACTCTATTCAAACATTGTATTTAAAAGGGTGATGGAATCGGGGCAGTTTTTTATAAAAAATTACTTATTTTGCTGTATTTTATGGGTTTTATCTTTTGGCATGCTTCTTTCTATATATAAAATCGAAGACAAGCTTACTAAACTTAAATACTAGACTGTCTTCAAACTAGAGATAAACAAAGTGACTAGAATTAACTGGCAAACGGACTTAATTTTTGACATCGACTTGACTTAAATTTGTTTATCAACTGCTTAAATTTAAATAACCTCTGATTTTTACTCGCGCATGCAATACTAGATAAAGTCAGAGGTTTTTTTGTTGTCTTAGAAAAATCGATATTAAGACAAGGGTTTATAGCCTAACTATCTCCACCATTGATAAAAAGTTGATCTTTAGCTAGAATTGATTAAAGCAGGTCTTTTCAGCTCTACTATTACTTTTCAAAAAACGGAGTCACCATGAAATTCATATATTTTGTTCTGGTCAGTTTATTTGCATCTACTTTGCTTGCTCATAGTCCTGGTTTTGATTTAGTTAAAATCAAAATAGAGCCTGTTGGTGGTAATGTTTGGGTAGCCTTTGGAGCGGGCGGAAACATAGGTTTGTCAGTTGGAGAAGACGGAATCTTAATGATTGATGATCAGTTTGCACCTTTAGCTGAAAAGATTAAAATAGCTATAAAAGAGAAGTTTAATAAAAAAATTAAATATGTAGTTAATACTCACTGGCATGGAGATCACACAGGTGGCAATGAGGCTTTTTCTAAGTTGGCTCCGATTATAGCGCAAAAAAATGTAAAAAAGAGGCTTAAAACGGCTCAAAAAAGAGGGGATAAGATTTTTCCTAAAAGGCCGCGAGCAGCTTGGCCCACTCTATCTTATGAAAAAAGTTTAGCTATTGAATTTAACAATGAAGAGATTATATGTTCTCACTTACCTGATGGGCACACAGATGGAGACTCTATTATTTACTTTACAAAATCTAAGGTTTTACATTTAGGAGATCACTTTTTTACGGAGAGGTTTCCTTTCATTGATGTTCATTCTGGTGGAAGTGTAAATGGGTATCTTAAAAATTTAGAGTACGTCTTAGGTACCTTTGATCAAGATACAAAGTTAATTCCGGGTCACGGAAAACTCTCTTCAATGTCTGACTTAAAAGTATTTCGCCAAATGATTTCTGATACGAGCAAAATCGTTCAAAATAAAAAGTCCAAAGGCCAATCCTTAGAGTCTATCATCAAAGAGGGGCTGGGAGAAAAATTTAAATCTTACTCATGGGGATTTATTCCAGAAAAAAAGTGGATCAAAACTTTGTATGTAGGTAGCTTGAAGTAGACTTACCATTGGACAGGATAGATGTTTTTATCTGTTGAGTTATCCGTATGCCATGGCATTAAAAACTCAAACTGCTCATTTAGCTTATATTGAGGATTGACTTTGTAATTACTTCCTTTTACTTTATAGTTAAGCCTAAGGAGCCCTTCCTTTGGATAATATAAGTATCCTCCGTTGAAAGACTGGTTTTTACCTACACTTTTATTATAGGAGCAAGTTTTTAAGCTAGTTTGATCTGTGTAAAAATCTTGTAGGGTACTAACAATACATACAAAATTGCTTCCTTCTGTACTAGATAGCATCTCATTTGGAAGTCCGTATTTAAGGTAATCATTTTCCTCTAAGATTGTTTCTAGCGTCTTCGCCGAACTAAGAGAGATACCAGAAGGGCCGGATAAAGTTGCAGGAGGGTATTGAGAGTGTTTGTGATAATATCTAGCGAGAGCTCTTCTGATTGCTTGTAGGTTTTCTTTGGTGATAGTTAATCTATCATCAAACTCGAGACCTCCAGATATAGCAATACTATTTAATACAATGTAAATGAAAAAGTACAATAGAGCAAAGCTACGGCTGGCATCTCTCCAGTTTAAAAAGAGGCCTATACTGATTAAAAGGGCTGGAAAATAATAAAGTGGTCCGTAAAGATAAAAAATTTCTGTAGAAAATAACTCTAGCTTGTAAAAACTATAGTTTAAAAATACAAAAATAATGAGGGCACTAATTTTATTGTAAGGAAAGTTATTTACCATTGTACTGGGTAGTTATGAACTACTGTGTTCTCATTTGTTGTAGGCTGTATTGATATATTTTCTAGTTGAGATAGTTTTTGTTGTTTACCTTTCATGAAGTCATCTCCTGTAACTTTAAAATTTAGTCGAATGAGTCCTTTTCTTGAAAAATACACATAGCCATTTGAATAGTTAGGAAGCTCCACATTGTGTGGATTAAGGCATGATTGAAACTTTGATTGATCTTTTTTATATGCATGTATGTCCTTTACTACGCAAACAAAGTTGTTTCCAAAAGAGTCTGAAAGATATTCACTAGGTATTGATCCCTGAATGTATTCTGTACCATCTCCAAATGAACCCTGATTTGTCAGTATGTTTTCAAGAGAGTGGCTTTTAGTTTTATTAGAGTTGGTATTTGTAGAAGAGGTGGGCTGAGGGGGATAAGTATTATTTTGAATATACCTTTTAATAGCAAGTCGTATCGTAAAAAGGTTACTTCGAGTAGCACTGAGTAAATCGATGGTACTTGGCCCACATCTTATGTTCATAGTATCAAGCACTATTGCCAAACAAAATACATAAGAAAGGTTACATAGAATGCGACGACCTGTCCATAAGGCATAAGATAATAAAGAGAGGGGAAACAGAAAGCTTTCTATGCTAGTCCTATAACTTTCTTGTTTAAGTAAGTCTAAGGTGTAAAATGTATAGGCTACAACACATAAAATGAAAACAGAGCAAATTTTGCCGTATAATGTGCTTTTACTTACCATAATACGGGAAACTCAGTTGTTATTGTGGATCTGTTTTGACTCCACTTGGTCCAGATAGGGTTTAGTTCAGATACTTTGAATTGAGTTTTATCTACCGTGAGATTTCCAGTGACTTTTAAGTTTAAACGGAGGAGTCCACTTTCTGGGTAGTAGAGGTAGCCACCACTGTGAGAGTAGTCATATAAATCAGGGTTAATACAGTTTTTTAGTTTGGTTTGATCTGTATAGAACTTCTTTAAACTATCTACTACACAAACAAAGTTGTTACCTTGAAAGTCGGAGAGCATTTCTCCTGGGATTGCTCCTAGAATATACTCTACTCCATCACCATGACCGTTTACATTACTTAAAATAGACTCTAAAGTCTTATTTTCATTTAGAGTACTTCTTGTTGCTCCAGAAGTATTCGGAAAGGGGTAAGACGAGTTACTTTTGTAATACATTTCAATAGCAGTTTTTATGCTAGACAAATTGCTTTTAGTGGTATAAAAATAGTCCTCGTAGCTAGGTCCATGGCCAATAGGATTTGAAGCCAATAGCCCTAACCATAAAACTAGTATTATTGTAGCGATTGGTCTCAGATTGATAAAAAATAGTATACTTGTTAATGATAGTGGTAAGACAAAAAATATACATAAAATTTCGTATGCATATACACTATTGTCCTTAAACTCAAGGCAAACAAATCCCAAAAATAGAATGTTGCATAAGCCTAAAATTTTACTGAAAGTTGGATCAGGATGTGATTTCGGCATAATGCACTCACCACCTCACAGGATAGTCTTGGTCTAGATCGGGATTTTTTGTGCTCCACTCTTTCCAGTCTTTGAAGAGATCTCCTACATTATTTTGTTGGCCCATTTGTAGGTCGTTTTGATTAACTTTGAAGTTAAGTCGGATGAGTCCTTCTTGTGGATAATAAAGATAGCCTCCCACTGTTTTGCCTATAGCATTTGGAATTTTAGAATTAATGCAGTTTTGTCGGTGGGATTGATCAGACAGATATTCTATTTTTGTTTGTATGATACACACGTAATTGTCACCCATTTCAGATGAGATTAGCTCTGCTGGGACTGCTCCTTGAATATACTCTGTACCATCGCCATGATCGCCTGTATTACTTAAAATGGCTTCTAATGTTTTTTTATTATCTAGAGTCGTTTTGGTGTCCCCAGAAACAGTTGTTTGTGGAAATTTAGACTGTCTAACATGATATAATTGAATAGCAGACTTTATGCTAGATAGATTATTTTTTGTAGTATTGTATCTAGCATTATGGTCAAATGGCGGGCATCCTTTTGGAGCAAGTAGCAGTAGGCAATAACATGTTAAAAGGCCTGTAGCTATAAAATATCGATTGTACCAATAGAGTGAGGTAGTCACTATTAGAGGTAAAAAAGCAACAAAAAAGTATTGAGCAGTACTTAGGTTTTCATGAAGATAAAGTATTTTAGAGAAGTAAATCAATCCAAATAAGTTGATCAGTGCTAAAACTTTGTTAAAGGTTAACTCCGGATTAATTTTAGGCATAGTTGGGTCTTTGTTGTTTAATATTAATACGGGCCATTTAAACGTATCAAACCCTCTTGAGGCAAGTAAACATAACCTCTTTCACTATACTTTGGGATATCTTGAATATATTTACTTTCACAGTTTTTATAGTCTGATAAATCAGAAGTATAGGTAGTAAAATCATGCACAATACATACAAAGTTATTGTCACCGACTCCAGATAATAGATCATTTGGGATAGTATTTAAATAGATCTGTCCATCTCCAAATTTATGCTGATTAGATAGGATTGCTTCTAAGCTATGTTGTTTTTTTAGACTGGAGTTGGTAGCACCAGATATAGTAGGAATGGGATAATGTCCATGTACTATTTTGTATGATTCTAAGCCCTGTTTAACAACCTTTAAGTTATATTGAGAGTTTGTATGTGTAGCGTCTTGATGGATATTTTCTATATGCCATGAGGGAAGGGTTAACAATAAAAAAGAAGAGCAAAACAATGCCATAAACGGAAAGCCAAACCACAAAAAAGCGCTAATTGAAGCCAATGGAGTAAAGATAAACAGTAGATAATCAAAAGGATGGCTTGCTTGTACTTGTAGTATATATTTTGAAAACCAAACCATAACAATGAGATTTACAATGGAAAGAACTTGATCTGTTGTGAGTTTCCATGGTGAGGGTTTCATATAGGCTCTCCAAAAGGTGAATCAGACTTAAAACTGACTTTAGTTGGCAAAAATAAGTTCAAACAAAATGACACGAAAAACGGCAGAAAAAATAGGGTGTATATTTAATTTTAAGTGTTTAGTAACTTTGGGGTCAAGTAAATCAGGCTATTTTTTGCTAACTTAACAGTGATTGAATCTCTTTTGCGCTTTCTAATGGGGTTTTACCCTCTGTATAAATAATATGTTTTGAGAGTTTATAGTTGGATTGATGATTAATAAAGTTTCGATTAGCAGTGATTTCGTTTTCTTCTAGGTCTTTTTCTTTACGTTTTTTTAAGCGATCATTACAAATCTCAAGTGCTTTTGTTTTGTTTTTGCATGGTAAGAGTAAGAAAATGTTAGGGATGTTGCTTAAGGCCTCTGAGACTAAATTAAACTGATCTTTATCTGTAAAATAGGAGTGACCTGCTCCAAAGTCTATGATTGAATTTGGAAATTCTTTTACAATGTTTTGAACTGCATTTACTTCAAAGGGCTTCCAATAAGTTAATACATCAGTAAAGGATTCAATAGAAAGCTCTTTTTCTAATGAAAATCCATGTTTATAGTAATAGTACCAACGAACGCGATCCATTGGTACTTGCGGGATTTGGATAATTTTAGCTAATTCGCCTCCTATTGTGCTTTTACCAGCTGCCATTGGCCCGATTAATATGATTGGTGTTGATGTCATGAGCTACCTTTATTGTTAGCTATTTAAGTTATATTAGGCATTGACTGTAACTGTGGCAAAGTATGAAGTCAATGTACAATGAAGAATATCTCTTTCTCAATCCTCATCGAGAAAGAGATAAACATCTAAATTTTTACGACTTTTGTAGCCACTTTATCCATCAAACAATGATCATGTTCTACAAAGATCATTGTTTGATGAGATTGTACAATAAGCTTTTCTAAGGCTTCTTTTGTTGGAAGGTCTAGATTTGCTAAGGCTTCATCCCAAATGAGTAAACTACTATCAGTGCAAAGGCATTTTGCAATTTCTATTTTTTTAAGTTCTCCTGGACTAAAGCAATGAGAGTCTAGTTTTCTTCTTGCTATATTCAATCCTAGGCAAGCTAAAGTATTGATAAATCGAGCGTCTTTGCCAAGTTCAGCGATAGAAAAAGCAAGCTTGTTATTAGAGTAGGGGTCCCACTGTTGGATATAACAAAAGTCTTTATTATTCGACCATTGAATCGATCCCTTTCTAATTTTTAGATGCGGATGAGACTCATGGGTTAATAGTCTTATAAGACTAGACTTTCCTGAGCCATTTTTACCTGTTATGGCTAGTCGATCTCCTGATTTTAGTGTAAAAAAAAGCTTAGAGATTAGGTTAGGATTTTCTCCGTATCCAAAACTTAGGTTTCTAACAGTTAAAATAGCTTTCATTTTACTGTTTTTACTTTCTATGAATTTGATTTCTCTTTTTTTTGTATAGGTTTTAAGTACTTCTTGCTTTTGAATTAATTTATCTTCCTTTCGTTTTTCTGAATTGAGGGCTCTTTTCATAATCTTGGCTGCAACTGCACCTACATGACCGCTATCAGCTGATTGGTGTTTTGTTTTTTCTTTTTGTAAGGACCATGATCGTTTATTTTGAGCATCTTGTTTCAGTTTTTTAACTTGAGATTTTAGCTTATTTAAGGTGCTTTCTTCAAAGCGACTTTTGATCTCTTTTTGTTCTAAAAATTGTTGATAGTTAGAAGAGATAAGCTTGTTTTCAACACCATCTAAATAAAGCAAATGATCTACACAGTCATTCAAAAAACTACGATCATGGGACACTAAAATAAACTGATCTTGTTTTTTTAAAAAACTTGATATGATGCTTTTTGAGTAATGATCTAAGTGGGTACTAGGTTCATCTAAAATAACAAGATCTTTTTTGCCTAAAAAGACAGATATGAGTAGTGCCATTGTTTTTTGACCATGGCTTAAGTGACTAAACTTTTGATTGAGTATCTCAGAATCAAAGCCACTCAATGACCATTTTTTTTCAATTTCTGATTGTAGTTGATATGGGTTGTTTTCTTCATACAGTTCTAATAATTGTAAATACCTTTTTATTGATTGTGCATCTTCATTGTTAAGAAGCATGTTCATTTGGCTTTCCCACCTTGAAAAAGGAGCAATAGTGTCTTTGATAACATCTAGGGTAGATAGATTGCTATCTAATACTTTTGGAGGGAATATCTTTGTATTTAATTGACATTGGATACTACCCTTACAAGGTTTTAAATGCCCTGTAATCAATGAAATTAAAGTAGACTTCCCCATTCCATTGGGGCCTGTTATTCCAAGCTTCCATGAGCTATTTAACTCTAAATTAAGGTCTGTAAAAATATTTTCATGCTGATTTGCATAGTAAAAATCTAGGTTTTTGATAGTAATTTGGGAGTTCATATACTCTCCTATCTTAGCTAAACGACCTCGATAAAACCTCACTGCAATTCTATTTTTTTACAGATAGAATGATGACTGTGAAAACAATTAGTAGAGGTTTGTTAAAGGCGTTTAAGATTTACCTATCTAATCATTTTGATTAAATAAGGTTTTAGAAAGTCGACAAAATACCAAGTAAAAATAAATTGAGCGCAAAACAAGGGCTCAAAGGGTGTTCTTATGGCAAATGGTATCACTAATTAAAATCTAAAGGTCAGCGTGTTAAATGAAGTACTACTTAAGACAGCATGAGAAATTTAATATTTAAATGTGATTTTTTGGGAAGAATTAAAACAGGGGATTTTGGTCGACAAGACGGGTTAATCTAACGAATAATTATAGATTTAGCTCCACTTTGACCTCCAAGTAAGTGCGAAACAAACTGCTGTTTCTTTTAATTCTTATATAAATTATCAAAGAGAAAAAAATAAATCAAGGCTTGAATTAAATAAAGTATAGCTAAGGTTTAGAAATCTCCAAAACTTGGTTCATCATCATTTGAACTCTTATCACTATCTAAGTCTTCTTCGTTTTCAAAGTCTTGATCTGTGTCAGAGTCTTGTTCTTGATTGTTTTTTTCAGATTCTTGTAATTGAAGTTCATCCCAGATTTTGTGTTGTAATATGGCGAGTTTTTCCATTAAATCTGTTTCACTAGAGTTGATAGAATAAATTAGATCGTCCCTAGAGCTTGGTATAGAGTAATTAAACCGCATGTGCTCCCAGATGGCATCCCACCATTCACTTTGAAAGCCTTTGTCCTCCCACGACCCAGTTTCTAAGGAGACCATGCCATCATACATACCGTTACTTACATCTACAGAAAAACTTCTACATCGTTCTCCATAAGTATCTTCTAATGTATCTTGTAAGTTTTTCATGAGTGGCTTATGTGAGATTTTACCAAAATCTTCTACAGTGATTTTTTTTGATCTAATGTTTGATCGAATCAAATTTTCATCAAAGCTAAAATCAGTCTTTACACCATTTAAAAGTAGGGTCATTTGCCAATCGGACAAAACGCTAGAAATCACAGTACCATAATAGTAGCCATGCCACTCCATTAATGCTAACCATTTATCATCAACTTTAGTAAGGTTCTTTTCCATCCAAGGTTTAATTTTGGTGGTTATAAGTTTATAAAACTCTTGATCTCGGTTGGTTTCGCTTTCTTCGATTAAAACATCCCATTCAGCATGGCCCATTTCATGATATACAGTTTTAGCTACTCCAAGTGCGCCGGTAAAACCAAGTTCACTCACTAAAGTCGGAAAGGGCTTTACTTCTCCATTATCAAAAATGTCTGGGTTCATTAATAAGTCATTGGTGCTGTAATTATAGGTAGCGTTTCCTGACCCCAGATATTGACTAAGGCGTTTTTTTCTAATGGTGATTTCATTGGCTACAGTTTGTAATCGTCCGTTAGAAAGATAAAAGTATTGATTCATTGATCCAGCAAATTTTGAGACAACATCCCAATCTCCTGCACTAGATAATTGAATTAATGATATAAATAAAACAAGTTTTAACATGGTTTTTCTCTTTTATTTAGGCTAACTCCTATAAATAGTAATGATTTTGTGGACATTAGCAAGGTTTATCTTAAAAAGAGTATTGTTTAGTCTATATTTGAAAAACTAGTCTATATAGCAAAAAAGCCATCAATTTAGATCAACTAAAATGATGGCTTGTATATTTTTTTGGTGGAGGTGGGGAGATTCGAACTCCCGTCCAAGTACTAGGTCCAGTAAAACCGTCTACAATTATAGTCTTTGATTAAGTTTTCGATTCTATTGCGACCAGAGACAAACCAAATAGAACTTATTTCCGTGTTGTTCTTTTCACGCTACGGAACCTTACGTGAAATATAGGTCTATAAAGTGTCGTCCGTTGCATGAGCATAAACCAAACTCATACTAGACGATGGCATGAACTAAGCAGCCATTAAATAATCATCTTCAGCAATTATGCTGGATAGATTTTTTACGAAGCCCTTCTATCACCTTCGAATTGCAAATTAAACCTTAACTATCTTGTCGATTCCGGTCACCCCCATTGGAGCTATAGATCGGCCGATTCTTCTTTCAGTTCGTCAATATCCTCATTTAACAAAACCTTGTAGGGTAATACTAAAAAACAATAAAAAAGTAAAAAGATCGGTGTTACAAAGATCAAAGCGTATATAAAAAACATTTTTGCTGGCATAATAAAATCATTATACTAATGTGAAAACCTTTTGTCTGTATAGGTTCATAATCAAACGCAAAAGGGATTTACTCTGTTAGTCTCTTCGATAAAAGTTGAGAGGATAAAAGCTGAGAGGTATACGGGTTTTTCTTGGGCTAAAGCTCACTTAAACTACGCTTTGAACTGGTCGGTCATCATGAAAAACACCAAAATTATTAACATTGGGCTTTGATCTAAAAAAATAAGAGAGCCATTTTTATTTGGGTATAAATGTAGTAATTTCATTTGATTCATGTGACTCAATGGAATAGAAATTGAAGTTTTTGGTGAAATCTCGTAGGATGACAAATTACGTGTGTTTTTGTATGATCTTGTATGATTTATGTGAAATCTAAACAGAGTGATTTAGTTTCCTAATCAAGGCAAATACTGAGTAACACGTTTTGTTTGTAAAATTTTCTTTTGAATAAGGTATTTCATTCTATGAAAGATAATAAGTTTTTCTTTTCTAATAAATATAGTTTCTCATCATGGATGATGTGTATGATAGCCGTCGTCGTTTTGGCATCTTTATTGACTGGTTGCTCTAGATCCCGTCAATTTCAAAAAATTCGTGAAGAGTATCCCCATAAATTAAGAGTAGTAGTTAGCAATTTTAGTGCAGACTCTAAACAAATTTTTATAGAGGATGTAGCTAATTTATCTGATTATTATAGAGATAAGTTAGAGCAAACTGGACTTTTTTCAGTTGAAAGAGACTCCGATATTATTGATAGTTTCTCCATTCCTAGTATCGCAGAAGATACTAACTTGATGAGAAAGTTATCTCAAAATAATCTCATAGAAGGGGTTATCTCAGGTACAATAAAGAGATATTACTATAAAAAAGAGCGAAGAAGCTTTTCTATTGCTTTAGCATTAGATATAGAGGTTCACGATACTTATAATGGTGAAAAACTCTATTCAACTTCGAAAAGCTACAATAGAAAGTTTCGACTAAAAAGAAAAGGTCAAAAAGATTACTCTAATTTAAATCAGCAATTGTTAGATCAAGTCTTAGGTCAAATTAACAATGAAATGATCATAGAGATCTCCAAAATCATTGAAGAAAGAAAAGAGCTAAACGGTGGGGAGTTTACCACTGTAATGTCAGGCAAAGAGACCAGAAATCTACTATTATGGCCAAAAGATGCGATTAAAGTTAGTACTAATGGGTCTACTCGAGTAGGCAATCTCCCTATTCCAAATATTAGATCCTTATCGACTAAAAAAGAGGGTGACTCTCAAAAATTAGATATGGATCAACTTGCGAGTGGTCGAACTCCAAAAATAGTGGAACCCAAATATTCCCCTAAAAAGAAAAAAGAGTTTAATAGCGATGATTTGTTGGATATGGGCTTTGATAACATAGCTAAAAAAACTTCGGAGCCAAAAAAGAGAGATAATTTTCATTTAAAGATCAAAGGCTTTAAATTAGTTTACCCTTTAGAGTGGGATTCAAGTAAAAAGTATTCAAAATTTTATTATTTAGTGGACAGTGAAAAATATCGAAATAAAGATATTGTAGATATTGATGCATCAATGGAGGATAACCTAGTTCTAGAAGTATTTTCAACGGTAGATCGCTTAGCTGTACGTAGATTTTTGGATGATTACTTTCAGGGTATTAGTTCAAATCCGATTGGTAAAATTTTAGAAGTATATGAACGAAGCTACATGGGTAAGCTACAAATTGGTTTTGTTTTGAGTGATAAAGCAGTAATCGCATCGATACACCGAAAGCATAGAGAAGCTCTACTACAAGGATTGACAGGACTATATATTAAAAATGGGGGAGTTTCAGTAGATAAGCTAGTGCAAGAGTCTATAAAGCGAAGATTTTCAAATAATGGCTTAATTTTACCGGACGAGCTTCCAGTAAAAAAGCTAGCTAAAGTTGTGAAAAAGCCTGTAAAAAAAGCACAGACCATCCTTAAGCCAGTTAAAAAGAAGATCAGACAAGCAAAAGTCCCAAAGTTTAGCAATCAAGATTTAATCAAGCAAAAAATATCTCAATCTATGCCAAAGACTATCTCTATTGCAAAAAAGCCAAGAGCTAGAGTTAAATCTAAGCCTAGAGCCAGAAAACCAAAGGTAGTAAAAAAGAAATCTTCAAAAATGATTCCTGCTAATGCTGTTTTCTTTTATGATATGGCCAAACGAAGATTTGAAGCACACGATTATGAGTCAGCATACCGTTATTTTAATTTAGCTTTAGAGAAGGGTTATGACTTACCAGAAGTACATGATTATTTATTTAAAATAGAAAAGATTCAATCAGGAGAAGTTGACTCTAGTGCAAATGATTATGTGTCTGGTGCTACAGAGTTGTCTACCGAAGGATTTATTACTAATTTAGAGTATGAAGATAGTGAAGTTAGCTCAGGTAAACGATCACAAAATTATCAATATGAAGTACAACAAAGTAATAATGATAGACAATTACAGCCTCGTTATCAAGCACCTGTAGTCCAATCTCCTGTTCAAAATCAAAGATCTAATTTTAATCCAAGACCACCTGTTCAACAGTATGAGCAAGAGGCCTATCAGTCTATAAGCACTGATGTAAACTTTGCAAAGCCTACGATTACTTTGCCAAAAAATAATAATGTTCCTACCATTAAAAAGAAATCAAAGATGGATGAGTTTTTTAATGAAATGGAAGACATGGAAAAAGAGCTTCAATCTTTGCTTAATAAAAAGAAAGGTTTGTTTACAGTAAATAAAAGTGTTTCAACGGGCGGATTTTGGGGATTTTTCTTTCAATTTATGGCAGTAGTGTCTTTATCACTAGGTTTGTTCTCATTTATTTTGACAAAAAATATTAAATAATCGACTTTTTTGTTCGAATAAGGAGATATGAGCAAATTATCTTCTTTTTTTAAAATATTTTTGTTGCTGTCCTTTCAGCATGTTGTAGTGGCTAAATCTAAATTAGATTTAGATCTTAAAACAGATATAGTCCATAGGCTGCAAGAGATCAAAAAAGCAGGTGCCAGCGAAGTTAAAACGGTTCAAGATGCCTTTAAATTAGGCCTTATGGAATATTTACCAGTAGGAGATAGCTTAAAGGTTTTATTCTTTCCAACAATGCGAAAAGATGTTTTAAACGGAAAATTCTCGAGATTAGATATCCGGTTTCGTAAAGGAAGTCTACAAGGGATTGAAAAACTAGAGATTAAAAAAGCTCGGATCATTGTTGAAGATATACAATTTGATGTAGATAAACTTCTTAGTAGTGGAAAACTAGAAATCAAAAAAATGGACAACGTAAAGTTCAATCTACGAATCGAAGAGGACTCTATTAATCATTATTTAGAGTCAGAACGAAAGAGACTAAGATTGTCTCAGCCTAGAGTACATTTAGATAAAGATAAAATGTATTTTTCAGCAAAAGTAAGAACTACATTTTTCTCTTCAAGATTAAAGACGGAAGGTAAATTTGTTGTAAACAAAGAAGATCAAACCGTAGACTTCAGAACTAGAAGAGTTAGTATTAACTCATTAAAAATTCCGGGGTTTTTAATCTCCAATTTAGCGAACAAGGTAAACCCTGTCTTAAAGCTAAATAAGTTTGCTTTAATGGATTTGATTCCCCTAAAACTAGATGAAATAAAGATTCATGATGGTTGGGTTGAATTCAAAGGGCTGTAAGTCCATAGGCCTATTTCTCTACTGAAAATACAAGCACTGTATAGTGTGGCAATTTATAGTATTTTTGACCCTATTAAATAATTCTCATTCATAATTGCTTTTCCCTTTAAAATGAAAACCAAAAAGCTTAGATAGCTTTATCAAAACTATGTTTTGAGCTGGATGATTATTAACCCAAAACAGTAAATCACTTGCATTTGGGTATTGCGTACGAGTAAATAATTCCCTCAAAACCTTTTCAAAAGCAGCTTTCTTGGACTACAATGTAAAGACCAACAAATTTTTGAGCGTCATTGATTGGGACTTGTGAAGCAGCTATCCATTTTAATTTTTTTATCCGTTTCGGGTATCTTTGCCTATTGTGCTAAGGGGTTATTCTTAAGAGAAAACTTCAAATCCTCCTGTATTTATTTTATTGAGAATGATCAAATAAAAGAAGGTATGGCAAGTTCAAAAAAGTGGGTTGCTACTTATGACAAGGATGATTGGGCTCATTATTATTATGCTTGGTTTTGCATGAAATCTTTTTTACAAAATGGGGATGTAAAGCAACTAGAGCAATCTGAAAAAAGCTTTCAATTAGCTCAAAGTTTATATGGTGGAGACCCCTTGTTTTATTTAAGACATTCAGAATTAAAGTTTCTACAAGCTCGATTTTTACACGACTCAAAAAAAAATAAGGATGGGATAGACCTTCTCAAGATAGCTGCGACTAAAGATCCTAATCACTATTACTATTATTCTTTGATGTTTGAAAAGCTCATGGAGATTAATCCAACTAGGACTTATGGCTCCAAGCGTAACAAAGAGTATTTATCTAAAGTGAGTTATTCACTAAAAAATTATCTACGAATTAAAAGTTTTTATAAGGATCGTTACACAAAAATGTTAAAATCTAAATTAGGGGCAATGTCCTCTTATAAGATTTTGAAAGAGATAGAAAACGACTCTAATGTTCAATCATAAATTGATCAGGACGATCCATGAAATTAGCTATATATGCTCCTTATGACTATTCAAAAGTTGGTGGTGTTGAAAGATATGTTTTATCTTTTATACAAGCTTGTCCTAGTGATATAGAAGTCACTTTAATTTCAGATAAAGGCTCAGATGATATTTCGTGCCCAGTTCTAGCAACCGATCAAGTTCATACACAGAGTTTCGATTTGTGTATTTCTCATGCGATTTTTGGCGGACAAGAGCTTCCTAAATCACAAAAATATATTCACATCTTTCACGGTACAATTTTAGGCAACTTATTTGTTCGACCATGGCTTTGGTTACATCCTAAATTTTGGACTTGGTTGTGGATGGAGTATCAATCGACTAAAAATAAAGATGGGATCATCGCAGTAAGCGACTGGGCTAGATCTGAGATTCGACAAATGGGTTTTAAGGGCCCTGTTACCATGATTCATTCAGGCGGTGGCTTTGAAAAAGATCGTTTTGAAGGTGATAAACAACTAAGTCCTAGTTTTATATTTTGCGGACGATTTACTGATAAAGTAAAACGATTTCAAATGATTTTAGATGGATTACGCTTAGCGCGAAAGACCAATCCAGAGATTAAGCTGTATGTACTTGGTGGAGACGTATCTATACAAGATGAAGGATTAGTATCTTTAGGGGCATTGCCTTGGAATAAGGTTCGTGAGGTTTACAAAAAATATAGCTTTCAAATCAACGCATCTTTTTATGAGGGATGTTCGCTATCCATGGCCGAGGGTCAGTTTCTTGGTAATACAGTTAATCTATCTACTCCGGTTGGAGGTAATTTAAACCAGTTGCAAGATACAAAATCAGGGTACTTTTTTCAAAACTCACAAGAGCTGGCAAAGCTGATGGTAGATTTATCTACAGATCAGGATAAATATCAACAAATGCAAAATGAGATAGACCAATCCAAGCTTGTGCCTTCATGGGAACAGGTCGTTTCTGATACTTTAAACTTTTACCATAGCTTGATATAGATGTTACTAAAACTAAAAATACAAGAGATAATATCTGCTAGTAAGTGGGTGGCACTTTATATTTTTTTAGTATCCTTTTTTGTTTTGATGATTTTTATATCACCGCCTTTAGCATTTGTATTTTCTATGTTTTTGGCTATGATTATCCCGCAGTTTTGGACTAAAAATACAATTTATTTTTTATTCTTATTTTTAGGGGTGTTTATACCTTTGTTTCCTGATTTAGGGGTTGCAATAGGAGGGCGTGTATTAAACTGGTTTGATCTCTTTTTACTAGGTTTTGGGGGATGGAATATTTTACACTCTTTCTCAGAACAAAATAAAAAACGAATCGATAGTGTTTTGATTGGTAGTGCTTGTTTTTTAAGCGTCCTATTTTTATTAATCTTTCGATCTCCAGACCAAATGATTTCTCTTAGAGACTTTGTATCCTATTTGGTAAACTTCTTTTTAACCTACTATATTATGGAGGATTTAAAGCCAAAACAGCTAGAAAAATTTGTAGCTGCTATCTTAGCTTCATCTTGTGTGATCACTTTGATCGCTTTTTGGCAAAAGTTAAATGGATATACTTTTCCTAGTGAAGTAGACGGAGTGATTACCTATCGTTTAGGTGTGCCGGGAACATTTGATGACTCTTTGGTGTTGTCTATGTATGCTGGTTTCATGGTAATTTTAGCCTGTATGGGTTATGTGCGCTTTGCTCGTTATCGATTGTTTTTTAGCATAGCAATTTTATGTAATCTATTGAGTTTAAAGCTAGCACTATCACGCAACGGAATGTTTATTTTAGGCGTTGCACTTGGTGTTTTTATTTTGTTTCGCTTTTTTGAATGGATTAAAGACCGTAGAAAATCTCAGTTGATTCCTATTACTTTGGTGTTTTTGCCAATTTTATCAATATCATCTTTATATCTTATGCCAAAAGACGTGTATCATCGAATTGTCAGCGTATTTTATCTGTTTTCAGGATCAAAAAACGAAGTAATTATGTATAATATTCGATCAACACTAGGTCGTTTAGAAAACTATAAAGCGGCTGTAAAACTATTTCTTGAAAACCCTATAGAGGGTATTGGTTTGGGCATGTATCCCCACTTAACTAAGTTTCATGATGCCGATGGTTTTTATACAGGACTTATGGCAGAGACTGGCTTGATCGGTTGTATGGGCTTTTCATTTTTTGTATTGGGTGTTTTATATCTAATTAAAAAAAGTTATCCCAAACTACAGGGCGAAAGTAAATTATTTTATCAATTGTTTATCAGTCTTTTTGTAGCGTTGATGTTGGTAAGCTTTTTTGAGCCAGTCTTCAAAGTACAAATTATTACATTTTACTTTTTCTTTTTTTTGAAAAACTTAAAACAAGAGGCTCAGAGTTATGAATCTAGCTGAGGGAATCTCCATTGTTATTCCAACAAAAAATCGTATTGATTGCCTAGTTTCTCTTTTGGAATCAATTGATATGGCAAAAGGCTTTGTGAAAGAGCCTATCATCACTGAAACGATTGTCGTTTCTGATGGCTCGGACGTTCATATCAGTGATCAGTTATCAAAGTTATTAGATCAATTTCAGGTAAACTATCAAATACTAAAAGAAAATAAAGGGCCGTCTTATGCCCGAAACCATGGAGCTAGCCTAGCACAGTATAACTCACTATTATTTTTAGATGATGATTTAACGATTCAAGAAGATTATTTTCAAGTATTGCAAGACTTGGACTTAAACGAAAAAATAGTTGGGATTGAAGGGGTAACCAAAGTTGAAAAAAATACTTCAGGATTGAGTACATCAGCCTCAACAGATGATTTTTGTGGTGGATTTGGCTCCGGTAATATTTTGTATCAAAAGGATGTTTTTTTACGCTTAGGTGGTTTTGATGAACACTATTTTTATTCACCGCTTGGGATTCACTTTCGTGAAGATACTGATTTAGGTCTACATGCTTTAGCTTTAGGTCAAATTTTACTGAATAAGGCTTTGGTGGCTTTTCATCCGGTACATGAGGGTTTTGACCCGTGGTTTATCATTAAAGATGCTCGAAAATACTTTTTTGAAGCATATTTCAAGCGCAAAAACCCTATGGCTAAAAAGTACATTGGTGGTTGGGTTCAAAAAGGGGTTTTAAAAACCCGTCAGACTAGAGAGTTAGTTAGTTTGATGATCTGTTTGAGTATGTTAGGTCTGTTGTTTCAAGAGCCAATATTTGGGGTTATCTTTTTACTAGGATATCTTTTATTAGCTGTTTTAATCCTCAGAAAATTTTCTCCAAAAGTTCAAGATCTACATTATTATTTGATTAATATTGTTTTATATCCATTGGTTCATCAGGGCTTTTATATCTTTGGTAAAGTCTATTTCTTGAATAAAAGAGATCGAAAAAGAGAGGCATTTTGAGGGTATTACAAGTAGTACGTCAATTTTACCCTTCTTGTGGTGGAATGCAACAATATGTATTTGACCTTTGTGAAAGCCTATTAGCTCGTGGATATGAAATCGATGTTTTAACTTTATCGTATGACTTTAATACGGGCGATCAATATAAAAATTTTGAAGTATTAAACATTGGAGAGAGCTCCATCAATATATCTAGAGTCAATGCCATTGGCCCTCGAAGTTTTTTTTTACCAGCAATCAGTGATTTATCTTTAGATCATTATGATGTGATTCATATTCATGGCTTAGATCGATTCTTGGACTATTTCGTTTTAGAAAGCTTTTTTAGTAAAAAGAAGAGAAAGCTAGTTTTCACCACTCATGGAGGAATCTTTCATTCAGATAAAAACCTATGGTTCAAAAAGCTTTGGTTTAAAACCTTGTCTAAATTATCCTTATCTAAAGTTGATGCTGTAATGGCTTGTTCAAAGCAAGATTATGAGTTGTTTTCTAGTACAAATAATGCGATACATTTAATAGAAAATGGGGTTAATTTGGCTCCTTTTAAGGGTTACTCAAATCCTTGTAATTACAATAAGCTCTTGTATGTCGGTGGTTTTTTAGAGCATAAGCGTGTAGATGTTCTTTTGAAGTGGTTTTCTAAGTTAGACTATCAAGATTTGGAGTTATGCTTAGTTGGAGATGATTCTAATCGCTTGGCAGTTGAGTCCTTATGTGAAAGCATAGGTTTACAAAATCATGTAAAGTTTTTAGGACGTATTTCAAGAGAAGGGTTAATTGAGCAATATAAAACTGCTGGTATCTTTGTCTCGTCCTCTCAATATGAAGGCTTTGGTTTATCTATAGTAGAAGCTATGGCCGCTGGCTGTACTTTAATTTTAGAGGATAATGAAGCCTTTAATCACTTTATTAAAAATAGTGATACAGGGCATTTGATTCAGTTTGAAAGTGATGAAAGCACTTATTCAAGTTTATCTAAGTTAACAAACGAGCAAAAGTATCGACTCTCCAAAGCCTGTCAACAAAAAGCCCAACTATATGATTGGGAAGAGCGAGTAGATCGAATTGTTGGGGTTTATGGGGAACACTAACTAGGTGTGAAGTAAAATTTTAGATACTTTACTAACTTATGCAGAGAATGAAAATAGTGCCTAAACCCCAGTAAACAAGCCAAACTTACAAAATCCGTCAAGCCTTCAACAAAAATAAATTCAACAAAATAAAAATAATTCAATCTTTTTCTTGACTTATGGTATCAACCTGTGGGACTATGTACGGCTTTCGAAAACACCCGAGAGCAAAGAGCTAAAGATTCAATTCCTTCGGGAGGCGAAGACATGCTCAAAAGGTTACACTGGGAGCCACTGAAGGATTCGTCTGACAGACCGGCCAGAGTTGTGGGATCAAAACCTTGAAGATCAGTTGGAGGCTGTGGCAACACAGAGAAAGATAAGGTCATGAAGGTACAGTTTAGAAGTAGACTAAGATCACAACAGTAATTCCAGAAAAGCCAAAACAATTGTAGGAGAAACCAGCTTAGTT
>JAGSHD010000038.1 GCA_023954715.1 Candidatus Cloacimonadota bacterium | reverse complement strand
GAAAGAAGTTTCCAACATGAAACTATTCGTTTGGTTAAAAACCAAGTCATGTGCATCATTAAGAGAGATAGGTTCATCAGGGTTATTTTGGAAATTGACCAGGATAACGGCTACAGATTGTTCACCAACACTATTTTGTTCACCACTAGTACCTTCTGTACCGTTACCACCAAGTGCTAATGTTTCAATTGGTTCATATGACTCTATGGCCATAGCGCCCATCGTCCCATTTCTTCGTTTGTGGTCTTGAAAGAAAAGACCTTTGGCAATAAGCTGCTGATCCGTTAACAAATCGGATGACGACATCTCAAAATGAAGTGAGACACGGTTTTTGGTATCAATGGTTTCCAGATAATGTCGTAACTGAGCCTGACTGTCCTCATAGTCTGCATAGAGTACTTTTAGCTTTCCCTCAAACTCGGCTTCATATTCTATAAACTCTTGAATTGCATCCGGCATAGCGGCTCTATCTTGTTCGGATAGAGAAGCATCTAAAACAATCGCTGGATTGTCCTGTACTAGATTGAGTAAGAAATCGTGACGTTTTAACGCAACACTGCGAAGTTGTTCTAAAGCTTTATCTGAAGCATTAGGTTCTGCATGTTGATAAGCAAGATTTAAAGCATGGAGTGATTGCGTTAAGTTCTCAGCCAAACGCCTTTCATCACTCGCTAATGAGTTGATTGGTATTGCCAGGGGAAGCAATAAAACTAGATTAAAAATAAAATAAAGACATTTTTTACGGAAATTACACGTTCGAAATAATATCGACATTGGTTTAGGTACTCTTCAAAGTTTTAATTTAAAGACCTATGCCACGAAAAACAGAATAACGACTTGCACTGAATTAGATATTAAATTTTCTAATACCTTAAATCGCACTTTACTGTTACGCAGAAGAGGCCAACCTCTTTAACGTCCATTTTCGTTTTTGTTTTTGTTATTTTTGTTATGTAGGTTAAGGAAAAACCCACTGTAAAACTTTGATTTTGTTCGCACTTAAGCCATTTTTAGGGTAATAAATGTGAAACAGATCACAGTTCTACGAATTTTTATACTGGCTTAGAGAAGCCAGCAAAATGCGGGCATCCTAACATAGGTGACTGTAAATACAAATTTTGAAACACATTACGATTGCAGATGTCTTTGGTACAAATAGGCCTAGCGGACAAAACTGATGATAAAATTTGATACTAACAACGTTCAATTGTGATCAAAGTGCGGACACTACCAGAGATTTCCATTTTCTTAGTATTCATTCATAGTACAAACAAATTGATAAAACGAGCTATATGTGCGAACTAATTACAGTTTTGGATACAAGATGATATATCAACGGAAAAAAGATATAAAAAACCTTAAATATCAAAAATAAAAGCCCCTGCATCCTTTCGGATACAGAGGCTCAAATTTAGCTATCTGAAATTCTACCTAGACCCGGTATGGGTAAAAATTAAAATATTACCTTCTGTAAACAGTAAAACCAATTGGATTTATGATTCACAATTTTAGTAATTATATAAACCTTGTTACTGTTTAATATCAAAAGGAGGCAATTCTAAGTGCTTCTCTCCCATCTCATAAATGGTATCTGCTGAACCCACAATT
>JAGSHD010000007.1 GCA_023954715.1 Candidatus Cloacimonadota bacterium | reverse complement strand
TTTTAGGTATCTCACTTCTTCCATTGGTAAAAAACAGCTAATGGCAGTGACAGGGCTTATGCTCTATGGTTTTTTGATTACTCATTTAATGGGTAATTTTTTATTGTTTTTAGGACCAGAAAAATTTAACACGTATGGTCACATGTTGATTACAAATCCATTGATTATTCCAATGGAAATCGGACTACTGTCTATTTTTGCTATTCATATTATTCTAGCAATTATGACGACAAAAGGTAACGCAGATGCAAGACCAGTAAGTTATGCTGCCCCTTTATGTAATAAGTTTACAGAGTCAAAATCTCAAAATATGATGCTTTCTGGTATGGCTATTTTAGTATTTTTGATAGTGCATATCGTTGGAGTTAAGTTTGGAGCTCATTATACAGCAACTTATAATGGTGTAGAAATGAGAGACTTATATAAGCTTCTTGGTGAGCATTTTGGTAATCCGATTGTATCTATCTATTATATCCTTACAATGGGAGTTTTAGGGGCTCATATAACTCATGGCTTCCAAAGTGCATTTCAAACATTGGGCTTTAATCATAAAAAATATACTCCAATAATTAAAGCAACTTCTTTCTTTTTAGGATGGGGTCTTGCAATCGGGTACAGTGCTGTAGTAATTGTGACAGCAGTTAAGGGAGCGGCATAATATGTTAGATTCAAAAGTACCAGAAGGTCCACTGAAGGATAAATGGACCAACTATAAAAATAAATGTAAATTAGTAAACCCAGCAAACAAGCGAAAGCACAAAGTTATTGTTGTTGGTACTGGTTTAGCTGGTGGAGCTGCTGCTGCAACTTTAGCTGAGCTAGGTTATGAAGTATCAAGTTTTTGTATTCAAGATAGCCCAAGAAGAGCGCATAGTATCGCTGCTCAAGGTGGGATTAACGCTGCGAAAAACTACCCAAACGATGGTGATTCTATTTGGAGACTATTTTACGATACAATTAAGGGTGGAGATTACCGCTCAAGAGAAGCAAATGTTCATAGATTAGCTGAAGTCAGTAATAACATTATTGATCAATGTGTGGCTCAAGGAGTTCCTTTTGCACGTGATTACGGGGGCCTCTTAGATAATAGATCATTTGGTGGTGCGCAAGTTTCTCGTACTTTTTATGCAAGAGGTGCAACAGGACAGCAATTGTTGTTGGGTGCATATTCCGCGCTTATGAAAGAGGTTGGTAAAGGTACAGTTAAATTATTTCCAAGAAGAGAAATGCTAGAGCTTGTATTAGTTGATGGTAAAGCACGAGGAATCGTAGTTCGAAATCTAATTACAGGTGATGTTGAAACTTATGCAGCAGATACTGTTATTTTAGCTACTGGTGGATATGGAAATGTATTTTATCTATCTACAAACGCCATGAACAGTAACGCTACAGCTGCATGGAGAGCACACAAAAAAGGTGCATACTTTGCAAACCCTTGTTACACGCAAATCCATCCAACTTGTATTCCAGTATCTGGAGATCATCAGTCAAAGCTTACTTTGATGTCTGAATCTCTAAGAAACGATGGTCGAGTATGGGTACCTAAGAAAAAGGGTGATAAGAGAAAAGCAATTGATATTCCAGAAGATGAAAGAGATTATTATCTAGAAGAAAAGTACCCAAGTTTTGGTAACTTAGTACCTCGTGATGTTGCCTCTAGAAATGCTAAATTGGCATGTGATGATGGACGTGGTGTTGGAGAGAGCGGATTAGCTGTTTATCTAGATTTTAAAGATTCAATCGATCGATTAGGTGAAGACACAGTTCGTGGCAAATACGGTAATCTATTTGATATGTACGAACGTATTACAGATGAAAACCCTTATAAGACTCCAATGAGAATATTCCCAGCTGTTCACTATACAATGGGTGGATTATGGGTTGATTATAACTTAATGAGTAATCTTCCTGGACTCCATGTTCTTGGTGAAGCAAACTTTTCAGATCACGGTGCAAATAGACTAGGTGCTTCTGCATTGATGCAAGGTTTGGCGGATGGTTATTTTGTAATACCTTATACTGTTGGTACTTATTTAGCTGATACTAAATTAGAAAAAGTTGATACTTCACATCCAGCTTTTAGCGAAGCCGTAAAAGAAGTAAACGCTCGGACTGAAAAACTTTTAAGTATTAAAGGTTCTAGATCTGTAGATAGTTTTCACAAAGAGCTTGGGCTTGTTATGTGGGAGTATTGTGGTATGGCAAGAACAGAAGAGGGTTTAAAGATTGCCCTTGAAAAAATTCCTAAAATTCGAGAAGAGTTTTATAAAGATGTGCTTGTTACTGGAGAGGGAGAAGAGTTAAATCAAGAGTTAGAAAAAGCTGGTCGAGTAGCAGATTTTCTAGAGCTTGGTGAATTGATGTGTCGTGATGCTTTGGATCGATCAGAGTCTTGTGGTGGACATTTTAGACTAGAGTCTAGAACCCCAGAAGATGAAGCGTTACGTAAAGATGATGAATTTTCTTATGTGTCAGCATGGGAGACTCCAGCTGATGGATCAGATCCTATTTTACACAAAGAAGATTTAGTATTTGAAAATGTTGAACTCACTCAAAGGAGTTATAAATAATGAGCGCTGAACGAGAATTAAACTTAACTTTAAAAGTTTGGAGACAAAAAAACGCTTCTGCAAAGGGCGGGTTTGAAACGTATCAATTAAACGGCATATCCACAGATTGTTCTTTTTTAGAAATGATGGATATTTTAAATGAAAATTTGATTAAGCAAAGAAAAGAGCCTATAGCGATCGATCATGATTGTCGTGAAGGAATTTGCGGAATGTGTTCATTAGTTATTAATGGAGTTCCTCATGGACCAAGACAAGAAACAACAACTTGTCAGCTTCACATGAGATCTTTTCAAACAGGGGACACGATCTTTGTAGAACCATGGAGAGCAAATGCTTTTCCTGTGTTAAAAGATTTGATCGTCGATAGAACAGCATTTGATAGAATCATTTCTTCTGGTGGTTTTGTATCTGTAAATACTGGTGGTACACCGGATGCAAACGCACTTCCAATTCCAAAAGAAACAGCTGATCTTGCTTTTGATATGGCTCACTGTATCGGATGTGGGGCTTGTGTTGCTTCTTGTAAAAACTCATCTGCTATGTTGTTTGTATCAGCAAAAGTTTCTCAATTGAGTTTGTTGCCACAAGGTCAAATTGAAGAAGATAAGCGTGTAATCAACATGGTAAATCAGATGGATACAGAAGGTTTTGGTAATTGTACCAATACAGAAGTATGTGAAGCTGTTTGCCCTAAAGGGATTACTGTAGATAGTATTGCTAGATTAAATAGAAAATACTTAAAAGCTACTATAGCTTCAGAAGTTTAAATGAAAAATATAGAGTAAGTAGTTTTATACTTACTCTCTTCATTTTTGAAATGAAGTATATAATGTCTATTTATCTTACTTAGATTTAAATAGTCATAAACCCAGAGGCATTCAATTACAGATGGTCTGGGTATAAAAATACTCAAAGTGAAAAGCTTTGAGTATTTTTTTACTAAAAATGAACATAAAAGAGATAAAATGGGCACAAGAAAATATAAAAAACTAAAAGATCAGACTCGCAGATTAACACCTTTAGCCATGAACTGGAAAGGTAAGTTTGTTGCAGAGATTCCTGAAGGCAAGGCTTTGATATCTGGGGCATACCCTAACATTGAATGTGAAGTAAGTTTTGGCCGTTATAGCAAAAAGGGTGTAATTGCTAAACCCATAGAGTTTTCAAGTGTACCAGATTATGCTAAAGAGCCAATTTGTGATCATTTTAAAAGCTGCGGTGGTTGTACACTACAGCATATCAATGTGGATGCTCAATGTGATTTTAAGCGAGATTTATTTCTTAAAGAAGTACAAGACTTAGAGTTTGTTAGAGATAAAAGTAATGAGATTGAAATGATTCAGTCTAATGATGAGATGTATTATCGTAATAAGATGGAGTTTACCTTTCAACAAGAAAAATGGGGAGATAAGCATTTTGGCTTGCACGAAGAAGGTCGCTTTCAATCGATCGTTAGTTTAGATACATGTCATTTACAATTACCAAAGATGCAAGAGGTCTTTGCTGTTGTAAGAGATTGGTATTTTAATAACGAAGTCAGTGGCTACAATCCATGGTCACATACCGGTATTATGCGCCATTTACTTCTAAGAGCATCTAAGCATACAGATACGGTACAAGTAAACTTGATTTGTAATGCAACGATTGAAGAAGTCCCTTTTATTGAAGAGCTTTTATCTGATTTAAAATCTAAGTGTTCTATATCTGGTATCTACTTTGTCGAAAATAGAAGCCTTAGTGATGCTGTCATTTTTGAAAATGTTACAAAAATTTATGGAGAGGATTATTTAGTTGAGACTATTGGAGACAAGGAGTTTGAAGTTGCACCACAAGCATTTTTTCAGACAAACTCTAGTGGAGTTTTTACTCTATATTCAAAGATTCATGATGTCTTAGCTAAGCAAAATGCATTAGGTGGTAAGTTGATAGATTTTTATTGTGGTGCTGGGACAATTGGCATCTTTTTGAGCGAGTGCTTTAAAGAAATAGTAGGAGTGGATGAAATTCCACAAGCCATAGAAAATGCAAAAATTAATGCTAAGCGTAATAATATAGAAAATGCTAGATACATATCAGAGAAGGTAGAAAAGCTTGTAAACATGCAGGACTTTCAAAATGCAGATGTATTGATTGTTGACCCTCCTAGAGTAGGTTGCCACAAAAAAGCTAGAAGATTAATAAAAAGACTTGGTGTAGAGTATATTGTTTATGTTGCTTGTAATCAGCAAACCCTTCAAGAAAACTTAATCGACTTTATTGAAGAATATAAAATTGTTGAGATGTGTTTAGTGGATATGTTTCCTCAAACCGGGCATTTAGAGTCTATAACTTTATTGAAAAAAGTTAGGCCTTCTTCATAAAGTCAAGGCCAAGCTTGAAAGTCTTTAGCCATGCTGTTTCAACTTCTGGGCTAAATTTTGGGTCCCAAACCTTGACGGCACAAATAAGGGATTCCATCCATAGGTTAAAGTGATCATCAGAAATATTTAATTTCTCATGGATGGTCTTAACTCGTTGAAGAGACTTTTCTGGTAGTTTTGCGGTAGAAAAAGTAACTATATATAAGATAGATGTGTGAAGTAGTTTCTCAGGTTCTTGAATTTTCGAATTAACAAAGATTTGAGTAATTTCTTCGGAGTTGGCGATCAAATAGTGATAAAAACAAGAGATAAACTGTTTGTTGTTTGTTTGGATTCGGTCCCAACTATCATTGAATAACTGTGGTGTAGATTGCATATATGTTCTTTAAAAAGTAAGAAATTTAATCAATAAATGTCAGACATTACTTTTCATAAAATCTAAGCCAGGGAGAAAAGTCTCACGCCAAGCATTTTCGATGTTTTTATCAAATTTTGGATCTACACGATCAACGGATTTGATGATGCAATTCATCCAAATGTCATAATGTCTAACCTGGATGTTGAGCCCTAGGTGTTTATCTTTTAGTTTTTCAAGAATAGATGTGGGGAGGCTAGATGACTTATATGAGGTGATATAAAGTAATGATGCATGAAGCATTTTTTTTTGTTGAGCCATATCTGTATGAATAAACATGGCTGGAATTTCTGGCGAACTTTCCATAAAAAACTCGTAAAACGAGTCGATAAAGTAAGCTTTGTTCTTTTGAACTCGCTCCCAGCTATCATTAAATGCTTCACTTAATTTTGACACAGGCTCTCTATTGGTAAATGAATAAGTCCTCATATTTTACTTTAAAAAATAGGAGGACTCAAGGATAAGTGCTAAGAAAATATCTTTTAATTATTCAGTGGTCTCTTCGATAAAAAGGGAAGAGCATACAAGTTATTCGCAGTTTTTGCTTTATTGATGCACCTAAATGGTATAAACCTTTGTGAACAAATTGAAAAATTATAGCTGAATAGTTACAATATTTTTATGGTTACTCATTTATCTGATTAACAATGTATGATGGCGGCCTTATGGGATAAACTGAAGTATTTCTGCGATTTGATCTACAGTTGTACCAGAGTATTGAGCATCTAAATTACTGGCAATACTCATTTGAGCATTTGCTTTAGTTCGATCACCTTTTACAAAATAGGCATAGGCTAAAAGT
Organism: Candidatus Cloacimonadota bacterium; assembly: GCA_023954715.1. Lineage (GTDB taxonomy): Bacteria > Muiribacteriota > UBA6191 > UBA6191 > UBA6191. The sequence goes on along the minus strand of JAGSHD010000007.1, from coordinate 227,314 downwards.
GCATGTGCCTCAGCGTTTGATACACCGATTTTGTAGCGGTCATAAAAGGTAAAGTTTGAGTTATTTGGGTCGATTCCTTCTAATATACTTACAGCTTCAGTAATTTCATCTTTTGTACCCTTCGAAATCAAGGCTCCAGCTAAACCGACTCTTGCCTCTGGCTGGTTTGAGTTTTTAGCTAAGGCTTGTCGAAAACTATCCATACCGCTTGCTGATCCAGTAAGCTTTACTTGAGCCCAACCAATACCAGCGTAGGCATCAGCCAACTCAGCGCTAGATGCGTCTTGAGTATTTAGGGTTTGTTGAAATGTTTGCTGTGATGATGAATAACTACCGTCTTTAAATAAAGACCATGAAGTATTGTTATTTTGGGTGGCACCAGACAGTGGCAAGCCAAAGTCACCGTTGGCTCCATCTAATGAATCTCCGCCAGGCGCAGCTCCACATCCAAATAATACAAGACTTAATAATAGAGTAAAGATTCGAATTTTGGTCATCTTATTCTCCCTTTAATTTAACACCGCAAATTTGAGTGTTTTTTTATAAATTTGATTGTTATACGTTAATTTTATTTTTAAAAAGTAGACACCGTTTTTAACTACATGACCCCTAGAGTTAGAAAGATCCCAACGATAAGTGTCTTTATACATAGAAACATCTAGATTTTCAGAATATACTTTTTGTGATGAAACATCATATATATACATTTCGGCTGATTGTGGAGCAAAATTTGTATATAAACGAAAAGAAAGTTCATTTTTTACTGGGTTTGGAAATAATTGCGGCTCAAAACTCGGTTTAGCACTGGCTAAAGCAACTGCTTTTGATATGGACATATTACCCGATCGATCAAAAGCATGAAGTTGTGCCTCCTGCTGAGACTGATTAATTTGGCTTAGACTAAACTTCATTACAGAATCACTTGGACTATAATCAGCTTTTACTTTTTGATTGTCCACTAATAGATATGATTTTGAAACATCAACTCCCGAACCATCGTCTTTTACGTGGAATTCGATTGAGTTTTGATTTAGTTTTTGCATACCATCGATTAAGGGTGCCTTTTGATCTCTAAAAAATGCCATAGGTCCTAAGTAGCTACTTTGGGCAACCCAAGAAGAGCTTGTTTTACTTTCTTTGACTGAAGTGTAGTTCCATTTACCATTGTGATAAATATATAGATCTACAGGATCCGTTTCATTTTTACGTGGCGCTTTAGATAACCCCTGAATAGTGGAGTCTTGAGCTAGGTTAATATTTTGTACAAAAGAGGGCAGCTCTTCTACATATTCTAGTTCACTTTCTTTTGGGAAGTTTATAAACTCCTCACTGGGCAGTAAAATCTGAGCATCGTTATTAATGGAGTTTTGATCAATAGCGACTCTCATTTTTGAATTTGATACAACGCTTAATTTAGAGGCATGGATCACAGAAATTGGCATGGGAATAATACGAACAGAATTGTTTCCGTATTCATCTATGCCAGAAACTTTTAAAGAGAAAGAGCCATAGCTCACCTGAGAGAGATGAAAGGATGCTACAAAAGCAGATGCTGTTAGGCGTACAGGAGTCAATGCTATTTCTTGAGAATTGTTTCGTAAAACAACTACTGATGGTAGGGCTGGTATATCAAGAGTTTGTCCACCAGCTTCTTTAGTAAAGCCTTTTATGGCAAAAGTTAATGCGTATTGATCAATTGGGTTAACAAAAAACTTTACGTGAAAAAACGGTCCCTTTTGAATTTCAAATAAATTGAGTCCAGAGTTTATCAGTGCTAAAGGGTTGTGAGCTAGGTCATATCCCCCCACTATATTTAGTTTTACAAAACCGTGTAAATCACTACTTATTGCTTGGTCATTTAAGTCTAGTTTTACAATGAGTGTGTTTGCACTAAAGTTTAAGATCGGAACTTCCACAGGAGATAGGCTAGGAAAGTCAATCGATTGAATAAAGACTTCAGGTAGATTATTGGGATCCATTTCTTCAGAGAATTGAATTAAAAAGTTAGTAACACCTTGAGTGATTCGTCCTTGCGACTCAGGGCTTGGATCTTGAATTGTTATAGATGATACTTTAGGATTGGTATGGTCAATAGTAAATGAATAATTTAATGTAGATATTCCTTTATTGCCAAAAGAGTCTAGTGCCTTTACATTCCATAAATAAGTTCCTTCACTCTCACCCAAACTTGCCAAATTTACCTCAATATTTGTTGTGGTACTATTGAAGGTTTTTCTATTTTGGTTTGGAGTTGTAACTTCTATCTCATAAGAAACAGCGTTATCAACAGGCAGCCATGAAAAATTAATAAAATGTGCATTTGTTGAATATTTGTTTGTAGGTTGAGAAATCGAAGGAACATTTAAATCTGTAGCAAGAAATGTTACATCAAAACTATAATCTCTGTGGTTTCCAGCCTTATCATAAGCTCGAAAGGTAACTAGCGCTCTTGTTTCTTGTCGAACGGTGAGATTAAGCATATAACTAAACCCCCGAAAAGCAGGGTTTTGAGCTTGCGGTTGTAGAGGGCTAGACTCTAAAAATGTAGGTGTAAAATCTAATAAAGTAGAGACTGGTATAGTGCCATTATATGATTCAACTTTAATTTCTACTCGATCCATTTCTGATCCAATGTCTCTAGCTTTTCCATATAGATAATACTTTCCACCAGAAAGAATCATATTATTTTCAAGGTTTTCAGCGATTAAAACAGGCTCTAAAGTATCTAATTGAAAAGCAGAAGATGTTACCCCGCTGGAGTTGCCTGCTTTGTCAAAAGCTTCGACTTGAATCTCATATTGTCCATCAGCACTACCATCGTTTGGAAGAGTTGTAGTAGCACCAGTGCCATCTACTATTTCTAACAAAATTTTACTAACACGCTCTTCTGGGATTGTTTCAAATCGCAATCGAGAGCTTATTTCGATCTTATTTCCATCTTCATCTTTAAACAGTTTAATAACCGACTTTTGTAAATCAATATCGGAAATTTCAACATCAAATCGAGGTAAACAATCTTTTAGCATTGCTGAAACTTGAGAAAGGTTTTTAGATACAACCTGTCCCTTTGCTGGAAATACTGACTCAACGGTTGGGGGACAATTGTCATATGTAAATACACAGATGCTATCTTTATTTTGATTACCAGCGAGATCAAAAATTTGAGACTCAATTGAGTATCTTCCATCTTTACTATTGTCATTAGGTAAAGCTTTATCTAAGGTATATCTCATAGTGTTTGGAGATATTACAGATTTATCACCAACAAGGATTTGAGGTATTTCACGAATGTTTTTAACGATTAGACTGGATGCGTTTACATCAAATTGTTCGTGATCCACAGTAACATCGACAAAGTGATCAGCTCCTTCTACAAAAGGCTCTGTACCAAATTTAATAAAGCCATCGTTGACAGGGTTACAAGTAACTCTATCATCACCAATAGCAGTAGTATCAAAAGTATATAAAAAGCTTTGCTTAGGAGAAAGATTGTTAGCATTGTCCTTTACTTGGACTTCTAATTGATAGCTTCCTTCTTTTTCAAAAGGTTCTTGTGGAATAACGTCTAAAGTAACTGGATCAAATTGAACCTGAGTAATTTTAACAGCAGTTCCATCAGGATCCTTTAATGTAACGATCGATTCAAACAAATCGACTCCAGAGCTTTTGTTTCCTGGGTTTAAGGGAGGGTCTTCAAATATTACACGAATCAATTCTGGTGTTTTTGAAAATACACTCAACGCTTTTGGTATTGTTTCTCTAGCATTGGGTGCTTTAGTATCTACTACAACAATATCAGCTAGAGCAAATGAAATTTTGTTTCCAGCAAGGTCGGCTCCTTCGCTTAGGCGAATGGAAAGTGGACCATCTTGATCTTTAGAAATGGCAAAACTATATTCCCATGCTACTCCTGCACCACCAAATAGCCCAGCAGCGAACTCACTACCTCCACTTGGCTTAACAAACAAATTTGGAGCGGATGTGGATGGTTCATTTAAACGAATTTGTAATCTTACAGAAGTAGAAGGTATAAAAATTGGTGGATTGAGTTGGGGAACGACTACATTGTTTAGACGAACTTCTTCAACTATAGGGGCTAAACTATCTTTAATAAAAGTGATTCGGGATAAAGAAGTTTCAGAGCTATTACCTACTTCATCTTCTGCACGAAGCTCAATGATATGTTGACCATCAGGAAGACTTTGAATATCGGCTTCAATATTAAACCGACCTGTTCCGGCATCTATTTCTAGAGGAGAAGAAGGGGTAAAGGTTACTCCCGATGGACCAATATAATGAAGCTTTGGTTTTAAAATATTTTCACTGTTTTTATCGGGTTCGGTGATCCCGTCTATAGTGATGGATGGCCCTTTGGTTAAGAGGGTTCCGCTAGTTGGTGATGGTGTAATGATGATAGGCGCGTTGGGCGCAGTTAAATCAAGCTCTATGCATCCAATAGCAACAACAGGGCCTGCAAATATAGGGGTGTTTGAATTTACAGCTTGAGCAGAAAAGCAGTGAGTACCTTCTTCAGACATGTTTAGGGTATGTGAAAACTTGTCTCCAGTTTTTAAGCTAGATACTTCAGAGTTTAAAAAGTCATCCATAAAAAATTTTACAGTGAATGGAGCAACTGTACCGGTTACAGTACCTTGTATCATAACTCCAGAATGCCCAGTTAAACTACCATTTGGTGGAACAAGACTTAAATCTTGCAGAGCAACGTCTCCTCCTTGTCCACGAGTAACAACCCCTAGAGTTTCTGTTGGTCCTCTGTGGCCTAGTGGGTCGGTAGCAAAAATTGATATAGTTTGTGCATTAGCATCACCAAACAAAAAACCACTTAAGTCAATGGTAGCAATAAAATTTGAATTGGGCTGGATTAAACCTCCCCCAATAATAGTTTCTGGATTATCGGGGTCATTGGAAGGGAAAAATATGGTTACACTGCCGGCGGTTTCTGGTTTATCGGTTCCACCGGCTGCCGAATTATCGACGTTTCCTGTTATTTGAAAAGTTGGCGTATATACAGTGGCAGGAAAGGCTATGTTTGTTTCGTCTAAGTTTGGTTTATCTGGGCCGATAGTATCAGAGATAATTTCAAGAGTTGGGGTACCAAAGGTGAGTCCAGCACTCGTAACTTCTTTACCTATGACAAAGATTTTATTAACAACTCGATCACCAGAGCATAAAACAACAACGTGGGTACCAGAGGTTGGAAGATTATTTGCAGGCAAACTGACCAATGATTGATTAAAGTCACAACCAGCTGGTCCTTCTCGTACAAAGGTTAGCTCCATTTGTTGTGGATTATTGCTTTGAGTAACAGTAAAAGTTGTATCTACAAATCCACCAGTTATTTTTAAATCAGCTGGACTTAAGGCAAGGGCTATAGAGTCAATTGTTGCATGGTTTTGGGTAGCACAAAAGAAAGTTAGTAAAAATATGCTGAGTATATTTTTAAGAATATTTTTTTGAATCATTCAATCACTATTTCCTTAAAACCAGTGTTTATAGGGTATACATGGTTAAATCTAAAAAATTAGAGAGTCTACCCATCTAAAATATCGGTAGTTTTTGCATAAAGATGACAGAAATTAGTTAATTTTGTTCTTTTTTGTATTGATTTAATAGCTATGTATAAAAATGAAAAAATCAATGAATGATTAATGAGGGTTGGTCAAAGAGTATTCAAAATAGATTTATTTTTAAAATTCATCCCATATTTACAGATAGTGTGGAATGAAAATAGTTTCCTATCTAGAAGACAAACTTAACTACTTTAGTTATAATGAATAAAATTTAGCTTAGGATGGCTTAATTGAAACGAATTTTATTGTTATTTAGATATGTTCAAAGTACAAAAGAGTAAAATATGGAAGATGTTCAAAAGATTTTAGTTGTTGATGACAATGCTCTAATTCGGCAGGTAATTGTTAGAATATTAAATCAAAAAGGTGGTTTTGAAGTTCAAACTGCTGAAACAGGTTTAGAATGTTTAAATGTAGTAGATATTTTTCATCCCGATTTAATTATTTGTGACATCATGATGCCAGATATGGATGGTTTTGAAACTTGTAGAAAGTTAAAAGAAAAGCCTAGCACTTGTAATACTCCAGTAATTTTCTTAAGTGCTATGAATGAAACTAAAGATAAGGTTCAAGGCTTAGAAGAAGGAGCTGTTGACTATTTGACAAAACCTGTACAAAAGGCGGAGCTGTTAGCACGGGTTAAAACGCACCTCACACTAGCGTCCTTACGAAAATCCTTGGAGCAATCTAAAGATGAATATAAGGGGTTAGTTCACGTTATGTGCCATGATATGGGTAATTATCTAACATGTGTACATGCCTATGGAGAGTTATCTAACTTAATGAAGAGTGATGACTATCCCACTTTAAAAAAATATAATGATCGCATGTTTACAAGCTCTGAAAAAGCAATTAGTTTTTTAGAGAAGATCAAAGAGTTCGAGGCTATGAAAGAAAGTAAGGTTGCACTAGTTTTAAATGAGTACAACTTAAAAGAGATGTTAAATGAAAGCTTCATGGTTTTTGAAAATCGATTTCACGAAAAGAAAATCGATTTAAATTTATCTGGAGTTGATGAAAGACATAGTATTAAGGTAGACCGTGAATGGTTTGTTTTAAGTGTAATGAATAATTTATTGTCTAATGCTTTAAAGTTTTCTTTTGAAGAAAGCTCCATTTTTGTTTCAAGTAAAGTAGAAGATTCCAAAATAGTTATCACTGTAAAAGACCAAGGGATAGGTATGAGAGAGGCTATACTAACCAAAGTTTTTAAAACAGATGCAACCACCTCTACAAAAGGGACTTCTGGTGAAAAAGGTACAGGATTTGGTATGCCATTAGTAAAACGATGGATAGAGCGTTTTGATGGCACCATAAATCTTGAAAGTAAGCATCAAACAGAGTCGCCGAAGGATCACGGTACAAGCGTGCATATAACTCTTCCTCAATAAATCAGATGTTTCAAGAAATTCGGGGACAAAAGAGAAGTAATTATAAAGTGCTTTTGATTGATGGAAACGTCGACCAATTAGATAGTCTATTGACTGGTTTTGAAATCTTAGATCAAAGGCTTGAAAAGAACTTTGATGTTAGTTATCGTCTTTGCAATAGAAGTGACTTAGCTTTAGAACTTTTACAAGAAGAGCTGGTTCATGTCATCGTAATTGATAGCAATGTCATAGGGCTACCAGCTTTAATATTCCTTGAGAAGGTTAAAATACTTTACCCTGTAATTAAAGTTATTGTAGTTTCAGGCGATGAGTTAACTGATTATGCTACAAAAGCTACCAATTTAGGGGCATATTCATTTATAAAAAAGCCTTATGGATTAGAAGAGTGTTTCAATTTTATCTCTAGATGCTTGGATACTGTACATGGTGAAGAGGTTCAAGCAAGAACCATCGAGCGTTATCGAAAATTTATGGAGCAATCGTCATTGGGCATTTTACATCTTCAAGAAAATGGAGAAGTATTAAATGTAAATGATACTTTTTTAGAGTTCTTTCCGGGTGCTGAAGTTAAGTTGATTCAATATAACTTAATGAAAGATTTACAACAGTTATTGCCTGAAAGTGAATATGAAATTCTTTTAGAGTGCTTAGCTCAAGATGCAGTTTTCACAAGTCCTGAATTATTGATACCCAAAGAGCATTTCTTTGAGCCACAAGACTCCATGTACTTCAACTTTTCCCTTTATAAAGTAGATGAAAAAAGGGACAACTCTATACTAGTTGCTATGTTTTTTAATAATACGGAGGCCGTAAAGTCAAAAGAAGCTGAATCTAGAGCCTTAAAAGTAAAGAGTGAGTTTTTAGCCCAAATGGGACATGAATTACGAACCCCATTAAATAGTATATTGGGATACGGTGATTTGATAGACTTTCAAGCAGATAAGCCGATTATTAAAGAGTATGCAGGACATATTTCAGGAGCTTCTAAGCACTTATTAGAGTTATTAAATGAAATTCTAGAAACTTCAAAGATTGAGTTTGATAACATTGTAAATCAAAAAAGTAGATTCAAACTTTTAGATTTGTTTTATGATTTACGAGATGGTTTTCAATCTAGTTTGAGTCATACAAATATTGAGCTTGAAATATCATTTTCTCAGAGAGTACCAGAGTATGTTGAGATGGATAGATCAAAGTTACGATGGCTTGTTGATCAAATTGTACACATTGCATTGATCTATTTAAAAAATCAAAAAATAAAACTAGGAGTGGACTTAAAAGACTCTGCACTTTTGATAATATTTTGCTTTGATAAAACCAATTTTAAAGCTATTTTTTTAAAAGAATTTGGTACCAACAATCAACTACAAAATCGATTGGGTTTGAAGGCGTCAATTATAGAGTCTTATATGAAAGCTTTAAGCGGAACCCTTTCTTTTGCTAGTGATAGCAATATAGTAGTTAAGTTGCCTGTGAAAGATTTTTTCAGTAGTTTTGAAAACAATTCTCCTGATTTTGATGAAACAGAGGGTGACTTTTGTAATATGGCTCAAGATAAAATTGTTATCCCACAAGATGTAGCTAGCCAGTTATCAGAATACCTTAAAATAGGTGATGTAAAATCACTTGAAAAAGAGCTCAATCATCAACAAGCTAAAGATGGATCAAGTGAGGCCTTGCAAAAGTTGATGGACTTAGTTAAAAACTTTGATTTAAAGACATTGAAGGAAGTGTTAAATGACAATAGATCAAGTTAAAAAACGAATATTGATTGTAGATGATATTCCAGAAAATGCTCGGTTGATTACTAATATGCTAGAAGATATTTGTGAGTATGATCTTTTAGTTGCTATGGATGGTGAAACCTGTTTGGATATAGTACGCTTAACGAAGGTTGACTTAATATTGTTAGATATTATGATGCCTGGAATGAATGGTTATGAAGTGTGTAAAGTTCTACAAAGCGACCCAGAGTTAAAAAATATACCGGTGATTTTTGTTAGTGCAAAAAGCGAAGTACAAGATAAAATTATTGGGCTAGAGTATGGGGGAGTAGATTATCTGACAAAGCCTGTAGACTTTGGGGAGCTGCGTGCCAGAATCTCAACCCATTTAAAATTAGCAGACTTACAAAATAGTTTACGAAAAAGTAATCAAGAAAACTTAGAGTTGAGTAATCAATATAAGTCTTTAATTCATGTTATGTCCCATGATCTTGGTAACTATCTCATGGCTATCAATGGATTTGCTCACTTAGCATTAAGCGGTTCTAATCATAATGATGCTAAAGTTGAAAAGTATTTAGGTAAAATTTTCGATAGCTCCGAAAGAGTTTGTCATTTTTTAGATAAAATCAAAGAGCTTCAAGCTATGACAGAAGGAAAGGTTGAAATTCTATTAGAGCGATTAAATGTGTACAATTTGTTAAGTACATCCGTTGCGGTTTTTCAAGATCGTTTTGACGCCAAAGAGATTGTAGTTAATATGAGTACTGTAGATAAATCTATAGAGGTATTGGGAGACTATCAATGGTTGCACTTTAGTGTTTTAAATAACGTTTTATCCAATGCTTTGAAGTTTTCTGATCATTCGTCAAAAATTGACATCTATATGGAGCAAGATGATGTTAATTTGAAGATTTGTGTCCAAGACTTTGGAGTAGGTATAGAATCAGCTCGAATTGAGAAAGTTTTTCAAACAAATGCAAAGACGAGCACAACAGGTACCGAAGGTGAGAAAGGCACAGGTTTTGGAATGCCATTGGTAGCCCTTTGTATGAAGAGGTTTAATGGCTCGATTGAGCTGATTTCAAAGTCTAAATTTGAGGCTTTAGAGGGTGATGGAAATCATCATGGAACCACGGTAAAACTAGTTTTTCCAGTTCCTTCTCCAACGGAATGATATGAGCTTGAAGCTAGAGAATATATCCTTATCCTTTAATGGGAACAATAACTTACTTTCAATAAGTGATATAGGGTTTTCACTGGGTATTCATTGTTTATGGGGGGTATCTGGATCTGGAAAAACAAGTTTTTTACGTTTAGTAGCCGGCCGGCCTTTTGAATGTAAAGTCTGCGGAAATTTAAAAATTGACTCTAAAACTTTTTGTTTAAGTTCGGATACAGATATGGCAAACTTTAATGACAAGTATGTGAGTGCTTTGTATCAAGATAATTTTTTGATAGATGATTTTGATGTAAAAGAAAATCTGCTCTTACCTTATTTTTTACATAGAGACGATTATGATGTGTCAGAGCTTAACTATTTATTAGATCAGTTAAAGTTAGAGCACTTATTATCAAAAGATATTACTCAAATCTCACGAGGTGAAGCTCAAAGAGTACGCATAGCAAGAGCTCTGCTATTTTCAAAAAAAATTCTTGTTCTTGATGAACCCTTGGTATATTTAGATAAAGACTTGAAAGCAAAATGCTTTGATTTAATAAAGTCTTGGGTTGATGATAAAAAATTGATAAGCTTTTTTTCAACACATGATCAAAATTTGAAAGAATCAACGGACTTTACTAGCATAATAAAATTTGAAGATGGATTAGAGATATAACTTTATCCTTGTAAAACTCCGTACTTTCAATTTTTGTATTCCAAGAAATAAACCTTTTGTAAAATGTTAATTTACCTTTGTAGATGGTAGACTACTTGTCTATTTCAAAATGGCGTAAGTTTTGTCGGTTTAATCTCATTAATTTGTGTATATCAGCTATGGAGTTGATGGCTATATACGTGGAGAGAGTAAACAAGAAGCGAAGGGATATACATGGTTCAAGTTCTATTGTTTTTTGTACTTTTAAGTACGGGGTTCTCCCAAGAAAGTTCAGCTAGATTGCTTAAAACAGAAGAAACATTCAGTTTCTTGGTTTTAGTGACTTTATGTTCATTGATTTTCTACTTTATTCAACAAGCTAAATCAGGTAAAAAGTTGTGGATTCGAAGGATTCCCGCTTTGGCTTCTGTAGAAGAGGCTGTGGGTAGAGCTACTGAAATGGGTAAGGCATGTGTGTTTATCCCAGGTATTATGGATATTGATGATATTCAGACTCTAGCGGGATTAAATATTTTAGGTAGTGTTGCTCGTAAAACAGCTGAGTACGATACAGATTTAAAAGTGCCAGTAGCTAAGTCAATGGTTTTAAGTACAGCTCAAGATGTTGTTAAAGAGGCTTATTATCGTACAGGTCATCCAGATACATTTAATGAAGGTAATATCCAATTTGTTACGGATGATCAATTTGCCTTTGCGGCAAGTGTCAACGGAACCCTCGTTAGAGAAAAACCAGCAGCTATTATCATGTTAGGTACCTTTTATGCAGAGTCTCTATTGATTGCTGAAACCGGAAACCACATTGGAGCAATTCAAATAGCAGGTACAGCAGAAACATCTCAGCTACCATTTTTTGTAGCTTCTTGTGATTATGTTTTAATTGGTGAAGAATTATTTGCTGCGAGTGCCTATTTATCTAACGATCCCATGTTACTTGGTTCTTTAAAGGGTCAAGATTATGCAAAAATGCTATTAATTGTATTTATGCTCTATGGAGTGTTTGCAGAGTTGTCCATCCGATTTTTCGGATTCCCTGAATTTTTAAGCCTTATTCAATATTTATAATTAGATTAGCTAATTTATAGCTAACAAACAGTGGAGAATTTTTAATGAAACGTGAAATTCCTTTAATGATAACCTTTTTCACATGTGCAATATTATTATTGCAATTTATTGTGGATCTTCCCATTCTAGATAGAATGACAAACTCAATTAATGATAGTACTAGTATTGTAGCAACTTTTGCTATGGTCTTAGGATTAGCTAGTTTGGCAAATGTACACCTAAACAAGATATATAAAAAGAGAAGAGATTGGGGTTACTCCATCATCTTAATGCTTGGATTTGTGATTACTTTAGTTTTAGGCTGTCTTCATGGTGTTGACAAAGAATACAGCGAGGCTTTAACAAAAGTGCAATACGAAGCCATGGCTCTTGAAAATCAAACATTGAAGAAATCTGGTGAAAAAGAGATTCATAATTTAGTAGTGAAAAGTAACTACTATTTTGTTAGAAATACGGATAAAGTAGTAGTTACTAAAGATATTTTTGATCATTTAAAAGCCCAAGGAACTCCAGTAGAAGAAGAAACCTTGTATTCGGTTGATCGAGAAAATAGATTGTTTTATACACTCATATTTGAAAATATTTATGATCCATTACAAGCTACGATGTTTAGTTTACTGGCATTTTTTATGGCTTCTGCCGCTTTTCGAGCATTTCGGGCTAAATCATTTGAGGCCACCTTATTATTGTTATCAGCATTTTTAGTAATGATGGGAAGAGTTCCAATAGGCGAGATGATTGGATCAATGATTGGGCTAAACGCATTCTTTCCAGATACATCAGACTTTATCATGAAAGTTTTCAATACTGCAGGGCAACGAGCGATTATGATAGGAGCAACCTTAGGAATGGTTGCATCTTCTTTTCGAATGTGGATAGGTCTTGAAACAGAGCATTTGGGTAGGGATTAATTATGCTAGAGTTTTTAAAGAATTTAGATAGACGATATATTTTTGTTTTGATCGCTTTAGCGGTGGCAATTCCATTGATAATGCCTCTTGGGTTACCTTTGACCCCAGGTCCCGAAGCAAAAAGTATGTACAAAGTTGTAGATAGTCTAGAGCCAGGGTCTAAGCTAGTATTGTCTTTTGATTATGATCCTGCGTCAAAGGCCGAGTTACATCCCATGTCAGAAGCCATCATTCATCATGCTTTTCGTAAAAAACTGAAGGTATATGCCATATCTTTGTATCCTGCTGGGCCATCCATGGCAACGAATGCCTTTGCTAATATGTCTAAGGATAAGGAAGTTGTATATGGTAAAGACTATATTAACTTAGGTTTTTATTATGGGCCAAATACTGGACTAAATCAGGTAGCAGTATTTTCTCAGGATATTGTAAATGCTTTTCCAGTAGATGAAAGAAAGAAGCCAGTAGGTAGTTATGAAATCATGAGTGGTTTCAAATCATTGAAAGACGCAGATGCTGTAATCTCTATTAGTGCTGGAGATCCGGGTGTTCCTGCTTATGTGTCTGTAGCAAATGCGATCCATAATATTAAAGTAGGAGCTGGAGTAACAGCTGTGAGTGCACCAAGATTTTATGCTTATATGGACTCAGGACAAATTTTTGGTCTATTAGGTGGATTAAGAGGGGCGGCCGAATACGAAACTCTTGAAAAAATCAAAGGAAAAGGCCTATCTGGTATGGATGCGCAGTCCATGGCTCACTTAGTTATTATTTTACTAATTATTCTATCTAATATTATCTATATTATTGAGAAGAAGGATTAGGAGATTTATATGTTTGAAGAATTATCAATTATTTTCGCAGGTTTTTTAACCTTATGTATCTTTTCATTTTTATACAAAGATAATCCATTTTATCGTTTTGCAGAGCATTTATATGTAGGTGTATCAGCTGGCTACATGATGTCTAGAGGAATGGCAGATGTGATGATGAAAAAGCTTTACACACCTTTGTTTAATACTCCTCAAGGAACCGCTATTGATTATAGTCTAATTATTCCAATTGTATTGGGATTATTTATGATTTTAAAGTTGGTGCCTAAAGTGGATTGGTTGTCTCGATGGGCCATTGCACTTGTAGTTGGTGGAACAATCGGTTTATCAATGACTACAAGATTTAAGTCAGATGTGATTATCCAAGTACGCCAGACAGTAGAAGCAATCCAAAGTAAAGAAGCGAGTTTAGAAAAAATAAAGAAGACTCAATATAACATTGAAGCAGACTATTCAAATGAGTTAAAAATGAATTCTGCTCACATGGAAGCAATCAACAAATTAAACCAATTTTTAGTTTGGGAAGCAATGGCATTACGAAGTGTGGTTAAGTCTGATGGGGGAGTTAAGAACGTATCTGATGACTCATTGAAGGGTATGCAAGCTGGCTGGCTCAAGGCTGGTGAAGCTAAACTAGAAATGGATAAGCAGTTAAAAGCTATGAAAACTAATTTGTTAGGTTGGCAAAAGCTTTATTCATCTGCAAAAGTTAGTATTAAAAACAAGCAAGTAGCTTTAAAAGAAGATGTAAGTAAATTTTTTAAAAATGAGTCAGCCTCTTTATCATATAATGATTTAGATATGAAATCTTTCAAATTAGGCAAAGAACTTGAAAAACTTCAAAAGTTAGAAGTAGATTTAGCTTCAAGTGAAGTAATTTTAAAACTAAGGGTGAAATCCCTATCAGATACTATAACTAAAGTTTCAAGTCACTTTTATCCACCTGCTCCGAATCGAACAAATTTGGAAGCTGGATTAAAGGCCGTGCAAGTATTGCAAAAAAGCTTACAGCAGTTAATGGCTAACTTTCAAAGCCTTGAAGGAGACTTAGCAAGTTATGTATCAGCAAGTAGTTACTTTTCCTCTAAAGAGAAAGACCCTTTGTTGTCTGTTAATACAAAGAGCTTCTTTAAAGGTTCTGAATCATCTATGCAAAGTACCTTCATCAAAGAAGACTTACAAACAGGGTTTTCCTCCACAGCCTATGATTTATTCAAAAACTTATTAATCGCATTTGGGGTTTTGACAATATTAGTTTATTTCTTCTTCTCTACAGAGCATAAAGGAGCAGTAGGAGTTGGCGCAAAAGTAGGTATCTATTTTTTAATGATAACGTTTGGCGCATCTTTTGGTTATACGATTATGGCTAGAATTTCACTACTTATTGGAAGAATGGACTTTTTAATAGTTGATGTAAGTAAAGCATTTACTTCAATGGGTCTTTGAATATGAGTACCTTAGTAGACGAAAAAGAGTTTTTAAGAAAAGTTGCCTTTGAAATTTGCAAAAGAAAGTTTGAAGTTATGGCAATTTTTCTCCTAGAAGCACATAAGCCATTGTCCTTAGTTTTTTCCTCTATGGTGATTGTAATGACACCATTTTTATCTTTATTCCTAAAAGCAGATGAGGTACACAACTTTGCTTTACTAATGGAAGATAGAGAAAACATAGAGTATCTAATCAAAGCGATTGAAAATAGAGATTTTAATTCATTGGAAGAATCTTCTGAGCAAAGTGAGGTCATGTAATGACTATAGATAAAAGCAATATTAATCGAATCATAGCTACAGATTGTGGAAGTACAACTACAAAAGCGATCATGATAGAAAAAGTAGATGGGCATTTTAGGCAAACATATCGTGGCGAAGCGCCAACAACTGTTGAGGCTCCTGTTGAAGATGTAACTCACGGAGTAAGAAACTCTCTAAGAGAGCTAGAAGAACTCAGTGGAATCAAAATGCTAGATGCTGATGGAAATATCATTAAAGGCAATGATAAAGATAGCGGTGTTGATTTATATGTTTCTACCTCATCAGCTGGTGGTGGACTCCAAATGATCGTGAGTGGGGTAGTAAAAGAAATGTCTGGTGAATCAGCAGAGAGAGCTGCTTTAGGAGCCGGAGCGATTGTTATGCAGACTTTGGCTGTAAATGATGGTTTATTAGCCCACGAAAAAATTGAGCGAATCCGATATTTACGCCCTGATATGATGTTGCTAGCTGGTGGAGTTGATGGTGGAACCATCAAGCACGTTTTACAAATTACTGAGATTGTGGGAGCATCCAATCCAAAACCAAGATTGGGGTTAAACTATAGTTTACCTGTGATCTATGCTGGTAACGTAGAAGCCCAAGAAGAAGTAAAAAACATTCTAGGAGATAAGGTTGAGTTAGATATTTGTGAAAATCTAAGACCAAGTCTAGAAGAAGAAAACTTAGACCCTCCAAGACAAAAAATTCAAACTCAGTTTTTAGAGCACGTAATGTCTCATGCACCAGGATATCCTAACCTAATGAAGCTGACTGATGTTGATATTATGCCAACACCAGCAGCAGTAGGAATGATCATCCGTACAGTAGCGAAACAAGAAGATATGAAAGTGGTGGGAGTAGATATTGGTGGGGCAACTACTGATGTATTCTCTGTTTTTAAAAACTATGAAACAGAAGAGGATATTTTTAATCGATCTGTTTCAGCAAACCTTGGTATGAGTTACTCTATCTCTAATGTATTTTCTGAGGCTGGTTTGGCTAATGTAATGCGTTGGGTTCCATTTGATATGGATGAAGTGGAGCTACGAAATACAGTTAAAAATAAAATGATTCGCCCAACGTCTATACCATATAGACTAGAAGATTTAATTTTTGAGCAAGCTATTGCTAGAGAAGCCTTGAGATTATCTTTTGACCAGCACAAAAGCTTGGCTGTTGGTTTAAAAGGTGTTCAAAAGCAAAGATCGATTGGTGATATTTTCACTCAAAGTG
This sequence comes from Candidatus Cloacimonadota bacterium, assembly GCA_023954715.1. GTDB lineage: Bacteria > Muiribacteriota > UBA6191 > UBA6191 > UBA6191. Next base: position 210,980 of record JAGSHD010000007.1, on the reverse strand, counting down.
AGTCTGGTAGTACCTTAGTAAATATGATGGAATGTGGTCTGGTGATCGGTTCTGGTGGAGTGCTTTCTCATGCTCCTTTACGTAATCAAACAGCGCTTATGTTAATTGATTCATTTTTTCCAGAAGGATTCACTCGATTAGCTGTGGATTCTATTTTTATGATGCCACACTTAGGAGTAATATCAGAAGTTTACCCAGAGGCTGCCAATGAGGTGTTTCAAAAAGATTGTTTGGTCTTTTTAGGTACATGTATTGCACCAGTAGGCAACGCTAAAAATGAAGATGACCATGTTATGAAGGTATCAATAACTTTCAAGGATGGTAAAACAGATAACTTTGATATGAAGTCTGGTGAGTTAATAAAAGTAGATTTAGATAGCGAAGACACGGCAACTGTTACGGTTAAACCATCTAGGCATTTTAATATGGGTGAAGGAAAGGGTAAATCAGTAACAAAAGAAGTCAAAGGCGGGAACGCTGGATTGATTTTTGATACTAGAGGTCGTCCATTTACAATGTCCACTGATCCGATAGCTCGTATCAGTAAACTAAAAACTTGGTATAAAAATTTAGAAGTATATCCTGATTTTGAGGGAGAATAAAATGTCACAAGCGTATGTTCCTAGTCTTGAAGTAGAAGAAAAAATAACCATACAAAGAGAAAGGCGTTTACCTTTAAAAGGGGATACAAACGTAGAGGTAGGGTCTACTGTAAGCCAAGATACTATTGTTGCTTCAACATATTTACCGGGTAAGCCTGTACCATTAAGTGCAGCGATCAAGTTAGGTGTTAGTCCATCTGAATTAGAAGAGTGTATGTTGAAAAAAGAAGGCGATACTGTTAAAGCTGATGAAGTAATTGGCTTAGCTTACTCCTTTTTTGGTTTGTTTAAAACACCTTTGGTTTCTCCTATTGACGGAAGTATCGACTCTATATCTCATGTATCAGGACAGATTATTCTTCGAGAAGCACCGGTACCGGTAGAGGTTTCGGCCTACATATCAGGCAAGGTTGTAGAAGTAGATGATGGTGATAGTGTGGTCATAGAGACAGAGGCTTCATCTATTCAGGGGATCTTTGGAATCGGTGAAGAAAAAGTAGGAGTGCTTAAAGTTGTCTCTAAGGATAAGGCACAGGTTTTAAAAGCTTCGGATATCGATGAGTCATGTGCCAATAAAATCCTGATAGCAGGATCTTTAATGACCCATGAGGCGATCAAAAAAGCAAATGATCTGGGAGTAATTGGTATTATTTCTGGTGGAATAAACGATAAAGATTTAAAAGAAATTTTAGGTTATGATTTGGGAGTGGCAATTACTGGTAATGAAAAAGGTACGACCTTGATTGTTACGGAAGGATTTGGAGAGATAGAAATGTCTCCAAAAACTTATGAACTACTTTGCAGGCATGAAGGTCATTTAGCTTCAATTAATGGAGCAACACAGATTCGTGCCGGTGTGATCCGACCAGAAATATTGATTCCATTAACAAAAGACTTTCAAACTACCGCTGAAGCAGATGGTGGAAAAAATCTGAGGATAGGGGCAGAGGCTCGTGTAATCAGAAACCCACATTTTGGAGAAATCGGAGAAGTCATTGACTTGCCTTCTGATCCATTTGTTATTCCAACGGGTGCAAAGGTTAGGGTAGCCACCTTGAGGTTAAAGGATGGTACTGAATATAAGGTGCCAAGAGCTAACATTGAGCTAGTATAATTAAAGCGTCTATATAGACAATAAAAAACCCCTCTATTTTGAAAAACAAATAGAGGGGTTTTTTATTGTACATTACAAATTGAAGAAACCTTAAAGGATTAGGTGATAAATGGCTTGTTAAACATAGGGGATAAGATGCATTTATGGCCCATTGTTAGTCAAAAATTAGTCTTCTAGAGCATTATATAGGTTTTTCAAGTAGTTCCGTAGGCGATGAGATTGAAAGTTTGTTTTCATTACTTGATGGTTTCTTTCTAGGTCATCCCATGCTTGTAGTGCTTGATCACTATCTTTTTTATTGGACTCTATTATACGATTACTTTGGAAGACTTCATTGTGCTTAACGACAAGACTTTTTCCAAAGTGGCGATAGCCTAAAAACTTAGGGGGTAAACTAGGTACTAAATCCAACTCTACGGTAACTCTCTCTAGAGGTAGATTTCGTAAAACAGTGGCACCATCTTTGTTGGTTATTCTTGGTTGTCCAAAAGTGATAATTTCATTTACAAGATACTTGTGGTGTTTTAGGTAAGAGCCCATAAGGATAGCAACTCCCCCACCTAAAGAATGTCCAGTAATTTTGGTTTGGTAAGATTTTCTCAAATGCTTTTTAGCCTTTGCAAAAACTTCTCTAGCTGATTGGTAAAACCCTTTGTGAACTTTGATCCCTTTGGCCCATTCATCTGTAACTTTAAAGAACTTAGCATCCTGAATCCAGTTTTGTACTGTTGTTGAGCCTCTTATGGCTAGAGTCTGCGTCTTAAGCTTATGGTTTTTAATAATAAAAAACTTAATTTCAGTTTTGTGGGTTTCAAAAATTAGTGCTTTAGGATATTTTTTGAGTATAGTTTTATCGTCTTGATCGCTTAAATGACAAAGTTCTACGAACTTTATTGCGTTTAATATCTGAGCTTTACTTACATTGGATTTAAAATCAACGTCGTATAATTTGTCAAAGTTTTCAATTCTTTGCAGTGTATCAGCAAAGCTAAAACTAGATAAGGTGATCGCTAGTATAAAAAGTATTTTTAAGTATTTCATAATGTGCCTTTAGGGGATTATACCATATATGAATATTGAGAATTATTTATGTAGTAATGAGTATAGTCGTTTGATGTAATTTTTTATAAAATGACTCGGGATATTTACTTGGATATCAATCTCATTATTTTCTAGCTTTTTCCAAGTGTCTAATACTTCTTGAGAGTCTTCTGAATCATCTTCAACTTCATCATTTCTTAGTATTTTATTTTTACTTAATTTGAAAAGTTGTCCAAAGTGTCGGTAAGACAAAAACTTTGGGGGTAGTTTGGTAACGATATCGTCTTCATGTGCAACACGGTGAAGATGGATATCGTTTAAAAGACGAGCTCCGTTTGAGTTTGTTAATCTAGGAGCCCCAAAGCTGACAACTTTAATATTCTTAAATGAAACTCTCTGAAGATATAAAGATATTAATGTGCCTGCAGCTCCTCCTAAAGAGTGACCAGTAATTGTTGTAGAGTAAGCCGGGTTAAGTAGAGGATGAGAAAGTTTATAAATCTCTCGTGCTACTTGATAAAAGCCCTTGTGAACCTTTGCTCCTCTTGCCCAATTGTCTTTGGTTTTCCAAAATTTAGCGTTAGAAATCCAGTTTTTGAAGTTACTGGAACCTCGGATAACTAAGGTTTGATGCTTTGTTTCATTATCGGTTAATATAAATAGCTTAACGTTGTTTTTGCTGCCTGAGCGGATTACTGCCTTAGGGTGGATATCTAAGATTGCTTGGTTGCTTTTACCAACAAGCTGGCAGTACTTAGCATGCTTGATGTAATACTTGATAGTATCTAGTTGGTGTTGAGCCTCTTGATCTAGTTGATAAATTTTAGAAAAATTTTCTTTTTGTATTGAACTACTTGCAGCAAAATTAAGAGATATAATGAGGGGCAGTAGCAGTAAAAAAAGTTTATTTATCATTTAGGTGTCCCGTTTGTTTAAAGTGTAAGACTTGAGCCTGATTATAAAAAGAAAAGTATTTTTGTCAATAAGATGGGTTACTAAGCTAGTTCAGAATCATTATTGAAATGATTATTTTGTAGATAGTGCATGTAACCTTTTTAAGTAATTGATAATATTGTGACTCTTGAAATTAGTTTGAACTTCAATTTCTCCTGCTTCTAGCTGGCTCCAAGCTTTGGTTACTCTTTCACTATCTACATTGTTTGGCTCAACAAAGCTATCTTTGGCAAATTTATACCCACTTAATGTGAAAAGTTGTCCAAAGTGTCTATAGCTTAATGCTTTAGGCACAAGTTTAGTGACAATATCATCTTCATGAATAACTCTTTTTACAGGAAAGTCTAAAAGCTTATGTGCTCCTTTTTTGTTTGTAATTCTTGGTTGCCCAAAACTTAAAACATTTACTTTTTCAAATTTGAAGTGTTCAAGGTATAAACCAAGAAGTACAGCAGTAGATCCGCCTAATGAGTGCCCAGAAACAGTAGTGGTGTAGTTTCTATTGAGCTTTTCCTTTACTAATAGTAAAAGCTCCTTTGCAGTGTTGTGAAAACCGATATGAGTTTTAACTCCTCGTGCCCAACGATCCTTTCTCTTAAAAATTTTGGCGTTTTCAATCCAGTTTTTAAAATTATCTGAACCACGAATAATAATATCTTGATGTTGATTCTCATGATCAAATTTGATGAAGGCCTTTGATTTATATTTTGTGCCATTAATAATGGTAACTTCAGGGTATAAATTATGGATATGCTCATCAGACTTAAACGCTGCTTGGCACATTTTGGCATAATGAATCAAGTTCTTGATATTTTCTTTTTTTAGTCGGTCTTCTGTTTTTATTTTATACAGTTGTATAAACTTCTCTTGTCGGTCAGTGGAGGTATCGATTGTAAAATTATGAGAAATAAATAGAGTAAAAAGTAGTAAAAATGAGTATATCTTCATTTAGGTTCTCCAAGTTTAAGTTGAACTTTAGTTAGAATGAGAAGTCAGGGCTGATTTGACCTTATTTTACGAAATTTTACTAAAGTGTCAAGACTCTTTTACAGGTATAGACTTCGAATAGATCTAAGAAGCCTTAAATACTAGTATTAACTTTGAAGTAATCTTCGACAATTTAGTATGAATTTAAATTATACAGTTGTTTCAAATAGTTGTTAATATCATGACTTTTAATATCATCACTTATATCTAAAGTGCCTGCTTCTAACTGATCCCAGGTACGCATTGTAGTCTTGCTATCTGCTCTAGAGTTTTCAACAAATGGTTCTGTAGCATACTTATAACCACTTAAGGTAAACAAGCTGCCAAAATGTCTATAGTTGAATAGTTTTGGTGGCAGCTTAGTTACCAAGTCATCTTTATTTACGATTCGTTCTAGTGAAAAGCTGTTGAGTCTTTTAGCGCCTTCTTCATTAGTTATCCTAGGCTGACCAAATGTAATGGCACTAACATCTTTAAATTTGAAATACTCTAGATATAACCCTACAAGTAAAGCAGTTGCCCCTCCTAAAGAGTGACCCGTAACAGTAATCTTATAGTCTTTATGTAAATGTCTTCTTACCAGTAAAAATACTTCTCTAGCTGCGTTATGAAAGCCAATATGAACGTCTACTCCACGAGCCCATCTATCCTTTTCTTTGAAAAACTTAACATTAGCAACCCAGTTTTTGTAATTGATGGATCCACGGATAGCTACAGTGTGAGTTTTATTTTCATCGTTTGTTGTAACAAATACCTTTACTTCCGTATCTTTGCTTTTAAAAATGAGAGATTTTGGATAGATGTTTTGTATCGTTGAATCAGAGCTATAAGCTGTTTGACACATTTTGGCGTATTTGATAAGTCGAGTAATATTTTGTCTAGATGTTCTTTCTGGGTGTTCTATTTCATATAGCTGTGAAAAACGCTCTTGTGGAGTAAGATTGGTGTTTGCAAAAAGTGTTTGAAAGAAAAAGGGAGCTAGAATAAAAAGTAGCTTAAGCATTACAAGTCCTTTGGTAAAATAAAACAGCCGTATCACATAACTATGTATGTAATATGGCTGATTATAAAAAGATTTGAGTTTCTGTCAAGTCAACTTATTTTAATAGATTGTATTTTTCTAAGGCATGCTCAAAATACTTTTGAGAGGTTTGAAATGACTCTAGGCTCTCTTGATGATGATTATCAACAAGGGCAGACCAACTTCTATTTAAATATCTTTCACCATGTGAAAAATGTTCAAAAAACTCAGAAAACTTTTGAATTCCATATTTTTGAATATAAGCGAAGCGTTCATCGGCCATTTGAAGACAAATGGACTGAATTTTTTCTATTATATCTTGACTTACACTACCGTCAGCAGGATAAGTAATGACGATTAAGTTTAGGTAAGTATCTGGACTAGATTGCATTGTTGTGTGATCTTCTGGTTTATCATCCTCTTTGGCTTGTAGTTTTTTAAATCCAAAAGCAATCAAAAAACAAGCGATTAGAGAAGGGTAAAACCAAGCGGATACAATGACATGTTGTACATTTTCCCCATTGGGGTCAAAGCTAACTTTAAGTCCAGCTCCAGCAGCAATAATAAAAACTAAAATATATAAAATCCATAATGTGTTTTGCATGATTATTCCTTTGATGCTACTTAATGATGTCCATTACTGCGAATACTAAACCAATCATTGCCTCTCCAACGATCAAACCAGCTGCCATAGGTGTGACATAATCTTCAACCCATGATAAGCCTTTAGCTTTAACAATGATCATGTTAGCAACACAACCAATTCCGTATCCTAGGGTTATAAAAAATGGCAGATACATAGAAAGCCCGATTAACACTCCAAGTCCGCCTACCGGTAAGACGGATAATGCAGCTCCTAAAAGTCCACCAGAAAGGTATTTCATATAAGGCGCATTTCCGCTCATTACTCCACCTATCATAGATTGTAGGGCATCTGCTTGCGGTGCTGGTAGAGTTGTACCCGGACCAAAACCAGGACTTCCAGAGCCATATTTCCATAAGATGGCCACTGTGGTAACAGCTACTAAAGGGCCGATCCATGCGACACATAGTTGAACCATTTGCTGTTTTACTGGAATACCACCAATCAAAAAACCGGTTTTTAAATCTTGCATCATGTCAGCACATTGAGCAGTAGCTACACAAACCGTTACGCCAATCAATACGGTTACTAAAACCTTTTGACCAGATAAAAATAAAATAAGAGTTACGGCAATCAAAGATAAACCAGATAATGGAGAAGTATCTGTTGTACCTGTACATTGAGCTACAATCATCCCTGCTAAGATCATCCAAACAAGTCCTGCAAATGCAACCACAAAGGATTGTAAAAAGCCCATTTCTGGAGCGATAAAATTACAAATTCCTAGTAAAAATAAAAAAGATCCAATAACAGAAACTACGATATACTTTAAAGGCATTTCATCATTTTTCAAAAAAGAATGTTCACCAGATGCGCTAGCTGCTTGAGCTAAACTTTTAAAAACACTTTTTAAAACAGGTAGAGTCATTAATGCGCCACAGACAGCTCCACCAATGAGCATCCCAATACCCATAGGTCGTAGCATATTTCCGTATAAGAAGTCTTTTTGAAAAACTCCTAGGGCTTCTGGAGACATAGCTTCTGGAGTTGGAACCCACCCCATTTGAACAGCGATCGGAGCAAGAACCCAGTATGCTAGACAGCCACCTAACGCAAAAGGAAGGCCACCTTTTCCAGCTAATAATCCTGCTCCTAGGTTCATTAAGCTTAAATAGATTGCTGTTTGTGTATAAATGGGAAACCCTAGTAATCCACCTAGATCAAAGGACTCAGGAATCAAACCTTTATGCATTAAAAAAGAAACAAAAGCAGAAAGGAGTGTGCCTCCAACCATTAACATAGCTTTTGTTTTACCAGCACCGGGAGACTTTAAAATGACAGATACAGCAGTACCAGATGGAAACCTTAGTCTTTCAAAATCAATCATTTGCTTTCGAAGAGGTATGATCACAGCAACACCAATAAAGGATCCAGCTGTAGCAGCTAATGCAATCAAACCTAAGATTTTAATATCACTGGTTAAATCATTGCCTAAAAACCCCATCAAATATAAAACAGGTAAAGTAAAAATGATTCCACTACCTGTAGTATTGATTCCTGATGCTATGGTTTGATTGATGTTGTTTTCACAGATAGTCCCTTTTTTTAGGACACCCTTTAGCAAGGCAAAGCCCATGATAGCAGCTATGGTTGAACCACCGATACCAAAACCAAGACGTAGTCCTGCGTAAACAAATGCCGCTGTCATTATAATCCCTTGGAGAACTCCAAGAATTACAGCGGGAATAGTGATCTCTCTATAAGCTTTTGTTGTCATAATGATGCCTTTTGAAATGTTGAATCCATTTTTTTAAGGCAGGAGTATACCGAAATGCAATGGTTTTTACTACTCTTTTACTGAACAAATAAAACTCCATGCTGTTGGAGTTTGTATTTTTCATGATAATCAACCGTTTTAATCTAAGTAATAAAAGTAAACACTTGAATTATTGAAAGTGTGATAGTAGATATGATCTATTTTTAGATTAAATCGGCCTCTAGAAAAATTATTAGTAAATTTTCTTTTGTATTAGCTGTAATGTTTGTAAGCTATCTAACACTCATATATAAGAACCATATAAAAAATTGATTGAGATGATAAAAATGTTTTCAGAAACCTTAAAAGTTATGTTTGGACCTAAAAAGCTTGGGCCTTCTTACCCTCAAAAACCCTTAATATCTGATGAGTTTGAAACAAACGTAAAAGATTTATACATTATTGGTGATTTATCTGGTACTCCTTTGATTAAACTAACACTAAATCAGGGATATGACTTAGCTCACATATTAAAACAAAAAATAACTTCATCTGAGGATCCTGATATATATGATTTGATTATTATTGGGGCAGGATGTGCAGGTTTGGGGTTATTAAGAGAGGCCAATAACCTGGGTCTAAAAGTATTATGTATTGACTCCAATCAATCACTCAATACAATTCGAAACTTTACTAAAGGGAAACCAATTTTTTTGGAGCCAGAAGAGTTGACCTTTAAAGCACAATGGGGGCTAACAGAAGGCACTAGAGAAACGATTCTAAAAGAGTTTGATAGAGCAATTCAAGAAAACAATCTAAAAATTAATGAGTATGAAAAGATTGAAGAGATAGTAAAAGCTTCTAATTATTTTACACTAAAATCAGATAAGTCCAGCTATAAAGCACAAACTGTGGTACTGGCCATGGGTAAATCAGGCAACCCAAGAAAAGCAAATGTTCCGGGGGAGTCCGAGTACGCTCATTTGATCAAGCATCGATTGATTGATCCTAATGATTATGAAGATAAGGACATTGTAATATATGGTGGAGGGGATGTAGCACTAGAGGCAGCAATTGCTTTATCTTCAAATAATAAGGTTACTTTGACTACGATAGACAAAGAGTTTGTATTCCCTAAAAAGCGAAACATTGATCAAGTATTACAACTCCAAAAGGATTCAAGACTAGATATTAAAATGAATACTTCTTTAAAAGGAGTAGGAGATAAAAAACTGGCCATTCAAACAGCTAATAACGAGCCAGAGTCCATTAAATATGATTATTTGTTTGAAATGATCGGAGCGGAGTTACCCATTGGCTTTTTAAGAAAAGCAGGGGTGAGATTAGAATCCGACTGGCATTTAAATAAATGGATTGGCCTAGTATTTAGTTTTATTTTTGTCTATCTAATATATGCTTGGAAAAAGGGGATGTTTCCTTTTTATTATGGTCAATTTGTAGGTCATTTACCAGGAGTTTTATCGGCTCCTTCATTTTGGTATTCTTTAGTATACACTGTGTTGATGGTTGTTTTTGGGATCCAAGCCATGAAACGTTGGAACAGAAACGGTAAGGACACTTACCAAACTTATAGGTTTATAAGTTTGATGTTTTTTCAAGTTTTAAGTTTTGTGGGAATCGAAGTAATTCTTGCTATGATTTCTCCAAAGTACTATTGGAGAGCTTATGGTATTAATAATCCTTTTCCTTTGTTGTTTGATACTTTTTATAACTGGACTAGCAATGACCCTAAAATCATTATGTATGGATTAATCTCCATTTGCCTATTTATGACTTTTGTAGTGATACCATTATTTGTGCGTAGGCATGGTAAGAGATTTTGTACTTGGATATGTGGTTGTGGAGGTTTGGCAGAAACCTTTGGAGATCGTTGGAGACATTTATCAGCAAAAGGAGTAAGAGCGCAAAAATGGGAGTTGGTAGGAGATCTAATTACTTTTTGGGCCTTTACTTCTGCTTTTGTTATTTTACTTGTTTATCAAGGAAACACAGGTGCATCAGGTTTGTGGCATAAGTCCTACGCTATTATAGTAGACTTTTGGTTGGTTGCAGTCATCCCCGTGGCCTTATATCCATTTTTTGGTGGTAAGGTTTGGTGTAGGTTTTGGTGTCCGTTAGCAAAATATATGCAGATTTTGTCAAAGTGGTATTCAACCCTACAAATTGAATCTAATGATAAATGCATATCATGCACTCAATGCTCTACTTTTTGTGAAGTGGGAGTGGATGTAATGTCCTTTGCTAAAAATGCCGCACCTTTTGATAATACAAACTCTTCGTGTATTCAATGTGGGGTTTGCATATCTGTGTGTCCTATGGATGTTTTAAAGTTTTCTCATAAGGGAGAAGATAAAACAAAGCTAGATTAATCTAGTTCAAAGTGCTGTTGATTTTTTGGGGTGGGCTGATTGACTCTTTTTAGTAGTTTGTTACCTAATACTAGATAATCTATTTTTGTTCTTAAAACACAATTGTAAGCATCGCTAGGACTTAGTACAATAGGCTCCCCTCGAACATTAAAAGATGTGTTTACAAGCATAGGGCAGTCGTATAAGTCATGAAATGTGTCGAGTAGTTTGTGTATTTTTGGATTAGAATTTTTAGATACAGTCTGAATTCTAGAGCTCAAGTCTATGTGAGTAATTGCCGGAAACTCAGATTTTTTAGTCTTTAATTTTTGATCCATAGTCATTTTTTCAAAATCACTAGGAAGGTTTTGCAGCCATTTTGGTTTTAAGTTACAGGTAAAAAGCATATACGGAGAGTTTGGAGCAAAGTTAAAATATTCATCTTTGTATTCTTCTAAAACGATAGGAGCAAAGGGTCGAAAGTCCTCTCTAAATTTAACACTAAGATTGATTTTTTTTTGGATTTCTTGGTTACGAGGATCTGCTAAAATACTTCGATTTCCAAGAGCTCTTGGGCCCCATTCCATTTGATCCTGAAACCAAGCTATGATGTTACCATCATTGATTAACTTTGCCACAGTATGACATAAATCATCGTGCTTAGAATACTCTTCAAATTGAGCTTGTTTGTCACTTAACATTTGATCGATCTCATCTTGTGAAAAACTAGGTCCTAAAAGCGAGTTTTTCATGGAGTCGCTTGGAGTTGTATCTCTGGCTTGGTCTTTAAAGATATGCCAATAGCAATAAGCTGCACCTAGTGCACCACCACTATCATTAGAGGCTGGTTGTATCCAGATATTGGGAGCAACCTTTTTTTGGAGAAGTTTACCATTTGCTACACAGTTTAGTGCCACTCCACCAGACATGACAAGGTTTTGGCAATTTGTAATATCTAATGCATGTTGGATAAGTTTACATACAGCTTCTTCTAAAACAAATTGGGCGGCATAAGCTAAAGAAATATAATTGTCATTGATGGGGCTTTCTGCTTTTCTGGGATGGAAATTAAATAGCTTATACCAGAGTTTATTCTTGGTCATGTAACTTCCACTTAAAAAATCGAAGTATTTCATATTTAATTGAATCGACCCATCACTTTTCACGTCACAAAGATATTGCTTTATCAAGTTGATCATAGCCTGTACTTTGATTGAATTTGGGTCGGCATAAGGGGCTAGCCCCATCAATTTATACTCACCCGAGTTGACCTTAAAACCACAATAGTAAGTGAAAGCAGAGTAAAATAGCCCCAATGAATGAGGAAAATTCATTTGCTTTAAGCATTTTATTTTGTGACCATCACCAAGACAAATACTGGCTGTCGCCCACTCACCAACTCCATCAATAGTTACAATAGCAGCTTTTTTATAAGGAGAAGGATAAAAGGCACTCGCAGCATGAGATAAATGATGTTCGGGGAATATGATCTCTAAATGATCAGCATCAAAGTCTATTTCTCTTAGATGACTTTTAATATGGGCCTTCAAAAAGAGCTTTTGCTTAATCCACTGAGGCATAGATTTAAGAAAGTTTTTATAGCCTTTAGGGCAGGTTTGCAATAGGGTTTCAATAATTCTTTCAAACTTTAGTATGGGTTTGTCGTAAAAAGCGATGGCTTCTATTTGATGGGCTGAGATATTAGCTTTTTGAAGACACCATAAGATAGATTGAACCGGAAAACTTGCATCATGTTTTAGTCTAGTAAAGCGCTCTTCTTGAACTGCATATAAAATCTCACCATCTTTTAATAAAGCAGCGGCCGAGTCGTGATAAAAAGCAGAGATTCCAAGAGTATATGTGGCTTTACCACTCATTTTTCAAGTCCTCTTTTTGGTATTCGTGATCTCTATCTATCCAAGCGCTAGAAGAGTTTAAGTCCCAAGTGAAGTTTTTTGAATCCTTGGTAAAAAGTCGTTTAAGAATAGATAAAGGGAAAATTATAGCAATCCAAACAATGCTTAAAATGATGGATGTGTTTACTTTTCCTATGAACTTGAGTAATTTGAAAATCATAATTGGTTTAAAGTATACTTAAATTTATGACTTTTGTCCCTGAAAGTATAAAATATTAGAGAGGATATTTTTGAAGTTTAAAGACTTTTTAGAAGGAATAAAGCAAATTTTTTCTTATTTGTGGGAAAAAAAGAAGCTGTGGCTTGTACCTATCCTATGTGCTTTGCTTTTGGTCTCCACCCTTGTAGTTGTGGGAGAGTCCTCAAGCATTGGATCTTTGGTTTACGTATTATTTTAAAATGGTTTGGCAGGGCAAAGTGTTGCTAAAGGGCAATCATAACATTTAGGACGCCTAGCGATACAAATAGCCCGACCATGATCGATAAAAAGATGAGAGATAATCGTCCACTCTTTTTGATGATGTTTGAAAACTTTTACTAAATCAATTTCAATGGCTTTAGCGTCTTTTTTATTAGTAAGACCTAAGAGACTTGTGATTCTGCCAACGTGGGTGTCTACAACGATCCCTTCGTTAATACCAAAGATGTTTCCAAGGACTACATTGGCAGTTTTTCGTCCCACTCCTCCAAGAGAAGTAAGATCATCCATTTTGTCAGGTACTTTAGAGTCATAAACATCAACTAGACGTTGGCCCATTTTGATCAGGTTTTTAGCCTTAGAGCGAAAAAGTCCAATTGATTTAATATCTTGCTCTAACTCATGATAATCAACACTTGCATAGTCTTCTGGGCACTTATACTTTTGAAAAAGAGTTTGAGTGACTTGGTTTACCTTTTTGTCAGTACATTGAGCCGATAAAATAGTAGCAACTAAAAGCTCTAGAGGAGTATTGTGAATCAAAGCACAATGGGCATCTGGATATTGCTCATATAATATTTCTAATATAGACTTTGCTCGTTCTTGTTTTGATTTTAACGACTCTCGTGGCATAAATTTCCATTGTAAAGTTGGTTCAAAGGGGGTTTAGATAGCTTAATTGCTTTTTATTCCAAATGCAATGCTTGGCTTGAATTAGCTAAATCATAAAAAATAGTACTTATGCTTCGTTTTGTACTATGAAGAAAACAAAAGATTAAATGTTGTATTATATTATTAGAACATAACTTATTTTAGTGTAATTATTCATGTGGCCCCTTCGATAAAAGGAGGCGAACATACAAGTTTTTCGCAGTTTTTGTGTTATTAATGTACCTAGATTTAATCAACCTTTGTGTACAAATTGAAAAACTATAGCTGAATAGTTTCATTTTAGTTGTGTAACTTGATTTCGAAAACCCTGATTATATAGGTGCAAGATGTACATTTTTGATAACATAATACTTTTGGTGCTAGATGCATCTCCCTATTTGCTAATGGGTTTTGTAATTGCAGGTTTAATCAAAGCACTGATCTCAGAAGAGTTTATTCAAAAGCTTTTGGGGAAGAATGACGTACAAACTGTAGCATTGGCTTCCTTGATTGGAGCACCTGTACCACTTTGTTCTTGTGGTGTGATTCCAGTAGTTCAGGGGATAAAAAAGCAGGGCGCATCCAAAGGCGCTACCATAGCATTTTTAGTTTCAACGCCTGAAACCGGTGTTGACTCTGTGGCAATGACTTACGGGATGATGGGGCCTGTTATGGCAATTTTACGACCTATCTATGCCATATTAACAGCCTTTTTTGCAGGTGTTGTTGAGCTTTTGTTATTTAAAGATGAGGACATTAAAGAGCAGACTTCGTCTTGTTGTTCAAAAAAAATAGAAGAGCCTGAAATTAGTGAGCCAAAATTAGTAGAAAAAAAGTCATGTTGTCCTTCAAGTAAAAATTTAGAAGAAAGTAATACCAATAAGGATGTACCAGATAAAGCTATCGAGGTAGAAGCTACAAGCGACTCATGTTGTCCATCTAAAAAGAAGGTCGTTGAAGAAAAGCCATCCTGTTGTGCTTCTAAAAAAAGTGGTGTTAACAAAGTTACTTTTGTATCAAAGATTATGGATGGTTTGAAATACTCATTCACAAATTTATTGAGTGACATCTCTCCAACCTTGTTGTTTGGTTTTGTTTTGGGCGGAATCATCACCTCATTATTATCAGAAGATTTGGTTAAACATTATTTTAACGGGGGAGTTTCTGGATATATAGCTATCGTTTTATTATCTGTCCCTATGTATATCTGTGCAACTTCATCTACTCCTATTGCGGCGGCGTTTATGATGAAGGGAATGAGCCCTGGTACAGCTTTAGTATTTTTAATGGCTGGTCCTGCCACTAATTTCACCTCGCTTTCTATACTTTCTAAAATCTTTGGTTTCAAATCTATTGTTTCGTATTTGTCTGTAATTATTGTTTCAAGCATAGTGTTTGGACTACTTACAGATTATTTGATTTTGATCAAACTTTTTGAAATTACTTTATCTTCAAATTTAACTCATCATCACGAAATGAAAACTTCTTGGTTGCAGATTGTTGCGAGCATTGTATTCATGGCTCCTGTTTTTTACTATTCAAGTAAAGCATTGATAGTAAAAATAAAGGCGAGGTATTGAAGTTTTAGCGTATAATTTGAGGTATTAGTCTAAATTGATGTAACTTTATCTCATAATTATCGTAAAAATAAGAATAGCATGTAGATACCCGTATTATTTTACTAGAAATGATCATGTGAAAAATCATTCATTATATCGAGCAGTTTTTAAAGAGTGTTAAAAACTATCGCTTTAAAGATATAAGTAAAGTTTAAGAGTCTTAATGAGGCTTATGGGGAAAAAGATGAAAAAAGTTCTAGCTTCAGTTATTGGGGGAGTTTTACTAAGTAGTGTAGCTTTTGGAGAAATTACTATTACAGATGCTCAAGTCACTGCCATGCAAATGAAAAAAGTAAAAGGAAATTGGGCTGCTCCAGGGGGCAGAGAGATTAGCTCAATGACTTTAAAAGTAAAAGCATGGAAACAAAATAAAGTTGATGAGAACGACGATAAAATTATTGAATTTTTAAAGTCACAAGACAGCATCGAAGTAAGTCAAGAAAGAGGCCTTGCAAGTAATTATGCCAGTAATGATGATTACAAGTTTTTAAAAAGACACCGTTCCTTATTTTCTAATAAAGCTAGACCTAAAATTGATGTTGTTGGTAGATTACTTCGATATAAAAAGCATGGTTATGTTCCTGAGGGGGACGATAAGTTAGTTACAGTTTTGCGTAACCCAACCTATAGTAGTAGAAAAGGTGCTATAACTGTACCTCACTATGAAACGGCTAGTGCTCCAGTAAGCTCTAAGGTAGCTACAAAGAGTAAGTTTGATGTTTTGTATGCAGGTGAAGCAGAGGCAGAACATGTAGAAGGTAAATTTACATTAGCTGATTTCGCCAATACCAAATGGAAAAACAATCAAAAATACGTGTTAGAGTTTGATGAGACTGGTGAAAACACAGAGCTTTCTTATAAAAAGTTTATCTTTTCTAAAAAAGTGTCGGTGACCTCTAATGACGTCACAATTCGAGAGAATAGTGACCCACAGATTATCGTAGGTACATATCATTTTCTACAAATTTTGGATGATGGGACATGTTTACTTCCAACGGGTGGGGCCGACTACCCTGAGGACTGTTTTAAAAAGAAATAAATCCTTTAGCAAAAAAGACATCTCAGTGAGGTGTCTTTTTTGCGTTAAAAGTAACTGTGATAATCAAATGTAAATGCACTTTCTACTTTTATACTGCTGTAAAGCCCATTTTGATAGGCTTTGTGTTTTTCGTGATAATCATCCAGCTTCAAAGGTACTCTTGATAAAGCTGTTTTATATTTTTGTTTTTCTTTGTAACAAGAAAACCAAATCTACAAGGGTATGTAGGATTTCTCATAATGTTTGTTAGACTTTCTTAAAAATCTCAAACTGAGAAACAAATGGTATAAATCTAATCTCTCAAAGATCTGACAGATAGATCATTAAAATGATATACTTTGCCAAATTTTTTGTTAATTTAGATTTACTGAGTACGCTTAAAAATGAATTGTTTTTTTTAGGTGTAATACTCGAAGGGGTTTTATGGCTAGTATTGATCGTTTCTTACAAGAGATGGTATCGATTGGTGCATCTGATTTACATTTACATGCTGATTATCCAGCGACCTTTCGGGTGGACGGAGCATTAACAAAAAGTGGTAAAGAGCTATCGAATAAGCAAGTGATTTCTTTGCTAGGCGAAATTCTTTCAAAACAACAAAAACAAACTCTAAATAGAGGATGTGAGGTAGATTTTGCTTATGCGATTGATTCTTTCGGTAGATTCCGTGGTAATGTCTTCATGCAAGATGGCAAATTTGGCGGTGTATTTCGAATTATTCCGGAGAATATAAAAAACTTTGAAGAGATCCAAGCTCCTTTTGCTTTACAAGGTATCTCTGAATTGAATGCAGGATTGATTTTAGTAACAGGTCCTACTGGTAGTGGAAAATCCACAACTATGGCTGCCATGATTGATCATATTAACAAATATCAACGAGGTCATATACTAACCCTTGAGGACCCTATAGAGTTTGTTCATCCGGATAAAAAATGCATGGTACAACAAAAAGAAATCGGCATAGATATACCAAGCTTTTCTGAAGGGCTAAAAATTGCTACCATAGAAAATCCGGATGTGGTACTGATTGGCGAAATTCGTGATGAGCACAGTATGATTAGTGCTTTAAATTTAGCTGAGTCTGGTATACTAGTCCTAGCAACTCTACATACTATGGACGTGGCAAATACCGTAAAGAGAGTCGTTGGCCTTTTTGATGAAAATAACCAATCAATGATTCGATCTCGATTTGCACATAATATAGCTGCTGTTGTGAGTATGAGACTTTTACCTGCTGTTGGTGGGGGCAGAGTTCCGATTTATGAAGTGTTAATATCTAATGCAGCCTCAAGAAACCTCATTATCGAGGGTAAAGACCATCAAATGGAAAGCGTTTTAGAAGGGGCCAAAAAGGAAGGGATGCAAACTTTTGCAATGCATGCTAGAACCTTATTATCACAGCGACTAATTTCACAAGATACAGCGAGTTTATTTATCAAAAGGAAAGCTTGATGAACGAGCAATTTAAGAACTTTCTCATCAAAGCGTTTGAACGCAATGCAACCGATGTACATATTAAGAAAAATGCTGATGCTAGACTTCGAATATCTCGGCAACTAGACTTATATAAAGATTGTACTTACTCTGGTAAAAATATAGAAGGCTTATGTAAAGAGCTTTTAACAGACATTGAGTTAGAGCAATATAAAAAAAAGAGATATGTTAAAGGGATTTATCAAGTAAATGAAAAGTTAAAAATACGTTTTTGCTTTAGCTTCGATCGTGGCAAACCATATTTAGCAATTCGATTACTTCCTATGAAAATTCAGTCTTGGGAAAACCTTCAGATACCAAATATAGCCTTAAATTGCTTACGCCAAAAACAAGGTTTAATGCTTATTTCAGGAGCTGTTGGTAGTGGAAAAAGCTCTACTATTGCTAGTTTTGTAGAATTTTTAAATACTAATAGAAATGAACATATTATTTTTATTGACGAATTAATTGAATTTAAAGTAAAGAGTAAAGAGTGTATAGTTAACTTAAGAGAGCTAGGTAAAGATACACAAAGCTATAGAACCGCTTTACGATATGCGTTAAGAGAAGACCCTGATATTATCGTAATTGGAGAGCTAACAGACTCAGAAAGTATTGAGTTCGCTTTAGATATTGCTGAAACAGGACATTTAGTTATAGCTGGGATTTCTACGATAGGGAGCTTAAATACTATTTTCAGGGTATTGAATAGTTTTAACTCACAAGAAGCAGAAAACTCTCGAATGAGATTGGCATCTTATTTGATTGGAGTGATATCTCAAATTATGGTTCCAGATATTCAGGGAATAGATAATATTCCAATCTTTGAGGCTATGACTATGTCAAATGCTGTTTCTAATGGGATTCGATCGGATAAGCAAAACCAACTTCGAGCAGAGATGTCTCGTAGTATAAAGGGTGTCTCTATAACATTTGAAGACTATGCAAAAAGACTTCAAGCGAAGGGTATGATTGGGAAAAATATTGATTTTGGTCGTAGAGACTAAATTCAGATCAACTGGCACTTAAGGTGCAACAAAAAGAGAGTGTTGTAATGGAAGATTTACAAAGTAAACGAACCACGTTTTTTATAAAGCCTGGTTTTCAAAAGAAGATGATGATATTGATGGTTCTATTAGTGGCGATTGCTGTCAATTTAGTAGGAGGACTTTGTTTTGGTTTAATTACTACTACTTTAGAGGATGAACTATTGTCACAAACAGGTTTTGCGGCATCTATGGATCCTACCCAAGTAGCACTTTTGAAAACAAAATTGTTTGAATACTTGTTTCCACGAATTTTGATTGCCGAAGCAGTAACAATTTTAATATTATCTTTTTTAACCTTACGCTTGACTCATCATATAGCTGGACCAGTATATCGTATCGAAAGTAATCTTAAAAAAATGGCTGCCGGTGACTTTGCTTTAAAAACTACATTTCGTGAAGGAGATGAGTTTAAAGAACTAGCAGACGCCCTAAATAACTTGAGCGATGCTGTGATTGAGCAACAAGAACTACAAAAGACTAAAATTTCACAATTGCAAGCTACTGAGTTAACTAGTGAACAAAGTCGTATACTAAATGAAATAGAGCTAACTTATGGAAGTTCAGAATAGGGTAAAAAATTCATGTTAACTAGATTATTTTTACTTATACTAACTTTACTTTCTTTTTTCTTGTCAGGCTGTTTTATAAACCCAGACTCTGTTTATGTTAAGGCGGTAAAATTAATTGATCAAAATAAATTAGATCGTGCCGAGAAATTACTATATCGCGTACTAGAGTTACGAGAAGACCATCCTAATGCTCGCTACTCTTTAGGTGTAGTTTTTTTAAAACAAGAAAGATATAACGATGCAGCCGATCAGTTTAAGTTAGTCTTAGAAAAGACTCCAGACGATATCGAGGCATTAATTAATTTAGGAGTAATTTACACTCGTTTGGATCGAGTGAAAGGTGCGTCTAATTATTACCAAAAGGCATTGATCAAAAGCCCTGGCAATAGTATAGTTTTATTAAACTTAGCAAGATTAATGGCTAAACAAAAAAAGTTTAGAGAGGCTCGCAAGCTATACCAGCAAGTTTTAAAAAAGCAACCAGCACTTTATGTAGCCATAAGAGAGTTGGCTTATGTTTATCTTTCTGAAGGTAAATATAGTGATGCTATTCAGCAGTTTTCACGAGCTGTACGACTTAAGAAAACAGATCAAGAGTCCTTGTTTGAACTAGGAAATCTATACTTTAGAAAACAAAAGTTTAACACTTCCTCCAAGTATTACCTCAAGGCCGTTGCCATTGAAGCAAGGTCTAAGTACTTTTTAGCGTTAGCAAAAATATACATGACAACAAAAAAAGAAGTCGATGCTATAAGTTCTTATGAAAAGGCTTATTCTTTAGATAAATCTTCTTATGAGGCCGTCTATCGATTAGGTGTCATATATTTACAAAAGAAAAACTTAGAAAAGGCCGATTTATTTTTAAATATTGCTTTAAAGCTAAAACCAAAGTCTGCTGAAGTTTACAAGCAGATCGGTATATTACTCAGTCAAACGGAGCGTTATGCAAAGGCAAAAGATTATCTAGTAAAATCTAAAATGTTAAACAAATATCTTTTAGAAGTACATTACCATTTAGGTCTTATATTTATAGCTGAAAATAATAATAAAAAAGCGGTCAAGCACTTTTTAAAAGAAGTGCGGGAGTTTCCAGGAGACCCAAGAAGTTACTTAGAACTGGCTAAAATATACTTTGCACAAGATGCAAGCGATAAGGCGCAAGATATAGCCAAAAAAGGCCTTAAAAAATCTCCAAAAAATCCGGAGATTCATAAACTATTGGGCCAGTTAAACTTTAAACTAGCTAGTGAAGCAAAAAAAGAGTCAGGTCTATATTTGGCTTTAGAACATTTTGATGAATCTATTTCGCATTTCAAAAAGAGTCTTCGCTATAAAAAAGATCAAAGTGATGTGCTAGTTGAGCTTCTAAAAGCATTTAAATCAGCAAAGCGATATTCTGTCGCTGTACCTTACTTAGAGCGAATGGTCAAAGAAAACCCAAAAGCTTGGGACTACTATCCTGATTTGGCAAAAGGCTACACTACTAACCAAGAGCCGGATAAAGCGATCAACACCCTTAACAAATATCTAGATGAAAACAAAAAAGATGCTCAAGCTTGGTTTCAATTAGGTAAAATCTATGCTGATAAAGGTGAGTTTTTAGAAGGAATTGAGATATTTGAAAAGTCTATTGCATTAGATGGTACGGATGCGGCAAAGCGTCTTTTTCTTGGGATGCTTTTAGCAGAAGTAAATCGTTTTGATGATGCCTTAGCAGCATTAAAAGATGCTATGAAGTATGCAAAGAAAAAGTCAAAAGTTAAAAGACGTTGTGAAGATCTTATACGGCAAATTGTTGAAGCTACTGGTATCAAAGAGAAAGAAGTTAAAAAGCAATTAGGCCCTAAAATATCGAGTAAAATTAAAAGAAAAAAGCGAAGAAGAAGAAGGTTAAAAGCTGGTTCATTAAAATATGTAAAAAATATTGCCTACAAAGCCCTGAGTAAATATAGAGCTTTTGAAAAAAAAGGTTGGACTAAAAAGTCTAAAACAGAAATGATTCATTTTGTGAAACATAAGATGGTCAGAAACTATAAGACTTTGATTCGTAAAAAGAAGTTTAGATCGAAAGTTGCCCGCCGATATTATTACCATGTAATAAAGAAAATGATTATAGCTATAAAGTCCAGTGGAAAGAAGGGTTTCAATAAAGTTAAGTCGAAAAAATTGAAAAAGTCTTCTAAAAAGAAATACAAAAAAAGGCGTAAAAAAAGAAGAAGGACTAAGAGCAGTACAAGTCGTAAAAAAAGTCTTAAAAAGGGTTCTAGATCTAAGGCTTCAAAGACTAGATCAAATAGCAAAAAACGATCAGTTCCAAAGAATCAAAATTAAGCTTTATTCAGAGATCCAATTGTTTTGGTTTTCATCTTCGATAATTAAATTTTCTAAGTGCTTTATCCGTGCGTTGGAGTATTTTACTCCGCTTTCGGATTTAAAATAATTGGCAATACTGTGATAATACTTTAGTGCCTCTTTGTGATTACCCTCTTTTTCATAATGCTTGGCACTATTTAAAAACAGATGAGAAGCCATTCTTTCCACTTTTCTAACTAAGCTTTTATTGGTTTCTGGAGTAAGTACTTTTAGGAGATTTTTTGATGCTTCTAGGTAGTGTTTTTGAGAGAAGTGAAAACTTCCTTTTTGAAAATATCCATAATGAATTTTGGACAAGACATTGGCAGTTTTTTCGGCACTATTTGAGTAGTTTAAAGCGTCGTTGTATGATGTAATGGCTAAATCCCATAATGAGGTTTTAGAGAGTTGATCTCCCTTTAAATTTAAAGTATCAAAGAGGTACTGATCACATATTTTAAGCCAGGAATCTTGGGTCGCCACACTTTTGTATTGTAAAAATAACTCAATTGCTTTGCTATACCTTTTTACTTTGGAGTAGTTCATTCCAGAAAATAAAATTAACTGATGGTCTTCTGGATTTAAAGCTAGGGATTTTCTATAGTATATTACGGACAAGATCCATTTGTTTTTTTTTCGGTGCTCATGCCCTAAATTTGCAAATAGTGAAGCTAGTTTAACTTGATCACTAGGTGCAAGCTCTGAAAGGATGGAAGACTTTTTAATGATCTTTTGAACTTCAATTTGTGTTTCGTTACAAAAAGTGATTGAAGAGGCCCAGAATAAGACAATGAAAAATAGTTTATATGTCATAGTTTTGGAGTAATAACGATATTACAGGTTGTTTCTTCACGGGTTGTATTTAGCTTTCTAGAAATATTAACTTCTTTTCCTTCGAGATTCAAGAGGACTTGAATTTGGGCAACACCTTCTGGGTTTGTTTCTACTACTCTTTCCCAAGGAGAGTCTGTATAACTATCCAAAATATGCCCCGTTAAAAAGTTTTTAGGTTTCATTTCGATTACAAATTTGATTGGTAAATCAGGGTATAGCCTATCTTTTACATCTCGCGCTTCAATAGAGATAGGAATCAAATGACTTCCTCGCCTAAGTAATCTAGCTTCTGCTTTGCGGGCAACTCTATATTCAGTGCGATCCATGAGATCAACAGCTTGTTTGTCTGGGGTTGAGCTTTCTGTTTTTTTAGGCTTTGAAGCTGTCATTTCATTGTTTTTAGATTCGGGAGAATCGTTCTTTGCAGCTTTACTACCGATTGGCTTTTCAGCAGGTAGCTCTGCTAGGTTGAGTCCGATTTCACTTTTGTTGTGACTTGATCTCAAATGTGTTGAGTTACTAGGAAAACTAGAAAAGTTTGGCTGAGTGCTGCCTTTGATAGTTATTGGATCTTTTACAATCGTGTCTTTTCTTGCTTTAAAAACTGTTGTTAATTGGTTTTCAAGCTTTTCTTCGACAGGACTTACAACAATATGAGCTTTGTTCAAAGATGTACCGTTATCATGTCTTAAATTATTTAATATAACTTGAAACCTATTTGTTGTTGGCTGCTGTGGTAGAGGCCGTGGGACAGGAGTAGCTTGGTGGTTTACTTCAGGAATAGCAGCCAAATATTGGTTGAACTGTTGTTTTTTACCAACAACTTGTACCTGCTTTACTTCAACTCTTTTGTCTGTTACTTTTTTTGGATCAACTAAAGCTTGTTGAAGGTCAGCAAAGCTAGACTTTTTTTGGATGACCTCTGGTTGTGTTTTAGTCTTTGACCCCATGGCAAGTAGATCCTGAAAACTGCCTTTAGCCTTAGGTTTTGATTGTGATTGTTTGTTTGATAGTTCTAGTTGAGACATGAAGCCTTGAAATGATTGCTCACTTTTAGTGTCTTGGTGAAACTTGCTTTTGGATCTTTGCTTAACTTTTAATCGATCCAAATCCTCCATTAACCGAACCATAGGACTAACTTTAGGGGTAGGCGTCCTAAGCTGTTTTTCATAGTCTTTTGGTACTTGAAAAGGACTGACACTACCATTTTTGATAGAGCGAGTTGGCTTTCTTGCTTGTTGTGTTTGAACATTTTGCTCAAGATTATTGAAGAAACCAGAAAAGCTTTGATCTTTACTCATTCTTTTAACAGCAGTTGGCTTTTCAGCTTTTAATTGCTTATGAAATTTATCCAAGTTAGAAAGGTCTTTTTTGGCAACGAGGGTTTTCTTTTTAATAGAATTATCAACAGTGAGTTCTTTGAGAAACTTACCGTAATTCGCTTGTTGGCTTTTTTGCATTTTATTTTGATCCGCTTGATGATCAAAGTATTTCTTTTGTTCTAAGGGAATTGTAGCTCTAGTAACTCGTTTACTATAATCTCTTTTAGTAGACTTACCTTCCCAAGTAGTCAAGAAGTTTTCAAAATTATTTTTACCCGTAGAAACTTTGACTTCAGGGGAGATGAGAGTGGGTTTTCTAAAGTAGAGCTCTTGAATTTGATTAATATTTGAGCGATAAGAGTCTAGACGATCTAGAGATTTTTTATATAAAAAGCGATGCTCTTCATTTTTAGAGGACTTAATCTGATCTAATGCTCCAACGATTTGTTTGTCCTTAACGATAAAGTCTCTAACTTTTTGTTTCAGAATACGAATCAAGGCCTTTTTTTCAAGATCTGATCGATTATGGGTAATATTTTGTTCAATAGACAAGATTTCTTGGTTTCTTACGTCCAAAATATTAAAAAGCTTTTCGAGCAAAGGCTCCATTTGGCTTAATTCATTAGAAAATACAGAATTTGTAATAAGAGTTACAAATAATAGAGTCTTTAAGATTATTTTGTCTAAAGTCATGACTATCCAATATTTTTCCCCATATCGAACATTGGAAGAAACATTGAGAGTGCTAGTGTAGTTACAATACCACCCATGACCACAATCATAAGTGGTTCGATAAGCCCGATAACAGCATCTACAGCAACAGCAACTTGATCATCATAGTAAGTACCGATTTTTTCTAAAACGGTTTCCATGGATCCAGTTTCTTCCCCAATGGTGAACATTAATATAACAATAGGAGGAATTATGTGTGTGTTCTTTCTTAATCCATCGGTATAACTACCTCCACCTTTAATAGACTCCATAATATCTACAATTAATTTACCAAACTGGCGATTTTCAATGGAATTAAAACAAATTTGAAGTGCTTGCATACCAGGAACGCCCCCTCTTAACTGAGAAGCAAGAGTGTGAACCATACGAGAAACAAAGTACTTTTTTAGTAGATCCCCAATCACGGGGCTATTAAACAAAATAGCATCCCATGCATCCGCTCCTTTATCTGTTTTTTGGGTGACATACCAAAAGGCTGCTCCTAATGCGATAAACGCAAAGAAGATGCCAATATAGTTGTTGGCACAAAAATCAGAAAACTTAGACACATAAAGTGTAATAGCAGGCATATTTTCTTCTTTAAGGTTTAGAGATAAAATAAATTTTGGGAAAATAACCTGGGTTAACATGATGGTTACCCCAACAGCAATCAAAGCCATTACGGCTGGGTAAGCCATAGCACCTTTAAATTTTGCTTGTAGTTTCGCTTGTCCTTCAGCAAACTCTACATATTCCACTAAGAGAGTATCCATTTGCCCAGAAATCTCTCCTGCAGCAACTAGAGATTGAAAATCATTTGGAAATACTTTTGGAAATTTCTGTAGAGCCTCAGAGAAGGGTTTTCCAGAACCTACATCCTTAATAATTGAGTTTAAGACAGCTTCAAAGTTTTTATTGTCATTTTGTTCTTGATAGGCTGTTAAACATTGCATTAACGGGGCACCGGCATTTAGTGCGATAGCTAATGTTGTATAAAAAGACATCAGGCTTTCTTGTGGGACTCCACCAAACATATATACTTCCTATCGAGTTGTACGATTGAGTTCTTTTTCATCAATCGTACCTTTTAATACTTTAATCAATCCATCGGCGCGTAGGTTTAGAAAACCAATTTTTTCACACTCGTGCTCCATGGCGTGTTCATCCAAACCATCAGCAATAGCCTTTCTGAGTACGGCACTATTTTCTAAGCTTTCGTGAATACCTGTACGACCTTTATATCCACCACCGCCACATTTAGCGCAACCAACAGCAGCATAAATATATTTAACATTTGCTTTTACTTTTTTGGCGAATTTTGCTGCTTCTGGAAAGAGGGGAACTTTCTTACGACATACTGGGCAGAGGCCTCTACCTAATCGTTGAGCAACAATACATAAAACAGTAGATGCTACTAAGTAACCTGGCACACCCATTTCAATCAAACGACCAACAGCACCAGCAGCACTGTTTGTATGGAGTGTTGAAAAAACAAGGTGACCCGTCATGGCAGCTTCAATTCCGATCATAGCTGTTTCTTGATCTCTCATTTCCCCGAGTAGAATAATATCTGGATCCTGTCTCAGAAGGGCTCTTAGCGCAGAGCCAAAGGTTAAACCAATATTATGTCTAATTTGAGTTTGATTATACTCTGGAATGGTATATTCTACCGGATCTTCTACGGTACAGATATTAACTTCTGGGGTACTAATAAAGTTTAGAGCTGAATACAAAGTAGTTGTTTTACCAGACCCTGTTGGACCAGTCATTAAGATAGCACCGTTTGGCTTAGTACAATTTCGCTTAAAAATATCTAAGGTGTGTTTTGAAAACCCGATTTGCTCCAAACCAAGAGATAGACCACTAGAGTCTAAGATTCTCATACAGATTTTCTCGCCACCCTGTGTCGGCAGAGTGTTAACACGTAGATCTAATGTTTTGGTTTTGGATAGAGATACTTTGATACGACCATCTTGTGGGAGTCTTTTTTCTGAAATATCCATATCAGCCATTAGTTTGAGTCTTGATATTAACTCCGGCTGAAACTTATGTATAATCTCTTGAATCTGCAGAAGTTGACATAATACCCCACTACGACGATAACGAATTCGGAGCTTTTTCTTAGAGGGCTCAATATGAATATCCGAAGCTCCTTCTTTAACCCCTGTTGATATAATCTGGTTTACTAAGGTAACAATTGGACCCTCAGCTGCATTCAAATCGATCCCAGAGTCATCTCCACGTTCAGTAACCTCTAAGTTAGCCATACCGGAAACTACACTGTCCATGGCAGAAGTATCGAGTGCAGATAAGGTCTTTAAAGCTCGATTAACATTAGACTCTGTGTCAATGAAAAACTTGATTTTATAGCCTGTTCGATGCTCTAAGTCATCGATAATAAAAATGTTTAGTGGGTCGTGATGTACAATGGTTAGAATGTTTTCTTCGTTATCAAACTCAACAGGTATGACCTTGTTTTCTTCAACATAGGTGTAAGTGAGAATCTCTACGATATCTAAAGGAAACTCTTCTACATCTTCAATTTTAAAGATAGGGATGTTTAGCTGCTCTGAGAGGGCATTGGTAATGTCTCGCTCATCCACAGCGCCCATTTTGATGAGCTCTTCACCGATACGGCGCATGCTTTCTTCTTGTAATTGCAGTGCTTCATCCAAATGTTGTTCATTGATGAGGCCTTTTTCAATTAAGATTTCTCCAAGTAGTTTGTGCACGCCCTGATCGTCCATTCAATTTCCTTTTTAATGCATTAATATTATGTAATCTATATTATATCTCACTCAGGCACAGATTCCAATGAAGATGGATGCAAAAAGGAGGCTAAAAAGATTTCTTCAGAATTATTTTCAAAATTCAATTGGATTTGAAAAGATACCTCTACAGTCTTTGACTATGATGTTGTAGGTGTAGAGCCAGTAGACGTATCGTCCGTAAATGCATTTGTAGCTCCTACTGTACATAGTTTACAAGCTTCATTTTCTAGCTGAGTTTGTGAAAAACTACTATCTGGAGATACGATTATAGAAGCAGACTTCTGAAAAGGGTTATCATTATCATCAACTCCACTAATATCTACAGTTGCAATGATATTTGTGCCAAGATTCGGTAGGGTTTCAAAGTTTCCATCTATAGATAAGGCTTTAGCGGCTTTAGGGGACACTAGATTGATATTGATACAGCAAATTCTAGGTTCACCAGTACCCGTATTTAGTCCACCTACTAGTATGGTTGTTTCAGACTGACTTAACTCTGTAAACGGAATAGCAGCATCGAAATGTCGAGTCATTTTTAAGTTTTGAGTGGGTATACCAGTTTGTAGAACCCCATCACCATCTACATAAACGATGTCTTCTCCATCGGTAGGACTATAAGAAATTTCTATGTTTGTGATAGTTACGCCTACCCCATTGTTTAATGAAAACTCGATGTTGGCTTCATGGTATGGATTGCTTGTTTTTATACCAGCAATGTCTGGTGCAATTTCATCACTACCACTCCATGATCTAATGCTGTTTACTTGAATATCTGATTTTGGTTTGAAGGGAGAACTAGCACAACCATTGAGGCCTAAAAATAATATGATGACGATTAACAAACTAAAATTAAGTCCTAGTTTCATAATTTACTCCGTTTTTTAAACTCAGCAAGTTGGTCTTTTTGAGTTTTTTCATCTACAAAGGTATATCCTGTAGGTTTAACGCTTCCATTTTTTTGGAATTTATACTTCATTTTATTATGAGGGTGAGAAGAAAACTCACTGTATATCTTAGGCGTTATTAAAAATATAAGTTCTTTTGATTTACTCGTATTAGAGCTTGATTGAAACAACTTTCCAAAACCTGGTAATTTACCTAAGAAAGGGATTGCTTTAACTTCTTCAGACTTTTCGTGAGAAATAAGTCCACCCATTACAACTGTGTGGTTGTTACGGACGTTTAATGTAGTGTCCAAATCTTTTGATGAGATAATTGGCACACCATCAAAGTCACCAATTTGTGAGGTGACTGCTGGAACTATTTTTAGATTAACAAACTCATTTTTAAAGATAATTGGAGTTACATCTAAAGTGATTCCAGCATCTTTGAATTCTACTTTTTGAGTAATGATTCCGTTAGATATGCTAGAGGTTCTGTAAGGTATTTTATCTGCAACAGTAATTTTAGCTTGTTTACCATCTAGTGCAGTCACTTGAGGATTTGATAATACTTTAGCGTTAGAACTAGTACTTATAAAATCAAGAACAACTTGAAGGTGGTCTGGACCTAAAGATCCAAATTTTGCTCTTCCACCGCCACTGCTAGCAAGAGGTGAGAAAAACTCTCCAACTGGTAATGCACTACCAGAGTTTGTAAATATACTTTTCCAATCTACTCCAAACTTATCATCACCAGTAAGAGTGAACTCAACCATTTTAACATCTATTACAACTTGTCTAGGTGGTACATCAATTGATCCTAAAAGGGTAGTTATTTGTTCAAGGTTTTCTTTTGTTTCTTGAATGATGATTCTTTTTTGAGATGAGCTTAATGATTCAGAGGTTGTTTTTGGAGAAAGTTGAAATATTTGACTTTCTTCAATCCCTGGGACAAGAAATTTAATACTTCCTATAAAAACCTCTGGGCTTAAAAACTTCAGTTCAAACATCTTTGTAGAGTAACGACGAACTTTAAGTCCTACGTCTATATCTGGCCATGTTTTCTCAACTTGTCTGTGTTGTGATGGTAGAGCAGTAATAATAATTTGACTATTTAATCTATCAGCGACTATACGTGCTTGAGGTTTATTACTATCAGTAGCTGCAACAGGGGCTGCATTGGATTCCTCGGTTTTGACACCACTTGCTGTTTGAGTTGTTAAAGTGGCTCCAAGTAGCTGCTCTAAGACATTACCTATGGTTAGAGCGTTTCCTTTTTTAACTTCATAAGTTTTAGTAAATGAAGAGTTAATCCCTTCTCCAAAAACAGTGATAATTGTACCATCAACACGGTATTGGGTTTCTGTTGAATCAGATATAATGTCTAAAGCTTCACGGATTGACCTACCTTTTAATGTTAGGTTCACTGTTTTATCAATTGTACCTTTAGTAACGAAGTCATAGTTACCAATCTGAGCAATCCCTTTCATAACAGTCGCTACAGGTGCATCTTGTAAATAAATGGAGACCTGCCCCTTTTCATCCAAGGGAATTAATTCTGTACTGACGTCTTCAATGGTGGAAATAGAATCTCCGGCAGCAGCAGGTTCGTCCTCCGAAAAGAGAGGGCTAATCGCTACTAAAAGCAACATGATATATAAAAACTTCTTCATTTTTTCACCATTGTTAGGTAGTTGTTACACTAATAAAATCAAACATTTTTAAAGTAAAAGGTGTATTTTCACTTCTCCTCAATATCGGCAATTCTTTGTATGGGTTTACACATAGATAGACAAAAAAAGGGACTAATAGTAAAAACTTGGCCTATAAAAATTTGGTTAAATTTGAAAATTAATTTGGATTGCAAAGAACTTTTTTTAGTCAAGAAAATTAGATCGTGTAACTTGGAATTAAATTGCCTTGAAACATTTTGGTTTGCAGTGGGCATTTGTTATAATGGGTTAGATTTCAACAGAGTTTTGAAGTTTTTATAAATTTAGGCCTATTTTCACCTTGTTTTGGAATTTAGTTTTATCACTTTTTACCAAGACTTATAGCATAGATAAAAGTTTTAAAGGAGCATTTTAAATGTCACAGGCACGACCGACTCGTTCTAATTATTTTATTCAAGCAGGATTACAAATCAAATTTACCTTTGTCTTGATGATGATTGTGTTGTTAGTAGCAACAATTACTTTTTTCAATTTATATATTATTGGAGATTATGTTGTAAAAAACACAGCCACCATAGTTGAGTTAAGAGACATGAACTCATTTTTAGTTACTGTATTTAGCATCGTAGGCTGGCGTATTATTTTACTAGGAGTAGTTTGTTTTTTAATTATTTGTATTATCGGAATATTCTATTCACATCAATTTGCAGGCCCTTCGTATAAATTAGAGAAATGCTTAAAAGAAATTTCAGAAGGTAATTTATCATTTGATATTAAACTAAGAACTGGAGATGCTTTGCATAATGTAGCAGATTCTATCAATGTTTTAGTAGACCAATTCAGAAATGTAATCAAACAATCTCGTGCCCTCACAGAAGAAATCAAAGAAAAAGCAGAAAGTGATACAGAGGATTTGCAAAAGAAGCAAGAGGTCTTATTATCCAAAATCCTTGAATTAGAAGAAATCTTTGCAGGTTATCAGTTAACTCGCGAAGAAACAGAACCAATTGACTTAGAAGGCTCTCCAATAGAAGTAAGTGAGTAAGCTGTGATATCTCATGGCTGCTATGCTATTGGCCTAACGGGTGGTATTTGTACAGGTAAATCTGCCTGTGAAAAATACTTAAAAGACTTTTTTACGGTACTTGATGCAGATAAAATAGTTCATGATTTGTATGCTAATGATTTACTACTGATTGAGTCTATTGAGGATGTCTTTGGCTCAAAAGTTGTTGAAAAGGGTGTTGTCAATAGAAAAATGCTGGGGCAAATTGTATTTTCTAACCCACAAAAGCTAAATGAGCTAGTGTCTTTGGTACACCCTAAAGTGACTCAAGTAATTCAACAAAAAATCCAAGAGTGTAAAACGAAACAAGAAGTCACAATTTTTTCTATCCCTTTACTTTTTGAAAACTCATGGCAAAACTATTTAGATGAAACCATAGTAGTTACCTGTGATCCAGAGATTCAGATAGATAGAATTCAAAAAAGAGACAATAAAACAAAAGAAGAAGCCTTAAAAGTTATACAAACTCAAATGCCACAACAAGAAAAAGTAGATCTCGCAAACTTTGTCATAAAAAATGATAAACAACTAAAAGACCTTCACTTAAAACTAAAAGGTCTATTTTTACAAATTAGCTAATCCCTATATTTAAAGGTGTACAATAGTTCTATGTGTGCCAAATATTTGATTTATCTCAATAAAATTTAGATTTTTTCTTATGAAGAACCCGACTTTGCTCTTGCGAAATATAATCAAAACCTTAAAATTAAAAGTATAAAAGTAACTATTGTCTATAGATAGTTACTAAAATAGTTTATAAGCCAAAACTTATGGTATATATTGGACTGTAGCGTTTTACGCAAAATTTATAGCGGTGTTGATATCAGCATCGCTAGTTTGTTGCTGTAAAAAATATTTGAGTTTTACATTTGGACTACTGGATAAAGCTCACCATTGTTTATCAATGGTATAAAATAACTTTCTAAGAAAGATAAGATATGAATAAAAATATAAAACTTGTCACAATCATTTTATTGTTAGTGATTCAAAATATGTGGAGTGCACCTTTAGGTAGATCCACAAGATATGGTGATATCTTAATTACAGAAGTACAATTAGATAATGATGGTGTGACAACTGCTATACCTTACCATGGGAGTACAGGCGGAGTAGAGGATGTAGCAAATAGTAAAACAGTAAAATCAGATGTGGTCATTGAGGTATATAACAACTCAGGGGTGTCATTTGATTTGAATAATTTAGCAATTTTATATTTAGTAGAAACAAGAGAAGGTACTTTACCAGTTTTAAATGGTTCATCCACTGATTTGCTCTACGATATATGTGGATTACAGGACAATACTGGTGATGGAGATGTAGCGAACTATTTAACACTTTTAGGTTGGACGGTTACTGGCGCAATAAACCTATCTTTAAAAAACTTTGATGGATTAGCAAGCCCACTTTTAGCGGCCTCTGAAGTAGTAGCGATTTATGATCAACCAAAGATGGCAGACACATCAGTTACGCCAACGACAGCCGATTTAATGCAAAGGGCAACAACAGCATATACAGGTACAGGGGGAGAGATCCATACTTGGCCTGTTCTACATAATTTAGCTTCTATTCCGACATACGGAACATCAACCTTTCCGATTGTTGCAACTCATCATAGACTGTTTTCTGGTGGTTTAGATAATATTGATGGGGGAGATGGTGCATTACCAGGTATGGCAGGTGGTAACGATGTAGTTGAGGTAAATCAATATTTCGGAAGAGATACTTTTCCACGACTATCAGCTGATAGACTAACTCCTAGATTGTGTCTTGGAAACAGCTGGACTCCAGAGACAGAGTATACTACACCTTTTGGAGGGGCAGCAGTTGCAGTAGACTCATGGAACTTCACTATTGTTTTAATTGATACGGCAAACAATGGGATTTTGGATGTTTTTTCATTGGGTAGAGCAGCTTCTGCCCAAGCCCATATCAATACTGATGGCATGATCTCTTCAGGTGACTTTAACTTTACTCCATCAGGAGTAATACTACCTACTGTAGGTACGGCTCCATATTGTGTAGGCCCAGCAGGTCGATGTGAGTTAGATGATATCTCGTATATTAAGACTACATTCTCACCAGCTTCTAGTCGAGCATCTTACGTGTTAACCTCAGTCCCAACGATTGGGACAGTAGGAGATGTCGTTCCTCCTGATCCATTAGATAATGGTACGGCAGATTTTTTATCTAGTACAAATTTAGAGCTATTGATTAAGAGGCCTCCAATTTCTGGTAATACACTAGAGCCAGGATTTAATGGTAAAGTAGGAGATCCGGACTCAACTTTTTCTATCAAATTTCAAGGGATTCATAACAACTCTGGAACAATTCAATCTGTAAGTTACCAAATTGCAACTACTGATCCTGTCACACCGACCTTTTTTCCAACAGCAGGGCCAGTAGCTCTAGCCTATAATTCGGGTACAAACAAATTTGAAGGAGAGTTTTCACCATTGAGTTTGAGATTGGGTTTTGTTGACTCTCAAGATTATCAAATACGAGTTTTTGCAACGGATAATTTAGGTGCAACAGACAACGAGTATGTTGGTGATTCAATAGCTTTTACCGCTGTACGATCAAGTCCAATTGTAAACGAGTTTGTTGCCACGATTTCAAATCCTGTAAAAGTAGGAGATATTATTCCAATTAGTGTTGATGTTGCTGATGAGGGTACAGCTGCCTTAAAACATATAAAGGTTTCTTTAGTTTCAACGATCGATGGTGGGTTTGTACCAGTCCAAGAGACTTTTACTTTGCCTGCATTTAACGATACACCTTACGTTGGTAAACCACCAAACCTAAAGCCAAAGTATTTTCATAACTTCACAGTACCATCCTCTGTAAAAACAGATGGCACAACTTATCATTTTCAATTGGATATAGCAGATGGCTTTTTTACTAATGATGCTAGACAAGAGTCAACAACAATTTATTCGTCACCAAATTTTGCCGTTGAAACTGCACCTAGATTAGACACTTCTTTGATTGGTGGCCACCCCGTAAATTTAGTTGTAGATACATCAACTGTAATCGATATTCGAAATGCCATAGAATACAACGGGACAATCGGGCCATTAGATACAGGTATTGTTTTAGATTCCAAAACAGCAAATATTGCTGCTTGTTCTCTAGATCCAGCTCCAACGGGGGCAACTCAATTAACAATCACAGCAGGTAGTGTTGCAGGGACAGGTTTTTGTACTTTTACTATGACTACTGTTGACGCTAAAGTGGGAACTGGGACTATAGAAATAACAATACTGCCTTCAGCAGATACTTTTGTAAATAGTTTCAGAATAGCTCCCTCTTTGACCCCATCAATAACACCTACTGGGTTTACAAGTCAATCAAAAGCTAGTTGGTCTGATATTTTAGAGTTTGAAGCAAATGTATCGGATATTGATGGAGTAAAGTCTGTTCAGATGAACTTTGTCTTAACTGAAAGTGGATTTCAAAGTGGAGGAGTACCTGTACCTCCAGATACTGTGATTTATTCTATTTACTTATATGATGACTTCACTGACAAAAGAACACCATCGAGTTTGCCAAATGCTGGCGGACCAATACCTTTTGGTACTACAGTTTTGGGTGGAGATAATTTTTATAGTTATGATACAAACTTAAGTGACGGTAACCCTTCCGCTGTTCACGAAACAAAGGGGCAAAACTCTGTAGGGCCAAGTAATGGTACTATGGATCGTTTTCCGGCATCTACGGTGGGGGAAAGACATTTAATTTCTTATGAAGCTGATTTGAGCGCTAGTGGAGATAATTTATGGCATATTTCAGTTGCTCCTGTTAAATTTCAGTTTCCGACTCATTACCGCTTGGACTTAGTCTTAGAGGATAATAGCTTAAATGTAACTAATGTACCTAATGTTGGAGGAGTATCTGTATTTACAGGACCAGGTTATGATCCTTTAACTCAGGCTAATAATGCTGCCTTTTTGGGTACAGAGTCTGCTACTGCTGTTAATAAAGTTATTACACTAAGTTCATTTGAGTGTACAGCACCTGAAGGAGTTGCTGGTAGAAAATGTGGTGCGGCATTAACAACACAGGAGCACGCTGAGTTAGTTTGGTCTGTGGTAAACTTTGATACAAACTTTTACTCAAATGTGGCCATAACAAATACAGTTCAAGATGAGATTACATATAGCTTACTGCCTCATGCTTGTACAAGTAATAGTGCTGGAGTAGTAAACTTAGCTGTATCGGATGGAGTAGTAAATACTACTACTAGTGAGTATACCTTAGATATATCGTGTGTAAATGATGCTCCTGTCTTTCATTCTGACTATGCTTTAGGTGGAGCAAGGCCAACAATAAATGTACCAGAAGAAAGTAAACCAGCTACTATTTCAATATTAAACTTTGCAGATGAAGTTATTCTAGGAATGGGAGAAGATCCACAATCTTCATTAATATGGAGTGTACAAACTGGGGTAGGTACTTCTGGGGTTCATCCTAATATTTCAGCCTATTCTGTATCAGGTAATAATTTATTGGTTACTCCAGTTCCTAATTTTTCGCATCCTGGTAGTACCTTTGATACAATTGTGTTGTGTGCTCAAGATACTCAAGGAGCTTTTCCAACAAATGGGGACGTGCCAAGAGATGGGGGCTTAGGGACTTGTATCACGATTCCAATCGGTGTTGTACCAAGTGATGATAATCCAACAATTAGTACAAATGGTATTGTAGCCGGTCCAAAAATTGCTGATGTCACCATGAACGAAGATGACGCACCACAAACATTTCAAATTGGTTACTTTGATGTGGATGGTCCTTTTCCAACAAATCCTTGGAAAATCACAGAAATAGGGCCTCAACCTTCTAGTCCAGCAGTTGGAGTTTCACCAATATCTACAATTGAACTTTCTGTGGGAGCTATGGTTGGCACAAGCGGACAATTGTGGGATATGAAAGTAACTCTAAAGCCTGAGCATTATGGAGTTTATGAATATCTGTTTAGTGTAGACAATGGTGGCTCACTTTCTGATACACAATTGGTTACATTTACTGTAAATCAAGTTAATGATCCTCCGTTTTTTAATGCAAACTTATGTGGTAATGGATTTATTACTTTGGATTCAACAGATTCAGTATCAGCTGGTGGAATTGCAACAAAACAGTTTCCATTTAATTTTCCTACCATAAAATGGGATGATATTGATTTAACTAAGTTTCCAGAACAATCAGAAAACTTAAGATTGATATTAAAGTCGGTAGATTATACGGGAGTAAAGTTTTCTCAAGCACAATCAGCAAAAGTAACGGTATCAGGTGTGGAGACTCTATCTAATTTTGGTACTCAATCTACTACTTTTACTGTACCTGCTACTGACCCTTTGTTTAATGTGAATATGATAAACAATTCTACAGGGTTGATAGAAGTTGGTGCAATAAATGATGCAGCTGTTGAAAATGCGACCTTTCACTTTGTAGTGCAAGATCGAAACGGAGCAAGTCCATTTTTAGAGTCTGGCGAAGATGTCACTTGTGTGTTAAAAGTGAGAGATAATGGGACACCAAATATTGGTTCGACTCCTGGGCAGATTGCTAGTGCTATTGGTAATATTTACGAAGATAGTACTACAACCGTTGATATGGGGGTATTTGAAGCTAATAACTATAACTTTTTTGGTGGTCCTTTAGACAGTGACTTACAGTGGTCAGTTCGGCTTACAGCAGGTTTATCTATGTTTGATAATACTGTGGATTACCCAGACTTTAAGGGGTACTTATTGGACCAAAACATAAAGTCAAAGGTGAATTGTTTAACCAACCTTTCTGGTGCAGATAAAGGGATTAGCTCTCAGTGTGTACCTTCTACGATAAACGGAACACCAATTAACTTAAGTCAATCGGATGTAAATAATGACACTTTATTTATCCACCCAGCACCCGATGTCTTTGGAGACTTTACTCTTGAATTTACTTTAAGTAATGAAAGTTGTACAGGTCAGATAACATGTACTACCACAACCTCGGTAAATTTAACTATATTACCTGTAGCTGACCCACCTGAAATTACAATAAGAAAATTATTAGAGCCGGATAAGGATGATACAGCTTATGTTATACAATTACCTGATGATGGCTCTGTACTCAAAATAAACACTACAACTTGGGAGAATTACTCAAGAGACTTTATAAAACCTGTTACAGGTAATCCAGTGGGACAATTCTGGAATGATAATCCATTTTTACAATCGAAAGACCTAGCGATTTATCATCTGGGTCATGGGAGTTGTAATACACATTTTGAAGATTATGCTAATAATGACAACTTGTGTATTTATGCAGATGCAAATGCTAGTGTTACTGGTGGAGCATCTTCTATTGATATGGTTTTACATAATGGCTCTTTTGAAGTAACTCGTACTATAAATATAGACGTAGGTTTAGTGAATCACCCTCCTGCAATAGTGTTTTTAGATACAGGCATAATAGTTACAGAAGATATACCTTTGAATAAGAGTCTGAATGCCAATGGAGATGATCGTGAAGATGAATTAGCAGGGGTTGAATCAACAATGAGCTGGTATTTTGGAACCAGCCTTCCTGCTGTGGTTGATCGGGTGTTTCCGATTAGTGAAATGACAGCTAGAGTAGGTCCAACATCAATTTCAACTCAAACTCCATTATTTTCAAGTGTAACATTGAATCAATCGTCAAATCTGTTAAGTATGATTCCAATTGAAAACGCAACAGGTGTGGATAGCTTAGTATTTGTTTTATGTGATGTGGACTCTGGGCAAACGGGAGAAAGACTATGTATCACTACAGATATCGGGCTACAGATTACAGCAGTAGATGATACTCCTATCTTAAGTGACATTGTAACTCAGTCAATTTTTCAAACAAACTTTGTGACAAACGAAGGTTTATGTAAAAGTATTGATCTCTCAACTATCGTTAGTGATATAGAAAACGATGCCATGAAATATACAATGGTCAGTACATCGATCGTAGACTTTAATACTTCATTATTTAAGTATCCCATAGTAACTATTGAAAATAATTTCTTAAACTTGAGGCCCTTTGGCTATGATCAAAGTTGTAATAATACCCAAAACTTAACTGCTTCTGAGCGTGCTTTTGGCGTTGTATCTTTTGTTCTTAAAATCGAAGAGATAGCTGATAGTACCAAGAGTGTAGAGTTTTCACATGAAGTAACTTGGTTAGATGTGCCAATGGCACCAAGTATCTGTCCTACAGGGCAAAGTCCACTAGGAACCATCTGTAATTTTGGAAACTTCCATGTAGATGGTCCTGTGAGTGCTGCGACTCTTACAGCATTAGAAGATCAAGATGCTCTAGTCTGGTCTCTTGAGCACCATGAGTCAGAGACTTCTAGTTGGGTTCTTGAAGATAAAGACTGGAAATACGGAGAAACAATTAATGATTACTCTTGGGCTTTTGTTAGCGCAGGGAATCAGCGTGTTTTAACTTATGAAACTTCTGTTTATAAGATGGAGATACTTACAGGAGCTTTAGATATTAAAGATCAAATACGATTTAGCGTAAAAACTAATATGTATACTACTATTAGTGCTTCAGTAGCTCCAAGTGAAGTAGTTTCTTTAGAAGTAATGGACTCTAAGGGATTAAAATCTGTTCATAAAATTTTAGTACAAGTTATTGAGGTTAATGATAATCCAGTCTGGGCGAACACGTCGTTTGATACCCACCTCAAACCTACTGAAGAAGATCTTTTTGGGCCAATAGATATGAACACTTTGGCAAATGACCAGTTTGATCCGAACCCTATGCTAACTTTCAGAATGGTAGACATTGATAAAACGGGTCAGGCATCACAATGTAGTCAAAGTGGTACAACTAATTCAGATACAGGTTTGGTTACAAGTTATGACAAGTTTTTAGCTACTATAGACCCTAGTGGAAACTTTTTTGTAACCGGAAAACTAAATAGAAATCACTTTGAAGAAAGCGCTTCAATTCCAAGTTTTGATATTGTTACTTTTCAAATTACAGATGTGCAAGGTGGTTGTATTTTTCAAGAGTTTAAAATCGAACTGCAAGAACTGGATGATATTCCCATTATTGTAAAGCCAAATCCATTGCAAGTACATAGTTATGTACTAGCTGAAGGTGGATCAGGAGTAACAACAGACATTGATGCCAATGATGCTATAGATTATAATCCAACTTGGGACTCAACACGAGATTCGACTGGGGTTATCGATGGGTATTTAACATTTACTGTAAATCGTACTGATGGTACAGTTGAAAACTCAATTTATTTGGTAAATCCTGATCATAATACCAATCCAAAAAAGCTGAATATACAACTAAAAAACCCAGATACTTATGTAGCAGGGACTGAGCAATGGGAGCTGATTTTAAATCAGTCTAGTTCCACTCGTTATGGCTTTGGACGAGCTAAAAGTAACGTGACCACTAAAATAAACTTCTCCATGTCTATGGTGTCTGTTGATGATCCTCCAGAGCTTTCATTAGTGGGTAACAGTATTTGTATTCCAGGGGCCTCCACCAATCAAAGTACTTGTACTATTAACTCCTTTGAGGATACACCATTTAGTGCAACTTTGATGACTAGTTTAGGTTTTGTAGTTACGGATGAAGAGTCAGGTAGTGGACCAACGATTGTGGATCATGTGTATTCTTTTAGCCCGACTCAGGTTCTTACTTCCATAGTTAAAACAGCATCTAGCCTATCTAATAATAGGCAGATTCAGTTTGAGTTACTAAACTACAGTTCAGTTAACTCAGATGCACAGTTACGAGCAAACTTGATCCCAAGTTGTTCTGATGTTCAAAAATGTGATAACTATGGCACATTTGAACAAGATATTTATGTCTTGAAAGTAGTGGGAGGAGTTGTACAAAATTATGGTGTGGATAGTAAAAAGAGATTTAGTTATATTATGCAAAGCGTCAATGATGCTCCGTATTTTCAAAATACGAACTTTTCTTCTATTGTAAAACAAAATGATGGAGTACACAATCTAGTACATCCAGATATATTGCTAAATACTTGGAAAGCAGATGTTGATGCCACCCTTACCGATGTTTGTTATTCATTGCCATTGTTAAGTACTTCTAAGTTTACAGCAAGTCTATTTTCAAATGGCAATGAATGTTTGAACGGGGTTTGTGTTGCTCCTTGTGGGTCTGAAAAGCTTGTGTTGAGACCAAATCTTGGCTCTTTAGGGCAAGCTTCCATAGAGCTTAGGTTGGATGATGGAGCAGACGGACAAGCATCAAAAATATTTTCATTTACTATTGTTGACACTCAACCTAGATTTATTTTAGGAGAGCTTTCTACCAGTGATTTAACCTTTACTTCGAGCACTGCAAAGCACTTTCCTGTGACTCACTTTATTATTGATGATGACCCGATTCATGCAAAAAGATTTAACAATGAAGCTGATTTAGACCAAGACCCAACAGGAGGGGTGAACGGTGGATTTTGGATAGAAAGAGTTGGCACAACAGGTCCTGATTTGGCTGGATTTAATATCTCAACCTCAGGTGATCTAGTAGTTGTACCTAAATATACAGGATTTATAAATGAGATTATAGATGGTATGCAAGACTACAGAATCTCCTATAAAGACGTAGGTGCTTTAGATTCGCAAACAAGTGCTATTAGTCAAAATGTAACTAGTAGGACTTTTACTGTAAATGTTAAGCATGGTTTTGTTGAATGGGTAAGATTTGATGATACTAATGGAGATTCCACGCAAAATAGTGGGGATCGTATGGTTGTAAAGTTTTCAGATAGTTCTGATGGTGTACGAGGTGTAACAACCAATACATTAAGCCCACCTACAATTGTGCCAATTGATTCAAGCAATTTATATTCATTAATTAAAGCTAAGTCTGGTGGAGTAAATGTAGCTAATATGTTTGGTAATCCAGTAGGGTCTTTAGTTCCAGTAGTGGATGTAGGGTATTACAACAATAACTTTGTCAAAGTAGATGATCCATTGGTAAATCCTTTTAGCTATTTACAAGTAACTTATGGTGACACGATTAAAAATATTGATAGGGTGTTTATTCATAATGGAGTGCCAAGTTTATCAAATACAGTACCTGTTTATGGGGCTAACTTGATAGGAGATGCACTATCGTCTAAAGAGGTTACTTTTAATCAAACAAACGATATGATTCCACCTCGTTTTGTATTTGCAAATTTGATTGACACACAAAGTGATAATTTAACTGAATTTGCTCAGGGTGATCAAATTGTAGCTCACTTTTCAGAGAGTATTAAATTACCCACAGGAGTTTTTATACCACAAAACTTATTTCAGTTTGAAAACGTAAATTTAGGTACAGATCCTAGTTATGAGTTGATAGGTAATCGGATTATCATCACTTTAGGTACGGATGCATACATCAATACTAATGCTACCATTGAGTCACAAAAGCCCCGCATGATTGCTGAGCAAAATATGATTTTAGATAAATCCTCATTGATCGCAACCCCATTAGCAACTTACGGTCTATCTCAGCTCTTGCTTCGAGATGATAATATGGGGCCAAATATTGTAGATATTCGATACAATAGTAGGGGTAATTCAGATTATGAAACTGGAGATCAATTATATATTCGGTTTAGTGAGCCGGTAGACCCAACGACCTTTATTGGTACGGGTAACAATGATAATCGGTTCATTTTGCCTCAAGGAGTCTCCTTTGGAACTTCATTTTTAGAGTGGAAAGAAAATAACACCCTATTAATTTTAACTTTTGGACCAGGAGCGAGTTTACCAAATCAAGCACAACTACAAACAGGCCTGAAAATCAAATTGAGTGCTGTTGTAAAAGATATAAAGGGGAACTCAGCAGGATTAGGAGATTTAACCCCTTCCCTAGGAGCTACATTGCCTACAAGTGACAATGTGCCTCCGATTGTAGTGTTTACTTTTGAAAAAAATGGAATAGCTTTAGATGGAGCAGCTTTAAATCACGTTGGTAAAGGCAGCTTATTAATCAAAGCGAAGTTTGATACCTTACAAAATGGAGTCCAACCAGTTATTGAAATATCTGGTGGGGGCATACAAACAGTAACCTCCATATTTAGTGGGACTGGCACGGACTTCACTTATTTACATAATATTCAAGTGGATAATGGTATTGAGACACGCGATGGATTGCGTTTAGTGAGTGTTATTGAATCAACACAAGATGCAAATAGTAATAGTGTAGTCATAGAAGGATATCGATCTTTTATGGTGGATACGGTTAACCCAGTGATTACTTTAGATCCTATTGGTACAATGCAGATAATAAATGGAGTAGCTAAACAAGTGGTTGAAGTGGAGTCTGTAACAATGCAAGCAAGGTCCAATGAAATCTTATCTGTAGCACAGGGGCTGCCTGTGTTTCCAACAAATGTAGGAGTTTCTGCAAGTTTGGCTCAAGATAAATTTGGTGCTTCTATTACTTTATCAAATTTATCACCAGGAGATAATAGTTTTACTTTGCGAGCAATTGACGCAGCTCAAAATCAAACTGAGCTACAAGGACAAGTTTATCGGGTTGGTGGAGACAGCACTGGTGGCCAAAACAATGGAAACCCACAAGATTTAGATAATGATGGAGTGATCAATCAAGAGGATGCTTTTCCTACAAATGGACTAGAGCAATATGATACTGATGGAGATGGAAAAGGGGATAATCTAGATTTGGATGATGATGGAGATGGTATTGAAGATACGCTAGATAAGATCGTATTAATCACCAATGAAGTTTTGGATTTATCCAAAGATAGTGATAACGATGGTATCCCAAATGTTTTTGATGCTGATATGGATGGAGACGGTATTTTAAACGTTAATGAGCTTTCTTTTGTAGATGTGTATCATATCTCTGGTGGTGTTCTTGATGCAGATAATGATGGGATTCCAAATTATTCTGATCCTGATGATGATAATGATAATCTAACAGATTTACAGGAGTTGAGCTTAATTCCAAGAAGTAAAACTTGGGAGAAAGATTCTGATGGAGACGGCATCTTAGATGGTGCAGAAAATACAATTGGAACTAGATACTATGCGCCAAATAGTCAAAGTTATAATACGTGGGTAGATGCATTTGATTCTGATAATGACGGAATAATCAATATGTTTGATAAATTTCCTTTCGATTCAGATAATGATGGTGAAACCAATGATATTGATAATGACTCCGATGGAGATGGGGTATTAGATACTGTTGATAATTTTCCAAATGATAAAGATAATGATGGTATTGAAGACAAAGATGATGAGGACAAA
Organism: Candidatus Cloacimonadota bacterium; assembly: GCA_023954715.1. GTDB lineage: Bacteria > Muiribacteriota > UBA6191 > UBA6191 > UBA6191. The sequence continues at coordinate 167,934 of JAGSHD010000007.1, read as the reverse complement.
GACAACAATTTGATCCCAGATCAATTAGAGGCTGTAGTTAGTGTAACTAGAGGTGAATGTGACTTAATTAATCCAGCCTCTCAAAAGTCTTGTGTAGCGGTCCCTAAGGTTAACGGAAAAATTGCCTTTAGAGTACCAGACACAGGGCTAGATCAAGATGTAACTTATGATATGTCTGGCTTGAGTGATGAGTATGATGGACTAAAAAATATTATACTTTCAAAAGATCCTAATATTATAGATATTGTACCTGTTGTAGAGATAAAGTTAGATCAACAAGATATGACTACAGATACAAGTAAATATGAAGTTCTTGGTAAAGTTTTACATATTAATGGTAAAATTCGTCCAAACACTCAGGTAAGGTTTCCATTTGTATTACCTTCGTATTTGGTGCATGATAATACTCTAAAAAGCAACGATCTAGTCCTTGAATATTATGATAGTGGACAAAAGAAATGGCTAAAAGATGGTTCATCTTATCAGATTTCTGGTGGAGTGCTATATGCAAATATTTCTCACTTTTCAAATTGGAGAGTTTTAAGAGATATTAGCAATGTCTTTCAAAATACAGGAACAAGCTTCGCCTCTACTGACGGTGGAGGAGGCGGCGGCGGTGGCGGTTGCTTTATAGTGACAGCAGCTTCAGGCTCAAAGTTTTCTAAAGCTGTGCAGTTTTTCACTTACTTTAGAGATAGTTTTTTAATAAAATTTGATTCAGGTCAAAAAGTAATGAATATATATTATAAGTATTCGCCTTCTATAGCAGAAGCAATAGCCCAATCATCCCTGTTAAGATTGTTAACAAACCTGGTTCTGATGCCTTTTGCTATTGTAGCATTAATGTTTATGCTCTGGCCGCTTAGTCTAATACTTATCTTTGCCTTTTGTTTCTATAAAAGAGCAAAATAATATAAAAGCTTCATTTAAATTATGAACTAGAAAAATCTTTACTAGAAATAGTAAAGATTTTTTTTGTATGTATTTGTAGGTAAGTTATTGGCTCAATTGCTAGAAAAACTACCGGTTCTTTGATGTAACTTTTATCTATAATAACTACTTTTTAAAAATAAAATAAAATAATTCTTGCATTCTGTTGCGAATGTGTTATTCTATAACTCCTGAAACGGAAGGGCGTTTAGCTCAGTTGGCTAGAGCACCTGCCTTACAAGCAGGGGGTCACAGGTTCGAGTCCTGTAACGCCCATTTTAGGACCTGTAGCTCAGTTGGTTAGAGTACCTGCCTGTCACGCAGGGTGTCGCGAGTTCGAGTCTCGTCAGGTCCGTATAAATTGCCTAGGGCAGATAGCTCAGTCGGTAGAGCAGAAGACTGAAAATCTTCGTGTCGGGGGTTCAATTCCCTCTCTGCCCATAGGTAATCTATAAACCACAAGTTGGTCCCCTTCCTTTTAGGACTCCTTAATTCAAAACAAATTGTTTTGGATTTTTGGTGTTAAAACTCTAGATCATTCGCAAGCTTGGTTTAGTAACGATGGCGATATGGCCAAGTTGGCTAAGGCAAGGGATTGCAAATCCCTCATTCATCGGTTCGAGTCCGATTATCGCCTCTTTTTTTCTTTATTCAAATATATAGTACGTTGTATGACGTTCAAATAAAAAAGCCTCCAATAATTTGGAGGCTTTTTTGTTATGACTCAAGTACAGATTAAATCTGTACTTGGCTATAGTATGTTGGTTATATCTAGTAGCTTTGATAGCTTGTCATGCTAGCTAATGAAGCCTTTCTTGGAATCTCTCTCTTAATGGTCCAAATGGTATGCTGCACATACTGATCTAGGGCACTAAGCCAAGACTTGGTCGTGAACTCCTCTGAAAGAAGAACATCTCCTTGATATTCTATTTCAACTTGAATCGCTTGCTGTTTTTTGGTTTTAGTAGAGATATCAACAAAGATATCTACTCCAGGATGATATAAAAACTCTTTTTCCAGCTTTTTCTCCATCTTTTTGATAGATTGCTGAGCGAGCTTATCTAAAACAGCACCATTCAAATTTAAATGTAACATACGAACTCCCTAATGGATTTTTACATAGATAATATTTGAAGCTATCTATGTATCAAGTTTATGACACTATAATAATTCTTTTAATATAACTTTGTGTTCTAAGCGAAATAGCCATCGATGAAGGCCAGTGTTCATTTCTTATAATGAAAAGTTGATAAAAATTGAATTAATTACTTAAATTGTAATGGTAGTTGATGATAAATGAAAGGGGTCTGCAAATTTATTTTTAAAAATCAAGAACTTTTTTCTAAAATAGAAAGAAAATTGCTGAAATTGTAGAGTCTAAGGTATAAATAGGATTATCTGAATGGTTGTAGTCAAAAAATTTAAATTGGCTATCAAATCACAAAAAGTTGTCAAACGAAGCTGAATGTCCAAAATTTCTCTAACAATTAGATTTTTTATCAGTAATTAAAAGTAAATGTAGGTAGGATTAAATCAAAGCTATCTAGTATTTACCCTATATAATTCAACAAAAAGTGTTTGTTACAAATTCAATGCTCTTTCATAATAGGTGGAAAATTTGATAAAATAAAATTACTAATTTAAAAGTCTTACTAAGAGGTGCATTATGAGCTCAGAATATCCACACAGTGTTGGAGAGTATACTGTTTTGACTAAAAGTCTTGAGCCATTTCAAACAATTGAACGTCATTTTCATAAGGGTCGAGTTGAGACCTGTCATATTATATCTGGGGTCGGAACTTTCACTGTAGAGAAGACTCGTATAAAAAAGGGTGTCGGTGACTCCATAACCTTTAGAAAAAATATTACGCATATGATTCAAAATAATGAAAACGAAGCTTTAGAGTGGTTAGAAGTTTCAGTGGTGTTAGATCATCGTATAGCTATGAGTTCAGATTCTCATGAGGAGCAATAAAATGTTAACTAAAATAGATCATATTGGGATCGCAGTAAGAGATTTAGAAGAAGCTATGAAAGTCTATGGAGACTTTACTTTGAAAGACGCGGATCATATTGAAGAGTTAGACTCCGAGGGAGTGAAGATTGCATTTTTTAATGTTGGTGAAAGCTCTATTGAACTCTTACAGCCAATAAGAGAAGATTGCGCCATTGCCAAGCATATTTCTAAGCGTGGTGAAGGAATTCATCATATTTGTTATGCAGTAGAAGACTTAGAAAAGGCTATGAAAAGTTTAGTGGATAAAGGGTATCGTTGCTTGGATGAGACTCCAAGAGATGGGGCTCACAATACTAAAGTTGCTTTTTTTCACCCTAAGCAGACTTTGTCTACTCTAATAGAGTTATCTCAAAAAAAGTAATTATTGAGGTGCTGTCTTCGATAAAATTTTAGGACTACACAAGTTTTTCGCAGTTTTTGCATTATTGATGCGGTTTAGCTCATCATCATCTTTTGGATTTAAAGTTTTTTTCGAGTAGTTCACTACACTTCAATATCTTTAAATACAAAATATAACAATGATCAAAAACCTAGGTGTAGCCGAACTTTGTAAAGAAATAGAAAGATTATAGCTGAATAGTTACAAAAAGTAATTATTCAGGTGATCTCTTCGATGAAGTTTTAGAGCCGTAAAAGCGTTTCACAGTTTTGGCTTCATTGATGTTAGCTGTAATCAATTTTTGTAAAGACATTGAATAATAACAATAAAAGTAGTCTCTATTCGGGTGGTTCAATGAGTTTTTCTGCTTCTTGCAGGTGGGATAGCTCAAGTTTTTCAAGTTCGATTTTTTTTTCTTGGAGCTCTAATCTATTTTTATGTTGAACTCCCATTAAATATTTGATTCCTAGAACTGCAGATCCAACCCACAAAAATGGTATAAACAGATGCAGTGAACTACTAAAAAGTGCTATTGTACCAAACAAAAATGGCGCTAAAATAGCGACTAGTGGGATTGAAAAAACAGCTATAATTGCAATGATTGCTACTTTTTCACCACCAATTTTAGTGGGTCTCGGGGGTGGCTTTTTCACTCTAACTCTCTTGTTTGATTTGTTTTTTTGCGACAAAGCGATCGTGAGAAGAAATATAGGCTACAATCGCACCCGAAAGTGCAATCAAAATACCGTGAAATACCCCTTGTACTGAGTTTTGGATAAAAAGGGAGTGAAAGATATTGTATAAACCATACGAGAACATCACAAAGCCAATAAAGATAAAGAGCTTGGATATGGTTGAAGAGTTTTTTGTATTTTGATTACAAAGGCTTCGGTAATAGTTGTGGCTACTTTTTTTAGTTGGTGAAGGATATTTGACGTTTGGCTTCATAAGTTTTTTAGCTTTCTGATCTGATAATCTTAAAATGGAGCCATCTGCTTTAGTGCAAAATGAGCATAGTTCATTTTATGAGAAAACGGTACAAGTATACCATAAAAGCGGCTACTTGGGTCTTTTGCTTTATATTTTGATTACAAAAACGTGTAAAATCATAGAATTTGTGTCGAAAAAACAAGAAGTGAAGACACTTTTTTTCTACATAATATTTTTTTGTCCATGGGTACTCTATGCCGATTCTTTACGGCATAATATATATGGTGATATAACGACCAACTACTTTACAGGGACCGAAGAATATTATATTAACTCAGGTTCTGGGGTTGTAAAATCAGCTCCAGACTTGAGTTTTCAAAATACCGAGCTCAATCTTGAATTAGATGTGTCAAAAACATTTAAAAAACTAGATATTAGCTTAACAGACAGAATATATGGAGATATTTTGTCTAAAAGAAATACTCGCTCTAGGTTTTCTAGTTATAACAACTTTTTTGAGCTTAAGGCTAATTTTGCTCCTCATCAAGATTTACGCTTACATTCAACTTTGACATCAGATATCTACGAAGACCAATCTTTCGGTGAATATAGCCATTCTAATACAACTTTTGATGTTGGAGCAGAAAAACGAATCAAATTAAATACCTTTTTAGGGGTGGGAACAAATGTATCTCATACACGATTTGATTCGTCTGTTATAGATGATTTCGATCAAAGTGATGTTTACTTTTCATACTTTCGATTTTCGCAAGAACGTTATACATTAAAACGAGATGAGTTAAGCGAGTCTTCTCACGTTAAATTTGTATTAATGGAGGGGATCAAAGAGAGCACTCGCCGAGCTTTTAGTGATTGGGGATATTTAAGAACATTGGCAAACTTTCAATCTATGGAAGAAAAACCAAATTTATTTATTTATCGTCCTTATAAGTTACAGAGTGATATGAGTTTTGATCTTGAATATCGAGTTCGACATAGAGACTTATATAATAGTAACCAAAAGTCATTTTTAGAGCAGCAAGTTAACGGTGCTTTGATGTTTTATTTAAATGATAATCATAGTTTTAGAATTGTTGATCATTATTCTGATAGGGAGTATGCAAATAGCTCATTTGCAGATCGACTTTTTTCTCATCGTAGGAACAAATTAGAGCTTACTCATAATATACAGGCTAATAAAATATATGTTTCTAGTGGAATGCTTTTGGATTATACGTTTCATAAAGATAAAGAGGATTATGACCAGCATGATATTAGTATGGACTTTGATATTAGCTGGGATATTATGCCGGGGTGGAATTTTGCGTATAACTATTCTAATTTACGAAAAAGTTATGATCATGACCAAGAGTACTTTACAGACTATCGACAAGTCCACGGTAATCTCACTATCAGAGCAGACTTAACTAGAAATGCATCTGTGATGGGTTCATTTTTCAATGAGACTAAAAGATTTAATCGTTTTGTAAACCAGATTGATTCTCCTTACGATCGAGTAGGTCAAGATTATAGGGTAATGTTAAATCCTACAGAGTCATGGTCATGGCATGTGGGATATAAATGGGAAGAAGAAGAGCATAGTAGTTTTGTAACAAACAATCGCTTTGAACGATTGGCCTACGTAGGTACTCGCTTTAGCTTGTAGAAAGAGAAATTGTGAAGCATATATTTTTATATAAAATGTACTTAATTATTATTTTTGTAATACTTTCTACTGTGGCGTATTCAGATAAAGTTTATACAAAAGCTGAGTTAAGTATTTTGTCGGGATCCATTTTACTCAAAAAGAAAGAAATTGATGGAGTCTTACGTTATTCAAGAAATGTAAGTGTTCATTTAGATGATGATATTCAAACCAGTCGAGACTTTAGAGGTTTTCTTATTTTAGAAAACGGGTCACGAATAACTTTAGAATGGGGAAAGTTGTATCGCTGGCGTAAACAGGGATTTTTTTTAATAGAGAAAAATAGATGGTTAAGATTAGGTGAGCTTCGTGAAAGTTCTTATCAAAGTAAAGGAGCTGTTAGTTCCGGTACCATTGGAGAGGTTTTTGTTCGTGGAAAAGTGGACATTACACGGCCTAAGGAGTTTCAACATCGTAGACTGAGTGGAAAATTCTCGTTGGTTAAGGGAGATATCCTTGAGGTGTTAGGTGAGTCTCAAGTTGGGCTCAAAATGGTAGATGGGGCAAAAATCGAGCTTGGAAAAGAAACGATTGTAGAAGTTTCTGAATATGGCTTATATTTGAGAAGTGGTTTTGTTTCTGTACTTGGAGACCAAGCACAGAGTTTTGAAGTTTTAACAAAAGACTTAGCTGTGATGGGTCGAACGGATGACTACCAGTTTGAAGTGGTAAAAAATAATAGAACCCACGTAAGAAACTTAAGAGGAGTCACAAAAGTTGTTGAAAAGTCTTCGTCAAAAGTGAAGTTTTTAAAACCCAGAATGGAGATTACTTCTAATCCAAGAAAGGGAGATGGGGATGTTAGGGAGACAGCATCTAAGCAAGAGAGCCTTTTATCGCCAGAACATATTGAGGATTACGCAAGAAAGGCTCCTGTAGTTAAAAATTTGACTCCAACAGAGTTAGAGCATCAAAGAATCTACAATGATATTCAGCTTCAATTGAAGGGTGACTTTAAAGAAGAGCTTCCACAAAATAGAAATATGGATGTAGCGGGAAAAAAATATTTAAAGAGACTCAAAGAGTTAAGTGACGAGAATTGGGCCAATAGAAAATGGAGTTTAGATAAAAGACAAAAGGTTACACCTATAGAGCCAAATGACTTTGTAAAAGAGCCTGGTATTGACGCCAATGACTTTGAAACAAAGCGAGATCAAAAATATTTTCGCGAACGTAATTTAAGCTCTAGTATTCGGTCTAGACTTAAAAATGAAATCATACAAAGAAGAGCACAAGGTCAGTCGGTTACTAATGGAGCAGGTGAGGTTCGATCTAGTGCTCGTATCATTGAACTTAGAGATACTTTAAACAGAAAGAAATTAAATCAGTCTAAAATATTGAACGAAAAAAATCGTTTAGATAGGCAAAAGAGTGACATAGATCGCAAAGTAGCTTTAGCCACAACAAGTGAAGAAAGAGCTGCACTAAATATTTTGAAGAGAGAAGTAGTTGTACGCTTGAATCGAATTACTAGTGACTCACGAAATATTGCATTAATTATTTCGCAATTATCTAAAGAGTTAATCCGTGAAAAGAGGACCTTTAATACTAGGATTTCCACAGAAAGCGAGTTTGAAAATAGAGCTCGAAGACTAGTCCAATAGTAAATCTAAATATATCCATACAAAAAAGATAAAAAAACAACAACTTATGTACGATATGATATTAGTATATGTTGGCGTAAATGTGGATCTTGTTATATAGAAGTCCATGGATAAATGTTACGGTTTTAGCTCAGAAATATGGGTTAATTTCTATAATGGTGAATGATATGAAATCAATTGAAGTAGCAAAATTATTAAACTTAAGTTTTGAAGAATTTACTCAAATAGAAGAGTCTATTGCAATGGTTTTTCAATTGAAAAAAGATGAGAGTGGAGACTTTGTATATACTAAAGATCATTTAACAGCATTAAAGGATGTATTTGAAAACTCTGATATGAGTTTTGATTTTTTAAAGCCAAACAAACCCTCAAAAAAAACTGTAGCTAAAGAGATGCCTACTCCTACTCAGATTCCTATAAAAAAGAAAGTATCTGCTCCAGTTTTTCCTTCAATGAGTAAATCTGAGGATACAGCTCAAAGTTTGTTCCCGTCTGTTGAAAAAGAAGTCCGTATGCCTTCTTTTAGAAGAGTGGATAAATCGGGAGTAGAGCAAGTTGAAAGAGAGTTAGATGAGGCTAGTGGACCTGTTTCAGAGCTATGGGATAAGCTTGAGGAGCAAAAGTCATACTTTAACTCTAAGTTTGAAGATTTTAAGGGAGAAGAGTTAACGGTTGTAAGAGCTGAAAACTATAATCTTAAAAAGCAAAATTTACAAATGCAAAAAGAGCTAGAAACTTTGCAAAAAATTATCAAAAATCAAAATGACGATAAGCAATACTTAATCGAGAAGTTAGATGAGAAGTATTCTATTAAAGGGCTTTTTAACTGGAAAAAAGATCCATTTTTAAGTGCTTAACTTAGAAATGAACCTTTTGTTTTAAAGGGTCTTATAGTCTTATTTCTTAAATAGGCTAGAAAGTGTTTTTAGCTTCTCTTGAGAAATATCGGACTGAGTAGCAACTCGGTTTTCTTCTTGGATAGCATCGTAAACTTCTTTTCTAAAGACCTTAACGTGTCTAGGTGCGCTAACACCCAATTTAATTTGCTCATTTTTGATATCAACGATGGTGAGTTCGATATCATCGCCAATCATGATTTTTTGATTTTTCTTCCTGGTTAATACTAACATGACTATTGACCGCCACTTTGCGAATTTGAATCTTTAGTATTTAGCTTAACTTGAGCCTTGGATGTGTTGTTATTTTCTTTGTTAGCCTTTTTAGCTACCATAGCTTCCATTTCATCTAAGATGTAGTGTTTTAGCTTATGTTTGTGGCTTGTTGAAATGACTTGTTTAGCTGTCATTTTAATGGCATTAATCACCAATGGGCCCTGTAAGTTTGCAGTCATTTTTTGAGGATCATCTTTTGGAATAACAACAATAGAATAGATCATGGCTTCGTCAGGTGACTCCAATTGAAGTGAAGAAACATCTGCATCGGATAAATCAAGAGCATATTCAGGTCGAAAACGAATTGGATCAATGATAACAAAAGCGAGTGATCCATCATCAATGGATTGTAACCAACGTAGTGGATCGGTGGCAGGATCATTTAAAATAACATAGCGATGAGAATCAGAAAATCCGAGTATTCCATTTGGAAAAGTTATAATATCTTCTTCGGGAAGTTCTATTTCTCCAAAGCGAGTGGTATTAAATTTCATGCTAGTAGTGCTCCTTAATTTACAAACTTTTCTTCAACTATGGTTGCCACTCCAGATTGAGTAGACACATAGATGATATTTTTATCTAGTTTTTCGAATAAATATAGATCCATGATTTTATCATCAAGAAATTCAGAATCAATGTTTAGTATCGACCATTTGTTGTTTTTGAATATAGCTAAACCATCTTCGGAACCAATATACAAAGAATTTTTGGTTTGTAGTGCGTTTAAAATATAGTTATTTGGTAGGGGAGAGTTGCCCTTAATTTTTCTTTCAATGACCTCACCGTTAGAGACCATGCTTTTGCCGTGCTCACCAGTATAGGATACCCATGAACTTCTGCTATTAGGGTTTTGTGGATCTTTTAAGATGCTAAAGCCACTATTAGTAGATATGAGTAGGTGGTTTAGTTTAGGTATAAACTTGAGGTCTTCAAAGTAGTTCCCGACTAATGGGCTGTTACCACTTTTATTGATCACAGAGCCAGCTTGAATAATTTGATAATCTGCTAAAAATAGATCAAAATTACTTTCACTGATCATTTTGTATAAACCAAAAGTTGTTCCAAGCCAAAAATGACCCTCTTGATCTTGAGTGATTTTTAGAACGTTATTTGCATTTCGTGAAAATTCACCGCTTCCTTTGACTTTAATATTTCGAAAAGATCCATTGGAATAAACATCGATACCATGAGAAGTGGCGCAATAGACGAAATTGCTCTTTTTATCAACAACGAAATCTCTGATGCGACTAGAGCCAGTTGAGAAAAAGTCCCCTTCGCCTACAGGGAGAGAGTAAAGTCCTTTTTTATCAACTCTAGCAAAAATGGTTTGATTTGCTGCGCTTGCTAATTTACTAACCTTTTTACCTTTGAGGAGGTGGCTGATATGCTCTAGGCTTTCTGGATCAAAACTATGGACTCCTTCATCTGTTCCGATCCAAATTCTTTCTCTGCTACGTAGAATGCAATTTGCTTTAATTTCATCAAAGGGACTGTTTAGTTTGAGAACCTGGAAGGCTGCTTTTGACTGGTCGGCTTGCTCATTATTTTTGGAGCTATTTTTTGAAACTCCTAGACAACCAGAACATAGCATTAACATAAAGGGAATAAGGATAATTTTGATCATTTCTGCATTGTATCACTTTTGTTTTGTGCTGTATACACTTTGAGCTAATTGCTTTGACTCTAATTTGTCTGATAAATATCCTCTAAACTATGATTAGATCTACTTTAAAGATAAAAGAGTTAATCTTTAAGTACTGAACAACATTCGGTCTTATTCTATTTGTTAGCGGTACTTTACGAGGCAAGTTTGGTAAGTAAATTACATCAAACAAGACAAATGAGAATTGTTTGGGTATAATCAATGAACTAAGACTAATCTTAGTAGGTGTTTTATCGTTTTATACCCAAATACAAATGGATTCCTGTTTTAACTGATGAAAGGCCCATGCTGATGGGCGATGTATTTTTCATGATAGCCATCCAGTTTAAAATGTAGCTTTATGGTTTTTCGAATTACGAGAAAACCAATTCTGGATGTGTATATATTTACTGGCAAGGTGTGCAAATGAAATACGGAATTTTAAGTGACTGCCACTGCAATTTTGAGGGTTTAAAAGCTACTTCTGAGATGTTGCTAGAAAACGGTGCTGAAAAACTGATATGTTTAGGAGATATCGTAGGGTATGGTGCTTTGGCAAAAGACTGCATCGACTATATTCAAGAAAACTTCCTATTTGCTCTTGCAGGAAACCACGATTTTGCTTTATTAGATATGGTAGAGGCAAAAAATTATAATCGTTATGCAATCGAGTCTTTAGAAATGAATCGATCTAGCTTATCTGACTCTCATATAAAGTGGCTAGAGAGCTTGCCTTTAAAAAAATCATGGAATGAACAAAACTTGCTTTTACAGTTTACCCATGCTCATCCAAAAGATTATAAAAATTGGTGTTATTATCCCAAAGATCTATACTATTCAATTCATGATGACAAAGAGAAAATAGCAATTTCATTTTATGGGCATACGCATATTCCAGGGATATCTATCGCATCTCAAACGGGCTTTTTTGAAAGTCCAGACTTTGGGCTCCCCTATGATTTCTCCTCTAATTTGGGAGAGACAATCGTAATCAATGTGGGTTCTTGTGGCCAACCTAGGGATGGAGATTATCGGGCTTGTGGTATTTTACTAGATACTGATAAACAAACAATAACTTTCTTACGCACCTCCTATGCCCTAAAGAAAAATCAAAAAGCTATATTAGATGCAGGTTTACCGGAGTATCTAGCAAATCGCTTAATAGTTGGAAAATAATTTATTAAAATTAAAAAAAACTCTTGACTATGGCTGGCTGTGAATGTATTATACGAATCTTGAAAAGAAACGGTCATTAGCGCAGCCTGGCTAGCGTACCTGGTTTGGGACCAGGGGGTCGCAGGTTCGAATCCTGCATGACCGATTTTTGATAAGCGAGTATAGCATAGTGGCTCATGCTCCAGCCTTCCAAGCTGATTACCGGAGTTCGATTCTCCGTACTCGCTCTTCATTTTCTTTTTAAATTTGCGAGTATAGCATAGTGGCTCATGCTCCAGCCTTCCAAGCTGATTACCGGAGTTCGATCCTCCGTACTCGCTTATAAAACCTCATCATTCATTGGTGAGGTTTTTTGTTTTTCAAGGCAAAAGATTGACTCATGAAGTCATTGTTGTTTAAGTTGTGAGTCAACTTTTAAATTGCAGTTAGATCAACAAGTTATTATTGATATAGAACACAGAGGTTTTTATGCATGCAGATTGGTTAGAGTTTAAAGAGTATATTGATAAAAATGAAATGGACTTGCCCGGTTATGTGGTTGATGGTTGGTATGAGTATTTTCTGCTACTTCTAGAAACCAATAAAACAATGAACTTGACTCGTATCATAGAGCACAAAGATGCTATTTTAAAGCACTTTTTGGACTCATACTCTTTACATACGTTTCTAGAGTCAAGAGGTGTGGTTGATGATTTAGAAACCTTTTTAGATTTTGGTACTGGTGGAGGGATTCCTGGTATTCCTCTAAAGATCTTGTGGGGGGATCCACATTTATTTTTAGTAGATGCTAGAAACAAAAAGCTAAAGTTTCTTGATGAAGTTTGTCAAGAGTTATCCATATCTGGAGTTAGCTTTGTACACGAAAACTGGGATAAAAATAGTTCAAAAATTTGGTCAAAGAAAAATAAAGTTAAACCAGAGCTGATTGTTTCTCGAGCTGTTGGGAATAGTGTAAAGCTTTTAGAGACTCTTCTCCCAATTACGGAGAAGTATATACTATTACCTCGTGGACCTGAATTATTGCCAAATGAGTTCAATATGTGTAGAAAAACAGCTGCTAAAAAATCTTTTAGTAAGGCTATCAACAAAAACTTCAAGCTCTCTTACGCAGACCAAGAGGTAGAAAGAAATTTATTCTTCTTTGAGAAAAGATAGGATATTGATTTTGAATATCATTGTACTCCAATTTGTTTGTACGGAAATGACACATTTTGTTTACTTTGCACTGATGTTGGATAAACTGGTTTTAACAAAAATACAAAATTATTAAAAAGATAGGACAACTCATGTTATCAGAATCAATGCTTAAGGCGATCAACGAACAATTAAACTTCGAACTATTTTCGGCAAATGTATATTTATCTATGTCTGCATACTTTAAGCGAAATGCTTTGAATGGGTTTGCTCACTGGATGTCTTTGCAGGCTCAAGAAGAGTTTGAGCATGCTATGAAGATTTTTAATTATATATGTAATAAAGGTGGAAAAGTAGAGATCTCTGCAATGGATGCACCTACTTCTGAATGGAATGGACCTTTAGATGTTATGCAATATACATTAATACATGAGCAAGAGGTAACAAGCCGAATTAACAACTTGTTTAAAGTAGCTCATGAGAGCAATGATCACTCTACGAGTGTGTTTTTTCATTGGTTTATTGAAGAGCAAGTTCAAGAAGAAGCTGAAGTAAGTGAAATTATTGATAAACTAGTTTTGGTGGGCGATAGTTCTCAGGGTATCTTTATGATCGATGACAAGCTTGGCTTAAGAAAAGCAGGTTCTGCTGAGTAAATAAGATTTATTGCCCTTCTTCGGAAGGGCTTTTTTGCTTATTTGGGGTTTAGTTTTGATAATGAAGACGAGCGAATAGGCTATAAATGAAGACTTATTCTATTTGGTTTGTAGATAGAATTATTTATATGAATAGGTTATACTCACTAGCTATAATATGATTTGTATGAGCATAAATACTGTGTCAACTTTAAATATCTATTAATGTATATTTGATATGGTTTTTAATTAAATGAATAGTTTACTCTTGGATAAATATGGTAACAATTGAAAATATAAAACGTTGGGGAGTAGTTGGTGCTGGTGGTGCTGGTTTTCCTTCTCATGTAAAGTTTGATGCTAAAGCAGAAATTGTAATTATGAATGGGGCTGAATGTGAGCCTCTTTTACATAAAGATAAAGAGCTTCTTCGCCTTTATCCTAATGAGTGTATCGAAGGTCTAAAAATCATTATGGATTTAGTGGGCGCTTCACGAGGTATCATAGGGATAAAAGGTAAATACAAAGAAGTTGTTGATGTTGTTAAAGCTCATTTAGTAGATGGCGTGGAAGTTTGTGAGCTAGGTAACTATTATCCAGCAGGAGATGAGCTAAGTCTGGTTTTTGATACCACTGGTAGAGTCGTGGCACCAGGTAATATACCACTAACGGTTGGATGTGTTGTTTCTAATGTAGAAACTATGCTTAATGTGGCTAAAAAGACTGCTGTAACCACATCGTTTTTAACGGTAGCTGGCGATGTACAAAATGCCATATCTATTGAGGCTGTGATTGGATCTACATTAGGTGACTGTATTCAGCTAGCCGGTGGAGCTCTTTGCGAAGACCCTGTTATGATTGTTGGTGGTCCCATGATGGGTCGCTTTAGTGATGACTTTTCTGAATTGATCACAAAGACTACGGGGGGGGTTGTTGTTTTAGATCGCTCTCATGATTTAGTCAGAAAGTACTTAAGGCCAAAAGTAGAGTATGACAAAATTGCTAAAGCAAGTTGTGATGGTTGTAGTTTTTGTACTGAGTTGTGTCCAAGATATTTACTAGGTCATCCAATAGAGCCACACAAAAACATGAGAAGTAAGGGCTTTGAGATGACGGTTGATCAATTGATCGCTGGGGCTGAATTTTGTTGTGAATGTAATTTATGTAGCTTTTACGCTTGTCCTGAAGATTTAGATCCAAAAAATGTTTCAGCAGATTTACGTAAATTGATTCAACAAAAACCAAAAGAAGAGAGATTAAGTTTCAAGCCGGGTGATGTAGATCACCATCCTATGCTTGAATATAGAAAAGCTCCCATTCCAAAATTGATGAGAAAAATTCAAATTGATCAATTTGACAGAAGTGCTCCAATGCACAAAAGCGTATTGACTACTGACTTTGTAAAAATTCCCTTGTCTCAACATATTGGTGCACCAGCAGATCCATTGGTTCGGGTTGGTGAAACTGTAAAAGTTGGGCAAATTATTGGCAGACCAGACCCATCTAAGTTGGGTGCGTTTGTACATGCAAGTATAGCGGGTGAAGTTACAAAAGTTGATCAATATATACATATTAAAGGATAGTTATGAAGCATGATGCAATTGGTTTATTAGAAGTTTCTTCTATAGCTAGAGGTTATGAAATTTTAGATGTGGTTCTTAAAGCAGCAGACGTAGAGTTAATGTCTGCTAGAAGTATCTGCTCTGGTAAATTTATGGTTGTGGTGGCCGGGCAAGTATCTGAAGTGCAAGCTGCTATAGCACAGGGCAGTGAAAGTGCCAAAGGTGTATTAATTGAAGAGTTGGTTATTCCAAATATTCACCCTGATGTATTTTTAGCAATTGGGGGATCTATTAACTTAAACCCTGAAGATATGGGTGCACTAGGTGTCTTGGAGACTTTTTCTGTTGCTAGTATTGTTGAGGCGGCCGATGCAGCAGCTAAAACAAGTGATGGTAAACTGTTTAGGGTACATTTAGCTATGGCAGTTGGTGGAAAGGGCTTTTTAATGATTAATGGAGATTTATCTAGTGTAAGAGCTAGTATTGATGTTGCTACTTCAGCGGCTGCCAAACGTGGTATGGTTGTCTCAAAGGTAGTGATTGCATCTCCAAGAAAAGAGCTTTTCAAAGAGTATATTTAGTATATTAGTTTTATACGTAAAAAAGCTCCAAATCATTTTGATGGTTTGGAGCTTTTTTGTACCTTTAACGAAATACATTTCTGAGATAGAAAGGCAGACTATAGGTCTCTATTAGATCAATTTTGGCAGAAAGTGACTAACTATACGTATGTAAAAGTTTCTTAAGCAACTTTTTCTTTTTGTTTCTTAGGAATTTTTCTAGATAGACTAGTAAGGCAAGACGAACAGTTTCTTAGTTCTAAGTCTTCCTCCATAAAATGTAGTGTAGGTACTACACCAATTTTTCTAGTGCTTTTCAAAAAATCATCTAAGGTAACAAACTCTAGTCCGCACGAGCACACCTTGTATACATCGCTCATAAACGTCCCCCCCCTTGATACCAATTAATATCTATAAATTTTTAAACTACTATGAGACTAATTTCAAATTTTTATGTTTTAGTAAAACAAGATTTTGGCAGATCAAAACAAGAAAAGACTCGTAAACAGTTATCGACACATATTTGTGTAGTAGAAATTAAAGAAACCCCCACAAAAGACAAAATCTAAGTAAAAATAGCTATTTTTGTATACCCTTGCCATCTATATTTAGGGGGCTAACAAAAAAATACCATTTTTAAGGATTGCTGAATGCCTTTTTTTCCTTACTGTTTCTGCTTTAAAACTAGCTTACATAATATTTAGTGTGTAAAAGTGGGAAGAAGTTACTCTTGAAATAGCTCAAACGAGTTATTTAAAACCTTTTTAAGGGCAAACTGATTGATGACAAGAGTAAGACAAAACAAGATAGGTGCTAGTACTAGTGGCTGCCAATTGATAACAAAGTCAGAACTAAACCAAATATTCCAAATAGCGTATGAAATCATATAACTAGAAAGAATTGCGCCCACAATTGAAAAAGTTGATATGACAATTTGTTGGACAAGATAGATACGCCGGATCTTGTTGATATTTGCTCCTAAAATAGAAAATAAATCTACCTCTTTTTTTTGTTTCTCTAAATCAAATCTGATAATTGAATATAAAACACTAAAGCCAACTAAGATACAGAGCCATGCTAAAAATTGTACACAAAGAGTAATCTGTTGGACCATGTCCATAAGTTTGATGATTACCTCTTTTAAGTTCACCATTGAAATGTTTTGAAATGATTTATAAAAGTTTTTTTGAAAAGTTTCGTGATCCGATGTTTTTAAGTGCAAATTGGCCAACCACGTTTTGGGGGCATCGTTTAAGACTCCGTTTTGAAACAAAACAAAAAAGTTTGGCTGAAAGCTATTCCATTGTACTTTTCTAATATTATGAACTTTGGCTTCAAACTCCATTCCTTGGATATTAAATAAGAGTTGATCTCCGATAGTTAAATTTAAGTTTTCAGCAAAACCTTGCTCTAATGAGACTAAGGCAGCTTGGCTTTCATTGTAAGTATTGGGTAAAGGATTTCCTTGCAGTATTTGTTCACTATTGGCTAGAGCTTCGCGATAGCTGATGTTGACTCCTCTACGCAGTAAAAGTGAGCCATACCGTCTGTTTTTAGATAAATCTTGATTGGACAGAACCCAGTCCTTGAAGGGGGTGTTATTAACAGACTTTACTCGCCCTCGAATCATAGGGGTGAGGTGCGAAATTCTAGCATTGTTTATTGTTATATAGTTTGATAGTTCATCGACTTGATCGTCTTGTACATCAAAGAGAAAATACTCAGGGATAATAAAGTTTTGAGAGCTAAGCATTTCTTTTTCTATATTTACTTGGAGTTGCGGAAGTACTCCGATCAAAAGGCATCCAATACCAAAACTGACGCTGCTAAGTAAAAATGCTTGTTTGTTTCTAGTTAGATTAAGTATGGATAAACGAGTATAAACATTGCTAAATTTCAGTTTAGCGATTCCTTTTAAAAATAGCAGTGCACTGAAATATATAATGAAAAAGATGGTTATCAGTCCAAATAGGAAACCAAAGGCAATGCTAGGGTCGTGGGACCTATAGAAGCATAAAAAACATAGGCTAAATGCCAAAGGAAGATAGTCTAAATACTTTTTAAGACGAGACTCTGTAGGGCTATAGAATTGAAAATCTCTATTTTGAAACAAAAGGGCGGGTTCTAGTTGACTGAGTCTCTTGAGCAGTGGATAGCAGGATGCTAAGCAAAGTATGAAAATAGTAGCAAAGGTGAAAAGTATTAATTGTGTAGATATGATTATATTGAGGTTTTTAGGAACTAAGTTTGGTATTAAGTATGGAAGGGCTTTTAATATTGAAGTAGAGAAAAAGGTGGCAATAAGCATAGATAAAGTGCTTAAGACAAAAATATGACTTGTGCCAAAGGCTAAAATTTTATTTTGTGTAGATCCTAAACTCATCATCACAGCAATTTGTATTACCTTTTCGTAGAGGTAGCTTCTGTATAGATATGTGATACCAGACAAGCAAAGTATAAGAGCTATGATCGAAACAAATGATAGGTAGCTTTT
Source organism: Candidatus Cloacimonadota bacterium (assembly GCA_023954715.1). Lineage (GTDB taxonomy): Bacteria > Muiribacteriota > UBA6191 > UBA6191 > UBA6191. The sequence continues at coordinate 149,994 of JAGSHD010000007.1, read as the reverse complement.
AAAAAAGGACAAATTGCGATTGATTCGGCCACTGGCTTCGTTAAAGTTTTTTATGGTGTAGCTATGATCCTCTTTGAGCTTTTGGTCAAATTGCTGTTGGATTGACTGAGATAGTTTTATTACATTAAGCTGTTGTTGGCTTTTTAGCATTAGATTATATTGGATTCGTGCACCGAATTGTAATAACCCAGTGTTGCTTGCGCTTTTATGTGTAATAAAAGCTTTGGGTAAAAAAGAGCTAAATTCAAATGCCCTACCACTATCTTCAAGGATGATAGCTGTGACAGCTAAACTGATTTTACCAAGTTTTACTTGGTCTCCTAGTTTGATGTTAAGATATTTAGCTAGGGAGTCATCTAAAATGATTTCGTTTTCATTTAATCTAAACTTGTCTTCTTTGAGGTACTTCACACCAAGTTTTGTAGAAAGTTTGATATCACCATAGAGTGGAAACAAAGAGTCTATAGCATTAATTTGAGATAATTTGTTTTCTTTTTTTAAAACAAGATTGGATAGAAATGAGCTAGTATAGGAGCTTTCGTAGTCAACTTTTAGTCTTGAAAAAACCATATCTTTCACTTTTGATGATATGGGTTCGAAACTAGATACTTTTATGTCGGCTCTTAAAATATTTTTACTATTATTTTCAAAGTGTTTTAAAAAAGATTCATGAATAGAATCAAAAACAAGTAGGCTGGTGATTCCAAGAGATAGAATAAACATGAAAAGGCTAGAAAACCTCCAAAAGTATTTAATTTCTTGTAGTGTTTTTTTAAGAATAAATTTCATTTAAATGGCCATCTTTTAGCTCAAATCTCTTGTCACAAAGCTTTGCTAAATCTTTATCATGGGTAACTAACAACATAGACATATTTTGGGACTTTACTATTTTGAAGAGTAGGCTGCTGATTTCTTGGGCAGTAGTGTCGTCTAAATTACCTGTTGGTTCATCAGCTAAAAGGATGGTCGGCTTATTGATAAGTGCTCTTGCGATGGCAACTCTTTGTTGCTCTCCGCCAGACATTTGAGAGGGGTAGTGGTCCAAACGATCTTGTAGACCAACTTCTTGTAATAGACTCAGAGCGAAGTCTTTATCTGATTTTCCGCTTTGTATTTCGAGAGGTAACAAGACATTTTCAATGGCGTTTAAATGTGGCATTAAATGAAATTTTTGAAATATGATGGATACTTCTTTAGGAACTTCTTCTCTACGTTTTTGTTGATTTAAGTTAGAGTAGTTTAAGTCGCCTACATGAATAGTGCCAGAAGTTGGAGTATCTAAGCCAGCACAAAGAGTAAGTATTGTGGATTTACCAGAGCCGGAGTGACCTAATAATGCTACGGTTTCCCCGGGGTTTACTTGGAGATCAATTTGTTTAAGGACGGAGATACTTTTATTGTGTGTAAAATAGTCTTTAGAGATGCTGTTTAGTTGTATTGCGTACATAATTGAGGGGGTTTATAAGTGGATTATAGAGATAGGTTTTTAGTAAAAAGACTTATGTTTTTGGCTATGATTTGGTGGCCAAGTTTGTTTGGGTGCATACCATCAGATTGAGTATACTTTTTAACCCCACCCACATCTTTCAGCAAAAATGGATAAAAATCTAAGGTAAAATCTTTGTTTAACTGGCTAAAAATATTTTTAAAATCACTAAGATATGGCTCTCCGTAGTTTGGAGGCATCATCATACCAAACAAAACAACTCTGACTTTTTTATCTTGGGCGTATTGAATTGTTTTTTTGAGATTGGTGTAAATGGATTGGGTTGAATGAGCTCGTAATCCATCGTTAGCTCCAAGGGCTAAAAATAAGATTTGAGGCTTTTGTTTGATTGTCCATTTTAATCGAGCTAATGCACCTGCTGAGGTAGATCCTGAAATGGATGAATTGATTATCTTGAAGTTTGGGTTTTGCTCTTGATATAGAGATGGCCAAGCTTCTTCACTTGAAACTCCCATTCCTTCACATAAACTATCACCTAAAATTAAAATTTTGGTCATTCCAAAGCAAGGTTGGGATATGGATAAAGTTAAAATTAAAAATGTATTTAACAAGATATTTCTCATAAAGATCTCCAGTAAAATTTAATCTACTTGATTTGAACAAAGATGTAAAAGGGTTTGCGAAAATTTCAGCGACCCTTTATGTGTGGGACAATAAAAAACCCATCTCTCCAAATGGTGAGATGGGTTTTAATATATGTATCAATTTTAGAAGACTAAAATTGATAAAGCATTGAAAAGAGCTAAAGTAGAGACTTTAGCTTAGAAAACTATACGTTTTCTCTCTCTTCAGTTTCAAGCTCTGCTTTTAATGCTGCTAATGCATCATTAACGTCAGGACTTGCGCTTTCTACTTTTTGATCATTAGCTTTGTTGTATTCAGCTACAGTAGATTTTTCTAAGTCTCTTTCTGCTTGTTTAACAGATAAGTGAATTTTCATTTCTCTTGTATTGAATTCTACTAATTTAGCAGGAGTAGTGTCTCCAGCAGAAAGATCTTTGTTCATTTGCTTAGCTGTAACGATTCCGTCAACTTCATCATTAAGCTTTAATACAGCAGAACCATCAGCTAATACTTCTTTAACTTCAACTTCAACAATTGATTTTAAAGGATTAGTTGAAAAATACTTTTCTACAGGATCATCAGATAATTGCTTAAGACCTAAAGAAATTTTTCTTTGAGTGCTATCGATAGCAAGAACAATTACTTTTAGTTCGTCTTCAACTTTAAATTTGTCTGATGGGTGGTCGATTTTCTCAGTCCATGAAATATCACTTACATGTAAAAGACCATCAATACCGTCTTCAAGGCTTATGAAAGCGCCAAAGTTAGTAATGTTGTTGATCTTACCAGAGAATACAGTTCCAACAGCAAAGTTCTTAGTTGCTCTTACCCATGGCTCTTCAGTTAACTGCTTGATTCCAAGAGAGATCTTTCTTAAAGAAGGATCGATTTCTAGAATTTTACATTCAACTTCAGTGTCTACAGTTAAGAAGTCACTAGCGTTATCATAATGCTTGTTCCATGCAAAGTCAGAGATGTGAATCATTCCTTCTACGTTTTCTGCGATTTCAACAAAAGCTCCAAAGTTAGTTAACCCTGTTACTTTTCCTTTTACAGAAGTACCGATTGGGAAAGCTGCTACTACATCATTCCATGGATCTTCAGAAACTTCTTTAATGCTTAAAGAAATTTTTCGAGATTCTTTGTTCATAGAGATGATTTTACAAGTAACTGTTTGATTTAAATCAACAACTTGCTTAGGGTGACTGATCTTGTTAGACCAGCTTAAATCAGAAATATGAACTAAACCTTGAATTCCGTTTTCGATTTCTACGAATACACCAAAATCAGTGATGTTTTTAACACATCCAGAGATTACTTGACCTTCTTCGTGCTTATCGAATACAGCTTCCCATGGATCTTCACCACATTGCTTGATTCCTAGAGCGATTTTTCTTGTTTCTTTTTCATAGCTTAGAATCTTAACATCAACTTCATCGCCGATTTTTAAGAGTTCTTCAGGGTGCTTGATTCTTTGAGTCCATGAAATATCACTAACATGTACTAAACCTTCAACACCTTCAGTTAATTCAACAAATACACCAAAGTGTGTGATGTTCTTAACTTTTCCTTGATGTCTTGAATCAACTTCGAAGTTTTTCTCGATGTTGTTCCATGGATCATCACTAAGCTGCTTAACACCAAGAGAGATTTTCTCTTTGTCTCGATCAATGCTTAAGATCTTAACCTGGATTTTGTCTCCAAGATTAAGAACAGAGCTTACTGATCTTACGTGAGCCCATGACATGTCTGCTTTATGTAGCAATCCGTCAATTTGTCCATCAACGATGGAAACAAAGGCACCGTAATCTGTGATGTTCTTAACGATACCTTCACAGATATCTCCTTCTTTAAGAGTTTCAAAAATATGCTCGATATTTTTTCTTCTCTCTTCTTGAAGAAGCATTTTTCTAGATAAAACCATGTTTCTTCTACGCTTGTTGAATTCGATGATTTGGAAATCAAATTCTTTACCAACGTATTTTTCAAGATCATACTCAGGATGTAGGCTCATTAATGAACCAGGAATAAATGCTTTTAGACCGTTACAGTCAGCGTTTAATCCACCCTTAACCTTGTTATGTACTTTAGCACGAACAACTTTTTTAGTTTCGTATGCTTCAGCAGCGATTTTCCAAGCTCTAGCAGCTTCTGCTTTTGATTTAGAAAGAATAAGAGAATCCTCATCATTCTTCATAACCATAACTTCAACTTCCTGGCCTAAGGCAGGAGGTAAAGTATCTCTTGAAAACTCGACTAAGGGAGCAATTCCCTCGTTTTTAAAACTAATGTCTAAGTAAACATCCTTAGCATCAATTCTTACAATTTTTCCTACATAAGTTCTACCGACTTTTGCAGGTACAAAGCTCTCTGACCAGAGCTCTTCGAAGTCGTCCATAGACTCTTCGACGATAATTTCTTCTTCATTTAGATTTTCATCTGTCATGTTGAATCACCTCAAAATTAAAATATTCATGGATTAACCCCCATGAATGGGCATATTAAAGAGGGCTAATCATTTGATTTAAATGTTTAACTACCTCGTCTATATTCATGTTACTACTATCAACAAGTTGAGCATCTGATGCTTGAGTTAAGGGGGCAATGTCTCTTGTTGAGTCAATGTGGTCTCTTCTCTCAATGTCTTCACACAGTTGTTCAAAACTTATATCTTCACCTGCAGATTGTAAATCTCTAAATCTTCTTTTTGCTCTAACTTCTATAGAGGCTGTTAAAAAAAACTTATGTTCAGCATTTGGAAAAACAACTGAACCGATATCACGACCTTCAACTACAAAATTATGCTCTTTGGAAGTTTCTCGTAAATTTTCAACGACAGCATCGCGAACACATTTATGAATAGCCACAAAGGATACTTGTGAAGAAATTCTGTTTTCTCTGATTGTTTCGCCTACTTCTTTATTATTTAAAAAGAATTTTGCAGGAGTAACAGAGTAGTCAGCTCGTACTGACGAATTTTTCACAATATTTTGCATATCTGATGGAGATTGTGTATCTAAATTTGCTTCAACAGCAGCTAAAGCATAACAACGATAAATGGCACCAGAATCCATATGATGTATATTCAACATCTGAGATAATTTATTTGCAATAGTGCTTTTTCCAGCACCTGCGGGTCCATCGATTGCTACAATCATTTACGAATCTTCCTCCAACAGAAGTTTTATACTAAGTCCGGTTTTTAAATTAAAGCCAAATTCAGTATAAATAAACAGGTGTGGTGAGTATAAGAGTTTTTAGAGATCCGTCAAGCTATACTTTAGAAATGTGTACAAGTGTCTCGAAATGGTTGGTCCAAGGGAACATATCAAAGACTTTACAGCTTTTTAGCTGATAGCCTTCTTTGTAAAACTGCTTTAGATCACTTTCTAGTGTTTGTGGATTACAAGATAAGTAAATAAGATCATTGGGTAATAGTGAAGCAGTAGTTTGAATCATTTTTTGACCTAAGCCTTTTCGTGGTGGGTTCACCATGCAAAGATCAAAACTTGGTTGATCTCTTAAAGCGTTTTTTAATCCACGAGGAAGATTTGTTGTTTGAAACTTAAGTTTTGTAAACTTGCCTTTACTTTTAAGTGAGTTGGCAACTTGGATGGATTGTGGGTTCACTTCTAGACCTAGGCCAAAGTTTATGTCTCGATTCATGGAAAAGAGGGTTCCTCCCACTCCAGTATATAAGTCTAATACATTTTTGAACTGACCAGCTTTAACCCATTGAGAAATTGTAGAGTAAATTTTGGACATAATCTCTCGGTTACTTTGAAAGAACATTTCTGGAGAGTAAGGGACTTTTAGATCATTGATTTCTTCGTAAGCGTCTTTGGGATTTATAATCCATTTTGGTTTTGTTACTGCAAAGTGGCTCGATGGAGAATGAAAATAGAAAATCCCTGATACTTCTTCTTGTAAATCTAACGAAAACTCTTCGAGTAGGCTTTGATTATCTGAATGTTGTTTAATGTCAAAACCTAGGATTGGTTTTTGATTAGGTAAAGATTTAAGTAATACCTTTTTAAGGTTTTGCTCTATAAATCTTGGGTAGTTTGGTAGGACTTCTTGAAGAGTGGATAATATTTTTTGTAGGGAGTCTTCTAGAATAGGGCAACTTTGAATGGTGAGTTGCTCACCTAAAATATCATTATAAAATAATTGTGAATTTTGCTTTGAGAAATTAAAAACAGCTTTATTTCTAAAGTTAGTTGTTTTATCTCCTAATACTATTTCTTGGACCGAGTCTTTTAGAGTATGGCGAGATAGGTTTTTGAAAATTTGGAGTTTGATATGGGGATAGCTAGATTTATTGGCTCCTTGAATCTGACACCCGCCACATAAATCAAAATGCTCACATAGGGGGGCTTCACGGTGTGGACTTTTTGTAACAATTTCTCTGTGTAGAGCTTTAGAGTATCTTTTGAAGTCTTGAATATTGTCTAATGATACTTGGTCTTGAGGAAGAGTTTTTGGAACAAAAACGGCCTTATTATCGAGTCGAGTTACTCCATCCCCGAAGCCGTTAATATCAGTAATTGTATATGTTTTCATAAGATACCTATAGAAATCTAATTGTATGTTGCACAATAGGGCTGGTCAAAATGATTCGATTCAAAAATATCTTGCAGTATACAATAAACAGTGGGAAAATCAGACAAATTGTTTAAATTTAGATAATTTTTTGTAGCTGTCTGCGCATCTTTGATTACTTTTTAAAGTAGCTACAATTCATCAATATGCTCATCTGTAGAGGTTTATATGCTTTTTTTAAGATTTTCAATTATCATCTGTTTAATACTGTCTTTGTCAGGATGTGGTGGAGGAGGCGGAGGTGGAGATTTTACAGCACCGTCTGGTACTGCTACTCCTGTTTTGAGTAATTCTTCTGTAGAAGGAAAAGATTATAACTTAGTTTCTGTACAATACTCACCTATTCGTAGTGCTGCTGGGGATCAGTTTGATTATAACTTAATCCATTTCAATGCCAGCGAAATTCGTAATAACCCCTCTATATTTGAACATGACCAAGATATTAAAATAAGTGGATATAACTTAAATACTTTATCTCAAGGAATGGGGACAATCGAGGTGGCTGTTCCTAATCAAATTGTAAAGCGTACTGTTCCATTAGCTGTAACCCCTGATGGGACACTAGGATTGTTTTCATTAAATAGTACACAAAATACTAGTCCATCATTAGGCATGTTTGTTAAATCTTCAGAAAGACAAGAGTTATCCACTTCATTATTTACAGGTAGATGGGGATTTGCGACTTTAACTGCAAGGGGTAATGGTGTAATAGCCCAATTGGATCTAAATCATGATACGACCAAAGATGTAGGGATGGTATCTAATGGATTTGGGTTTGCCACAACAACTGCAGGTTTAGTTTCTACCGTACCGGTAAGAGTTCAAACAGGACTTTTGTCATTAAATGTTACTAAAGATCGTCTACAGTTTTTAGGGTCAGATTGGCATGTTGGTATTAATGAGAGCGTTGCTATCTCTCCTAGTGGTACATCAGTAAATAATGATAGATTATCTATTATGATGAAAACCAGTGCTAGCACTACTTTTACCGCTACATACAATTTATTTCAATGGACCACTTTTAGTCCCACATCTGCAAACTCAACTGTTTATCGTACGAGTATTGCTACATCAGAAGTGATCCAACTAGGGAAATTAGTTTTTAATGGAAATAGTGTGTTTTTAGATAATGTTGTGGGATTAGCCTCAAGAAGTACTTCTTTTGCTCGTGTAGAGGGTGGCATTGCTACCACAAGTGGACATATGTTTCGTTTAGATTCTAGTTTTGAGGGTAATAATATCGATTTTAAAATGCGATTTTTTATGTCAGCTGACGAAGAGTTTTTACTTGGTTTGGATTATGATAATGATAGCAATGCAACGGGCGGAGATGGTGCTCGTGCAACTATGTTTTTAGGGATTAAACAAAACTAAACCCATATGATACCCAATGGTTCAAGTCTCCTTCGGGAGGCTTTTTTTTTCGACTTTTACTTGTGCTGGTTCGTGATAATTACTTTATCCTTTTTGAGTATAAAGCACACTGCTCCATTACAATCGAATGCTGACAGGAGTTAAGGTAAGTTTAGGTTGTTAGTTAAAGTTTGTTTGAAGTAAGTTAAAGTTTATTTTTTGTGTCCATATAAAAAAAGCCCCTGATACTTAAGGTATCAGGGGCTCTAATTAATTAGATTATCGTTTTAAACCATTGGCGGTTTGCAGCATTGAGTCGGCAGTTTGAATGCCTTTAGAGTTAGACTCGTAAGCTCTTTGTGCTGTGATTAAGTTTACCATTTCATCTACTACAGTTACGTTTGAAGTTTCAAGACTACCTTGGGCGATAGTACCAAACTCTCCTTGCCCAGGTGTACCTTGTAAGGGAGCTCCAGAGGCAATTGTTTCTGTTGCAATATTTCGACCTTGGTTTTTCATTCCTCCGGGATTGATAAATCGTACCGTTTGGATTTGTCCGATTTGTACAGCCGTTTGATTGTCCCCTTGTATAACAGATACAACTCCATTAGTACCAACAGTGACACTTTCTGCATCTTGAGGAACTACAATAGGAGGATCTAGTATTAAACCAGATGCATTTACGAGTTGACCAGTAGCATCAGGACGAAATGCTCCGTCTCTAGTGTATCCAATACTTCCGTTAGGTAGTTGAATTTGAAAAAAACCTTCCCCTTCGATAGCTAGATCGAAAGGATTATCAGTAATTTGAAATCCACCTTGTGTATTAATTTTTGATATTCCAGTTACTCGAACCCCGTTTCCAAGTTGAATCCCTGTGGGAGCAGAAACTCCATCGGTTAGCTCGGTCCCTGGCTCTCTAAGAGTTTGATATAGGAGGTCTTCAAAGTTTGCAACACGCTTTTTATAACCATTTGTGTTAACGTTTGATAAATTTTGCGTGATGGTTGAGATATTTTTATCCTGTGCCTGCATCCCAGTAGCTGAGATATAAAGTGCTCGCATCATAAGTTTAACTCCTACCTTAAGGTTCCGATTTGATTAACAGCTTTTCCAAGTAACTCATCAATCCCAGTTAGGATTTTAGAGTTTGTCTCGTATCCACGAGAAACTTTAATCATGTTTACCATTTCATTGACTATATTTATGTTTGATTTTTCTAAATGTCCTTGGGAGATTTCATTTTGCTTGTTTACTAAAACCTCTCCACTGAGTCTTTTGTAATTGTTTTGTCCAACTTTTTCCATTTGATTGGTATCTTTAAAATTAACAGTCAAGATGCTTTGGTTGGCAAATTGATTGTTTTGCATAACACGTCCCGTTACATCCACAGTTAACCCGGTAGCAGATTGAACTTTGATTGGAGTTAACCAGTTGGCTGGGTTCCCCTTATCATCTATTGCTGGGCTTGCTGGCTTTTGACCTGGATGTCCTAAAACTCGATATCCTTGTCTATTTGTTAAAAAACCATCGTTACTAATTCTAAATTGACCGTCTTTTGTAAATTGAATTCCATCTGGAGTTTGCAAAGCAAAATAAGATTTGCCATGAGCCATGAAATCTGTAGCATTTCCGGTAGGTGCCATGGAGCCTGTTTCATGGTCAGTCGTAACTCGATCTAAGATAACGCCTGTTCCAAGACGCCCAATTTGTGGTGGTTTATAGTGTTTTTGGCCGTCTGGAACTTGGGTGTCATTGATTCTTTGCTCAAGAATATTAGGAAACTCTTCAAAAGTTATTCGCTCTTTTTTATAGCCTGTAGTATTAACATTAGCCAGATTATTGGTGGTAATGCTCAAAGAAGCTTCTTGAATTAACATCCCCATAGCTGATGTATATAAACCTTTAATCATTTTCTTCCTCGCATTCTAGAAGATCGGCATCGCAATATGTGCCAAGAGGATTTAGTTGATCTCTTTTCATTTTCCATAAAATCATTCCATGAACAAACTCTCCGACAAATCCCTTTTTGTGTACTAGGTAAAATCCATAATGCGAATGTAAGCATTTCAAATGGAAAGGGTTTTGGACACCTGCTACGTTTAATCGATCTTCGCTTTTTAATGCATCGTAATAGCTTGTTTGTAGTGTGTCTTTGAGAATCTGTGGAACTTCATCAGTGAATTGTTTCCATTGATCCTTATAGGGTCCCTGAACAAAACCTTCAAGGATTTTAATCCAGCCTTTACTTTCAATCCTGTGTACAGCACTGATCAATCTAGGACATTGGATCCAATAGGGAGTACGAGCAAACTTTTCTGACTCTGCTCGTGTGTGTTCTAATACAACCGCTTGGTCATAGTTACACTCAAGTGCAACCTTATGGACAGGAAAGCGAAAATTAATTTTTTTGTCTTTATATATAAATGGATAAGATTTCATTACATTACTTATCGGCAAAAAATAGAAAAACATGAAAAAAAAGTTCAAAAAATACAAAAACAAACAAAAAAATACAAAATTTGGGAGGACTTGTACTCTTTATATGTAAAAGATTAGCTATTAGAATATGGAAAATCATTTACAAGGATAGGGTACTATGGGTTATATTGCGCTGTTACTATTGCTAAAGAAAAGATTGGTATAGTCTTTTTGTCTGAAAGACAGTGTTAGTAAGCAAAATAAATATATACCCAAGCAACGTCAATTGATTATTAGAAAGAAGTTGTTTGATCATGAACCTAAGCCAAAGAACAAAAATGGTTTTAGATGTAAGAAAAGGAAAAGGCTAGAAATGTCTATCTCAAAAGAAAAGAAACAAGAAGTAATTAAAGAGTACGCAACAGCAGAGGGTGATACAGGATCTCCAGAAGTTCAAATTGCTGTTTTGACTCACAGAATCAAAGCTTTAACAGAGCACTTCAAGACTCATTACCATGATCATATTTCAAGAAGAGGGTTAATGATTCTTATTGGAAGAAGAAAAAGTCTTCTTAAATACCTTCGTGGAAAAAGTGAAGAAAGATATAAAACATTGATCAAACGTCTTGAAATAAGAAAGTAATAGGCTAAATATGTTTAATGAAACAAAAATAGAATGTAAAGAATTAGGATTTAGTATTAGTACGGGTAAAATTGCTCGTCAAGCTGGTGGATCTGTTATTGTAGAAGCTGGAGATACTGTAGTATTTGGTAGTGCTTGTGCAAAAACAACAGCAAGAGAAGGACAAGACTTTTTTCCTTTGACAGTTGACTACCGAGAAAAAACTTATGCAGCTGGTAAGATTCCAGGTGGTTTTTTCAAAAGAGAAGCTAGACCTACAACAAAAGAGACTTTGATCTCAAGATTAATTGATCGACCAATTCGACCACTTTTTCCTGAAAAGTATAAAAATGAGACTCAAATAATTCTTCAAGCTCTTGCTTATGATGGACAAAATCGACCTGAAATCATGGCGATCAATGCTGCTTCTGCTGCATTATCTATCTCTGACTCTCCTTTTAACGGACCAATCGGTGGCGTTAGAGTAGGGCTTGTTGATGGTAAATTAGTTTGTAACCCAAGTACAGATCAAATGGCTAAAAGTGATTTAGATTTGTTGGTAGCAGGTACTAAAAAAGCAATTACAATGGTTGAGTCTGAAGCAAGTATCTTGTCTGAGGATCAATATCTTGAGGCTTTGAAGTTTGCTCATGACAATATTAAGACCATTTGTTCTTGTATTGAAGAGTTAGTTGCTAAAGTCGGAAAAGAAAAGCAATCTTATACTCCTCCTGTTCGTAACGAAGAGTTATACAGTGAGTTAGTTGCAGCTTATTATGAGCCATTTAAAGCATCTTTTGAAATTTCTTCTAAATTAGAAAGAGAAGCAAAAAGTGTTGAGTTAAAAGCAGCTATCGATGAAAACTTTGCTGAAAGATTTGAAGCAGACTCTTCATTGAAAAATCTTGTACACGAGTATTTACATGACATTGAGTATGATGTAATCAGAAAAATGATCGTTGTTGATAAAAAACGTATTGATAATAGAGAAGTAGATCAGTTAAGAGCATTAAATAGTGAAATTGATATCTTTTCAAGACTTCACGGTAGTGCATTGTTTACAAGAGGTGAAACTCAATCTTTAGGTGTTTTAACACTTGGTGGTGGAGATGACGCTCAATTCGTAGACGGTCTTGATGAAAGTGCTAGAGAGCCATTTTATCTTCATTATAACTTTCCTCCATTTTCTGTTGGTGAGTGCGGGAGATTTGTTGGACCTGGTAGAAGAGAAATTGGTCACGGAGAGTTAGCTTCAAAAGCAATCCGAGCAATCTTACCTTCACAAGAAGATTTTCCTTATACTATTCGATTAGTTTCTGAAATCATGGAGTCTAATGGTTCATCTTCTATGGCTACAGTTTGTTCTGGAATCATGGCAATGATGGCTGGTGGAGTTCCAATTAAAGCTCCTGTAGCAGGAATTGCAATGGGTCTTTTCATGGATGAAGCTAGTGGTGAGTATACAGTTATTACTGATATTCAAGGTGCTGAAGATCATTATGGAGATATGGATTTTAAAGTAGCTGGTACTACAGAAGGTATTACTGCTTTACAAATGGATATCAAAATTGAAGGAATCACTATTGAAATCATGACTACTGCTCTTGAGCAAGCTAAAAAAGCTAGACTTGAGATCTTAGAGTCAATGAATGGTGCAATCTCTACTCCAAGAGAAGAAATTGCAGCTACTGCTCCTCGAATCCTAATGATTGAAATTCCAAAAGAAAAAATTGGAGAAATTATTGGGCCTGGTGGAAAAATGATTCGAAAAATCTCTGAAATGTATGACTGTAAAGTTGAAATCTCAGAAGACGAAGCAAACAACCGTGGTATCGTTAAGATTTTGGCAAGTGATGGTGAAAAAGGTGATGGTGCTTATGGATTTATCAAGAGCATGGTTACTGATCCTGAAGTTGGAGAAATCTATGAAAGTAAAGTAATCAGAATTACTGATTTTGGAGCTTTCTGTGAATTTTTACCAGGTAAAGAAGGTCTTCTACATATTTCTAAGATTTCTAAGAAAGGTAGATTAAACTCTGTAAGCGATGTATTACAAGAGGGAGATCACATTTCATTAAAATTGATTGAAAAAGATCGACAAGGAAGATTTTCACTTTCTGCTCAAGAAGTAGAAGAAAACGACTTCTAGAAATTGAATTAAATTCAATTGTATAAATAAACACCCAAAGCTTAAAGTTTTGGGTGTTTTTTTTATGGCTTCATATTAGTATAGATTATTAACGATGAGATAAGTGCTTAGACAGAAACTAGGTCATCGTTTAGCACTAATGAAACTAACTACCGCAAGATAGGCTAGAAAGATTAATATGGATAAGAGACCAATTAGTAAGTATATAGAAGCAGCTGTTTTTGTGGCAATGGCATTTGTCTTGTCTCAGATTAGTGTTTTTCGAATGCCTGCTGGAGGGTCAGTTACTTTAGGATCTGGTGTGCCGATTTGTTTATGCGCACTTCGCTTGGGGCCAAAAATTGGGATTTTGGCGGGACTAAATTTTGGTATTTTATCTTTTTTATCCGGTGGAGTGGCGATAGGTATAGGGCCATTTTTTTGTGATTATATATTTGCAAACATTGCACTTGGCTGTTTTGGCTTTTTAAGAAATCATCCTATGAAGTCAATTGTTTTAGCTTATATCTTGCGCTTTGTATTTCATGTGACTTCAGGGATATTGTTTTTCACCGATGGCATGAGTTTTGAAAAAGGCTTACAGATTTCTTTTACTTATAATTTTACTTTTATGGTACCAGAATTAATTGTTGGTGTATTTCTTTTTTATCGGCTTATAAGATCATCAAAAAGAATACTGATTTAATTATTGTAACTCTTTTAATTTATTAGTTATGACCTCTTTGTAATAGGTTCCATTTGAACTTCGAAGTATCTGATTAAGGATGCTTTGAAATTGCTTGTGTTTGATTTTAGGTATGTTGGAAGCTTCAATTTGATTAAGGTATTGAATCGCGTTAATACTATCTCCCATTTGCATATATATAAGAAAATACAGTAAGAGGTTGTCATAGTTTTTAGGTGCTACTTGGTAAATGATATGGCATAGGTCTAAAGCTTTATGAAACTCTTGCTTTTGATAAGCCCTAACGGCAGGATTTAAATACATTCTTTCGTAGTTAAACATGCTTTTCATAGGGGTACTTTTCCATCTAGGATCTGAAGCAATAGGATCTGGCCGGCTCTGTTTATCAAACTCAGAACAGACGGAGATTCCTGCTAGGGATAATATACAAAATATTATACTTAGCACGGCCTTTTCTTCTTGGTGAAATCGAAGAATACAATGGCAAAGGCTTCCAATAAGTAATAAAAAGCAAAGAGCCTGAAAGAGATCGTCCCATTCAAAGATACATATAAATTCAGGTATATAATCCATAAGGTTAATGCTCATTTTGTTATAGAGATAAACTAGATAGCTGTTTTGATTAGTGATGTTAGTTTTATTTATTGGGTTCATGGGCATTAAAAGTGTGGGATAAGTCCATGTGCAATAGATGTAATAAGTACTAACTACTAATGCAGGGCTTAGAAATATCCATGTTTTTAGCTTTAGGGTGAGCTCTTGTATGCAGATAGCGCAGAGATAAGTTAAAAATGGAATCATTATACTTGTAAATCGCCCTGGGGGTCCCCATTGACTATGCCAGTTGAAGTAGCTACCTAAAAAGACTGTATTGAAGGTAATGAAGACTATTAAAATGTAGGCTTCATCTTTTTTACTTTTTGAAAGGAAGTAGAGCCCTAAGGGGAAAACAAAACTGATCGGATAATATATAAAAATACCGCTTTGTTGATCTAACCATATGCCAAGTAAGCCGGCTTTGAATAATGTTCCTAAAGCAAAAGAACTACTATGATTGTTGCCAGCGGAGGTCATAAAATTGTTTGGCAGGGGGTTTCCTGTGATATGCCAATTAAACAAATACCATACAAAAAGCATAACACCAGAGATTATCGATATTTCTACATATACAGATTTTTTTAAATGATCTTTCTTCCATAAATGATAAAGAAAAAATATACCTAAAGCTGGGATAAATCTAAGGTGATTAAATCCAGCTAGGATAATTAATGGCAAAAATACTCGAGTCATAAACCGGGGAGATTTGAAAAGGTCGTAGGCCCAAGAGTATAGAACAAATGCGCCAATGGGATAAGCTAGGGCATCTGGAGTTAAGATAGTGCTTGCACCCATTATAATAGGATTCCAGAGAGATAAGAGGGCTAAAATAACTGAGATTAAATAGTCAATACCAAGCCTTCTAAGAGCTAAAAAGATCAAAAAGCAGCCGATGCAATTTAGAAGTGAAGAGGCGAAGACGGTAGCTGTTTTTCCACCTAAGGCATAAAATGGAGTCATAAAAAAAACAAGTCCATTGGGGTGAAACGAGTAACGATGAGTGTCAGAGTTAATGAGTCGGTCTCCCAAAGTTATGGGAGATATTTTCATATAGTTTTCATATTTAAGCTCTTCTTTACTTAGCCATAAATCTCCATCATTTACTAAAGAATGAATTGATCGCATAAAATAGGCAGTATCTCCGCCCCCCCAATAATTTGCGATATCAGCATGAAAAGTAAAGATAAGAAACAAGAGTGTAGAGGCGACAAAGGGGATAAGTTTCAAAGGAGTCTCCAGAAAAATACAGTGAATGGACTTAAGTGTATGTTAATCGGTTCAAGCATTGAGATGGAGTATACAAAAATTGTGGATTTTTGTCCTTTTTGGTTCCTATATGCGCAATGTGATAGGTGCATTGAAAGAAAATAGTGCAATGGAGTTCTTGCATGAAAGCTTGTAGCCCTAGTAAATAGGTTTGGCTTATTAATTGCGATACATGAGCCAACGGAGGTGCTTATGTTTATACGTGTTTTTTCCCTATTTGAGGGTGTTGTTCTACTTAAGATTGTTGTTTTGTTAGTTATTGCTGCTTATCTGTTGGATGGCATCTCTATGCCAATGGCAACAGGAGTGCCTTATAAACCTGGAGAAGAATTTTCACAAGTTGAAAAAAGATTAAAAACGACTGTATCTCATTTAGCGAGTAAGATAGGCCATAGAAATGTATTGAATTACAAAGAGCTACAGTTGTCCTCTCAATTTATACAATCTACTTTTACTAGTATAGGCTATGACGTAAATTTAGAGCGCTATAATGTTGTAAAAAGGAGAGGTTATGACTTGTACGGTGTCAAGAAAATGAAAGACATTTTAGAGGTAGAAAATGTTGTGGCGATAAAAAAGGGGGTAAATTCTAAAACCTTGGTTATAGGCGCACACTATGACTCAGTGATAGGGTCTCCAGGTGCTGATGACAATGCTACAGGTGTTGCAGTGTTGCTAGAGCTAGCAAGGTTATTGAAGCCATTTAACTTACACCATACAATTAAGTTTGTTGCCTTTGTAAATGAAGAGCCTCCTTACTTTCAAACGAAAGAGATGGGGAGCTACGTGAGTGCAGAGTTATCACATCGACGTGGTGAAGATATTATTGGGATGATCAGCTTAGAAAGCTTGGGTTTTTATAGTCATGAAAAAAACTCTCAAGATTATCCATTTCCACTCAATTTGATTTATCCCACAAAAGGTAACTTTATATCATTTGTAGGTAACAGAGATTCAAGGTCTTTGGTTCGTGATAGCATATACGCTTTTAGAAAAACCAATGCTTTGCCATCGGAAGGGGCTAGTTTGCCTAGTTTGATTAAAGAGATTGGGTTTTCAGATCAATGGTCTTATTGGCAATTTGGATATAAAGCATTGATGCTTACAGATACAGCTCACCTACGAAACCCTCACTATCATAAAGACACAGATACCATAGATAAAATTGATTACAAAACTATGTCTAGATTAACTCTAGGATTAGTCGAGATGTTTAAAGATCTGGCATCGGATAAAGGATCAACATAGAGGGGGTAAGCAATAGAAATTTAAACCCTGGAACTTCATCGATTTATTTTGGGATAAAAAAAAAGAGCCAAAAACTAAGGCTCTTTTTTTATAAGTCTGAATTAACCGATTAATCCGCTTTCAGATCTTTTTGCTCTTTTATACTCTTTAGAAGTAATTTTAAGACCAATTGTCTTTCCAGCTTTGATCATCTTAGTACAAACTTTAACTTTTTTCTTGTTGTTTCCAACTAAGATAGTTACCGTTTGAAGGTTTGGTTTAAACTTATGATTTGTTCGAATATGGGAATGAGAAACTCTTTTAAGAGTAACAGCTTTTTTTCCACTCAAGAAGCATCTTCTTGCCATTGTAATCTCCTTTAATCTTTGTACTCAATTTTTGCCTTTGCAGCACAAAGGTCAGATTGGATTTGCGATATTACTCTTCATAGTAAAAAAAATCAACATTTTTTTTAATTTTACTTGATTTTTTCCTCAAAAATGTACAGAATTGAACAATTCATTCGATTGTAGCCATGTTTTTGTCAGAAAAGTGATGTTTATTTAGTGTTTCGTTATAGTTTAATATTATTTTTATTTATCTTTTTTGGTACTACGACTTATTCGGCAAAGGCAAGATTGTTGTCTTGGCAAACACTAGAAGATGACCTTTATTTAAAGGTGCAATTAAACTTTGATAAGGCTATTAAATATAGTTCTTATAAAGTTCAAAAAAATCACGCTCATGTTTATACTGTTCCTAATGCAGTAAATTCTCGTTTTAGTAAACGACAAGATTTAAGCCACTTGCTGGCAATTTCTTTTTGGGTGAGTAAGTATAAGCGTGGTTTACAATTTAAGTTTTTCCCTCGTGGTGTTGAAAAACTCTCATCTAAATTAATCAATAAAAATAAGACTTTAGAGGTTACTTTTCCAAGTCCTTATTTGGCAAGAAAGCAAATTGATAAAAGATCCGAAAACTTTGTGGTATGTATTGATGCAGGTCATGGTGGACAAGATCCTGGGGCCCAAGGCTCCTTTAGCAATGAAAAAGAAGTTGTCTTAAAAATGTCTAGAGCTTTAAGAGATGAAATAAATAAAAAGCCTGGGCTTGTTGCTTATATGACAAGAGACTCAGACTATAAGATTATGTTAGGTGATCGAGGAAAGATAAATGATTATGCGGGTGCTGATGTATTTATCTCACTGCACATGAATGCCTCTGTTCCTAGTGCCCATGGATTTGAGATTTTTTATATATCAAAGCAAGGTGCTAAGGATTATAAAAGTAAGAGTCCAAAGAAAAATATTCCAAAAATTTTAGCGACCAAAAAAGAAAAGTCTGAATTAATTTTAAATGAAATCCTAGATGATTTGATGCAAAATGAAACTATGAACGAGAGTGCATTATTTGCTCAAGCTTTAGCCTATGAAATGAAAAAAGTAAAGAGTCGCCGAAACCGAGGGGTGAGACGAGAGGCATTTGTAGTTTTGAAAAACATTGAGACCCCGTCTGTTTTAATCGAACTTGGTTTTATTACTAATAAAAAAGATGAAGCTTATTTCAATTCAAAATCTTCTAGGCAAGAGATGTCAAAGCATATTGCAAATGGAGTCGTAAAGTTTTTACAAAAGTATAAGAGTTTACCCAAGACGGTTGGAGATAGTTTTTATAAAAACACCCAAAGACCAATTATTACGAAATACCCTAAGATATTGGTAGAGTATATAGATTATAAAGTAAAGCGCGGAGACACTTTTTTGAAAATAGCTAAAAAGTTTAAAGTATCATTTTCAAAACTAAAACGGGCAAACCCAAAAGTTAATCCAGATCGTTTGTATGTTGGTAAAAAGCTCAAAATACCCAAAATAATACAATAGATCTACATTTATACAAAAGTATCTAAAAATCAAAACCTTTTGTATAAATTACACAAAGACTATATACTCAAGTATTCTACTTAGAAGACAGATATCAACTATAATCTCTTTATCAAGAGGGGCTCAAATGAAAATTTTGGCATTCACAATCATATATTTCTTTGCATTTACACAAATTTCTTATTCTGCCAAAAATAAAGGTATGTCTAGTGAGCGATTAACACGGATTCGTGCCCTTTTTGATCAATTACGTGGAAGTACTGAAAAAAAGAGAGAAGAAGAGAAAAGAATTATAGAGTCTGAGCAAAAATACGAATTCGAAGAACCAAGTACCAATGTAGAAAGTTTAGATTTAAACTTGGATCTTTTGGAAGATGTTTCTGTAGAAGAAGCTAAGTCACAGATTGAGAATAACACTAAAATCAAGTCGGTAAAAAAAGTAGAAAGCTCTATTCAGTTAAAGGATGGGGAGCTGTTATACAATGTTAAACCTGGTGAGTCTTTATTATTGATTGCTAGAAAAATGTATCGAGACCCAGCTAAATACAAAGAAATTATGAGTTGGAATGATCTTGAAAAACCGATGCTTCATCCTAACCAACAATTAATTTTAAAAGGTGTTAAATCTAGCGTAGTAGATCAAATCAAATTGATCGAAAGTGAAGAGCAAAGCTCGTTGTTTTCAATAGATAAATACTCATATAAAATTTATAGGGTGAGAAGTGGAGACTCTTTAAGCTCTATTGCTAAAAAGTTTTTAGGTCGCTCATCATACTTTTTTAATTTGGCGAAGTTCAATAAAATTGATGCCCAAAAATATGTAGTTGTTGGACAAAAACTGGTTATACCAATAAAAAAATAAACCTCTATATTAGCTTTTGCAAATAAAACTTTGAGATTGTTTTACACATTTCATCAATTTTGAAGTGTGGGTTTTCGTCTAAAAAACTATTTTCCAGTAAGTATTGTTTGTACTTTAAATGGTCTCTACTCATTTGCTCTAGTTTTTTTACAAAGTCGACTGGATCTCCTGTTTTGAAAAAGAGTCCATGTTTTTGGTCTTCAAACACTTCACTCAGTCCTCCTGTAGAAGAGGCTAAAACAGGGATACCTCGACTAAGAGCCTCTAGTGCGACATAGCTAAGAGCTTCTTTGAATGAGGGTATAATTATAAAAGATGCAGATTCAAAATATTTTTGAAGGTCTCCGGTTTTTGGTATCCATGAAATTTCAGGACTTGTTTCACTCATAGCAGTGCGTAGCCTATCTTCATAGTTGTTACTACCTGTCCCTACAAAAGTAATTTTACTAGGGCATTCAGCTTGTTTTAGAGAGTTACAAATAAACTCTTGTCCCTTGTTTGGGTGAATTGTGGCAAAAACATAGGCTTGGTTTTTAGTCGGGGACTTTTGAATGATCTCTTCATTTTTAACTCCATTATAAATTACACAAGATTTTTTTCGACTCATGGGAAGGAGATAACTATGAATTGCATTGGATACAGATATTAAATAATGGGGTAGCAAATAATAAAGATGAGAAGAAAATCCATGAACAGTAGAAATTATTTTAGTTTGTATAAAGGGTCGGTATAGAGATAACATAAAGCTAGCGTCATTTAGATGGCAATGTACACCATTTGCAGAGCTAGAGTTGAGCCATGCAATTTGTCTTTTATGTTGTGAGATATTGGAGAGACTAAAGCTCATTTGCCATTGTAAGTGTTCTATATCAAACTTTGAGAATATGTCTTTCAAAGTTTTAGAGTGTTTTGTAATTAACACAAATTCAAAATGCCCTCTTAGGTTGTCAATAAGATCAAATACATGCTTTTCTCCCCCGCCCCATTTATCAGAGCCAAGGATTAGTACTATTTTTAGTTTATTTTGTTCCACGTTTTTTGAAGGACTCCTTGATGTGATTTAAGATGTTGATTTGCTTTTAAGCTAGACTCTATATAAGGTTTAGGGTTGTTTAAATAGTCAGTGAAATGTCTAGAGATCTCTTTTTCATTGGAGACTTGCCAAATATAATTAAGTTTTAAAAACTCTTGAATGTCATGTTCGAAATTTCTAAAAAATGGGCCTACAAAGACAGGTTTTTTATATAAAATGGGTTCAAGAAAGTTATGCCCTCCCACTTGATTGAAACTACCTCCAATGACACTGATATTACAATATTGGTAAAGAGAAGAAAGGACTCCCATTTCATCAAGAATAATAATGTCTTTTTTACTTTCTAGGGACGGTATTTGTGAGCTTAAATCATAAGAGAGTTTATTTTTGTCTAACATCAACTTTAATGCTGTAATAGAGTTTAAGTTTCTGGGAGCAATTACAAATAGTAATTGGGAGCTAAATTGCTTAAATACCGTCAAAAACAACTTACATTCATCTGGATGAAAGCTACCTAAAACACATGCTTGTCTATCATTTAATTTAAGAGCAGAATATTTTTCATTCAAGGCTTGAGGATGTAGTAGGTCAAATTTAGCGTTGCCGTAAACATGTATATTATCTTGTTTAATAAGGCCTTCTAGTTTGGATTTATCATTGGGATACTGGACAAAACATAAGTCTATAGCTTGGAGCATCTTTATTGAGCTTTTCTGGAAGCGTAGAAGATTGTTTGATAACGTCTTGCTAATTCGACCATTTATCAGATAGACAGGAATTTTTTTTTGTTTACAGAGCCACAGTATACTAGGCCAAAAGTCTGTTTCTGATAAAAAAAGGCTCTTTGCTTTGATTTTATGTATGAAATAAAACATAACAGGTAAACAGTCTAAGGGTAAAAAATAACAATAGATACTTACATGAGGACTAAGTGTTTTGGACTCCTGTTGAAACCAAATCATCGCATCTTCAATTGTGGTTGTAAAACAGATGTTTGTAGGGACACTTTGATTTTGTATCCCTTCTTTTAAAAATTCTAAGGCTATTTTGGTTTCTCCGAAACTAACAGCATGAAGCCATAGGCTTTGAGAGTTAGGAAAACCAGAGTTGCTTTCTTCTTGCAGAAAGCCTAGCATATGAAAAAACCTTTTTCTCGTATCCTTTCGGATTAAGAGATATAGGCAAATAAAAGGGCTAAGCAGTAAATATAGTAATTGGTAGAAAATTATAAACATTAAACCCCATAGGCTTTACTTTCTAAGAGAGATATTATTGAATCCTCTAATTTTACCATAAGGATCTTTATGGTTACCAACATACTTTAAAATGTTCAGTTCGTAATCTTTTAATGCTTTTGTATCTTCAGAAGAGTATCTTTTTAATGGGATTTTATCTAAGGTTTTAGTGATTTTACTGTCTTCTAATGAATCATTGGAGCCGAGTAGAGTTTCTAACCGTTTTTTGATTTGTAAATTGGCCTTAGAATTTGATTTCTTTAACTTTGATCGATTAGCGTCTAACCTTTGAATCAATTTAGTTCCGAAGGCCATCTTTAAGTTGGATGGCTTCTCTGATTCTTTGGAGTGAGATAGGGCTTTGGGAACCTGAAATTCAAACTTTTGAGTTTTAGTAACATTCGATGAGTTTGAATTAATAGACTTGTATGTTTTAAAAAATGAAATTTTCATAAGTAATCCTTAAAATACTGTTTTGAACTAATTCGGACAGAAATAAACAAGAATTAACAATATTTCTTAAAGTTTTCATTTTTTTCTCTGGTAGGAGTATTTAAATTTTTTATGAGTTGATGTGTAAATATTATGAAAACTATAAAATTTGTTAGAAAATATTTTGTCTAAGTATCAAGGGTAGTGATAGAATAATACTTTATAAAATTGGAGTTTTAAATCAAGAACTCAATGGATTGATACAAACGCTTTTTAATATGATTAAAGTACTAGTTATAGAGCTATC
This sequence comes from Candidatus Cloacimonadota bacterium, assembly GCA_023954715.1. Classification (GTDB taxonomy): domain Bacteria; phylum Muiribacteriota; class UBA6191; order UBA6191; family UBA6191. The sequence continues at coordinate 127,252 of JAGSHD010000007.1, read as the reverse complement.
ATGAAAAGTCTGAGTGTAGACTGATATTTATATTAGTCCAAAGAAAATGGAACATTAATGAGTGAAAGGCGTGACTTAGACGAAGAGTCATTGAGTGATCAGGAGTTTTTATTACAACCAGGTTATATAATTTTTCCAGTAAAAAAGAAAACAATATACTCGGTTGTTACTACTGGTATAGTTTACACACTTTTTGATGTAAAAAAAAGACGAGGGGGAGCTGGTTATTTTCAGTATAATCGCTTCAGCTCAAAAAAAGAAGAATCAACTTTATATGCTTATCCAAGCATTTTGACTTTAGTGAGTTTGTTTGTTAAAAGTGGCTCAAAACGTCAAGATATTGTAGTTAATTACTACGGAGGAGCATTTAAAGAAAAGGCAAGTTCTAAAGATAGAAACTTGAGTACTAGCAATGTAAAGTTTGCTAGGGAAGTGTTCAATTATATTGGACTAAAAATAGGAATAGCAGAAACAGGCGGCAAAATTGGAAGAAAGATTGCTTTTGACTCTGGTTCAGGGAACCACGTTGTAGCATTAGTTGAAGATATAAGGCAATCAGACTGGTAAATATATGGGTACAATTACTTTAGGAATAGGTGAGGCAGGCGCAGTTTTTAAACCTGGCGATGTTATTGAAACACTAGCTTTAGGTTCTTGTATAGCAATCATTTTAATGGATCCTAAGACACATTGTGTAGGCATGGTCCATTGCGCTTTACCTGACTCTAAACTAAATAAAGAGAAGGCGACCGAGCTACCGGGCTATTTTGTTGACACGGGTATTCCATATGTTTTGAAATTGATGGAAAAAGCCGTAGGTGCAGATAAGTTAGGAAAAATTATCGTTAAGCTGGCAGGCGGTGCTTGTGTTGCCGACAAAAATAAAATTTTTAATATAGGGAAACGAAATATTTTAGCAACCAAAAAGATGTTGTGGAAGTATAGATTAGGTGCAATAGCAGAAGATGTTGGTGGAAACAATTCAAGAAGTGTTGTGGTTGATGTAGATGGTGGAAGAGTGATTTTGAAATCGCCTGGATTGGAAGACAAAGAGCTGTAAGTAAGTCTTGGAGGAATTATAATGCATAAGATATTAATAGTAGATGACGAAGAAGCTGCAAGAATCATGACCTGTAAAATGGTAGAACGAATGGGCTATGTTGGTATTAAAACAAGTGATGCTCAAAGAGCTTGGGATATCTTAGAAGATAACGGAGATATTGATTGTATAATCACAGACCGAATGATGCCAGAGGTGACTGGAGAAGAACTTGCCCAAAAGGTGAGAGAATCAAATAAATTTGGGGAGATTCCAATTATAATGGTTTCTGCTTATGTTACAGTTAAAGATACGACACAATTATTGGATTCTGGCGTATCTGCAATTATTCCTAAGCCATTATCTAAGAGTGCTTTAGAAGATTACCTGACTAGATATTTGAAAGAAGATAAATAAAGGTAAAAACGATCATGGAAAATAGTGTAAATCTTAAAATAAGTGTAGATGTTGAAGATGAATTGGATGAGATTATCCCTCCATCTCAAAGTATCTTGAAGCTGTTAGAAGTTACCTCAGATGAAGACTATTCAATGAAGTCCATTGTAAAAGTTATCAGTGAAGATGCTCATTTAACAGCGGAGATTTTGAAGATTATTAACTCTGCAGCCTACTCTTTAAGTAATCAAATTGATTCTTTGCATACAGCAATTACTTTATTAGGTGAACGAATAGTATTCAGTTTAGCTATGAGGCTTGGTACCAATTTAGGCGAAAACCTATGTGGGTACTTTTGTGAAGAACATGGGCTTTGGAAGCACTCCTTACGTACTGCTATTAGTGCAAAATTATTAGCTCCTTATGCCCGAAAAACAGTAAATGTTGATGTTGCATATACTGGTGGTTTATTACATGATTTAGGTAAAAGTGTAGTTTCAAAAAAAATAGAAGAACTACACACTAAAGAAGCTGTCACGGAAAAATATCAACAGTATCAAGATGAGAAAAAATCTTGTTTTTTAAAGTTTGAAGAAAGCTTGGTTGGATTTAATCATAGTGGAGCGGGTCATTATTTAGCTAAAGAGTGGGGTTTTCCTGAATCTCTAGTTCAAGTGATCTCATACTATCATTACCCTGAATTATCAGACGAAGAGCATAAGAGTTTAGTATTTTGTGTCCATATGGCTGATTTTGTGGCATCAATGACAGGTGGTAGTACGGGTATTGACTCTATGAGTTATGAACTAAGTACAAACTATAAGCAGTATTTTGATTTAAAGGCGTCAGATCTAGAAAGAGTAGCTTTTGAACTTGAGAGACAGTTTAAAAAGGTATATAAAAACTAAGGCTTATTATGAAAAAGATCTTAATAGTTGATGACTCTAAAACAGCAAGAATGTTTATTAAGACATGCTTTAATATGTCTGGATATGATGCTTGTACTTTTTCTGAAGCGGCTAATGGTCAAGAAGCATTAGAGCAGATGAAAGGTGATTTTGGAGTACCAGATTTACTGGTAACAGATATTAATATGCCTATTATGAATGGAGTTGAACTTTTAAAGAGAGTACGTGTAAGTCCACATACCACTGAAACTCCTGTATTGGTTATAACTAGTACAACAAACAAGGTTCGTGAAGAAGATCTTAAGGCCTTGGGAAAAACGACTGTACTTATGAAGCCTATTTCACCAGCAAGACTGGTTGATGCATTAAATCTTGTATTAGACGAAGGGGCTTTAGATGTTTGAGCATGATAAACTTGCAGAGGTTGTATTAGAGTCTTGTGAAGTAACCTTTGAAGAGATGTTGTTTTATGAAGTGCTAATGGCTGAGAACCAAAGCTACTCCGCTATTGAAGATGCAATAGTTTATACAATTGAAGTAGAAACTCCAGTACATTATCGTCTCTGTTTGATTATGCCAAAAGATATGGTCTCAGAAATGGCGGATATGTTATATGCTGGTGCCATGGAAATAACAGATGATATTTTGATTGACTTTGTAGCTGAGCTGTTAAATACCTTTACTGGGCGTATAGTTAGTGGTTTATTCCCAGATGAGCAAGATATATTTTTAAGTATTCCAGAGCATCATGAAGCAATGCCTTTTGATTTAGAAAAGAGTCATCTAGTAGTATTAGAAGTAGATGACTCTAAACTATACGTAATGGCTACAGAAGAACTATAGGTTCAGAGTGTGAAAAGTCAAACAAGTTTAGTTTGACTTATCCAACTTGATTAATTTGTTCTAACTCTGCTTCGAACAATAGTTTGTTAACATCAAGTAGGATAACAACTTGATTTTCCAATTTTCCCATACCTTCAATATATCGACTAGAACCACCGTGATTAATATTTGGTGGAGGATCAATGAGTGATGCTGGAATATTGGCCACTTCTGCAACTTCATCAATGATAAGGCCTACTGATTTGTCTTGTATGTTTACTACAATAATACAAGTTCTATCATGATATTCTAGCTCATTTAATCCAAACTTTATCCTAACGTCAATAACAGGAATAACTCTACCTCTAAGGTTAATGACTCCTTTCACACAACCATCAAGATCAGGTAGAGGAGTAATTTTCTGAATTCCGATAATTTCGGTAATGAAGCGAATAGAGATTCCATAGTCTTCATTGTTTATTTTAAAAGTTAAAAACTTACCTTCTTGAGTGTCTTCACTTAGGTTTAATAGTTCACTTTCTTCACTCATGTTGAGCTCCTAGTATGTTGAAAATCTTGTTGAATAATTTGAATTAAGGTTGAGGCATCTAGTATCAAACTGATGTCTCCGTTACCAAGTATTGTACAGCCAGATACACCACGAATATCGCCGACGTAATCACTCAAGGGTTTGATTACTGTTTGATGCTGTCCATGTAGAGCGTCCACAAAAAGTGCATAAATGTCTTTTCTTGACTCTACGATTACTAATATCCCATCTTCAAGTTTGTCATATTTTGCTTCTAGTTTGTGCAGTTTGTGCAGTCGAACAATGGGGATTAAACTGTCTCTTAAACTCAAGATCTCTTGACCATCTGGGTTTATATGAATATTGTCTTTCGTGGGCTTGAGTGACTCTCTAATAGAAAGAAGAGGAACCGTGTAATATCGTGAACCAACCTCTACAAGCATACCCTCGATGATGGCAAGAGTGAGTGGAATCTTTAAGATCATTTTACAGCCAACACCGGGTGAGTTTTGAATTTCAATTTTTCCTTTTAACTTTTCAATATTTCGACGGACTACGTCCATTCCTACACCTCGACCAGAAATATCTGAGACCTGATCAGCGGTGGAAAAACCAGGTTCAAAAACTAACTGCCATACTTCATGGTCGCTTAATTGATCATCGGCTGATATAACATCCTTTTCGATTGCTTTTTGTAGAATTTTATTGCGATTTAACCCTTGTCCATCGTCTTCTACGATAATCCAAACTTCACCTTCTTCGTGCTTAGCAGATAGGGATATTGTGCCCGTTTCAGACTTGCCATGAGATCGTCTTTCTTCAGGAGTCTGGATACCATGATCAGCAGAGTTTCTTATAATATGTACTAAGGGATCTGAAACTTGTTCTATTAAGGTTTTATCGATCTCTGTTTCTTCGCCAGAAAGTAACAATTGAATTTTTTTGTGAGATTTTCGCTCTAAATCATGAACTAAGCGAATCATTTTCTTAAAAGTAGCGGCTACAGGAACCATACGAATCGATAAAGTAGTATCTTGCAGGTCTCGTGAAATCTTAGATAAATGCCTTGCAGCTTTTTCAAAATTCTCTAAATCTAATCCTTTGAGGTCTGGATTATTAATCACCATAGCTTCTGCAATAACTAATTCGCCAACTAAATCGATTAACTGATCAAGTTTAGCTAAATCTACACGAATATCTTGTCGTTTCACCTCGGTCTTAGTATTACCTTTAGGTTTTGGCTTAGGCTTCTTTGGTACAGGTTTCTCTGTAACTGAAGTTTTTTCCACAATAGACTCTATTGCTGGAGCTGGAACATTTTGTTTTGAGGAAGATGGTTTTTCAATCGCTTTTTCGAACGAGGGTTCGTTATCTTCATTTACCGGTTCATGAATAGAAGTTTTTGATGTAATATCTTCTTTTATAGGCTCTTGAATAGAGTTTTGTGGTTCAATACCACTGACTCGATCTAGTTTGTCCAAAATAGCTTGTAGATTGTCAATTTTTGAATCTTCACCATTAGAAATTAAAACCACCTGTGCTTTAAGAATATCAGAAACTTCTAAAAGGACTTCACAAATCTCTTCGTTCATGACTTTATTTTTTTCAGCAATATCTTCGAGTAGGTTTTCTGCCTTATGAGAAACTCTTTCTACATCTTTGTATCCTAGGAACCCAGCATTCCCTTTCATGGAGTGAATTTCTCGAAAAGCTTCTTGAATACAGTCTTCACTGTCAGGAAATTGATTTAAAATTAAGATATCAGCTTCAAAGATCTTGAGAGTATCATCTGCTTCTTGGACAAAAACTTCTATCATTTCAGGAGTGATTTCCATTTGAAATTGAAAAGTGTCTTCTTGTAATTGGCTGTCTTGACTAGGAGCCTCAGAGCCGATTGTTATCTCAGTTACTTCTATGGTTTCTTCAACTTCGTGGCCTTGGGTAATTCGAATGGCTTTCTCAAGTTGAACTATTTGTTTATTTGCAGACTCTTCATGAGATTGTTCGTTTCCATCTGTTTTAATTGAAGCAAGCATTTGGCGAACAAGATCACAGGTAAGACACAAAAGATCTACTTGATCCATGGGAGGGGCTTGTTTTGAAGATCGATATAAGTCTAAAAGTGTCTCTGCTTCATGAGCTACATTTACTAGGTTGTCAAAGCCCAAAAATCCAGCGGAGCCTTTGAGGGAGTGGAATAACCTGAATACAGTATTTAAAATTTGGAAGTTTTCATCTGAATCTTGAGTGTTTTGTAAAGATTTAAACTGTAAAAGTGTTGGCTCCACTTCGTCAAGAAGGTCGCGGCTATCATTTACAAAATCATCTAATAGTTCATCATCAAAACTAAATATATTATCAGACATTGTTCCTCAATAATTTAAAATAGATAAGTGTATTGTTTTTAAATTAGCAATCAAAGCTAACTTTAATTGATTAATTTTATAACCCAGCATAGTATAGCAAAAAAAAGGATAGAATAAAGTAATAAAGGGTTTCTAATTTTCTTTTTTTAGGCAATACAAGTAGTTTAAATTATTGTAGGGGTTTCTAGAATGTTTTTGATGCTATAGCCTGAAAACTTAAAATCTATCAAAGCTAGATAATCAACACTACATATCTTACGAATTATTTTGTATACTGTAGATGCTATATTAAAGATAAAAAATGAAGTGTAAAATTAAAATTTTTCATTCGTGGCTCAATAATATGGGTCTAAAAGTTTAGACTTTAAATCGAAAGATATATGTTTATAAAATGATTGATCAATGAGCTTGGTATACAAGATTCTTTCTATGTTGCTTAAATCAATTAAAACGGGTTTATTATTAAGGTATAGGAAAGAGTGGAAGATGACTATAGCAAATTATCAAATTAATGATCATGAGTTTGAAAAAATTAGGAAGCTAGTTTACCAAGAATTTGGAATAAATTTAACCGAAAAAAAGAAACTTCTAGTAGTAAATCGCCTACAAAAAGTCCTCAAGCAAAATGGATTAAAGTCATTTAGTGAGTATTTTGAATACATTAAAGCAGACAAAACAAACACTGCTCTTTCTGAATTAGTAAATAAAATATCAACGAACCATACTTTTTTCTACCGAGAAAGCGCTCATTTTGAACAACTCAGAAACGAAAGACTTCCTCAAATCGTAGAAACATTGAGTAAGATAGGTAACAAAGATTTAAGAGTATGGTGTGCTGGTAGTTCTAGTGGAGAAGAGTCATCAACGATCATGATGATCATAAAAGATGTATTGGGTTCAGATTATTCTTCGTGGAAAGCAGGGTTACTGGCTACAGATATTTGTGAAGATGTTTTGAAGTTTGCAAAAGTTGGGATCTATGATACTGACAAGATCGCAGCATTACCTGTAGATTTAAGAAATAAATATGTAGAAAAGGTGTCCTCTACCACGAGTAAAATCAAAAGGGAGGTTTTAGGTGAAATTACTTATAGAAAGTTTAACCTTATGCATAGCTTTCCTTTTAAAAAGCAGTTTCATGTAATTTTTTGTAGAAATGTAATGATATATTTTGATCAGGTTACAAGAGAGGCTTTAGTAAAACGATTTATGGGACATTTAGTTGAAGGTGGATTATTGTTTATAGGTCACTCAGAATCTTTGTCAGAAGTTGAAGGTTTGGTTTCAATAAGTCCGTCTCTATATAGAAAGGGGACGAGTTAATGATTCGTGTATTGATTGTAGATGACTCAGCATTTGTGCGAACTATTTTAAAACAGGCTTTATCACAAGATCCTGAAATTGAAATTATTGGAATGGCATCCGATCCTTACGAAGCTAGTGAAAAAATCTTATCATTGAAACCTGACGTTATGACTTTAGATATTGAAATGCCAAAAATGAATGGTGTTTCTTTTCTCACAAAATTGATTCCCCAATACCCTCTACCGGTAATTATGGTTAGTTCGCTCACTAAAAGAGGAGCAAAGATTACTTTTGATTGCTTAGAAAGAGGTGCTGTGGACTTTGTGCCAAAGCCTAATTCTCAGAGCATGGGAAACATGATAGGGGTTTTGATTCGCTCCATAAAGAATGCAAGTAAAATAGATAGAAATCTGATTAAAGCGAAAGCTTGTGAAAGACTAAAAAAGCGAATTAGTATGGATCCAATGAAGTATATTATGGATCATATTTTAATCGGAATTGGATCTTCAACAGGAGGAACAGACGCTTTAGTAGAGGTCATCTCTCATTTACCAGCAAATTGTCCTGGAATTGCTATTGTGCAGCACATGCCTGCTGGATACACCGAGATCTTTGCTGAACGACTCAATAGCCGCTCCGCTATGGATGTAAAAGAAGCAAAAACAGGAGATGTGATCAAGTCAGGAGTTGTTTTAATTGCCCCTGGGGGAAAGCATTTATCAGTTGAAAATGATCATGGAATCTTTAAGGCTAAGGTATCAGATGGTGTTAAAGTTAATGGTCATCAACCGAGCGTAGATGTATTGTTTGACAGTATTGCACAGATAAACGCTAAGCAGTCTATCGGGGTTATTTTGACAGGTATGGGAAATGACGGAGCAAAAGGGCTTCTAAACATGAGGAATAGTGGCTCATATACAATAGGTCAAAATGAAAAAACTTGTGTGGTATACGGTATGCCCAAGGTAGCAAATGAATTAGGAGCTGTTTGTGAAGAGGTTTCTATAGATCAAGTTAGCCATAAAATTATTGAGAGTGTGAGACACTTAATCAAGAAAAAGTAGTTTTATTTTGGGTAGTAAGTAAGATTAAAGCCTTCAATATTAGAGTCTAAACTCAGTTCGAGATGGAGCTCTAGATCACCATCCCCCAAAAAGTCTTGCCAAACTTGTGGGTTTGTATAATTATAACCTTCATCCAAAAAGCCAGAACTTTGTAAATTAGAAAAATTGATAAACTGTGAGTTATCCAACGGAAAATCTGTATATATGTTTAAAGTAGGGTCGATAGTTGCAATATCTGGATCCACACCAGAGTAGCCATCAATTAGAAAAATTTGAACAGAGCTTGTAGAAAAGTTTATTCGTGTGACGTAAGCTTTATTAGCGTTTTTTATGATTACAGATAGTTCTCCTATCATGGTTGGTGCTTGTGTCGAATCAAATACTAGGTTGGAGATAAGAAAAGTATCAGAAATTGTTATCAACTCACCAGAAGGAAAGTTAGAGCTGACAAATCTACATTTTTTAGTCCCACTAGCACCAATACAATTACTTGGAGAAAAGCCTAAACGTGAGTTGAAGCTAGAGCTATGTGTGTGAATCGCCTGAGAATATTTCAAGATGTCCAATGGAATAATGTTGGTAAAATTTCTTTTTGTAATTTCTTGGAATTGGATATTATCATAGTTAGCGCCTATCAAAGCTAGTAAATCGAGCCGAGCGAAAGTAATTTGATTGAGGTCTGATTCATTGACTACTTTTCTAATTCCTTGGCTAGTCATAGCAATAGGGCTAGATGTATTCTTTTGAGAATAATAGCTAAAACTAGAAGGTGTAATTTTATTTGTTATTCCTGCTAGATCAACTGGAAACTGTAACCTAGTGGCATCAGTATTTTTGGTGGCAAGAGTTTGCATCATGGGTAAGACTCTAAACTCATGATCATAATATAAAATAAGCGAATTGTTTGAACCTGCTTCTTCATATCCAGCTGAATCTTGGCCACTAAAGCCTAGGGTTCCGGCCTGTAATCCATTAGTTTGTTTTATAAATAGTCTAGCAATAAGGTGCTCCTGGTTACCTGCACCGTCAATAATGACAGGTTCTACTTCTGGTTGGTAATAGACGATGATTTGCTCGGTGAATTGGCTAAAGGGATTTGGAAATAACTGAGCTCGATTGCTAGTCATGTTTTCTTGTACCTGTGTGATGGTAGGAGGGGCTGCTTCTGTACCAGCGAACTCTAGAGGGGTATTACCACCATGAAAGATGATATAACTTGTAGCGATACTTTCATTGACTGGAGCTTTATATACGAATCGAATAGGAGTGGACTCTAGGGGGTAGTCAATTTCCACATCTTGATTGGTTTCTGGATTTCTAACAGTTTGAGTCTTTTTAAGATAAACTTCAGGGGCTAACATTCCTGCTCTAGGATGCTTGGAGAGATAGTATCGGTACTCGTACTTTTGAGAAGACTCATTGAGTTGAATACGTAGTCCGCCTACAGTGTCACCATTAACTCTTGGAGGACCGGCTTCATCATCTACACTTCTTAGGAGATTACTAACAGAGTCAATAGCAGGGGGAGATGTCTCTCTATAATTTGGAACAAAACTAAGTTCAAAGCTAGATGCACTAATGATTTCACCACTAGAACTAAGGCCATCAAAATACATGTCATCACCTTTAGATACTTCTTGAATTAAAGCAGAGGTAAGAGTCTGAAGGTCGGCTTGATCTTTGCCTTTTAAATAGATCATGACAAATTGTTGAGTTAATACTGCCATTAAAAGAGCAAGAGTAGAAAAAATACTGATTGTTATTAAAACTTCAACAAGATTGAACCCTTTAGTTTTGGTTTTCTTGAGGTACATTGTTAAACACTTTTTGTTAAGTTAATAATAGGTAATAGTAATGCTAGGGCGATAAATAAAACGGTTCCACCAAGAAAAACAATTAAAATAGGTTCGATCATTGAAGTAAGGTTTTTTACGGCGTAATCTACTTCTTGTTCAAAGAAACCAGCGACGGTGAGCAGCATTTCACTAAGCCGTCCAGACTGTTCTCCAATGGTTACCATTTGCACGACAATGGGTGGAAAAATCCCCGTTTTTTCAAAGCTTTCCCCTAGTCCTTTTCCTTCGCTAATATCTTTTTTAATCGTTCGAAATTTGGCAGTAAGGTATTCATTGTTAAATATAACTTCTAGAATATCTAGAGATTGAATTAGAGAAACTCCAGCATCCTGCAAATTAACTAAAATGTGACAAAATCGCGACATGATAGCCATAAGTAATAAGTCTCCTAAGACGGGGGACTTAATGACGTACATATCAAAATAATAACGTAATTTACCAGCATTTAAAGCTTGCTTTAGTGAAATGCCAGCAAATATAAGAGCGGGAAAAACAAGATACCAGTAAGCAGAGAAAAAATCAGAGGTTAAAAAAAGCATTTCAGTAACAAAGGGCAAATCCATGTGCCTTGCACGAAACATAATTTTAATTTTAGGAACTACTGTTAGAAATAGAATGACAATAACTAATACAGCAATTGCCAATACAATTAGGGGGTAGGTTAATGCTCCCCATATTTTTTTACTCATCTCATTTTCTTTTTCAAGTGAGACGGTATATCTTTCAATCACAACTTCTAAAAACCCTCCAAGTTCACCAGCTTGTAAAACAGCGATCAAGAGGGGTTGAAAAACACGAGTATGATTTTGAAAAGCATTGGCCAAACCTTCACCTTTTTTAAGACGAGATCCAATGTCAGTAAGAGTATCTTTAAAAACTTGATTTTTGTGACTTTTACAGATACTTTCTAAAATGATAGGAATTGGTATACCTGCTTTGAGGGTTGCGTTAAACTGACGAAAGAATAAAATAATATCTTTTGGTGGGACTTTGAATATCTTAAACTTGAGGTCTAAAAACTTGACTTCAAATACACTCAAGGCTCGAATTGAAATAATCTCAAACTTTAGAGCCATTAAATTATCTCTTAAAGACTCTTTACTTTCAGCTAGAACATTACCGGTAGTAATTTTACCTTTGTGATCCTTTACTTTATATTTGAAATTTATAGCCATTCAGTTTATTTCTTGCTTTTTTTAATTGTGTCGTAAGCTTCAGTGATCATTTGAGCTACTTTTGTAGCGGCTTCTAGTTTTTCAGGACTTGTTGCATATCGATCAGGGTGGTATTTTTTCATCGCTTTTTTGTAAGATTTTTCAATTTGATCCAAAGAATCCGCTGGGCTTACATTGAGGCGAGCATAGGCCTTATCAATTTTGGAGTCTGGCTTTTTCTTTTTAGGGCGTGATGAATAACTTGGATTATCATATTTTAAGTCGTTTAAAATTTGTTCTACTTCATCTTCACTTAGTTCATCGCTATTGTCTTTATACTTCGAAGACTTTAAATCAGCTACGCGTTTTTTGATCTCATTTGTAAGCTCACCTTTTTCATAAAGTTTTGTCAGGTCTTCGAAGCCTTCTTCGAGTTCATCTCTAGCAGAGTTGTAATATGATTTGGCGATTCCTGCTATACGGTCAGCTATACTCATTTTCGATCCTAATTTTGGTTTTCTTTTGTGAAATAGTAAAACAATATCTCTTAAGAAATATGTGCATAAATATATTATACTTTCTTTTATCTTATATAAGCAAATCTAAGAATAATTACAATGACTTTTCTACAGAAAATATCAAAAGCTTTGTGTGATTGTCTTAAATAATTTTCATCGGCTAGAAATAGCTACGATAAAAAAAATTGAGGTATTTACTCATAATCAGCGGATTACTTAATTAAATTGTCAAGCTTCTAAGATAAAAACAACATCAAAAGTGTGAATTTTTGAATTTGAATTGTTACAATGATTAATGAAACTAGTTGACTTCTAATTTTTATCGTGACTCTAGGTGAGTAAATATGATCAGTGGAATAATAAAACGCCTTTTTATAGGAGCTTTTTTATTAAGTTTTGTATTGGTGTATGACAGTTATATATATATTCAAGACAATTTGATGATTCAAATTGTAGAAGATGAAAATGGGGATGAAGTTGAAGAAACAGTCTCTTTAGTAAATGCTGCCAAAACTTTTGTTACCGAGATCAATGAACCAATGGGAGAGTTAAACTTTATTTATAATGGACAAGTTTTAAATCCAGACTCGGTATGGGAAGATGACGATGGAAAAGAGTATATATTAGTAGATGCGGATGGCAATGAAACTGAAGATGAAGATGGTACAACTGTTTATGGTAGTGGTAGCACAATCTGGAAAGAAATTTTACAAACGACTATTATAAAGAAATATAAACTTTATTATCTAATTATAGTTTTTATCGTTTTAGGCGCCATATGGGATATTATAAAGTCTATGAGAGAAAAAGGCGCGCCTGAGCGTAATAAAAAAGCCTCTATCAAAGAAGGTAAAAAGTTAGTCAGCACTCTTCAGTCTTATTATGAAAAAAAGTCGTGGAAAAAAATTCTAAAAATTATGGAAGATCCTATTCAAAAAGGAAAAATTCCTGTAGCAGAGTTAGATCAGTTTGATAAAGCACATGGTTTAGCTTTTTTCCACACCGGGAATGAAGCCAAAGCAATTCCAATTTTGAAAAAGTACTGTTTAAAACAGAAAGACGATGAAGAGGTTCAGTCTATCTTAGGGAAGTACTTGTCTGAAAATACATCTCAAGCAAGAGTACAAGATTTACCAAGTTTGGTTTCGTATATAAATAAAAATGAAATAGATGAAGATTTTGCCGTGTTTTTTGCAAAGTTTGTTATGAAATATAAGATTTCTGATAGAAGTACATTGAGTGGCTTGTGTAAAATATGTGGTACACCGTGGGCCGATGCTTCTATTAGAAAATACACCTTAGAATGCCTGGTAAAGTTTGAATCAACGGATGATTTAGCTATAGAGTTTTACACCAATTGTAAAAAGGCTACACCCGAAGATCCGAAGCCAGTGATGATGCTTGCTGAGGCAAATATGTCTAATGGTAAGTTTAGTGAAGCATTGTCAGAGCTAGAGATATTGCTAAGTTTAGATTATGAAAATCAACGGCTACATGAGATGTTGTTTACTATTTATCAACTGAGAGAAGGTTTGGCAGATTTATATGCAATTTATAGCTCAATTTTAGAGCAATATCCAAATGAAGCAATAGCGGTTGCCCAGCAACGTAAGATCATGAATGATCCAACAGTTAATGCAGAACAAGTAGATCAAAGACAAAACTTGTCATTACAAGAGTTATTAGCCATGAGAAAAGAAGGTGACTCCTCTGCAGATCAAGACATCATGAAAAAATATGAGAAAAATCTGACGATTATGTTTACTGATATCAAAGGCTATACGAGCATGACAGAAAGTCAAAGTATCGTAGAAACTATGGGTATTTTACAAGAGAGTGATGAAATTGTTCCTCCGATTATTGAAAAGCATGAAGGTGTTATCATTAAAAAGATTGGTGATGCTTATATGGCGAGATTTGAATCATCTGATTCTGCTGTAATAGCCGGGATTCAGATCCAACAAGCCATCTGGAAAAATAATAAACAACGTGAGAAAGACGGAAAAATCCGTTGGGAAATCCGGATGGGTTTAAATACTGGTAATGTTATTTTAAAAGATGGAGACGTTTTTGGTGATGCCGTAAATATTGCAGCTCGTGTTGAGAGTGCTGGTGAAGCTAACAAAGTATATTGTACAGAAGATACTAAAAATGATGTGGCAAACTCTAAATTGGAGTTTGAGGCTAAGGATGTTCGACAAGTTAAAGGTAAGTCAGAAGGTATCCAACTCTATAGTGTAGTTTTTGATCTTGATGGTGCTTAATTCCTGATATTTATCTGAACCTTGGTACCAAAATGAAGTTTTATGCATCAATTTCTTACGATGGCTCATTTTTTAAAGGAATAGCGATTCAACCGGATCAAGTCACCGTCAAGGGGGCTTTTGATAAGGTTTTGAGTAGTTTTTTTCATCAAAAAGTATCAATGCAATTAGTTTCAAGAACAGATAAAGGCGTTCATGCTTTTGATGCTCGGATTTCTTTTGAAGTGACAACTAAAATTCCTGCTATAAAGATAGCTCAAGTGTTAAACCCTAAGTTGTTTAAAATTCAATTGAACTGGGTAAAAGAAGTTGGTGATGACTTTGTTTTGCAAAACTTACCTTTATCCAAGGAATACCTTTACCAAATTTCTACATCCAAATCTTACCCCTTTCAAGAAAGCTATTTATGGAACTTAGAGGGGTGGGTTTTTAGTGAAACAGAACTTCAAAAAGTGTTAAACTTGTTTCAAGGGGAGCATAACTTTAAAAATTTTTGTAAAGTAGACCATACTCGAAACATCACAAGTTTTGTAAGAAAGATTGAAAGTATCCGATTTGAAGTAGTTGAGAATAAGTTAAATATTTTTATTCGTGGCAATGGATTTTTGTGGATGATGGTTCGATATATAGTGTATGCCATTGTTGCTTGCTTACAAGGAAAGATAGAAAAAGTAAATCTTCAAAGGCTCTTGGGTGGTGAGTCCCCCTCAAAACAAGACTTAAAGTGTCTAAGGCCTGCTCCGGCTGAAGGGCTATATTTGTATAAAACTTTGGATGGTAATGGATTTTCATTATAACGACTTAACTTCTTTTTTATCTCATCTTTACATTGAACTCAATTATTCGAAAAAGACGATTGAGAGTTATGAAATAGATTTATCTCAATGGGAAGCCTATATATTAAAGAGTTTTCCAAATAAAGATCCACGTGATCTAGAGCTATATGAGTTAAAATCTTGGTCCTATGATTTGTTTCAAAAAAAATTAAAACCAGCTACGATTCAAAGAAAAATCTCTTGCTTACGATCATTTTATAAGTATTTGTATAAAAGATCCCATATTAAAAACAATTGGGCGACCTATTTAATTAGCCCAAAGTCAGATAAAAAGTTACCAAAGTTTTTCTTTGAAGCTGATATAGACTTAATGCTAAAAGAGCCAAAATCTGTTAGTTACTTGGACTATCGAGATTTCTTGTTATTAGATATTTTGTATTCTACAGGACTGCGTGTAAGTGAGCTTGTATCACTAACTACAGGACATCTTTCTAACGGACGTGGACAGTTCTTGATTCGAGGAAAGGGTAACAAAGAAAGACTAGTATTTGTTTCTCAATTGGCTATTTCTTACTTAAAAAAATACTTTCAACTTAGAGAGTTGCACTTAGAAGCTAAAGCGGCGACAGATAGTTTCTTTTTGTCCAAAGCTGGCAAGCCTTTAAGTATACGCGGTGTTCAATATATTATTCAAAAATATATTGATGACCTTGGTATACTAAAGAATATCTCTCCTCATATGATGCGGCACTCCTTTGCCACGCACCTTTTGAACGCTGGGGCAGATATTAGAGCGGTCCAAGAGCTTTTAGGACATTCTAGTTTGGCGACGACACAGGTTTATACACATGTGTCCAAATCCAAACTAAAAGAGCAGCTAAGCAAACATCATCCAAGAGGATAGGTTTAGTCTCTCCAAAAAGCAGGCGTAAACAAAATTACAACGGTAAAAAGTTCAAGACGGCCTAACAGCATTAAAAAAGAAAGAACCCACTTTCCAAAATCGGAGATTTGAGAAAAGTTGTCTGTTGGGCCTACTAGGGCTAGTCCTGGTCCGATATTACCAAGGCAAGATGCAGTGGCAGTAACAGCAGAAGTAAAATCTAGGCCAGTTGCTGACATGATTAGTGTACCTGTAAAAAAAGAAAATACGTAAAGAACTAAAAATCCCATAACTCCTAAAATCACAGGAGTTTTTACGACTTGTTGATTCATTTTTAGCTGTAATATGGCTTTGGGATGAATCAGTTGATAAACTTGTTGGTAGGCAAACTTTAAAAATATGATCAAACGAACAATCTTTACACCACCACCTGTTGAACCAGCGCAACCACCAGTAAACATTAGGCAAAAGATTAAAAACTGAGAGAAAAGTGGCCAGGTTTCAAAATCCGCTGTGGCAAACCCAGTAGTTGTTACCATAGAGGCTGTTGTAAAAATCACATCTCTAAAGCAGATGAAAAGATCTGTATATTGACCGGTCAACATTAGATTTAAACAAAGAAATGCACATACACCAAAAATAACCCCGAGATAAGCTCTCAACTCAATATCGTTGAATAGTGCATGAAAATTTCTTTTAGAAAATTGGTAATGATTGGCAAAGTTAACCCCAGCAAAAATCATAAACAAAGAAATAATGAAATGAATTGCACTGGTTTCATAGTGAGCAACTGAGGCATTGTTTGGAGAAAATCCTCCCGATGAAAGGGTAGTCAATGAGTGACAGATAGCATCATAAGGGTTCATACCGGCAAAAAATAAGAGAGTTGCTTGTAAAAAAGTTAAAAAAGTATAGGCTTCCCAGAGTATTTTGGCAGTATCTTTTACTTTTGGAGTTAATTTATCACTTGTGGGGCCGGGTACTTCTGCTTTAAATAGCTGCATTCCACCAATACCCAAAATAGGTAAAATAGCTAAGCTTAATACAATGATCCCCATGCCGCCAATCCATTGAGTGATACTTCTCCATAAAAGTATACCTTTGGTGTGGCTTTGTATGTTTTGCATAACGCTTGAGCCAGTAGTAGTAAAACCACTCATTGTTTCAAAAAAACTGTCCGTAAAAGATAAGCTAGGAGAGCTGATCATATAGGGCAAGCCACCAAAGGCAGAAAACAGCACCCAAATCATGGCTACAATAGCAAATCCTTCACGATTTGAGATTTCATCATGGCCTTTGGTATAAACAGAGAGTCCTAGTCCTACACATAAAGCAAGAAGGGATGGCAACAAAAAAGCAAGATAGTCGGCTTCATGGTAATACCAAGTGACGATTAATGGTGTAAGTAAAAATCCTGCAAGCACTATGAGTAACTTACCCATAATGTTTAAAACAACTTTAAACTTCATTAGAAAAGTATGCCTCAATAGATGCAATGTGTTCTGGCATGGTGAACACAATAACGTGATCTCCACTCATGATTTGAGTTGTACCAGTAGGGATTTTATAAGTACCACCACGAACTAACCCTCCAATTAAGACATTTTCAGGGAGCTCTAATTCAGAAATAGGGCACAAAGTAATTTTAGCATCTTTAGTAACTACAAACTCAATGGCTTCACAATTATTACTCTTAAAAGAAACAACTTGTGCAACTTGTCCTTTTCTTACAAAGCGGGTAATTTCTGCTATAGCTGCTGACCTTGGATTGATTGTTGCATCTACACCGAGTTTTGATACTAGTTTAGAATACTGTTGTTTTTGAGTTAAGCAAAGTGCTTTTTCAGCTCCTAAGCTTTTACCAACTAAACCAACTAAGATGTTGCTTTCTTCATCACTTGAAAGTGAAATGATGGCTTGACAATGTTCGATTTTTTCTTCTTTTAGGAGGCTTGTATCTGTACCACTACCATTTAAGACAACAGCTTTAGTTAGTTTTTCCGCTAGAACTTCACATCGCGCTCGGTCAGGGTCAATAATTTTAACAGGAAGAATTGTTTCTAGGGCTTTGGCTACGTGAAAACCGAGTTTGTTTCCGCCAACAATGATAATTTGTTTTCTTTCATTTTTTGATTTAAGTGAAGCGAAGTTTCTTACCATAGGACGACTACCTGTCACATAAATGGTATCTCCTACTTCGATTTCAAGGTCACTTGTAGCGATTAAAGTATCGTTATTTCTGTCTATAGCTACAACCATTAGATGGGTACCAATACCATCTGCTTGAAGCTGGCTTAGAGTTTTACCAATAAAAGGATGATCCGTTTCAATGAGTGTGGCTACAATGGCTCCTCTATTATTGGCAATAAAACAATAGTCAGATGCTCTAGGGGCCTCAAACAAGCGAGTAATTTCATCTGCTGCAGCCTTTTCGGGAGATATCATTAAATCAAAGATGCCTTTGGATCTTAATTGAAGTATATGGTTTGGATTATAAAACTCACGATCACTAATTTTAGCGATTTTTTTACTAATGTTGTATTCTTTTGCCATTAAACCAGTAATAATATTTACATGGTCATCATTAGTTAAGGCAAGTAACATGTCTGCTCGTTCAATCCCAGCTTCTCTGAGTGTTTTTAATGAACTTGCACTACCTAGAATGGTTTGACAGTCAATTAAGTTGGATACATATTCCACTTTTTGTGGATCATTATCAACAAGAACGATGTTGTGGTTTTCTTTTACAAATTTTTCGGCGGCTGCTAAAGCTAAGCTTCCTGCGCCAGTAATTAAAATATGCATTAAATCCTATTGTTAGAAGAGCGTTCTTACAAACTGTAGTGATAAGAGGTGCTTTCATAGTCATCATTATATAAATTTTATATAGGTATAAAAGAAAAAATGATAGAAGAGTTTAGCAGCTCAATCAAGCTCTTTATAAGTTTCAAAGACGCAACTATAATGAACAAGCTATTTATATTCAAGAATTAAATTGTTTTTGACTCAAGTTAAACCATTCAAGTTTTTGATAATTTAGCAAGTATTTTATCTGAAGACAAAAAGTTAAAAATATAGGATAAAATGTACACCTATGTCTAAAAGTACAACAAATATTAATGAAACATTTTGGCTAAATATTCGTAGTAAATGGAAGTGAGGAAACTTTATAAAATATTATAAGGTTCAAATTACTTACACTAAAGTCTTTTGCTTTAGGTATATATCGAGGAAATCATGAGAAAAAGTCTAACATTTCAACGCATTGGATTACTTCTATCTATGTCATCTATGCTTTTAACAACTGGTTTTGCAGCGAATTTTGATGGTATCGCTACGAGATCAGGTGATAGTAAAGTAGTTGAGACAGAAAAATACGATGGTACGACAAGTTTAAAAGATTTTGAATATATTGATATGGGCTTATCAGATAGTTTAATCAAAAAAAGATTTCCTGAATTTAGCTCTGCTCATAGAAATACGGGATTAATGTTATCTTTTTTGAAAAAATTTGATAGAACCTCACTAACACTGTTAAAAGAATACTTAGAAGGATCTTCAGGAACACTTTGGAATCGCCTTCAAGCAGTTGGAGCAGATAAAGAAGAATTAGACAAAGCCGTAAAAGATTTGATGGAGAAGCAAGGTATTTTAGATGAATACAATGCATCATTAAAGCAAATTAAAGATATTGAAGATGGTATGAAAGAGACTGAGAAAAACTCTAAGGCTTATGAAGAACAAATAGAAAAGCTTCGTTCTATCATTAAAAAAGACTTCGCGGCTTTAATGGCAAAGTTTCGATTAAGTTTAGATAATATCATCGATGCAATGGGGATCAATTGGTTTAACAAAAGATCAGACGATTGGGAAAACTTATCAAACCAAGTAACTCGAGATTTAAGCGATATCATGGAAGTCCTAAAAGAGGATGATGAAGAAACATTTAAAAAACTTAGAAAAGTAGCCTTTGTTCATGGGGACGGAGAAAGCCATAAGGTGAATATTTTTGAAGAGCTTATCCAAAGAATTGTTTATATTAAGGAGTTTGCTAAGGGTGCAAAAAAAGATCCGCATAGGTATGTAGTCGCATATTTATTGTCATGGCAAATGACCAAGCGAAACGTAAATGTTGCATTATTAGGAGACTTGTCTGAACCCAAAACTAAGCCAAAGACAAAGCCAGTAAAAGTTACCAAAAAACCAAAGAAGAAAGACAAAAAACCAAAAGTAAAGAAGGGTTCATCAACAGATACTGCTGCGAAGAAAAAAGAGCGAGAGCTTTTACAAAGACACTATAAAGAGATTGCTGCATTATTCAATGAAAAGCGTTATGTCGGAGTTGATAAAAAAGTGAAACTACACTTTGCTTTGACAAAAATTAATGCATTGTATGCATCAAGTGATATTGATGGCGTTAATAAAGCATTAGTTCAAGTACAAGAAAAGCTAAAAAAACAAATAGAGTCAAACCCGTCTTTAGCAGAAAGCCCAGAGAGTAAAAATATAGCTAGAGCAATGCTTCAATTGGATAGTGAGATTAAGCAAGCGGCATTAAAACAAGCAGCGAGAGAAGCAAAAGTTAAAGCAATAAATGATACTTTAGCAAAGGTAGGAATAAAAAGAGATGTTTCTACTTTAAAGAGTACGGCTGACATTAAAGCTTTTATGTTAGAGATAACAAAAACGAAATTGACTAAAGAATCTAAAGCAGTATTAGCAAATCAATTGACAGACTTAGTCCATTTGAGTGTAGCTACCATGACTTACTTAGAAAGAGCGGCAAACCAGTATACTCTTACAAAAAAGATGGTAGGAGAGTTTAAAGAAACTGTAACTTTAGATAAAACAGCGATTATAAAATGGATTGCTAGATATGATAGGAACCACGCATCTAATGATAAGATCAAAAGCTATAAGCAATTGATTCAAACTCTTTTGCAGAGAGTTCAGAAGGATTTTCCAGGTAGAGTAGAAGTTTTAAATACTCCTTTTGCCAGTGCCCAAGCTAATTGTAGACAGTTTTATCCAGCAGCTAGTTTACAATTTACAAAAAGTACTAGTAGCAGTACAGTAGATGAAAAAATTGAAATTTGTTATGCAGACTTTGAAATTACCACTAGAAAAAAATGGGAAGAAAGAAAAAATGACTTTATGTTAGAGCAGATTGTTAAAGATTCTGAAGCGTTACATTTTAATGTAAAAAATTCAGAAGCCCAAGATATGCTAGAAAGTATCGATTTAAGTGATGCTCAAGACGCTTCTGCATCGATGTTTGATGGGTTACTAAAAATCTTGAATAACACCAAAGAAATTTCTAATGTAGAGATAGATAAAACAATGAAACTGACCGCTAAAGCTATGTTAACTAGTAGTCGACAGGGTGTTGGTAAAATAGAAAATGGAAGTTCTACGGAGTTTGAGGCTGAAGTTGGAGACAAAATTTATAGATCATTTTCTCGAATGAAAGAAAAGATTAAAATAAGAACGCCAAAAAAAGGCTCAAAAGCTTATTCTGGCCTATGGCTAGGTTTAACCATAGGAGCGTCAGACCTTCGAAATGAAACACGAGACATCAGAAAGCTTACTGGACCACCGGCGATAGAAGCACTAGAAACACACTTAAGTCGATATTTAGGCAGTAAGGCCAGAGAGTTTCTGGAAAGAAGAGTCCTGCTAACGGGATATCATGGATTAAAATTACGCAGTCAAAAATTGTTAACGGTACTTCTTCCTGAGCAGAAGGCTATTATCACGAGTTATGAAAACTCTGGATTGTTGAAATTGTCTGATGTAGTACCAAATACAAATTTTTCTACAGATAAAGATATTACAGTTGGATTTGGGTATGGTAATTATATTGTTCCTGGTACTACTCGTGCCGTTCGAGCTCAAGCAAGACTATATGGTTTTAAAAACTGGTTGTTAGAAAGGTCTGAGTTTAAATATTACTTCAACCATAAAAGTGGGAATATTTATCAAGTATTTATTCCTGTCTATAAACTGGAGCAAAAGCCGGGCGCAGAAAAAGATGTGTACTGGAATAAAACAGCTAATGTTTGGAATAGAGAAAATGTAGTTAAGTTGTTTTCAAAGGCTGTAGAATCTTCAAAAGTTAACTTAGAAATGCAAACGACTAAAGTCGACTCCATTGATTTTGGTGATGTGTTATACCTTGATGGAGAGCCTATTTTAGATGGTACAGGCCAAGAAATAAAAACAGGAACAGTTCCTGGAATCAAGATTAATTACGCAAATTAAGAGATACAAGTTTAAAAAATAGAGGAAATCATGAAAAATTTACTTAAAAAATTGACCCTTATACAGGTTTTGAGCTTGTGTTTTACGGCAAGTACATTTGCAGAAGGACCAAATACCGACGGTTTGGTAAAAACAGGAGATAGTAATACTGCAGTAGTAACAACCGTTAGTACTGGAATTACTGAATCAACTTCTAAGTTTAATTACTTGTCTTTTACTTCACTAGGTAAGGATCGAATCACTACAGCTTTTGATGGATACCTAGAAAACCCTGCAAATGCAGGATTGAGCTTATCCTTTTTAAAGAGATTCGATAAAAAAAGTTTAGAGTCTCTTAAGAGATATGTTTATGGAACGGGAGCATCCAAAGAGTTGTGGGCAAAGCTAGAAGAACTTGGCGCATCCATGGAAGAGTTGGATGAAGCTCGATTAGAGTTGTTAGATAAAGATGTAAAAGAAGAGTACTTTAGATTGAAAAAAGCTGCTGCAGTTTTACAGGTGGCTATTAATAAAGCAGAAGCAAACTCTACAAGTGAAGATGCAAAGTTGGAGCTCGAGTCTTTACGAAAAACAGCTATAGCCGCACAAAAAAAGCGTGATGAGTATTTTCAAGCTGAATTAGATAAGCTGAAGCTTTCTTTGTCTAAGATAGAGTCAGAGTTTGGAACAAATTGGTTTGGTTCAAAGTATGATGATTGGCATCATTTAATTTCTGAAATTAAGGGGAACCTATCTAGAAGAGATAAGATTTTAACAGATGTTAAAAAAGTTGAAATTATACATGAGGATCAAAAACCAGTTAAAGTATCTCTCTATAAAGAGCTTTTAAGTAGACTGGCTTATGTTGAAAACTTTGCTTCAAGGGCTTATCCAAAAAGTACAGTTGAAGTAGCAGGTAAAGATGTAAATAAAAGAGGTCTAAAATTTGGAGCAAGTTTGCTTATCTCTTGGTTGTTTACAAGAGAAAATATCAATTTGGCGTTGGTTGGTAAGGTGGATAGTAATACAGATCCAAGTGAGCCAGACCCAAAGCCATCTACCGGATGGACGGAAGAGCAAGCAAAATTATATGTTCGTATGGCTCAAGCTTTAAACAGAAAAGTTGACTTTAGTGTTGGACAGGGGCAAGTGATTAAGCAGGTTCTTGTTGGAATGGTTGTAAAATATAATAAGATGGTAAAGGACGTAGATCTTCCAAAGATGGCAGAGCTTTTAAAAACCGATTTAAAAAAGACCGTTGAAGAAAAGTTTTTGAAAGATGGGCGTGTAACTGCAGATGCACACAAAAAAATTGAAAGCTTACATGTTGAATATTTGGCTCACCTTAAAAAGATTGATTTAGCTAGAGTAAAAAAAGAAGCACATCTAGTAACATTGAAAGGTATTTTGAAAAAATACAAAATTGATGAAAGCTATGTTGAAAAATGGCAGGATGTTAAAAAAACCAAAGAAATGATTATCACTTTGGTTAAAAGTGGAGTAGACCGTTCTGAAGTAGATAGCTTTGTTTCAAATCTGCGAGAGTATACTCGTGCAGGTATCACAGAAGCTATGTCCGCTGCGTATGCTTGGGATGCATATGTTCAAATGAAAAAAATCTACAATGGAGCTGTAGATTCAGTAGAAAAAGATGAGTTAGAAATAGTAAATTGGATTAAAGGCTTTGATACTAAAAGAGATACAAGCGATAAAAAGCAGTATTATGGTAAGGTTTTATCTGAAGTATTAGTAATGATAAAAGAAGAAAAAGAGTCTAAAGTTGATATGTTAAATACTGCTTTTGGACATGGCTATTCAGATTGTTTGAAATTTTATCCAAACTCTTTAAAAGAGATTACTATTACAACAAACTCTTACCCAGCTGCTTTAGCAAAATCAAGAATCACTTCGGATGTAAGTACAAAAAATCACAAAAGACAAGTTTGTTTTGCATCGTATGAATGGAACCTAAAAGAAAGATTAAAAGAGGGTAAAAAAGATTATATCTTTTCTCAGAACTCAGCACCTGAGCAAAATGCTTATGGTTATAGTATTGAAACGATCATCAAATCTATGGGTGAAAGTAGGGCAGCCTCTGTAAAAGTTACAGCTAATAATGACCACAGTTTATATGAAGGTTTTACTGAGCTAATGGTTTTTGTTAAAAATATCAGATCTTGGATTGTTAAGATTGTCAAAAAAGAATTTGCTGACAAAGGGACAGAAATCAAAGAAGGCTTACAAACAGATCAGGGAGACAACATTAACTTTGTAATTCCAGGGGATACTTTGTTTCCTCATGGTAAAAGCACATTGTCGGCAGCTGGTAAGGAGTCTTTGAAAAAGTCCATGCCAATATTGATTGAAGTTTTAGGAGAATATAGTGAAGTTTTATCTGAAGTATTGATTGAAGGGCATGCTAGTTCACCAGGTAAGGCAACTTATAATAAGAGACTATCTAATGATCGTGCTAATGCTGTATATAGGTACTGTGTAAGTAGTATTAGTGGGTTTACTGCATTCAAAGCTAAAGCTAAAGTTAGAGTAGTTGCTAAAGGTGAAACAGAGCTGATTTACAAAGAAGAAAATGGCGTTAAAAAAGAAGATCAAACAGCTAGTCGTCGTGTAGTAGTAAAGTTTAGTTTAGACAAAGCTAAAATAGCTGCTATTAAATCTAATGTAGATGCATTACTTAGGTTAAAGCAAAAGATTGCTACCCACTTTCCGGCTGAGCGAGTCAACTTACAAGCAAAATAAAGAATATAATTGTTTATGAAATATTTAGTATTACTTTTCTTAATAGCCAACACTGTATTTTGTGAGCATGCATTATACCAAATAAAGAGACGTGGGGAGTTAGTTTATTTAGACTCCTCCACTGGCTCTAAGCGTATAATAGCCTCAAAAGTTAATAAGTTTAAAATAATGTATCCGCTGATTGCATATACAGATCCAAAAAATGGATTACATGCTTTAAATTTGTTAAATGGGCAAGAGATAGATTTAGGTCGAGTAAAAAAGTTTCATTTAGCTCAAGACCTGGTAGCTTTCACCAATAGTGAAGAGACTTTGTATTCTTATGATTTCACTAATAAGAGCACACAAATCCATGATCAAACAGTCCGTAAATTTAAAGCGAGTAAAAGGTCAGTTGTTTGGGTAAATAGACAGCGATCTCTGATGTCTTACGTTAGTAGCACTAAGCAAACAAAGCTCATTGAAAAAAACTGTGATTTTTTTCAATTAGCTTGGCCTATGTTAAGTTACGTTGACTTAGGCTATCAACTACATGGAGCTAATTTAAAAACTAATAAAAAAAGAATTATAGCTTCTTCATTTTATAAGTTTCAAGCGTCTAATTCAGGTATTTTAGCATTAGATAGATCGTATACACTACGCTATTATAATACTAATTTAAAACGGGTTACTTTAGTAAATGACATTGAAAGAGTACGAGATTTCAAATTTGTAGATCATTATATATTGTACAAACAATACGATACTAAAAATTTAATATTTCGAAATTTACGATCACCAGAAAGTGTTACAAAAGCATATCGCCCAAAAGCTTATCAGTTAGCTCCGCATACCTTAACTATTATAGATAGAGAGGGTGGACTGAAAATAGAAAATAATGACTATGATATGGCTGGGCGAAATGTCATTAAGAATGTATTAAGAAAATCTAAATATGATAGATTACTCACTGGAAATTCGATCATTTCTTATTCTTTAAACAAAAAAGTATACCTGTATAATCCTAAAGTGGGCAAAGAGTATAAGTTAGGGGCTTCTGTCTACTGGATGGAACTTCAAGGAATGACTCAGTTGCGTCCTTTAAAAAACTTACAGAGAGAAAACTTTGATAAAGTCTACTTAAAGTAGTGTATTATTGGTTCTATAAACTTAAGATTAAAATAAAATTTTGCTATCCTTGTAAATTTCCTTTCAGTTTAGTCCATGTATCAATTGACTTTTCCAGCTAGTTTTAAGACAATAGTAGCAGGGTTATTATTAGAAAACAGTAGCACTCATCCACTAACCTTATGTAACCGATTATATGTTTCAAATCAGACCAAAAAAAGCTTATACAATGGTAGAGATTCTCATTGTAGTCTCTATAATTACTGTGCTTTTAGCAGTACTATTTTTGATATCTATGCGCCGTGCCGGTAGTATGAAAAATAAAATAGATGATGTAAACTCCTTACGTTTACAAGAAAAGCGAAAAGTAAATTTACAAGTAGAAGTAGACAGCGAACTACAAAATTTTCGAAATGCCATGGAAGTACAGCGAGCTAAAAAACTGATCCAAGATAATCCGGTTAATCCAGCAGTCTATAGAATATCAAAAGGTGTAAACTATTCCGGTAATACGGATGGTAAGACAAATCAATTAGTACAAAAGCTCTTGGCTACAGCAACAAAAAAAATTAAATCAGGCCAGATTAAAGAGGCTGTACAATTACTAAAAGAGGCTAATACCATCGCAACATTCGATCCAAATACTTCATTGGAGATAGCAAAGTTATTTTTACATTCGGATCACCTAGATTATGCTAAGGCAAGTATTGATAACGCTATAACTTTGGATCCAGAATATGCTGAAGCCCATCTTTTTAAGGCGAGATTATTAATAAAAAGTAATCAGCTGGATTTAGCAAAACAAAGTATTGTTCACACAGAAAACTTGAAGCATAAAAATGCTGATATCATGCTGGTTTGGTCTGAGTATTACTCTAAAATAGGCAATAAGCATGAGTCAAAGCTGTATTTGGATAAATATAAGTTTCTTTTAGGTAAGGATAAAAATTGATAGGTGATATAGTTTTAATTATATTTCTACTATTAATGTCTGCGCTATTTTCAGGCTCAGAAGTTTCTATATTTTCTTTAAAAGACTCCTATTTAGAAAGCTTAAAGGATAAAAAAGGCTTTTTAGTTAATTGTTTATTGTCTTTGATTGCAAACAAAAATGCTTGTTTGATTGTTATACTCGTAGGAAATCTATTAGTAAATATATACTTATCCTCACTGGTTTCTGAAACAGCGATGGCTCTGTTTGGTGAAGCTGGGCTTGCTTGGGCAGTATTGATTATGACATTGCTGATCTTAGTGTTTGGTGAAATTGTACCAAAGACGATTGCCCTAAAGAATGCCACAACTTTTGCCTTTTTGAGTTCTCCATTTTTGGTATTGTTAAAAAAATTAGTATTTCCTTTGGTAAATTTTTTAGAAAACTTATCAAACTTTTTCGTCAATTTAATTTTTGGTGTTTCGGATGAGCAAGATGACCATTTAAGTGTAGATGAATTACAGACCATGACGACTCTTGGAGAAAAAGAGGGGGCTCTTAAAGGGTGGGAGCGACAACTCATTGCCAAGATTTTTGAATTTCATGAGGTTTTTGCTGTAGAAAAGATGACACCTCGACCAGATATTCTCGCAATCGAAATCGGAGCTAGTTCTGCAGAAATAGATGAACTAATCGCGGGAATCGACCATAGTAAAATATTAGTATATAAGGATGAAATTGATTTTGTTGTAGGATACTTTCAAGTAAAAGATTATTTATTGGGAGAAACCCATCAAATTGAAGACATTATTAAGCCAGTTTATGTGATCCCCGAGTTTAAGCCTATTCATACTCTACTCAAAGAAATGCAGATTAAAAATATTAAGATGGCTGTGTTAATGGATGAATATGCAAATGTTCAAGGCATAATAACTATTGAAGATCTGCTACAAACTATATTTGGAGAGATGAGGGATCCGAGTAAATTACAAAGCTCTAATATTGCTAAAACTGCACAAAACAGGTATTTGCTTGCAGGTACAGTTTCTTGTAGAGAGATTGACACTTATCTTCAATCTAGTTTTTTTGAAGATGAATTTGAAAATGTAACATCAGTGGCAGGAGCTTTTTTAACAAAACTTAATAAATTGCCAGAGATTGGGGATATATATACAAGTGAAAACTTTGATTTGGTTGTGCATAAAGTATTGAAACGAAGAATTACTGAAATATCTTTAATAGTCCATGAAAAAAAGGAGGACAGAGAGTGAGTATAGTACTTGTAGCTATTTTTGCCTGTTTGATTTGTTCTGCATTTTTTTCAGCGTCTGAAATTATTTTACTAAGCGTAAACAAGATCAAATTACGTCACAACTGGGAAGAGGGCTCTAAATCTGCAGAAGAGATTTATGCTTTTATTAAAGAGCCCGAGCGAATCATTTCTGCTATTTTAGTTGGTAACAACGTAACCAATATTACAGCAACAGCATTGGCCACTTTATATTTTTCTCGACTACTCATAGACAGTGATACTTTTGGCTCTAATATCCCATTGATTACTTCTTTGGTTTTGACCCCTATCATTCTTATTATGTCTGAGATTATTCCAAAAAGTATTGGAAGAAGATTTGCCAATGAAATGATATTTTATATTTATAAGCCATTAAAACTTCTAACTACGGTGTTAAGCCCAATTATTAGTTTATTAGACGGGTTTAACTCATCTATGCTTAGAAGATTTTCTTCAGAAGAGGAGATTGCGTCGGGGGACTTTTCTCATGAAGAGTTTTCTCATTGGATGAAAAAGTCAGTTTCTAGTGGTTTGATGAACAGTGACACAGAAAAAATGGTTCGATCTACATTCGAGTTTAGAGAAACCTTATCCAAAGAAATAATGGTTCCACTTATGGATATGGCTACCTTTTCTATACAAGGAATGCCTGTCACAGCATTTTTGGACTTTGCAAGAAAGCACAGATATACAAGATACCCAGTGTATATCGATAGAATCGATCACATTATTGGTTATATCAACCTCTATGAGATTTTGGCTTCTTATAAAACGTCTGATAAAAACCTATCTGCTTATCTTCGTAAGGTAGCTTATGTTCCTAGTGCTCTACCTATCGATAAATTATTTTTACACATGCAAAAAGGGCGAGAAAAACTCGTAGTTCTTGTGGATGAATATGGTGGTTGTGATGGTATGGTTACCATGGAAGACATCATGGAAGAAATGGTAGGGGAGATAGCAGAAGAGCATGAGGAGTTTCGGCCTGAAATTGTAGAGATATCTCCTGGTGTGTTTGAGATAGATGCCTCCATTGATTTGGATGACTTAAACGAAGAGCTATTTTTAAACTTACCTAAAAATGGATTTGAAACATTAGCAGGATATTTGATGGTACAGCTAGAAAAAATCCCAGCTCGTGGAGATAACATTTTTAAAGACGAACTTCATTTTGAAGTACTTGCAATGAACAGACTGAGTATTGAAAAGATTAGATTGACTCGTTTGTAGTAAGTTTAGACTCCATATAAAACTCTTGAGGGACTCTTGATATAGTGTAGGTGATCAAATCACTCAAGATTTTTTTACCCATTGTATCTTTAAAAACTTCTAGGTGACTCAATGACTTTACTTTCAAATTTTCTACAGATTGAATCGTTATTTTTAAGGCATCTGTTTGATGTACTCTTGAGTGTAGATTTTGGCTTAAATACTCGTTATCAGATTTTTGAAAAGCATTTAAAATTGGACTATTATCTAGGGTTTTTTCTTCAAACTTTATGGCATTCATAACGGGTAAAGTGATTAAGCCATTTAAAAAATCATAGCCAGTAGTTTTGCCATACTTTTTGGAGTTTCCACCAAAGTCTATTAAATCATCCACAATCTGAAAAATCATACCAAAGTCAGTAGCATAAAGATTAAGAGCTTCTTTTTGCTTGGGAGTAAAATCATTATTACAGGCTATAGCAAAGTTACAAGCTGCTCTAAAAATAGACCCTGTTTTTAAGTCGATCATTTTAAGATATTGCTCTTCTAAATATTCAAGGTTTTGAGAGCTTCTATTGTTATATTCAATCTCTAGGTACTGACCTTCTACAAGCTCACAGGTGAGCTGAGACATGATTGGGTTACAGTCGCTTGGATTATTGTGAGTAATGACACTAAATGCTTTTGAGAGGAGCCAATCTCCAAGAAGGGTAGCTTCAGCAAGTCCCCATTTTTTATGAACTGTTTGAACACCTCTTCTGAGTTCACCATCATCGATTATGTCATCATGAATTAAAGAAGCTGTATGAAGAATTTCAAGACCTGCAGCAATCTTATAAAAGGGAGCTTTGTCTTTAGGTTCGAGCAAATGGGCGCAAGCTAAATGTAAAATAGGTCTTAAAAGCTTACCTTTGACTTGAAAAGTATGAGACAAAATCTCTTTTAATAGTGCAGAGTCACATTGTGCTGTTTGTTGCTGAATTATTTTTTGAACTTCAATCAAGTCAGGTTTTAATAGCTTGATAATATTTTGAATCATGTTGAGTCCCATAGAACAGAATTAGAATTTAATTATATAACATGAGAGAGATAGAAATTTAATAAAATTGTCCCTTTTCGGGTCATAACTAGGGTAAAAGTATAATTTTGAGAGACTACTTTTTAATAAATATATCTTTATTATCCATATTTTGAAATGGGAGTAGTTTATTGTCCTTTAGTAAATGCCATGCTCCCCTATAATCAAACTGATCTTTTGGGTTACTTAGGTACTCCAGCATATAATCGCTGTCATCAATGGTAGCTAGTGAAATTTGTTTGGGTATAAATTGGGGAGAATAGGTAAACTGCAAAACTTCTTTGTTGCGCTCATAACTTATGTTTTCTAGCTGTTTTGAATTGGATTCTACGGTAATGTCATATTTGTCGTCTGCTTTAAAGTAGATTTCACTTTTATTGTCTTTTATCCCAAGGATAACAGTTGGAATCAATACACTTTTGGTTTTTGTTTTTACTTGTTTTTCGAAATAGTTATTGTTGTTTACTGAGTTTTGATAGTAGTTTTGAGGATTTTCTAAATTATTCATGACACGATTGTGTTGTCGAGTCTGATATTGCTCATAGGCCTCTCTATAGCTTCTTGGTCTATTGTCGTCCATAGAAGACATAACCGACACCAGCGTATACTCTGCGGGATTCAAAACAGGCTTTTCTCGTCTTTCAATTTGTAATTTAGAAGCTTGTACTTGGGATTCTATTGAGTCATACATGGCTTGTTCTACTACAAAAGGTTTTCTTAAAGTTAAAGTAAAAAATAATTGCTTAGAGTTGTCATTTTGTTTGATGATTAATGACTCGACTTTATTTTTTTGGTTTTTACTCTGAAATGAAAAGATCTCAGTGGTCTTGGCGTTTAACAAAGAAGATAACAATAGAAATGAAAATAGTTTGATCATTGGAAACTCAACAATAGCCTTGTAAATGGAGGGTGAATACAAAGATATTATACTGGTGCTTTTTGTAAACTTCAATTTGGTGAAGCTCTTAAGTCTAAATTATGATGTTAGAGTAGACATTTATATGGAAATCTAGGCTATAAAAGTTTTTTAAAAATAGTTTAATTTTAGTGTTGACGTTTTAAAAAGTCTTCTTATACTGGTTCTAACTTTAATTAGTGCCGCGATAATCAATCTTCTAATAAATCAATTAGAAATAACAAGTCACCGAAAATGGCTTACAAGGAGTTCTTATGTCTAAGTTTTCAAAACTTATTAAGTTCGCGCTTACAGCAGTTGCTGTTATGAATCTAAACTACGCAAATGATATTACAAACGATGTATCAAAAGTAATGGATCAATCATGGGTTGTTCGAGACTTATCTACTAAGTCAGGCTCATCAAAAGAAGCAAGAACAGAGTACATGGGTCAAATGAACTCCTTTGTTAAAACATCTAGATCACTTGCAACAGAGTTAATCAAAAATAATGATATCGAAAAATTCTCTACTTATTATAAGACTCTTGATGTAGCGGGAAAAGAAAGCCTTGAGTTTGTTGTTGAAGCAATTATCGAAAAAGGTTTCCACGCTGAAAACAGAATCGAAATCAACGCTCAAGATTATTTTCCTGGTTATGGATACGGAAAGCCGGGATACGTTTACAGACGTGGCGAAGAGACTAAAAGAGAATTCTTATATGCTTACTGGAAAGATGAAGAAATTGAAGAAATTACTAACTTTGAGAAAGAGTTATTGATTGATATCAAATTGGTTGCAAAATTGAAGCTAGCAATTCCTGAATTAATCGAAGGTGTAAAGGCTGAAGTTGATATTGATGGATCTATCCATGAAGTAGTAAAAATTAAATTCTCTAAGAAAGTTACTTTAAAAACAAAGCAAAAAAGAAAGCTAGGAGTAGAGAGAGTTTATTTCAAACTTTTCGAAGCTAAGAAGAAGTTTTGGGGAGATCTTAACTGGAAATATGTTGGAAAGACTTTTCAAAATGATACTATGCCAACAGGTGAAGCTGTAATCACTGAAGCTAGTGTGAAATAGTTAGACTTTAAAAAAATCAAGACCCAATCTATTGGGTCTTTTTTTTTGCGTTCAGAACTTTGTATTTTTCATGATAACAGCCCAGTTTAAAAGATGATTTTGATAAGGATTTTCAAGCTCTCTAGATTTTTCTATAGTAGGAAAACAAGTTCTGGAAGAGTATATATTGAAATTTGTTAGGTCGGTTTCTTTTACTTTTGATATGGAAGATTTATACTATTCTAAATTTGGCTATCATTGGATTATTTGATGCAGGTATGGTGACGATTTATGGATAAGCTCTTAAGTATATGTTTGATTTTCAAAAATGAAGAGAAACATTTGCCCTATTTTTTAGAGTGCTTTGGTGGGGTTGCGGACGAACTGATTCTAGTGGATACTGGCTCAGAAGATGATAGCTGTAAGATCATAAAAGACCATGGTTTTGAATTCAGCCACTTTGATTGGTGTAATGATTTCTCAAAAGCCAAAAATTATGGT
Organism: Candidatus Cloacimonadota bacterium; assembly: GCA_023954715.1. Taxonomy (GTDB): domain Bacteria; phylum Muiribacteriota; class UBA6191; order UBA6191; family UBA6191. Next base: position 94,305 of record JAGSHD010000007.1, on the reverse strand, counting down.
ATGAGTTTATGTAGTAGCCAATGGATTTTAGTTTTAGATGCTGATGAGAGAATGTCTCAGCAAGATATAGAGTTTGTAAAAAACATTTTATCAAAGTCTGATATGGATGGCTTTTATCTCCCTGTTGTTAATTTAAGATCTGCTGACTGGAGACGAGATACTAATTCTTACTCTAGTAAGCAATACAGAATGAACCTAGTTCGTAACCATAAAGGGTTTCATTATAAGTATCCCATACATGAGAGATTAGATATTTCACTAGAGTCCTCGAATGCATCTATTTCATCTATAGAAGTGCCAATTTATCACTTGGGCTATATAGATGAAGTTTGTGAAGACAAAGAAAATAGAAATATAGAGTTAATCGAAAGCTTATACAATGAAGATAAGCAAAATCCGCACTTAATTTTGTATCATTGCTTGGGAAAATGGTCAAGTTCAGATGAGATTTACAAAGAGCTCCAAAGATCCAACGCTTTATCGTTGAGTAAAAAGGATCATGAGCAACTTTATAGAGGTTTGGTTTTAGAGATTAAGTGGTTAGAAGAGTTTAACCCTAAGAGTTCGAGTATTAAAGTTCATCTAAATAAACTGCTAGAGTTAGATCCTCTATCAGGCTTTTATCATTATAAAGAGGGTAAAATACAAATGGCATTGGGTGATTCCAATAAAGCCTTTGCTGCCTTTAAAATTGCCAAAGAAGGCTTAATGACAGATTTATCTGGAGACGATACGGCGCGCTATGAAATTACAGATAATTTAGGTGTTTTATACGGTATTCGTGGTGAATATAAATTAGCAGAAGACTGTTTTTTGGATTTAGAGAGATATTTCACAAGAAATCCCTCCACATGGCATCAGCTGTTGAAAGTGTACTTTATACAAAAAAAGTATAGAGATTTTTTAGAAGCACTGGCCAATCCAGAGCAGAGTGCCATTGGTTTAGAGAGAAACAAAAAGATAGAGATAAATAAGATGGTTAACTCATTAGAGTTTTCGCATAAAAAAGAGATGCTTCACTTTTTAAATGAAGTTATGGGAGAGGTTTAATAATGAATGTTTGCATAATTGGGGTAGGTTATTGGGGGCCCAACTTAGTTAGAAACTTTCTATCTTGTTCTTTGGTAGATCTAGTTTATTGCTATGATAAAGATTCTGAAAAGCTAAATTCAATAAAACAAAAGTTTCCGTCTGTTGTATTGATCAACTCTTGGGATGAACTATTGGATGACAAGTCTATTACTGCGGTTGCGATTGCTACTCCGGTAAGTACACATTATGATTTGGCAAAGCAATGTTTATTAGCTGATAAACATGTTTTACTTGAAAAGCCTATGGCTCACTCATACCAAGAAGCAATAGAGTTGACCGAGCTAGCTAAATCTAAGCAATTGATATTGTTAATTGACCATATCTTCATATATACCAGTGCTGTACAGAAAATGAAAGAGCTAGTTAATAGCGGTGAGATTGGAGAAATAAATTATTTTGATTCCACTCGCATCAATTTAGGATTATTTCAACATGATGTAAATGTAATTTGGGATTTGGCTCCCCATGATTTGAGCATTATGCTTTATTTAATGGATAAACATCCTGTTGCAGTTTTTGCAACGGGCGTAGATCACTTAAATAATGGATTAGAGGATATTGCTTATTTAACTTTGTATTTTGAAGATAAAACTATAGCTCACTTTCATTTGAGTTGGATATCTCCTGTAAAAGTAAGAAAAATGATTGTGGGTGGCAGTAAAAAAATGATTGTCTACGATGATATGATGTCTGATGAAAAGATTAAAATTTATGACAAAGGTTTTGATGTTTTGGATGAAGAGGTTAAAAACGAGTGTTTAGTCCAATACAGAATTGGTGATATACATGTACCTACTTTGTTAAACTCAGAAGCGTTAACTATTGAGGTAAATCACTTTATTGATTGTTGTGTCAACGGCTCTCAGCCTATGACATGTGGAGCCCAAGGTGCTTTAGTTGTTAAAATTTTAGAAGCAGCACAAGAGTCAATTAAGGTAAATCAAAAGGTTAGTTTGTGAAAAACTGTAAAGATGTTATTTGTGGAAAAAATGTCCAGATTTATGATTTCACCAATTTATATGGCTGCCATATAGGAGATGACACTAAAATTGGTACTTTTGTAGAAGTTCAAAGAGGGGCAGTGATCGGTGCAAGATGTAAAATCTCATCTCATAGTTTCATATGTGAAGGTGTGACAATTGAAGATGAAGTTTTTATTGGGCATGGGGTTATGTTTACTAATGATAAACACCCTCAATCATGTAACTCAAAGGGGCTACTAGCTGGAGTTGAAGATTGGACAATGATGAAAACTCTTGTTAAAAGAGGTGCTAGCATCGGGAGTGGCTCTACAATCTTACCAGGTTTAACAATTGGAGAAAACTCTGTTATAGGGGCAGGATCCGTTGTGACAAAAGATGTTTTAAATAATACTGTGGTTTTTGGTAATCCAGCTAAAGTAAAATCCTAAATACTTATTTGAAAGTGATGGGCGATTTGTTTTAGTTCAGCGAGTTTTACGGGGTCTAGATTACTTAAATTTGTAGGCTTATTTTGAAACAATACTTGCACTTGTTCTCTGTGACCCAATGATGCATTGAGCTTTACTACTAAATGGAAAAACTCATTTACTTTTAGATACTCTTCAAATGATTTTGAATAACTGATAGCCTCATCAATCAAGCCTTTTGCGGCAAGTAAAAAGGTAAGCCTATATCTAATTTCAAACTTGTATCTTGAAGAAATTTCAGAACTTTCAAAATCAGCTAAACTGTTATATAAACTTAAGGATTGATCTATTAAGTTAGACTCAAATGCTTCTCTAGCTTTAAAGAGATCTAGGGTCTTTGAGCTACTTTTGATTTGCTCTAATTGATCTAAAAATTCAGACAATTTACTTTTTGAGTTGCTATCAAAATCATAAATCCAGTGACATAGGCTTTCTAAGATGGTGTATTTTCGATTTTGAGTAGAGCACTTTAGAGCCTCTTGAAGACTAGAAAAAATTTGAGGGTCTGAACTCCAGTTTAAACTGCAAAAATGATAGACGATGTGCGGGTCTCGAATCCCACTATTATATAAGTCTGTAATGATTTTAGCATTTCTTTCAGACTTTTCTTGAATCAACTCTTGGGCATATCCTAAATGATAGATTGGGATTTTGTAATTACAGGTAGTATAGTTGTTTTCTTCAATAGATAACATTGGATTTTCATGTATTGCTCCTCGATAATCTATACCTAGATTATTTTGAAAGAAAATTAATCGATCTTGCGTGCTTAAAATATTAGGTTCCGAGCCATTCCATTCGAAATTGTTTAAGTTTACATAGGGAAGAACTACTGCGTGGTGTTGGCAGTTAGCAAGCAAATTTTTGAGTTTGATGGCATCTTCTTTTCTAATGCGATCATCTGCATCGGCAACACAAATCCATTGGCCAGTGGCTAAGCTTAAACTGTGGGTGCGTGCTTTGCCAAAATCATTAATCCATTTGTAATGAAAAGGTTTGATTCCAAAGGACTCGATGATTTCAATACTTCTATCATTCGATCCAGTATCCACTAAAATGAACTCATCGGCGAGCTCAGAATAGGATTCTATAAATTCTTGTAAGAAAAACTCTTCATTTTTTAATATTGTACATACACTAATAAATGGTTTCATTTAAAACTCAATTTTACTCATTATTTGTTCAGAAAGATAAGACTTTTTGATATAGTCAATGTTTACAATAGTAAGCTACAGGAACTGATTCTTATTTTAAAGAGTTTTAAGATTTTATAGCCATTGTAATGAGGATTACTTTTGTATTTGTAATTATTCAGGTGATCTCTTTGATAAAAGGTGAGGAGTATACAAGTTTTTCGCATTTTTACTTTATTGATGTACCTAGGTGTAATCAACCTTTGTAAAGAAATTAAAAAGTTTTAGCTGAATAGTTACTTGTATTTTTGAGTTGGAGTTTATTGAATGAAAATACCATTTGTTGATTTAAAGAGTAATTTTGATCAGATTAAAAAAGAATATTTGATTAGGGTAGATCAAATTTTAAATGATACATCGTTTATAGATGGATACTATAACAGAAGCTTTGAAGATAAGTTTGCAAGCTTACATGATAGTAAATTTGGTGTTTCATTGTCTTCTGGAACTGCTGGCAATCACATGGCACTCCGAGCTTTAAATATAGGAGTGGGAGACGAAGTGATTTTACCGGCAAATACCTTTATTGCTACAGCATGGGGGATTACTTTATGTGGAGCAACTCCAGTATTTGTAGATGTAGATCCAGAGACTTTCAATATTGATTCAAAGCAAGTCGAAGAAAAAATAACATCTAATACAAAAGCAATTATAGCTGTGCATTTATATGGTTTACCAGCAAAAATGGATGCCCTACTAAGAGTAGGTAAAAAGTATGGGATTCCAATTATCGAAGATGCTGCTCAAGCCCATTTGGCTGAGTTTGACAGTCAAAAAGTTGGCTCATTTGGAAAACTCTCATCATTTAGCTTCTATCCCTCAAAAAATCTAGGTGCATTTGGTGAAGCGGGAGCGATCACGACAAACTCTGAGGAGCTAACGCTTAAAATTAGAAAAATTATTAATCAGGGGAGTGAGAGTAAATATGTGCATAGCGAGCTAGGTACAAACTATCGATTATCCCATTTGATTGCAGCTTCTTTAGATTTAAAAATACCTTATTTACAAGAGTGGACAGAAGCTAGGATTCGAATTGCCAATAGATATCAAAATAATTTAAAGGATATCTCCAATATAAACTTTCAAAAAGTTCCTTCAAATTGTAAGGCAGTGTATCACCTTTTTGTTGTACAAACTCAAAATCGAAGCGATTTGCAAAAGCATTTGAATGAAAAAGGAATTTCAACTGGTATCCATTATCCAATTCCAATCCATCTACAATCTATTTTTAATGGTAAACAAGGGGATTGTCCGATTGCTGAAAAGTTGGCTCAACAAACATTGTCTTTGCCCATATATCCAAATTTAACAGATTCTGAAGTAGATTACGTATGTGATAGGATTAGAGATTTTTCAATGAATAAAAATATAGAAGTTTAATAGGTAGAGCGTTGTATATATTTGATGCCACTGTATTATAATAATGTAAAAGATTAGATTTTGAAAAGACTAGGAGATTCATCTTATGAAAAGATTGAACCAATTTTTATACTATGCCAAAGAGTTGTTGGATTCAGAAGACAAAGCTACTGAATTCGATTATTTATGGAAAATTCTAGATGTTTTGATTTCAAAAGACTGGAATGAAGTAGCTTGGACCTTTGAACAAGTGGATGAGTTTACAAGCTTGCTTAAAAGCGTACTAGAAGTGGTCCCTCCTAATGCTTATGCTCTTAGATTACCTGTTATAAAAAAAGTACTATGGTTTTGTGATGACGTTTTAAATGCGAAAAGTCTTAACAGACACTCTATAGAGTGTATCAGTAGCTTACATGACTTTGTATTAGAGTTTAGAGCTGATAATGCCTCGTTATTTACCAAACACAAGCGTAATATCTTACTTGATTTTGAACCCGAAATTATCAAAGAAATGGATAAACACTTTACTACTACCACTTCTGATAATGCTATAGAGTCTACTTGGATGTTGGCTGAAGAGACGGAGTTAGAAAAGCACTTTACGGGTTACCTCGGTTCATGTAATGAAGAGAAGGACTTCGAAGACTTTTCAAAGCTATTGTTTAAAACCTTTTATAGTATTTTTAATGAAAGGCATGGCTTTTCAGAGGGTTATAGTGCATTTATCGCTGCTTCTAGAAAGGTAATATTTCAAACAAGAAAGCATAATTTAATGTTTGATTTATTGGACTATTTACCGTTGGCAATCGAAAGTGCTTACTCTTATCCATATAATTTTAAAAAGCAAAAATGTATTTCGCAATTGAGTAGTGACTTAATCTCTATGCTGAGGCAGATTAAATTACACAATGATCATAGCGATCGTCTGAGCTCTTTGTTAAACCAATATTATAGATTTTTCTTTCATTATCTAAAGATAGAAAAAATAGATGCATTTGAGGCAATCTTACAAGTCTTTATAGCAATCATGGAAACTAGAAGTAGTCTGTTTAATAACTCTGGTTTTGATGGAGAAATGTCAGAGGTTTATTTTTCATTGACCTCTAAAAGTAAGATTGAATTTAAAAAATTGTTACAAAAATATTTGGTTGACTCTTTAAAGTTTAGTAGATGTTTTGTGCCGCTTTTTCCTCAGTTGGTAGCTAAGTCTGAGGATGAACTAGATCAAGACAGTGTTTTAAATGAGACACTAAAAGAGGTTTTAAAAGATGGAGTGATTGATGAAGAAGAACGTAAGATTTTACTTCAGGTTTTTTCACTTTTAAAATTAGACAAAAGTATTATTAAAAATAGGATTGATACTGTAAAACTACAGATGGAAAAGACTGGGTTTAGCGATGAGGCTTTAGACCCTAAGAGCTTAATGTTGAAAATTTTACATGTGGCATTTTTAGATGGCAAGCTTAGTTTAGAAGAAAAAGGCTTCATACAAAAAATGGGAACAATTTTAGGTTTAGAGCGTGAGATGATGCGTCAAATGATCTATGAAATGCAGTATGCATCAAAACAAGGTAATAGTGAGCCTGCAATTTTGTCTGTCTTTACTATCAATGCTGAATTTGAAAAAGGGATTGCTTCATTTAAAGAAGAAAGCTTGCAGCTAGAAGAGAGTGCTAGAGCATTGTCAGGTTTGTTAAAAAATAATGACTTATCTTTAGATGGGGATAAAGTAGAGTTTGGTGATATTGAACCGATAAAGATGCAGGTAGAAATTCAAAAAATGGATCAAGAACTTGGTTTATTTTTCTTTGTTAAAAAAGAAGACTCGAGTTACCTAAAGGAGTTGTTAAAACATCTGGAATACATTGTTGTAGAAGAAGGGGAGACTTCTTCAAAGATTTTATTAAACTTGTTGAGTGGCAAAAAAGTTATCATTTTACAAGATGAAGGAATCCAAATAGCAGGGGAATTTCAAGAAATATTGAACAAAAATTTAGGAAGTATAAAAGTTTTGATTGTAGATCAAGAAGAGCAAGAACTGATTAATGTTTTCAGCAGTTCGTATTCTATTGTAACAAAAGACAGATACGAACAAATTCTCGATATCCTTAGTGAAGAAAATCCAATACGATTTCAAATGTTTTCTAAAAAAATGAAGAGAGAGTTTCCTGGAGATCGCTTTTGGAGAACTGTGCATTTTGAATATGTCTTAAAGCACGATTTGGTTTTAGATAAATTGCGAGATATGGAGTCTGAATATGATTTTGTTTGTACAAATGATAGCGAGGACTTTCGGTCACATTATTTAATGGGAGTAGTATTTTCAAGAGCAGGTAGAGTGGATGATGCTCAAAAGTGTTATAAAAGAAGTATATTTGAAAATCCATCTTACCTAAAGGCAATTTTATCAATCTGTAAGTTATTGTTAAAAAGTAATAATCAGCGTGAGCTTTTGTTTTATTTCAAATATCTTGAAGTTTACTATTGGGAGCATGAAGAGGTAAAGTCACTCATTGCATCTATTGAAGAAGAGGATTGGGCACAATTACATAGGAATCTAATCAAAACTCCATTTAATTTATTGTTTAGTGCTAAAAAGCACGTAAAATCTTAAATGGTAGAATGCTCAAAAAGAAGTAAAAGCAGTCCCCGAAAAGAACCCGTATGTTTCTCAACGTAAGACCACTACAATCTATTCTATTACTTATAATGTGATAAATTCAAGAAATTCACAGATAAACTTTAGCTAAGTTGACAAAAGATCTAGTCTTTTAAGTTTAGTTGCTAGATTTGAAAAAATTATTGAAGTAAATGTGTCTTTCTTTGACAATTTTTTTTCTTTTGATATATTGTATTGAAGATATACGGGTTGTAGCGCAGTCTGGTAGCGTACACGTCTGGGGGGCGTGGGGTCGCAAGTTCGAATCTTGTCAACCCGATAAATAAACCACCTTACTCTTTGGAGTAGGGTGGTTTTTCTCATTTCTAGCGTATAAGATGATAAGTGCTCCACTGATAACAAGTCTCCCCCAAAGTAGTGCAAGTAAGGTAGATATTATACAGACTTGTATCAATGAAACACTTAAATATAGATTCTTCTAATCAGCTTAACGAGTTTGTCCAAACCCACCTTGAGGGGATTGTCCGTCTTGACCTTGCCCTTGACCAAACCCACCTTGTGGAGATTGTCCGTTTTGACCTTGTCCTTGTCCAAAGCCACCTTGTGGAGCCTGTCCGCTTTGACCTTGCCCTTGACCAAATCCGCCTTGAGGGGATTGTCCGTTTTGACCTTGCCCTTGTCCAAAGCCACCTTGTGGAGCCTGTCCGCTTTGACCTTGCCCTTGACCAAATCCACCTTGAGGGGATTGTCCGTTTTGACCTTGTCCTTGTCCGAATCCATCTTGAGGGGATTGTCCGTTTTGATCTTGTCCTTGTCCAAAGCCACCTTGAGGGGATTGTCCGTTTTGACCTTGTCCTTGCCCAAATCCACCTTGAGAGGATTGTCCGCTTTGACCTTGTCCTTGACCAAATCCGCCTTGAGATGGTTGTCCGTTTTGACCTTGTCCTTGCCCAAATCCACCTTGAGGTGATAGTCCGTTTTGATTTTGTCCTTGTCCAAAGCCACCTTGAGGAGCTTGTCCGTTTAGACCTTGTCCTTGTCCAAATCCACCTTGTGGAGCCTGTCCGTTTTGACCTTGTCCTTGACCAAATCCGCCTTGAGGGGATTGTCCGTTTTGATCTTGCCCTTGACCAAATCCACCTTGTGGTCCTTTTTCGCTTGGTGTACCAGACTGACTGAGTTGTTCACTAAATCTTACAAAGCATTCCAAGTGTTTTTCGGAACCATTTTTTAAGTGAGAAATGACATGGGATACGTCTTCCGTAGCAGTTGCTTCATAGATTTCAATTTTAGATTTGTACTCATATTCAAATAAAGTAATTACTTCGAGAGCCTTTTCTAAAGAGACCATGCTTTCAGCTTTTAAGGACTCAAATTGATTGAGTCTTTCTTGATTTGAAAACTCTCCCTTTGTTTGTGGAATATGGCTGACATCTAATTCATACTTATCTATCAATCTTTTGATGGCATGAAAATGTTGTTTGTTGGCTTTGGTGATATGGTGAAAAACTCTCATTTTCCAAGTTTCATCTAAATAACCATATATGTCATTTGACAGTTTTTTATCTTCGTAGAGATTGATAATATTTACCTTTTGAGCTTCATCTAACACATATACCGTAGTTGATATAAAATCATGATCGTGTAAATCTTTTGACATAGAAAACTCTTTACCATGTTTTACCATTTCTTGAGCATCAATCATTTCAGTTGCTGTGAGTTGTGGCACATTTGTGAGTTGTTGAAACATTTGCTTTTCTTTTTCAGCGGCAACATCTTTGATCTGACCTCCACTCGCTACGGCTCCTTCATACTCTTGGATGGAGTTTTGTAAATTTGGTTTTAATGTTTCTAGTCTTTGCTTGCCAAAGTTTTTTAAGTCACTACAGTTGTTTTCTAAACAATCAGAGTAGATAGAGTCACTCAATGCAGCGATTTTTGCATTTTTTCTTGGAGAAGAATTAAAAAGTTCTTCTTCAGATACATCTAATTGCTGCATAAGATAGTCTTTTGCTTCTTGATCTTCAGCTAATGTAGTTAGTACAGTAACAGATTTTCCTTGTTCTGTTCTTAGAGTCATATCTAGTTTTCTATCATTTGATGTGATTTCACCATTGCCATCTACATCAATGTAACCTCCGCTGGCTTCGATTGGATAGCTGGGTTGAGTAGAAAAAGAGTAGGTCCCGTTGCCTTTGGATGTGGCTATATTACCAAGAGAGTCACTTACTGAACACCCTAAAACAGGTCCTCTTTCAACTAATACATCATAACTAGCTGATGCAGCAATTGCTAGGTTGTCCGTTGTTGCGCCAGTTTCAGATCCACCACCACCTCCACATCCAATAAGTAATGTACTAAATATAGCTAATGTGGCTGAAGTTACTTTTTTAACATTTGACGTTTTCATTATTCCCCCTAAGAAATTAATTTTGTTGAATGAATTGTGACTCCAATGAGAATCAACAACCTTAATAGAATTTCATGCCAAAATGCACAATCAAGTCAACTAAAAAGCTTTTCAAGAAAGAGGTACATTTAGTTTGTTTATCAATAAGAGAGAAAAGATTCAATTATAAAGAAGCTTAGTTTTTGATATTAAATAGTCTTTGCTGTAGACTCACTTTACGGAAAAATTTCGTTAAAATCATGTAGGAAGTATAGATGCAAGCAAAAGATACGTTGATAAATTTAGATGACTCTAGTTTTATCAAGGACTCAAAAGTAAAGTTAATCAATACAGGTAATGACATACAGCTTAGATTGGCACAATGGCCTCCAAGCACAGGTACAGAACCTAAAGGAACAGTCCTCATTGTACAAGGCTACAGTGAGTTCATAGAAAAGTATGAAGAGGTTGTTTCAGAATTTAGAGATAAGGGATACTCTGTAGTTGCTTATGATAGTCGAGGGCAAGGGTTATCTACTCGATTTATTTCAGACTTTCATAAAGGTTATGTTGATAGCTACTCTGCGATGGTAAATGATTTACAACAAGTATATGATGAAGTGGTAAGTACATTGCCAAGACCACATATTTTGTTGGCTCACTCTATGGGTGGCAATGTATCCATGCGTTTTTTACAAGAAAAAAAGCCGGTTTTTGATCACGCTTTTTTGTCTGCTCCTATGCTTGCATGGAATGAACCTGTTGGTGCTGTGTCTATGCTGGCATCAGCTTTAGTGTTTTTAGGAAGAGGTGAAAAATATGCTATAGGGGCAGGGCCTCCAAATAGTGATATTAAAGCAGCAATTTCTGAGCGTTTATCTTCCGACAAAAATAGAGTAAATAAGGTCGCTAGTTATTGCGCTAAAGAGGCTAGACTGTGGATGGGTGGCCCTACATGGCAATGGGTTAAAGAAGCTTCTAAAAGTATATTGGTAGCTGTTACAAAGGCGAATTGTGTTAAAGTTACAACTTCTACTACTATTTTAAGTCCTTTAGATGATGTGGTCATCTCTGGTGCAAACCATAAAACCTTGGCTAGTTACAATAAAAATATTGAATGTATCGAGTTTACAGGGGCTAAACATGAGATCCTTATTGAGGAAGATATACATAGAGAAAAGTTCTGGAATACATTTCATAGTGTTTTTCCTAAATAAATTTGTTTTAGGGGCTTGCCAAAATATAAAAGCTCAGTATTATGGCTATGCTGACCAACTTAAGATTGACCTTTGAAAGGCAAAAAATGAAAATATTATTATTCGGATTAATGGCCGCTACTAGTTTTGCAAGTTCTTATAAAGTACGTTTACAAAACTTCAGAAACACCTACAAAATCGAAAAACTAGGTGAAAATACTTTGATTCCAGAAAGATATAAAAATCTACAGGGAGTTAAAGGAGAAGAGTTGTTAAAGCAACTACATGAGCTAACAGGTAAAAATTATAAAAGTTTTGATTATAGATCAGCTAAAAAACACATGTATGATGTAGTTGATAATAAAAACAAGAAAGTTTTTACTTTATATTCAAACAAATATGCCAATGGTTCAAACGGACAATATAATGAGTCTGGTGATGCAAACGGTGATGGCAAAAGAAGAGACTTTGTTAATTGTGAGCATACATGGCCACAAAGTGGATTTAGAAAAGCTCTCCCTATGAGAAGTGATATCCATCATTTGTACCCTACATTCAGTAGAGCAAACAGCATGAGAGGGCATATGCCTTTTGGTTATGTTGGAAATGCAAAGAGATACTCTAATAACTTAGGCTCTAAAGCTTCTGACATAATGTTTGAGCCAGCTGATGTTGTTAAAGGAAATGTAGCAAGAGCTCAATTTTATTTTTACACAAGATACTATGATTATAAAGCAGGTATTTTTCAAAATAACGATAGAGATGAATACTGGACAAATCAGATTGATACCTTGTTAAAATGGAATAGAGAAGATCCACCAGACGAATGGGAAATCTCAAGAAATAATCACATTGAAAAATACCAAGGCAACAGAAACCCTTTTATTGATCATTATCAGTTTGCAGATTTAATCGGACGTAGTGCATTTGTTAAAGATCAAAGTAATTCAGGATCTAGTGATAATAATGATTCTGGCAACGACAATGGCTCTGACAATGGTGAAGACCAAACACCGGATCAGCCACCAGTTGATGATAGTACATCACCAATTGGAGATATCGATGCTAGATATGAAGCAGTTAAAAACCTTAAAGGTAAAGAGCTGTTTAGTGCATTGCATAGATTGACTGGAGAAAACTATAAGGGTTCTGGATATAGTCATTCAAAAGCATTTATGTATTCTGATATTGATAATACAGATGGTAAAGTAAGAACCTTATACTCATCTATGTATTTTGCAAAAGGTAATAATACAAAAAGATATTTGGAGACTAAAGACGCTAATGGTGATGGAACTAGTGGTGACTTTGTAAATTGTGAGCATACATGGCCACAAAGTATGTTTAATAAATCACGACCGATGGTAAGTGATATTCATCACTTATATCCAACTTTATCCAAGCCGAATGGTATGAGAGGTAGAAACCCATTTGGTGAAATTAATGGATCTAAGTATTCTACTTCTGCAGGAAGTAAGTCAAATGGTAAAAGATTTGAGCCAGCTGATGAAGCAAAAGGTAATGTAGCAAGAGCTCAGTTTTATTTTTACACAAGATACCACAATAAAAATATCTTTAGTTCTGGTTTTAGTAAGTCACAGTACTGGACTAAAAACTTACCAATGTTTTTAAAATGGCACAAAGAAGATCCAGTAGACGAATGGGAAAAAACTAGAAACAATCGGATTGAAAAATTCCAAGGAAACAGAAATCCATTTATTGATGTCCCTGAATTTGCAGACAGAATCGGTGCAAATGGTTTTAGCAGATAAATAATTTAATTTATAATTAAAAAAGAGCCGTACTTTATAATCTAAGGTACGGCTTTTGTTTTTAAAGGTAAGATATGAAGGATCACAAACCCTTAGGGATAAAACTTTTAACATCAGAAATGCTCAAAAAATATGAAGGAGTTCAATCTGCTTTGGGAGATACTTTACAATCGATCAATAAAGAAGGGTTTAAACATTCTAGAGGACATTTGGGTATCAATGTGGGTGACCCACAATCCTATGGTTTATTTAAAGAGTACTTTGATGAGGTTTTAAAAGAGATCCATCCCAATATAGATTGTAGCTATAAGCCGTTTGATGGTTCCATTTTACAAGATAAAACAAACAGCTATAGAGTTCGCTTAGCTAGAAACGTAAAAGGTTTCCCACTTCCTCCAGCTATGACTTCGACAGATCGATTGAAACTTCTAGAAAAAGTAGAAACAGTGGTACAAAGTTTGGGTGAAAAATATATTCAATATAAAGATTTAGATCACCCATCAAATGAAGAAAACCTGCCTTCATGGTACTTTTTCTCTAAAGGAGATGAATACTATGATACATCGGGCTTAAACAATGATTGGCCTGTTGGTAGAAGCGTCTTTTACTTTTCTGAAATGCATTGTGTCTTGTGGGTTGGTGAAGAAGATCATTTAAGAGTGTTTTGTCATCAACAAGAAGGTGATTTTTTAACTACTTTTACAAATGCTTCTAATTTAGCATCGCAGTTAGAGCAGGCTTTAGGATTTTGTAAATCAGATGATTTGGGTTATCTAACCACTTGCCCTACTAATCTCGGTACAGGAATGAGAATCAGTATTCATTATAAATTACCTCATGGTGTTTCAATTGAAAAAATTCAAGAGCTAGCAAAACCTTTAAGTCTTTCAATTCGAGGTACGAATGGAGAAAGAAGTGAGAGCATTGGTGGAATAGTTGATATTTCAAATACCTATCGACATTCAAAGGCTCCTGAAGAGTTTTTCCATTATACATGGAGCTCTATTTGTAACCTAATTCAGGATGTAGAAGTCTTATAGCACCTAATGTGAATAAGAAACGTTAGCTTCTGAACCTAAAACAGACAAATGTAGGTCTATTGGGTATACTGCGCGGCTATTTTTATTCAAAACTATTGCTTGAAGCAAGAAATTAAACCCTGAGATATAGATATGTGTTTATCTACAATTAAAATAAATGAGATCTTCTATTCAATTCAAGGAGAGTCTACTCACGCTGGACGTCCTTGTATATTTATTAGAACTTCAGGTTGTAAATTAAGATGTTCCTGGTGCGATACAAAATACTCCTATTCTGAAGGCGACGAATATACTTTTGATGCGCTTTTAGATCATATAGATCAGTATGACTGTAAGTTAGTAGAGTTGACAGGTGGAGAGCCTTTAGAGCAAAGTTCTTCTTATGCTCTGTTAGAGGTTTTACTTCAAAGAGGATATGAGGTATTACTAGAGACGGGGGGACATTGCTCTTTAGAAAAGGTCCCAAGTGGTGTAAAAAAAATAGTAGATATAAAGTGTCCGGCGTCATTGATGCATAAAACGGTACTATGGGACAATTTGAGATACATAGATTCTAATGATGAACTCAAGTTTGTTATTCAAGATCGGGCAGATTTCGATTGGGCCATAGAGGTCATCGAAAAATATTCTTTAAAAGGCAAATGTTGTCTTTTGTTTTCAGCTGTTTTTGAGGTATTACCACGAGCAACATTAGCGAAGTGGATTTGTGAAGAGGCTCCATTTGTAAGATTTCAAATGCAGTTTCATAAGGTGATTTGGGATTCAAATTTAAGAGGAGTCTAAAGTGTTTAGAAGTTTTGAATATCGTTTTGATGCGGCAAGAAAGTGTTTAATTAATGGTGATTTAGTACATCATGGAAAAACATTTATATGGACACTAACTTGTAAAGATAACTATGATGCATTTCAAAGTAAGGCACAAAGTATCAATGCCATGTTGCATAACAATTATTTAAACACTTTGTATATTGATTGTGATGACCGTTCCCTTCTAAATCGAATTCATCTAGAGCTTAAAGATATTGGAGAGCATTCTTTAGTATTGCAAACTCCTTATGGAGCACTACACTTTGATGGTACCTTTACAAAAGTGCAAATAGACAAAGTAATTAGTTGTGCTCACTTCTTACCCAACGTAGAAGAAGGTCACAAATGTGGACATTTACATGGTCATGACTTTGGTATATCTGTTTTATTATTATTAGCTCCAAAGGGTGATTTACAAGAGTTAGTAGATTTTATATCAGAGAAAATAGAGTCCCTAGAAAATCGTTTATTGAATGATATAAAGGGTCTAGATAATCCTACTTCTGAAAACTTTGCTAAGTGGATTTATTACAAGCATAGAAGTAAAATTTATAATATTTTAGACGTAACAGTTACTGAGACTAAGACTGCTGGCTCTAGCTTTGATGGTTCACAAAAATGGAAGTTACGTAAAAGTTTTGATATGGAGTGCGCTATTCCATTTGAAAAAACATTTAGTGGACATAGCTACCAAGTTGTATTAGGTATTGTAAGTGATATTGATAAAGAAGCTGGTTGGGCTATAGACTTTGGAGATGTTAAGGCATCATTTAAAGAGGATTATAAAGCATTAGATCATCATGAACTAGGAGAAGTCCTTGGTTTAACTACTGTAGATAATTTTGAGCTAGCTAAGTATATATTTGAACAAATGAAACCAAAGCTTTCGATTTTGACATTTGTTGAAGTAATCGATCAAAAAAATAATGTATGGAACTACCAGCCATGGTAAAAAAATCTGCAATTGTTGTATTTTCAGGTGGTCAAGATTCTACTACATGTTTATTTTGGGCCTTACGAGAGTTTTCAAAGGTAGTTGCTGTTAGCTTTGACTATGGTCAAAAACATAAAATAGAGCTAGAAAGTGCCAAAAACATTTGTAAGCTAGCTAATGTTGAGCATGAAATCATAGCATTTGATTTGTTTTCTAAACTTGGTGGAAACTCATTAACAGGAGACTTAGAAATATCTGAGTCTCAAAAGGATGGGGAGTTACCAAACACTTTTGTACCCGGGCGAAATATACTATTTTTAACCTCAGTTGCTTGTATAGCGTATAGCAAAGGTATTGATAATATTGTTACAGGTGTTTGTGAAACCGATTTTTCGGGTTATCCTGATTGTCGCGATACTACAATCAAATCTCTGCAAGTAACATTAAACCTTGCTATGGAAGCTAATTTTATACTTCATACGCCTTTGATGTGGATGACAAAATCTCAAAGTGTTGAGTTTGCAGTAGAGCTTGGAGCTATGGAGGCTTTGGGGCTATCACATACTTGTTATAATGGAGTATATCCTCCCTGTATGACATGCCCAGCTTGCGAACTAAGGGCAAAAGGGTTTGAACAAGCAAATCAGACGGATCCTATTTTTTTAAGAAATAAGTAATCTGTTTAAACTATTAATCTTCTCCTGAATTTTCTACTTTGTATTGTAAATTGATTTTATTCATAATATCGCAACCATTATTACACTTAGGTATATAAGTGCTTTTGCCAGATTCACTGACTAGGTTGATGTCTCCACCTTGTCCAAGACAAAATTGATGCTTTTTTTGGTAGGAGCCTTTGAAGTAGTCATTGTGACAGCTTACAGTGATACGGTTTGATTGACAGTTAGTATACTCGCAGGGAGATAGGATTTCATTTCTGATTTGCCGCTCTTTTTCAATCAAATATCCTCGACCTAATAGGGTTAGCACAATGTTAACTATTGATTCATCGTAAATAGGAGCAGGGCAGGTATCGTTGACTTGAGGGTTTGACTTAACAACTAATGTTTCACAGGCTTTATCTATATTTGCACCACTACAAATTTCAATTTTGGTACCTATACATATAAATCCACCACGACTAATGGCATCAATTGCATTTATTGTTTGTAATATTTTTGCAGCAGTTTTACCTTTTTTATCTTTTTCTACTAAGAGCTTGTGATGAGACTTGATTAAAGCTAAAGAGGAGCTAGGGATAGATAGGGCCTTAAGATTTTCTAATACAGAATCTGTAAGAGATGCCCCACGGCGTGTGGCTTTTTCACCTTCACAATCTTTTGGGGGTTTATCACCTAATTCATGAAAAAGGGCAGCTTGAAACAAAGTTGGTATCCAATCTGCACCAGGGCTATGAATTTGTGCAATATATATACAATAAAATGCAACATGAGTGTTATGAAAAATGTCAGCTAAGTCACTTTCATCAACAGAAAACAGTAGAAAAGTTGGTAGTTTACCTTTCATTAACTCTGTGAAAATTACTTTAATTTTAGAAAGTAAAGATAATTGACCTAAATCTATGCTTGTGGTAATAGGGCTTGAATCAATAAAGCGTAAAACTTTATCTAAGTTTTTTGCAGCGCTCTCTTGAAAGTATGGCAGACTATCTGTAGTGACACTAATAGAAATATCGGTTAGTTTGTCACCTTCTTTGTTGGCCAAATATGGAAGTTCACTATCAGTTTTTAAAGAGTTTTCAAAAAATTTATTTAAGTGTTTTTGCTTCTTTTTTAAGTCAACACCAGTTTTGATCAAAATTTGAGGGCTCTTTTTGGGGTCGTCAAAGCTTTGATAAATATCAATTGCAACGGGTAAAGAGGCTTGGCCACTATAATTTACAATATCTGATAAAGATAGGGTAAAGTTACCACAGGCTAGATCCTGTAAGGTTTTTAGAGACTTCGGCTGCAATTAAACTCCTTAAAAATTATATTGATAGTTTGTTTTATCTCTACTCAGATGCAAAGTAATTCCTATCATAAAAATAGTTTGCTAAATATACTACTTATGGGATGATTTAGTCTATTAAATATATGGTAAAGTCATAATTTACGTGCAAAATTGGATTGATTAAAATTGTTCCATAAATTTTATTGATATTGGTTTTAAATTAAAAAAACTATACTCCCAGTTTTATTGTACAAGCATTAATAATTGGGGTTTCCATGTCAGAGAGTTTAGATTTTTATAAAAATAAAATGATTCATTATTTAAAGGACAATGAAATTGACTATTCATCTAAAGATATTCCTTATGGTTGCAAGTTTGATCTACTTTCTCAATCTTGTAATTTAACTATGTATTTCGGAAAAAAGGGTTTTTCTTTCAGAATGCAGGGTAAGAATAAAGCGGTTTTAACTGAATTAGAAGAAGAGTTTTCTTTAGTTTTTGGAGGAACACAAGAGGCCTCTAGTGACAAAAAAACTTTATCTTCATCTTATAGTTTTCCTTATATGGGCTCTGATGAAACAGGAAAGGGTGACTATTTTGGTCCACTGATCGCCGTGGGAGTCTTCTTAGATAAGGGAGATGAAAAATTAGTGATTCAAGCGGGTGCAAAAGATTCCAAAAAACTAAATGATACTAAGATTATAAAAATAGCAAAAAAGCTTTTGTCTTTAGGGTATGACAAGATAAAGGTCATCTCCTTGACCCCTGTTAAGTATAATGAACTATATACAAAGTTTAGCTCACAAGGAAAGGGACTCAATCACTTAATGGGTTGGCTCCATGCAACTTTAATTAAAGATTTATACGAAAAAAATCCAAATGCTGAGTTGGCTATTGTAGATAAATTTGGATCTGACACTTATGTTTTATCTAATTTAAAAAAGCAAGAGCATCCGAAAAATATATTGCAGGTTACCAAAGCAGAAGAAAATCTAGCTGTTGCAGCAGCTTCAATCATCGCTCGTTATGAGCTATTAAAGTGGCATGATAGTGTAAGAAGCGAATACAACTTTGATTTTGCTTTAGGTGCAGGTCAATTGCAAGTATCACAAGCCAAAAGATTTGTTCAGCAATTTGGTAGAAGTAGGTTAAATGAAGTGGCGAAACTACATTTTAAATCTACCAAAGAAGTGGACTTTTAATAATTATAGATCTTTTTGTATTTTTGATCCAAATAAGTGAGATAATTATCAACATTGATTGCAGTGCCAGTAACTGAACTTATCAAGGATTTTGCCGATTGTAGCTGCCCTTTTGCATGGATGTTTTTATTCATCCATGATTTTAGATTAGAAAAGTCTCCCTTAGCAAAATTTGTTTCTGCATCAGGATTACTTGTTAAAAATGTTTCATACATTTGTGAGCCAGCCATAGCTCCTAGTGTATAAACCGGAAAATATCCAAAACAACCATCTCCCCAGTGAGCATCTTGCAAGACCCCGCTAGCCTCTGACTCTGGTTTAAATCCTAGTAATAGTAGAGATCTCTCATTCCAGGCTTCATTGAGATCTTTCACTTCAATGCGATGATTAAATAAGTCTTTTTCAAGCTCATATCTTAGAATAATATGTAATGGATAAGTTAGCTCATCGGCTTCTATTCTGAGTTCAGATGGCCCAACTTGATTTACTAACAAGTAGTAATCTTCCGGAGTCCAAGAGGTAAATTGCTCAGGGAAATATTTTTGAATTAACGGAAAACAATATTCTGCGAAAGCTCGACTTTGCCCAACTCTACGTTCTAGCAAAAGAGACTGAGACTCATGTACAACCATCCCAAGAGCCATTGAAACTGGAGTGTCTTGGTATTGATCTGTACGTCGTCCTTGCTCATAAATAGCATGGCCTGTTTCGTGGATAATAGATAGCAGGGCACTATTTAAGTCATTTTCATCATAGCGTGTTGTCATACGAACATCTGTATTGTGTCCTCCACCGGTGAAAGGGTGTTCGGATGTGTCTATTCGGCCAATGTTTTTATCAAAGCCGAGTGCTACGGCTACTTCTTCTATAAGCTGAACCTGTTTTGAAATTTCAAACTTCTGCTTTGGGAGTGGTTTTGCGATAGACCCTTTAGCTTGAATTTTGTTATAGATTTTAGATAACCCAAGCTTTAGCTGAGAGAATATTGCATCAATATCTTTGGAAGTATATCCTCTTTCAAAGCCGTCCAAACAAACATCGTAAGGATGTTTTTCAGGGTTTAAATGGTGAGAACACTCACGTGAGATATCAATGTATTGTTGTAACAATGGCGCAAAAATCTGATAGTTGTTTGATTGTTTTGCTTCAAGCCATTTTTGAAAGCCTAGTCCTGAGATTTCAGCTCTTCTTTTGATTAGCTCGCTCGGAATCTTTATAGAGTCTTCGAAGCTTCTTTTTGCTAAAGATATGTTTTTCCACTCCAAGTCATTGTAACCATCAGATCCTTTTTCATAGAGATCATAGATTAGCTTACCTAAATCTTCACTAGTAGATTGTTCATGTAAAATACAAGTAAGAGCTGTCATTTGATTTTGTCGAGCTGTAAATGCACCTTTAGGAAGTTTGGATTGCATGTCCCATCCTAAATGACCGAGTATGCTACCGAGGTGACTTAATCTTTTTAATTCATCGCTTAATTCTTGATATTTTTTATTCATAATAAACCTATTAAAGTTGTGTAGAAAATATTGAGGTTCACAAAAATGAACCTGATTTAACATCGACTTACATCATCAAATGATACTTCACAGCTTACAATATGGATATCTATGATACAAGTACAGTTTTATACAAAATCTAATGTATTTTATAGAATCTTGTAACTTGTAACGGTTGACTATTTGCTATGAGTTAAAGTTAACTTTTGTAGATATAATAAATTGACTCTCAGATTGAGATAAATAGTGGGTTCTAATGATGAGTTCTAAGATCAATGCAAATAATAAGGGGTAAACTATGAACTGAGTAGAAAAACAAAGTAAAACCAAATATACAATATCTAAGCTAAATGTATATTGAATAAATAACAGAGTACTTAAGAAGAAAAAGAAATAGCTGAACTTTGAAAAGAAATTGAGCGGCTTTTTTGAATGGAATAAGAAATAAAATAAAACGATATCTAGACACACTCGTAGTGTACGCTGATAGCCATACTTTGATGTGCCTTTGTGCCTAGGGTGGTGGTTTACAACAAACTCAGAAACTTTTGCTCCTTTTAAGTGAGCATAAATTGGTAAAAATCGATGCATTTCACCATAGAGTTTAATATCAGCTAGGGTATCTCTTTTATAGACCTTTATCGAGCAGCCATAATCATGGAGTTGTAACCCCGTCATTTTTGATACGATGGAATTGGCTATATTTGAAACTCGAACTCTCAAAAAATGATCATTTCGGTTTTTTCTATAGCCTGAAACTATATCTACGTTTTCAGAACACAATTTTAGCATGGGAAGTATGTCTTGAGGGTCGTTTTGTAAATCCCCATCTAAGGTGGCAATGTAAGTACCAGATGAATTTTGAATTCCAGCAGCCAAAGCCGCAGTTTGACCAAAGTTTCTAGTAAAAGAAATAACCTTTAGAGATTCTATCTTGCTACAGGCTTCTTCTAAAACGACCAAGCTATTGTCATTAGATCCATCATCAATAAATAATATTTCAAAGGATAGGTCTTTAACATGTTCAAAGATAGCATCTATAAGAGGAAGAATATTTTCTTCCTCATTATGGATAGGTACAATAATCGATAAAGTAGTCGGCTTTGCTATGGTCTAAACTCTCTTATGTTGTTTCCTAGGTAGTCACTAATGTAGAGTATATCCACACCATTTAAGTTTCTATATTGTAAATAGTATGGTGCTAAAAACCTAGATCGAGTTCCAGAGCCATTGATAATACCCGTTTGAAAAGGGTTACCCGCGATAGTATTGACTTCAAGAGATAAGCCATTTGAAAGATTTTCTAGATTGATATAACGGATTGTAGATCCATCAATAAAATATAGGCTATCTTCGTTTTTGTTAAGAGATAGTGCTCTTGGCCTAGATAGAAGAGCTAAACTTGTTGAGCCATCATAATGCCCTGAAATATTGTCAAACCCTGCTAGGGTGGTAATTGTTAAATTGGTCATAGATTGAGTATTTGTATCTCTAATCAAGTTTGCCATTTTAATTGTGTTACTTTGATATTCTGACAGAAAAAGCTTGCTACCATCACTAGAAAGAGTGATTCCAGAAAGTCCTTTAAGAGTGTAACCATCTTTGAATGTTACTTTATTTATTGTAAACGGTGAATCTGCAGTGTCAATTTCATAAATGTTACCGTTGTTAGGATTAATTAAACTTGAGTTTTCTGCAATATATAAATACTGCCCGTGTCTTATGATTTGAAACCAGTTAGCAGGAGTAATTCCTGCCCCTTCATCATTTAATGTAATGAATGAAAAACTAGCGTTAGGATCATCACTAGGTTTGATTAAGCCAAGACCTTTATTTAGAGCGGCTCCAGGATTTGGAAATAACGCGAAGTAGTTAAAGGTATTGTTTTCTTTAACCAAATCAATGACCCCAGTTAACTTAACATAGTCATTGGTACTCCCTACAACTAATGTTCGAGTCACATTGCTTTCTAGGTCCACAATCCTAACAAGATTGTTACTAGAGTCAGCAACTAAAAGAGTATTTTTGGTATCATCAAGAGTTAAACCTGCAGGATGGTTAAAAGAAAACTCCTTACCAAACAAGGTATCGATATTAGTACTAGTCGGGGATTTCTTTGCTCCTGAGATTAATGATTGAGCGCTTGGCAAAATTCGTTGAAGAGTTTTTTGTTTACCAGAATGAATATAATAAAGCTCTTTAGTGCTTGAACCTGGTTTTTTCACAGTTGCTAAAGCCTCAATAACGCCCCCTAATTGATCCTTTTTGAGATCAAAAAATGAGGACTCACTAACAACAGGGGCTGTTAGTGGTGCAGCTCCTAAAGTAGAAGATAGGTTCCAGCGATGTAAAGTAGCTGTTGAATGACTACTACCATTGTTGGATAAAAATGGATTTGATAAAGCATTTGAGTATTTTGCAGAGCCAAAATATAAATTTTGATCAACAAATGCGATACTTTTAATTGCTGAAGAAGCATCTAGTTTTTTGGTAGATACAAATGACAATGAACCATCAGTATTTACAGTATAGCTTGAGATACCGGTATGATATTCAGAAGAAGACTTATTACCTGTATTAATCAGAGTGTTTATACCATAGGCTTTTCCAATAAGAAAGCTATTGTAGGTTGAAGATGAGGTCAGCCCTTGGCTTCCAATATTTCCGTATAGAAAATCTTGTACTTTTTCAGCATTAGGATCTACAAACAATCCAGTACTAGAATTCTTTAAAGATCTTTCCGTCGGGAAATAGTCAGAGATACTATGAATGTATGGTGAACTAAACTTTCCTTTTCCGTTATTTTTGAAAACATAAACATCATTTGAATCTCTGTTTACAACAACAATATCAGTGGATGTGGCTTGTTCTGTAATTGACTTTTCAAGATCAACTGCAAAAATATGGCTAGGAGCCAAGCCTGCAGGTAATAAAATAGATTTAAAGGTTGGAGGAATGGTTCCTTGATTAAATAATACGCTGACATTACCCCCGATGTAGTTGCTTACAGCAATATCCTTATAGCCATTTCCATCAAAATCAGCCATTGTTACACCTTTAGGACCATTACCAACAGAGACAGTTGTTGGAGGGTATCCACTATGACTGAAAGTAAAATCTGGGTTTAGGGTAGAGTTACTGCTTCTTCCACCATTATGAAAGATAGTGATAGAGTCATCAGCAAAGTTTGAGACGATAATGTCATCATAAGCTTTGTTATTGATATCATCTCGAACATCTTGATTGATATCTCCAAAAGCCATGCCACCGATGAGTCCTTCTGTGTGGTAAGTTTTAGAATTAGGATCAAATAAAATTGCGTTTTGACTTGGTGAACTAAAGAGGATGTTAAATACATGATTGTAAGGATCACTGGTCACTAAATCATCACTCGTATCGTTGTTAAGTGTTGCGTTATAGAGGTTTAGTCCTTCGGTGCTAACAAAATAACTCCGTGTAGACCTAAAGATCCATTCTTTTTCCATGGTCATGGCACCGACACTTCCTTGGCTTTCATTTGGTAGCGACTGGGCAAATAAGATACCAGCCGTAGCAATTTCACTTTCTTTTACACCAGTTAAGTAATATTGATCACTTGTATTGGGTGCTCCATAGTAATAACCACTCCAGATATCAAGACCACTAGTTACAGCTAGTGCTGAATTGTTAGAATTATAGTCTTCAAAAGTAACTGGAGCAGATCCTACTGTGGTATGAATCTTATCTGTTCTGTGGACAGTTTTTATAGATTCGATACCAGAGACGCCCATATTAAAGTGAGTAGGATAAGAAAAATATAATTTATCATCAGCAGACGAGGTATATACTGAGATTGATTGAGAGTTGGCATAAGAAATAATAAACTCCGGATTTGAAAATCCATTTCCACTGAGTCGAGTAGAGTCTAAGACATCAATCGAGACAGGTTTATCCAAAGTTGGCAATACCTGAACATTGGTGCCAAGATCATCACAAGTTGTGGTGCCTGTATAAAATTGGCTTTCTGACTTGTTACCAGTACCAACATGCATACTCACAGTATTAGTATCTGGATGAAGTGCTATCAAATCAGAGATTTGGTCACCTGTAAAGTCAATTACACGAAAATCGGATGTCTTACCACATTTTGATAAGTCGGTGGACTCTGCATAAACATCAGAAATTGCTTGTTCTGTTTGAAAGTTGGAATCTGTGATAATTTTATATTGAAATTTACCAGCTTCATCCACAAAAATAATCCCGTCTTGACGAGCTCTTTCTCCACCAAAGGATTGACTACCCCATCTTTGGACGCCACCATCGGTGTTCCATGTCATGTGGGCTAGGGATAAACTTGATGCTGAGTCAATCATACCGCTATAGACTTTTGAACTAGCTTTAAAAGAACCAAGGTCTACAGTATAGGGAGTATGTCCCGAGCCAAAACCTAAGATCCCCATGCCAGATATTTGTGTTTGACTTTCTGGAGTAGTGATAAGAATCATTTGTTCTAAATTAAGTAGATCAACCGTTAAACTAGTAAACCCTTGGGATGCTAAAGATCCTGCACTTAAGTTGTTTGTTACACCAGCAGACCAAGCATAAGTTACGTTGTCTATGCTATCAGAAAAGTTTGATTGTACTCCACATTCGAAACCATTTTGGCAGTGGGTGACATCTAAACAGGCTGAGTTATAACAAGTTTGTCCTAAATATTTACTAGTAAAATGACCACTAACAACTCTATGAGGACTTTGGTCAAGAGTTACTGCAGTAAATGAATAAGGAGAATTGTTTGCTACAAACTCAACTAAAGTACCTGGAAATGCAGAAGGGTTGGTAAAGTAAGTATTATCATCCTTAGTTACTGCTGGTGTATCGTTAAACCAATCTGTGTGGGGCTTTTGATTGATATGAAAGTTAAAGTCTGACATGCCAATGATTGGCTGAGGATGATTGGTTCTGATAAACCCTCCAGCAACACTATCTTGATGAACACTAAATCCATAACTATCTAGAACATAAACAATACTTTTTAATGAGTTGACTAATACAAGATCATCGCCACGAAGGGTGCCTCGGGTAGCTTTTTCAACTTCAATGCCAGTACTATCATCTTTAGCACTTCCTATAAATCGACCGGTATTGACATGTCTTACTCCAACCAAACACTGTTGGTTCACACAGTCCTGTCCAAAGGACGAGTTATCGATATACCAAGAGTTGGCAAAGTCAAAAGTAAGTGGCGGAACAGAAGGTTCACTACTAGACTTTCCAGGAAAAATATATATTTTTCCATATAATTGATCTGGTACAAATAAATCAGGTATATGATCTTGGTTAGTATCATAGTAAAACGGATCTCCTAATGTATGAGTCTGCAATAGTTTAGGAAATTCAGATTTTTCTAAATTTGTTAGAGAATAGGTAGATCTTAAATCATGTTGAGGCGATACAATTAACTCTTGACTTGCCGGCTGTAGCATTAGTGATGCTTTAGCAGAGGCATTGATTCGCGTGGACCCAGAGTCTGAAATACCTGTAGGAAAGTCAAGAACCCCGGTTTGATAAGACATATTGAGGTTAGAGACTGTATTTAAGTTATTAGTAGCTTGGTAGTACTTTTTAAAATCAGTCATTTCATTTGTCCAAAGATCAAAAGGAGTTTTATTTAAGCCTTTTTCATTGACCATAAGATAAGAAACTTGGTTTGTTATTTTGGGGTTGGCCAAAGAAGGGTAAAGTTGTAATAAAACTTCTTCTGATCGATGAGGTAGCATAAGACCTTCAGAGGTGATTTGGGTATTTAAATTGGAGTTAGAGAGAGTGATGATATTTTGCTGATTACCAGGGATATTTGACTCATTGGATAGGTTTCCAAGGGAGATATTTTTAGAATAAAATTGGTTCGACTCTGTATATTGTTGGCCTGTTCCTGAAAAGTCATTTTTGTCGATCCATTCTCCTGTGTATAGGTGAAAGGATGAGTTGAGTGAGTATTCATGGTTGGTGTAATTAGATACCCACAATGTGGACTTATCATCATTAAAGGCCATATCAATAGGATGAAACAAATTACCAAGATTATCAACTCGGGCATAACCAGTCCCAGTGCTTGTTTTGGTATTTTGGCTGCCATCTAAACCATCAATGTTAGATTTAAACGGAAAGTTCTCTAGTACTTTAAAGTCTCTAACTCCAACATCTAAGAGCTCAATTGTATTATTAAATGTATTGGCAATAAAAATATTGGTTGAGTTAGGAGATTTTTGAATTGCTTTATAAGGGCGATTCAAATGACTTGATTTAGCTATAGTATAGTGAGGAAAATCGTAGTCAGTCTCTTTTTTAGTAGACCATAAATCAGAGATATTAATAGCCTTGATTTTGTTATTATTTGTATCAGCAACAAGCACATAGGTAGAGGTTTTATTGTAGGCAATAGACAAGCCAGTAGGAAAGTCAAGTAATCTTGGTACTGTATTACTATCACCATGTTGCCCAAGTTGACCTGAGATTTGTAAATAAGGTTGATATTGCTGATTAATATAAAAGTTTTGCTGTTTACCAGAGTTATCAAATTTATATAGATTGATAGTGTGATACTCAGCATTACTGACCATAGCAAATAGGTTGTCGTTGACCCAAGTTACGGCTAAACCAGAACTAGCAGAAAAATTGGCTTCATCAGTCTCGGTATTACCAGCTATGACTGAACTTTCTCCTTTTAAAACTGTAAAAGGAACGGCAGAAGAATAAGTGGAAAAACCTACACTAATAAATCCTGATTCAGCACCTTTAGGGACAATAAACTCTCCAAAGCCATCAATGACGCCTAGGTTTCTAACTGTAGTGGTGGCAGTTACTTCTTTTTGTGAGTTTAAAAACTTGACAGTCAACGGAAGTGAACCTTGAATAATAACCCCTTCTCCGGTGAGATAAACTAGGCCCTCTTCAAACTGTGCTTGAGGCATAATAGAGCTTATTGTAGGAGCTAATTGAAGTAAGAAAGTTGGAGGTTCATTTTCGTTTTCAAGTGTTAGGTTTTCTGTCAAAATCAAGGGTAGTCCAGGACGTTGACTAATAGCAAAATGTCGATCTAAAGGATAGTAGTAAAAGTCAATTTTAGATAATTTACCCCTCTCAGGATGTGGATCATTATCTAAGACTATAGGGGTTCCTTTAACGCAAAACACAGAATCAGGTAGGGAGCTAATTTCATTTTTAGAATAAAAAATGTCATTTTCTCCCACTAACTGAACTCGCACTTTACTTTGATCTTGTTGGGAGAAGGGAATACCCACTTGTGGAGCAAAACCTGGATAGTTTGCTGCAGACTCAAGATTTGGATTGGTAGGTTTGGTAAACTTTTCTTTATCTAAACAAAACCAAGCTGTTTCTCGATCTAAATCTCTGGCATAAAATGATCTCTTATAGGTTTGACCCATATATGCTGTTTCTTGTAGGATTAGGTTTTCATCTTGATAAAAATCAGGAGAGTTATTGGTATTAGATACGTTGAAAGTCACTGTTAAAACATTAGATTTGTCAATACCATCAGAGGCATAAATACTAAAACTATTCTCTCCCTCAGCAGCTGCATTATCTGGAGTCCATTTCAAGCCAATGAATAACTGCACTTTATTGTCCAATACAACTTTTGTTGTTATGGTTAATGAAGCCTGTGACTTAGAGTCTGCATTTGAAGTTGCATTTTTAGTACCATTTTGTTCATCACACGGTTCAACAATACCAATATCAAAACAAGCATGTAATCTACCAAAGTCTTCAATGTCTACATCAGTTATTTTTAAGATAGTATATTCAAATTCAAGCCCTTCAACAGATGCAAAGTTGGTTTTTTCTTCGTTTGTAACTTCATTCTTAAGGTAATTGGAGACCGGAGAATTGTTTGAGTCACTAATTTCAATATAATAATTTTGAGGTTTGGACTTTACAATTTCGCCATCAATGTTTTGTCGAGCACGAATTATAACTTGGTGCGTACCTGCTTGGTTTACTCGTTGTTGTAGGCTATACTTTGGAACCCAAGTTAATTTGCTCCCATTCACTTCCATTCCCGGTGGTAAATTTACCGCTTCGATTTCTGTTCCTGCCGTTGGTTCGGTTACAATATTGTATTCATATTGAGTAAGAATTTTACCCGTTTTTGGTGGAGAAGATACAATTTTTGGAGGCACAGAATCTGTATAGATAATGTTTACTGCTCGAGTAGCCAATGCATACTGCCCTGTAGAATCTTTGGCTTTTATCGTGAATGAGAATGGGTCTGGGTTATTATTATATGTAATATTGAGTAATCCTGTACTTAAACCTAATTGAACTTCTTGTGCTCTATCTGATGGTAAAGCTTCTGTCTCATAAGTAACTAGATCACCCTCCGGGTCAATAGCTTGTAATTGATGGTTATAAGCCTTTGTTTTTTCAACATATAGCTCAGGGACGGGTAATAATGTAGGAGGGTTGTTTGTATCGATTACTTCTAAAGAGAAGTTATTTGTATCAGTCAAAAAGCCACTATCAGTGACAGATACACTCACATTGTATGTACCTACACTGTTTTCCTTTGTTAGGATAGTTAATAAACCAGATGCATTAATACTTGCTTCTAAAGTCGGTGGAACCACCACAGCGCCAAATACATGAGTTTCGGAAGGGTCTTGATCATTTACATTAAACTGTCGAACATAACTATCTGATTCATTGATTGTTTGTGCAGTAGAAATAGGATTAGCAAAGCTTGGGGGGTCGTTTCTGTTATTTACTGTAAGAGTGAAGTAAGCTGTAGCATTCAGCCCAGATTTTGTATCTTGAGCAACGACTAACAATTGATTTGGCCCTACTTCTGAGTTTGTAGGAATCCAATTTATCTTACCAACTGCAGAGAAGGAAAAATTTGATGGGAATGCTTCGCCATTTAGTTTGGATGCTGAAGGAATAAAAGAAAAACTATCTCCTTCTTCGTCAAAGGCGAATACTTTTGCTTCAAAAAGTTGTGCTTCTGTTGCTATAGGTGAGGTGGTTTGAGAACTATCAAATACTTTTCTCAATACAGGTGATATGACCGGTGGATTGTTTACCTTTTTTACATCAATGTATAGATTTGTTGTAACTCGAGTTGGCTGAGTAGAAAAGGGTTGATCAATCACACTGACTTGTATCAAGTGCAGTCCTAAGTGACTTGTATTAGGGATCCAAGAGATAAGGCCAGACTCCGTATTAATAGTCATACCAGAAACACTTTGTAACAAATTGTAGCGAAGTGGGTCATTGTCAGAATCATTGGTAATAGCCCCCAAGTTATATAAAAAAGTACTTCCTTCTAAGATAGTCTCCTTTAGTAAGGGGAAGTTGTTGTTAATCACGGGAGCCACGTTAATGTTAGCTATATCAACTGTATATGTAAATGTAGCTAGTTTAGACGGTTGCGTGGCTTCGTAAGCATGTAATCTCAAATTTCTTGCGGGAGATTCATTGAAAGGGATATTGGTCCATAATACAGTTTGAATGTAAGAGTTTCCGTTAGATAAAAATGGTTGACTTAAACTTAATCCATTTGGAAAAACTTCAGGATCTACAATTTCTAGTTTTAAATTAGCAAGGTCAGTTAAGGTAGTACTTTCTTCGTCATAAATACAGATTTCCAAACTCTCTGCTGGCATGCATTCACTAGATTTTAATGCTTTTCTAAAAACAAGGCCGCCATAATTAGAGCCTTCTGATGCAGTAACTTTACTACTTGGAGCTAAAGCAGGTGTAAAGATTGGGTCGTCATTAACAAATATAAGTCTATAGTTGTATCGTACAGTAATACAATCACTAGAAAAGCCGGTTTCTCTTGGTGAGCCACAGATTGAAAAAGTGACAGGAACCAATTTTGGCACACTACTAGGTGCTGTCGTTGCTTTAAATGTAACAGCTCCACTGTTGTTTAAATTCAGTATGTACGAGCTATTTTGCTCAGGGTTAGAATCTCTAATTATCTCGGTAGGATGAGGCATGGTTGCTTCACTAGTGACAATACTATATGTTACAAGACTGTTAGTATCAGAATCCAAAGAAAACAAGTTTACCTGAGTATTTAAGATATCTTCAGTAGTAAAGATGAGTTCGTTGCTAGCTATAGCACTTTGAATGACTGGCTTATCTGGTTCGTCGGATACACTGGCAATAAACGAGAAGTCTTTAAAGGCTCCTTTACTATCTTTTAATCTGAGTACAAATGTTTGTTGAGTATTTGAAACAGAAGGATCAGCAAGCCAAGTCAAGTCAACTGTTGTATAACCACTAGCATCTAAACTAGGGGTGGGATTGATTATGGATACTCCAGTTGGGATGCTTTCGGCTGAAACAAGAAGAGGCCCATCTAATTCTTCATCATGGATGGTTAACTGAATTTTGTTTACAAAACCAGATTTTTGATAAAGTTTTACAAGACGACTAGTGGCATTTGTATAGACTCCAGGTTGGTTGTTTTTATCTTTTAAAATTACGCTTGTCAATTGAGTCGTTCTGTTAGAAGATAAGACTGATGGAGGGTTTGTTAAAACTACAAGCTTTTCAACAGATGGTGTGTTGTTTTTTCGAGTCATTGTTAAATCAAAAGCTTGCGTGACTAATGGGTTGACCCCATCAGAAAGAGTTAGGCAAATATGAAATTTAGGATAATAACTAAATCCATTATCTATAACTGCAGCGGTTGTTGGAACTTCATTACTATCTCCAAAGCTGTTTTCTAACGTTTCTAGTCCAGTTAAGGTGGTAAATCCAGATAGCTCTAGAGAATTAGACTCTAGTTGCATGAAGCTAGGTAGGGTACAAGGAGCAGTAGTATCATAGCTTAAAAATATAATTTCGTTATCTTCGTCATCAACAACAGGTGTATAACTAAAATACTCATTTTCGACTATGTTTGATGGAGCAGGGCTAATAAATCGTGGTTTATCATTGACACTGCTAACTTGAATATTGTAAGCATACTCGAGAGTGGTTTTTATTAGACCTGTTTTACTTACGACGGATGTAATCCCCACCCTTACTGGATATTGTCCCGGTAAAGTAGGAGTCCAATTTATAATACCAACCATATCAGTGTTGCCTATATCATCGTGTTCAGTAGGAGCAGAAGTTATTTGCATACCCGCTGGAGACCCACTCAAAATACTGTATTGAAGCTTATCTCCTGGATCAATATCGGTATACCTAATATATGTTTTGTATGCTTGGTCTTCTACCGCTGTTATAGCTGGGATGTAGGTTGTATCTTGCTGGGCATTATCGTCTTGATCTTTTAATTGTATCGTCACTGTATAGCTAGTTGACTGTAAAGCTGTAGTAGCTGTTAATCGAGGGTCGCTGACACTAGTAGGAGTAATTTTACCCGTATCGGATGCAACTAGCGAAACCTTATATGAACTAAGAACTGTATGGCTATTATCTGGTGTCCACTGAATTTTATTTCCAATAATTTCCATACCTGATGGATGGGTACTTAACGGGGCAAAGTGTAGGCTTAAGTTATTTGCTTCTTCTTCATCATTTAGTGTAAAAGTGATGGTGTGGGTTTGATCTTCATTGAAATCATACTCTAGTTTCTCAGAAGTAATTGTCGGAGTGTCGTTTCTTGGCCAAACTAAAACTTTAATGGTCGTTGTTAAAGAGGTTTTTTTACTTGAGTCTATGGACTTAGATGCAAAACTATCAACAAAAAATGTTAAGGGAATCGTTTCAGATTTTGAATTGTCTAATCGATAGTCAAAAGTATAAGTTAAACTAGGAACCCAACTTAATGAAACTAAGTTTGAAGTGGAGGTAGTTGGAACCTGAGCGCTTAAAGCGTATCGATATAATGGTGTGTTAGTGACTAAGTTATAGTTTTGGCTTGAACCTTCAAAAATAGTGAGTCCATCAAAAGTTTCAGAGGCGTTAGTAGCAAGTTGATATCTAAAAAATTCAGCAGGCATTAATAGCCTTTCTAGGGACAAAATTGCTGTGGTTGAGGTCGTATTATAGGCAGCCATGACGGAGGCTTTACTTTGAGTGCTAAAGCCTTTTGGTATGTGTAAATCTTGGTCATCAATTGAAAATAAGATATGGTTGATTTCATCTTCATAGATGATAATCGCGTTTGTAGAAAGTGTATGGATGTTAACTGAAGTTTGAGTCTTTGACTTTAAATTGGAAGAACTCATTTTAGTTAAAAATGGTTGATCAGCTACGTTGGCAATAAGTAAATTAAGTTGGGCGGTGTTGCTTTGTACTCGATTGACAGATGTGGGAATAGGTGACTCTAGATCGGCAATTTGCAAAGTAAAGGAGTTATGTCCAACATTTATATTAGTGGGAGAAAAACTCATTTTCAAAGAGTTTGAACTTGTTGCTTCAAAAGTTGAAATACTGATGCTTGTTAAGTTTGTAAGTGTTGCTGTACTAGCTGTACTTAGATTAGATTGTACGTAAGAGTAATTGATTGCTTCTGATTCTTGATCAAATGCAGTTACTGAAAAAGTAAAGGCCGTTGAATCTTCTTTAATAATGTAAGGCAGTAACAGGGTTTCTATCGGGTTTAGGCTTAGCCCAGAGTTTACTAAAGATACGCTACTTGTGAACTTAACAGGAAAACTGCTAGATAATGGATGAACTTTTTCATTGGAAACAAATTGAATGGCTGGTTTATTATCTACAGGTTTTACTAAGATGGCTATTGTTTGTCGAACTGTGGCTCTGTCTGATTTGAAGTGGTCCATTGCTTGTACGTGTAGGTAATAATTAAAGTTTGCAAATGGGTCGTTGACCCCGCTATCAGCTGTTGTAACCTTTAAGGCGGCAAACGAAAAGTTCATAGTAGCAATTTCATTTAGAGCATTGTTTGTCTGTAAAACTCTTGGCACATTGAGCCCTGTGAAAATTATGTTTCCAGAAGTTGAATGATTTGTACCAGTAGATGTGAGAGAAGGCGTTGTATAGTTAGGGTGAGCTAAGGAGAGCATAGAATTAGTAGAATAAAAAAGTCGTGTGCTCGAGTCGCTAAAACTAGTAGATAAAGATCCGACAAGATTATAAGTGATTCTTTCGCCTAATGGTGGAGCAACTAAAGCGGTTGACTGAAGGTCACGGTCGATTACTCTAATTGTAGTAGCCCACATTTCACCCTCAGAAAGTACTTTTGTGGTATTGAAAATACTGTCGTTGTTAAAGACAAGAATATCGTTGGAGTCAGTAACGATGAAAGAAACTGATTTGCTATCATTATTTTCAGGGTTACTAACTTCGTTTACAGATAGAACTATGGCATGAGGGCCTACCTGGTTAGATCCTGGAGACAAGCTGAGAGTTACATAGCGAGAGTTACCGGTACTTTCAATATTTGTTGACAAGAAAATCTCAGTATCCGGACCTTTCACTTGATAAGATAAAGCATCATTTTCTTCATTGTAAACCAGTTGTGTCAGGTCTTGTACTCTTGTTCCAGCCGGGTCTTTTTGTCCAATCTCTGAGGCAAATTTTAAATTAGTAATGATGGGACTATCATTTGTAGAAACCAGTTTAAGAAACATGGAGACTTCTTTGGTTTGTCCGTTGGACACAGCCTGTAGTCTCAAAACGTAGCTTGATGTAGTAAGGGCTTGTGGAGATGTGCTTATATCATCCCAATCGATGCTCTTCCAATAAACGTCTTGAAGCATAACAATAGTATTGGGATCACTTTGAGGAATAGAGGTTGGCGAAAAGAGCTCTTCTCCATTATTTAATTGAGAGACTTGCTTTGTATTGGACACAGACAATGCAGTAAGTGACTTGTTTCTTGTAAAATTTGTATTGGCTTGTTTTTTTATAGAGTAGCCATTTGCTGTATAATTTTCACCCTGATAGAGTAGTTCTACTTTTAGACTACTAACATCTTCTCCATCAATATCTTTTGCTAAAAAGCGATTAACAAAGTCGCTATCCTCTTGAATGGTAAATGGATTGTTGATGCCAAAAGAAGTACTAGTAAGGAGTGTTCCACCTAAACCATTTGTATCGACGCCATAGTATATGTCAGCTAAATCATCCACTGGACTAACTTGAATTCTATAGGTCTGAATTTTACAAGTTTGAGTTGTAGGTTGTTCAATAGCTTCGCTAACACAAGTTTGAATGTCAATGTTATGTGTTTTCGTATTGGCACCGGATACATCATTCTGGCTTGGGGTCCAACTAATAATTGCTGTTACACCAAGTTGAGCACTAGCAGAGCCAATTGTTGGGGCACTTGCCAACAACGATGAACTTAAACTTACACCCATAGGAGCAGAAATTAATTTGAATGAAAACTTATTTTTAAATAAAGGGTTTTTTTCGCTATCATTGCTTGCTCTAACAAGAAAGCTTCCAGGTACGTCTTCTGTCATATTGACGATAGGAGGAATATCGGTAATGGTAACTCCCGTATTTACATTAACAAATTTTGGAGCATCTGCCGTATCACTGAGTCGAAAACTTAAACTTTCACTACGACTTGTAGAAAGTCCAGTAGCTAAAATAGAATTACGTGTTGTGTATTCAAGCGTAGATATTTGAGGTAAGCCATTTACATAAGGAAGAATATCTTGATTGTTTAAAGTAGAGCTTAAAGTAAAAAAAGAAGGTTTAGAGGTATCTTGGTTTTGATAAAAAGTTAATCCTAAAGATAAATCCGGATTTGGGTTACTTAAAATTACATCGGTTATTGTGTGTAGTTCTTCGTCTTCAATAAATTGTTTAAATTCGAAAGGCTTCCCTTGATAGATAGTAAAAATATCAGTTGGCAGTGATTTGCCATCATCTATATCAACATTGTTATCTACTAAGATGTTTTTAAAATAAGGAGCCTCATCTACTGGGCTAACATTTACTTTTAAATGAACCACTGTTTCAGTTCGTTTACAATGATTTGTATTTCCACTGATTACTTTTAAGGTAAATAGGCTTTCTTTATTGGTAGCATTGCCAGCCCCTTCATTTGTATCTTGTGTAGTTGGGGAAAAACTTAGATGCTGAGTCCAAACTTCACTGTTTAAGCTGCTTCCTTTATTAACCAATTTTGTTCGCTCAGATCCATAGCTAGTATCATCGCTAAAAGTAAAGTTGGGTTGATAGCAAATGCCTGTCGTAACTTGATCTGAGTTTTTAGAAGGGTCAATATCAAGAGCATGTAAGTAAAGATCAACAGTGGAATCTTCAGGAACGATATTTGGGTAGAAAATAGTTACAATTTTACTCCCCGAACTTGAAAATGAATTTTGTACACTAAGAGTTAAATCGTTCGCTACAGTGGAAACAACTGGGTCATCGTTTTGGTCGATGATTTCAAATGGAATAGTATAGGTTGTAGGTCGTGCTATAGAGTCAGCAGTTTCAATGATTATATATTGAGTAACAATTAATGAGTCTCTATTTTGAGACTTTCCCACTAGATCTAGCATAGTAACATTTTGCGTAGGGTTGGAGGGCCTTTGAAGCCAATCAGCAATTTTCACATTAAATTGAGAGCTGTTTAGTAGCTTTAAATAAGGGACAGTACCGTTAACAAGTTGTCTTTCATCATCTGTAGAATTAAAAGTAAGTTGTACGGAGTTTCCTTGTTTAATAGAAAACAAGGGTTTATCATTCTGCGTGTTTAAGTAGTCAGCTAAAGAAGCTTCACTTATATTTAAGGGTGTGGTTAGTATATCTCCGTCGCTTGCAGCTAAGTTACCATTTAATTGGGTTAATATCGGAGCATCTTCAACAGTAGAAACAATCAGAGTTAATTCAGTGGATTGTAGATTTCCGATTCCATCTTGAAAGGTGAACGTTAAGATGTTAGTACCACCATTGCTCAATGGATTTGGTTTCCAGTCAAACACAGAAATAGAACTTGCTGTAGGTAGGCTCGCGGGTAGTACAGAGTTTTCTAGGGGATAATAACGAAAGCCAATATTTTTTGGGGAATTAAATGGATGTAGGATCGTACTATCTAAAGTTTTTGGTGAAGTATCACCAATTGTTCGTTGCACAGAAGTAAAATTAAGAGATACTTCATTTTCAAAATCTAGATCTGAAGAACAAAAAACAAAAGTTGATGTAGTGTTTTCAGCGACTTGAAAAGAATCAGAACAATAGCAAGGGTTACCTGTTGAGGATGAATTAAAGTTAGTATCACATCCAGTTGGTGCATTAAGCTGATTTTCAGCTCCAGTTAGAAACTTACAAACCTGCGACAATGAACTTAAATTGTTAACTGCAAAGCCAGTGGTGTTATCTAAGTGTCCTTTGCTCCAGCAAAACTTGCTTGAACTTGCCGGTAGTGTATTATTTTTAGTTGGGACAATTGTCAGGATTTGGGATTGAGCTAGATTACCGGTAGAGTCGGAAGCTGCTAATTCAAACGGTCTAGGCCCTCCTAAATCAAGAGCAAAGTTGTGACCTGGAGTAACAGTTATTGTTGGGTTAAGGGACTGATCTTTTATTGTTGGATAGAGGTTTTGAATAGACAGACATGTATTACTAGAGTTTCTACTGGCATAAATTAGTTGAGAGTTTGTATTTGAAAGTTCTGTTTCATTGCACTCAGTTTGAAGAGGTTGTGGACTACACTGCTTTGCATTTATGGACAAACTAATAGAGTTAGGAATTTGTAAGCCAGAAAAGCTACACATGGTTAAAGCTAAAGGTGGGATGTCTTCTACAGAGAAACTGATACTTGTACTGATGCCTTCTGCGGTCTCAGATACGTTGAATTGGCTAGGGGCAGTTATGCGAGGCTCTCTGTTAATTTTGAAGCTGATAACAGCTGTACCTTTGTTTCCAGCAAAATCTTCAATAGAGGCATTTAATGTATGAACTAACCCATTTGGAAAAGAGGTGATAGGCCTTGTGAAGGTATATTTAGCCGTGCCTCCAGATACCGTAGAATCTCTTTGAAAAAGTTCGGCAAAATTAACACCGACTTTGATAACTCTATTTAATGGAGGTGGAAAAGCAACTGCTTCATTTGAAGAAAATACTTTTAGCGTAGATAAATTGTAAGCAAGGTTATCACTAAAACTAAGTAATAGCTCTAGTTTATCTTGGACAATACCTTGGTTGCTCAGTGGCTGGAAAAATATCTGAGGTACTTGTGTATCTTGTTGTTGAACAGTTACTTTATCAGATGGTTTTGAAGCCCCACTTATATCTACAAAAGAAGCTATTTTAGTCTCTTCATTTGTTGATCCCCCTAAGGCACTTGGGGCAACAAGATCGTTTCCTTCGGCGAATTGACCATTAGAATCAGCATCAACTTCATAAATTGTCACAACAGCAGCATCATTTGCATTGAGTTGAACTTTGGGTTCAATAGTGATCCCATTGGGGCTCACAACTTCTGGTTTTGAAACAACGACTAAAGGAGTAGATTCATTTTGTAAACCATCACCATTTGTGTCGATCCCTTGTTGTACGATGAGCCGTTCTTTCATTAACTCGGGATTACTTTTCAACTTGTTATAGAGATTGAATTTTGATTGTTCAGTGGCGTCAAGGGTTTGTTGGCTTAATACTTTGCTTTTTAGGGGCTCTAATAGGTTTTCTATGTTTTCTTCCCAGGAAACAAGTTGTCCGTTATCACTATATGAATACTCATTTGGATTAGATATTTCTAATCGTATGGCTTGATTTGATGAAAAATCAACTTGTGCCTTAATAGATAATCTATTTTTAGCGCTAGCTTTGGCGTTTCCAAGGGCTTTTCCATTGTAAGAAGGCTGGAAGGCAACCTTGCTATTTATGGATTGAGTACCATTAATAGAAGGCCTACTGAGTGACATTTGAATTTTATATGTCTTTGAAGTATATAGACTGTCTACATCATTGCTTAACGGGGAAAAACTTATGTCGAAGTTTTGTA
Source organism: Candidatus Cloacimonadota bacterium (assembly GCA_023954715.1). Taxonomy (GTDB): domain Bacteria; phylum Muiribacteriota; class UBA6191; order UBA6191; family UBA6191. Next base: position 55,909 of record JAGSHD010000007.1, on the reverse strand, counting down.
AGTCTGTTTCAATAGTTTGCTTCAAAGTAGTAGCTTTAGTAGTAGAGATATCATTTAGCTTGACTTGGAGTAGAAGCCATTGGTTCAAGCTAGTAGTGTCAATCGCCGTATTAGTATCAGCTAGATTATGGGTAGCGATAACCAAATCATTAATAAGTGCAGTTATTGCAGTAACATTAGCATTTGTACCAAGATTAGCTGCAGTGCCTTTCCATGCTTGAGAAGTACTCGTAATGTGATTCTTTTTCAATGCAGATAAATTACTCTTTAATGCATCAAAAGTACTTTTTAAAAACGGAACTTGATAGTTTCCAAGAGCGTTGGTGGATGCATTTCCTATTTTAAAATAGGGTTGTGCGCCTGTACCGTCTTTTTTATCTACTATTACCCAAAACTCAACGTTTACGCTAGCTAGAGATAAACCAGCAGGATTGTCTAGTTTAATAGAAGATAGAGCAAAGTGAGTTCGAGAGAGCGAACGACTGAGTTTTGATATGGAGTTTTGTTGGGAAGGAAAACTTACACTTCCTGAGAAATCTCCAATAGATAAGTCATTATTTATCGGTGGAGTGTTGTTGGTCGGTGTGTTAGGAGTACCAGGGGAGTTAACTGTTGTAGAAGTACCAACCCCGCCTTCACCGCCACCACCACCTCCGCCACATCCGGAGAGTAATAAGGTTAGAGTTGTAACTATTATTGAGAAAATGATCGTACTGCGATTTTTCATTGAAATTCCTGTTATTATATTACGAAAATAAACAAGTAAAAAGTGTCTACAAGTTATAATTAGTAATAAACAAAGACATATAGTTTGTTTCCATTTTAAATTTTTAGTAAATTAAGAGAAAAAGTATACAAAAAGTTACCAGAAATTACCATTTTTGTTTGTTTATAAGTGAAAAAAGAAACAAAATATTAAGATTTTATATAGGCTGTAGAGCGCTTGATGCAAAAATGGCGTTAATGTATTTAACTATATGGAAAGTTTTAGTCTCAAATAAGTGTTACTTGATGCCAATAAACTGAGTTGTAATACCCATTTGGTTTAATTTATAATTGTGAGACGAAAAGTTTGCTTTTTGAAATAGCTCCATCACTGATTCTTGACTAGGAAATGCTTGTATAGATCGAGCCAAATAGTCATAAGCTTCGTTGTTTCTTCCAAAAAAACTTGAAACAAATGGTAAAACACTCTTTAAGTAGATAGTATTCCCAAACCTTAATATAGGATTTTGAGGTTGAGTTAATTCAAGGATGATTAATTTACCTTTTGGTTTAAGTAGTCTATTTGCTTCAACTAAAAAATCTAAATAGTTGGGCATATTTCTGAAGCCAAAAGCAATAGTTATGACATCAAAGGAATTATCTGGAAGGGGTGTTTTTACTCCGTTACCACGGATTAGGTTCAGCTTTTTGTCCCGTTGTTTCCCCTCGTTTAGCATACCAAAAGATAAATCAAGTCCAAAGACTTTCAAAGAGTTATTTTTTGATAAAAAAAGCCTTAAAATGTCGCAAGTCCCACAGGCCACATCTAGAATTGTCTCCGGTTTGTCCTTTAAGGCTTCGTTCAGTAGGCGCTGTCTCCATATTTTATCTAAGTTTAAGCTTAAAAGGGAGTTCATTAGCTCATAATTTGGAGCAATTTCGTCAAAATAGTTTTCAAGAACTTTGGATTCTTCCAGTGCCATAATATTGTTACCTATGTGATATAAATCTAGAGGGTTTGTTTGGTATTTTTATATAAATTTTTGAAACACTATAGCGAAAAGCAATTGTTTTGTCTCATTTCTGTTCAGAAAGGAATTGTATTGAGAAGGATTGAGGCAAGTGTTTGTTGAATCGAGCAGCTTGAGTATCGCTCGCTCGAAGAACTGTAAGAACCTTACCATCTAGTTTTAGTACAGCAGACTCTGTAGTAATAGTAGGCATATCCCCAATAACCTTTGGGATAAAATTTGGAAACACGTTTTTGAGTTGATCTTTAGAGCTCACATTGGCTTGTTCTGATAGGTTATAAGAGGTAACCGCTAAGGGCCGATTAAACTGTTTTAGAAACTTCAAAGTAGAGGTGAGGTTAGGAACTCTGACCCCTAAGTAGGGAGATTCTTTATGGCATGACTTGAAGGTATCATCAATTGCTTTAGATACAATAGTTAAGTCTCCAGGCCAATGGAAATCTAGCCAAGCGTCCAATTCTTGTGGTATTTGAATCAGTTTTTTTGCATTAAGAGTAGAGTAGGTGAAGAGTATCAGAGGTTTAGAAAACGCTCTTCCTTTGAGTGAATAGATTTTATCTACTAGGCTTTGGCTGCTTGCATCGCAAGCAAGACCCCACGCAGTATCTGTGGCTAGAGCAAAAACTTCATTCATGGGCTCTCCTAAAGACTAAAATTCTAGGGATGTTCTGAAAGTCATAAATGGTATCTGTGTGAGTAATGTTTTTGGATTGAATATAAGATAAAATAGGATTTAGTTGGTCAATACCTACCTCTAAGTAAAGAACTCCAGAATCTTTAAGAATTGTTTGAACTTGGTCTAGTAGTAGGTATATATGTTGTAATCCATCATTTTCTGAAAATAGTGCTAAATGTGGTTCAAAAGATAAAACATCGGGAGTCATGATCTCTTTATGTCTGTTAGTAACATACGGGGGGTTGCAAACAATTAAATCAAAAGAGTTTTCTTTAAAGGAGTTTAAGAGATTAGCTTGGATTAGCTCGGCTTTTACCTGATGTTTTTTTGTATTGATCGAGCTCACCTCTAGGGTGTCGTGGCAAATGTCAGCCAAAGTGATATGTGCATTTTTATAGTGTAAGCCACAAGTAACACCAAGAATGCCGGAGCCACAGCAAAGATCTAGTATTTGATCAAAGTGTTGATGGTTTTTGAATAAGTGCTCAATCAAAAACTCTGTTTCTGGTCTAGGTATCAATACTCGTTTGTCTACAAAAAATGTTCTATCCCAGAAAACTTCTTCATTTAAAAGATAGGCTAATGGTTCGTTTTTCTTTCTTCGTTCAATTAGCGACCAGAAAACTTCACAATCCCTTTGAACTACTTCGTCAGTAGAGCGAGAAAGTCTGAGTTGATCTCTTGTTGCCTCTAGGATGAAACAAAGTAAGTCCAAGCTCTCTTGATAAGGGTTTGTGGATAAACTTGTGAGTTGTATAGCACCTTCTTTTACTAGAAGGGAGGCAATCACTCTTTTCTCATTTCCTCAAGTTTGGTCTTTTGATCATCAGCAATCAATGCATCGATCATGCTTCCGATATTACCCTCAACAAAGTCGGGTAAATTATGCATAGTCATGTTTATTCTATGGTCAGAAACTCTCCCTTGTGGATAATTATAGGTTCGAATTTTTTCAGATCGATCTCCAGTACCAACTTGTGAGGATCTTTGGGAGGCATATTCAGCAGCTTTTTGGAGACGGTCGATTTCAGCTAAACGGGCTCGTAATACTTTAAAAGCCTTCGCTTTATTTTTAATTTGAGACTTTTCATCTTGACACGAGACCACTGTATTGGTTGGTATGTGTGTTAGTCTCACAGCTGAATAAGTGGTATTTACGGATTGTCCACCAGGTCCAGATGCACAAAATGTATCTGTACGAACATCTTTCTCATCCACATCAAATTCTTGCTCTTCTATTTCTGGTAAAATCGCGACGGTGATAGTTGACGTGTGGATTCTTCCGGAGGATTCTGTAGAAGGGACTCTTTGTACCCTGTGAACCCCAGCTTCAAATTTAAGCTTAGAGTAAACCAACTCACCATCAATTGACATGGAAAGCTCTTTATATCCACCTTGCCCGGTGTCATTTGCAGATAGGACTTCACTTTTCCAACCTTGTTTTTCGGAAAATCGAGAATACATTCTAAACAAATCGGCAACAAATAACGCTGCCTCATCTCCACCAGCTCCCGCTCGTAATTCAAGGATAATATTTTTCTCATCCAATGGGTCTTTTGGGAGTAAAAGAGTTTTCATTTCTTGTTTTAAAACGGTGAGTTTCTGCTCTCCTTCAGATTTTTCTAAAAGAGCCATTTCACTCATTTCTTCATCACAATCAGGGTCTTGAAGCATTTCATTGGCAGCTTCAATTCCTTCTAAAACAGAAATCATTTCTTTATTTTTTAAAACAACGGGCTCATGGGTTTTCATTTCTTTAGCAACGGCCATGTATTTGTCAGGATCCATTATAACATCCTGAGAAATACTCTTTTCTTTGAGGTGGTCATAATGCTTAATGATTTCTTTTAGTTTTTTTTCCATTTGTTCCATTGGATATTCCTGTAGTAACGAATTGTGTTTTAAAATAGTTGCGATAACTTAAAATAGTCCAAAATTGAAAACTTTAGAAGTAATTTTCGTAATGGACTACTTGGTGTATGTTGAGGATCAGCTAGGTTGATCTTCTACAGGTTTTTAATGGTTAAATTTCTTTTATATATTGCTTAACTAGTTTTACAACTTTTGGAGTAGCTTGGTTTGCAGCCTCTACAACAGCGTTATGGCATTCTTCGTGTGTGTCTGTACCTGTGGCCATATTTGTAATTACTGAAAGGCCCAGAACGTTTTTAATTCCATTGTGCTTAGCTGCAATTACTTCTGGGACTGTACTCATTCCAACAGCATCCCCAACTCTAGAAAAGAAGCGTAACTCTGCTCGAGTTTCATAGCTTGGGCCTGTTACGGCTATATATGTACCTTTTTGAACTTTAATTCCATTTTCTAAACAAATCTTTTCAACTTTAGAAATTTGTTCTTTTGCATATGGCTGTGACATATCAGGAAACCTAGGGCCAAGTTCTTCATGGTTTTTTCCGATGAGAGGGTTTTGAAACATGAAATTGATATGATCTTCAATAAGCATGATGTCTCCCACCGCAAAATTATGATTTAATCCACCAGCAGCATTAGTAACTACTAAACTTTGAACGCCTAACGCTGCTATCACTCGAACAGGAAAGGTAACTTTTTCAATTGAATAGCCTTCATAGAAATGAAATCTACCTTGAAAAGCGGCAACATTTTTTCCACCGAGTTTACCGATGACAAGACGGTTTTTATGACCCTTGACACTCCCACTTTGAAAATGTGGAATATCTGAATATGGAATTGATACTGCTTCTGTGATCTCTTCGGCAATAGGACCAAGGCCTGTTCCACAGATAATACCAAGGTCAAGAGTAAGTGAGCTTTGTGATTTAATGTATTCAACTGCTTCGTTAATTGCGTTTAAAATTGTCATGATGTTTCCTGCTTAAGTGGTAATGTGTTCGTTTTATTGGTTGTGTTTTGCGCAAAGACCATATAACTCTAGTTTGTGGTCTTGTATTATAAAATTGTGTGACTTGGCTATGGTAGTTTGAAGAGCTTCTATTTCTGCGCTTTCAAACTCTATGATATCGCCACACTGAGTACAAATTAAATGATCGTGGTGGTCGGTTTCAAAGCTACTTTCGTATCGTGTAAAACGATCCCCAAACTGATGCTCTCTAGCTAAGCCACAATCAGTTAACAGTTTCAGGGTTCGATAAACGGTAGAAAAGCCAATTTTACTATTTGCTTCTTTGAAAATTAGGTGAAATTCTTCAGCACTGATATGATGTCCGACAGATAGAAACTGAACTAAAATCTCTTGTCTTTGTTTTGTTAGCTTAAGGCTTTGTCTTTTTAAATAGACTTCGAAAAGTTGAGAGGCGCGTTGTAACTTTGTATCAGAAGAGTTCATAAAATATAGGTGTGCCTTTATAATTTAATTGTGGTTAAAACAGCGTGTGAGTATATCATAGTGTTAATTTGTATAAAATGATTTGGAATATTTATTTCGATGAATAAGTAATTGTACAGTGTAAAACTTAGTGGCAAATTGGAAAAAGACTGACAAAAAATAGCTTATTACTCTTTTTTTTGTTAACTTATGCCGCGTATATTACCGAAGTAAACAGAATGAAATTTTGGTAATAAAGGTAAAAAGATGTTAAAACTCTTTCAAAGCAATACATATTTAATTTGGGTTTCAATGCTTGTTTTAGTGGCAGTTCTACAAGGAATAGCTATTTCAAAAGATAAGGTAAATCCAAAACATGTTGCATCCTTAAGTATTTCGCAAAACTTCGCATTAAAGCAGGCCAAAAAACCAGATTTTAAGATACAGCCAAAACCTACAGCAAAGATGTATGCTGTTAGTATGGCCCGAGCCGTTGAATCAAAGGTAAAAGTTGATTTTGTAGAACTAGAGGCTTTAAAAGATATTCCAGATAGTCCGCTAACTTACCTAGAAGAGAAAAAAACTCCCAAATTAAGTGAAAGTATACCTCAATTTAAAGAGGCGAAAAAGGTAGACGTCGCTAAATTGGTAAAGAAAAAGCCTATTGTTAGCCCTAGATATATATATCATAAAGTAGAACGGGGCGAGACTTTGGTTCAAATCGCTAAAATGTATGAGTTAAACGTAAATCAATTGATTTTATATAATGATATTAGTGACCCAGATCAAATATACCCAGGTTTTAAACTTAAAGTTCATTTTGATCCAACGTTTAAGCATGTAGTTCGAGATGGTGATACATTGTGGTCTATATCTAGAATGTACGGGGTAAAAGCTTCTGATATTAAAGAGTGGAACAAAATTAGTGGTAACTCTGTAAGAGCTGGCTTGGGATTGGATATCAAAATAAAAGATGTATCTCAATCAAACATACAAAGAATATTAAAAGCAAGAAAAAGAAAGTCTCGTTTTATTTGGCCTTACAGAGGGAGACTAACTGATAAAATGGGCTGGAGAACCCATCCTGTGACCAAAACTAAAAATCATCATAATGGGATTGATATTGCTGGTCCAATCGGTGACGGAATATTTGCTGTTGACGGTGGTAAGGTCATACATGCTAAGTTTTCTTCTGTTTCTGGTAATCTAATAATTATTAAGCATTCAAGTGGTTATACTAGCCGATATGCTCACTGCTCAAAGCTATTTGTAAAAAAGGGGCAAACTGTAAGACAAGGTCAAAAAATTGCAGAAATTGGTGACACGGGGAGAGTGACGGGTGCTCACTTACATTTCGAATTACGCAAAGGTAAAAAAGTACTAGATCCTTTGAAATACCTTTAGTTGAAAAATTGAACCGTGTTTACGGTAGTTTAAATAATATTTTAAGTGCTCCCACACCTTGCTTTGGAGCATTTTTTTTACCCTTGTAATTCCAGTTTAGATTTCGTACACTATGGGCTCAAATATCTTCGTAAAAATATCAGTTAAATTGAGTGGGTTTTACGGAGATTTCGAATTGTTCTGAAATTTTAAAAATATAGTAATTTTTACAAAAGTATAGGTGTATACATATTGTAGATATGTATCAAAAAAGTGGAGATAAGAGAAATGAAAAGAATCATAACTAGTTTATTAGTATTTGTTGGAGTTTTAAGCTCATTTCATGCAGCAAGTTTAAAAGTTGGTATCGTAGACATGGGCAAGGTTCTATTTTATTTCGATGAAGTAAAAGTTTTAAGGATAACTATTGCGAACAGAGAGAGCAGATATCAAGCAGAGTTAAATCAGCAAGAGGCAGAAATCAAGCAGATACAAACTAAGATAGGGGATCCAAGTATTAAAGAGGCTGAAAAAGAGCGTCTTGAAAAGCAGGTTTCTCGAGATATTTTAAGTCTTCAAAGAAAGTTTGATTCTTACAAGAAAAAATTGGATGAAGACAAAGAGCAAGAGCTTGATCGATTAAAAAAAGAAATTTATAAAGAAATTAATTCTTTAGCAAAAAGAAAAAAATTCGACTTTGTGTTCGATAAGCAATCTGTTCATTATGGTAATACAGTTGATTTAACAGATTCTTTAATTGATCGATTAAATAATGGATCGAGCAAGAAAAAAAATAGTAGAAAATGATAAAAATTTCATTTAGTGAAATAAAAGCTGCTCTTGATGGGCAGTGGTTTGGATCATTAGAGGGTTTCGTTACTTCTGTATCAGAGATTGCAACAGCTTCTAAAGATGATTTGGTTTATGCGACAAACGAAAAGTATGTTGACGCCGTTAGTAAGTGTAAATGTGGGTTTGCTATTGTACCAATTGGTGAATGGGACTTAGATTGTACTTATATTATGGTAAAAAACCCATATTATGCCTTTGCAAAAATTCTAGAGTTGATTCGTGATGATAAGACTAGCAATGAGGGAGTTTCTCCAAAAGCTCATGTTCATGCAAGTGCTCAAATAGGTGCAAATGTAACTCTATATCCTGGTGTTTTTGTGGATGAAAATGTAAATATCGGTGACAACACAGTTGTCATGGCAAATACTTCAATTTGTAGAGATAGTCAGATTGGATCGGATTGTTTGATCTATTCCAATGTATCTATTCGAGAAGAAACACAAGTAGGAAACCGAGTAATTATTCAATGTAATGCTGTCATTGGTAGTGACGGATATGGCTTTGTCTACAATGATGGAGAGCATTATAAGATACCTCAAATTGGTTGCGTTATTCTAGAAGACGATGTAGAAATCGGAGCAAACACTTGTATTGATCGTGCCACATTTGGTGAAACTCGTGTAGGCGCAGGCTCTAAAATAGATAATTTAGTTCAGATTGCACATAATGTTGAAATGGGGAGAGGCTGCTTGATGGCTTCTCAATCAGGACTGGCTGGATCTACGAAAGTAGGGGACTTTGTTACCTTTGGTGGGCAGTCTGGATCCGTGGGTCATATAAACATAGGATCAAAATCTATTATTTTTGCTAGAGGTGTAGCAACACAGCCACTAAAAGAGGGCTCCAAAATATCAGGATTTCCTGGAAGACCACACAAAGAAGAACTAAGAGCATTAGCGAGTGCGAGAAAAATACCAGGATTACTTAAGAGTATGAAAAAAATTCTAAAGTATTTAAAGTTGGATTAGGGTAGACATGAATCAAAAGACGTTAAAAAAAGCTGTAACATTTAAAGACATAGGCCTTCATACTGGGCAACCAGTGACAATGGTTGTTAAGCCAGCACCCCCAGAAACAGGTATTATTTTTATAAAAACTCATAAAAACAATGTCAAATTAAAAGTAAGTTTAGATCACGTTGAGGGTGTTTCAAGAGGGACAAATTTAACTTATGGTGATGAAACAATTTATACCTTTGAGCATTTAAATGCTGCTATTGCTGCTTGTAATCTAACAAACCTAGAGATAGAGTTAGATGCCGATGAGCCACCTATTTTGGATGGAAGTGCAATTCAATTTTATGATGCATTTAAAAAAGCTGGCATCGAAGAACAAGATAAAGTTCGTATGGTATTTAAAGTAGTAAAGCCGAGTATCATTGAAGATAATGGAGCCATGTTAATGGCTTATCCAGATAATCATTTGAGCATAGATTATGTTTTAAGTTATCCTGATACCTACATCGGAACCCAGCATGTCAATGTAAACCTTAGCGAAATCGACTTAGGCGAAAAATTGCTAAAGGCGCGAACCTTCTGCTTACTACAAGAAGTAGAGTTACAGCGTAAAATAGGGCAAGCACTAGGTGGATCTTTAGATAATGCTTTAGTAGTGGATAAAGATAAGCTAGTAAACAAAGAAGGTCTCCGATTTGAGAATGAGTTTGCTTGGCATAAGATTTTAGACTTTTTTGGGGACATGAATATCTTAGGTGCCGAGATTAAAGGTCGTTTTGTAGGGATTAAGTCGGGTCATAGGTTAAATTCCGGATTGCTAAAAAAGATGTTGCAAGACGGCTCTTTGATCATGGAAAACCCGTGGTTAAACAAAGATGTTTTAGAGTTACAAGATATTAAAACGATTTTGCCTCATAGATACCCATTTTTATTAGTAGATAGAATCATAAAGATGGATAGTGGAAAAACAGCAGTAGGGATTAAATCGGTCACTGGAAACGAAGAGTTTTTTAATGGACATTTTCCTGATACGCCGATTATGCCGGGGGTTTTGATTGTGGAAGCCCTAGCCCAAGTTGGTGGTGTTTGTTTACTGTCTATGGCTCAACATATCGGAAGGACTCCATATTTTATGGGTTTAGAACAGGTCAAATTTAGAAGACCAGTTCGTCCTGGAGATCAACTAGAGTTAGAAGTAGAAGTGCTAAAGGTACGAGGTACAACGGGCAAAATTTCAGGAAAAGCAAAAGTAAACGGTAAGGTTCATGTTGAAGGAAAATTAAGCTTCATGCTTAAGTAGTCTTCCAATAAAGAAAGAAGTATAAAATGGCTGAGATCCATCCAACAGCACATGTTTCCGAAGGTGTAGAGCTTGGGAAAGACGTTGTAATTGGTCCATATAGTATTGTTGAAAAAAATGTGAGTATTGGTGATAATACTGTTATTAAAGCTCATGTTTTTATTGGTGAAGATACTACTATTGGAAAGGGTAACCAAATATTCCAAGGGGCTATTGTTGGTTCTTTGACCCAAGATTTAAAATATCAAGGTGGAAGAACATACTTAGATATTGGTGACAATAATATCATTCGTGAATATGTAACGATCAATAGAGGTACAGGAGATGGAGAACGTACTATCATTGGAAATCAAAATACTTTTTTAGCATATACGCACATTGCTCATGATTGTATTCTTGGAAATAAAATAATAATGTCTAACCTATCTACTATTGCGGGACACTCTATTGTAGGAGATAGTGTTGTTATATCTGGATATGTAGGGATTCACCAATTTTGTAAAATCGGAACAATGGCTATGGTTGGAGGAATGTCTAAAGTAACTAAGGATGTTCCACCGTATGTTAAAGTACAGGGAAACCCTTCTTATGTGTTTGGACTGAATTCTGTGGGGTTAGAGAGAAATGGTGTGAGTAAGGAGGATAGGAGAGTATTACGACGTGCGTATCACTATCTTTATAGATCAGGCTATAATGTATCGCAAGCTGTGGAAGAAATAAAAAAAGAGTTAGATATGATCGAACCACTAAAAGTTCTACTAGATTTTTTAGAAACTAGTGAAAGAGGAATTGTAAAAAGTAAATAATGTTGATTAATACAAGTTATGTTCATAGAAATTGAAAGCTCAATAGATGTTATCTAAGCTAATACCTTTTTTAGAGAACCTTTTTTATCCAAAAGTATGTCTTGTCTGCAATATTGCAGGTGAGACTTTTTTTTGTACTTCTTGTTTTGAAAGTTTGTCACTAAGAACAAAATGTTTGAAATGTGGGGGTACAATCAATGATTTTGATTGTAAGTTATGTTCAAATTTGTTTGAATGTGATAGATTTTATATATTAGAGGATTATTTTGTCCTGCAAAGTTTTATTTACAAAAGTAAGGTTAGTAAAGAAGTAGCGGAATATAGTAGTTTTAACTTAAGTGGATTGATTCAACAAAGTAACTATAGTTTTGATCATATTGTATTTGTTCCGTCTCGAAATAATAGCCATTGGCTAAATAATTGTTTAAATGATGAGGATAAAGATCGAGTTTTTGCACCTTTGCTTAAAAATCCACAGAAATTGTCGCAAAAGCTATTAAATCGTCACCATAGAATTAGAAACTCTGTGAATCTCTTTATACGAAGTGACGATTTTAAAACAAACTTGGGTTCTATATTGTTGATAGATGATGTCGTTAGTACGGGAAATAGTCTTCAATCTGTAATTCAAGAGTTACATAATATGGGATATAGAAATATTTCAGTATTGGTACTTGCGTATCAAAAACTGGAGAAGAGTGATAGGAGATCGCTGTGAAAAATGATAAAGATATCGAAAAGATGTTACGAGGCGAAGTACCAGGACAAGAAGAGCTAGAAAATTTCCAAAAAATTCGCGATTTTCTAAGAAACAATCCAGGTAGTGCAGTAGATGAAATAGCGTTAGGTACTGGGATTGATGAAAGAATCATTATTCGACTAATCAATAGTGGGAAACTATTACGACGCTAGTTTTTTGAACCATAGTAAAAAAGCTAGAAAACGAGAGTAATTAGGGGTTATTACCATCTAGGTTCTATATACTGCTAAATATAGAGTTAAAGGGATGGTATTTTTGGGACGATACATATGTATCAGTCATTTAAAAAAGAAAGGTGAAGACCATGAAAATTAATGGTTCAAAACCGTATTTACCAATTGAAAATACAAAAACAAAAAATAAAGTTGGTAAACAGAGCTTCGATAAGAATTTAGAAAAAGCAACAAAAACTGGAGTAAAAGATTCAGTTAAGTTGGGGTCAAATCCAGCACCAGTGAATAATAGTTATTCAAATCTATCTGTTCTTGGTGCTAATAAAACAGAGGCTTCCGCAAGTGTTGAAGCTTTGACAAAGCAAGTATTAGGCTCAAGCGAAGAGGTTAATGCTAAAGTTCAAGAAATTAAAAACTTGATCGATGAAGGTGGCGCACAAGCATACTTTGATACTGTAGATTCAGAAAAAGTTGCTCAAAGGCTATTGAAATCAGGAAGTTTTGACGATTTAATATAATATGAAGATAGTAAGAGAAGTACATAGTAATCTTGAACAGCAATTAGATGCTTATAATAAGCTTTTAAATTTCGCTGAAGAAAAAAATGTTCTTCTTTCTGACTCTCAAGATCGGGCAAAAGCCAAAAAGTTAGAAACTTTGGTTAAGAGAGAAGTGGAAGTTGTACAAGTCCTCCAAGAGCTTGAGAAAGATCGAGTAGAGGCTTGTGACTGTGAAGAATTTAGTGAAGCAACTAAAGATGCTGATTTAATGGATGAGATTCTATCTCCAGTAAAAGCAGAATTGAAATCAGTTGTGGTAAAGCTAAAGGATATCAATGATAGAAATACTCTTTTGATTAGTGTTTCTTTAAAAGTGGTGAATAAGGTGTTTAGCGTTTTAAGGGATTTAAAATGCGGAAATAAAATGACTTATTCGCGGGTAAACAAGAAAAAACCCGGAACCTCTTATCAATCAGTGAACTTCACTGTATAAAATATATTTGCATGGATTAGCAATACTTGGCTAAGGAAAGCCTAACATTTTTCAATTTTTGAAATGTGTTAGGCTTTTTTTTATCCAAAAACATTCGGAGGCTTCTCATGGCATTGGGTGCATTTTTAGGATTAGACATAGGAAGAAAGGGAGTAACAGCTTCGCAAAAGGCGTTGAATGTTATCGGCCACAATATTTCCAACGCCCAAACGGATGGCTATTCAAGACAGCGAGTTGCGCTGAAGGCTAGTTCGGCACTTTCAGATACGAACGGCGGGCAAATCGGTACTGGTGTTCAAGTACAAGAAATTGAACGAGTTAGAGATAACTTTTTGGATATCCAAATTCGTGAGCAACTTTCTTTTAAAGGTGAGGTAGATGCTTTGTCTCAAGGTTTGTCTCAGTTACAAGCTGTTTTAAATGAACCGAGTGATACAAACATAAGAAACTCCATTGATGTATTTTTTGCATCGTTGGAAGATGTAAATAATCAGCCAGAGAATTCGTCAATTCGAGTTACTACAGTAGAAAGAGCTAAATCATTAACAACTTTGATTAATGTTACAGCAAAGAGACTTACAACAGAGCTAGAAACCACAAATCAATCCATCACAAGAAACGTGGAGCGCGTTAACTCTATTGGTCGATCCTTATCTAGTATGAACATAGATATTGCAAAAATTGAAAATGTAGATCAAAACCCAAATGATATATTAGATCAAAGAGACTTGATTTTAGATGAACTTGCTGAATTGGTAAATGTAGATATTACTAAAGATAAAAATGGCGTTTTAACAGCTCGAATCGGTGAACATCTATTGGTTCAAGGGAAAAAATTTAATCCATTAAAGTTGATTGCTGACCCTAGTAATGGAGGTAAGCTCACTATATCGTCTACTTCTAGTATAAGACCAAACTCTACTAATCTTGATGTTGCTACAGCAAAGGTAGGAGCTCATGCAGCAAATCAACAATTCACTTTTACAGTTTTCCAAACGGCCACAAGCCACAAGATGCAATCAGAAAAGTTTTTAGATATTAAGCAAACTATGTCTGAAACAAGTTCACTAGCATCTATTGGTGTAACATCAGGTAGTGTTTTTTTAAACGGGAACCAAGTGTTTTTTGACAATGATATTTCAGTAACTGATTTAGTGAGTAAGATAAATGATGCCGGAACCGGAACACAGGCATTTTTCGAGCGTGGAAGATTGCAATTAAAATCAGTTAAATCAGGGACAGCAAATCAAGTCGTTGTTTCTGAAGGCACCTCAAATCTTCTAGATGTTTTTCGTTTTAGTGATAAAAAGGAAGTAAATAGTCGTGGAGAAGTTGTTTTTGATGGAGAAGTTAGAGATGCCAAATATGCTTACAATAAGCAAACATTCAATTCTGCTACAAATTATATTGAAGACATAGTAGAAGGGATAGATATGACGATCACAGGGGTAGGATCTACTTCTGTTCGAGTTAATAACTCCATTCAGTCTGGTAAAGTTCAGGGCTTAATGCAGTATCAAGACCAGTTTGTGCAAAGTGAGTTAGATTCTTTGGATAAGATGTCTTATGCCTTGATTAAAGAGTTCAATAAGGTTCATTATGAAGGCTTTGGATCAGATGGGCAAAGTCAGCGTCTATTTTTTCAAAATTTTGATTCAGCTCATTTAACTAGAGTTGAAGTGGGAGCAGCAAGAAATATTACCGTAAGTGATGATATTGCAAATAATGTAAAAGCTATTGCTGCAGCATCTGGAGTCTTTGAAAGAAACGGAGATAAGATTCCAGTATCTAGTGGAGTTGGCGATGGGGCAAACGCCTTGAAGTTGGCTCAATTAAAGTTTGCTAAAATTGTTGAAAATACAGAGTATAACTTATCAACAAGACTTTCTGTTTTAAACGGTGGGAATGGAGTAGACCTTGGTCGAGAAGAATCATTTTTCACAATTAATGATGGCGAAAAAACTGCTGTAGTGAGTTTAGAGTACTTTGATGAAGATGCTACAATTTTTGATCTGCAAAACTTGATGAATGATGCCTTAGAAAAGAATTCCATGGATACTAGTTTGATACTAAGTCCTCAACCAAACGGTGGAGTAAAGATTACCTCTACAAATAAAGCTGTGACTTTTCAAGAAGGCTCGGGAACGACAGCAGGAGATTTAAAGTTTTTGGCTTCATCAGGAGCATCAGGTAATGGTACTCGAATTATAGAGACTGTTGCTTTAAATGCAAAATTCAAAGGAGATCCCAAAAGTTTAAGTGATTATTTTGCTGCGAGTGTTGCTAATATTGGTGTGAAAGCAGAAGAAACAGTTCGATTGAAAAGTAATACAGAAGTAGTATTTACCCAATTAGAGGCTGAAAGACAAGCTGTAATGGGTGTTTCGATTGATGAAGAGCTTACAAGTATGATTCAATTTCAGCAGGGGTTTAATGCGTCTGCTAGAATCATAAGTGCGGTAAATGAAATGTTGACACAGATTGTGAACATAGGGAATTAATTATGAGAGTAACTAGTCAAGCTTTAGTGAGTCAGTTTCTAAGTACATTGAATACTACAAATTCAAAGTTATCAGATATCAATAATAAAATCTCTTCTGGTAAGAGGGTGGATCGGCCGCAAGATGATCCTGTCGCTGCTGCCGGTATTACTAGAGTGAATTCTAAAATCACTGAAAATGTACAATTTGATGAAAATATTAAACAGTCTTTATCTGAGCTAAACACTATAGATACAACCTTAGGTGATATCAGCGCTATTTTAATGAGGTCTCGAGAGCTAGCGGTACAAGGGGCAAACCAGACTTTATCTTTAACTGAACGTGATGCAATCGCAGTAGAGGTCAACCAGTTATTGGAGTCTATGGTACAGATCGGAAACTCAACTATGGGTGGAGCGGCACTTTTTGCAGGGCATGAGACTGCCGGTAAGCCATTTGAAGTCGTAAGAGGTTCTGGATTGGGTGAAGTGAATGATATTGTTACGATTGATGGAGAAGTTCGGCCAGATTTAAATATCAATAATATTACTCGTGTTGTTTATAAGGGAGACTCTGAAAAAACCAAAATTGAAGTTGATCAAGACTTAGCTGTGAAGGATAATATAACAGGAAAAGAGCTATTCTATTACGGAGATAATGTGCAATCCTCAGGTCCAAGTCTTGGGACCCGAAGCATAGCTGCTAATGATGAAATCGAGTTAAGTAATTTAATGAATGCTAGAAATATCCAAGGGATTTCTCAAGGGTATATCTACGTAAAAAACTCATCAGCTTTGCAATTGAACTCCGATACAAACCCTGGAGCTGTTGATAATAGTACGAGCTTAAACCAGCTAAATAATCGTCGTGGTATTGGTAGAGATAATCAAGGTAATATTGTTGGCTTTGGTCATGTTAGTCTTACGGATTCAGCAGGTACCAACATTGTATTTGATTCTAGCGCAGCAGCTCCTAATGGTGTGCCAAGTCCAAGTGGTGCAAATGCTACTATAATGGATGCGGTAAATTACTTAAATGGACAAACTTATGATGCAGCTGTAAACCCTGCTGGACCTAGACTTAGATTTAGCTTAGAGGGTGGACAGATTAAAATGACGGATAATGCTAATGGATCTGGTTTATCTGTAGTTTTAGATGAGGGTGGTACAGGAGCTGTAGGTGCAAATATGTCTACTTTTGCTCAAGATTTAGGTGTTGCTACTCAATTACAGCCAAAAACAGTGAATGCAGGTAATTATGCAAATGTACCTGTTGGTATGTTAAATGATTTTGGGGGTATTAACCCTAATGGTCAGTTTACCATTAGTTTTCAAGGAGGAGTTCCTGCTGATGTTGTTGTGGATATGTCTGTAGCTGGTTTGAACGGGACCTCAACAATGTTTGATGTAGAAACAGCAATTAATGGGCAGATTAATGCAGCAGGACTTGCAGGAGGTCCATTTTTCTCAATTAATGCACAAGGCAAGTTTGCTAGAAATGGAGCAGCTTTTCCAGCTCCCATTTCTGATATCATAGATCAAAATGGCTCAACGATTGCTACTGATCTTGGGATTGATAGCCCCACTGTTAATCCTGGGTTCCCTAATTTGTCTCAAAAGAATGAAGGTTTTCCTGGTCTAACTTTTGATTTAAGAACAACTTTGGGCGAATGGAGTGGAGAACAAAATATTTCAAACCCACCTGTTAGTGCTACTTCTAGGATCCGTCTTCAAAACTCAAGGGGTCAAGAAGATTTTGTAGATCTGTTTGCAGCTGGTCTAACAGAGAGTTCTACTGTTCAAGATTTGATTACAACAATCAATGCTTCAAATTCAACAATTAAAGCAGAGCTATCTACCGATGGCTTTGGATTAACATTTAAAGATAGCGCAAATGGTACAGGTAACTTCTATATTGAGGATTTTGGAGGCTCAACTATAGTTGAGACTCTGGCTTTTGGTACTCCAGATACGGGGTCTTTAGAAGACTGGAACCCAGCTGGTGGCGTTTTAGTTGATTTAAATGCAGTTGGAGATACGATTTTGACAGTAAATGATTTGCTAGAAAGTATCAATGAAAAAACTCAAAAGATTGGTGTTGAGGCTAGTATTGACTCTGATACTGGTGAGCTTATTTTTATGGATGAGCGTACGCCTAACTTGAGGGGTAAGCACGGGGTTTCTGTTGAAAATGCAGTGGGGCTTCAGACAAAGCTAGAGCAATTGAATGATGGTGGTGGGATCAATAACTATAAGATAAGAATCACCGACTCATCAGCCAATACACAAGTTATTGACTTTCAGCAAGCTACCACACTAGAAGATGTAATTAATGCAATCAATTTATCTTATGAGCCAATTGATGAAAAGACTAAATTAAAAGAAGTAGATGCTTTATCTTTTCCAATGACTGCAATAAATGTTGCCTCTTCTACGGGTAGTGTAAATGTTAATTTAGGAGCCTTGAATGAGGCTTCTACAATGCAAGACCTTTTAAAAACCATGCGAGTAGCAATTGCTCCAATCCAATTGGAGGTTGATTTTATTGTGAACAGCGAGGATAAAACGGGGTCTTTTAAGTTTACCGACAAAGCTGGTGGTGAGCAAAATGGTAATATATCCATTATTGATATTGCAGGTGGTGTTACAGCACAAAATTTAAAAATAAATAGTGTGGCTCAAGCCTCTCCTTATGAAGGAAAATCTTTAGTACATAAAAGAGTTAATGTAACGGCACAATTAAGTGATGACCGCTCAGGGATTAAAATTACTGATAATCTAGGTGGAGATTTTTCGATTACTGAAGTTGAGGGGCGTAGTACAGCACATGATCTTGGTTTAATAGATCAAGGTGTGGATATATCCACCTCTAAAAATGGAATTCTTGTGGGCTCAAACGTTCAGGTCTTTCAAAAAATTGCAGATGAGTTAGGGGTTGGAGCTACTTATTCAAGTAAGATAGTTCAGTCTCAAGATACTCATTCATCGATTCGAAACTTAGGGACTATTAATAATCATGAAGTTGGCTTAAAATCAAAATCTATTAAGACGATTGAAATGAGTACTTTGGTGGGCTCTGTTGATTTAGATAAAAAACTAACATATAAAACAGAGTTGTCGCATTTAAATAATTCAAGGCCAAATCCAGATTATCGTGGTAATCCCATAGAGAATGTTGATTTATCTGGAGTATTGTTAATTGAAAATATGATTGAAGATCCAGGTAATCCAGCAAACTTTGAATCTATTCAGCTGGATTTCAGAGATTTACCAGATAATCCTTCTTATAAAGATTTAGAAAACCTTATACAAGATAGGATAACTTCAGATTCTAGTTTTAGAGGTAAAATAGATTTACAGGTTACTTCAGATGGAAAGCTAAAGTTTTTATCTGATGTACCAATCAGAGTGTCATCGGATCCGAGTGGTGGAGGGGCAATGACATTTAACAATATGTTTGGTGTTGCTAATACTACGGGTACGACAGATTTTTCAAATGTTTTGGAGTCAGATTTCTTAGGTCTTGAAAAAGAAGCTACAGATGGTATTGATTTAAATAACTTCTTTATAGATGATTTTTCAGGTGACGGAAATTTAGAAGTAGATTTAAATGCTATTGCATGGAATTCCTTGGATAGGAAAGAAGAGCTGGCTATAGAGGATGTTCGATCTTTTATTGATAGAAATGCGAGGCGTCCAGCTGAATTAACAGCTACAACCTCAATGAAAGACTTGAGGGTAAATGTAAATTTAGCTCCAGGTGTGTTTAACGATACAACGGTTGCGGATTATGATTTTACTGAATTTAAAACACGGTTTGACACCTTATTTGCGGGAGATAACTTGGTGGTTGAAATAGCAGATGGTACAACAAATTCAAGTGTATTAGAAAAAGGTAAAAAGTTGGTAGTGGTTGATACTACGGCTGGAGCGAGACCAAATGTTGCTGTGACCTCTTTAACTCCTCAAATGATTGACCTGTTTGATCGGATGGGCTTACAAGTAGGTGGAAACACAACAGGCTATCCTAGTGGTAAGGAAGTAATCGCCGGTCGTCAGATCACTGGAGTTGGTTATGATATTAATTTTTCATTGAGTGAAACAGGAAAAATTCAAATGGCGGGAGAAGGAGTCAAAGATTCAAAAGGCAACCGAATAGCAGGGACAGGAAAACTAAAAGTCTTAGAAGGTCGTGGAAGTACTGGTAATGACTTTAGTTTAATTGATGGTACAGGTGTACTAGGAAACGGAACCTCACAAGTTGAATCTGGTGATCTAAATCCAGGTGTGGATAAAACAACTTTATTATCTGAGTTGGACCCAAATAATGAAGGGGTTGGCACAGATTTTATGACTTCCTTGAAAGATATTTATATAGAAAATGGTAATGAAGAGGCATTTATAAAACTGACAGACCCTCCAATAGCATTAAACACCCCTTTTAAGGCTTTTAATAACGGAGAGTATAATGAGGTTACTGGACTGTATGATGGTGGAGTAGATGTTGGTCGACCATTTTCAGGATTTGTTATTACTGATCAAATGGGAAATGAAGCCATTGTGGATTTATCAAATAATCTATCGGCAGTTACTGAAATAGTATCACCAAATACAACAGCGTCTGATCCTACAGCAACAGGTTCTCCTACTCGCTTTACTACACCTGCAGGGCCAAATGATTTTACAAATGTAAGTGTAGGGGAGTTTCTTGAAATTTCAGGTGATGCCGCAAACACTCAATCACAAGTAAAAAAATATAAAATTGTAGCTAAAGATCCGGCTGGAACATGGGTAGAGGTTGCAGAAGACTTTAATAATGAAGGGTTTTCAGCTGCGGCTGGTAATTATGAAGTCTCTATTCCAACAGGCCGTGAAAGTTTATCCTCAAAAATGGAGAAGGAATATTCTCATAAACCGTTTTACAATGAAAAGTCTACTTTAAATGATTTGCAAATTGCTATTAATATTGCGATTGATAAAGCTAAAAGAACAAATGGCTTTGGGATTGATAAAATTGAGTTGGCTGTAGATGACGATAGTTCTGGTTTTCGATTGAATGTGTTTGGTGCCAATGGGCCTACAGTAACAATTAGTGAGAGAGACGTAAACGGAGATGGTAAAACAGATTCAAATACTGCACAATCACTTGGGCTCCTTCGAGAAAATGGCGCAAAAGGAAATGGTTCACCAAGAGTAGTATCAGGTCCAATTAAAGTTGCTCCAACAATTTCATATTTAATGAATGCAGTGAATACAAATACAGATGCAGGAGTCACTTTAAATATCGGGAATAACGGAAAAGGTCCCACATTAGATATTACATCTAATAAAAACTCAAGTTATATTAAAACTAGAGATGGGTTTGATGGAAATACCTCTTCACAAACTGGTATGAGTTCTACTCGCTCTATTTTTCAAACGATGATTGACTTTAGAGATTCATTATTTAGAGATGATACGAAAACAATTAGTGATTTAGTACTGCAGCGTTTGAATGAGGACGAAGAAAAAGTTTTGCAGGTTCGTGCTCAAGTAGGCTCCGTTGTGAATCGTTTTGAAACGAATTCAGATCGTTTGTCAGAAACAAAAATTCAATTGACGAGTCGGCTTTCTGATTATGAAGACTTAAATATTACAGATGCAATTATTGAGTTAAGGCAATTAGAGACCTCCCAACGAGCGGCTTTGAGTGTTGGTTCAAGGATTTTACAGCAGAGTTTATTGGACTTTATTTAAGATATACCTGATAAGTTTTAGGCAAAAATTACACATTATTTATTGTAGTAATGTGGTTTTTGTCGATTTTTTTGACATAAATGTGAAATAGTTTGCTTTGGAGTCTTTTTGATTCTTTTTGTTTGTTTTATACTATAGATGTGGGTTTGTATTGATCAGCCCTTTTTAGTTAAAGTATATTGCAAGTAGGAGAAGTTGTGCTAACTCAAGGAATCTCAGCTAGGGTTGTTTTGGGTGAATTGAGAGTTCGTCCCCACCAAAGCAGTATGACGATTCAGTCAGCAACCCCTTTTGAGTCTTCACAAATCACTTTGTCTCCAAGTCAATTTAGCTTTCAAACTTCTTCAGTAAATTTGAGTATTAGTTTAGATGCTATCAATAGTGAATTGGGTTTTAAAAGGCCAGGGGCCTTTCGGTCTAAATATGCAGCTAAATCTAGATCAGAAGGGCAGTCAGCGGTAGCGCAGATTGTGGCTCAAGGGCAGTCTGATTTAAATAACCCAAGTAGTGCAACGGTATCTAAAGCTAGAAGTGCTGCTATATATACGGCGAGTACTCAAATCGCGGCGTTGCCAAAAGCTAGACCATCGATTCAGTTTTCTGAACCACAGCCTATTCAAGCAAATTTTCAAAAAGGAAATGTGAGTGTTAGTGCTAGTGGTGGTGCTGATATAAACTTTACTTATAGTGCGGGGGGTGCAAGTTTAAGTGCTTCTCCGAGGGTAGATATTAGCCTAAGAAACTTAGACGTTTTTGCATAAAAAAAACCTCTAAAAATTTAGAGGTTTAAAAAGATGGATGATGGATTACTCTCCGTCATCTCCAATTGCTTCTACTGGGCAATTTTCTAGTGCTTCTTGACAAAGCTCTTCTTCTTCTTCGTTTGCTGGTTGCTTATAAACAAAAGAAAACCCTAGATCTTCATCTGTTTTGAAGTTGTCTGGAGCAGTAGATCGACATAAATCACAATCGATACACTGATCGTCAACAAAGTACTTACCGTCTACAGAACCTTCAACTTTACTTTCTAAATCAGCCATAATATATCCTTAACTAAGTTGTATGATAGATGTTTAACTGTTTAAGGGGCTTTGAGGGCTACTTAATATGAACAGCTATCCTATTAATTTATTAGTCTGAGAGTATACTTTGATTCAAATTTACTGTCAATATTGATTTACAAAAGGGTTTATAAAAAAAGGGGTAAAATTTACCGAATAGGCGCATCATAAGCAGACCTTCTTTTGACAAGAATCGAGGTGTTCGGTATAGTGGCGACATTACGGAATCTAACATAGGAGATTATACATGATAAATAGTAATATTGATATTCAACATAGAAAAGTTCAACTAGAAAATTTGAAATCAGAAGGCATCGTTGTCGGTGTTTTTGAAGGGGAAAAGCTAGAACACCCTGACCTTCTTGCGTTGGATGAATTATTTGATCATGGCATCAGTACCTTAATTGAAAGAAACGAAATTCGTGGTCAAGCGAAAGAGTTTCATATTTTACATAGCTTAAAGTCTTCTTTTAATAAGATTATCGTCCTTGGATTAGGTAAGCGAAAAAGTTTTGCAAAAGATTCTATTAGAAACTTTGTGGCAAAAGGTGCTAGAACAGCTCGTAAGATTGCTCAAAAAGAAGTAAGTATTTTAATGTCTACTTTTGAAGAAGAGGCTGAGGTGCTTGGGGTAATTGCAGCAGAATCTTTAGTTATGGGTCTAGATCGATTTGAAACTTTTAAAAGTAAGAAAAAATCAGATAGAGATATCTTAGAAACAGTAGTGTTTTTATCTAATTTGGATGAAAAATCATTTAGTGCAGGTCTTGTTAAGGGTCAGGCTCTTGGTGAAGGAAATGTTTTAGCTAGAGATATCGCAAATCATCCTGGTAATTACATGACTCCTACAATTTTAGCTCAAAGAGCTAAAGAAGTCGCAGACCATTTAGGTATGGGTTGTGAAATCATGGATGAGCCTGAGTTAATAGAAAAAGGCTTCGCTGGAATCACAGCAGTTTCTCAAGGTAGTGATGAAAATTGTAAAATGATAAAGTTAACTTATCGTGGAAACCCGGATTCAAATGAGATTGATTTAGGTATCGTAGGTAAAGGTTTAACTTTTGATGCAGGTGGAATTTCTATTAAGCCAGCAGCTAGTATGCATTTAATGAAATTTGATATGTGTGGTGGTGCTGGTGTAATTGGTAGTGCTTATATCATCGGAAAACTCAAGCCAAAGGTAAATGTAAACATCTATGTACCAAGTTCAGAAAACCTATTAGGAGCTAAGGCTTATAAACCAGGTGATGTATTAAAGATGTATAACGGAGTTACCGTTGAGATTTTAAATACAGATGCTGAAGGAAGATTGATTTTAGCTGATGCAATTTGTATGGCTGTAGAAGATGGTGTGAAAAAGATAGTTAATACTGCTACATTAACAGGAGCTGTACTAGGTGCTTTAGGTCACGTTCGAACAGGTCTATTTTGTAAGAATGATGAGCTAACTGATTTAGTAAAAGCTGCTTCTAACGAATGTGATGAAAAAGTGTGGCAATTGCCTTTAGATGATGAGTATAAAGTGATTCTAGGTAGTACTTGTGCTGATATTGCAAACTCTGGGACTCGAATGGCAGGGGCTAGTACAGCTGCAATATTTTTACATGAATTTTGTGGAGATGTTCCTTTTTGTCATTTAGATATAGCTGGAACGGCATGGGTAGAAAACTTACCTACACAGTATAGCTTTAAGCCATATTTACCAAAAGATGGGGCTTCTGGTACTGTTGCAAGAACATTAGCATTAGTAGCTGAAAAGCTACAAAGCTAAGTAAGTTTGTAATATAGCAATATTGAAAAAGGTCTCAAAAGTTTGAGATCTTTTTTTATATGCATTTAAAGATGAGTTTAGCAACTCGATAATAAAATTATGAATCAATTGATACAACATATTTTAAAGAAATGTAGATTGCCACTCCATAAGCCAGATCCATTTCTATTCGCATCTATGAACATTGCGAGCCCAAATGCCTTGGTAGTTTGTGATTTAGATTCGACTTTAAGTGACTGGTTACTTCATAATCAGAGTTACTTTAAAGGTGAAAATGTTTTGTGGACAGCTTTCAATTCACACGTAAACCGAGATGGTATTTTTGGTATTTTCCAAAAATTTATGGATCAAAAAGTTGAACAAGAGTCTGTAGATTTTCAGATAGTTAACTATGTTCTTGCTAATTTTATACAATTAGAAAAGCTTCAAAAAGTCGCTTACTGTTGTAAGAAAAATGGTCGATTTATAGCGAGAGAAGTGTTGTGGTTTGATGAAAATCTTCATGAAAGGTATTTGCCAAGCCAAGTAAGCAAGTTGGCTCCTATATCTGATGAACAGATGTACAAGAATGTCATGGAAAGTGGCTTTTCAAAATGTTCAATTTCTAGACAAGCTTACCCTATACCGTTTACGAGTCTAAATGACTTTGATAAATGGATAAGAGAGCTTTTAACGATGCTAGATATGAATAAAAGTAGTTTTTTAGGTTTTTCTAAAGCAGAAGCTGCAGATGAAGAGTTTCAAAGTGACTTTATTGAGAGTCAAGAGATAGTAATACGCGAAATTTTTGCGGTTAAATAGATAAAACTTTAGGAAGGTGTTATGAGTAAAGTAATTGTTAGTGGAATTCAACCAACGGGTGGGCTAAATATTGGAACATATATCGGGGCCATGAAAAATTGGAAGCAATTACAGGACGAATATGACTGTATGTATATGGTAGTTGATATGCACTCAATAACGGTGCGCCCAGATCCAGCTGAGTTAAGAGAGCGCTGTTTGTCTTTTGTAGCTCAATACATAGCTTGTGGAATAGACCCCAAAAAAAATACCTTATTTATACAGTCTCATGTGAGAGAACATGCAGAGTTAGCATGGATTTTAAATTGTTACACGGGGATGGGCGAATTGAATAGGATGACTCAATTTAAAGAGAAATCACAAAAAAATCAATCGAATATTAACTCTGCTTTGTTTACCTATCCAGTTTTGATGGCTGCTGATATTTTATTATATCAAACGGATTTAGTTCCAGTAGGACAAGACCAAAAGCAGCATTTAGAAATAACAAGAGATATTGCTCATAGGTTTAATAACCATCATAATGGAGAGTACTTTAAGATTCCAGAGCCATTTATACCAAAAATAGGGGCTAAAATAATGTCGTTGCAAGAGCCATGCTCCAAAATGTCTAAATCAGATACTACTAGTAAGGCAACTGTTTACTTGTTGGATGAAGCAAAAACAGTCACAAAGAAGTTTAAATCTGCTGTGACAGACTCTGGGGACGAAATTACTTTTGACGAGATAAATAAGCCAGGGGTGTCTAACTTAATAACCATTTATGGAGCAATTACCAACCAAAGTCAAGAGGACGTAGTCAAACACTTTGAAGGTAAGCGCTACGGACATTTGAAGGTTGAAACAGCAGAAAGGATGAACGAGTTTTTAGATCCTATTAGAAGTCAATATAATGAATTGATGGATGATAAAACTTTTTTATTACAAACTTTAAAAGATGGCGCAGAAAGGGCTTCTGAAAAAGCAGAAAAAACCTTAAAGGCGGTTAAAGAGGTGATCGGTTTTCTTCCGGCTTGAAACTATGGATTTTAGGAAATAACTTCAAAAGGCGATCGTCTTTAAGTACATCACAGTAAAGAGGTAGGATCACACAGTTGATTTCTGCCTCTTTTAGCTTGTATAGGTCTTCGATGGTGGGGTTGATCAAGCGGCTCATGATCAATTTTTCTTGTGGAACCTTTTGGGCTAAGTCGATCAGTTCGTCTAAGTTAAACCCTTTGTCAATAAGACTTGATTCATCTATTCCAATGAGTTTTACAGGAGTTTCAACTGTTTTGTCCAGTTCACTTTCTGAATGAACTTTTAAGATAGATCTCATGTTGTGCTCTCTATTGAGTAAAATAAAACTCAGTAGATCAGAGGACGAGATATCATTTACGTGGATTGGAACATGGTCCATCAATTGAAATCGACTTTCATAAATTTGATAGGGATCAAGAATTAGATCATTTTGTATGATTGGCAAGGTGGGATAAATGTGTTTTAGGTCTAATAGGTTTTGCCTAGTGTGCAGTATATCTAATTGTGATGTATCAATACTTAGGCCGATACAAGAGGGAATTATGTCTTGTATAGCATCTTGAGTTAATTGGTCATGAGGGACTTCAATCACTAAGTGAAATGGCATTCCTTTATACTGATCAGTAAATAGATGGTGAGTGGATGGCTTTATTCTATGAAAAAACTTTTCAAGTGGAGTATGCTTTTTTCTTTTTGCCAGTATTTCTTGCTTAGTTTTAACAAAATCTTCCATTGAGAGATATCCTTATGCTTGTAATAGTTTATCAAAAACTAAAGAGGGAGTATGGGCACAACTTTATACGTGAAATTTTAATGATGCTCATGGTCTACATCTTACAATTACAATAGAAGAGAATTCAAACAAGGATTTCAAAGGTCTTTACATTTATGGGTGATATGGCGTTAATTTGTACGGATTCAACTAATGCGAATCGTGGACCCTTATGTAGATACTCTATCATTGCTTCAACTTGAATTGGGCTTCCTTGGATAATGCCAGAAACAGATCCATCTGCTTCATTTTTAATATTTCCGCACACACCTAACTTTTGTGCGGCCAACATTGTAGAGTAGCGAAAAGATACTCCTTGTACACGTCCAGTAACTTTGAATTTTAAGGTTTGAATAGTTTGATGTTCCATCTAATGTCCTTTTGATTAGTTTAGTGGAGATATTGCTCAAAATGCGAAGAGATTTTACAGTTCGAATCAAAGCTTTACAATATGTAATCAAGCAAGCTTTAAAAAAAGTGTAAGTAATTTCTCATTTTCTATTTCAATCCATCTCAAAATGAGTTAAACAATTATATGTTTTATTAATTTAGTTGTTGATTTGAATTTGCTTTGATGAAGCGTTTCGGTATAAGACTAAATTTAAAATTGTTTATGAATCGTATAATATGTATGTGCTTTTTAGCACTCTATATTTAGGTAAAAATTGTTTTATATAAATTTAATTTTTTGAGGAGAAAATTATGAAAAATGTATTTATGATACTTGTTGTATCTTTTTTAATGAGTTTATCTCAAAGTGTTTACTCATCTGGAAACTGGGTTACTACCAAGCAAGTTCCTGACAATATCCAACGTTTAGAAAACTCAAGAAAGGAAATCGCACAAAGATTGGGCGTTAAATATACTCCTTCAAAGACTTTTTTAAGATATCAAAAAAAATCATGTGTAAACTGCATGAAAGGGACAAGTTGTAAGGGGAAAGCAACGGGAGCTTGTGGTGGAAAGTGTTCTACTAAAAAAGCTGCTGTAGCAAAGAAGTCTTGTTGTAAAGCAAAAAAGGTCGTTGCTAAAAAGTCCTGTTGCAAAACTAAGAAAGCAGCATGTAAATCAAAAAAGGCTGATTGTAGTTCAAAGAAGGCAGCTTGTAGCTCTAAGAAAGCAGCATGTAAATCAAAGAAGGCAGCTTGTAGCTCTAAGAAAGCAGCTTGTAGTTCAAAGAAAGCAGCTTGTAGTTCAAAGAAAGCAGCATGTAAGTCAAAAAAGACTGATTGTAGTTCAAAGAAAGCGGCATGTAAGTCAAAAAAGACAGATTGCTCTTCTAAAAAAACAGCATGTAAAACAAAAGCAAAGCCTGCTTGTAAAACAGTAAAAAAGGCTTGTTGTAAGTCAAAGAAAATTGTTAAGCATGCTTGTTGTGTAAAAGCAAAAGCTGCTGGTACTAAATGTAAGAAATGTTCTTCACATAGAAAAATAGGTCTTAAGTACTAGTACTTAAAAATTTAAAAAAACTTCCATTTTAAAATGGGAGTTTTTTTTTGATTAAACGCCTGTGGCAAGGTTCTTTGTCATACAAAAACTGTATAAAACGGCACAGTTTTGAATAAATACCTAGAAAAGAGGGTAGAGAGATTGTAAACTCTTTCAAAAGTTGTGCTTTAGGAAAGATATGAAAAAAGTTTTGTTATATGGTTTAGGTCGATCGAATTTAGCCCTATATAGACTAATGATTTTAGATGATGCTTTGGAGCTTTATATAAGCTGTGAAGACATGAACTTTCCTGATGAAATTGATGTTAAGCATATAGTAGAAATTGATAACTTGGATTTTTCTCAATATGATGAAGTGTATATTCCTCCAGGGATTTCTGAAAAGCATAAAATATATTCTTATTGCGAGCCAAAAAATGAGATCGATTATGCTTTTACTAAATTAAACGCAAAATTTATAGGTATTACAGGAAGCAATGGTAAATCTACTACATGTAAGTTATTAAATGATGCTTTGAATTATCTCGGGTACTCTTGTTACATTGGTGGAAACTACGGTATCCCACTAAGTGAGATTGCTCTGTCAAAGAGTGATAGTAGCTATATTGTATTAGAGTTATCTAGTTTTCAATTGCGTGTTTTAGAGCGTATACAGTTTGAAGCGGTTATTATAACCAACATTGAGCCAAATCATTTGGATTGGCATGTGGATATGGATTCTTATAAAAATAGTAAATTATCTATTTTGCAAATGTTGACTGAAGATGGGCTTGCTATTATTTCTGATAGAAGTGTATGTGACTCTATGCGTATTCCACATAAATTCTCAGAAGATATTACTTTAAGTTTTGAGCCTAGAAACTTAGATAAGGCTAGTCAATGGCAGAATGTCTATGGAGTGTTAGAGCATTTAAATATAGACACAAATAGCTTAAATGAGTTTGATTTTGTCTCTTTAGAGCACCGTTTACAACATTTAAGGTCAAAATCTGGTATTCTTTGTATTAATGACTCTAAATCAACTACACCAGGCTCAACTTTGTTTGCGTTAGAAAATATTCAAGAAGAAAATTTGGTTTTGATTCTTGGTGGGAAGAGTAAAGGCTTGGACTTACGAGACTTTGTACAGAGTTTAGCAGATTATCTATATAAGATAGATTCGATTTTTATTTATGGGGACTTGTTAAAAGATTTGGACTTGTTTAAGGATTTAGGGGTGAATATTTACTCTAATCTTGGCTTTATGAAGCTATTGGATAAGTTGAAACAAGAGTTAAGCCCTTTTCAAACAATTGTTTTAAGTCCCGCTTTTTCTAGTTTAGATCAGTTTTCCTCTTTTGAGGAGCGTGGACAAGTTTTCATAGAATTTACTCAAACGATTTAAGATATGGCGAAAATAAAATATAAACGAAAAGAATCAAACCGAGTAGGAAACTACCCAGATCAGGTATTGCTTTTATTAGTACTTCTTTTGGTTTCGTTTGGGTTGATTATGGTTTATTCATCCTCATCTATTTTATCTTTAGATCGCTTTGGCGACTCCATGTTTTATGTAAAAAGACAGGCCTCAAGACTCAGTATAGGGATCGTCTTTATGGCATTTTTTGCTTTTTTTGACTACCGTCATTTGAAGTCGCTTCACTGGCCAATAATTCTTTTGGGATTCTTTTTATTAGTTTTGATTTTTGTCCCTGGTATTTCTGTTCGGGCAGGGGGAGCTAGTCGATGGATAGATATTGGTATTCGTTTACAGCCATCTGAATTTTTTAAACTTGCTTTGCTTGTTTTTGCCGCATCAAAGCTATCGAAAATAGATGATGTCCAAAAGCGCTTTAAACTTTGTGTCCTGCCAGTAATTGTAGCAACTGGATTAGGCTTTTTATTGATCCAAAACTCTGATTTATCGACAGCATTGATTATCATTGTGTTGGGTTTTACATTGATTTTTTCGGTGTATTCAAAGCCATGGTTTGTAGCAAGTATCTTTGTGGCAAGTATTAGCATGGTTTCTTACATTATTTTTGTTACTCCCTTTCGTCTAAGAAGAATCGTTGCCTTTATGGATCCTTGGGCCAATCAACTAGAGTCAGCTTATCAGATTATTCAATCCCTTGTATCTTTAGGAAGTGGGGGCTTGTTTGGTTTGGGGCTAGGTCAGTCTCGACAAAAGTTTTTGTTTCTTCCAGAAGAGCATACTGATTTTATTTTTGCCATTTTAGGAGAAGAATTTGGCTTTATAGGTTGTACATTTGTTTTATTAGCCTTGTTTGTTTTTTGCTGGAGAGGATTAAAGATTACTCAAAACTCTAAAGATCTGTTTGGTAAGTTATTAGCTCTTGGGGTAACGATGTACCTTGGGATGCAGATTATTATAAACGTATGTGTTGTGATTGGTTTACTACCCCCTACAGGTATGCCTTTACCATTTTTATCTTACGGAGGGTCATCAATGATAGCAAATCTGATAGCGATTGGTATATTATTAAATGTGTCTCGTGGATTAGATGCTTAATGTCTGAAAGTGATGTAAAAATATGTTTTTGTGGTAGTGGTTCTGGGGGTCATCTTAAACCTTTAGTTTCATTATATTTGAAGTTAGGAATGCTTCAAAGTAAGAGCTTTTTTATATGTAGTCCTCATCCATTTGATCAATCTTTTATACAAGACTGGGATTTGCCAACAGAGTTTTTAACTTATACAAGGATATCTCAGGGTAATGTATTATTTGTTATATGGAAAATTTTCTACTGCTTGATTGAAGTCTTATATATTTTTTTAAAGAAAAAGCCAGACTTAGTAATCGGCACCGGTGGATATGGTAGTTTTCCTGTTTATTTAGCATGTGTACTGCTCAATATAGATTTTTACATCATTGAACCAAATAGTATTTGTGGGAAAGTAAACCGTTGGTTTCAAACTAGGGCCAAAAAGATTTTTACAAATTTTTCAAATGTGCTTGGTTTGCAAGCCCTAGATTCTATATGTCATAGTGGAGTTCCATTGGTGTATGAAAAGCCGTGTTTTACTCAAGACAAACTCGTTTTGATATTTGGGGCTAGTTTAGGGGCTCAAAGCATTAACAAGTTTATGAAGTCATATTTTGAAGCTTATGGTGCTGATGAAAGCTACTCTTATGTGTGGATTACAGGTGCGTCAGAATATGAAGAATATAAATACTTTCAAGAGCACGGCAATATTGAGGTTTTTCCTTTTGTAAAAGAGATGCAACAATATTTACAAAGAGCAAGTTTGGTGATTTCTAGAAGTGGGGCAGGTTGTGTTGCTGATGTTAAGCATTTTCAGATACCAGCCATATTTGTTCCATATCCACACCATGCAGATAGACAGCAATATTTAAATGCTCAGGACTTAAATGAATCAGGAGCATGTATGATTTGGGAAGAGTCTAGCTTAAGTGATTTGGAGTATAATCGAGCGTCTGAATTGAAGAAAGTTTTAAATTCAGGAGCCTTGAAAGACATGAAGTCTAGATTTTCTCAAAATCCACAAGAAAATGCTGTAGAAACTATACTTAAGATAGTGCTAAAAGGGAAGCTTATAGGCACTAGATAAAGAAAGTCTTTATTTGATCTTTAGATTGATGCTACAATATTGGTGTATAGCTTGCTTAAAATGTAATACTTCCTACAAAAATTCTTGATATTGTCAATTTTTGTATGATTTTGGTCGAATCTAAGTAAATCTTTTCAAAACTTATCTCAAAGTTAAGTAGCTTGCAGGTTATAAAATTGTACAGGAGCCATATATGGGCATTGATAATAGTAAAAAAATTCACTTCATAGGAATCGGTGGAACAGGCATGAGTGGTTTAGCGCACATGTGTCTAAAAGACGGGTTTTCTGTATCTGGTTCAGATTTAAAAAGTTCTATCACGACAAATCGTTTGAGTGAAGGTGGGGCTATTATCAATTTTCCACATAACAAGGGTAATATATCTGATGAGCCGGTAATTGTTATTTCTTCTGCTATTCCAGAAAGCAATGAAGAGTTAAAGTTTGCTAAAACATTAGGCTTAACTATCAAAAAACGTGCTGAAATGTTGGCTTGGTTTATGAAAGATAAGTTGGGTATTTCAGTAGCTGGTTGTCACGGTAAAACAACGACAACTACCATGGTTTCTTCTATTTTAACAAAAGCTGGAGTTGATCCTTCAACAATCGTTGGTGGTGAAGCGAATCATGTTGGCGGTAATGCTAAATACGGTCAAGGTGACTATATAGTAGCAGAGGCAGATGAAAGTGATGGAAGCTTTTTGTTGTTGCCATCAAAATACTCTATTGTAACCAATGTAGATAATGATCATTTAGATTATTACGGCGATTTTAATGGTGTATGTAGAGCATTCAAAACTTTCATTCAAAATACACAAGACTTTTCTATTGTTTGTGGTGAGAACCCTGCTCTGCTTCAAATGAAGCAAGAGTTTGATCACGTAAAAAGTTATGGTTTAAGCAGTGCACACGATTATTGGGCAGAAGATATTAAACTAGATGAGTTTTCTTCTGAATTTGTAGTTAAAAATCATGATGGTTTATCTATTTTGTTAAAGTTAAATACTCCAGGAATGCATAATCTTTTAAATGGAGTGGCTGCTGTTGCTATGTGCCATAGTCTTGATATTAACTCTGAAGATATTATTACTGGCTTGGCACAATTTAGTGGAGTGCAACGAAGATTTGAAAAAGTCCAAGAAGAGGCTGGAGTTGTTGTTGTGGATGACTATGCTCATCACCCTACAGAAATCAAAGCGACAATGGCAAGTGCATCTCGTTTAGCAAAATCAAGAAACGGAAAGCTCGTAGTTGTGTTTCAACCGCATAGATACTCAAGAGTCGCAGAAGTTTTAGAAGACTATAGAGGGTGTTTTGAAGGGGCAGACTTTTTGTATATGGCTCCAATTTACTCATCTGGTGAAAGAAATACACTCAATTTATCCACTTGGGATATATATAAAAGGTGTAACTTTGAACCAAAAGATATTATGGTTTTAGAGTCTGATGATTGGAGCGAATTTGCCCAATTTATAGTACCAGAACTAAGAGAAAATGATGTTTTATTAACTCTTGGTGCTGGAGATGTTACTTTTTTAGGAAGAATTTTAAACCTAAAATAAAAAACCCAAATTAAATACAATAAAAGCTAAATCGTTATTGATTTAGCTTTTTTTTTGTTAAAAATTACTCATAGTTTATGTTAAAACTGCGACATTTTTGTTTTTTACTAGTAAGTAGGTAGGGATTTTGGGTATATTAGTGAAGATCTATTTTATTATTTTTTTATAGGAGACTTTTTATGTTGAAGTATATGTCTATTATTTGTCTTACAGTATTGTTTGGTTCTTCGCATCTTTTGGCTAGTGACTTTATTAATGACTTAGAAAGAATCTCTCAAAAAAGTCGGTTTTTTCAAAAGTCCTATGTGAAGCATAAGTTAAAGAAGATTCAAAAAACTTATAAATTGTGGATACAAGAATCTTCAACTGAAGAGTTTAGAGCTCATTTAGCGTATTCAAAAAATGGAGCAAAGTTATTAAATCATTTGAGATCAAACTCGAGCTCATCTGATTTATTAAAAAGTAAATATCAAGCATTGATAGATGAAAACTTGACGAGTATGATTTCTATAGTAAATCGTTTTTACTCTAAAGACAGAAACTTCACTATGGTATACGCACAAGTTAAGCCATATATAGTCGCTTTTTTTCAAATTTATAGTGAACTATTGAATGATGTGATTACACACGCAGAGTTTAAGCAAAAAGAGGCAGAGATTGTAGCTCATTTACAGTCTTTAAAATTAAGCTCATTAAGTAAGCAGATGATTCGAATATCGATTATGCTGCAAACTCAACAAATGGGGTTAAGTTATAGTAAGGCACAGCATTGATTCAACGGGATTTGGCGTTAAGTGATTTTTCTACTTGGAAAATCGGAGGAAAACTATCTTATTATCTTTTGGCGAAATGCCAACAGGATGTTATAGATGGTTTTTGCTTTGCTAAAGAAAACTCTCTTGAATTAATGTTTCTTGGCAATGGCAGTAATGTTTTGTTTGATGAAGACTTTACTGGTTTATTAATCAGAATTGATAGAGATTTTGTTTTAAATGAGGTTCCTGATGATTTGGTTGGGGTTTCTGCTGGTCAAATGCTCTCTAGAGCAACAAAGATTATGAAAGCAAGATCTTGGACTTCAATGGATCCATTAGCAACGATTCCAGGTAATGTAGGAGGCTCGCTAGTAAACAATGCGGGGGCTTTTGATTTAGAGATTAGTGACTTTGTACACTCTGTAGAAGGTTTTGATTTATATGGTAAATATTTAGTTTTAAGCAAAAGTGAGATTGACTTCGCATATCGTTATTGCTCATTGAGGGGTAATTTTTTGGTAACTCAAGTAAATTTTTTTAATTTTAAAAAAGAGCTTTGTGATCAACAATTTCGACAAACTAGAAAAAATACCCAACCTTTAAACTACCCAAGTACAGGCTGCGTTTTTAAAAATCCAGATGGAGACTCAGCAGGTCGTTTAATTGATCAAAGTAACTGCAAAAAGATGCATATCGGTGGGGCTGAAGTCTCCGATATACATGCTAATTTTATAATTAATAAAGATGGCGCAGATGCCCAGTCCATTAAGGACTTAATCCATAAAGTTCAAAGTACTGTAAAAGATCGGCAAAATATTAGTTTACACCGTGAGTTACAATATTCGAGTGAATTAAAAGTCCACTTGAAGCTGCAAGAGGAAAGTTGTGGATAACACATCTAAGGTAAAGAGGGCGCAAAGACGGGGGCCTATTTATACAGATAAAACTTGGGTGCAAAATATCATTTTTGCCTGTTTATTATTTTTTGTTGTATTTCAGACGTATTTTATATTTTATCACTCATCCTATTTTACAGTAGAAGTAATTCGTGTAAAAGGAAATAAAGAGATCAGAGATCAAGAGATTATCTATCAAAGTAGATTAAGTCCAGGTCAAAAGATGATTGAGCTAGACTTTGAAGAAATAGCGGCGAATGTAGAAAAAAACCCAATTATAAAAAGCGCTAGTATTCTACAATCTGGGGCTAAAGAGATTCAAATTTCTGTAGTTGAATTTGAGCCGGTGGAATACTTTTTAAGTGGTGGAGATGCCTTTGGTCTGTCTTTAGATGGGGTGTTAATCCCAAAAAAACTGGATGTATCCTGTAGAGTCGAGATTTCTTTAAGCCCTTTAGAGAAACAGTTATTAAAAATGAAAAAAGATCGTTTAAGTATTTCTAGAGAGTGGCTGAATGAATTAAAGAAAAGTCGCTTTTTTAACTACGATCGAATTTTGATTCAAGATTTATATCATATATGGCTTTATTATGATGGATTTAAGATATTGCTTGGAGATATAGAATATTTTGTCAAGCACAAAGAGATGCTTTCTACTTATGTGTTTTCGTATGATCCAGAGGCTGAAAAACCTGAGTATATTGATGTTCGTTTTGAAAATATGGTAGTCAAGTTAAATCACTAGATAGTTAATTTTTGTCAAAAAGAACAAAAAAGTAGGCACTGAAAAAATACTTTGCTTCTCATGTGGCTATTTTTCTTGTATTTTGTTTGTAATACTTGAATGCGTAAATTTGTTTTGCTCCAAAAAATATGTACTCGAAGTTCTGTATTTATAAATGGAGTAAATTATAATTAATCTTAGGGAAATAAATGAGTAACATTGTTGTTGGTTTAGATATTGGTACTACCAAGGTCACCGCAATCGTTGGTGAAATAGCCGAAGATGAGTCAATCAATATCATCGGTGTTGGAATTACTCCATCTCATGGTATGGAAAAGGGAATGGTTGTAAATGTTGAAGAAACAACCTTATGCATTCAAAGAGCAATTGAAGATGCCCAAAGAATGGCAGACCTACCTATAGATTTAGTTTACATTGGAGTAGCTGGCTCACATATAGAGTCGATCAATAATAGCGCGGTTAAGCAAGTTACAGGAGATCAATCTATCGTAGACTCGGCTGATGTAGACCATTTATTAGCCGAAGTACAGGATATTCATGTTCCCGATGGCAAAGAAATCATACACTCTATAGTAAGAGGCTACAAGTTAGATAATGAGCTTTTACAAGACCCACTTGGTATGAAGGGCTCTACATTAGAGTTATCAGCTCACATCATATACGGAGCAACCAATTCCATACAAAATCTAATTACTTGTGCTTTTAATGTTCAATTGAGTGTGGCACAGGTTATCTTACAGCCTTTAGCATCAGCCAATGCTGTGTTAAATGAAGATGAAAGAAAAATGGGTGTAGCCTTAGTAGATATTGGTGGAGGAACAACCGACATTGCAATCTTTAAGGGTGGAAAATTAAATTATACAAAAGTAATTCCCGTGGGTGGAACTCACTTCACAAATGATTTAGCTTATTTTTTAACTACTGGGTTTTCTGAAGCTGAAAAGTTAAAAATTCGTTATGGCACTGTAGATCCAAAAAAAGTGGATAAAAA
The DNA here is from genome assembly GCA_023954715.1 of Candidatus Cloacimonadota bacterium. Lineage (GTDB taxonomy): Bacteria > Muiribacteriota > UBA6191 > UBA6191 > UBA6191. The sequence goes on along the minus strand of JAGSHD010000007.1, from coordinate 19,360 downwards.
TTTAGTATTAGAAGTGGGCGTTGTTGGTGGTGACGAAAAACGAAAAGTTAGTGCTGATGTATTATGTGAAGTGCTAGAGCCTAGAGCTGATGAATTAAGTAATTTAATTCTTGAAGCATTGGCTGAGGGCGTGGGTGACTTAAAAGAGTTGTCAGCCGGAATAGTCATCACTGGTGGTGGTTCACAAATCCGTGGTTTTGAAGCAATGTTGCAAAAAAAGTCCGGCTTAGCTGTACGCTTAGGTAAGGTAAAGAGTGTAAATGGTTTGACTCAAAAAGTGTCAAATCCAATGTATGCGACTGGTGTAGGCTTGATTCATTATGGATATCATAACTATGAAAAATTTGCCTACGATACAAAAGAGGGTTTGTTCGGAAAGATATTTACAACAATAAAGGGTTGGTTTCTTTAGTTTTTGTTTCGTTTTGTTTACATAAGTTTGTATTCCTTTGTAATTGTACTGGCTTGTGTTAGAATCGGAGACTTATTTTGAATAGAGATATCCCCAGATAAATAGATTTGTTGTAGTCACAAAAAAAGACTACCAAAGAACAAAAATTAAGATAAATTATTTGGATTTGAACCTAATTTGAAAGATAAATTAGGTATAGATGGGTTGAGTAAAGAGGCTCAAGGAGTAGACAGAATGTTAGAATTTGAAGCAGTAGAAAGAACAGCAGATATTAAGGTTGTTGGTGTTGGCGGTGGCGGCGGTAACGCGGTAAATCGTATGATTTCAAGTGACATGTCAGGTGTTGATTTCATAGCAGCAAATACAGATGCACAAGCATTAGTTTTGTCAGAAGCTCGAATTAAAATTCAGGTTGGAGATAAATTAACTCGGGGACTAGGTGCCGGAGCTAATTATGAAGTGGGAAAAAAAGCCGCTGAAGAAGATAAAGAGCGAATCGAAGCCGCTATTGATGGTGCAGACATGATCTTTATTACTGCTGGTATGGGTGGAGGCACTGGTACTGGAGCTGCTCCTGTGATTGCTGGTATAGCAAAAGAAAAAGGTATTTTGACAGTTGCAGTAGTAACTAAGCCTTTTGGTTTTGAAGGAAAGAAAAGAAACGCAATCGCTGAAGTTGGCATTAAAAACCTCAAAGAAAGTGTAGATGCTTTAATTACTATTCCTAATGATAGACTATTACAGATTTCTGATAGTAATACATCTATGATTGAAGCTTTTTCTTTAGCAGATGATGTCCTAAGAAAAGGTATCCAAGGGATTACAGATTTAATCACTGTTCCTGGTATGATTAACTGTGATTTTGCTGATGTTAAGACTGTTATGCAAGATTCTGGTCGTGCATTAATGGGTATTGGGCAAGCAGAAGGTGAAGGACGAGCTGAAAAGGCTGCTCAAATGGCTATTGATTCTCCATTACTAGAAGGTTCAATTGAAGGGGCTCAGTCTGTATTGATTAATGTCTGTTGTGGACCTTCTCTTGGAATGTTAGAAGTAAATCAATGTTCTCAAATTGTTACTAATGCTGTTCATGAGGATGCAGAAATTATTTTTGGATCTACAATTGATGAAAACATTGGAAATGATTTAAGAGTAACAGTAATTGCAACTCGATTTGAAGATGATCAAAAAGCACCTGCAACTCAGATGGCAAACAACATGAGCAGAATCTCTCAGGTTCAAACTCCAGCTCCTGCTCCTTTGTATAGTGGTCAAACTAAAACACAATCAAATGACAGAGCAGAAGAAATGAAAGTATCTAAGTCAGACAATTTAGATATCCCAGCATTTTTAAGAAGAAAATAAATATTATTCTTAAATCCCCCATCAAAGAAATTTGATGGGGGATTTTTTTTTCTTTCCGAAAAGGTGTTAAAATATATAAGGCTGATTTCTAATTATACAAATGTTGCTGACGTGTGCAAGCTATTGAAACAATGATGTAATCTTGTCGATATAACTATATATAAGCTATTTTAGGTAGACTCCTATTACCTATATACAGAAATTTTGTAATGGTTTTATCTCCTTCACCGGATGAGAAGGTTTTATAACAATTCAGTTTTACTGTAGTTTTAGCTAAGTAGGTTTGAGAAGAGGGTGAAATGTTATTGAGTATCCAAAATGAAAAGAGAGTAGAGTCAAAGATGGCTTTACTTGAGCGTTATGTGAACTCGCCAAGATGTAACGTTAAGGTTCTTCAAAACTTTTTAAAAAAAGAGATTCAAACTTCAAAAACAGCTATATGGGTAAACTGCTGTAAAAGGTGGAAGCAATATTTAGATGATTTAGAAGTTCCTGAAAGTGATTTTGATGAAGACATATTTTTGGATACTTTAAAATCGAAAGAGTCTTTGTATGATTGTAAAGATTATATAACTGCATCCATTAAGCATGTTACTCGATTTCATACTAAAATATTGTACTTTTTTGAGCAACAGCAAAATTCACAGTCCCCTAAAAACTATTTGATAGCAAAAAAGGTACTAGATTATCTTCAAAAGCATGGGGTTTGGAAACCAAGGGTTTTAATAGAGATTTTCAATGGCTACTCTATTCCTTACAAAACGTTTCGTTTGGCAACTCGTTCGCAAAAGCTGACATGGCTTAAGGATTCTGTAAATCATGATTGCAACAAAAAGGATTTATTTGAATGGGGTATCACTGCATTATGTTTAGAGGTTGACCCTTTTGTAGAGTCAAAGCTTTTAAAAACTCTACCACAAATATATCTAAAATATGGGCTCGAATACAGAAAGTTAGTGGATGTAATGAGTTCCTATTTGAGTTCAGTTGATCCAAGAATTCGATCGAATACACTGGATGGTTTAGCTATGTTTTTTAATGTGGAAACCTTAAGGGTTCGTATCCAAGAGCTGATGCTTCCATTTATAAAAGATGAGGATATTCGTGTAGCAACCACTGCGTTGTTACAAATGCACAGCTATAGACCAGTAGAAACCATGGCAACGTTAGAAAACCTTTTGGAAGAGGTTCGATCTAAAGCTGATCTGAAGCAGCTACAGTGGTTGTTTTCTCAAGATGGTTTTGAAGCGAAAGACTTAACCCGCTTTAAATCTCTTATAGAGCAAAAGTTGAGTAATATGGAAGAATTTTTTCCAGAAGATGGGATCGACTGGATTTAATCTTATTTTTTTGTTGCATTGAAGCCGTTGATAATTCTATTAAATGGAGCTTCTGTTTTTCCAATAAATACTCCATACATTAAGAAATTATCTTTTTGAAAATAAATGGAGCTTTCTTTAAGGGTAGAGTTATTTAACTTCCTACTTTCGATTTTTTTACGGAAGGGGCCTTGTTGAATCCATCTTCCTTGTTTTAGAAGTTGATCTTCATGAGGTGTATTGGTATCAAGTTTGTAATATTCAATGTAAAAAGAAAAACCTTTATATTTACCCGCTCTTAAAAGAGAGTCTTTTACATAATCGATCTCAATAGATTGTGGAAAATCTACATCTGTATTAATTTTGGAATTGCTGTTTTTAACAAGATTATAGTGGATAAAAGGGTCGACGACTTTGTCGTTGCATCCAACAAGAAACAAAGAAAACAAACAAAAAGCATTAAGAATAAACAGGTTTAGCCGATAAGTCATTAGAATAAGTCCTTTTTCATTGGAGTATTATATGTCGATATCATCAATTTTTCAATTTCCACCTAAAAGTTTAAAAAAAAGTAACGATGACCAAATGTTACAAAAAATTAAAATACTTGAGCAAGAGATTGAAGTTTTAAAAAAAATGAACCGAAAATTATGTTTTTCGGTAGATTTATTAATGAGTGAAGCTACTAAAGGTAACTCCAATGGTGGTGAACTAAAAAGAGTCTCTTAGCTTAAATTCAATAAATATAAAATTTTCAGATAGATGTAGATAATATGCATCTATTTTTTTTACCTAAAATACAATAGAACCTTTTCAGATGTGAATTATGTCAAGGGCAAATAATGATCTTTTTAGTACAAGTAGTAGAAGAAAACGATCATTGTCAATGTTTAGTGTATAAAAATATTTTTTTTTTGCGAAATGACAATTTTTATTGAAACTTTTGTTGGAAACGTTCGTAGTACCTTGTGTATTAAATAATATTATCCTTTAAATTTATTTAGAAAGATAGTGTTTGGTGGGGCTTAAAGATCTTTAGTCTCGATTAATGCAAAAGTTTATGAGGAATAACAATGGAATGTAATAAATTTGATGAATTAATTCAGCTTTCTTTAGATCACTCTTTATCAAATGAACAAAAAATTCTTTTTGATGGGCATGTTGATTTCTGTTCTCGCTGTCGGCAAGAGCTAGAGGGCTACCAAAAATTAATGAATATGTTTGTTGATGAAGCTTCAATAGAGTTGCCTACTGACTTTACTTCTAAAGTTATGAGCAAATTACCTGAAGTTCAGTTCAAAAGTAAACCAGAAGATTTTGGTTTTGGTTTTGAAAAATTAATGAAATATAAAAAGTATATTTCAATGGCTGTAGCATCTGTTGTAATGATTGCAGCATTAAACTTTAATTCTCCAATTGTATCTAATGATACCAAAGCTGGAGTAGATACGAGTGGTGCAATTACAGTAGCAAAAAAGATTGATCAAAATCTTGGTGGTGACAATAGTGGTGAAGACTCTAAAGTTAAACCAAAAAAGCAAATAGACCTTAACGATAATGTAATGTTAACTAAACTTGCCTTATTTGTGGATGGTGGAGTTGCTCAAATAAAAACGACTGCAGGTTTTCAAATAGTAAATAAAGGTGAGTTTTACGAGTTAGATTTTCGAGATGAAATCAGGACGGGAGCAAATACTGTTGCTCGTATTGTCTACCCTGAGGATAAGATTCGATTAAACTTAAAGCCAAACACACATATGCAAATCGCTCAAAATTCAGTTCGATTACATCAAGGTCACACTTGGGTAAATGTTGTGAAAAAAGGGACTCGATTCGAGGTACGAACTCCAAATTTAATCGCTGCTGTAAGAGGTACTATGTTTGCTGTTAAGGCAACTAAAGGAAAAGAATCCTCAGTATCTGTTTTCGAAGGGATTGTGCGAGTAAATGCTATTGATGATTTTGAAAAATATCATGATGTTATTGAAAATGAAGAAATCTCTTCAACCAAGTTTGGTTTAACGGCAAAAAGAAAAGTTGATGATGGCATTGTTGATGACTGGAGAGAAAGACTAGTAGCGAATGAGTTAATTAGTACAACTCCTAACTCTGTTGATAAGCTAGACCTAAACACAGAAGTCAGTCCAACGGATTCAATTCACACCGAATTCGGAAAATAAAAATTCAAAAAAACTCCGTTTCTGATTAAGAAGCGGAGTTTTTTTTTGCGTTGACAAAATGTATTTGTTAGCTTGTAGAATTTTTTAAATTACCGTACAATCGGGCAGAAAAACTATATAAATCAAAAGAGGAATATTATGTCAAAAAGATTAGGAATCATTGGAGCAGGAATCTCAATAGCTTCAGGTAATAAAGGAGCATCTTTAGGACCAGATGCTATTAGAATAGCAGGTTTATATGCAGGTCTTGATCGACTCAATATTGCTTACCATGATCGAGGTAATCTAGAGGCTCTTGAGGAGCCACATCCACCAAGAAAAATAGCTTTAGGCGATATAAGATATTTAGATTTGATCACTGAATACATGGAAAAACTAAAAGTGGAGGTAACAGCATCATTGAATGATGGTGAAACTCCGTTGGTTCTTGGGGGAGATCACTCTGTAGCAATGGCTTCTTTGGCTGCAGTATTTAAATATCATAGGACTAAAAATGAAACACCTGGTGTTATATGGTTTGATGCACATGCAGATTTAAACACTGAAAAAACAAGTCCATCTGGTAATGTTCATGGAATGCCTCTAGCAGTAGCTTTAGGAGATGGAAACGGTGAATTAAAAGCACTTTTTGATGGAGGGTTTCTAGATCCATCTAAAGTGGTTTTGTTGGGAATCCGTAGTGTAGACTCTGAAGAAGCACAAATGATTAGAAAGCTTGGTGTTAATATTTTCACTATGAAAGATATTGATGAAATGGGAATGAAAACTTGCGTAGAGAAGGCCATTGCAATTGCCACTAAAGATGATGGGCCCGTACATCTTTCATTTGATATTGATGGAATTGATGGTCGATTTGTACCCGGGACCGGTACTCCGGTAAATGGCGGAATAACCCTTAGAGAGGCTCACTTATTTCTTGAGATGCTTGCGGCTAAAGATATAGTAACAAGTGTAGACTTAGTAGAAGTAAATCCGTTACTAGATGATAAAAATAAAACATCTGAGGTAGCTGTCCATTTGATTGAATCTTTGTTTGGTAGAGTAATCTACTAAGATGGTTATGCAGTATTCAAGTTAAATAACTTTAACTTGAATACTGCCAAATCTATTTTCAGAAAGTTAACTATGTTTGGCTACAAGGTATTGGTCGGATTTTTCTTTTTTTTGGCGGTATTTTCTGATTTGTTTACTTTTGTAAACAAAGGAATTACTTCAAAAAGCGACTTTCCTGCAGTCATATTTTCTTTTTTTCTTTCTTGTTTTTTATGTGAAAAACTACTTCCAAAAAATGTGTTTAGGACGAACGGAGGCTTAATACTTTGGCTGATGTCAATTATTGTCTTAGCCTTATCGATTCCATCGTTACTAGATCATGTATTTTTAGAATTTGTTTCTAATTGGTTATTTTTCGCAGAAGGATATTTTCATTTTCAAGACCTGGCAAGGGCATTATTTTTGGTCTTTGTTTTTTTGCCTTATCCAATTTTAATACTAGGTTGGAAACATACTGTAGCAATCCCCCCAAGAGTTGAGCTGTTGATCTTAATCATTTGTTGCTTTGTTCCTCAAAACTTAATGGTTAATTATGGTTTGAAAACAATATTCTTGGTGTTAAGTGGCTTGTTAATTGTGTTTGGTGATTTTGAAAAGCCAAGACAGGTTCGTAAAATCTCCACCCGATCTGTTTGGTTGCTTCTGCCGCTGTTACAATACTGTTTTATGTGGGAAACTAGCTATTATGACCATCAGATAGCTCTGCTATTATTTTTTTACCTATGGTTGGGAAAACCTTCTCTTCCATTTAAGAGAATCCCTGTAAAACTATCACATAATGTTTTGTTTTTTATTATTCTATATTGCTCAGTAATCATCTTATTTTCATTACAGCAAGGAATAGAGGTTTCTTTTTACTTGGCTTGTATCTTCTTTCTTTTGCCTGTCCCTCCAAGAAGTACATCGAGTACCTTTGATATATTTGCTGCTAGTTTATTTTTATGTGCGCAGTTTGAAACGCAGTTAAAACTTTTAGCATTAACGTATGTTTTACTTTGTATTCAGTTTTGTATAAGACTACTTAGAGCTGGTGCATGGAGGCGCTTTGTTTTGGTGTTGTTGTTGAGCGTATATACATGTACTAACTCACGCTATGTTTCCAGTGAAAAAGAGGTAGAGCTACCAAAATTGCAAAAAACGACATTTTCATATTTCCTACAATTAAAGGGGCAGATATTAGCAAAAAACTATGATCTTTCCAAAAGTCTCCCTAATGTATATCGAGAGGGAAACTGGTTTTTGTTTAATGATCTTAAAACACAAGACTTAAGTAACTTATATTATCTTAATTGGATGGAAAAAGATCAAAACGAAGTAGTTACAAGCTCTTATTTACAGGACTCTTTAACAACGCAAGGCAAAAAGCGTTGGAGCCTTTTAACAAGGCAGTTAGATCGAATTCACACAGTCTTTAATTTTCATGAAATATTTTTCTTGGATCAATTTAAGGAGTGGTTTGAGTTTTTCAAAGAAAGCTCTGTAGGAGGGATCTTGGTTTTGACTAAGGATAGTTATAGCACAGAGCAATTGAGTGCTTTGCTGTCTGTATACTCTAGGTTTTATCCACAAGCTAAAATACAAATTAGAGAGGATGCGTTCATTGTTTCTTGGAACTTAAAGTTAGATACAAAAGTTATAGGCGAGATTGATGTTTATCCTGAAATGAGTATATTTTCTTTTTTAGATGCTATTAAAACTAGAGTAGTTGTCTATCGATATGAGCTATTAGAATATTTTATAAGAGGGCAATTGGATCAGAGAGTAAAACTTATAGATCTATCTAAGTGGAAAGAAGTTCTTGATGCGACACTATATTTTTATGAAGTAGGGTATTTCGGGCTAGCATTAGACTATAGCTTTAAGCTTTTAGAGATAGATAGCTTAAATGAAGAGTATGTGTATTTAAATAGGCTACTTCAGGAAAAACAAAAAAATCACCCTTACGAAAAGTTTTATCACCAATGGCTAATAGAAGATGAGCCGAGTCTCCCTACCAATACAAGTGAAAGTATTTTGAGAAAAGTTTTTCAAACTCGATATATGTGGGATTGGTATAAGACTCAAAATAATGATATATCTGTTCGTAGTGACAAAGAAAACTATTGGTTTGATATTTTGGTAAGACTTAAAACGCGGGAGATATCTGATGCTCTTCTTCCATTTGAAAAGGCTCAGAAAAATATCTACTCGAGATTACATCAAAAAGTAGTTAAGTCAATCTATGAAGCACAAGGCAAACCTAAAGATGCTCTTCTTTATGAAGATTAGAAAAAACTAGATGGCATCAACTTTTGTAGAGTGCTTACAAATAAAAAAGGTGTATTAGTAATCTTCTCACAGTAGAGCTGATTACCAAATAGTATCAACAGAGATTCTTGTTTTATCTTCCATCCAACGAATGGCCTCTTGGTAACTAATTTTTTGCTCTGATGCCAGCTGTAAGAGATAATCATCTAAACAAACTGTAAAGTCTAATTTTGAAATTTGAATTGTTTTAATGAGTTCATCCAAACTATTGATTGATATGAGTGATGAGAGTTTAGAATTATTAATAAAATATTCAAGAGCAGGGACAAAGCCATTTTGATCTTGATTATTTAAAAGCTTAATATGAATAGATGAAATGAGTGAACCTTGTAGAAGTCTTTCATATACTCTAGACTGGCGATTAGGAAACATTAATAAGAGCTTTTCAATGGCCTCTTTTGTAGAAGATGCATTTGTTTCTAAAATAACTAAGGTTTTTGAACTAGCTCTATGGAGTAGAGACTCTAATGATGAGTCATCCGGGGATTTGGCGATGTATATCACATCAGGATCTTCGGCTAAAGATGCTTCAACAGCAGCTTCGTAACTTGGTACGTCTTTTCCTACTACTTTTTGGCTGATAAACGATTTGTGAGATGGAATAGAGTAAGAAAGTTGATCATTGATAATCACAATGCTTTTAACAAAATTTTGGTTTATATAGCTTAGAATACTATTAGAACAAAGAGTTTTACCAGATCCACTTGCTCCACTCACTAAAATTAAACCCTTACTTTGTCTAGAGATTTGCTCAAAAAATTCCACAGGAAAATTGAGGTCGTGAAAGCTGGGGATACTGGTGCTTTCAAGATGCAAAACAGCTTCAATTCCTTGGTTCTGACGATAGATATGGGCTCTAAACCGAGTTTGTTCGTTTCCTGGAATGGTAATAGTTACATAAGACTTCTCTTTGAATATAGATATTTTTTCTTCGTTTAGATAAGGAGTAAAATATGCTTGAACTTTATCAGATGTTACTTTTGGTCCTGCACATCGACAAAGCATACCATTGACTCGGATCATAGGATGGGAGTCAATTTTAAGGTGTAGCTGGGAGGCGCCTAAGTTAATGGCTTCGGATAAAATTTCATTGAGCTCATTTTCATAATTAAAAGAGTATTCGGAGTTCAATAGTTGAGAGAACTCTGTACTTGCTTGATGTGTCGTCTCAGCATATATAGTGCCTTTGTGTTGCGACTTAGAAGCTAAGCCAAACTGTACTAAATCTTGTCGACTGAGAGAAGGGTTTTCGTAGACTCCCTTTAGGGTTTCAAAATTAAGTTTGTTTAAATAATAGAAGATTTCTTTACGCTGAGCGGCCTTACTAGAGACAATCAACTGCATGATAATTTTAGCACCATAATAGGAGCTGTCTTCAATTGTTTTTTGTGCCCAGTATTTAGTGGACTCAGAAGAGTGGCTAAGTGCCTCAAAAAGTAGCAAAAAAGACTTCATACCATATTGTTGTAAATACTCTGATGCCTTAGATCGAATCACCCAAAACTGATTTTCAAAGCATGAAACTAGGATTTGAATACTACTCATGTGATCGATAATGCTAATGGCTTCGAGGGCCCAAAGTCTTACATCTTTGCTTCTATGATCTAGGAGTTTTTCTAAAGCATTGAGTGAAGAAGGATGGGAGAGTTTTTTCAGGATCTTGGTAATCCAGAAGATTTCCTCTTCTTCTTGCGCATGTGAGAGCCGTTTTATCAAAAATGGAATAGTGGATCTACCCATAGAGATCAATGCATCACAACTATATTTTTGGTTATACCATATTGGGCTAGAGAGTTCATTAATTAGAGAGTTAATAGATGTATCACAATTGACTTTTGAGAAGAGGGTTATAGCATGATATTTCAACTCAGGACTTGCCTTGAGTAAATACTCTTCTACAAGGCTTAAGTGTTTTTCTTCGATGATTTCTTTAAGAATTTGACCCGCCCAGTATTTTTGAGCGCGAGTACCATCTCTTAGAACTGAAATTAATGGTAATTGGGGTTCGCTATTACTTTCGATTAAAATTTTGGAGGCTTGTGCTCGTAGAGGCCATAAATCAGAATCCAGACATTTAATTAATAGGGGGGTTATCTCTTCTGATTGAATTTCTTTTACTCCACCTAAGGCATAAGCACGGGTTTTTTCGTCATATTCTTTTGAGAAAATTATATTAGAAAAAGTTGAAAGTGCCTTTTCTTGTAATACTTTACCTAAAACTTTAAAACTCCAGTATCTTTGATGACTAGTCCCATCTCTAAGAGTCTTTTTCAATGCATCTATAGCTTGAGATTGTAGGTGGATTAAAATAGTTGAAGAATGCTGTCTTATAGACCAAGAATCATCATTTAGATTTTCGATAGCAAAAGGAATTGCTCTTGGAGATTGGAGCTCTTTTAGTGAATTAAGTAAGAAAAGTTTTTCTTGGTGAGAACTATGAGGATATAGTTCGATCAGTGGTCCTACTCCCATTTCCCCACTATAGCCAAGGATCCAGATAATCCAATACCTGATATTTTCATCTTTTGAGTTGATGTGCTTTAAAATAGTGGAAAAGCATAGGGAGATATTTTGAATTAAAATGTTGGCACTAAGCTTACGAAATCTCCACTCTTTGCTACTAAGAAGGGCAATATAAAATTTACAAATCTCAGGATTTAACTTTTGTTCTTTGAGTTGATCTAAGTTGTCTTGAATTTCTTGAGATGAAAGTTTAGGAAGTTTTTCAATTAGTTCTTCGATGGTTGAATTCATATATACCTTGAGTAACAAAATGTAGATATCGGCTTGAATAAAGTTTAATCAAACTTTGGGAATAGAATAGTATCTATCATAGTGTACTCTGAGTTCAAGTTAGAGAGAAAAGTTTTTGAGTTTTCGTTTTAAAAAAGAAGCTTTAACAAGAAAGTACTACAAGTTTATCTATCTAGGAAGACTTTATGTATGAACAATGTCAGCAGAAATACGGACTTGGTCGATGAGATGGATAAGTAAAAGTTTAGGGTGGATATTCTGATCAAATTCAACCTGCAAATTAACCGATTGAATAAAGGGTGCAATATGAGGACAATAGTTCGAATTCTTATACTTTTGAGCACTTTGAATATAGTAAAAGCTGACAATGTTACAAATCTAAGAGAGAGTCCTAATTTAAAGAACTTTCAAACAGAAGATCCCTATAAAAGTACGAGTTATGAAGATAGGCCTTTTCAAGAAGAAAAGGACTTGGAGTATTTTAGTGTAGATGATTTGTTGAAGGCTAACTTACCAACTTTTTGGAATTACATGACAAGTGTATCTAAGGGGTTAGAAGTTGGAGAGCTTGCAGAATTGAAAAATGAACTTAATATAAATGAGAAAAAACTACTTGATAAATTACAAGAGAGAATTCCAGAACTCACGGAGCTTGTAGAGCAAAATGAAAACTTAGAGGCAGAAATTCAACACTTTTTGGTTTTGAGAAGAGCAGAGTTAAAAGATTTATATAAACAAATCAAGAGAGTAAAAAAAGAACTCGACTTACTTAAAGTGAATAAAGTGAGAGATTTGGATACAGTTCAGGGTAGAATCCAATCTTTATATGATGATATCGATATTCATTTAGAAGATCCAAATTCATCTTATAATGATGATTACATAATGAACAGAAAAAGAAGAATTTCTCGTTTAATGAAAAAAAGAAAGGTACTTCGTACTGATTTAAAACACTTAAACTATACAAAAGTGCAAAGAAAGCAAAAGCAGTTAGAGTTTTTGATTGATAGAAAAAATGAAATTCATGAACATAGTAAAACATTGCAATTTAAGTTTACTCAAAAAAGAGTAGAAGCGATTCAAAAGAATAACGCTAGAATTAACTATTTAATCTCTGTTACGCTTCCAAAGAAGCATATTAAAAAGATTCGTAGATCAATGAAAATGATCCGTAAAATTAGAGATAAAATAGCTAAAATGGAAAAAACTGGTGCCACCAATGCCAACAATATGTCAGGTGAAGAGCAATCGATTCGTTTTGAAAAAGAGTATTACACTCAAATTGAGAGACGAGAACAAGAGCTAATGGATGAGATACGAAGTGATCGAGAGAAAATCAAAGGATTTCGGTCAAAGTCTAAGGTTAACAATCAGGTCTCTCAGGGTACGAATAGTACAAAAAACTCTGATATGAGAAAAAATCAAGTTGGTGCCCAGCGTAGTTCCGCTCCTGAAAATAATGAGTATGTTTATGTATACAAGACTAAGGAGTCTCCATCTTCATCAAAAATGGTTACTTCAAAAGATGGAGGAGCGATGTGGGTTTTTCCAGTGAAGCAGGGGACAAATGTGTTACAGTCTATTGAAGGACTTGGAAATACAGAAAAATCTTTGATGATGCCGAATCAAGGAAATAACATTCAAAACTCTAATATTAATCAGCAGCTTGAAAACCTTATGAGGCAAAATAGGTTGCTTCAACAGCAGTTAAATCAGCAAAATGAGCAAAGAAATACTTATAATTCTTCACAAAACAATTATCAGTCGAACAATACTCAGAGATCTCAAAATAATTACCAACAATCACAAAATCAGAACTACCAACAAAATAACTATGAGCAGTCTTATCAAAGTAATGTTCAATCCCAACAGCAGACTGTAAGCAAAGATAGCTATGAACAATCTCAAAATAATGCTGCTATGCAAAGACAAAGAGAGAGGTTTCAGAATCAACAAAATCAAACAGGTGAAAAACCTAGGGTTTCTCAAGATAGAGTAAAACCTAAGGCGAGACAGCTACCAGAAACTGGTTTAGATAGCAAGAATTCACAGAGCAAGGATGTTTCTATGAGAAACAATTCTAAGCAAAGCAATGATACTGTTACAGAAGAGCCTAAACTAAATGATGCCTTAGATAGCTTTGCGCTAGCGGATGAAATGCTTCTTAAATAATATTACCACTGTTTAAGATTGATTATGCTTTTTAACAAATCCTATGAGAGTATCGTAGGATTTTTTTGCTCCCTGAAATAGGGAGACTTTATTAGAATACTCTAGGGCTTTGGTCTTGAGATTTGGGTTTGAAAGTAAATTTTGTAGGGCAAATTTTAGTCTGTTTTGAAAATTATTACCTTGAAAAACTTCTAGGCCGACACCGAGTCGAACAAGGTGTTTGGCATTGTCAAATTGGTCCACACCCCAAGGTACGATAATTTGGGGAATTCCTGCCTTTAAAGATTGAGCTGTAGTACCAATTCCTCCATGATGAACTACTCCAGTTAGTTTGGGTAGAATCTTAGAAAAGTCGACAGATCTGCATATAAAAGTATTTTCATTTTCAAGAGAGGCCAGTTGCTCTTCAAATTGACTAACAAATATTGCACAAATTTGTAGATCTCTACAGATAAGACTTACTTGAGTGAAAAAATCTAATACTTTAGCATTGGGTGTGCCTTGCGTAAACAATATAATGTTGTTGTTGCTGGCTACAAAGTGGTCTAACTCAATATTTGGTGGCTTGTTATCGATACATGCCAATGGAAAGCCAGTAAGCTGGATTTGCTTAGGCCAGTCAGAAGGAAACAAAGAGAACTCTTCAGGAAAAAGTCCTAAGGTTAGGTCTTTTGAAAGTATCCAAGGATAGACTTTTTTAATTGGACCTAAATCAAAATTTGAGCGAACTTTATTAATTTTTGGGCAAAGCATGATATCTATAATTTTATGGATTGAAAAATAGAGGATAGACAATAGGGGCTTAGGTAGTTTTTCTGTAATCTTAAAGGGAGAAAGTCTAGCTGGCTGAGAGATAGAGTGAAATAAAATGGGGGCAAAGACAGTACTAACAAAAGGGATATTGTACTTTTCAGCATATACTTTTATACCAATGTTACCAGGATAGCTAACGATAAGAAGGTCATCGAGTGGGATACCACTCATATGTTCGATCATCTCATCTATAGGTGACAGAACTAAAAATTCAATCAATTTGGAGGCTAAAGATAGAGGTTTATGTACATTTACTGACTCAATAGTATAAATATACTCTTGTTTTGAACCCAGTTGTAGAAATGAAAACCCATGATCCAAAGCCAAGTCTTGAAAATTACCGTTAGTCATTAAGATGGCTTCATGACCTTCTTTAATAAATTCTTTGCCTATAGAAACCATAGGCAAAACATCACCATAAGATCCGAGACTAATGAATAACACTTTCAATTTTACCCTCTTAAGTTAATATAAAACTACAACTTTATAAGCTTATACGATGGAGCAAAATAAAAAAAGTGATGATGCTAATTTTAATAGGACTGTGGATTCAAAGGTTGTTTTAGACAAGAAGCAAAAATAATAATAAGTGAAGAAGGTTAAAGAGGCCAAAACATCGCAAGGTACAAGAATAAACTAAAAAGAATAAGGGAAGACAAAAAGTAGTCCAAATTAAGGCTTTTTGATTACATGGAAAATAGGATTAGGT
The DNA here is from genome assembly GCA_023954715.1 of Candidatus Cloacimonadota bacterium. GTDB lineage: Bacteria > Muiribacteriota > UBA6191 > UBA6191 > UBA6191. The sequence continues at coordinate 4,276 of JAGSHD010000007.1, read as the reverse complement.
AATTTAGTGTAAATAAAAACAAAAATGATACAAATAAGTCATGAAATTAGAGTAAAAAAAAAGACTCGAAAGATGCATTGTGAATGAAAATTAAGTGAAACTATATTATAGTAATTTCCGAATGAAAATTAATCTAATAAATCTCCAATTTAATGGAGGGAATTTTCTTGACAAGATGACTGAGGTGGGCTATAAATGTCACGATTTACCGAAGAACTAAAACTTTTGAGTTTGTTGCCTCAAGTAGGGCTTAGTTTCGTTGCATGCATTTGTATAGGTACAGCAGCGGGATATTGGCTTGATCGACAACTAGGCACAAGGACAATTGCGACACTAATTGGCTGCTTTTTAGGTATGTGTGCAGGGCTTTGGGTCTCATACAAATTACTTTTTAGCACAAAGGGAAAAAATGCAAGAACTGAAAACAGAAATGAGGAATGATTTTATCATCGCTCAGATTCCTGTGCAGGTGGTTTTGTTTCTACTTTGGAATATGCCAATGCTAAACGTTAGTTTTCTAATCGGTGGACTAGTCAGTTTGGCAAACTTCGAATTAATGATCAATAAGTCATCTAAGTTGGTAGCTAAAGTTACCGAAGAAAGCGATGCAAGTTCATTCTATTCCAACTACATTTTCAGATATTTGATGATGGCAGGAGTTGTATTTCTAGCCATGTCAACACCAAAGTTGGTAAAGCCGGCACTTTTAATTGGATTATTTAGCATACAGTTTATATTATTTGGCAAAGGGTTATTTCGTGGGATTTTTCTACGACAAGAACCTAAAAGAGGGTAAAGATGGATAACATTGGTAAAGTAGATTATTACACCATTGGTAGTGGTGAGCTCACAGATGTTGCAAACAGAACTTGGTTAACCATAACAAGTTTGGATTTGTCGACCTTAACAACAACTTACTTAATTATGGCATTGTTACTAATAGTAGCGTGGATCGTATCTCAAAATTTAAAAGAGATACCTGGTCGAATGCAAATCATTGCTGAATGGATTGTAGGAGGAATCGATCAATTGTGTAAAGAGTCTCTTGGAGATGCTTTAGGACGATCTTTCACTCCTTTCATTACAACATTGTTTGTATTTTTAGCTCTATGTAACTATAGCGGTGTCTTCTTTTTTGATGAACCAACAAAAGATATTAATTTACCTTTATCTTTAGCTTTGATTGGCTTTTTTGTAGCCTTATATCAAGCGTTTCGATTTCAAGGCGTTTTTGGTTACTTTTGGGCTTTGTTTTGGGAGCCAATTCCAGTAATTATGTTTCCATTGAATGTAATTGGAGAGTTGTCTAAAGTAATTTCAATTTCTTTTCGATTATTCGGAAACATCTTAGGTGGATCTGTTATTATTGCAGTGGTTTCATGGTTGGTAAAGTACTTTGTTTTACCAATTGGTCTGAATGCATTCTTTGGTGTATTCGTAGGAACAATCCAAGCTTTCGTATTTACAATGTTGACATTAGCATATATATCTCAAGGAATTGAAATAGAAGAAGAGGCGGCAGTATAATGGACTTCACTCCTTACGCAAACGAAATAGTACAATCAAGTAAATTTTTAGGCGCAGCTTTAGCCATGGGGTTTGGGGCAATCGGTGCTGGTTTAGGTACATTTAGATCAGCAGTGTCTGCTGTTCAAGGTATGGCAAGACAGCCTAAACAAGATATGTTGATTTTAAGAACCATGTTAATTACTCAGGCGGTAACAGAGTCTGCTTCTATCTTTGCATTAGTTGTAGCTTGTTTATTGTTGTTTGTTCCAACAGCAACAGTAACTCCTGAAAATTATATCTATATCGCCTCTGGAATGGTTGCAACTGGTTTTGCAATGGGTCTAGGAGCAATCGGTGGAGGAATTGGAATGGGTCTGACAGGCGAAAAGGCTGTTTCAGGAGTTTCAAGAAATCCAGAGTCAGTAAGTGAGGTACAATTTGTACACTTACTTGGTTCAGCAGTAGCTGGAAACCCATCAGTTTTTGGATTGGTGGTAGCATTATTGATCTTTATCTTTGATTATTCTCAAACAATGGTTTTACCTCAAGCGTTTGCTTTGATGGGAGCCGGAATATCAATGGGTCTAGGAGCAATTGGATGTGGGATTGGATGTGGAGTGCCTGGTGGAGCAGCTTGTGAAGCTGTTGCAAAAAAACCAGAAAGTCGACCAGTATTTGTTCGAACAATGTTAATCGGACAAGCAGTATCTCAATCAACATCAGTGTATGCATTAGTAATAGCATTTTTATTATTATACGTAGTTAAATAAGTAAAAAAAATAATTAATAGTTAATTTTTAATTAATTCTAACGGAGGAAAAAATGGCAGACGTAACGACAGCGGAAGCAGTGATCACTGGAAGCAAGTTTTTAGGTGCAGGGATATGTATGGGACTAGGTGCTATTGGGCCTGGAATCGGAGAAGGTTTTGTAGCTGGAAAAGCTTGTGAAGGAATTTCACATCAGCCAGAGCAAGCAAACTTGTTAACAAGAACTATGCTTATCGGACAAGCTGTTTCTGAATCAACAGGAATCTACTCTTTGGTTATTTCTCTACTTTTAATGTTTGTTGTTTAATCAAGATTCTCAAAAGGGGAAGCTATGATTGATATAAACATTACGGTAGTGATACAAACGTTCAACTTTTTAGCGTTGTATTATTTACTTAAGTGGGTCTTTTTTGAACCAATTCTTAAGGTTATGGATGCAAGAAATACAAAATTGCGTTCATTAGCTAGAGGATTTAAAGACGAAAAAGATGAGATTGCAAAGCTACAGGGTGAATATGACTCTAGTATGAGAGAAATATACTCAGAAGCAGGAGCAATCCGATCTAAAAGTAAAGAAGAAGCTGAAAGTGAAAAGAAAAGTCTACTGCAAAAAGCAAATGAAGAAGCAGCTAGATTGTTAGCTCAAAAGAAAAAAACTATTGATACTAGTGTTGAAGAGCTAGAAACTTCTCTAAACAGCGAAGTAGTAGGTCTTCAAGGTGAAGTTCTTAAAAAGTTTATAGGATAGGTGGATGATTATGAAGAAAACCAACATAGGTTTGAAGCAAATTTGTTTTCTTGGTCTTGTCTTTTCGGGAACGAGTATGGGTATTTTAAGTGCAGAGTCTACAACGGAGACATCTGTAGCATTTTGGGATACTAACACTTGGAAAGTTGGCTGGGACATCATCAACTTTGTAGCTTTAATTTATTTATTCAATAGATTTCTAACGCCAATGTTAAACACAGCGGTAGAAGAAGGAATTGAAGAGATTGAAGTGGGCTTAGGTGAAGAAGAACGCCAAAAGCAAGCATTAAAACTTCAAGCAGAAGAGCTTAAATTAAAGTTGAGTTCTCTAGATTCTCAAAAGAAGAGCGAATTAGATCAAGCCGATCTTGATGCAATTGCAATCAAGAAAGAAATTCTTGATGGTGCCCGAAAACTTGAGATGAGAACAATTGATAAAGTTGAAGTAGATGCACTAGGTTATTTTAACTTAAGTGTTCAGGCAGTTAAAAACGCTTTTACTGAAAAAGTATTTAACGGAGCTGAAGAGCAGATTAAGCAAGATGATAAAAAATCAGATTTAGGTACTTATAGTGCTGATTTGATTAAAGGGTTATAGGAGATAAGATGAGTAAAGAAAATGTAGTTGCAGTTAGATATGCACAAGCGTTACTGTCGTCTTTGTCAACAGAAACCCAATATGATCAAGCTTTATCAGAGTTAAGTGATTTAACTACAACTTTTGCTGAATCAGAAGATTTATCAAGAGTTGTTGAGAGTCCACTTTACAAAAAGGCAGTTAAGCTAAAAATATTAAGTGCGGTTCTTGATCAGGCAAAGTATACAAATGAGGTTAAAAACCTAGCATTGTTGCTTTTAAAAGAAGAAAGATTTTCTATGATTGCAGCTGTAGCAGCATCTTACAAAGAGGTTTTAAATGAAAAACTTCTGAGAGCTGTAGCAACTGTAGAAATAGCACAAGAGTTGAGTTCTACTGATAAAGAAGAACTAGAAGGTAAGTTAAAGGCGTTATCTGGTAAGTCCTTAGAAGTAAGTTACATCATTAATAGTGATTTACTTGGAGGATTTGTTGCTAAAATTGGTCACGATATTTGGGACTATAGTATTAAAGGGCAACTAGAAGATATGGGAAGTAAAATTCTCAATATGCGTGTAAGTTAATTGGTTTATAAGGCGGGAAGAATGCAAGTCAAACCAGAAGAGATTACTAAAATTATAAAAGAGCAGATTCAAGGATATGAATCTGGAG
>JAGSHD010000029.1 GCA_023954715.1 Candidatus Cloacimonadota bacterium | reverse complement strand
CATGCGAAAGTGGTGGAATTGGTAGACACGCTAGATTTAGGATCTAGTGCCTCCGGGCGTGAGAGTTCAAGTCTCTCCTTTCGTATTATTTCTTTTTACCATCATTTAAATGTTCTCAAGGATAAGTTCATGTCAAGCGAAAACAATCATGCTGTAACTCGTGAGGATCTTGGAGATTCCAAGGTAAAATTGTCTGTTGAAATTTCAAAGACAAGAGTGCAAACAGCAAGCAAATCAGTACAAAAACAAGTTTTAAAGCATATCAAGGTTCCTGGTTTTAGAAGAGATAAAACACCATTGCCTTTAGTAAAGAAGACTGTAGGAGCAGATCGTTTCAACCATATGGTTCAACGAGAGTTACTTCCACAAGTATATTACGAAGCATTAGAGCAAGAAAACGTTTCTCCAATCTCAGAAGTAGAGTACGAAGATATCGCTTTGACAAGTGATAAACTAACTTTTAAGGCAAGCTTTTCTGTTGCACCTGAGTTTAAATTAGGTGAATATAGCGATTTAGAAATCGGAGAAGTTCCTAAAGCTCAAGTAGAAGATTCTGATTTAGATGCCTTTTTAGAAGACTTCGCAAAAAGAATGGCAGAATCTATAGACGTTGAAGACGGAACAGAAACAGCAGACGGTCACTGGGTATCTTTGTTAATTAAAGGTAAGATCGATGGCGAAGACGCTAAAGCACTACGACATTACAATGTAGCTGCAACTCTTGGAGAAAATACTTTATACCCTGATTTTGACCAACACTTAGTTGGTAAGAAAAAATTAGATAGAGTAAACTTTGAATATAGCTTTGCTGAAGATTTTGAAAACAAGGCACTTGCTGGTAAAACAGCAGAGTTTGAAGTTAAAATCTTAGGTCATAAGATTCAAACAGTTCCTGCTATTGATGATGAATTAGCAAAAAGAACAGGGTCATTTGATACTTTGGATAAGTTAAAAGAGACAATCAAAACTGAGCTACTTGGAAGAAAAGAGCAAGAAGCTTCAGCAGAATTAAGAAAATTAATTCAAGAGTCGCTTTTAGAAAAAATCGATTGTGAATTACCAGAAAGACTTGCACAAGAGTTAACTCAAGCAAAGTTTGATGATCTTAAGCATGAAATGACTCAAAAAGGTGAAAGCTTTGATGATTATTTAGCTTCACAAGGTAAATCAGAAGATGAGATCAAAGCAGAAATGAATGAAGATTCAGCTAAAGAGTTAAAACTAAGCTTTGCATTAACAGAAATTGCAAGACTAGAAAACTTTGATGTACATGATCAAGAAATAGCTTATCGAATCGATTATACTGCTCGAGTTTTAAAGAAAAACTTTGATGAAGTATTAGAATATGTCGAGTCATTAGGACGTAGAGTTCTTATCAAAGCTGAAATTATGCAAGAAAAGGCTCTTCACTTTTTAGAAAAAAAAGCAAAAGGTGAAGATACAGAAGTTCATGAGCACGTACATGGTGAGCATTGCAACCATGATCACGATCATGACCACGCAAACGAAGCAGAGTAATTCTATCGTTTAAAAAAGGCTTGTAACAATTACAAGCCTTTTTTTAGTTCAATGGACTTTTTTAGTTTCTTTCTTGAAGCTACTTGAAGTAATGGACTAACTTTAAGATAGTGAATCATGGAATTGCATCTTTCCTAAGCGCTTTTGTTAAGATTCTGCGCCTCTGCATCGATATACTGTACAGCAGATAAATTGTATTGATTAAGTGTTGATCACTAGCATTATGATTTAGAAAGCTCTACAATAAGTAGTAACTAAATTATTAAACTATATAAATAGAATAGGAGTATCTAATGCCACTAATACCAATGGTAGTTGAATCAACAAGCCGTGGAGAAAGATCTTATGACCTTTACTCAAGATTGCTTAAGGATAGGATTATATTTTTAGGAAGTCAGGTCGCTGATGAGGTCGCAAATGTTATTATTGCTCAGCTTCTTTTCTTAGAAGCAGAAGATTGTGATAAGGATATTCAATTTTATATCAACTCTCCTGGAGGGTCAGTATCTGCGGGATTAGCAATTGTAGATACAATGCGATATGTAAAACCAAAAATTACTACGATTTGTCTAGGTCAAGCGGCCAGCATGGGTGCAGTTATTTTGGCAGCAGGTGAGCCTGGTAAGCGATATGCGCTTCCAAACTCAACTGTAATGGTACATCAGCCAATGGGTGGAGCTGGAGGTCAGGCTAGTGACATCGAAATCAGAGCAACGGAGATCCTAAGAAAAAAAGCTTTATTAAATGAAATGATGGCTGAGTTTACAAAAAAATCTGTAAAAGAAGTTGCTGAAGATACGGATAGAGACTATTACATGACAGCACAAGAAGCTGTAGAATATGGAATTATTGATCGAGTAATGGATCGAAATCCATCAGAATAATATTGAGGAAAATTTATGAGTATGTTTACTTCAAAAAACAATGAGAACTATCGCTGTTCTTTTTGTGGTAAAACTCAAGAACAAGTAAAAAAATTAATTGCAGGGCCAGATGTATATATTTGCGATGCATGTATTGAGCTTTGTAATGAGATTATTGTAGAAGAGTTTGAAGAAGAAAAGAGTGGAATTAAGGGAGAAACTTTAAAAATCCCTACAGAAATTCACTCTGAATTAAACAAATATCTTGTCGGACAAGATCGTGTAAAGAAAACCATGGCAGTAGCTGTGTACAATCATTACAAAAGAATCAACCGAACAGGAAAAGAAGATGTTGAGATAGAAAAATCTAATATTTTACTTTTAGGGCCAACAGGTTCTGGTAAAACATTGATGGCTAAAACGTTAGCTAAAATTTTAAATGTACCTTTTAGTATCGCCGATGCAACTTCACTGACAGAAGCTGGATATGTAGGTGAAGATGTTGAGTCTATCTTACTTAAATTAATTCATGATGCAGACTTCAATATCCAAAAAGCAGAAAAAGGGATCGTCTATATTGATGAAATCGATAAAATCGCTAGAAAGGGTGAAAATACATCAATCACTCGAGATGTTTCTGGTGAAGGTGTGCAACAATCACTTTTGAAGTTGATTGAAGGTACTGTGGCAAATATTCCTCCTAAAGGCGGAAGAAAGCATCCACATCAGGAGTTGATTCAAATTGACACTTCAAATATTTTATTTATTTGTGGTGGTGCTTTTGATGGTCTGGAGCGAATTGTAGAAGAAAGAGTAAACTCTTCTAACTTAGGCTTTGGGGCAAAAATTGTTAGTAAGCACTCTTTTGAGCAACGTGATGTTTTATCTGAGGTAAAAACGCAGGATTTAGTTAAGTTTGGAGTTATCCCCGAGTTTTTAGGTCGACTACCGATTACTTGTGTTTTACAGCCATTAAAGATAGATACTTTAGTGTCAATCTTAACTGAGCCGAAAAATGCTTTAGTTAAGCAATATCAGACTTTGTTTGAAATGGAAGAGGCTACCTTATCTTTTTCTAAAGGTGCTTTGAAGGCAATTGCAGAAAGAGCATGGGAAGAAAAGACAGGTGCAAGAGCCTTACGATCTATCATGGAAGATTTGATGCTAGACTTAATGTATGAACTTCCTCAGTTGGTAAAAGATCAAAAAGATTTTACTATTACTGAAGAAATGGTTCGATCAGATACTCCTTTAGTGGAAACAATTTCATTGAAGAAAACAGCATAGATATATCAATTTGGGATAAGTCATTGTGATTTATCCCTAATTTGTGCAAAATAAAAACTCCATTTTTATGGAGTTTTTTTTATGCAAAGAAAAAAATATACTTTTTGAATCAGTTAACTTTAGAAATACAAGGATATACATGAGCAGATTGAATGAACTTTTTACCCGAAATAAAGAATGGGCAGAATCCATTACTAAAGAACAACCTGACTTCTTTCAAGAGTTAGGTAAGCAACAAACACCAAAATACCTTTGGATTGGCTGTTCTGATAGTAGAGTACCAGAAAACCAAATTATGGGATTGACTCCAGGGGATATTTTTGTACATAGAAACATAGCCAATGTGGTAGTGCACTCCGATCTGAATATCTTGTCAGTTATTCAATATGCAGTAGAGGTTTTAAAGATTACTGATATTATCGTATGTGGCCATTATGGCTGTGGTGGTGTAAAAGCCTGCTTGAGTACAGATGACAATGGTTTTATTGGAAATTGGTTACAAAATATTGATGATGTTTATCGCCTTCACAAGAAAGAGCTCTCCCAAATGGAAGAAGAGCAGAAGATAGATAGACTATGTGAATTAAATGTAAAAGAGCAAGTGATTAATGTTTGTAAGAGTACTATTGTTCAAAAAGCCTGGAAAGAAAACCAAGAAGTGAATGTGCATGCATTAATATATGATATTCATGATGGAATTCTAAAGGACTTGGATACCAATATTTCTTCTTTGCAGGAGCTTGAAGAATTTTGTGATTAATTGTGTAAAAAAGAGGCTTTATTTGAGGATAAAGCCTCCCGAATAGATCTAGTTTTTAATTCAGTAGAAGTTTTGATATACTTCGCTAGCTAAAACTATGATGCGCAAAAACTATGCATTGCTTTAAAGAGTTATATTTAACTTTTTGGGGCTATTAACATCCAATTTAAAATAGAGATATTCTGACTTTTTATATCTAATTAAGATCAGAGTTGGATGAAAAACATAAAAAAATAACTTCGTGAAAAGCACGAGGTGCTACAAGTTTAAAATATTATTATGGCTTAAACAGTCGGCTTTATTGATTACTTTGATAGTATTAATTTTTAAGCTTAAATTTTTAGATAGAACTATCTAAAAAACAGGGGAACTGAATGGGATCAACAACTGTAAGAGATGAAAATAGAAAAATGTTACTAAATGTTCCATGGATGGTAATTTGGGCATGTATAGCATTAATTTTATTCAATATGCCTCTGCATATTGATATCGAGTTGAAGCATGTGTTTAACACCGCCAAAGAGTTATTGTTTGGTAAGTTCTTGGTATTTGCATTGGTGGCTTGGGCAAGTTTAATATTCTTAAAAAATCATATTTTAATTCCAAAAACAAAGGCCTTCTATTTTTATGCATTAGTTATTTTATATATGTTGATTTCAACTATGTGGTCCACCTCATCCAATTTATCATTTCGTGAGTTTGCTCCTCAATTGGGCTGTTTTATCATGTTTTGGATTACAGTGACTACTATTCGTAGTGAAAAAAGCATTCAACATTTAATTTCTGTGACTCTAGTAGCAGGTACATTAGTTACCATGTATGGTTTGGCCCAATACTATAATTTAGATGATCATTATTTTCAAATTAGAGTAAAAACAGAGGTGGTTAGCACTTTTGTAGGTGATGTAACTGTAAAACCAGGGCAGTCACCTATTTCTCGAATATTGCCGCTTCCTGACTCATGGAGTGCAACTTTCTTTCAAAGGCTATTGTTACCTCAAAAGCCGGATGAAAATTTCAAAATCTATGCCTTAATGGGGCACAGAAACTACTTTAGTGGATATTTAGTATTGTTGATTCCATTAGTATTAATCCGCTTTGTCCGTAAGATGGAGATTTTACTAGATAAAGACTTCTTTAAAGAGCGCTTGTCTTTTTCGTTCGATATATTATTGTCTTTTTACTATGGGATTACTCTAGTATTAATGGCTAATGCTGTATTGTTAACACAAACGAGAGGGGCAATGCTTGGGTGTGCTGTATCTCTTTGTTTTTTTCTTTTATGCTCTTTGTTTTTAGCCAATCGCAGAAAAAAGAAGCAAGTAGTATTATCTATTGTTGTGGGTTTAGGTTTAACAGGATTTTTGCTCTACTTAATGTTTGCTTTAGATTTAGAGGCCTCCGCAAAAACAAATATGTTTAAAGGGATATTAGGGTTTACGATATTCTACTTTTTGTTCTTACTGTTTCGATTCAAGCAGCTTGCCTCATCAACTATATTGATCATTGCATTTATTGTGATTGGATTGGGTACTGCAAAAGTGACATTTGCTCCAAAGGATTCTAGCACGATTCAAGGCGACCGTTCTACACTATATCGTATTACCCAAACAACAGATTGGAAGGGCTCAGCTCACCAAAGATCCTTAATCTATTCAACTACTTTACGTATTATTACTGATGGGCCATTTGCTCTTCTTTTTGGAAAGGGTGTGGGTACTTTTGGTATTCATTATATGAAATACCAAGTACAACTATTTTTGGATACAGAGGCATCGGGTAAATTTTTGTGGGACACTAATAAGTCTATTTATGCTCATAACGAATATATACATTGGTGGTCTGAACTAGGTATATTTGGACTCTTGCTCATGTTTGCATTTTGGCATTATTATATCAAAAGAGTATTAGGTGGATTGTTAAGAGTTTATCATACAGAGCATAAATCGAATCCTTTGAAAACTTTGACAATATTGGCACTACTGAGTGGTACGGTTGGTACTTTGACTCATTGTATTGTAACTTTTGATTTACATTTAATGTACTCTATGGTGACGTTTTATTGTTGGATAGCTTTTGCATTAGCATTGGTAGGAGTAGAAAACCATAAGCTTAGCTTAGGTAAAAACCCTGGCGCCGGTATCAGTATTATTGTGTTGTCCTTTATTATTGCAATTATGGGAATCATACAGATTAATCATATTTACCAGCGTGATGTACTGTGGCGAAAAGCTTTTTATGAATTCTCTAGAAAAAATTGGAAAGGTGCATTCAACTTATATCAAGAGGCATTGCAACATGATTCTAGTTTTGGTGAATTATTGTTTGATTTTGGTAGAGCAATGATGGACTCAAACAATAATCCTCGAATCAAAAAATCAGAGATAGATAAATTTAATATCCTGACGATTAAAAGAAATCTAACCGAAAATACAATTTACAAACGAGACTCTAAAGATCCTGATGTTGAACTAACAGATAGTCGGCTGACTAATAATTGGATTGCTGTTTCAGCATTTTTGGAGGCTACAGATAACTTTACTGACCCTGCAAACTTTCATAATATAGCGCTTTGTTTCTACAAAGAATCTCAGCAGCAAAAAAATCCAACATTGGCTAAAAAGTCAGAAGACTATTATCAAAAGGCTATAGATTTAAATCCAATTTATGCTCAGTCTTTAAGTAACTTAGGTTACTTGAAAGCTCTTAGAGGAGAGCACGATGAGGCTAAGTCTATGTTGGAGAGGGCCGTCCGTCTTAAAGATGGAAGAACACCAACGACTTACTTAGGGTTGGCTGTAATTTATAAGGCAAAAAAGCAATATGATAAAGCACTTGAGATGTTTGAATCTTTAGTTAAAAAGAGTCCTAATAATTCTCAGACGATTGTTGAAATGGCTATTTTATATCAACAAGAAAGTGTAAAACTGTCTCAAGTTAAAGGCGAGGGTGCTGCGGATGCCTTGAAAAAGTCAATACAATATAAGTTAAACTCGGAAAACTATTTTTTCAAGGCAGCTAGTGTAGAGAAAAATCCGACTCAAGCTGAAAAAATTAAAGCACAAGGGCTTCAATTGCGGATACAAAGATTGCAGACTATTGTTAAAGCTACGCCAAATGATGTAAGTTCATTTATGCAGTTAGCTTTTTCTTTTGTTCAGTATGGCACTTTAAAATTAAATGTGCCAAACAAGGCAAACTTTTTAGGACAAGGGATTCAGGCTTTAAGAAACTTGATTACTAGAGATCCAAATAATATTGAGGCTCGTTTAACTTTATTAAATGCGTATCAGGTGACAGGGGACTCTACGAGGGTCAAAGAGTCCTTAGAGAATATTCTAAAGATTATGCCTGCCAACCATCCACAATATGCAAATATTGTTAGAAAGTTACAATTATTTAGAATGCAATAGATTCTAGAGCTTTGCTATTTCAATCAAATAGTAAGTTTACAGGCAAATAAAAAAGGCCCTCAATATTCAAATAGAGTATTGAGGGCCTTTTGTGTAAAAACTAAGTTTAGGATTCTAAAGCTGTATCAACAAAAGCTTTGACTGAGTCAATTGGTGTTGTTGGAAGTAGTCCATGACCTAGGTTTAAAATAAACTTTCGACCTTTAGCAGCCTCAAGTATCTTTTTTGTTTCAGCTTTGACTTCTTGTGGGCTAGCAAACAAAAATGCAGGGTCTAAATTACCTTGAACACAGATTTCTTCAGGAATTAGTGCTAAATAGTCACTAATGGATCGACGCCAATCAACTGAAATAACGTCTGGCTTAGCTTCAATCATTCCAGGAATCAAGTGGTAGCCACCATTGATATACAGAGTGATAGGAATGCCTTTTGATCGTGAGTTTTCGATGATCTTTTTTGTGCCAGGAAGGGCAAACCTACGATAATCCTCTAAAGAGAGTTGTCCAGCCCAAGTATCAAAAATTTGGACTAACTCCGCTCCTGCCTCATGCTGTGCTTCGATATATCTAGCAGTTAAATCAGATAAGCCATCTAAAATCTCTAATAATTCGTTGGGTGCTCTGTAGCTCCAAGATTTGATAGCTTCAAAATGTTTAGATGTTTTTCCTTCTATAGCATACGATGCTAAAGTATAAGGTGCACCAGTAAAACCTAGAAGTGTCTTATTAGTATCTTTTAACTCATCTCTTAGCTTTTCAAGAGTTTCAAGAATATGTGGAATGTTTTGCTTTATCGGAGGCAATTCCAAAGCTCGAAACTGTTCGATTGATGTAATTGGATCTTCAAAAACAGGGCCTGGATTAAAATCCAGTTTCATTCCCATTGCTTCTAGAGGAACTAAGATGTCAGAAAAACAAATTACTCCATCCATGTCATAACGTCTCAGTGGTTGTAAGCTTGCCTCAACAGCAACGTCTGGTGTTTTACATAACTCCAAAAAAGTGTACTTTTCTTTAAGGGCTCTGTATTCTGGTAAGTGTCGCCCAGCTTGGCGCATTAGCCAAACAGGAACGCGAGAGTTCGTTCCGTCGAGTGCTTTTAGGATTAGCTTGTCTTTCATTCTTCTTCCTTTACTACTATAGTTTGTATTCAATGGCAATATACGCTACATGAATATTTTAACCAATATATTTAGCTTTTGTATTACAATGCTTATAAAATTTAAGTGTCTTTCGTCTCTAATAGGTTTTAAATAGACCTAAACTAAGAGATATTTCGTATAATAGCAAAAAGAGAGCCAAAAATTAATTGATTCACCAAAACTAACTTATATAATAGAAAGAGTCGTAAGCAGTAAAATGATTAAATTGAATGAGAAACTACAAGGAAAGAATGACTCAAATATATCACCCACACTTAGGTAAGTTAGAAGATTACGCACTTTTGTCCGTTGCAAGCTATTTTCATAACTCTGCACCAAGCCCACTTCTACAACTGTTTTCTCATATGGAGTTTAAACAGTACCCCGAAATGATTGAGAATCATGCAGGGTTTTCATCAAGTGATCTTACTAGAGCAAAAGCAATAGAAAGCTGTTTTTGTATACCTCAGTTTGTACTTGCATCTAAAGGTGGTTATGGCTCTATTAGAAGTATAGAGTCAGTGAGGTTTAAAAAAGATTGGGAGGGTATACTTTGTGGGTTTTCAGATCTAACGGTTTTGATAAACTATTTAGCTACCAAGACAAAAGTTGCTTGTTTCCATGGGCCAATGTTCAATTATCCAAAAGTCTGGGAAAGAGACTCGTTTTTATACAAATCTTTTGAAGCTTTTTTTTGTTCTAAAAAGTTTGAATATTCAGACAGCTTTGAGGGAGAGTTTCTTCAAGGGTCAGAGATTTGTGGGGAGCTTTTTGGTGGAAACTTGAGTGTTATATGCTCTATGATTGGTACTCCTTTTGAGATTGACTTAAAAGATAAGGTTCTGTTTATTGAAGAAGTCAATGAAGCGAGTTATAAAGTAGATAGAATGTTAATGCAATTGAGCCTTCAAAAGGGTTTTTCAGACTTAAAAGGCTTAATTTTTGGGCAGTTTACAGATTGCTCTCCAAGGCCTTTGGACTGCGGAGACCTTGAAATCTACCCCATGGTACAATCTTATCTAAAGAAATGGGACTTTCCAGTACTGTGGAATGCACCGATTGGCCATGTGAAAGATTTTGTCATAATACCAATTGGCGGAGAAAGCACTTGGGCATTAGGGGATAATAAGCAAATAGAGTTTCAATTGAGTTACCCTAAAAATATATGAAAGTAATTATGAGAGATCTAAACTACTACCTAGATGGAATTAAGCAAAAGAAAAGACGGGTTTTTGCACAGGCTATCACTCTAATGGAGTCGAATCAAAGTACTGATAGAACGATGGCTACAAAACTACTTAAAGAGCTTTCCAAGATCAAAACGAATACTTTAAGAATTGGTGTAACGGGAACACCAGGGGTTGGAAAAAGCACCTTTATTGAGGCGTTTGGTTTGGAAATCTTAAAGCGTGGTTTGAGCTTATGCGTTTTGGCTGTTGACCCAAGTTCAAAAAGAACAGGAGGTAGCATTTTAGGTGATAAAACTAGAATGCCTCGACTATCTAGAGAAGAAAATTGTTTTATTCGCCCGAGCCCAAATCAAAATAATTTAGGTGGAGTGGCTAGTGCTACTAATGAAACAATTGCTCTGTGCGAAGCTTTTGGCTTTGATGTAGTTTTGATTGAAACAGTGGGCGTGGGTCAATCAGAAACAATCGTTTCTACTATGGTAGACTTTTTTTTATTACTTTTGTTACCTGGGTCAGGAGATGAGCTGCAAGGTATCAAAAAAGGTGTGATGGAGCTAGCAGATGGAATATTCATTAATAAATGTGATATGGATGTTTCAAAAGCTAAGTTAAAACAAAATCAAATTGAACAGGCTCTACATTTGTTCAAACCCAAAACTGATTTCTGGTCTTGTAAAGCAATGATTGGTAGTGCCTTAAATAATCAAGGTATTAGTGATATTTATGACTTAATTGAATCTTATGTGAAGTGTTCAAAAGAGGTTAACTTTTTTGAACAAAATCGAAAAGTGCAAAATGCTGATTGGTTTAAAAATGTTCTTGCTATTCGCGTGATTGACGAGCTAAGAGACTTAACGTGGTTTTCAAAATTAGAAGATCAAGCCTGCTTGGATATTTTGAAGAAAAACTCTTTGAGTGCTTTAAAAGTCCAAGAAGTGATAGGGGAGCTAAAGTCCCGCTTAAAACAAGATTAGATTTATCGAATTTGTCCAAAGTTATCTAATGACTCCAACAAAGCTTTAGTTTTAAGATTATCATTCTCTGAAGCGCTTGTTTGAATTTCTTGAATGAGCTGGCGCTGTACTTTTGGGTCTGTGGATTTTTTAAAGTTTACTTGATGGTCTTTAAACTCAGGGACCTCATTATTTTGTAATTGCAAGGGCTCACTAGGCTTGTATGTGGCAAGTTCTTTTTTATCGCCCACGGATTTTGTTAGATTATCAAATATAGCATCACTCACCATGGACGCGGCGATACCTGCTCCTATGGCTAATATTCCACCAGATCCTAAAGCAACAAAAGCAGCCGAAGAAGCTAATGAGGACACTAATACTTTAGGCCAATTGATTTTCTCACCGGATGCTACATTGAGCCCTACTGCTGCCCCCAAAAATCCAGGAACAGTTTTTAAAATTGGACCAACCCCTGGAGGAAGAAAATTACCTAAAACTGAAAAAGCTGTAGAACCGATGAAGATTCCCATACTATTTTTTAAAAAATTAGAATCAGATAGAAAATCAAGTGATTTTTCTAGGTGGATCTCACCTGTTTTTGAATAATCATCTATAATAGCACTAGATGCACCGATTCCTGCCATTGTTATGGCATAATGGAAGAGATTGGAGCTGATAGCTTTGGTTCCGAATCCGCCTTGATTTAATTTAATAGCGTTTTTTTCGGTCAAATATTGCGGTACTTGAGTCTTGGCTAACCATTTTAAATTGGAGATGTGGTTGTGTACTGGTACTTTAGTGTTTACTTTGGAAAGACGATCTAATTGATATCCTACTAATGCCTTTTCTGATTGAATGGATTGCTCCATGTTTGCGTGAAAGGACTCAATGTTTTGGGCATGAGAAATAGAGCCAAGAATAAATATGTAGAGTAGAATTAAACTTTTCACATTATAGTATACGTATTTTTTTGATTTTAGTTTCAATTGAATGTTTGATTTAACAATAGAAAGGACAGTTTGAAAAGGTACTTCTAAGATTGCCCAAATATTTAGTTTTGTAGACCTTTCGTGTACAATCCCCCTTAAAGGTTTTGAAGTCCAATAAATTACTTTAAAATCTTGAGCGTAAAAAGGACTTTTTTGTAAAAAAAAGATTAAATATACCTTTTTGAGTTAAAACTAAAATATCGAGATTGTTATTAAACAATATGGATCAAATATAAATAGGAGATTGGATGAAACTGATCATTTCAAGTCCTCGTGGTTTTTGTGCTGGTGTAACTAGGGCAATCGAAATCGTAGAAAAAGCTATTACTATGTGGGGAAGCCCAATATATGTAAAGCATGAAATAGTACATAATAAATATGTGGTTGAGCAGCTAAAAGAAAAGGGAGCAATTTTTGTGGAAGAACTCCATGAAATACCAAGTGGCTCACGAGTCATTTTTTCAGCTCATGGAGTTCCTCCAAAAACCTTTGATGATGCCAAAGAAAGAAACTTACAAGTTACAGATGCGACTTGCCCACTGGTAACAAAAGTCCACAAAGAATCTAAAAAATTTACTTCTGAAGGATTTAAAATTCTGTTAGTTGGTCATCAAAACCATGTGGAAGTGGTAGGGACCAAAGGAGTATCACCTGAAAACACAATCGTAGTAGAAAGTGTTGAAGATGTTGCAAAACTGGATTTAAATGATGAGGAAGATGTGGCGATGTTGACACAAACAACTTTGAGTTTAAATGATACTAAAGATATTTCAGAAGCCTTATATGATCGTTTTCCAAGTATGAAAAAATCTAGAAAATCAGATATTTGCTATGCTACAACTAACCGTCAACAAGCTATTAGTGAAATTTGCAAGGATGCTGAGTTAGTTCTAGTGGTGGGTTCGAAAAATAGCTCTAACTCCAATCGGCTCAAAGAAGTGGCTCAAAAGTTGGGGGTACAAGCTCATTTAATTGAAAATAAAGAGCATATCCAAGAAAGCTGGTTTCATGGTATCCAAACCATTGGTATCTCTGCTGGTGCATCTACACCTGAAATATTAGTAAACGAATGTATCGAACGTTTAAAAGAGCTAGGTGTCACGCAAGTAGAAGAAAAAGTTATTGTAGAAGAAAATATTAGTTTTTCTTTACCTGTATCTCTAAAGGACAGATTGAGTGAGTGAAGAGATTGATCGATTAATTGAAGACGATTCTACTAAGTTTAAATTGGCTTGGTATTTAAGTCGCTTTGTTTTGTTGCCTGTGTTGTATCCATATACTAATTGGTGGAATAGCACAAAATATCATGGATTGGAAAATATTAAAAAACTAAATAGACAGTCTTTTATAGTATGTATGAATCATACGGCTAGTTTTGATATTTGGGGTGGTTTTCAAGTAGGCTTTGAGTCTCTTCAAAATTACTTTTCGAAAGAATACTATCTATGTGGTTTAGGAGCAAGCAATCGTATCGGGAGTGGTTTAGTTAAGAGGTTTGCTATTAATGCTGGAGTATTGCCCGTAGATCGTTCTAAAGGCATTGAGCAATATGCTTTACAAGAAGCAGTAAGAATCTTAAATCTAGAAAGCCAAAAAGTGGCTTGTTTGGTCTACCCAGAAGGTACTCGCTCCAAGAGTGGATATTTGGCTACAGATTATAAAGCGGGGGCTGGTTATATTCAGGCAATGACAAATGTTCCTGTCTTACCTGTGTATCAAACAGGATACAATGAGCTACCAGGTCGAGGTAAACAAATCCATGTACACGTAGGCGAGCCTCTGTTTTTTGATGAATTTCAAGAAAAGAAAGACTCTCCAACATCTTGGATAACTATAACAAACCGAATCATGGATGTGTTATATGACATGGAAGACAGGATTGTCCCAGAAGCTAAAAACTTTAGGACTGTAAAAACAAAAAAAACTAAGGTACTTGTTCCGGATAAAAAACTAGAAGCTCCGTTTGTAGATTTTAATGATGAGTTTTTAAACCCCATGATTGCCTATGAGTTAAGGGCAAAAGAGCCTAGATTTCGTAAAATTACAGAGCTAAATCAATTGTCAAAAAGGACAAGTAATATGGAAGTTATAAACGTTCAAAGTCCAAAACATTTAGGTAGTACAGGATTCAAAAAGTTGTTTGGTTTGGATTATGCTTATTTTGTTTCGGGTTTACCATCCTATACTCATGGAAGAGGTATGCTTCAAAATCTCTTTGAAAACGGTATGTTGGGTTTTTTTAATCTTGATGGTTTAACTTTTAATGAAAAAGAAGAAAGTCTAAACATGTTAAACCAACATGATTTTCGTTTTGGAGTAGAAATTCATTTAGATGACTTTGATGAAGAGGAAGACAAAAAACTGATTACTTTACTGATGGCTCAAAATATTAAGTATTTATTAGTAAAATCTTGCTCAAAAATTTCAGAGCCTTTGATTCGATTTAAATCTAAAGAGGGTAATTTACTGATTGCAAAGGTCTCACATCCAGATCAATGTGTTGCTCTTTCATCTGGGAAGAAAGATGTATTTAGTGCGTTTTTGATCGATGGAAGTTTTGTATCAAGTCAAGATACAAGATCGATCTTGTCATTGATGCCTTCGATTAAAAGCTTATTAAATGAGAAAAATATTTATCTAGGAGTAACAGGTGACTTAGGGACTCCGGATGCATTAGCAGCGGCTTTTGCCATGGGGGCAGATTTTGTGTCTACATCGAGTATAAACTTGCTATCTAATGATGTATCTGGAGCAGACTCTTATAAAGAATGCATAAAAAAAGTTCGTTTTCAGGATGTTTCCTTAGTATCTAGCTTTGAAAGTTTTGAGTCAGGTGCAAAAACAAGGGCCTTAAATTTTGGCACACGATTTGTTGCTGTATCTACAAAAATTGGTTCTTGGTTCTTTGAGAGAAGAAGCATAGATACCTTAGAAGACTCTGAAGTAAAGTATTTGGAAGAAAAGGTATTTGGCTCATCTATAACTCAAACTCTCTTAGATGCGAAGGCTTTTTTTGAATTTAGAAATCCTTCATTAATTGAGGCTGCTTCTAATAACTCTCGTATTAGTTTAGCTATGTTGATTAGATATTACTTAGAAATGGGTCATTTATGGGCTATTGAGGGTAACGATAATAAAAAAATCGATTACAATATTAAATGTGGCCTTGATTTGGCTAGTTTTAATCAATGGAGACAGGGCACTATTTTTGAAGATGATCAAAAACTATCGGTAGTACAAATTGCTTTGAACTTAATGATGGGGGCACAATTTGAGGCGAGAAAGCAGTTTTTAAAGTCACAAGGTATTGAAATAAGTCCTGATTTAAGATACGAGGCAAGTATATTACCGTCCTAATTGTGAGAGAAAGTTTTTGGGTTAAAAGGACTCTTACTAATAAAATCGAAACATTTTGTATGTAAAAAGCGTATTAAGTAATAGAATCGAATAGAAACTAAGGTTAAAATGTCTAATTTATACAAAAGATTGATATGCTTTCTGCTTATGTCGTTCTTTCTTATGTCTTCGCAGATATATGGAGATGATAAAGGCAAGAGTTATAGCTTCAAAATAGGTAATTGTACCTTATCATCTTCCCTCAACCCCAAAAAACAAGATACCAGTATCGCAATTTCTCACAAGTTGTTAGAGAGTTTGATCTCCAAACAGCTTCGAAACTCTGGAATTGACCCTATTGAAGGTCGTAAATTTGTAGATATTAATGGGACAGAGATCGTAATTGTTGGTAAATACGAGTTTGTAGATATTAATTTAAAGATGGACTTTCGATTTTATCAAAAAGAAAAACAAAAAAATAAAGATGAAATGTATTTTGATTTTAAAGTATCCTTTGATCGGGCTAATAAAAATTTTTTAACAAATTTATTGGATTTGGTAACTTTACCTGTTGGTGTTGTTTATCAATCTATTTTTACTGTAGTGTTTGCTGCGACCAAAGTGTCTGTTGATGAAATGTCCGAATACTTTGTAATCAATTCTCAAGGAGAGTTCAATCCTTTGACCATCTTAAAAAAAATCGGAGCTTCCTTTTTAAATGTGTTTTTGCCTAGAGACCTTGAGATCAATGTAGAGCATGTCGGTACAGCAAGTTTGATTATTGGACCAAAGCTGAAAAAGATTTTGTCAAAGGTTAATCATTTGGAAATAGGCTCGGGTACGGGTAAGTATAGTAATCATTTAAAGGTAATCTCATATTAAGATGAAAAAATTAATTTTAATAATTTGTTTAGTTTTGATCCCTTCTGTATCAGCGACAGCTAAAACAGGTGTGGCTGAAGCAGAAATCAGTGAGACCTTATTGAGTAGTTTATTGTCTTACGCTGTTAAAAAAGTCGATGGGGCTCTCTCCTTAAGTGTAAAAATTGCACCTAAAAACTTACTTTTGTATAAAGTGAGTATGAAAGTAGAAGATTTTACTTTTTCAGGAATTGGTGATGGCGAAGCAGCTTCTAATTTACGAAAATTAATTTTTGAATTGAGAAAATCTCTACTTAGAGAAGGTGTAGGTACGATTAATTTGAGTATGGCTATTCCATTGAAGTTGCATCGATCTAAGAGTGGGCAGGTCTTAATTTCAGGATTAATGGAGTATTCTACTCTAAATGCGTCCGTCATTTTAAGAAGTAAAGAAGATAAAGCAAAAGAGGCTAAAGTAAATAGTTTGATAAAACATTTGATAAAACCTCTTTCTATGGATCGCTTTGCTCCATTATTATTAAAAAATCTAGAAAACCGTTATTTAGAGAATGGCTTGAAAGTTGGGGATTTGTTGGAGTTAAAATCTAAGGATATTGATCAAAATAAAACTCTTTGGATATCGGTAAATTTGGGAGGAATAAATACATTGACGCCTCTTATTTTTACTCACTTCTCAACACAAAAAAGACAGCTAAATTTGAAGGGAGCAATCGAATGAAATTGCTTTTGATTTTGTCTTTTTTGTTTGTTTTTTCATCTAACTCTCAAGACTTTTTTGATGATTTAAAATCGAGTGATTCACCACTTGAGGATGAGACTGTTGTTTCAGATGGTGGTGGTTTTAAATCTAAACTATTAGAAATAGCCAAAGATAGATTTAGTAAGGGCCCCTCTTTATTTAATTTTGATAGCATTCATGGAGATATTGTTCCGGATGTGGGTGTTTTTATTGGATCTAAAACTGTAAATCGTTGGAGTAGTCGTTTTTTGACCATGGTGGACTCACCTGTACGCAATATCGAGTATACCTTTGAAGATGAAGAGCTTGGTATTAATTTAACCATAGATCTCAACTATTTTATGGATAAAAAAGAAATCGACTTTTTGTCTCCTGTATTAAAACCAGGTGAGATTTTTACTAAATACCGACAAGATCAGACTGTCACTCGAAGCGAAAATACTAACTCTAAACGAGATAGTAGCTACTTTATTGAAGTAGGAATGAAATTAAGATTCCCACTTTTAGGAAACCAAGAATTAAATACTGTACATCTAGGCTTTAGAAAAACTTATTTTAAAACTTACTATAAATCGGACTATAACCTATATTTACAAAAGCAAATGAAGTTAGCTAGTTTAATGTTTAATGATTCAGATGGCTCAAGTCTCGAAGCAGCAAAAGCCGTGGTTAAAAAATTGATGGCTAAATTAGAGCAAGGCGATGATTTGACTAGCGAAGATCAAAGAGCTTATAAAAAAGCTTCTGCTATAATCGATGGCCAAGAAAGTGAATCGAGTGGAGCAAGTGATAAAGAAGTACTAGAAGAAGAAATTACTAGTTTTGAAAGTGGTTCGATCATGCCATTTAAATTATCTTCTCTATTGATTAAAGATATTATTAACTACTTAAACAAAAACAAAGTTCTTAGTGATTATTTAGATGTTGAGGTTTTACATTATGATGAAACTTCAGCTGGTTTGGTCAAAGTGTCAGGACTAAATAGATTAATTGAAACAGCTTTACCTGGATTAAATATCTTTTTCGTTGGAACTAGAAACGACTCAATGACCGGCGATGATAAAATCTATATTGCAGGGAGATTGTATGAATAAACTACTTTTTATCTTCATAATTTCTTGTAATATTATATATTCAAGTTCAAATAACTTTGAACTTGAAGTAAGTAGAAGATTGGTTAATAACTTTACTGATGGGCTACTTAAAAAGAACTTTCAAGAGATAGATACTCTAGTTTTTGATGTAAGTGAATCACAAATTCAAATAAAACTAGTGGGTCATAAAAAGCGTTTTGAAAAGTTGTTACCTGCTTTAAAGCGCTTTGTACCATTACATAAACCCGGGGATGTTTTTCAAAGAGCAGAGTTTGATGCAGCGAGTGAAGAAGATGCAGAGGATTTTTTAATTGGTTTACAGTTAAATTTATCACTGAAAATGGCTAAAAACAAAGTTGATGCAGCTGTACTAGGCTTTAAACTTCCTAAACTAGCTATGTATTATAAACAAGACTTTCAGCATTATTTATCTTTGATGGCCAAACGAAATAAACATCAGATATACTATGATAGTGAAGCAAATGTACTGAAAAGTATAAAGTCAGAGATTAGCTCTCTTGGCGAAAAAATTTCTAAACGTTTATTAGAGTTACGTTTAAAACAAACAAAAATTTTAAAAAGTCTAAAACTACAAAGGGAGTTGATTCATCAAATTAACTTGCAGTTGATTCGCTTTACTTCAGCTTCAGAGATTAAGTTACAAGCTAGTGATCATTTAGTGGAAGTTTTGTTTGAAAAGGTCTCTGAACTAGGTATATTATCAAAGTTTTTAGATGTTCGCTTGTTGTCAATCAAAGAAGGTGTAGGGAGTATTTTAGTTAGTAATCTTTCTAAGGCATTGTCGCCGTATGCACCTGGCTTAAAGATGACAGAGATAAAGATAATACCAGGAGACAAAGAAGACGGTGAAAATGTCGGAAATCATCGGGTACTATTAAAAGGAAAGTTCTTTGAATAGAGGTATAATAATGAAAAATATAAAATTGTATTTTATCCTTTTGGTCTGTTTTCAAGGATGGGGTTTTTCACAAGGCACAGACTTTTTTTCAGATATTAATAGTGAGCAGACAGCAGAAAGCAATGTCCATAGTTCAGCTCAAGGGGCAGCTCAAGAGCAAACTTCGTTAAGTGGTGGTTTTTGGGATCAAACCATTAAAAAAGAAGATTTAGCAAAATTTGATACTTTAAATCCAAAATCAACGTCACCTAAATCACAAGATCTCAGAATTATCTTTGATGATAGGGTTGTAGGTACTTTTTCAGATCATTTATTGAGTAAAAAATTAAAAGAAGTATACGATATAAAATATCATGTGATCGGAGAGATGTTTCGCATTAGTGTAATATTAGATTACCAATCCATGAAAGTTAATGGGACTGTCGATAATTTTTTAAAACCAAAGGGCTATGATGAAAAGATTGCCAATGGTAATAAGTACTTGATCGCAGTAGATCTCATGACAGAGGTTTTCTCAAAAGAAGATGATTTAGACTCTTTATTTCTAAAGGTTTTGAAAATAGACACTTATGGATTTTGGAAAGATGGAGACACAGGTAAAAAAGATCAGTCTATTAAACGTTTTCAAGATTATGTAAAGGCTAGCTCTAGTGATAATGTTGCTAGTGACTTTGCTTCTTTGATTGAAAAAATGCAAGAGAAGATTGAGAAGGCTCAAGAGGCCGAAGATTTTAAAGCAGCTTTTCTAGCACAAAAGAGTTTAAGTGAGATTCAAGAGCTCCAAAAGATGGAGACTGGCTTTGACCTATCTCCAGAGTTTATCGGAAACTCACTGAAGTTGTTACAATCTTTAGATGCGATCTCTAAATTATTAAACTTTGAATATACTTATTATCAAAGCAAGGATAAAAAGAGTTTTGCACATTTAATTAAAGTGGGCGACTTGAGTAAAGTATTTCAAATGGCTCTTCCTGACTTTCGGGTTAACTATGTGAGAGTAAAAGAAAGTAAAGTATATTTTATGGGTAAAGTGATAGCGGAAGATGGTTTTGAATTAAAGTAACTTTTTACACTGATAAGACTACTTTAAATGGGCCTTTATGGATCAATTTATAGTTGATTTAGTGGTTTGGAATAAATAAAACTTATAACCCGAAGGCATATTTCCACAATCAACTAGTTTTTGGCCGCACTGGTTTAGCGTTCAATCGCCAAATGGGAAGCTGATAGGGTCTACACTGAGATTTTGTCAAATTTCCTTGATATAAGCTTATACTATAGTTTAAACTGTACACATCTAGATAAGCGACTCCATTTAAAAATCATGGTTCGCTGCAAAACTTTTTAAATATTAATATTCACATTAAGAAAGATAGAGAACATTATGGCTGATATGGAGCAATTACAATTTGCAAGTATATTAATTGATGAAAGAACCGCTAAAGACGGGGTCATAACCATTCGTATGAGTAGTGAGTTAGACCATGGGACTTTGAAAAATTTAAGATCACTGTTTCAAAGAGAGTGGGATGCAGAAAACTGGAGATTAGTTTTAAACCTAAAAAATCTAAAGTTCATTTATTCAGCACATATCGGCGTTATTTGGGCATTTGTTCAAAAGATGCAAAAAGCTAAAGGTGGAGTACATTTCTGTCAAGTGCCAGAGAGTGTATTATCTGCATTTAACACATTAGGTCTGACCAAGGTTATGAAGATCTATGATACAGAAGACCAAGCTTTCAAGGCTTTCTCTTAAAGATAGTGTTAGGCTCCAAGGTTTGGGGCCTTTTTTTTTAATCAATTAACTTGTAAAATTGTTTAATTTGCTCCGGTCTTTTGTTATTGAGTAGCTGGCAAACAGCGTCCGGATGAACATCCTCAGCTTTTAGTTTGACTAAAAGAGCTATCTCATCTAATTTAGAAAACTTTCCTCCATAATTGATTATTTCAGGATATTTTTGCCCCGGAAATAACTCCATAAGCTCTAAATAAAGTTCATAGTAGATCTCAAGGTCATCGTGTAACCAAAGGTTAAGGCTTTCATCTATAAAATAAATAGCATAGCCATAAAAGCTTTGGTCGCCATAAGCAGGGTTATCATGTAATAAGACTTTTATTTTGGTAACAACTTCTGTGAGCGTTGCTCCTAGGTCTGTAATCTTTGAAACGACTAGGTGTCCATTAAACTCGAAGTAGATAAGCTCTTTTCTTTTCTCACGTAAGTGATAGAGTCTTTGTACGATGTCATTAATTTTTTCATCGCTTGTTACATCTTCAAAGTAGGACTTCGCTTTAGGCAAACTTTCATCAGAATGAAACCATTGAGACCGTACTTCTGCGAAGTATTCTTCAAAGTCACTCTCTTGTATCTGATGCCCTTTTTGGTAGTAAAATATTTCATAAAAACAAGATTGTTCTTTGAGTTTGTCTCTTTGTTTTTTTGAACTATCTTGGGATTTTAAATAAGAGTACTCTTGAAGATAGAGTATTCTTTCATTTGGGTCAGTCAAGGTTTCATAGGCCTTTTGTGCTAATTGAAACTCCTTAGTGGTGTCTTCTTGATTAAGATCGGGGTGAAGGGACTTCGCAGTTTGACGATAAGCATTTTTTATGGATTGAAGAGATGCTTCTTTGGGTATCTTGAGAACTTGGAAATAATCAATAAAGGTTTTATTCATAGGCTTATCTTAACAAACTATTGCCACAAAAGAAGGATTTGAGTCTTTGCTTCTTAGTTGAAATTTTGAATACAGACATAAAAGCTAAATCTAGGAAAAATTTGTGAGTCTTTTGGGTGTGGTTATATGAGATATCAATTATTTTGAGAAAACTTGAATAGATTTTAAATAAGATTGAGTTATTAAAACAGGTTTAACTATAGGTTTTAATCGTAATGGTGACTGTAGTAGCTTTTATAAAAACCTTGTGAGCTTGAGAAGAATAATTAAAGACAGAGATATTGTAAATATTGATTCAATTCTAAGTAATTTTGCGTTATAATGACCTCGGATAAATTTGCCTAATAAGTAGGTAAATTGATAAGGAATTAATTAATTTTAGATGATCTGGAGATTGCATGAATTGGCTTTTTAGGTATCTCACTTCTTCCATTGGTAAAAAACAGCTAATGGCAGTGACAGGGCTTATGCTCTATGGTTTTTTGATTACTCATTTAATGGGTAATTTTTTATTGTTTTTAGGACCAGAAAAATTT
>JAGSHD010000032.1 GCA_023954715.1 Candidatus Cloacimonadota bacterium | reverse complement strand
CCCTCTCAACTAAGCTGGTTTCTCCTACAATTGTTTTGGCTTTTCTGGAATTACTGTTGTGATCTTAGTTTACTTCTAAACTGTACCTTCTTGATCTTATCTTTGTCTGTGTTGCCACAGCCTCCAACTGATCTTCAAGGTTTTAATCCCACAACTCTGGCCGATCTGTCAAACAAGTTTGTCAGTGGCTCCCAGTGTAACCTTTTGAGCTTGTCTTCTCGTTCCGAAGAATCTGAATCTTTAGCTCGTTGCTCTCGGGTGTTTTCGAAAGCCGTACATAGTGCCACAGATTGATACCATAAGTCAAGAATTAATTTAAATTATTTTTATTTAATTTTTTGTACATTTTAAATTACTTTCACAATTTACTCTTAATGAGGACCAAAGTTCCTACTCAAAAGATAAAAATTTCTTTTATTCATGTTAAATGGAAACAATCTTGCTATCATGTACGTAAAATGTCGTATAAATATTTTCACTATATTCAAAACTGAGTAAATAAAGGTAAACATCATGTTTAAATTCAACAAAATCATTACTGTCATCGGATTATCCATAGGAACTCTATTTGCAGAACAACAATTAACGAAACAAGAAACCTTTGATCAACAATTCAAAGCTAGATTTAATGAAGAAACTAAAGCGGAAATCACTTCTGTTAAAGTTCCCATTGAATTAGAAGTATCAGAAGTCGTTGTAGACGGATGTTCTTTTGCGCAAAGAGTAATAAGAGGAATTGACTTCTGTACTACATCTTTTCAAGGGAAAATTACTAAAATATCTCCTGAAGACAACTGGTTAACAACTGTATCAGCAAAAGAAGGGGTATCGAACTATGGTAGAGCATTTCTATATGAAAGAATAAAACACATGATATCTCTTAGTGAAAGTAATAAAGAAATGTATACAAAGAAGCTTTCTACTGATCCAAAGCATTATCTCTATTCAGTAGGAGTAGAGGACGAATCTTTAACAAAACTATTTCTAAAAGCCCAAAAAAAAGGTGAAACTGTAAAAACTCATGCTATAATATCAATTAACGTAAAAAAGAGTTATGCAAAGTATGACCGTAAATATGGTTATGAAAGTCTTGATGTAGAGTGGGGAAAAAGTCCTAGTAATGTAGCAGGTACTCCAAACCCGGCTTTAACATCTAGCAAAAATAAATTTGATCAATTATACGATCACTAAACTCTTTATAACTATTCAGCTCTAATTTTTCAACTTCTTTACAAAGGTTAATTACTCCTAGGTGCATCAATAAAGCGAAAAACTTGTATGCTCTTCGCCTTCTATCGAAGAGATAACCTGAATAATTACAACTCTTTTAAACTCCCTCTTCATTACCTGCTAATGAGGGGGACTTTTTTTATACGTGCACTAAGCAGATTTATTGTTATCCTTAGACTTCATTACTAAACCAGATCTATATTGAAATGCCCCTCCTGGCACACCCCAATAGTAATGATAAGCTACTTGATCACTATCATAAAGGTCTAAACAAACTCTTTCTCGAAAGCTATCCTTGTTATCAAACTGACCATACATAAAACTTAAAGTCATTTTATTTTCAATTTTATCACTACTCTCAAGTCTATGAACCATACAACATTGTGAATTAGAGTTATTATTGAATAATACCCAATCACCTTGGTCATCTTTTGCCAACATAGATACCTCATCATGAAAAACAAGTCCATCTTTTGATGCAGCATGAAACTTAATCTCAAATACAGTATTGCTGAGTAGAGGAGTTAGTTGGAATGTTCCAATAAACTCGTCTGCTTCATGATTGATTCCAGATCCTTGATAGGTTCCTGATTTATTTATTAATTCTTTTATAAAATCCATTATTTAGTCCGTTGATAAGTGTTTTACCGTAAAAAAGGTTTATCTAAAGGCGATATTTATTCATTAATTGAATTGAACTTCACTAGTCAATATAACCTATCCCATGGCATAGTGACAGTGTGGACATTTATGTTCACTTAAACTTATGATAATATTCCATAAATTATAGATAACAATAGGAGATATATTATGTACACAATTATATCCGGTACAAATCGAAATAATAGTAAATCATTAATGGTTTCTAAATTAATAGAAGAAATCTACAAAGCGAAAGGCGAAGAAGTAAATCTTATCGATTTAAGAGATCTTCCACCTGCCATATATACACCAGAAGCTTATGGTGAAAAACCAAAGGAGTTTCAACCATTTCTTGATAAAGTAGTAAATGCAAAGGGCTTGATCGTTGTAGCTGCTGAGTATAACGGAAGTGCACCAGGTGCATTAAAATACTTTATTGATATGCTTCCTTATCCAGATGCATTTGAAAATGTAGCTGTTAGCTTTGTTGGAATTGCTGCTGGACAATGGGCTGGTATCCGAGCTGTTGAGCACATGCAACAAGTTTTTGGATATAGAGATGCTTACCTACACCCAAAAAGAGTGTTTTTACCAAACTCTTACGGCTTGTTAACTTCAGATGAGCAGTTCAAAGAAACTCCAGAGTACACTCGTTTAGAAACTCAAGCTGATAGCTTCATACAGTTTTGTAATCAAGTTTTAGGAGAGTAGTTTTAAAGCCTTTTCAGGTTTAAAACTATTTCATCAATAAATCGACTCATTTATTAAATTGAGTCGATTTGTTTTATGCTTTAAGGTCTATGATATTACCTAAATGGCTTATGGCTTTTGGCCCTGTGTTAGCAACATCATTTGGTGAAACTGTGTCGCCTTTAGAGTCTCTAACTGCATCAGGAGTAGTAATTGTATTTAAGTTTTGCTTGATGTATCTATTATAAGATCCATAATCTGTACAATTGATTCCAGACATAATTTACTCTTTATGATAAGTGCAACAAATTACGATTGTTTAAACCACATCTAATTATACCAGAAACTTAAGGTATATATTCAGCTATAATTTTTTAATTTGTTTACAAAAGTTAATTACACCTGGGTTTTTGATCCTTGTTAAATTTAGTGTTTTAATCTATTGAAGTGTAGTGAAATATTAGAAAAAAGCTTTAAATACAAAAGATATTGATGAGCTAAACTGCACCAAAAAAGCAAAACATGCGAAAAAACTGTATGCCCCTCTCCTTTGATCCAAGAGATCACCCAAATAATTACAACTTAAGAGCATTTGTTACCATCAGCACAATTATTTATGCATTAAGCTTTTTTATACTCTCATCAATATCAGCTACATATAACATTGTAGACTCTACTCCACCAGAAAAATGGATATAAATTTGCTGTGCTTTTGGTAAGCCAGTTTCATCTAATATTTCTCCACTACTAATAAATGTTATATTGCTTGAGTTAATGTAATAATCACCATACTTTACACAAGTTAGCTTTGCTATTTTCATAATTTCTCCACATCTTAATTGCGATTGACTTCTACCATATACTATTTACATATCGTAGTATAAACTAGCTCTTCTTAAATAGACACTAGATAAGCGCAAAGATTATAAATGATAGACATCTTAATTCGTAAAATTAACCCAAACTCTTCTACTGAAATACACCTTGTAGCCAAAAGAATGAGCCAAACCTTAGACGAAGTTCTACAAGGATCTAATGACCACCCACAATATGATATGGAGTGGTTAATAAACAGAGTTCAGCAACACACTAGTGGAGAGTTACAAGCACAAATCTACCTCGCATCTATTAATGAAGTTATTGTGGGACACACTATAGTACGTATTGAGGATCAAAAGTTTGGTTTGTTTGCTACTACTTATGTAACCCCCGAGTTTCGAAATAACAGTGTAGCATCTGAATTAATCATGCAAGGAGAGAGGTGGATCTTAGATCAAAATTTAACTCTAAGCAAAACTTATACTGATCAACAAAATTTTAAACTAATCAAACTCTTTGAAAAACATGGCTACAATATTACTCACACGATAAAGCAAAACAACATGTTAATTTTGAGTAAAGCTCTTAGTTAACTTTAAAAAGCGGCTTGGATTATTTTGAACATAGCGTTCTAAATCATCGGGTTCATTTAGATTAAGCAGTACATCACTATTTTGTGTTTGCAGTCTACATACTAAGTGTGGTGATAGATTACGAATCAATTGATTGAGTTGTTGGTCTTCTTTATTGTCACTTTTTAAACTCTGTAAAAATGCTCCTTGAATCAAAAGGGGGTGACCCCCCTTATCTTCATAGCAACATTTAACTACATCATATTCACCTTTTACAGATAGGAGATTTTTAAAAGTCGATAAATCTGGAGCCGGTACGTCTACAGGAAAATATAAAACTCTTTTTGCTATGGTGGACTTTAGACCTAATTGTAAAGAACTAAACGGCCCTCGATCTGGCTCATCATTTAAGATGCTTAGTATTTTCAAGTCTCTAAAGACTACAGTTTGATCTAACTCTAAAAATGAGTGTCGATCTAACAGACTCTCAAAATGATATCCCAATACTAAAACTACATCTCTTATACCTAGTTGAGTGACATAGTCTAGCTGCCATGTTAACCAAGTTTCACCATGAATCAGGTAATTTGGTTTGGGGTCGCTCGACTCATCAACAAAACGACTTGATTTACCACCAAGTATTATTACGCATTGAATATGGTCTAACAAATCAAGCAACCCAAATCCAAATTAAGCTTTTAAAGGTAGCTCTGTGTATCTTTTATTAGTAGCTAGGTAAATAGCATTTATCAAAGCAGGCACCACTGCTGGAACACCAGGCTCGCCAGCTCCACCAGGACCTTCTTGATTATTAATGATATCTACATGAACTCTTGGACTTTCATGATGACGAACTAATTGAAAGTCATGAAAGTTACTTTGAACAACAGAACCTTTCTCTAAATCGATTTTTCCATAAAGACTCAATGACAAAGCAAATATAGCTGAACCTTCCATTTGTGACTTAACTGTATCAGGGTTTACGTAATGACCTAAATCAATAACAATATGGATATCCTTCACTTGTAAGTTTCCAAGACTGTCACCTTCAACTTCAACAGTAGATGCTACATAAGATGAAAAGCTACCATGATAAGCAACCCCTACGTTTTTTTTGTTTTTTATCCTATTGTCATAATCACTAAACTCTCTAAGTCGGTTGATAACTTTGATGGCTCTTGAGTTATGGTAACCACCGGTTTCTTGCTTTTCATCCAACAGTTTTAAACGATAATCAAAAGGGTTCGTTTTTGCCTTATGTGCTAACTCATCCATAAAAGTATTAATAGCAAACGAGTGAAAAATGTTACAAACAGCTCGTTTCCAACCTATTTTTAATGGGTTATCTATTTGAGCTGTACTTACCTTTACATTTGGAATATTGTAAGGGAGATTACTCGCTCCCATACCGATTTCCCAATCAGCTGGTGTATTAGCTCCTGGCATAAACACACTCATAATTGTCGGAAACACAGATATATGATCCCATGAAACTGGTAATCCTTGATCATCTAAATCCGCTTTGATTTCTTGTAATGAAGAAGTATGATAAAAACCATGTCGAATTTCGTCCTCACGTTGCCAAACTAGCTTTACTGGTTTTTTAACCTTTTTAGAAGCTAATACAGCTTCTACACCAAAGTCTGGCTGACTTTTTCTACCAAACCCTCCACCCAAAAAAGTAACATTAACTATAACTTTTTCAAGGTCGATTTTTAAGACTGCAGCGATCGTTTTACGTAATCTTTGTGGGTCTTGAGTTGGTGCCCAGATTTCACAGCTATCTTCTTTTACATCTGCTACAGCTACTAGTGGCTCCATTGGTGCATGAACTTGAAAAGGAGTAAAATATTTTCTAGTTAAAGAACTTTTTACCTCAGCTTTTGTCTTAGACTTTTTATCTACATAAACTTTGCTTGGGTTTTTAAGAGCCTTTTCTAGATCATCTCTAAATGACTTAGTAGAAACAGTATCATGCTTATTGTAGCTCCACTCAATGTCTAGCTCTTTTAGCGCTTTAAAGCATGTATATGTACTATCACCAACTACACAAACACTAGCATCAGTATTGGTTGGTTGCTTAATAGCCTCTACAGGAAAAACTGCCCGAATACCTTTTGTTTTTAAGGCCTTGGTGCCATCAAGTCTCTCTAAAACTCCATGAGGATTAGGACAACGACTCATAGCTGCATATAACATGCCTTCAACTTCCACATCCATTCCAAATACAGCTTTACCAGTAACCATATCAGGAACATCTTTTAAAAGTTGAGACTTACCAATAATTTTAAAGTCTTTTGGATCTTTGAGCTGTACATCTTTTGGTGCTTTGAGGTCATTTACTTCATCTAGTAGCTCAGTGTAGGCAATCTTTTTAGATTTTTTTGGATAATAAACTACACCTCGATCACAGTTTAAATCGCTTTCTTTACAAGAAAAATGTTTGCTAGCTGCAACAATAAACATTTGTTTTGCTGTAGCACCAAATTCTCTCAATCTCTTCCAGTTATATCGAATTGAACGGGAGCCATCTGTATTTTGATCTCCATACTTTTTGTCACCAGTAGCCTGAACAATAGTAACCTGGTCTAAAGAAACATCTAATTCTTCAGCAACCAAACTTATAATTGCTGTTCTGGTTCCTTGACCCATTTCTGATCTATGACAAACGATTTCAAAAGCACCAGCTGCTGTAATATTTAAAAACAAATTGGGATTAAAACTAGAGCTAGTAGCTGTTGATTTAGCATCCAAATCACTTGAAATTCCCATTACAAAACCAGCTGCTGCAAATCCGCTAAACTTTAAAAATGTTCGTCTACTAAACGATATTTGATTATTCATTAGAATCCCCTTCTTTAGAGGCATCTAAAATGGCATCTTGAATTCGTTGGTATGTCCCGCATCGACAGATGTTACCAGACAAGGCTGTTTTTACATCACCTTCTGTAGGTTTAGGATTTGACTTTAACAGTGCAGTAGCACTCATCAATTGGCCTGGCTGACAGTATCCACATTGAGGGACATTTTTCTTAACCCACTGATCTTTTAGTTTTTGATACTCTTTATCTTCTTGTAAACCCTCTAAGGTTGTCACCTCTAAGTTGGCTACTGAAGAAACCGGTAATACACAAGAGCGTGTAGGATTGCCATCAACATGAATCGTACATGCTCCACATAATCCTTTACCGCAACTAAATTTTGTACCCTTAAGCTTTAACTCATCTCGTAAAACCCAAAGTAGTGGTGTATCACCTTCTACATCCACTGATACTTTTTCTTTATTTAAAACAAACGAAATTGTAGACACAAATCCTCCAGATATGGGTGATAAAGTACTCTCACCTCAAGTTTATCTCCCAATACCATGACTGCGAAGATCACCACTAAAACTACATCAAAAATTGATAATGATAACTTTAAAATACTTTCCAAAATAAGAGATAAAGTTTATCACTTTCAAACTATTAAGACAAAGGACTGAAGGGATTGTTTATCTAAATTAGTTGGCAAATGATTGGTTTTAATTTCATGGCACTATGTACAAACTAACTGTACATAATATACTGTTATCTATGAATCAATGCACAACAAACAAAATCCATAGCAAAGACTGTTACCCCATCAGAAAAAAGGTTTTACGTCCGCACCAAACTGTAAATCAAGTTACTTTTGAGCAAGATGATCATGCACATAGTTTTCATTTAGGTGCTTTTGATAAATTCAATTTGATTGGAGTCACCTCAATTATATATGATGGCACAGATACTTTTCGTTTAAGAGGAATGGCTATTTTACAAGAATATCAAAGACAAGGGCTAGGAAAGCTGCTACTCAAAAAGGCTATTGATTTGACTCCTAACAATGCTTTATTATGGTGTAATGCTCGTACGCATGCCCTAGAGTTTTATAAGAGTTTTGGCTTTGAAGAAGTAGGTAGTTCATTTGAAGTAGAGCATATCGGACCACATATTAGGATGCAGTTAGAGTTATGAACAAATACAAATTTTTACAAATTGATGCTTTTACTACAACACCATTCAAAGGCAACCCTTGCGCTGTTGTTTTAGATGCAGATAATCTGACAAGCGCTGATATGCTAAACATAGCAAAGGAGATGAACCTTTCAGAAACCGCATTTTTACTTAAAGGACAAAAATCTGATTTTAAAGCTAGGTATTTTACTCCTAATGAGGAAATCCCGCTAGCTGGTCATCCTACTATTGCTTTAAGTCATGCTTTGGTAGAGTTAAGACTTATCGATATAAGTAATCAGCATAGCTCTTTTACTCTTGAGCTGCCCGCTGGTATTATCACTGTATTTTTAAAGTCACTTAACTCTCAGCTCTTTATTACTATGAGACAGTTGAAACCAAAGTTTTTAAGTCTACATGACCCAAAGTGTATAGCTCCTTTATTTCATCTAAAAGAGGAAGACTTTGTTTCATCAGTACCCATACAAACTATAAGTACAGGAACCCCACAGTTGATGATGCAAGTTAAAAACAAATCAATTTTAGATGCAGCTTTTATGAACACAAAACTTTACCAACAATATAAAACTACCTCTGACTTTTTTAGTCCGCATATTTTTTGCATTGAAAAACAAGGCTCTCAACAAGTTACTCATGCTAGACATTTTGGAGTAGCTCCTGACATCTTAGAGGACCCTTTTACAGGATCTGCTTCTGGGGGAATGTCAGCCTTTTTATGGAAACACAAGCAATTAGAACAGGCAGAGTTTACTGCATATCAAGGAGAAAACCTTGGTCGATTAGGTGTAGCAAAGCTAAAGGTTTTTGGGTCTAGAGAGGATATTGACTATGTTGAAATCACCGGGCAAGCTGTAACTTTGATTCGTGGCGAAATCTGCCTTTAATAGAAAATTTTTCTAACAATATTTTTTATTTTTTGTGTATCACGATTGGATTTTAATGTTTTTACTACATCATTGTATTTACTCAAATAAACATAACTAGGTAAAGAGCTGATTATTTGCTGTTCTTCTTGTTTATCAAAACCAAATGATTTAATTTTTGATACGCATCCGTTGTAACAATTGTCCATGATTCCCCCCAAGATACTTGTTTGAAGCTACTACTATTTATCACTTCAACAGTTGTAATTATTCAGGTGATCTCTTCGATAAAAGGCGAGGAGCATACAAGTTTTTCGCATTTTTATCTTTATTGATATACCTAGGTGTAATCAACCTTTGTAAAGGGCTTGAAAAATTATAGCTGAATAGTTACTAAAAGTTTTAGTACATGCATTTAAAAAATAGTTATCAACTATTTTTTAATCAAAACTTAAATTTATACCTGATTCACATGTCCATAAGCAAAAACTAACATTTTTATTCCAATGCCCTATAGCAATTGAAAAATTAATCTCGTATCGTATGTTTACTACTACAACAATTATCTAATCTCTTGGAGAATATATGGGCAAACAGTATGCAAAGTTAACTGATTTAGATATACAGTTTATTAAACAACAACACTTGTTTTTTATAAGCTCTAGCTCGGATAAAGAGGTAAACCTGTCTCCAAGAGGTTATGATTGTCTTCATATAGAGTCAAATCAAAAAGTCTTTTTTTATGACTATTATGGTAGCGGTAACCGTACAAAGGCCGATATCAAAGCTGATGGCGAAATAACTATGATGTTTTGTTCTTTTAGCGAGAAGCCTAAAATACTTCGTCTATTTGCAGTTGGTGAAGTCATTAGCAGGGTCTCTGAAGAGTTTGTACCCCACATGTCTAATTTTAAAGATGTAGATGTAAGTCTAGTTAGGCAAGTGATTGTCCTGCATATTTACGCTGTTGAAACTAGCTGTGGCTATGCTGTTCCTTTGATGGAATTCAAGGGTCATCGTTCGTTACTCAGACAAGGGCTTGAAAAAATCGGAAGTAACGACGAAATTCAAAATAAATTTAACAAATACCCAAAAAGAGCTAGTTTACAAAATTTGTCCTAAATACATGAAACTGGCTTATAAGTAGAGTTGTATACCATCTGTACTGTTTGGTAAAGTATACGACTTAGTAAGTCTCTGTTTTAGTTGTTAGGTTTTAGGAATATTATGAAAGTAGTAGTTTGCTCATATAAACCCGAGTGGAAAGTTAAATTCAATAACTTGTATCAAACTATTTGGCCTAGTATCAAAGAAACAGCTTTAAGTATTCAACATGTAGGTAGTACGTCTGTTGAAGGTCTGAGTGCCAAAGATATCATCGATTTAGATATTGTTATCGCTTCATACGACGAGTTCCCTCAAATCGTCGAAGCTTTAAAAAAGTTAGGTTACACTCATCGTGGTGATTTAGGTATATTTCAAAGAGAATCATTTATTCATAAAACCTGAGTTTGCACATAACCTTTACGTTTGTATAGAGGGTTCTATTGCACTAAACAACCATCTTACTTTAAGGGACCATCTCAGAAGTAATCCCAACGATTGTATGACATACGGTCAACTCAAGTCTCAATTAGCTATGCAGTTTCCCAATGATATTGACTCATACTGTGAAGCCAAAAGTCAGTTTATATTAAAAATTCTGAATCAATATGGTTTTGATATAAGAGAACTAGATGAAATAGAAAGTAGTAATTTGGTAAATAAATAAAGTTAAAGCTAGCTTTGTTTTCTTTTTTAATGCAAAAAACCCCTCAAACCGAAGTTTGAGGGGTTTTTAAAAGCTTTGAAAGCTGTCCCGAAATCAAGTCGGAGCCCTAACGTTTTCCCAGACTTTAGATGTCTAAGCTTTGACACTTAACAAACTCTCTTGCGATTTAGCCTATCTCTAGAGTCTTTAGTTTTAACAATATCTAGTTACCTAGATCCCAATCTGTGGTTTGAACCACTCTTTGGT
>JAGSHD010000011.1 GCA_023954715.1 Candidatus Cloacimonadota bacterium | reverse complement strand
TCAACTTCTTAATAAAGATTGACTACATTTAGGTTTTTGATCATTATTATATTTTGTTTTTATTGCTTTTGAAGTGTAGTGGACTACTCGAAAAAAGCACTAAAGGCAAAAGATGATAATGAGCTAAACCGCATCAGTAAAGTAAAAAGTAAAAAAAAGATTGTATACTCCTCAACCTCGATCGAAGAGGCCACCTGAATAATTACGACTACTTTTTAGTAGCAGCTGCACATGCATCATTAAATTGTGCCATAGAGGCTTGAGCGATATCCTGAAAAGATTTCATGTTTTTTTCCATCATGTCCATCATATATTTTTGATTTCTAACAGCAAAATCAAATGACTCTTGCATAGTCTCAACTTGCTTTTTATGCATATCTACTAACTCGTCTTGCGCCTTAGTACCAATCTCCATCCACTCTTGGTAAGACTTGCTCAATACTTCGTTTAACTTTTCTGCTGCTTCTGTGTTTTTTGTAATTAAGTTTTCCATTTTAATCTCCTAAGTATTTAATATTTTTGTTTTAAGTTGTTTTGTTTCGATGGGTATATATTAAATCAATATTGCTGCTGATGCAATATTTTATTTTGCATTTGCACAATTCATCGAAGTTGTGTAGGAAAACCCTTTATTTATAGGATTTTGAGGCTTGTGTGCGTGTGCACCATTGTGGGGCATTTGTGAATATTTACAGATTTCTTTCTCTATAAATTTGTAGCTTTTTAATATTACAACTAAAAAAGCTCCAATATTTCTATTGGAGCTTTTTGTTATAAACTTGATAATATTTTATCTATTTTGAAACCCATCCCGCACTTCCACAAATCCATAGCGCTGCTGGAGTTGCGGTAGGGTCAACTACCATCCTACCGTAATGACTTGAATCAGAACATGCAATGTTTGGACTACCTACAGTTGTATCTAACTGTACGAAACCGTTAATCTTGGTGTTTCCATTTACATCTAGAGTCTCTGTTGGAGTTGTTGTAGCTATGCCAACTTTATTGTCTGCTGTCGCTGATATATTAGTAACTACAGTATCAGCAGCTATTCCTACAAAAGTCTCATTGGCCGATGTACCACTGTGAAAGTACATTGCCCCCCTTTTCTAAAACCATTTGGAGCCATTGCGCTCATAGCAATAGATGGATGAGATACAGTGTCAGACATGCTCGTTATCATTAAAGTTGCGTGATCATCTCTGACCTCTAGTGTACCATTTGGAGCATCTTCTCCAGTCCCGATACCTACACGACCCCCATTATAACTCGTATGGACAGAAGGATTATTTGCAAGAGTTTCCACCAACATCCATGGACTCGAGACAGCTACAGAGTTAGTCAATGACTCCCATTCACTACCATCATAACCTTCAAAGTCGCCGTTATATCTAATGGTTCCTGCATTTGATCCTGTTGTATCACCCAGGGATATCCCGCCATTCACCTGTAGCTTTTCGTTGGGAGAGCTTAATAATCCAATTCCAACATTTCCGTTCGGCTCATTTATAAACAAATCTGGAAAGTCTCCACTAAATCCATTGTAAGGAATAGATGAACCTGTCCCACCCCAAAAGGCAAGGCCAGAGTTTGTTCCACCAGAAAGCTTAGGTAGAGTAGCTCCTCCAATCCCATAAAAATATGTGCCAGATGATAGTTCATATAGTGCTATTCTAGAGTTTGGATCATTGAATGCATGAGACGACCCTAACGAGAAAATTGAATTCGGGCTATCAGTATTTAAACCAATTTTAGCCTCAAAGTTTGCATTCTTCCGAAATTTCACAGTACCTGACTTATATAAAACAAAATCAGCTTTTTTACCAGTCGTACCATTCCAAGGAATAGAAGACCCTGTTCCACCCCAAAAAGCTAAACCAGGTTCTGCACCAGTGCCACTTGTAGCACCCATACCATAAAACTCTTTTCCAAACCGGTCTTCAAATAAAGCTATTCTTGTATCTGGTGAATCGAAGGCAGAAGTTCCGCCATATGATATTCTTGAAAATGGATACTCATTACCAATACCAATTTTTTCTTCGAAATTAGCATTTTTCTTAAATCGAATTTTGCCAGACTTATGTAAGATCATACTTGCTTGTTTACCTGTTGTTCCATCCCATGGAATAGAAGCTCCTGTTCCACCAAAAAAGGCTAAACCGGGATCTAATGGGTCTATACTCGTAGCTCCGATTCCGTAAAACTCCCTACCAAACTGATCTTCAAATATTGCTATTCTAGTTTCTGGGTTATCAAAAACTGCTGGACTATCTCCAAAGGATAGTCTTGAAAAAGGAGTATCAGTACCAATACCAACATTGTTAGCATCCCGATATACATCACCCGAAGCGTTTTCTGACCACGGTGTTATCGTAGGTGCAGGAGAACTCCCTGCACCTAATGTTAGAGACTTCCATTCCCCGTTTACAAACCCTTCTAGATCTTGGGCTAGAGCAGAATATTTGATTGCACCTTCAGTACCTGTATCTGTATCTGTATCCCCTACATTGATTGCGCCCATTACATCTAACGCTTGTTGAGCATTGGTAGCTACGCTAGTTCCCACAACAAATTCATCATCCACATCTTGGTAAATCATAGAATTTTCATGCTCACCAGAAGCGTTAAACTTTGCGACGAAGTTTTCAGTTCCTGTTCCAGAGTTTCCACCACCTCCGCCATTAAAAGTATCCAAGGTTAAAACATCCATTAAATTGGGATGAGCTCCATTCCAACCACTTTTAAAATAGATTTTTTCATTTATGATTGAAGCATTTACGTACATGGTACCTGTACCTCCATCAGGGATAACACCGGGTATCCATGATCCAGTAGAAACATCTAAAACATCTACTACATTACTATAAACAGCAGATTGATTGGAAACGCTTCCTCCATAAACATAAATTCGTGATTCTGTCGAACTATAAACTGCCTCGTGGGCATACCTCATGCGGGGAAGATTATCTACTGATTTACTCGAATGAGTATTTGTTAGAGTATCCAAAACATCAACCATCAATGAAATAGCTGAACCAGAATTTCCAGAATATCCTCCCATAATATATATATCAGTACCTACTAATACGGCACTATGCTGCCACCTTCCTGATACCATTGTAGTTGAACTCCAGGTAGGATTTGGTAAACTTACATCTAAATAATACACTGTAGAATACGCATTGGGACCACCATTATTCATTCCTCCCGTGACATACAGCATGTTACCCACACGCGCAGCTGTTGTATCATAAACAATTGTATCTGAAAGAGCTACACCAGCATCACCTTGCCCCCCGTGATATATATCCTATTATCAGAGCATACAGCTGTCCCAGCATTGCTTCTTCTCCCCATAGTATTCGTGTCTTCTTGACTCCATTTTGATGCTCCTCCATTAGGATCAAAAACTATCATATCACCAGAAGTTGGACTACCATTATATCCTCCAAAATAATAAATTTTTCCATTTACAGCAACTGAATTATTTGAACTCATATTATTGTAAGGATTCTGTGTTTCCACGGACCAAGAAGCCCCATAACTATCTGCAACTAACAAGAATGTAAAAAGCAATAATGCTCCATAAAATTGTATTCTCATATTTTCTCCTAAAACATCTATCATTTATTCAATAAGTTTATATGTGTTCGAATATTAACAGTTAACGATTACCACATCAAGAAAAGCTTACAAGTGCTTGCCAATTAGCCGGCGATTGATATCTTTTCCCATAACAATTTGATCATTTTGATGGGTTAGATGCCAGATTCGATCTACATAGCACTATTCATATACTCAAAACATAAGATAAAAACTACAAAAAATCCCCCACCCAAAGGCAGAGGATTATCCATTAATCATTTATAAGCTTAAGTAAAATTAATAAAGTCCCTCAAATTCATCAAAAAAGTCTTTGTGAATTTGGTTTCTTTTGATCTTTAGTGAAGGGGTAATATGGCCGGCTTCAACGGACAAAGACTGTGGGAAGACGAAAAAGGATTTTGCTGTTTCGTAGGAGGACAATGTACCATTTACTTGATCTACTTTGTTTTGAATTTGATCTCGGATTTGCATACTTTGAGCAAGTTGATCATAGCTCTCAAAACTTATATCATTTTCACGTGCAAAAGAGATGACTCCATCTTTTCGCAGGGTTACCATAGCTACAAGATATTTTTTTTCATTTCCGTATAAAACTAGATGTTCAATCAAAGGATCATCTGCATAATGTTGCTCAATCAACTGTGGAGAGATATTTTTACCACCTGCCGTAACGATGATATCCTTTTTGCGACCAATAATCTTTAGAAAACCATCCGAAGTAAACTCTCCAAGATCTCCAGTTAACAAATAACCATCTGTATCTACAGCATCCAAACTCGCTTGTTGATTTTTATAATATCCCTTAAAGATATTACTGCCTTTTGCTACGATTTCGCCATCTTCAAGCAATTTTACCTCGACTCTAGGAAAGGGCTTGCCTACTGAATCAAAATCATAGTCATGGCGGGAGTTCATTGTTAATGTTGGAGAGGCTTCTGTTAAACCATAACCTTCTACGATAAACATTCCAGCTTTTAAGAAGAAATCTTTTACTTCTCTTTTTAATCCAGCTCCCCCTGATAAACAAAATTGTAGTCGTCCTCCCGTTAACTCTAATAAATTAGCTAGTGGATCACTACCATCACGAGCTTTATCTTGTGCTTGAATATAGAGTTTCTCCCAATAAGCTGGGACAGACATAAATACGGTTGGCTTTCTATCTGGCATTAATGACAATACATTTTTTGGATTTACAAACCATGTTGTAAAGTTAAGAGTATTACCAAGACCAATCTCTCCCCAACCAAAGATATGAGATAAGGGTAACCACAATAAATCTACTCTCTCCTGTGGAATCTGATCCTCAAGTACAGTCAACCAGTCCTCACCGTTATCTACAACATTTTCATGGGATAACAAAACACCTTTTGGTTGCCCTGTTGTACCTGATGTATAAATCATAGAGGCGATATCGTCTTTTTGAATTGCATGTACTAAATCATGAAATAGACTTGGTTTTTGAAGATGCAATTGAGCTCCTTGCTCGTAAACATCATTTAAAGAAACGACCAAAGGATGATCAAAGTCTCCATCTATACAAACTACTTTTTGAATCAATGGTAATTTTTGCAAACTATCTAAGACATTTTGTAGATAAACTTTTTGTACAAAAACTACTTTAGCATCGGAGTGCTCTAAAACATAATGAACTTGATCTTTTGTATTAGAGTGATAAACAGGAACTAAAACTCCTTGTGATGCTTGAGCAGCAAAACCAGCATATACCCACTCTACGCAAGTACCTGAATAAACAGCTACTTTATCATCACGAGTTACTCCAATATGATTTAGATATAAAGCTATACTACGAGTTTTATCTAAATACTCATCCCACAATACAGCTTGAAAGCCATCTTCTACTGGGATTTGAAAACGAATTTCATCTTTATATTTTTGTGCATTTTCAAGTAAGATCTTTGCTGCTGTGTTCATGTATTTCTCCCAATGATTAAGTCTATGATAAAAAACTTTCGATTTTGTCCCAATATTCAGAAGTTGAAA
Source organism: Candidatus Cloacimonadota bacterium (assembly GCA_023954715.1). Lineage (GTDB taxonomy): Bacteria > Muiribacteriota > UBA6191 > UBA6191 > UBA6191. Next base: position 165,856 of record JAGSHD010000011.1, on the reverse strand, counting down.
CTCCTCGAGCATCTTTACCAGTAGCAAAACCTAAATGGCCTGTTGCAAAAGTTTGCGTCTCAACATTAGCATTGTCGAGCAATTTCTCCATTACTTCGCAAGATCCCACCGGTGAGATGTGGTCAAAGCTTGCACAAAGGTTTAAAACATCTATTTTTACTCGATCTAAAGACAGCTTTTCACTCTCAAAAGGCCAAGATTTATCCTCTACTAATTGGTTTTCTTGATAACCATATTTAATAACATCTTGATATACCTTACCCGGAAACCCCACATTTTCAGTAGCCCAAATATCTAAAGCATAAAACGACTCTAAAAACTTTTTATCTGTGTGCTTTTTCATCAACAATTTAGTTTGTTTAATTTTACTTGTAGGCACTAACCAAGGAAAAGAAGCAGAAAAGAAATCAGCAGGGATATTCCCCATGCTTTTTACAATTCGCTCCACTTCAAAATGATCTTTGTTAGCCCACCAAGAAAGCATTCCACCATCTGAAAAGTTTAAGGGAGTGACCATAGTAACCATCTTATCTACACCCTTAGACTCAGTTAAAGCACAATATAAAGTAGTTAACATTCCACCTAAGCAATAACCCAATAAATGAACCTTTGAACTAGATGCATCTTTATTGATTCGTCGAATTGCTCGCCCTAAATAGTGTTTTAAATAGTACTCTAAGCTACAGTCTCGTTGGGCTTTTGTAGGTTCACCCCAATCAATCATGTACACTAAAAATCCACGCTTCAACATGGCCTCAATAAAACTTTGATCTTTTAACAAGTCCATAATACTAGACTTATTTACAAGAGAAGGGACAATAAACAAAGGAGTAGCATGAAGAGTTTTTTCAGTGGGAATATATTTATAAACACTGATGGAGTGCTCTTGAAACAAAAGCTCTTTTTTAGAAGGGCTCATGACTTTTCGGGCTTCTTCACGAGCTTCTTTTAAACCCTCTTGAGCATTTAAAAAATCATAAAACTCTTGGTACTCTTTTTTTACTTCATCAAAAGATGCATTATCTTCCATAACTACTCTCTTTATATAACTTACTTACTTTTTTTAGGGGACTCTTTTTTTGTGGCTTGTTTTACAGCTTTTGGCTTTGCTTTTGAAGTTTTAGCCTCTGATTGGATAGACTCTGAAATTTCTACTAGTTTTTTAAACATATCAGATAAGTCATCAATTTTTTCTTCAAAGTCTAGCATTCTTGTTTCTAAATTATGAACCGTTTTATAAAGTCCATCCAAACTATCTTCTGTAGGTACATTCATGGATTTAAGAACTTTATTAGTCTGCTCTTTAATTGCATCTTGCATATCTAAAGTAGATCCCATATTTTGAGAAATCGTTTTCATAAATGATGGATCTCTCATTACCTTATCTACGTACTCTGCTGTAGATTTTTCCCACTCATCAAACATCTTTTTTTGCATTGAAAAAGGATCAAAATTCATTCTATACTCCTATTAATTTTTTATTTTTACAGAAAAAGCAAATAAGTATACAAACTCAATTTACTTGCTTCCACTTTTTTAACTAGTTATTTTGGGCTAATTACCCCTGATAAATTTGTGACATTCAAAAATCACTTGTACATTTTAGCTTCTGATTCGTTTGTTCTACAAAGAATTAAGCTACACCTAGGTTGAAGATCATTGTTATATTTTGTGTCAAAATCACTTGAAGTGTAGTGGATTACTCAACAACTCGATCCTTTAACCACGCCTGTACCGTTTTCCACATGGTATCTTTTGCTTTAGATCCGACTGTGATTCCGATATGACCTGCTCTAAATTGTTCGCTTGTTATATCTTCACTGCCAACCATTTCAGCTAAAACTGTCGCTGATTGATCCGGAACAATATGATCATGCTTAGCAGTTAAAACAAGCAATGGACACTTAATATTTTTAAGATCTACTCTCATATCACCCAAAATAAACTCATTGTTCATTAAGTCATTATTTACATAGCATTTTTTAACATACTCTTCATAAGTAGCGCCCGGAAACCCAACATTGTCATTTAACCATCCATCTAATGCATAGTGTTTTTTTAGAAAGCTATCCTTGTGAGCATTTTCGTATAAGTTCATGTACTTTTTCATTTTGGCAGTTGGCATCAATAAAGCAAAGGACTCTTCTAAAAAGTCAGCCGGAATATTTCCCCAAGCTTCAGATAACTTACGAACGTCTAATTGATCACTTGATGCCCAAGAGCTTAATAATCCATCATCATGAAAGTTAATTGGAGCCGTCAAAGCGATTAAACCAGCAACTCTTTTTGGCTTTAAAGCGGCGTATATTGTAGCCATTGTTCCGCCAACGCAATATCCAAGTAAGTGCATCTTTTCAACACCAAAATCTTTACAAGCAGCTCTTAAACAAGCCCCTTGCCATCTAATAATATGATCTTCAAAAGTAGTATATTTATCTTGTGGCCCAGGAATTCCCCAGTCAATCATATATACTGGAATCCCCTGATCACAAAGGTACTCAACCATACTTTGATTAGGAGCTAAATCAAATACATAATACTTATTGATTATTGAAGGAACCATTAAAACAGGAGATTGGGTTACCTCCCCTTTTGGATAATAAGCTAATAGCTTAACTCTTCCAAACTCTTTTACCACTCTTGATGGAGTTTGAGCTGGAGTTGGTTCAAAATCACCCTTCATAATCTTATGTATATTATTTAATCTCTGTGGAGTTTTCCAAATTTCATCCATGTAATCTTCAAAGTTCATTTCTTTCATAGTCTCATCTCTTGTTTATGGAAGTTCAAGTGTGATCTTGAACCCTTTTCTATCTACATAATTTGTTTTCTATAAAGTGCACCATAGAGACTATATTGTGCAAATGCAACATATATTGCCATTTTGTAACATTTTATCTTTTGCTTTCGTAACTATTCAGCTATAATCTTTCAACTTCTTTACAAAGGTTGATTAAACCTAGGTTTTTGATCATTGTTATATTTTGTTTTTATAGCTTTTGAAGTGTAGTGAACTACTCGAAAAAAGATTTAAACACAAAAGATGATGATGAGCTAAACCGCATCAATAAAGCAAAAACTGCGAAAAAATTGTATACTCCTCAACTCTTATCGAAGGGACCAGCTGAATAATTACTTCCTTTCATTGTATATTGCATTATGAGAAGATGAAGTTCTGCTCTAGATAAGCAGTTAAAAAGCAAATTTAAAATCTAGGAAATATCCATGAAAAAAGGCCTATTAATTATAAAAAAATATAAAAACCGTAGGTTATATGACACAGAGCAATCTACTTATATAACCAGAGAAGAATTGGTTGAAACCATTCGAAGTGGTAGAGATGTGCAAGTGCAAGAGGTCGGCTCAGGAAACGATGTCACAACAGAGCTTTTATTACAATTAGTAATTACAGAGGCTTCTGATGTAATCTCTGCCATTCCTCCGCAATTTGCACACATGCTACTAAGATCGAGTGCTTCTAATACAGCTCAAATGTTTGGACAAAATCCATCGTTTGGATTTACTAACATGAAAAACTTAATGAATCCATGGCAAATGGAAATGCCCAACTCATTTTTCCAAAACTCTCCTTTTAATCCTCCAAAAAATGATCCCGCTCCACAAGACGAGCCCGAAAATGAAATCGATGATTTAAAAGAACGACTCAAAAAAATGGAAGACCTAATGAAAAACCTAGGTAAATAAATCAAAAATAGTAGTGAAATCCAACAAAATAGTTAATCAATCATCCACTAATATTGGAGCAATAAATTAGGCTAAATATATTCGTATAAAGCTTGACATAAATCAAAAGTTTCTCATAATTCTTTTGATTAAATTGAAACAAACTTTGTTTGGCTTTTATACAAGCGACCGAGCTCAGAGCCCTGCATATACAATTTTGGATACAATTAGACTATTTTTGTTAATAGCCTAAGTAAAATCGAAAGTAGAATTTGTGAAAAAATTACTTAAAAAATCTTTGTTTTTAGTGCAGTTACTCTTATGTATTAATACCTTTAACTACGCTACATCACAGTTCCAACTAGAGCCGATTCAAACCTTAAGCGGTGAAAAGTCTGCTCCTTGGCAAAAAATTGAAAAACTTAAAGATCTTCACCCAAGATTTCCAAATGAGCAATTTCATCCAAAACTAGGTCACTTTTACTCTCATGTACTCTCAGGGTTTGGTACAAAAACTCCTCACTCATCTGAGTTTTTACTTCATTTTGCTCCAAACTTTGATAAAGCAACTCACAAAACTCCCATATTATTGCTTCACGGTGCAAATGATGATGCCACTAGAAGATATGCTCACCCAAATAGTCCACTTGCTAAAGATCATTTAACAAAAACTGGTCTGATGCAATATTTAAGCGATCAAGGTTATGCTGTATTTGCAATCTCATTTAGTCATTACCATGGGGATAACATCTATCAAGGTGAGGCTGTAGCCAATGCCATCACTCGAATCAAAGAAGTTTTAAAGCAAACAAAAAACAAAGACTTTAAAGTAGATATTATTACTCACTCCAAAGGAGCAATGGCTGCTCGATCCTATTTAGAGTCTGCTCCAGCTTACTATCATAAAAAGTTTTTAACTCAATACAGAAACGATGTTCGAAGAGTTATCTTTCAATGTGCTCCACTTGCAGGACTCGATAATATGTTTCGATACTACTTATATAATCTAACTCTAAGTTCAAGTAAGATTCCAGCACCTATGGGAGCCTCTAAGTTACTCATGTACGGATCATACCAAAGCACTGGAGAAAACTATATTCACTCTGGCTTATGGCAAGGTCAACTTCAAATGATCAGTGATCAACGAAAAATCGGTATTCCTCTTGGAATGATGAGTTACACAAGTGATTTTAATCAAACCATGAACAAGTTATACGAAGGGGGTCACTCTATGTTACTTGCTTCACAAGGACTTGAAAAGGCTCGACTTGCTGGTGGAAGAATGATCGAAGTTCTAAACGAAAAGGGTCTTCCTAAATCTGTTGAATTTGCTTTGATCGCTGGGGACTTCCCTATCATCTACGATGAACGATACCCTGCTATGAAAATTCCTGCTGGAATGGAAATGAGTGGTAAGAGTGATGGTCTACTTTATCTAAATAGTGCTTTATATGACAAAGGTCTTACTAATCAAGGTGCAAAGATGATTGGTAAAAAAGTATTTAAACTAAACCACGTAGACATTACTAAAGATACCAAGGTTTTTAATTATATAAAGTCTTTATTGAACTAAAAAATAAAGACATGGTGTTTAAAAGGGCATTTAACCTTAAAGTACTTTAAAGATACCAAGCGTAGATTTGAGGTTTGTAAAAAATATATGATAAGCTAATCTTATCATGAACTTTTTTATCATTCTTTTCTCACCAATTCTGGCGATCCTCTCTGATTTATTCTATGTACTGATAGTACTACCCCCCTTCATTCCTCTATTCATATCATTTAATTATGACAGTATAACTCTACAGGTCATATGTGGCTTAAGTGCAATTCCTATCGGCTACGTCGAATACAAATTCTACAAGCTCATCATCAGCCCTTCACTTAAAGAGCTAGACGAAAGCCTTCAAGAGTCAAACGATCCCAAGTTATACCAAAAGGTTGATCAGCTTAGTGCTTCTGTTGATGAAAGCACTCCTCTACAAGAAGATCATCCACCACTCATCTTACTTGCTCGGACCTTTCGTTATGGCTCTTATAGCTTAAGCCAGGGGCAGTTCGCTCTTTTAACTCTATCACTGATTCTTTTCATCCCCATCATCGGGGGTATTGCTATTATAAATATAGATCCCAATATAGTTTATCTCTTTTTTGTTCCTTGCTTTGGTACTTACTTTTGGCTGGAGAAGAAAAGAGTGATCCTCAAACTTAAATTTGAGGAAAATAACTGCCATATATATAATCTAAGAACAGATCAGTTACTTGAAACGGTCCCGGCAAATCGAATCCAGGCCTATTTTAAGAAAATTTCTTACCCTGGTCTTAAAGAAGTTTTAATTTTAGAGAAGTATGGTGAGGAAATCGGAAGACTTGGCCCAAAAGACAAACTAAATCATCTTGGTTTTGAAACTATCAAAGAAAAATTAGACCAAAGACGATTGTTAAAGTAAACCCTCGAATTAATGCATACGAAGTCTGTTGATCTGCTAGAGAAAAAGCTTGTTAGCTCAATTTATTGTAAGAAGTCCTTACTAACTTTTACGTCTTTTTACAACTGTAGCCATGTGCTCGTAGTTTTTTACAAGTAGTTTGTAAAACCATCTTTTTAAAAAGAACATATTATCAAAGCGAGTTTCATTCATTTTTACCATTTGCTCAAGTCCCTTTTTAAGAAACTCATACTCGATATGACCGATGGTAAAATCTGTGTTAGGCTCTGCCTTACGGACTTTCTTTTGAACATGACGCAGGGATTTTCTTGCAAGTTCGTACTCTTTTTCTTTGATTTGATCTTTTTCTTTATCCATACCTTTGATAGAGTCATCTAAGTATTTCAAAATTGCTTTTCTATCAATTTTACCAAAGTTTAAGGTAACTACTTTTCCCATTTTTGCCATATTAAGCTCCGATTTAGCCTTGATTCAAACGATCTTGTTTGCATCTTTTGCGACCATTTTATCTAAACTTTCATTAAATTCAAGTAAAGAGCAAGCTTGATACTATAAAATAGTAAAAAGTACTTAAAACTTCCTATAACCTTGTTAGATGAACCAAAAGGACGTCAATATCCAGTAAGTGATATCGGATATATTTTAATTACTTTTTCAACATCTTCGTACAGTGTTCATAACTTCTATTTATTGATGCAAATTCTTTAGACTTCTTTTTAAAGTCACCATTTGACTTCATTGTATTAATGGCATTCCCCCCTACTTTTATACACTTTCGATACTGCTTTTTTCTATCAAAACAAGCTACTGCCGCTTTTAAAAGGTATGCATTTTCTGGAAAGTGCTCTAATGAAGACTCTGCTATCTTGCAAGTGGTTACACGATTACTCTTATAATGATAAAAATAAGCTGAACTCCAAAAATATGCATTGTCTGGATAATGTTCAATTGCATAATCCATAACTCTTGAAGCATCAAAATATCTACCCATTTCATACAAGGACTTACTAAACATAATGAGATCACTTTCATCTAAAAAATTAGACTTTATAACTTCGCTAAAGTCTGCATTTACCTCTATGTAATTTTCTAAAACATAATTGCATCTCGCCCTAGTCCCATACAATGGATAGCTTTCATCTATAGAAGCTATGTCAGCACATTCTTCAAAGTCTTTCCTTTCACGAGCCAAAAAAGCATTGTAGAAATTCATGTAATTTTCGAAGCCTTTTTTCCCATCTGGATTAGTAAAATCTGAAGTAATCTTGTCTAATTCTTTCTTTATATCAGCAATAGAACCAGACCATCTAGGCCATAGCTTACCTAAATACAGATACCGAACAGCAGTTGAATTTGGGTACTTCTTAACTATACCTCTATAATAAGTTTCAAACTGCTCTTTATCACGATAATGATAACGATACTTTAGAATAATATAATGGGCTACATAGTTGTCTGGATCTAAATTCAAAGCTTGTTTCGCTGCTGAATATGCTTCCTTTAAATATTGTTGCATACCATCCCATGATTCTTTTTTTACGTCCTTTGAAAAAGAGTTTGTTCGTTCTTTCCACGCTAATCCCACTAGCAACATACCTTTTACCGCTTGAGCAATAGAGCTTTTCCGATTCTGATCAATCCATTGGTTTATCGAGTCGAGATGGGATTTATTCGCTATCGATATTGAACTAATAAACTTAAATAAATTATCTTCTGATTGAGGAAGTAAATCAAACTGCTTCTGAATTTCCTTTTCCACCTTTTTGAATGAGCCTCTTTTGAAGTCTTTATGAAATCTAATAAGTGTTTGAAGTTCACTAGATATATCATTTTCTCCCGTATAATTCATAGTCCCTAGGACCATAGCTATAAAAAGAAACTGTACTACTGTTTTCATCTTGGCTCCAAATCAAATAGTTAAAAGCGAGTCGATCTACTCACACAATCCTTACAAAAACATATACTATTCCTACACATGTTATTCGATTAAAATAAGAATTGCTCAAATTTACCCTCATAACCCATACAAACCCTTCGCAAAATTGTAATTTTTAGCTTATACTTTCAAACTATATTGAAATGGTATTTTCTAAGCACCGGTAAATTTCTTCTATTTTTTATGCCTGCCCTATACCGCAAAGACTATGATTATAGTCGTTTATATCTTTCCAATACGATCTATTCGTAAAAACGTTTTAATTTTCCATCAGGGGATTTTATGAAAATTGCTTCTATTTTATTGTTTATCTTAACTCTTCAAAGCACTTTTGCAGTGCAGTTCAAAAACAGGCTATTATCGGAGAGTGAGTTAAAACGAAACTCCAGCCAATACATCTTAGTTGACGAAAATAAACTAGATGAGCTGTTTAAAAAGAAAACAAAAAAAGATCAATCTAGTATTTTGCATCAAAAAGCCCACTTTCATCTTCAAAAACAAGGTCTTCAACTCAATTTACATCTTACTCTCAATTTAAAAGATGACAAATTATATGTCTTACCAAAAACTTGGGTAATCATTAGTAGTAGTCTAGCGTTATACCAAGACAACTCTGGTTTTTATATACAGCCCAATGAAGCAAAAAAAATAAAAATCAAAGCCTTTTTACCTATTTTTGAAAAATCCAACCATTGGCAATTTAGCTTAAACTGGATTTCTAGTATCGCTGGTGAGGCCAAGTTTACTAAAGATAAGTCATTTTTAACGGCTTACGTTAATTATTTCACTTCATCATTAGTTAGAACCTTTCCTATGAAGGATCAATATACCCCCTTTTCTAATATCAACAAGATCACTATTTCAGCAAGCCTTCCAGTAAATACCCAAATCAAAACGGACGTAAAGCCACCCAAAGTTATTGTTAAAAAATCTAGAAAAGCACTTGTGTTTGCTGAGTCTAAACACAAATTTAATGTGTCACGTAAATACCTCCATTATACCTTTGATTCAGAAGTTAAAATTTCAAGAAACCCCATTAAAGAGCTAAAAATCCATATTCCAAAAAACTTTAAGTTAAACAACTTAAAAATAAAGCCTCATACAGGCTATACACTAGAAAATGACAGAATAAAGTTTCACACATCACAACGAGATAAAATCTCCGTTATTATCAATGGTAGCTATCCTTTAAAATTAGATAAAACTATGGGCCACCTTGAAGCAGAGGGCATTCACTTTAAAAAACTAGAAGAAGAAAGAGGTTATCTATCCTTTTTCACCAAAGATGTAGTTAAGATTCACGAAGTACAATTTCAGTTTCCTGAAACAATTAATAAAATCGATGCCTCAGAACTACCTAAATCTTTAACCCAATATTTAAAAGTTCCGATTCTTTATGCATTTCGCTTTTTTGAAGCTAAACTTCAATTTCAGATTAAAACGGAGACCTTTGCTAAATATCCTTTAAAAGAAACACTCATCTCTTCTTTTTTAGGCAATACAAAAATCAACCCAGACCTTAGTGCTAGTCATAAATGGAGCTTTGATATTCAAAAACAAGACTCGGGTAATTTTGTAATCCCGCTTCCTAAAAATATTAATCTAAAATCTGCTCACCTAAATGGTAAGGAGATTCATACTTATGTTAATCAACAGGGAGAGTTTTCTGTTGATGTGCCTAGCTCTAGCCTATTTAGAAGTGAAGTAGGTAACTACCTCAATTTAAACCAACAATCCAAATCATTAGCTACCTTAAAACAGCATAAACTAGAGGTTCAGTTTTTAACCAAAAATAAAGACAAACAAAACTTTCGCCTAGAAATCCCCCTAGAGCAGGACACTACAAATATCCACTATGAAATCACAAATGATAGTATTAAAAGCCCAATATTAAAGACTAACTTTCCTACCATTCCTAAAGCAGATAAGAGTGATTTAAGCCAATTTTTGAGTTTTGCTGGCACTTACACCCCATACATTTTACCTTTTTTAATTATCCTTGCTGCTTTCATCTATCTCTTAGAATCTCAATTAGGATACAATCTCTTTTTTCATGATTGCTTTTTAACTAAACTAAAGCTTTTCCTTTCTACCTTGTTACTAGTAGCCTTTACGATTTTTGCTGCCTTTTATAGTGGACACTTGCAACAAGATATTCCTTCATCGAATGTTCCAGCCCACCCTATTTTACAAGGAGATTTTTCACCAAGTTTAAATCATAAAAAAATATATAGTGTGGCAAGTGAAACTAATTTTTCTCATTTATTTTCTCCCCATGGTCTAGAAACACCATTTTTCATTGAATTAGATTTTGATAGTACACCATTTATACAATCTCCAGTTTTCACCGCTATATTTATGATTGTATTAGGCCTAATCTTCTTTTTCTTTTATAAGAAGTCCTATATAAAAGCTATTTTATTTTTGTGCTTGGCTATTTTGTTAACTAGCTTTTTTCAAAATAGTGGATCTTTGCCTCCATCTAGCTCCTTGCTCATAGGACCATTATTTTTGCTCTTTTATCCCTTAGTTAAAAAGCTCTTAGGCTTTAAAAATGTTGCTGCTGCAACTTTTATACTAGCAAGCTGTTTTAGCCCCAACTTTGCCCAAGTTATTGATGTATACAAATATAAAAGCAATAAAAAAACTTTGAGCTTTATCAAGCAATCTCAATACCCAAAAACAGTTAATGAAGTAAAGCACCCTACTCAAACACAATTTTACCGAAGTGATTTGAAGTTTTATCTAAAAGGCAACTCACTTAAACTGCAAGTGGACTATTATCTAAAAAGAGATCAGAGCAATCAGCCGTTGATTACTATCCCTAGATATCAAAACTTCTATAACAATAAAAACTCTTTTTTAGTTGAAAAGGTTTCTATCAATGGACAAGCTTTAGATATTCAAAATATAGACCAACAAAACATTCAAGTTTTAAATACCAATCAATATTACCCTATTATCCAAGTAGACTATTTTGTTTGTAATGACTTTCCTTATGACTTTTCTTTATATTTACAAACACCGTATATAGCGATTCAAAAATTGGAGTTTCCAAAGCTTAAAGGATACTCATTGAGTAGCAAGTCTTCTGTTTATTCAAGTGAGACTAAAAAACTCTACCAATATCATTTGGCAGCAGGAACACAAGTTACTTTTAAGTTTGCAAAAGTAAAAAAAGAAGCAGCTATTGTTAAAGCTCATAAAATCACCAAAACACAAGTGTTAGAACCTGAAAAGCTTCAATTTACCTTAAATCATAAGGCACTCATTGAAGAAAACTATATTCAAATTAAAACTCAAGCCAAAATTTTAAAGAAAGGTGCGTATCAAGATGAGTTTCTGATTCATTTACCAAAACAAATCAAAATAGTTAACCTAGAAGGTAAACCAAAAGTAAGCGATTGGTATGTGGATGATAAAAAGCATATTTTAATGATCAAATATGATCAAGGACAAAAAAACAATCTCTATGTAGATCTAGAGATGGAAGTCCCCTTAAAATCTAAAGCGACTGACTTACAAAGTTTCTTTAATCCAAAAGCCGATCAATTTGAAAATATCTATCATTTTAGTGCCAATGAAAACCTATCTTTTTCCATATTGCCTAGTAATGAGCTGATCGCTAGTTTAAAAAATGCCACGCAACTTCAAAGTGAAGCTAATCCAAGCTTTCACCAACTTTTGCACAAAGATACTACTCCAAAGGCTCAATCGTTTAAAATTCAAGCTATTCCTAGACAGATTGTTCACTCTATTAGCGCCTTTGTTGATAGTTTACGAGTTCACTCTTATCTACAAAAGGATGGTTGGCTGTTTAGTCGATATGCTTTTACTATCCGAAACAATGGTCAACAGTTTTTTAACCTCAAACTATCAGACACAGAGCAACTCATCACAGCCCGAATCAACGGAGATATCGTTCAAGCTGGTAAACAAAAAGATATGGTTGTTGTTCCTATGAGAATGGAATTAAACAACAAAAAAGAGATCGAAGCCTTTTTACTTGAGATCACAAGTAAACAAAAAGTTCTTTCAGACAATCAAGGACAAATACGAGTCCCTAACTTTTCATTGGCAAGTGCCCAAATATTTTATGAGCTTTCTTTACATGAACCTTTAAAGTTAGATCTTGAAAAAGGTGCCTTTGTACGTGGGAACTTTAAAAAAGAGCCTGAATTTCTAAAAAATCCCCAAGCTACAAACATAAAAAACCCAACCAAGGCGCCCGTAGACTTTTCAGTGTACAAAAGTTTTTACCCGATTCGCCTACACCGATATTTTCAAAAAGCAAATGAAGAGTCCCCGTCTCAAGGCTTTACCTTATCTAAAATACATGACAATAAACAAATCATTTATAGCCTCTTTTTCTTTGTATTATTTTACTTATTGATGATTTTTCAATCTCCCCCCAAGGCTTTACGCTTTCGAGTGATACTGTTTCATATTTTACTTTTAATTACTTTTGAACATACTCTAAGTTTTAGTGCTCTTCACACCATCAAAGTGGCCACCTTATTTTCTGTATTTTGGATACTTGCTCTGAGCATATCTAAATCATTTTATGCTAACCAAAAGAAGGAGAACTAAAATGAAATTTCTATCTACTCTTATATTTTTAGTTACTTTATCATTCAATTTTGCTAATAAACTCAATGTCTTGCCAACATTACTTCCATTAGATGTGTCTCAAAGTCACTTTTCTAACCATCAATTGATATCTCAAGTTGAGTTTCAAAAACTTCTCGATCAATATAATCAACAAGTTCAAAGTCAAAAAATACAATCTGCAAAGTATAGTCTAACCTTAAAAAAGACAGAGCAAAACGTATTTGAAGGTACCTTTGTTTGGGATCTATCTTACTCCACGTTTGATCCCAATCAATCTCTAGCATTAGTCCCTCGTTCTTGGGTTTTAACTAATAACTCATCCTTACAAAATGTTGAGACAGACTCTAAACACTTTAAGATTCCTTTAAGTCAAAAAATGAAAGGTCAAGTGAGCTTTTTAATTGAATCTCCTGGTTATTTTGACTTGCCTCCCGTTGCACTTACCCAAGTCAAAGTAATTGGTGGAGATCAGTTTACCCTGCAAAATCCATACAATAAAAAGCAGTTTATCGATCTACAAAGTGAGGATATATTTTATTGTGGTGGCCTAAATGCACTTCAAATTTCAAACACCCTTATCAAGTCTACTACACCAAAAAAAGTGGATCCAATCCAACCAAAAGTAGAAGTAATGGCCCCCGTAAAAATTAGTGGTTTAAAAGCTTCCATTTTGAGTAAACCTCTATATCAAGTAGATGTTAAGAAAAACGAAATTGTCATACAAGGCAAACTAAATATTAATGTATTACATCAAAAAATATACTCTTTAAAGCATAGCTTTTCTAAAGATCTACAGCTAAAGAGATTGAGTTTTGAACCAAGTATACCGTTTAATTTCGACAGTAAACAAATCATCTTTCCTGATGGCTTTATGGGGCAAATCAACCTAAACTTTATTCAAAGTATCCCTAAAAAGCAATTAGTTGATGGCTTTTCTCTCCCTCATTTAATAGACGCCAGTCTCTTTAAAGGAGTTTTATATTTTATATCTAGTGAAAATGTAAAAATCAATTCCATTGAAAATGTAAATTTAGTTAAACTGCCTTATCTAAAAGATCAAAGCTTGGACAATTATAATTTACCAATTCTAAAGAGTTTTGAGTTTCATAAGCGATTAGGTAAAATTCAATTAAAAAGTAAAACCTTTGCCCAACAAAAGTCCTCTCAATTAAAAGTCTTAGACACTACTGTATCTTCTATTTTAACAGAAGAGTTTCGCTTGGCTAACTCCTATAGCTTTAAAGTACTCAATTTAGGAGCATCTAACTTTGTTTTTGATATACCACCTCAGGTACAGTTTTTGGGGTCTTATATCAATAATAAACCAGTAAAACCGTTTCGAAATGACAAAGCTCAAATCGCTATTAACTTACCAAAAGACAAGCGCTTAACCATTGCCATTAAAACTCTTGAAACTCTAGATAAGGACCATCAGTTATCTTTATATATGCCAACCAAAGAAGAGAGTCTAAGAACCCGTTGGAACTTTTATTACCCAAAAGCCCTTAACATCCAAGCAATCGGCTCCAATTTAAGTTATAAAAAAATACAAGATCAAGGTCTCATAAAAAATTATGCAAACTTTGTCTTAAGAAAGTTCTTCAAATCCACATCTTCTACTTTTGAGTGTATTGTAGTGATTTTTGTTCCGTTACTTGCTCTGCTCATTTTTTTAAAAATAGTTTCATGGATTTTTAATCGTTTTACTACTAAAAAATCTGCTAGCAAAATAAAATGGGGCTTGGCTATTTTTATTATTGGGGTGGTCATAATTATTCCATTATTTATACTCTCTCCTATCGGAAATTCTGTAAAGTTTAGAGGAGATAGCTCAAATTTTCGATCCTACCCAAGATCCCAAGCTATAAAAGCAGATCAAAACAATCTTGACTTCGAAGATGAATTTGATGCTTTTGAGCCAGAAGAGTCCATTACAAGCTCATTTGATGGAGATAGCTTTGGTGATGACTTTGGTGGTCTTGCTGAGGGTATTGGAGCTAAAGATAAATATAGACCAAGAAAAGGACGTAAAAATGTTTACGCTCCTCCAGCTCCCCCTTATCCAGGTCAGTCTCGCTCTAAGGCAAATCAAGAATTAAATATGCTTAAAGAAAAACGAGAGTCTGTCTCTCGCCAAAGATCTTCCTCACTTCGTGGGTATCGATCTAAAAAAGCGGTTCGAGCATATAAACAAAGTCTACCTAAACGTGAAAAAAAATCAAAATATAAAAAGATACGTAAAAGTGGAGTAAAGCCTGTAGAAATACAGTTTCCTAAATTATCTAGTAAGATTTCTTTTGGTAAAAACACGCCTATTGATGGACTTGTTTTCATTAAATTATCCATAAAGGACTTTCAAAAAAGCAATACTTTATTAATTAGTAGTATTTTCTCCATTTTATATCTTGCTATATTTTTATATTTGGAAAGAAAACAGAAACTAGGATTATTGGGATTTTTATCTGTACTCATGCTTTTATCACCAGCAGGACAATTTATGTTTATGACACCAGAGCCACTCTTTTTTGTACTGGCAATCATTATTATTAACTCTTTTGCCAGAATCTGTAAAAACTCCATGGTTGTATTAAGCCTTTTACTTTGTATACAAGCAAATCATGCTTCTAAAGAAGTATGGAGCCAAAACATACAACAAAGTCATTATCACAATCATCGTATCCAAGCTCCTAAAACTGAAAAAATCTACACTATTTTTGACTTCAAAAAAAATGACTTTCAGTTTGAAAACCAACTTTTGGTAAAAGACCATTTGTTAAACAAACTCCAAAAAAACAATAAGGTAGATAAAAATCTACTTGAAGTTGAATCACAAGCTATTTTACTTCGTCCTAACTTTAAAGAAAAAAAGCTCAATGTCTTTTATAGCTTTGCAATCTCAAAACAACACGAAGATAGTTTTTATTTACTTCGGCTCAATAAAAAAAGCCTCATCAGTCAGTGTATTGATCAAAATGGTGATGCCATTCAACTAGAAATAAAGTATAAAAAAGGTTATGCCTATTTATATGTAAAGGACTTTAAAGGAAAATCAATTCATCTTCAAATTGAGAGCCCTCTGATATCTAAAAACTACGGAGATGATTTTCATAATGAAGTTACTTTGGCCCTTACATCAAGCACCACTCTAGACTACAAAAAAGATCAATACTACCTGAAAGTCTCCAATGCTATCAAACAAAACCAACAACATTATTTATCCTCTAAAAAGACAAAGACATCTATCCACTTCAGTAAATATCCTTTTAAGGTAGAAAAGGTTAAATCAGTTCAAAAACAAAAAAGCTATAAAAGATATGTGAATAGTAGAGTTACAAAGTCTAGTAAATCAAAAATCCATTTCAGCCAAAAAATATCCTTTGCCACTCCTTATTTAATTGTTAAAAATTTTGTTAGATTATCAAACAAAGATAGTTTTCAATTACGGCTACCAAAGGATGCTAGTCTATCTCAGTTTCAAGTGAAGCATAGATATACTACTTTAAAGCAAGGAGAGGACTACTCTCTCTCTTACAAAGACAATCAATTGCATATTGATTTAATTAAATCTTATTCTGAAGTGACGGTTTCCTATCGCCACTTTCAAAATCAAGATCGCTCTCAATTTTATATTCCTTTCTCACCAAAAGAGTTCAAAGAAACTATTTTTAAACTTGAAAAAGAGAGCAAGGAAGGCCAAGACATACAATTCAAATTGCAAGATTCATTGTCTCAAACAGCTTCAAAAAGCTACCAAAGTAAAGTGCTTGAATTTGAAAACCTTCCTCAAAGCTTAAGCGATACATCTCAATTTGAAGTGAAGGTTAAAAGCAAATCATTTGTTTCTTTTTCTAAAACTCAATGTATATCTTATAAAATTGAAAACTACCTATTGTCCAAAGACAAAATCTATCAAAAACTTGTACTAACTTTAAGCAACAAAGAAAGCCAATTCCTAGAGCTTAACTTACCAGACGGTACAGTTTTAGAAGAAGCCCTAATTGATGGAAAACACTTAAATATTGTAAAAAAGGACGATAAAAATCTTCTTTTACCACTAAAAAAATATAAAAAGCAGCGCAACTTTAATATTACCTTACTTTTCAAGGCTACACTAAGCCAAAGTGGTGATCAATTTAGTTTAAAGCTACCTCGTCTTAAAACAGACATTAAAAACTTGTATTTCGCTTTAACTACCGATAAAAACATGTATAAGTTTTCTGATGAAAACCCTATTCGTATTAGTCAAAAGTATAATATGAATGGTTTTGTGCAAAGAGTACGTAGTACCGACTCATTTGATTTTCAGTTTCCTAGAGGTCGATACTACTACACTGGCGCTAGAAACGGAGTAGATTCCGAAATCAACATTCAATTTGAAGAAATTCCAGAGAAAAAAGAAAAACAAGCAAACACAGTTGATTACTTCTCTATACTTTGTTTATTTATTGTGGCAATCGTATTTCAGCTAAGCTTACCCTTTTTTAAAGTTAGAGTTGCTTTATCTATAGTTGCTATTTTATTTATATCTACCGTAACATCGAGTTTACAATACTTTTATCTAGCGTTAATCATAGCTTACTTGGGGTACATTAATAATAAAAAGAGCGACGAATAGAAGGGCTTAAAACAAGCCAAGTAGATTAACAACTTGGCTTTATCATCGAGGTTAACAAGCAAAGTCAGATTTAAAACCTGACTACTTACTTGTAACTTTTGTCATATGAATGCTAAACAGACTATTTTAACTGTTCAGTAGCTTCGTATTGGGTCCTGGTAAGCTATTTGAACCATTGTCTTCTGATAAAGTGAAAGCTTGAACAAGGTTTGTAAGCTCCCCAGATTTATTCATTAAATCTTTTATGGCTACTGTACTTTGTTGAGAACTAGCTGTTGATCTTTCTGATAAATCCGTCACTTGCAAAATCGAAATTTTAACTTCATTACTAGATGATAGTTGATGCTCATTTTTTTCAGCAATCTCTTGAATCAAGTTTTCTAGATTAATGGAGTGTTCATTAATCTCAGTTAAACTATTTTCTGTTTGTTCCACTAAAGAAATCCCACGATTAATTTTTGAAATTGAATTTTCTACTACATCTGAAATCTCACCCGAAGCTTTTGCACTTCGTTGGGCTAAGTTTCTCACTTCTTCTGCTACTACAGCAAAACCTTTTCCGTGTGCTCCCGCTCTTGCTGCTTCAACAGCTGCATTTAAGGCTAATAAATTGGTTTGAAAAGAAATATCATCAATCAGTTTCACCATTTTAGCAATGGATTGGGAGGAGTCCTGGATCTCTCGAATGGCAAGAGCCATTTCTGCCATTTGATCATTACCCTTTTTAGCTGACCCTTTCGAGTCCATAGCCAACTCTCTTACTTCTTGAAAAGATTCTTGATTTAACTTATTACTATGAACAATTTCTTCGATGGATGCTGAAATTTGCTCTAGTGCTGCTGCTTGATCTACCGATGAATCTAGTATACTTTGTGAAGAGCTAGTAATCTCCTGCCCCTGATAAAAAATATCATCAGAGGTATCTTTCACTAAAGATATAACATTTGCCATACGAATATTTGTATTTTCAATACGCTCTTTAACAATGATATTGTCAGTAGAATATGTTAAGTCACCCTCTGCTAAACTATCGAATGCTGGAAATATCTCCTTTTGAAGAGTGTCTAATAAAGTATTTATAGCCCGTCCAACGGTTGTAATTTCATTATTTAATCTAAAATGAACTCGATAATCTAAGTTACCCTGAGTAAATTCACCTATCATATCTAAAATAGATTGTAAACTTGAAGTAATAATTTTAGAGTTAGTCCAAGCAAGATAAATACATAATATAATAAACAAACTAATCACAATAGAAGCACTAACAATATTTTGATAGCTTTCTTTAATAACCCTCACTTCATCAATTTCTAGATCAGAAACGATCTCATCACTGAAGTCATTTAATGATTCGATCCGTGCTGTAGAATGCTTAAACCATGTCATTGCATCTAAATCAAATGAAATACTAAATAAGGTACGCACACCTTCTAATGCGGGAGTATCATTAATTTTAATCTTTTGATCCACCTCTTTAATAGATAGCCCATCTTTGAACATTTGCTGGATCTCACTAACTGCATCATCATATTTGTTAAATACACCTTCAATTTTGTCTAAAGCCTCAATCTCGTCTTTTTCTATATTACCGTGAGCTCTATAATCTTTTATCAAGTCGTTTAACTGAGAAATATTATTTGTAAAGCGTTCTCTATACTTTTCTGTGCCTCTCAATACATAATTTTTAAACAAATGAATCACACCACCATATCCCACGATTCTTGAAACATCATTGGCATATTCTATTCGAGCTTGTCTTTTTCGCATACGATTAGATAAATCACGAACAACTTGAAAGGACTCTTGTTTCATGACTCCTTCAAAGTTATTTTGTGATTGACCTTGAAGCGTATTTTGAAAGTTCAAAATATTGGAGTTTTCTACATTTAGAAGTTGAATAATTTCTTCCATCAATGTAAAAGAAAAGTGGTTTTTAGCTAATCCACCAGCGATTTTGGCCCGAATTGTACCGGACTTTTCTTTTGCTTGTTGTAAAAAGTTTATAGAAAACAAATTGCGACCAATTTTTGAAGAGATTGCATGCCGCGACAATAGCTTACCATTGTTCAATAAATACTCATTTGCCTTAGAAAAATACCCGATAGCTTGATCGATTTTGATAGAGTTTTCAATAATCCCAACCCTAGTTTTTTGTATATGATCTAAATGCTTTTGAGATATTTTTATTGATCCTAACAAGTCCTCAGGAAAGCCTTTTAACTTGTTTTCGTGTGTTAGTTTTTGATACAGTCTTAACTTAGTATTTGTAAGTTTTTGTTGCCTTTTCAGGTTTTGCTTAGATGTGTCGTTTACCTTACCCAGATAAACAGCTGATAGTCCTCTTTCTTTTTGAATCTCATGCACTAAATTGTATGAGGAAACCATAACTTTAAAATATGAGTCAAAATGACTTGTTTTCAAGTAGACTTGTCTACTGTCCAAAATCATTTTGCCAGAAAAAAACAGCACCCCAAAAAAAGGTGCTGCTAATATAACTAAAAGTCTTTGTCTGATCGTCATATTGGTAAACATATAGATCCCCTGAAGTAAAAAATATTAAGTACTTAATTCTACTCCTAATAATCTAATATTACAATATTACGATCTAAACATAAGACTATTCATTAATCATTTCACGAAAGTCTTGTGATCTTTCTTTTAAATCTTCAAAAGTTCCTTGAGCTTTTATTTTTCCTTCATCTAAATAAATCACCTTATGAGCTTGTCTTGCTGTTGCCATTCGATGGGTTACTACTACAATAGCTGCATCATCTAAATGATTTTTTAAATCCCCCCAAAATAATTTCTCATTTTCAGCATCTAATGCTGCGGTTACATCATCCATTAAAAGCAAACCCGGTTTACCTAGCAATGCTCTTGCAATAGTAAGCCTTTGCTTTTGCCCCCCAGATATATTTACTCCATTTTGCCCTAATTTCTCCAAGAATCCATTAGGCAATAAATCCATTTCATCTTTCACTTGAGACAAACCAGCAGAGGTCTTGATCTGCTCTGGAGTGTACTCTCGAAAAAATCGAATATTTTCTTCTACTGTTTCTGAGAAAATTGTTGGTTCTTGTGCTACAAAAGCCATGGACTTTCTTAAAGATTTTTCATTGATGTCTTTTCTAGATACTCCATTAAATCGAACATCCCCAAAACCAGCCTTATGTGTACCCGCAATCAATTGTAGGAGAGTGGATTTTCCGGAGCCAATCTTACCAACAATTGCTACGATCTGACCTTTTTTCACAGAAAAAGTAATATTATCTAAAACACTTTGCTCTTCATAAGAAAAAGAAACATTTCTTAGCTCCAAATGCTCAAACTCGCTCATTACATGAGATTTTTCTGTCACCTCTTGATTCACATCCTCAGCTTTTTGATTGAGAGCCTCTAAACGATCAATACATACAAAAGCCTGTCTTGATGTAACAAATAAATGGGGTATATCTAGCATTGGGTACACAATGATTCCTAGATAAGAAAAAAATGCATAATAGTCCCCTAAACTTAACTCACCCCGAACAACCATCAAACCACCAACTAAAACCACAATAACCTGCCCAAAATGACCAATAAACTCGTAAAACAAGCCCATTTTTCCAGAAAGTTTTGTAATATTAAACTCTGCATGGTAACGATCATCTAAAATTCTTTCAAAACGATTTACTTCTCTTTTTTCTCCATTGAAAGCCATTAATATCTTGATCCCAGATAAACAAGACTCCAAATGATTATTTGTTTCACTAATAGCTTTTTGTGAAGCTTTATACCCCTCATCTAATTTAGAAGCCAAGGTAGTATAAACCCACAAGGCAAAAGGCAATGGAAGCAACGTACACAGAGCCAACTTCCAGTTTAAATAAGTCATTACACCAATGCAAAAGACAACAATAGATAAAGAGTTAAAGGCTCGAAAAATACCAGAGCAACAAAACCATGAAATTTTAGGAAACCTTGCGATATCATCGGTCAACCTTGTGATCAAGTCTCCTGTTTTAAAGTGGCTTAAAAACTCTTGATTTTGCTCTAGCAATAAATGAAAGTACTTTTCTCTCACTTCCCAATCAATGATTAGGTTCATCTTTGCTCGAAAATAAGGATAACTTGCAGCAGACAATTGTAATAATCCCATAACTAACAGTAGACCAATCATTTGCAAGCGAAACTCATCTAATTGTAATGAGGTAGCATTTTTCTGTAACTCATTAATTAGGTATTTAAAAAATAACGGAAATAATAATGAGGATACCGTTGATAATATTGTCAAAAAAACTAACAATAAAGCAAAGGGTAAATGCCTTTTCCAGATATTTGAAATCCATTGCCAATGAAATTTCGAAAATAATATATTTGATTTCATAATTTTATCCTATGCTGATTGCTGAAGCTGTAAATTCAACATGTCAAAATATCTACCTTTTTGTGCAATCAACTCTATGTGACTGCCTTGCTCAATAATCTCACCGTTTTCAACAAACAAAATTTTATCCACATTTTTAATAGTCGATAATCGATGAGCAATAATTAAAGCCGTCCTACCCTCAAGTAGGGTATCTAGACCTTTTTGGATTAAATACTCAGTATGAGGGTCTATAGAAGCAGTAGCTTCATCCAAAACCAAGATCTCAGGATTAAAAGTCATGGCTCGTGAAAAACTCAATAATTGCTTCTCTCCTTGAGAGAGGTTTTTTCCTTTTTCTTTTAGCTCTGTTTCATATCCATTAGGCAAGTTTGAAATAAAAGAGTCAGCTCCTAAGTTTTTTGCTGCATCAACCACCTTGGATACTTCAAAACTATCATCCAACACTCTTAAATTATCTAATATGGTTCCACCAAACAAAAATACATCTTGTAAAACAAGTCCCAATTGCGCTCTCCAGGAGCTAACATGAATGTCACTCAACTTTTTACCATCAACCAATACATCACCGATGGTGGGATCATAAAACCGACAGAGTAGACTTGCAATAGTAGACTTACCACCACCCGATGGACCTACCAAGGCGATCTTTTCTCCTTTGTTGATACTAAAGTTTACGTTTTTTAAAACCTTTTTATCTTCATTGTAAAAAAAGTCGACTCCCTTAAACTCAATTGTAGAATGAAACGCTTGCTCTAATTTTTCACCAGTATCTACGTCTGGTTTCTCGTCCAATAAGCCACAAACTCGTGTTAAAGAAACAAGAGCTCTTTGGATATTGTTAAAGTTTTCACTTACAGCAAACAATGGACGAGTCATCTGTACAGAAAACTCCAAAAACATAATCAGTTTACCAAGAGACATGGTCTTAGCCATCAACTGAGGGATTCCAACCCATAAGATAATGATAATCAAAAGACTCTCTGTAAAAAATCGAAACAGTCCCCAAAAACCATTTTCAAGTTTTTGAGAGTGTAACTCGATATCATATCGATCCTTAGTAACTTGGGATAACAATTGCTTTAATTTCTCTTTTTGATCGTACATTTGAATAATTTCAATGGCACATACATATTCAGCAATAAAACCACTCAATGTTGCATAAGCAGAACGAGCTTTATTATAGATTTTCTTCATATAGTTTATAAAAAACAAAACCATGAAAAATAAAGCTGCACATACACAAGCAATCATGCCAGCGATCTGCTGATCATAATAAAACATAATGCAAAACACACCCACAAAACTCAAAATATCCATCAATAAGTGAATCGTTAACCTAGAACAAAAGTTTTTTAACTCTTCTGTATCACTTTCGATACGAGACATGATCCAACCAACCTGATGTTTGTTAAAAAATCGCAATCCGAGTTTCAATATGTGATCAAAGAGATCTCTTTTGACAGAGTTAATCATATCTATGCCAAACTCAGACATTAATACCAATTGCTTGTAACCACCAAAAACCCCAATACACAACATCAATACAAACAAAGCTGAATATGCTATTAAAGTGCTTTCTGACTTTGCCTGTACAGCTTCATCAATAATCAGCTTTAAAATCAATGGTTTTGAGATACTCACCACTGTTAAAGCCAAAGACAAAAGCAAAGCAGCAAAATACTTTGTTTTGTGCTTTTGAATGTATGGCAAAAGCCTCTTTATTAAACTAAATTGCTCTATAAATAATTTTATAGTTTTCATATTTTCTCCATAGCTTTGGTCTTTTACCAAAGTCTAAGTAATAATTTCATTTTTTTAAGCCCAAAAAAAAAGAGGCCCAATTTGTGGACCTCAATATCTGCTTGATGAATAATTTTAATCTTTATACATCATTTGAAAAATTCTAGGAGATTTTATATATCTCTTTTGTACCTCTACTAATCCGTAGTAATACTCTCGCAATTTCTCTTTGCCAAATATATCGGTCTTTAATGTTACTAAGTCTAACTTTCGCAATGTCTTTTCCATGCGCTCAGGTAAAATTGAGTCTAGGGTTCTTGCTGGGTATAAACCAAAGGCTTGATACCACTCTTGTACTTGCTTACCTTCTGGTAACACAGAATTAAGCAATTTAAACATATTAGTTACACATGAGTTTCTAGTTGTATGATATCTTTCATTTTTTAATGTCTCTGTATCCAAAGCCGCTTTTAAATAATTTGTTAACAATGCTTTCTTTTGAGAGTCACTCAAATCCAAGTCATAGATTTCCATTCCATTAAAAAAAGTACTGATCTTAACTAATAAATCTTCAAAGGTACTCATAACAAAAATCGATGGATACACTTTAAACAAACCAACCAAAGGATTAAAGTTTTGATCGTCTTTTCTTTTTCCTTCATAAGATATGACTAATGTATCAACAAAACCCTCTTTGGTTACTACGCCTCCACGTCCAAACTCAAACAACATTTGAGCATGTCCAGTTTTTGGAGTTACCACACCCAAGTTAATCTGAGTTTTTGCAAATACAACACTAACTCTTTGTAACTTTGAGACATCAATCATAGCCGACGACCACTGAATATCCCTTACATACTTTACTTTATCTTTTTTACCTATTTCTTCTTGCAATTTACTAATACGAAGATTATCCACCAAATAGACAGAGCCTTGGTTTTGTTTTTCAACAGGGTAGCGTACTAAAGGGTCAATTCCTTTATACTCAGCTGCATAAGGATCCATTTGAGGAAAATTAGATGACTTTAACTGTGAGTATATGCTAGACCATTGTCTATCATTACCTTCAACTGCAAAAGCGTTGAATACCAACATCATCAAAACTAGAAACTTCATAAACTTTATCCTGAATACTTTATTGTAAATTGTTCATATTATAATCTTTAAATTCACTCAGCGAGCTTTTACCTTGAAAGTGCCCACTCTTAGCCGTTTTCACAAATATACGACAAATTGCTGCTTTTTTATTACAGCAACAATCTATACGTACATTAACTTAATTTGTTTCAAAAAAGCAAAGATATTTGAATAAAAGATTATCTACTTATCCTTGGATTGAAAAGGAAATTTTAGTTGCGCTATGTAGGTAGTGGGAGTGTCTTCTTCTACTCCATACTCTTTTGGTAATTGATCTGGAAACTTGAAAGTACCAAAAATTTGATCAAATATTGGCGTTAAGCCACCAAAGTTACAATTGGACTCTTCTATGTCTTTACTATGATGCACTCGATGCAACTCAGGTGTCCCGATCAAATAAGAAAGCTTATGAAGCCTAATATTAATATTTGCATGAAAAAATAAACTATAAAACTGGATAAAAATGATTGCACCACCAAATGACTCTTTTGAAAACCCTAAAAATAATAAAGGTATCGTGGCAAACAAACGATTTAAAATGACATTTAGAGGATGAACCCTTACTGCCGCCAACCAATCTAAATCTTTTGGACTATGGTGAATCGCATGAAGTTTCCATAAAAACGGTACCTTGTGATGCAATCGATGGATCCAATATCCAAAGAACTCTGCGATTATGATTCCTTCAAACAACTGTAGGATTTGAGGTTGAGACGAAACCTTGATTGCTAATACTGTACTCGTAAATTTACTTAAAATAAAAAAAGGAATCACAAAAATAAATATGCCTACAGTTATGAAGATTTGATTCATAAAAAAATGAACCATATCATTTTTAAACTGCTCTCTAAATACTTTTTGCTTTTTTATCGGGAACAGCTTCTCTAATGGTACAAAAACAATGAACAACAGAATAAAAAGTATACATTTTTTAACCATAATTACTACAGTTGCTCATCACTGTTGTCCAGTTTTAAATTACATAATTAATCTAATTTTGCTTGCTCTTGAGGATCAAAAATCTCTTCACCAGTGGCTTTGTAAAACCTACAAAAACTTTCTTTACCTTTTACGTATTCGCAAGTTTTCTTTTTTCTACCATTATTATAAAAAATCTCTTTGGTACCCCACAACAGGTTTTCTCTATAAGTTTGTTTACTTAAAACTCGCCCATTAGGATAAAAGTTTTGAGACAAACCATGGCGTACACCCATTTTATAGGTTCTTGACTCTAGTACTGTTTCGTTTGGTGTGTAAAATATTTGTAAACCATGAAGTTGATCCATTTGATAAGTACTTGTTTCTAGGGGTTTTCCTAATGAGTCAAAACTCTCAAATTTTCCTTGTTTTTTACCATTTACATAATTTACTTGATCTTTAAGTCTTCCGTTTTCACGGTAATTTAAAGCCATACCATTTTGTATGTCATTTTTGTAAGTAACTTGAGCCCTCTTTTTTGATGTATCCTGATAATAAGAGATCCAAACTCCCTCTTTTAAACCCATTTTATAAGATAAAATCTGCTCTACCTTACCATTGGAGTAATATAGAGTTTGTGGTCCATTTAGTTTACCCGCTTTATACTTTCTATCTTCTTTTTTATTGGAGTTTGCATAGTATAAAATGGCTCTACCCGATTTGAGCCCATTCTCATAATTCAACTCTACTCTTTTTTGACCTTGTTCATCATACTCTAAATAAGATCCAATTCTTTTTCCGTGACGAAACTGATCTTTAATTTTTAAAACTCCATTTTCATAATAGCTTTTGAAGTTTCCATGTCGTTTTGTATCCTCAAAGGATTTGATTTCTTTTTGCTTGCCATTATCATACCAAGTATGAATATGTCTTAATTTATCTTTTTCAAATTGATGATAAATTAAAACCCCTTGTTGGTTCATTTTTTTAGTATAAATTAAATGACCTTTATCCCATTTCTTTTCAACACTCATTTGATAATTTGGATGCCACTTTTTTTCATAGCCTACTTTTTTGTCTGCAAATGGCCCGGCAGTTGCCACAGCATACATCCATGACTTGTCTTTTGTTTTGGGGAAATTATTTCGAATTGTTTTGATCTTGTAATCAAATAGCTTCTTGTCTTTTACTTCTTTGAAACTAACTAATATACCTTGAAAATCAAACTCTTTTTCGTAGATCAATTGACCTTGTTCATATTTTTTTAAAGTTTTTACATAACCTTCTTTGAAGTTTACAACAGAAATTCCATCTAATAGTCCTTTGTCGAATTCCGTACTGGATTCAACTACACCATTTTCAAAGTATTTAATATGTTTTCCATGTTTTTTTCCTTGGAAATACTCTCCTTGAAATTTGGGGTTTCCTACGGGATAGTTTTCTAAAGACTCGCCAACTAACACCCCTTTTACAAAGGATCTCTTTAGTTTGATTTCTTCATTTGAGAAATAGACTGTAAAATCACCATCTAGCAAACCATTTTTAAATTGAGTTACAACTTTTTGTTTGCCACTACGATAGTTTTCGATAAACTCACCATGAAAGGTATTTGCATCTTTTAGATCAGCCAACAGCTGAATTTTTTGATTAGAAAAACTAACCCTTAACTTTGTTTGATTTTGTTCGTTGCATCCTGTTAGCAGCACAAGAAACAACAACACAAATAAAATTTGCGATACAAGCTTTTTTGCTTTTAAGTGATGCTCAACTAAATGAAATAGATGAGCATCGAATAAGTCTATTTTTTTCATAGTAAAAATTAAATTTTGTTTACTTTATATTTTGTGTCTCGTTTATAAACAACTTTGGCTTTGATTAACTCATCATATTGACGAATACTATCTACAACATCCATCCCCTTAGTAATATACCCAAACACTGCATGTTTACCATTTAAATGAGTTGTAGGCTTATGGGTCATAAAAAATTGAGATCCATCTGTGTCTTTTCCTGCATT
Source organism: Candidatus Cloacimonadota bacterium (assembly GCA_023954715.1). Lineage (GTDB taxonomy): Bacteria > Muiribacteriota > UBA6191 > UBA6191 > UBA6191. The sequence continues at coordinate 138,379 of JAGSHD010000011.1, read as the reverse complement.
GGCATAAGACATTACACCACGAAAATGAAGTCTTTTAGATATTTGGGTACGAATCTTATAACCTGGGCCTCCCGATCCATCATTATTTGGATTGTCATCTTTAGAGTTAGGATCTCCACCCTGAACCATAAACTGTGGTATCACTCTATGAAATTTTTGCTTATTATAATATCCGCTGTCCACTAATAAAATAAAATTGGCTACAGCATTTGGAGCATCATCTTCAAACAAAACCATCTCGATTTTACCTTTTGAGGTTTCAAACTCTACAATTGGTAAGTTTTTGTCTCTTGATCTAAATCGAAGCTCTTTTTTAAACTGATCTCTACATGACGTAACTTGGGCTCTTAAAGCTGTAAACTGTTGTCTGTAGTTTTTATACTTCAAACCAAGATGAATCGAGTGTAAACTCTCTTTAAACTTATGTAAAAAAAATTGAGCTTGTGCTTTATCATATAAAACAGGAGACAGCTCTTCACCTTTTAAAAGCTTTTCTAGTTCTGAATTGATTGCGATCACTTCTTCATATCGATTGGTTTTACCAGCTACTTTTGCATACTCTAAAAGCTCTGTATTGCTTAGTCCAAATTGAGCTTTCATTTTTCCAAGTAGATGAAACTGAGCGTCATACTCTTTCATAGAGGAATATAGTGTCACTAGAGATTGCATTCCACTCTTCGTTTTTGTTTTTTCAAGCTCAGGCATGAACGCTTTTAGGTCTTCAACTTTAGCCTTAAGAATTTGCTCTCCAGACATAATTCGAGCTTGAGCTTGTTTATACTTTTGAGTGATTTCTTGAACTCTTCCCCATTGTTGCATCATTCGATATTGCTGATACATTTGTCCATAAATCTGTATCTGCTGTTTTTCAGTCTCTAATTGTTTTTGTAAATTAGACACTTCTAATAATTTGTCTTCAACAGATGCTTTTTTCTTGAATTTTGGTGATGACATTGGTGGTGTAGGAGCTTTAACTACTGCTTTTGTAGATAGCGCTTGCATTACAGTAGTATCATTTGATTGTAAGCACAAACTCAATAAACCTACACCGATTAATCCTTTAACAATTTTTAGTTCATTACTCATATTAAATCCTCTGAAGTTTAGCCTTCTGATAATGGTCGATTTTTAATTTTTTTAGTTTTTACATCTTCGTAGTATTCTACTCTGCCGTCTCGTTTCTCAATGTTTAACTGACAGCCACCAATAGACATACGTACTCCAGCATGAATTTTGTTTCTTATTTTTACAAAATGGGCCGAAAAGCTACCCAGCTGTCTTTCTAGTTCTTCTTTTTCTTCTCGCTCATTTAACAAAGCTTTGGTGAGACGGCTTTCATTGTTGCTAATTGCTTTACCTAATTGTGCTCTTTTTAGTTCAGACATAGTCGACGTCCCATCTTCTGATTGAAACTTTTTCTTGGCTTGTCGTACTACTCTTAACTGATTAAAAAAATCTTCTACACGCTGAATTACGTGTACCAGTTTTCTACGAATCACTTCACCACGGCCCACGTTTAAAATAGTCGTAACCCCAAAATTTGAACCTAAACTATATAAATCAACGTCTTTACCAACTGAGATTCGCCCTCCTACAATGGCACCACGAGACTTATTAAAGCTCAGATTACCTGCCACAAAAACAGTTGAGTTAATTAACTCCTTATCTACATATAGATTTCCGCCTACTTCAATGTTTGCTGAGTTACAATGTGAAAGCTTACAGTTTCCTTTTGCTTGAATTAAACCCTTGGCTGTCGGATCTGTCAAACTACCATTGATGGTTATATCTTCTTCTGCATTTAAAATAGAAGACTCAACAGAGCCCTTAACAAATATGCTTCCACCAGCTTTTATAGTGATCCCAGCCATTACATCACCCATGATCTCAATATTACCATTGAAGTCTAAATTACCAACACTTAAGTCCACATCACCGTAAACTGTATACAATGGCACAACTTCAATTCGGCCCGTGTCATCGATCGCAGGTCGTCCATCAATCTCTGCAAAAATTTGACTGCCTACTTGTTTACAGCCTTTTCCAGCCTTGAATATGACATCTTTTGAACTAAGTGAAGGTATAACCTCACCCTTTACATTAATGCCATCTACACCAGGAATCGCTGTTAGCTTTTCAGCTAACAACAAGCCTTTATTGACCATGTTGATTCGATGTTTTTTATAATAGTCTTTTTTTTCTTCTGCTGATGCCTCTACAAATTTAAATGTTTTAACTTCTTCAAAATATTTTAAAATCTGAGCCGGTCGGCCTAGTTTAACAGCCGTTCCTCTTGCGATGATTTCTTGATCAACCAACATCATCTGGTTAGAGCTCTCAATTACAGAGTCAACAGCTTCCCAATCTATTCCGTAGCGTAGACCTCTAAACAAAAAGAACCTTTTAAAAAACCTACGATCTAAAGGGTAGTTTTCTTCTGGCTCCACATGCATGTAGGCTTCCATTAAGTCTTCTGAAAAGCTCAAATTTACTTTTGCTTTCTCAAGCCCCTCACCATGATTAATTTGCTGCTCGTAGATATCATCCACATCGTCTTCATCATCATCGGGCATGCCTGCTATCATATCATCGATAGATGGCATTGTATCCGCACTACTTATAGCTTTTTTAGCAGGCTTTACCTTCTTTTTTTTGCGAGGTTTACTTATAACAGCATTTTCTTCATCTAGCTCTTCAAACTCACTGGAGTTTAGCTCGATTTTATCACTATTTTCTATAAGTCCTGCATCAGCGAGTAAGTTTTGAAGCTCTAAAAATCTATCATCTTCTTCACTCATTCAGAAGATCCTGCCATCATACTTTCAATTTCTGAAATTTCTTTTATGATATTTTTTGTTAAATTGATTGGTCCAGACTTAGAAATCACGATGTTATCTTCAATTCTTACTCCAATGCCGTCATAATCTGTACTGCGCTCTGAAAAGTCTGGATTAAAATATAAACCTGGCTCTACTGTTAAACACATCCCTTCTTCGAAGGGTACTGGTACACCATCCACATCATATAAACCAACATCGTGAACATCCATACCCAACCAATGAGAAGTGTTATGCATGTAAAACTTTTTATAAGACATACTTTTTAGATTTTGCTCTAGGCTACCATCTAATACATTAATATCAATCAGACCTTGTACCAAAACATTTAAAGCCTCTTCATGTACTGCACGAAGTGAACTTCCCACCACACATTTTTCAATCGCCCTTTTATTAGCCTCTAAGACAATGGAGTAAATCTTAGCTTGCTTATCACCAAATTTTCCATTCACAGGAAAGCACCTTGTTACGTCAGCAGTATAACCATCTTTTTCACACCCTGAGTCAATCAATAGAATATCTTCAGCATTTAATGGTGCATTATTATTAGTGTAATGAAGGCAAGTGGCATTTGCCCCCCCAGCTACAATATTGCCATAACCAGATGTCCCACCATTTTTAAGATATTCATACTCTAATAAAGCGTATATTTCAGCTTCATTCATGTTTGGCTTTAGATTTTTCATGCTGTGCTCAAAAGCAGATTGAGTAATTTTTGCAGCTACTCCTAAAGTTTTTTGTTCATCCTGATCTTTTCTTTGTCTCATTTGCCATAGAGACTTTCCGTAAGAACTTGTAGTCGTTGGATAGATTGGATTTTTTCTGTAAGCATTTTTGAAGGCTTTAAAGGTTTTTAGAATGATTTGATCAAAGCTATCTGACTCGTTCCATTCAAAAAATAAAGTGGTAAATCCTTCGAGCTCTTTTTGTAGTGCAGCTTCTAGCTCTTTATTTGAGTATGCCCGATCTACATTGAAGTTATTAATTGCTCCCTCAATACCTTGTCTTTTTCCGTTCCAGATTTCTTGTAATTTATCACTTGGTGGAACGATTAAAACAGACTCAATCAAGTCTGACTTTTTTCTTAAAATCAAAACAGAGTCAGGCTCTTCAAAACCAACTAAATATCTCATGTCCGAATTTTGACGAAACGGAAAATCTACATCAGAATTTCTTACCATCAAAGAAGCTCCTGCCAAAACCAGAACCCCATCCCCTAAAGAATTCATTAACTCTTTTTGTCTCTTAGTAAATTTACTCATGACTTCCTCTATACCCAAAAACAAACAATTTTACAGTTTTGGGTTGTGTTACCAACCAGTTTAAAACGTTGTTTTAATAAGCTTTTCAAGCTTTTTGCTTTTATATCTAATTAGAAAAGCAATCTGGATGGGTATATATTTTTAGTTATATAAATAGCTATTTTTAAAATTAATTAGTGACTCAATTGCACTCAAACTCTTAAAAATGCTTGGTTAAATCTTGTGTTGCAGTATATCATAACAGTTTAAAATTGTAAGTTTCACAAGAGCTTAATTTTTGTAATTTGTAAATCTATCTAATCATGACTACAATTTACAAAACAATTTTTGGAGCAGTTTATGAATCACTTTTTTGAACTTAGTTTACACCAGAAAATCAATTTTATTGATGATGTTGTCAAACGAGTTGAAACAATTTTACCAAAAGCACAATATCAATATCTTGGTGTAGATAAAGCTAGTAACCAAGAGCTCATACTCAATTGTATCTTTTGCAAAGCCTTGTACTACATCCACGAACATCTAGAAGAGTCAAGCCTCACCCTCATCTACAGAAAACTTAACCCTAGAAGAGTCATCCGCTTTCCAGAGCAGTTTCGAGATCAGAGTTTTGTTATCTCTATTGTGGCAAAATTGTTTAGTACATATCAAAACTCCCTACCTACTTCTAAAGTTTTAGACCTTATCATCACTTGCTTAACCAATTTAGGAGCATTAAGCCCTAAAGAAGCACAAGCTTTAAGTAGTATCATTGAGTTTCACCCAAAACAAAAGTCTCTAACTTTAAAATTTCACGACCAAAAGTATCATATACACCTTAACTCTCGAAGCCGTTTAGGATATGAACTAACGATTCTGAGGACTTAAGTCCTTCATAAAAAAAGCTGTGAGTAAAATGCTCACAGCTTTTTGTTTTATTTAGGGTTTTAATAAACGATCAAGTTATTGATTGTGTTTCTTAAACCTCTCAAATGTGCTCAGGTCAGCTTCAATGTGCTTTTTTACCCTATGCTTCATTTTCAATGTGTTCATTCCAGTTTGAATCTCTTGCTTGGTAAATGTAGCAAGTTTTTGATATGCATCTTGAAGTGTTTGCGTATCATACTCTGCTCTTTCTAAAGCATATACAGTGTACTCTAGTGATTTTAGAACTTTGTACTCTTTGTTTTCTACAACTTTTTCAAATGGATTACGAGCATTTTCAAAAAAGTATCTTAACGCTTTAGATCCTTTAGAATTAATTTCTGGTACCTTAGACTCACTTGGTACAAATCGTCGCCCTAACTCGATAGTATAAGCTAACACGCCATGCTTAGCGTAAAGGTAGTCATCAGAATCTCCAGCTGCTGGATAAAGATCAGCTGATTGCATAGGTCGATAACCCATAATTTCACCCATTCCTGTTCCGATCTTTTTAAAGATTTCATTATCTTTACACTGAATCGATGATGTATAACCCCATGGCCATAAAACTAGCTCAGAATAGGAGTGAAAAGAAATTGAGCTCTTAAACTTATATTTTTGGTACAAAGACTCTACAGCCTGATTTTCATTTTCAGACATAGGCTCCTCGCCCTTATAAGTGTCAGACCAAGGAGAAGAAGAAGCTCCCGTTACTCCCCATTTATACTCATAGTTTCTATTGTTATCTACTCCAACACCACCTTTATTATTGGCATTTCTGTTTTTTCTCCACATGGGAGATCCGTTTCTGGAGTAGATTCCACCATCAATATTTAACATTGGTACGTAAACTATAGTTGATGAATCTACAATCTTTTTAGCTTGTGCATCACTCTCATAGGACTCTAATAGATCTTTTACAGAAGCCATTGGTACTTCGGATGCAATCCACTCTCTGGCATGATGTGTCCCCATTACTAAAAATGGAACCCTATCTTGATTGGATTGATTTCCGATTTCAATACCTATGATATTTCTACCCTCAAAAGTAGTACCTACTTGAATTACTTTTGCAAGACCTGGATAAGTACTAGCATAATCATTTAACTCAGTAACAATCTCTTCATAAGTATGATAGATGCCCAAGTCATCCTTTCTCATAAGCTCGCTAAATTGCTCATCTGCATTTTTATTTGTAATTGTTGTTTTTTTGAAGAACGAAGTGTTTTCGTGACCTAAATCAATCAATCTTTGCTTTGCTTCTTCATCATAGACAAACTCGATATACTCTGGGGTTCGACTGGTATAATCTAAGTTTAACTGATTTACTATTACTCTTGAAGATGCAGTATTGGGTACTCGCATAATAGGCGCAGCCATTACACAAGCTGTATTTAAAAGGATTATTGCAGATATTGCTAGTTTTCTCATAGAGACTCCATATGAAGTGATAGATATAAACAAAAAGTTCAAAAACTATTTTGAACTATTACAGTACAAAACAGTCTAAGAACTTTTTATAATATGGCAAGGGCTTAAATTTGAGGAGTGGTAATCTTAACTTTTATATAGATTGTATTACGTAGACTTCTCTCTAAGTGCCAGTTATGAGCATCGATCACTAAATCACCAATGGTTTCAAAGGTTTCTCCACTTGCTAACCCTTGATTATCTTCAGGATGAAAGCTTAAAACCAAAGAAGAGTGTGTTATGGCATTACCAAAAGCATCTGTCTCCGCTTTAGCATTGTTCATTGGGTATTTAACACCGTTTCCGTTCGTTGAGTTTGCATCTCTTTGAGCACGTAATACAAGATCGGTTTCAACTCCTTGTGAGTCTAAAACTTTGACTGTTAACGTCGTTGTCGTAGTATCTGTAGTGTATACTCCACTTGTAGGCCCTTGTGCCGCATCTCTCACCACATAATATGTTGTAGAAGCATCTATTGCAGGAAACGGAATTACCAAAGCCTGATTAACATCATTAAACTCAGTAAAAATTGGCTCCTTTTTTTCTAAAACGATATAGTTATCTATCGGTCTACGATCCTCAAAAACTTCAACATCTCCCAATTGCGGAATAACTCCAGCTCTTACTCTTAATATTGAAGGATCAAAATTATTTAAGGCTGAAAAAACCGTACTAGGAACTACATTATAAACAAAGTCCTTTGTAGAATGAGCAGTCACTTCTAAATCCATAGCAGTTTTATAAATACTACCATTAGCCTTTAAGCGAATCATCACCCGGTTTACCGTTGTATTCGTCATATTTTCTACGCTAAATTGAAAGTTATAGTTATCTGTCTCCACTTTAATATATGAAGCTGATCTTAAGATCAGATCCGTAGCTGAAGTATAAGTTGGAGTGATATCAATCAACCCATTCACGCTCACATTCATTGGATCTGATATTTGACCTTTGTTGTCAATAGCTCTCAGACCTACCAATGATAGAGCAGAAGACATAGCAATTGATCTAGGACCAACTTCATACTCTGCCACATATGTATCACTATTTTCTTTTACAAAATTAAGTTTACTTCCGTTAAATCTAGCATTTAAAACGACTGGACTATTATGGTTGACAATAGCAGTAAATGTAACAACATCTCCATTCACTAAATTGCCAGAGATACCATTATGCGTAGCTGTTACTGTACTAATTACAGGTTTAGTAAAGTCCACATCATGTACTTTTTTTATTTGAGAATAATCATCAGCCATTTGAGAAATATAAGCTACAGCTCTATTTAGTCCCGGTGCTATAGAACTAACCTTATAATACTGAATATCATTCAGTAAAGATGTTTGTTGATTAGCCCCTTCTGTACCATCACCAAATCTGAAGGCTTCAGAAAACTCTCCGTTGTTTGGATCTAAAACGTATAACCCAGTATATTCGAGATAGTAAAACTTATTTTCATGAGCAAACACTTGACGAGTACTACCAGAAATATAATTAGACTGACTTGTACTCAAATCTAAGGCATATAACTCCTGACTGTCATTGCCCTTATCTCCATATAAATAGAAGATAACTCCATTATGATAGACCAGACCGCTAATCTCCGTACCACTATCAAGACTCAATATTTCATTAATCTCATCAGTAGTGGTGTTCCAGTAGCTAATTTTATCGCCCTGAGCAATGTAAAGCTCATTTGAACTAATTTGTGTAAAACTATATTCACCTGTACCAACGATACTCTTAGGTATGGAGTACTTTAAATAATAACGACAACTATTTTGAGAATCATTCACATCTACATGATAGATATTTCGGAATTTATTAGAAACAAGAGTTTCTGTACCGTTTGCATTTGCTTTAATCTCCTGATATTGACCAAAATCATCACAAGAAAAAATCTTCATATTAGGAAAACTATAGTAAGACAGTTTATTGTCCTTTAAACCAATAAACAACCCATCATCTAAACGACTATAGTTTGGAGCAATGTGATCAATTTCGTCACGAAAATCATAAGGATCATATCCTTGGATTTTAGCCCCCTCAACTTCTCTTCTCTGCTCTTGTCCTACTATCACTGGTACTTGTCTACCATCTACAATTTCTAAGAAATTATCAGAAAAGTCTAAACGAAATAATCGGCCCCCCTGCTTAATAATAGATTTAGTCCCGTTTGAGTGTCTATCCGACATCTCTCGAGGAAAGTGTCTGTCAAAATATAAGTGCTGTGGACCACTAATAAAAGGCTTAAAGTAACCTTTATTTGTACCAGAGCTTGGGTCTTCATCTTGTAAATCAAATGGTGTTGGCTGTATTTCTACAACTACCCCACCTGATTGATAATTACTGACATTTAGCCCCACATAGAGTTTTGTATCTAAGGTGAACGCCGCAAAAAATCCGTATAACTGACTGCCGTTTAGATATCTAGGGTCATCATCATAAAAACTTGTTACTGTGTTATTTAGGGTTAAGTCCTGGGTAAACATGATTATTGGCTCTGGATCTACTTTTGTAGTATCCAATTTAAACAAGTGAGCTTTAGTAGATGTTTGGACTCCAATATAAAGTGCATTAGAGTTTTCATCATAACTCATAAAGTTATTTGTTGCCCCCACTAATAGACCATTCGCGTCGACTAAAAAGTAAGGTGTAAAGTCAGTAAAGTCATCTGTCTTGATAATAACTCCTTGATGATCAAGTGTTTTTCCAAGCATATAAAAGAAGCCATTTACATAAGAAATAAATTTGTAGTCTCCATCCAACTTTGTAATTGCCTCCATAACTTTAATATTCTTAAAAATACCGTAATCTTCTGTCTCAAGTTCAATGAGGGTTTCATAAGAGCTGGTCTCAGAGTTTAATACTGACTCGATACCTATTGTCCCAGCCGGTGTATTTACTATATCCGAATATGACAATACCTTTTCAAAGTCAAGCTCACCAAATTCATCTAAAAAAGCGGCATAAAATGCAGACCCTTGGACCGTTTGATTTTGATCAATATGATATAGATCCCCTAAATTTAGATCATATTGCCCTGGACTACCTTCTGCAAACAAGTCAGGGTATACCGCTGTACCGGAATACTTTAAACTACGAAGCGGGTCTACTACAGCATGGTCTGCTCCGTAACCACTTCCATAGGCACCCGATATAGTTGTAAACTTTTTGATCAGTAAATCATAGACTATCGGAGTCCCAGAAACCCCATTTGGATTAGATACTTCCACTTTTATTTGGTCTACACCACTAGGTAAATTCAAAAAGACATGGCCTTGACTCTTATCATCATAACTGTTCATTCTATGATGAAACACCTCGACAACTTGATTGTTAGACAAAAGGGTTACAATGATCATCGTAGAAAATGGAGTTGACTCCACTGAAAATGAAATATAATCTCTAAATTCTACTGGCTCTTGAAGATCTGTTTCAATCGTTATCTCAGACGCTTGAGGAACAAAGTTTAAAATATTTTGTTGATAGCTCAAGTTGGTATCCAAGCCTGAAAATGCCTCTGTTTTACGTCCTAATATATCTACCCCTACAGCTCCTTGTAACACTCTTGTTGAAAAGCTAGCTACATAAGGGTCTACTTGCAAACTTGCAGAGCCTTGATTATATGCTACAAGCTCATTTCCTATTGTTGCATATAGATCAATAGGGCCACCTGAACTACTATAATTAAAACTTAGTATATCTTTGGCTGCCACATTGGTTCCGCTAGAGTTTGTTAAATTTGCTATAACTAAAGAAGTCGACACAGCTGGTCTTGGATCGATCGCTATAAATTTAGAGTCTAACGCCCCATTAGCCTTCAAATATACTCCTGTTGGAGCATTTATTAACTCTAATTCTCCAAAAGATACGGCAATAAAATTGCTTACATCGGATAATAGAGTTTGAGCTTCTTGGTCCAAATATCTTGTACTTGCTTGCACCAACTCTTGTATTGTTCTTTGATCAAAGTTGAACGCACTTTGTATAGAAGATAACTGCTGCTCTTTTCTTGGAAAAGAAAAAAGTATATTGCTTGGCTTTGGCATCCCTTTGGAGATTCCAGAAATTCGTTTTCCATCAATTAGTGGGTAGTTAAAGAGCACATAAGGGACAGAATCATTGTCTAAAGAAAACTTAAGGTCTTCAACTGCTAGGTTGGCTGACCTTTCGGGGACCAATTGTGCTGTAGCACTATCTAAACTTGAGTTTACATAAAGTATCGTCTTTACGCTTTGTTTAACATCATATTGAAAAACACCACCTAAATGAGTAAAGAAAATATTAGAGTCAATGATACTTTTTATATCAATCTCTCTTCCTTGGAAGGATGCTTCTCCGAATTCACCCACAAAGGTTTGATTAAAATCGATAATAAGGCTTACTTTATTCGTAACTGGCTCAGCTTTGTAAAGTTTTGAATACACATCGCTTTGAACCAAAATATATAGATCCTGAGTAACGCTATCACTATTAATAGATAGATATTGTGATCCTGGTAATGAGATTTCTGACAAAGATAAATTATTGTCAGCTGCATAAGCTAATGTATCATAACTTTCATGTCCAGTTGCTGTAATAGTTATTGCTGGTAGAGTTGAAGTTAGGTCTGGGTGTAAAGATCCAAACACAGCTGGTGAAGTAGTCAAACTAACTATCTCACCGGAGCTTACATCTAGTTTAGTTAAAAAGGTGTCTTGATACACTCTAGTAATTGCTGTTGGAGTTGCATTACCATTTGCAAGTACAATATCATAAACCTGCATATCTTCAGGAATACTCAAAGCTACTCCTGACTCATCTTCATCAAATGATTTGAAGTGCGGCTTCTTTATTAGCTCGGTTTCAGTATATGATCCATCACTATTATTCTGTTCATGATTTAAAAGCAGATACATATTTGTAGCTGAAACTATTACTTGACTATCTGCATCAAGAGTCATTTCACCTTCGCCATCCATAAAATATGAAACTGAGTTATTTAGTGGGTTAAAAAGTCCTAACTCGGTTTCTGATCCGCTTCCTTCTACTAAATCCTTAATATCTAGTCTTGGAAGAGCAATAGATGTGTTTGATCGCCCCTGATCATGATAGAGATCTCTTTTATAAACAAATAATATTTCATCACCCATAGTCACCATATGTCTAGGTGCGTACATTAACTTGTCTAGGGGGCTTGGTAACTCATCAACTAAACCAAATTTTGGATCCAACTCATGTTTTACTAACGATGTTGAAGGATTTATGGAATAAATATGCTCAAGTACTTCACCATAGGAGTCTGATACGATACTCGAATCAGAAATACTAAAATAGACTTTGTCTTTTGTAAATCCATATGACTTGATCAAGTCCTTATACTCCCCTTGGTATAAATATGAAGCTGGTATCTGTGCGGATGGAACGCCATCTTTTATATAATCTAGACTAACTAAACTATCTCCAATAGTAAATTTTTCAAGTAAGCTAAATTGTCCGTTTTGTTTTGTTAGCTCATAAATTTTTGCAGGTCGATATTGAGGCCTTCCATCAACTAAAGCAACAGAAGTGTCCGTTTCAATAGCCGAAACCATAATGCTTGTAGGGCTTACTTTTTCAAAAGCTTTCATATCCCATTTTTTAGATTGAATCCCTGTGAAAGCACTAGAGATGTCTGTGCTAAAAGTCGCACCTCCAACCCACTGTATCAAGCCTTCTGGTAATATTTCAAAAATAGAACCGTGTGCTATAAATAACACAGAGTCAGCTAAATGAGCTAATTGCTGAATCTCATCTCCCAAATAAGTGTGAGTTGCTACATAGGTAGCATTGGTACCAATTAAATCTTTTAAAAATAGAAATGAATCTGATGCTTGAGGATAATGTCCTGCAATTGATCGTAAACCATTTTCTCCAAAATGATAGATTTTTGCTCCAAAGTCATTTGTGTTTTGACCTGTATTAATTGGAGCCTCTAACCAGTCATGGCTACTTATAAGATACTCACCATCTTTGGCTGCTACAGCACCTGTTCTTTCTCCATATTCTTGTAGTTTTGCATAAAACCCTTGCTCTTGCTGATTGCTGTTTTCAAGACGAACTTTTAGTTGAAGAATCCCTGCAATTTCTTCAAAGTTTTGAATCAAAGTAGAGACTCCTAGTGTATCTACTTTAAACAAAGATCCTGTCATAGAGTTAAAAAATACTTTTTCATTTTTTTCATAATCAAAAGTTGCTGAACCAAATCCACCTAAAGCATCCAAGCTCATATACTGTGATGGTAAACCAAAGTTTGCTCCCCCAAGAATATGATTTAAACTTGGATTAATAACTTCTTCTTCAAATATTGCTAATTCGTCCCCTTCTTCATTTTTTATTGTCAAAACAATTGAACTAAGTGCTTGATCCGAAGGTATTTCATAAGCGTATCCTGTATTTTCATTACTAAACTGAACCAGTTGAGTTTGGTCTTGTCCATTAATAAATAAGCTTAACTGCTCTCCTCCGTACAAAACGCCGGAGTAGCTTCGATCACCAGTTGATGAGATATCCACATCTCGTGACTCGTAGAAGTTTTCAACAAACTCTAAAACTTGTAAACTATGTTGATCTGAATTTACAGTATCTGCAACAGAGCCATACCAGCGAATCAAAGTATCTTCTGTAATCTCTATACTGTGAGGAGCTACAACAGAGCTGGTCAAGTTTGCTGGGTTTGATCCATCCGTTGCAAAATAAACTAATGTACCTGGGATCCCTGTAAATGTTGCTGTCACTGGATATGTATAGCGGCCACTTACACCTGGTTTTGAAAATTCAACCGTGACTTCTGGACTGATTTCACCCTCATTGTAGCCGATAAACTCTTCAGTGATAATCGGGCTGTTATTTCCAACTACCGACTCTGCAAAATATTGTAAACTGGTATCTTGATCTAAAGTCATTGTTGCAGGTGCAATCACATAACTCGATTGGGTAGTTACTGGAGCTGAGTTTGTACTATAATAAATTTTTGTCTCTGGGAGATTTGCACTAAAGTTAAGGTCTACAGGCCAGATATATTTGCTGTTAAAAAATGTCCCCTCAATTTGTAGATCAACATTTGGATCTTCTGAAAACTCTGAAGGTAAAAGAGCTATGTTTAACTCTTGACTGGTACTTTGATATCCAAGGGAACTTTCTCCAAAATATTTTATTTCGCTTGGATCGGTTAACACAATCGTAAACGGGGCAACTGCTGAAGTGGATGATGTAGAAACTGTTGTTTCATTGATACTATAAAATATGGTTGTATTGGCAAAGTTTGAATTAAACCTTAGTTGAACAGGAGATTCATACTCTCCTTGATACGAAGCTGTCAACACATCAGCACTTACAGTTGGTGATCCCCCTAATTCATAAAGATATGAAAAGACACCACTACGAACTCCATTTTCATCTTCAATGAATACCTTTAAAAGTGTGGTTGCGTTGATTGGAATACTAACCGAGTCTGTCTCTAATGCAGTCGAACCTTCGAGTTTTGGGTTTGTTCCGTCTAAAGTGTAAAACAGTTTACCGCTTGCTATGGATAAATTTAGATCAATTGCTTCTTGATATTCTCCTGCTAGATGACTTAGCTCAATTGGAGCAAAGCCCAACTCTTTACTTTCTAATCGTATGGGGCTTTGAATACTATCTAACACATCCATTGTAGTTGATGCTTGTTTCATTACATCACCAAATTGATCAAAATATCTAACTAGAAATGTACGCTGCGGCCCTGCAATAATACTAATTTGGGCCTCAACAGTGTTAGCAGGATATGTCTGAATTTGTGTGGGAGAAATACCTTCTCCTGAAACACTTAGCTCAATCATGTCAATCTCATTGGCACTTATATTTGCTGGGGAACGTAGTCTTGACGATCTTTTCAAATTGTTAAACAAGTTTTTCAAAGGAGTCATTCGTTGATCTTTTACTCGTACAGAAAAAGTCTCAACACTTGGATCAGAGTTTAACACTTTCGCAATGACTTTGTACTCTAAAAACTCATTGTAATCTGGATTGACAAACACTCTTTCATTGGCGTAGGCACTTTGATATCGTGATCGAATGAATACAAACCTCTTGTTTGACACACCATGTGAAACTCTTGTCTCTTCTACTTTTAAATATTCTAAAGAAACTCCCTCAGGATGAAATGAGTTTAAGTTTATATAAAACCCATCTGAACTTTGTTGCTTGTTTAAGACATAAGATACATCACTTACTTTTTCTATAAGTTCAGACTGTAAGCTAAACCCTAGGTGAGGCTTTACATTTTTTGTATGTAACACAACTCCACCTTCGATGGAGTACTGCTTCGCATTATCTTGATTTATCTCTACGTTAGCCTTATTGGCCTTAATCCAAAATGAGGTATGCTCCGGTATTGCAAACAATGTTTGGCTTGAGTTAGACTTCCATTGTACCCAAGTTTGTGAGCTGTCATCAAAATAGTTTACTTCATCTATTTTATTTAGTGTTTCTGCACTTAAGCTGAACGGCTCTGAGTTAGCTAAGTTAATGTAAGCCCATCCTGCATTTCTAACAAGTACAGACACTTTTTGTAAATTTTGCTGTATTTCTGTCTCTATGCTATTGGCTACCTGCCCCACAACATGATATCCAATCCCCGGGTATATCGCCTCTAGTGAGTTCAAATGAGAGATCTTATTAGTGTATTTTTTATTTGTAGACCAAAATGACCATGATTTATTTTGAGTCGACCAAACTCCAAAAGTTGAGTTTTCTCCACTTTTCAGAGTCTCTAGATCTATAGATGCTTGAATTAAACTCCCTGAGTTTATACAAACTAAGAGTAATAGTGTAAATAAATATTTCATAAATCCCCATTTTTTATGCCTATGTAGCTAGGCCAAGCTATATTAATTTTTGCACCTTTAATCTACGTAAAAGTAGTCTGTGTTTGACAATGCAGTGCTACTACCATATTAGAAGTTAAAAAAGTATTTAATTGGGCACCCCCGCCTAATCAAATCTGGGATAATAGTAGTGATTCTCTTTGCTATTTATCGACAATTTGCTCAATCAAACAGAGTTCTTCCATGGTAATTTTCCTAAATTATACCATACCCATCAATTAAGCTAAACATATATCAATTAACAATTCTAAAATATACCTTTTAATCTAAGCTGTTCTGTTACTCTTACATCGTGTGTATCTTTATTGGATACTATTTACTTCACTATATATTTTATTAGTAGCTGTTTTTACAAATTTGTTTTATACAAAAAAAAATCACCTTCTTGAAAACAAGAAGGTGATCTTTTTATCTATTTAAACTATATAAGTTTTAATTAGAATTTTACTGAAGTTGATACCCAACCGAAGTTAGAATCAGGAGCTACAGTTCCAGCAGCTTTGTTAGCTGTGAAGTAATCTCCAGCGCTAAACATTGCATATCCTACTTTAAAATCTACGTTTTTAGAGTAAGTGTGCTTCCAGAATAAATCTAATTCAGTACCTAAATCATCATTGAATGAAGTAGTTCCTGGTGTTAAAGTTGGAGCAATAAACCCAGCAGTATTAGCAGCGTTTAAACCTACAGCAGTATTAGAGTTGTCCAATTTGAACATATGGTAAGCTAAACCAAAAGTGTTTCTTTCGTTTGCTTTCTTAGTCCAGTGAATAGTAATGTCTTCGATGTTAGACTGAGTAAAGATGTCAGCAGCACCTAAGAACTTATGTCCAGTAGGGTATAATGCTTCGAAAGCTCCGTTACTATTAACAGAAGCTCCAACAGCACCAGCATCATCACCAGAGTAGTTAGTATATTCTAAACCAGCTTTGTGCCCGTTATCGAAATCATACATAACCTTCAAGTTCATCATGTCACCATCGTAGTCTACTAAAGATCCAGCTGCACCATCGTTTCCACCTTGCTTAGCGTACTGTACATAGAAGTCCCACTCGTTATGAGTTCTAGTCCAATCAAATCCGTAAGTATCTAAACGATCTCCAGCTGTAGCTGCTGCATCTCCATCAACTCTGTTGTAGTAATGTACGTGCAAAGCACCATCAAATACATCTTTCCACCATGCATCAGCACCGTTTAATTGAGTATCAACAGTTCCAGCAACAGGAAGAGCACCAAAAGTGTTACCGTTATTAGCTACACTTAAAGTCCATAATTTGTAATCAAAAGAATCAGTATTTGAAGAGAAAACAAATCCATCATAAGACATTGGAGTGTTTGACCAGTTAACGCTTCCGATTAAACTTTCGTTTCCACGGCTAACCTCTTGTCGACCCATTTTTAATGAAGAGGAATCACCAATATGTAAGTTAACATATGCTTCATGTAACTCTAATTGAGTACCAGCTGCACCAGTTGCATCACCCATTGTTGTTGAGTGCTGTAGTTGAACATGAAAGTCAGCCTTATCAACAGACTTATCGATGTTTAAGTTAGTTCTTACTAAAGTTTGAGTATCTTCGTCATAAAAACCAGAATTTGCTGCATAATCAATGTTTCTGAATTCTGTTCTTACTCTTGTATCTCCAGAGAATTTGAATCCGTCTGTAGACATTGTAGCACCATCAGTAGTAGATACATGCTCATGGAAAGCGTTTTCTAGAGCTGTTAATCTAGCTCCGATTAAATCTAGTTCGTCCATGAATTCTTCACCAAGACGATCCATTGCTTGCATTACATCTGGAGAAACGTTTGCTGATCCACCAGTAGCGATTTTGTCATGTAATCGAGAAACGATGATAGCCATTTGGTATCTAGATACTTTTTCTCCACCTTTAAACATTCCGCCTGTGTAACCTTTCATTAAACCTGACTGTACTACAGTGTTAACTGCGTCATATGCCCAGTGGTTTGATGATACGTCTGTGAATGGACTTGCAGCATGTGATGTTGCTAAAATTGTGGCACTAACTGCCAATGTTCCTAAAAGTCTTCTCATTTTGAGTTCCCTTCCTAAGTTGTTTGTTAATAATTTCTATCTTATTATTATTATTTAATTTTAATTTCTAAAAGCCGAGAATTATAATCCCTGCTTCGATGAAAATCAAGTTTTTCGTAAACTTTTTTCTCATGAACTAGTTATAACATTACTTTCGATTTTATTTGACTAAGATTTAACTTTTTTTTAGTAAATAATTGCTCTTGTATGCAGATGTATACATTATCTCATCAAAATATTACTTTTTGTATAAAGCTAATCAGTCCTTCATAATATCTATGATTTATTCAATAGATTTCTGTTCCAATTTGGAGTTTTTAACGGATATTCAGTTTAGAATGAAACAGATTACATCTACTTATCGCATTAGATGGCTTGTGATGGTTTTGTAAAATAAATACACAAGCTACTCCTAATTTATATAAATGCTCCACTTTTAATACTTATTATAAGTTGAGCACCTAAAGAGCCCCTTATTACTCTATATATTATAGAGGTTGTTTTTATACCCCTTATATTATAGATCTCAAAACCTCTGTTAAATTGGGATGGGGTAACTAATTTATATCCTTAAGTGATTGGCTTCCCTGGCTTTACCTACTAGAGCCCCAAGCTGATGTTTTTTTTGATTTTCCCTACAACTTTAAACTCATTCTGAGTGGGTATATATAATAGATCTCATATATTACCTATATAGTTTGTATACCCACAATCTGAAAAAATGATGGATTTTCTCACTTTTTTCTAGCGCATTTTTAAGATGTAGCCAAAAATCACGAGAAACCTTCGCTTTTTGACTATTGGCAAAATCAAGCCTATATAGACTTCTCCTACAGCCGTCGAAACTGTTCATGTTATGGGAAAAATTATACAAATATCAGACTGGCAAAAAAAGAAAACATTTGCACAAATAGAAGAGAAGTCTTCTTTGTATGTTGAAGATGTTATGACAGACGAAGAGCTTCTCAACCTACTTGAGGACGACACCATGATAGATGCAATGCTTGAAGCTCTATTTCATGATGCATTAGTTAATTCAAAATAAATTAAAATTTGAAAACACGGATCGGCTCAGAATCAGGATTTAACAAAACTAAACCTCTAACCACTTGTCGAGCCTTCCTCCCTACTTTACCACTAACCCGAAACTCTGCGTTGCACTCGACCTTTTTGTTTATAAAGTCTGGTTTGCACTGAATTTTTCTAACTCTCCAAGAAGCTTGTGTAACATTCTTTAAAAAAAAAGCCTCATACTTTGAAGACATATCAGAGGGTTTAGGTTCATTAGAAACATTCACAGGCACTTTTGCTAAGGGTTTAGTCTCTACTGACTGCACGAAAGGTTTCACCTGAGACTGTCTCATTAATTGTTCTTCTAAAAATCGAACTCTTTTCTCTAGTGACTCCATTCTAGATAGCAAACTAATGATCAAGCCTTCCCTGGAAATTGGGTCTTGAGAATGAAGAGCAACCTGCGAAAGAGCTAAAAATAATATAATCAATTTTAAATTCATTTTTATACCGCTTATTTATAACTTAAGACAACAACAAGTAATGTAAATTAATCACTTAACTATTTAAGACCTTTTGACTTCGTTTAAGATGATAAAATTTTATGATATACCATTATTATATACTGAATAAATAGAAAACCCACGTTAAGTGGATTTCTATGTTTCATGACTCTAGCCTAAACCGAGCAATCCAAAAACAAATTTGCAAATTTAGTTTTTTACTAGGATTGATATAAGAAAAGTAACCGTCTGTAACTCTATCAAACTAGATTTGACACAAAGTTTTGGGTATTTTCAACTGGACGACCTATGACTCCGGACTTTTCGTTTAAAACAATTGGCCTCTCCAACAACTTGGGAGCTGCGAGTAATGCCTTAACAAGATCTTCTTTGCTAGAGGATTTAGTCAAATTATGATCTTTAAACTCTTTTTCTTTTGTTCTAAAAATTTCAATAGGCTCACACCCTAAACTAGATAAGATCGTATCAACCTCTGGTTTTGTCAGACCGTCTTCTAGATATTTTTTGACTTTAAAGTCTAGACCAGATTCTTCTAAAACTTGTAAAGATAACCTACTTTTTGAACATCTTGGGTTATGATAAATGCTTAACATACTTTCTCCTTGTAGCTTTCGCTATGAAATATTGAGTGGAAAGTGTACCATTGTTTTAACAAAAATAAAAAACATGAATTTTATACTCTAATACAAATGGGTTTCCTGTTTTTACTGACGAAAACCCCATGCTAATGGCGTGTATATTTTTAAGATACTCATTCAGTTCAAAATTTTGTTTTGATAGGGCTTTATGGTTTTTCAGATTACAAGAACACCAACTCTGAATGGGTAGTCAATACTCCGAGGTACTTATGCTTCAATTATTAGTAACTTTCTTTGCCATTACTAATGGTATATACGCTTATAATCAGATTAGCCCTTCTGTACAAGAACTAATTGATAATAGACCTACTGTAATCAAAACTTTTTTAATACATTTTAAACCTGTTTACCGAAAGCAACACAAAGGCAAGAAACATCGAATTAAGGAAAGCTCTACCGACATTTTAATACGCCACAAGCAGCACGTAAGAGCCTCACAAGCCTCCTTTGAAAATGATCACCTCTTATTACTTCAAGATTACAAAATGCATTCATTGTGGGTTTCTAATAGTATGCGGATCACCTGTCCCGCAGAGTTTATTGAAGAAATTCACAAAAGAAATGACATTCGATACATTCAAATGGATTCAGAGGTTTTTCTTCCTAGGCTCGCCCATAAAAGACTTCTAGAGCCACATGAGATCAGTGAAATTTCTGAAGGGTTAAAGCATTTACGTATATCTAAGCTCCGAAACTCTAGCTACTTCAACATGACTGGTAAAAACTCTAAGATTGGATTAATCGATACAGGTTTTGACCCCACATTATTCAATGAAGAGCAGATTACTTCCAAAGATTTTACAAGTCAATATGACGGGAAATCCCCTAGTATTGAACACGCTACAAATAGCTTAGGTATTTTAATCGGTTCAAAAAACAATAAGGTAAAAACTGCTATTACCCCTGACGCACATATATACCACGCCAAGGTGTTTCACCATAATAATACAAGTCGGATTAGTACAATATTAACTGCCATGCAATGGTTACTTGATCCTGATGATGATCCAAGTACTGACGACTTTCCAAAGGTCATCTCAAACTCTTGGGCTACCTTAACCCTAAACAAAGAGTTAATGCTTCCTTTTTGGGAGGCCCTGTCTACCATGAAAAAACTAGGAGTGATTCCTATTTTTCCTTCTGGTAATTCAGGACAAAGCCAAAAAATTTCACTTTCTGCTGGTTTGCCTCATGCTATATCCATAGGATCGATCTCAAACAATGGTTCTCCATCTACTTTTTCTACAAAAGCAGAGGTTGAGTGGGAAGGGATCACCTATCAGAAACCTGAGCTCTTTGCTCCCGGAGAAAACATAATCTCTGTTTTGCCCGATGGACAATACGCCGAAATTTCAAGTACTAGTTGTAGTAGCAACTATGTGGCAGCAATCATTGCTCTTATCCAAGAAGCAAACCCTAAGCTAGGCCCTAAACACATAAAAAAAATCTTGCTTCAAACTACACACCGTTTAGCTGATGGCAAAAAGACTCATATCGTAGATGCCTATCAAGCAATTGATTTAGCTGTCCATGGAGGTGTCGTAAAAGGTTTGATTGATGGACCTGAATCCAGCACTAAAATATCGGTTCAGCCGGGGGATCTAACATTTGTGTCTAAGACCACTGGAGCTTTTAACTTTTTTTTAAAAGAAGGGACCTACCAACTTACATTTAACTCCCAAGGCTTTCGAACTTACACAGAAGAAATAACAATACGAAAACAAAAAAAGCACTCCTTGATGATAGATTTACAAAACTCTCAAGAACATGAAGTCTCAATAAATATTGTAGATTCCCAGGATACTAAAATCAACGGAGTTTTAAAGCTATATGATGATCAAGATAAACAGTTTCTTATCGATGATGGTACACTCTCTGTCACCCTATTTGAAGGACTTTATCGGGGACAAATTGAAGTTTCAGGGTTAAAAGATCAGCCTTTTTTACTAAACGTAGACCGTATGCATGATCAAATTGATTACCGAGTCTCAAGCATCCCCGCCATCTTAATCGTAAAAGATGCCAAAGAAAATGATCAAATGAGTAAAGTTGAAAATTCATTACAATCCCTAAATATCGCTTATGATATGATCAACCATACCATCGCTTCTGATGATATATTGGCTTATGACTTAGTCTTTTGGCTTACAGAGCAAGAAAGCTTTGACACTCTATCTTCTATTGAGCAAAATACACTAAGAGACTATATTTCCACTGGTGGCCGTGTCGTTTTTTCTGGTGAAAACCTTGCTTATCACTTAAGATTTTCTTCTTTTTTAAAAGAAAGTTGTGGCGTAGATTTTTCTAAGGATTCTAGCGCGGTTAAATCTATCCTATTTTCTCAAAGTAAATCAACCCTAGCCGACAATCCTAGTTTTTATTATCCAGACACTTTAACTCCAAGCGCCAGCAACTCTGAAAACTTTTTATTTTATACCTCAGGAGAAACCGCTGGAGTCTATAAAAAAGACCAACAAGGTGGAGCAACCCTATTTTTAGGATTTAGTATTAATCAGATCAATAACCAAGAGTCTCGCAATGAGCTAATCAATCAAGTTTTAGAAAAAATCCAACCAAAGCTCCAAGATCAAATTCAAAGAATCCAAAACTTGTTCCAAAAACACAAAAAAGCCTACCACCAAATAGTCAATCGCTTTAACAATGAAACAATCCATAACAAACAAGAAATCAAAGAGCATCTCCGTAATTTTTCCTCTAAAAGGGGCTTACAACCCGTCTTAGAGTATATATTCTATCAAGATACAGACCCTAGCCTCCATGAAAACCTGTACTAAAACGAATCATATCATGGTTATCTATTGATATTGATCGCTAAATTTTATATGCTTTTGTTAGCAAAAAGAAAATCGAATATTCAAATATTATGAATTCATTCTTTAAACAAGGATGAAACCATGAGCGAATTACTAATTGAACGTAAGATAAACGCCTTAGAAGATAAACTAACCTACATTGAAGGTCTTATCGGTGGCCTGCAACGATCACTTGAAAAAATCGAAGAAGCCGTAAACCCAGAAGATCAGGTTATTACTCAAAAGCAAGCCTGCAGACTTTTAGGTATCAGCGATAAAACATTTAAAAAAATGAGAGAAAACCAAACTCTTGATGTTCCTTATCAAAAAACAGCTAGAAAAATTCTATATAAAAAGTCTGATATTTTATCCTGGCTAAAGATGCATAACTAAGCTTTAACTAGTCAAATTTTGTATTCAAATGACCCTAACTCGGGTCATTTTTTGTGTTCTAGACAGATTTAACGCTGACGACCGATAAAAATCCCTTGTTTTTAATAAATATAGCAACATTTCTGCTATGAGTGCGTAGTTTTTGATAAGATAGCACTCAACTATAAATCATAAGCGATTTTGACCTATACAGAAAGTGAACCCATGACAGTTCAAAAACTCCTTCTAAAAACCCTCCTATTATTAAGTTTCGTCACTCTAAGCCAAGCTGGAATCAAAGATTTTCTAGAGCCAAGTAAAATTAAACAAAAAATCGTAGACGAAGTGGCATCACTTGATATTGGCTTTGATGTAAAACTTTTAGACCTTAAAGCTTTTGAAGGCCTCGGGATCTCTTCTAAGTATAAGTATGAGGTAGAGCCATCATATAAGGACAATTATTACACAAGAATAGATAAATGGAACCTTAACTTTGCAATTCGTCCAGGTGATTTTGTTAAAAACTATGAACTACCTATCTCACTCAATATAGATAGTGGTTCAGAAATCATGTTTGTCCGACAATTTAAAAATCAAAAAGAAGCTTTACTTGCTAAACCATATACTCCAAAGAGAATCCCATTTAAGGCCAAATGGGCTATAAAAAACCTAGCTCCAGGCGACTTCGTATCGATACCAGCTCGCTTGAATATAGCAGTTAATGCATCCATTGATGCTAAAGATGGTGTTTTTTCAGGTGGAGCTTATTCTCAGTATCTACTAAGTGGGGAGTTTCAAATTCACCTATTTAGAATGAAAGATCAAAAGATTAGGATGAGGTTGATTGCTCATCGTAAAAAAGCGACTTCTGGTGGAGTCAATATAAAAGCTGACTTTAAAATCTTTGGTATGAGCCTTGTTGATAAACAAATCAAAAAGCTTATCGATCTCAATTTGTTGAAAATGGGGATTTCTAAAGAGCAAGGCGACCTCTTTATGTTGGACTATATTTTTGATTTGAAAGATCAAAATGCTAAAGTTGCATACAATAGTGTAATGGCTTCAGCACTCAAATTTAAGAAACTAAAAGTATTAAACCCTTTTCTAGGAAACAAAGATCTAAAAGATTCATTAATCGCTGATTTAACCCAAGCTGAAAATTTATTTAAAGCTGACAAAGACAAAAAAACTCGTAGAGTTGATCGTGTATTTAAAGGACTCAATAAATACGATCGTA
Source organism: Candidatus Cloacimonadota bacterium (assembly GCA_023954715.1). Classification (GTDB taxonomy): domain Bacteria; phylum Muiribacteriota; class UBA6191; order UBA6191; family UBA6191. Next base: position 114,374 of record JAGSHD010000011.1, on the reverse strand, counting down.
AAACAAGTAATATTAAATTAGGCTTTAATTTGATTCGATTTGATCGTAAAACAAGTTATACCGAAAATCATATTTCCCATTTCGATAAAAATGAAAAACAAAGCAACTATTTTTATCCTACTTATTCTAAGCAAAACAAACGAAAGTTTTTATGGGGATTTAGTAAATACTCTAGAAACTTCTCTGTATCTGCCTTACTCCCAACAAATGACAAAGGAGAAGTACAAGAGTTAAGTGATTACGGTACCTCAATGGATATTCGTGAAAAGCGGGTATGGGGATGGGAGCAAAAACAAGCTAAACGAGAGCTAGAAAGAGCTATATCGCCTAAAATCTTTTCAAACATTGCATTTGGAGATTGGGAAGACGAAAAGAAACGTCGCAATACACGATTCTTTTACCAAATATTTTTTCACAAACAGGCACTTCAATCTTGGTCTAGATTTTCCCTTGACGAGCTAAAACAAAGACTAAAAGCATATCTTGAAACTATTCCATTGCCTGCTGTACATGATAACAATGATGATTATGGAGATGCCACTTGGCAAGACAAAAATAGTTTCTCCCTAAGAAGAATGACAAAAAAACTATATGAAATCTTTCAGGCCCCTAACAATCATAAAGATTTTAAAAATAGTATTCTACAATTATTAAAACTAAGAAAAAACATAGCTTTTGAGACTATCGGAAACGGCTTTCTAATCTCTTTAATTCCTCAAAAAAACCTAGAAGATGAAGTTTATGTAAGTTTTCGATGGAGCGCAAAAGACACTAAGGCGATAAAGTTTAACTATGGTAACAATCCAAAAAGCTCCCTATATCATGAGCTAGAGTATGTTCAATCCATTTTAAATGATCGGTCTTACGACATGAACCTTGACGAAAAAGAAGCCCAATTCAAAGAAGAAAGTAGAGAGCAAAGACAAACCTTTGATCAACTTTATTCGGAGTAAGCCTTAGGCACTATCTTCTTTTCTACAAAGTCAGAATGTAAAGCTTGGGCCAAAGATTTATAATTTGGCCTAAAGCATATATGTTTAGGTAAAGCCTTTGGATCACCGTATACTTCGATCATAGTATAGTCTGAGTTTTGATTACAAAACTTTATATTTGCATTTTTTGGCGATAATCCATTTGCATCTGTATCTAGTATTCCAAAGTCTAAAATACCCTGTAAAATGACTCTTTTAGCCTCTGTTTTATACTCTTTCCCTAATGCATTTAAGCCTTGACTAAAACTAGGGTAATTTGGCTTTTCATCTAATTCAACAACACTACTGCTAAAAGAAAAGGCATCCTGCCTTAAACTAGGATGATCCATAGAGTATGCAGGAATAGTGCCAAGTAAAAGTGCTTCACCAATACGAACTTGAGTGATAAATGACGGTAATCTGTTGTCCAAAATCATCTTAAGTATGACGGACCCGCCAACACTAATTGTATCTATCCTATGCTCTAGCAGAAGCTCTAAGCGCTTAGACAAAGACTCTAACACCGCAAGGTTTTCCTCATTTGGCAACACACCATAGTTACATCCTAAAGTCGTAGCTAACCCAGCAATTTGAAGGTTGTGTGGGACACTTTTACAGTGTTTGGCAATAAGATCATATACCTTATTAGGGTCCAAACCTTCTCTATGATCACCACAATCAACCAAAAAGATTAGTCTAATATTTTTATGGGGATTACTTTTTGCAAGTGAAATATAAGAGCTTAAAGCAACTTCAGATGACACATAAACTTCGTCAAACTGAAAAAATGCCTCTGTAAACCTATCTTGATCAACTAAACTAATGCAGGTAAGCAAAGGGTTATATCGAAACTTTGAAACTTGATTTACTGTAGATAGCCTAGATAGGCCTAAGGTCTTAATAGAACTACAATCCAAAATCTCTAAAATATTAGATACACCAGAAAACGATTTTATCACCGGCACAAACTCTAAAGAGTTTTGCTTACAGATATCTAGTAGAGTGTTTAGATTAAAATGTATCGCTGATACATCTATATTTAAGATCGGCATTTTGTAGCTTGTTCAACTAGTTCACATTAATACTATATTAGTAACTAGCGTTGATAGTAACTCGAATACTAGACTGTTTGACAGTGGAGAATTTTGTGATTGGCTTGCCCATAAAAGCACCATGTAGATTATAACCTACCAATACTTTTCTCTTTTCTTCTTTGTGTACAGTTTCACATCGTTTTTCATAGCGATACTGCCCTGTATGTTTATCTTTTTGAGATAGCTTGGATCCAAGTAAAGTACCAGCAACAGTGGCAACTTCTTTTCCTTTGCCTTTACCAATCTTTCGTCCCAATAGACCCCCTAAAAGACCACCAAAGACTTCATCTCTACTATTTGCTCCAGAGCCAATCAAAGTCCCTGCTACAGTCGCAGCTTCTTTTCCTTTGCCTTTTCCGATGTTTCGACCAATGCCGCCACCAATTAAAGCACCTAAAAGATTAGTACGGTTTTTTCTAGTAATTGGAATTTTTTCATCCCAGCAATGTTCTACAGGAATTTTATCAATAACCGTTTCATACACAGCTTCTGTTTTGGTTACAGAGACACTCATTTCCATATTTATGCCTTGGGCAAATAGACTTGTAAAAGAAATACTAAGTAATAGAAGGTGTTTTTTCATAGAAGCTCCATAAAATCGAATCATCGGTTTTTGTATATATCAAAAGAGTTTACCCTACTTTATAAGATATAAGGTAAAATTAATAGAATTTTATAGAAAAAACTAGAGTTTTAGCTCCCACTTATCTTTAGGGATTTCGATACGTACGGATTGGGGCTTTGTCTCATCTACTGGTTCGATTGGTTCAATCACAGGACTCTTTTTGTTTTTTTCTAACTTAAGACTCTGATCCTTTTGTATCAACATGTGAGCGATAACCGGCAAGTGATCCGATGGAAAACGTGTACTTGGGTCAAAGACCGACTCAATGAATTTTGTTTTTATCTCATAGTTAGACCAAGGCGATGCCAAAATAACATCGAGTCTAGATTTGAAGGTACCCATATAAACTGAGTGCCCTTGCGATTTTTTAAATTTCTTAAAAATGTAGGTAAAGTTTTTTTCAACAGGATAATCCACCAAAACATCATGAAATACGATCAACTTACTTTGATCATAATCATATACGCACTGTGCCTCTCCTGTTAAATGCTCTAGAGTAGCGGTAGGATTAACATCATTCAAATCTCCAAGGACAATCACTCTTTTACTTTTAGTATGATAGACTTCTTCCATTTTATGACGAAGAGTATTGGCCTGAGCAAATCTCTTTAAATCAGACAACCATCCTCCATTTTGACTTTTCAAATGGGTTACTAAAAAAACAACTCTTTGTCCTGACTCTCTAACGATTAGCTCTGCCTCTAAAATACCTTTAGATAGTGGCTTGGCTGGATAGATTATCTCTCCATCTTTACCTAATAAAGGCACTTTATAATCCAAGTTGCTCTTCATCTTCGACATTTCTCTAACAACATCTTTATTGTACAATAAAGCCACATCCTGACCCGTAAAAGTATCATTACTTTCGTAATGTAGAATGTTGTATTTTTTTTGAAGATAATAGCTTAAGTCAATTAAGACATTTCTATTTTCAACCTCTTGTAGGGCTAAAACATCTGGAGAAGCCGCGTTAATAACATCTGCTAAAGCTCCCAGTTTTTTAAAGTAAGCTTCTTTGGTATAGACCTTTTCATAGCTTAAGCTAGGGTCTTTTTCTGTATCATACAAAAAGTAAGTATTAAAACTCATTATCTTTAAATAAGATTGAGTCTGACCCTCATTGTATAATGCACTAAATTTTGCTGTTTCAATAGAATAGGCACATTGAATCGTCAGTAAGTAGAAAACGCTTATATACAGCTTAGTTAGGTTCATACAGAGTTATTGCTCTTTCATTTTGTTTCATCACAAAATCTTTTGAAAATTAAGACATACCGATTATAAAAAGTATTTTCTTTTTGTCAATACATACAAAACTATCTTATAGATCCCAATACCAACTATCTGTAGTATAAACTAATTTTTAATCACTCCACTTTTCAAATCGCTTAGATAAACTCGATAATCTATCTACAAAAAAGCTCTTGTTTTTTTCTAAAAGAACTCCAATAATCATTAAAATTAGCCCAAGCCCCATCATGGCTGGTAAGCCCATATTGATTTGAAATATAATTTGCCGAATCACAAAGAAGCCCACTGAAAATACAAATACTAAGGTAGACATATATAGTTGTATTCTTCCTTCGAAGTAAATCGCTAACAGTCCTCCCATCATGCAGGCAAACCATAAAAAGAGCAAATGATATACCGTTCCAACCATTACAAACTCATATAAAAATCCGGAGTAAAACAAAAAGCTACCAGTAACTTTTAACAAAACCATTATCTCTTTTGAACAATATTTTTGTACTGATTTTGCATACCAAAGAACTGAAAACCCTAAAAAAGAAGAAAAAATCTCCCAGCCAAGCTCATAAGCTTCGACAAATGCAAAACAAGCAAGATTAAAGCTCAATAGACCTAAAAGTCGAGTATAAGACAATTTAGAAGTATCTTGAAACCACTCGTAGACTCCTCCACTTACCAAAAACACAAACGGGCTTTGAGATGATTGACTTTCTTTGAACATCACCAATAAAGGCAATACTCGTGAAATACGATGAAAAGGCGCTCTAAAAAAGTGCAACGAGTTTACTCTAGTTAGAAGGTCTAAAACTACACCCAAAACCAATAAAGCATAAGAGCTATAAACACTACCACCTACAATCCCATGATCTTTCAAAAATAAATAAATTAAGCCATAAAATATAAAAGATAAGTCCACTAAAAAGTGGATTTTATAAAAGTATGAGGCAATGAAGACATGAGTAGCTAAAATACAAAAGTGTAACCCCAAGACTAGTGGAGCCTTGTCTAATAAAACCAATGATATTACTATCACTACTTGTAGTAGACTACACCAAGTCATATGGTGCTTAGCATCTCTTATCTTTAAAATATGAGCAGCCCAACAAAACAGAGCAAGCCCAATTACATAGTAAGGAAAGAATGAATGAAATAGACTATAAATCAGCAATAAAAGATAAAAGCTATCTAAAAAACAAGTTTCTTTAGTTCTCAAATAACTAAAAATTGGCACTATCAGAAGTAATGCACCATAAAGATCGTATGGATTATATCCAGCATTTGTGAACGAAAAACCTAAGTTAAACATTACAAAAGCTAACAGTCCGGTCATAAATAGACTATAACTATGCTTTTCTACAATTTGTAGTCCTAATATCTCCAGCACAATGATCATAGATACCATTGATAATATAAATAAAGGAACCCCTACAATATTCATTAAAACTGGACTTAAAAATAGGCCCCCCGCACAACATAAATATAGTAAAAGAAATGGATGATATTTTTTCTTGGCCAAAAAGTAGAAAACCACTAAAAATAACAGCCAATATGTACCAAAGTTATATAAATACCCACTGTTAAATAGTGTTAGAAAATCATTATTAGCCTTAAAACCAATAGAATTTGATTGAACAAAACATAGTGAAAAGAAGTAAGCGACATAGGTAAACACCACCACCCAGTCTTTAAGATATACAGTATATTTACTCAACTTGAACTCTGCTGTTATTAGATAGAAGCAAGTTAAAAACAAAGCTAAAAAGTCCATTGAAACTAAAGTCAAAGAGTTTAAGCCAAAGACAAAAACCAATGAAAACATCAAAACACTTAAAGCTCCCAATTGATAAATAAAGGCCAGTAGCAACAAAGGAATCAAACAGGTAAATTGGACCCAAAATATTGCTACAAAAACCAAACATACTATAGATAAACTTTTGCGTAAAAATCTTTCATAACTGGCCAATAAAATTGTATTTGTATTAACTTTTGACTTTATTAATGACAAGGTCTTAGGATGAGCCAATAGGAAAATAATCACCTGACTTAAAGCCAATGAGAATAAAAAGTTTTCTCCTTTGAAATAAAGCCAACCTAAAGAAAATGCCATGAGTTGCTTTTCTAGCAGGTATAAGGGCAATGTTACAACATGGTATTTTGACTTCAACAACAACCAAAATATTACAGAGTTAAATATCAAAACTTTCAAATACAAAGAGTCCGAAAGCCGTGGATATATCTCACCTAAAATACTTAGCTGAGCTATAATTAAATATACTAATGCTAGAACAAACAAAGCACTAATATTTAATTTTTTTATTTTAAAATTGTAAAACGCCACAAAAGCTACAAAGGCCAACACTGTATTTAGCTCAATGAAACTTATAAATTTAAAATCAAGTACTAAAATACTAGAGATATAAAGATAAAAGATTAAAGACTCTATAAAATTTAAACTGCGCTTAAAATTGAATAGTAAAACGGCTAATAATGAAAATACAGGGACGATCAATAGAGAAGATTTAAAGCCTATACTTAAAAGATAAAAACAAACAGAAATGATAGCGAAAACTTCAATTCTGTAGTTTAGCTTTAAAAATCTTGCTAATGCTGCTCCGCCAACCAACTCTATAAAACAAACTGCAATAAATACACCCATGGAGGACTTATAGTTCATAAAAAACATTTGTGGAGGCACAAAGTAGACAAGAATTTGACTTAAAAGTACGATCATCCAGCCTCTTAACCAGTGAGGAGAATGAATTTGCATCTTAGATAGATTAATTAAAAATAAGATGCTACCACTTAATAGAAAGATATTTTGCTCTGTAGCTATCGCTGCTAGAGCAAACAAAAAGAAAAAGGAATAGAAAAAACCTGCTCTTTGTAGCTGTATTTTTGGTCTACTTAAATAATCCGCTGAAAATACAAACATAAGCCAAGTAAACACCACTGGACTTAAAAGTGAAAAATGAATCACAAAAAAGTAATAGCTCGCTAAACTTCTAAAGTATTTATTAAGCCCTTCTTGTTCTTCGATTTCTTCATATGGTTTACTAAGAAGATATCCAATAGACAATAGTGGAATCACAATCGATATTATAAAATCTGTACAAACGCTTGATGCATAAACTATTGGGTAAATTAAGCTTAACAACAGCACCAAAAAACTTGTTTGCTTATTTTCTAAAGAGTACAGTTTAGATATATTTAAAACACTTAAGGCAATCACAATCAGTGCGATAGAAAAATAGAGCAGTCCTAATTTACTTTGTATAAACAGGACTAGTGGAGAGCCTAGAAAGAACAGATAACAAAATACTTTTGGAGACTTCTTTAAGAACAGGTACTTACGTAATAAAAACTCCATTAAAACAAAAAAGAATAGTCCACTCAGACTATATACAAATTGCACAATGGGTGAAAAGGAAGTCCAATTCATTAGTGAATAAACAATTCCTGCTCCAAACACCAAAAATGCTCCTAAAAACAAAAACCAATTTACACTCAATTCATCTTTGAAATGTGCCCAAAACTTATCAAAAAATCCTATCTTTACAGGGTTAATGCTGGGGCTTATAACTGTTTTTTCAATAGGCTTAGGCATTTCATCAACTATAGGAGAAGCAGCAATGCTTGACTTAACTTCAGTTTCCGTAGGAGTGGGGGCATTTTGAAGCTCATTTGGAACCTCTTCAATCACTGCCTCTGTCATATTCAATAAATCTTGAATATCTTCGCTTGCCATTGGATCTAAGCCACTATCTTGCAAAGCATCTCTAAAAAAAGACAAAAAAGCATCACTATGATCTTCTAGTCCCTTTAACTTAGATAATAAATGCTCTTCTAAGCCATTTAAATCTTTCTCTGTTAAATTAGTAGATAAATCTTTTTCATTACTGAGTCTCTGCCTTAGTTTATTAATTAACTTTAAAGACTCAAATATATAAATTTTCATTTCTTAACCTCATGTTACCGAAAGTAGGCTTTTAAAAACACACCTAGTATAACTCAAAAAGTCGGTTTTATCGTAGTTTTCTACAATCCTACCGTCAAAAATAGAATAGTTAAAGTTTACAATCACACTCATATGTTAGTGTACACTAACATATTCGTCAACCCCTCTTTTGTAATTACTTGAATCAATGAAAAGTTTATTCTTAATAAAATTGGAGGGGTCAATTTTAAACAAACAGTCGAAATTACTACAAGTGAACTGAGTCTGAGATTAAAATAAAAAAGAACTACATAGTTCGTTAGAATATTTAATATAAGTAAGATATAATGCCTATCAATTACCATCAAATGCCTAAAGCATAATTGATTTAATGTAACTCGACTTATTTTTTGTACACAAAACTCGCAAGGACCAACAATGAGTAAGAAAAAATCAAACTCCTATTTATCTGATCTTGAACTAGAACAAGTGATGTATAACTTTCCTGTATTAGTAGACGAAATGAAACACGCTAGAAAATACTTTTTAGATCATCTCAACGAATTGGATGATGAGGCCCTTTTAATTAGTTCTCCTAGTGATTCAGACCAGACTATCGTACGGCATATCGGCTACCTTGGATATTTTGAAAAAGAAGCTGGTAAAAAAGTCGAAATCCCTTTTTCTTTTAGAATGGATATCTACGACCAAATTTTTTGTGATCTAAGTGACTTTGTTGAACAAAAAGAGTTACCAAACAAAATAGACTTAATGCGATTTATAGATGAAGTCCATGAAACCTTCATGAATGATCTCCGCTTTATTAAAAAAACAGAGCTACTATATTCAATAATTAATCTACACTACACCCAAACCCACGAAATCAGATTATTATTAAAAGAGGCTAAAAAGAGCCTTCCTGAAGTAAAACTAGACTCAACAATGATTGACTATAAGACACAGGACAAAGAAAAGCTTTATTATCTACCAATGTACACCAATTAGGACTCCCCATGGCTAAAGATTATACTTCACGATTCTCAATGATCGATAAGCAACAAAAAAACTCCCTTATTTCTCTTGTTATTTTAGACAAGTTAGTAGGTAAAAATAAAACTTATCCTGCCTATTTAGAAGGAGACGATGCCCATCTAGAAGATTGCATCAATTTTTTAAACGAAAATCATATTATCGATATTGATGTAGAGTCTGCATCTTATACAGCCTCTGAAAAAGGTAAAAAGATATACAAAGACTTTTTAAAAAAATACGAAAATTATCTTAGAGTTTATGATATTTATTGTGGTGTTGACCTTGAAGAAGGCACCTTCGCATTTGAAAAACTATTAGATTATGATGAAGAGATGTTTAATGACTACCTAAACAGCGAAAACTTTGATGATCTTCGGATTACCGTCTGTGAATACCAAAAATTAGACCCATGGGAGATAGTCTTTATCTCTTTTTTAATTGAAAAAAGATTTCGTGAACCAAAAGATAAATCAGAAGTACTAGGTAAAAGCTCCTGGCAATATAAAGTTGTATATGATGAAATTTTTAATGAAATTTTAGATATATTAAATGGATCACTTCATTACGAGGAGCTAGGTTTTGAAACAGAGGATGGAGAGTTTGTTGACGGTGAGGATGTAATCAAAGACATTATTGCACAAGGATCAAAACTAAATAGAGAACTCTCCTTAGAGCAATCTAAATTAGACAAACAAGAGCAGGATGCCTTTCGTGAACAACGAATCGAACCAACCCAAACTACTACAACATATTACGAAGACTATTACGACCCATATTACTATGACCCATATTATGTTTCTCCCATTTGGGATGTAGCTTTATTGGGGCTGATTATACTGTAGATAATACACATGCAACTTCACCAACTCGATAAATCTGTTAAGATCTTAATTTCTTTAGTTTTACTTTGCCTATGCATTGGACTATTTCAAGGATATTTATATTTAAATTTAAAATCTAGCACCTCTTCTACCAAAGTCTCAGCTGTTCAAAGCATACAAAATAAGTTTTTTGTCCCAAAAACACCTCTTTTAGAATATAAAATTAAAGGCTCCATGCGAACCTATTTTGAAACAGAAGAAGACTTTAAAACCATGCTTACTTGGGTCAAAAAAAAGGGCGATGATCAATTTTATGAAACTAAAGTAGCCACAATTGTAGAAGATTCTTGTTTAGATTGTCATGCTCCTAACGAAAAGGCATATTTCGCCGACTACACCAATTATTCAAACCTAAAAGATACAACTGTCTTTAAATATAGACCATACTTAGTCTCTATGCTAAGAAAGTCGCACCCTCACATGCTGATGATTCCTTTTTTGTTTATACCTTTTAGTATACTACTATTTTATAGTCCACTGATTGGGTTTAAAAAAGGTTTTTTAATGAATGCCCCCTACGTATTTATCTTAATAGATATCAATGCTTGGTTCGCCACCATGATTTTCAAAGAAGCTGCCATATTCATCCTCATTGGAGCCTTCTTTCAACTCATTTTATTTTTTATAAATCTATTTGTAAGCTTATACTACTTGTGGTTTTACAAACCAACACAAAATAAAGCATAGTTAAAATCATCACATTTAAAGGCCTCTTTTAGTCCAAGTATATCCTTAGATTGGTAGTAAATTTTTTCTTTTTTTTATATAATAGATATGCTTTCTTTTCTAACAATATTCTTGGCTTAAACTTTTCAATGTAAGTTTGATATTTTGTTTGTGTTAAGACTTGTCGATGTATGGGTAAAGCCAAAAGGTTTATGATCACCTTAACTTGATATGGTTTTCTAAGTATTAACAAAAAGGTAAACTTTAAACGGTCTTTAATGAAACGTAAAGCGCAATAGATTGTGTAAAAAATATGGATATCAATTTAGAACAACTTGGACTGACACTGAGAGACGAGATCGTCGATTATGTAGTATCTCACCCTCAAAAAAAAACAGACTCCATACAAAAATTCTTTCAGTATTTATGCGATTTGTTTGGTAAAAAGTTAGATGCCCAAACTTTAATCATAGATAAAAAGCTAAGAATAATTGCTAAAAAGGGATTTTCATCCGCTCCTATCACTCTGGGTAATTCAAATTTTAAACCTTTACATCCTGAAACTTGTATTACTAGAGCAACGCCGCTAATTAAACGTCAATTTATGCAAAAGCAACCTTTAAAAATGGGTGGCCCATTTCAACAAATTTTTGATATGAGCTTTCCTCTAATTAAGGGAGAAGGCTTAATACAATTTGTAATTGTGCTCAAATTCGAGGGAGATATTCAAGTCGAACAAAGCTTTATTCAACAAGTTTTAAAGCACATTTCATCTCATATCACCACTTATGAGTTTGCACTCAACGAGCTCTTGATAAAAAATGAGTACATCGATAGTTTGGCAAAAGTAATTAAAACCAAATCCGTTACTATCTATGAGCACTGTCAAAATGTCTCTGAGTATTGTCGTATTATTGGACAACTCATGCACCTAAATCCGTTAGATTTAGAAAGACTGATTGATGCGGCAAAAGTTCATGATATTGGTTTGTTACATGTCCCTAACAGCATCTTAAACAAACCTGGAAACCTTAGCCACTCAGAATACGCCCTAGTATGTAAAGGAATAGAAGAAAGCTACCAAATTCTTTCTAGTCAAGTTTTCTATGACATAGAGACAATTGCTAAAATCATCTATGCCCACATGGAGCAAATGGATGGCACTGGCTATCCACGAGGAATGAAAGCTTCACAAATTTCATTACCATCTAAAATTTTGTCTGTGGCTAACGCTTATGATGCTATGACTTCTGTGCGATCTTATCAAAAAGCTCTTTCTCACCATGCAGCCTTGCATGAGTTGTTAAGAGGCTCAAATCAAGATTTTAATCCTGAACTAACTCGAAGCTCAGTAAAAACACAACAATTTGATGCTAAAGTAGTCAATGTGTTTGTAGATTACCTCAGAAACTAATTCTTACTAAATTTTCTCTTTAACTGTTTAATTCTTTCTAAATGTGATGGATTGGATAGAGCTTTTCCGATTAGCTGATCATTTTTCCACAATCCATGAATTTTTTGATTGTCTGAAAAAGTAAAAGTACCCTTTCCGTTACGCTTACCTTCTTCCCATTGACCACTATACTTTGTTTTATCTGACCAAGTATACGTCCCTATACCCTCTTCTTTGCCTGCATAGTATTCACCTTCATATTTTGAGCCATCTTCATAAATCGATAAACCCTCACCATGCTGTAAACCTTTTTTCCATTGGCCCTTATATTTATAGTGGGTTTTAGATATTAGCTCCCCTTGGCCATCTTCTAGGCCATTTTTAAATTCACCTTTATAAACTCCTAAGTCAGGATAAATCATTTTACCAAATCCATGAGGTGCATCTTTCTCAAAGTCTCCCACATAAGTTTCACCAGTTGCATAAGAAAACTTGCCTTTTCCACTCATTTCACCATCTATAAAAGAGCCTTCATACATATCACCATTTTTATATATATATTTTCCTTTTCCACTTGGTAAAGAATCAACAAAGGCTCCTATATATTTATCACCAGAAACAAAGTTCATAGTACCGGACCCTACCATTTGATCTAATGCAAAAGACCCCTCATATCGCCTACCATTTTTATATGAGATAAAACCTTTTCCATCCTTCAAACCTTGGTGAAAATCTCCCTCATACCAACTACCATCTGAGTAAACAACCATTCCACTTCCATCAAATAAATCCTCTTCCCAATCTCCCTCATATCGAGAGCCATCAGAAAAGTTCATCACTCCATAACCAGATCGTAGTGAGTTTTTAAAGTACCCTTCATAGATTTCTCCATTGATCCAAGAAAAGTAACCTTTTCCATGAAACTTGCCGTCTTTAAATCCACCTTCAAATCGATCCCCATTCCCCCAAATGAAAGTACCTTTACCATCAAACTTGCCATATTTAAAAGTACCAATGTAACGATCACCGTTTTGAAACCAATAAGTGCCTTGCCCATGAGGAAGACCCTTTTTTTTGCTTCCTTCATACTTGCCCCCAGCGGTGCGTTGAGCTTCTATAATTTTAGATGGTCTTAATTCTAATTCTTGAGACTGAACCCCTTTATAATACAAAACTATCGGAGTCTTCCGAACAATTGGGTTCGGGGGGGTTTTTAAAGTATAGCTTCTTATAAAAGTCTTCCCTTTTAAGCGACTCTCTTTTATAGACTCTATTAAGTCTTGCTCGGACTTTTTTAAACGCAACTGAAAGTCTTTTATTTTTTTTTGAGCATCCTCGTTTTTTTTACTTAAGTCACTAATTGTACTTTGCTGTAGAGCTAACTTATTGGATTCATTTGGACTGACTGATAAAACTGGTGTAATAACAAAGCTATAAAACAGTACAAGAACTAACACCCCAAAAAGTAGAAGATCTTTATATCGATAGAAATTTTGAAAGGACCCTGAATAATGTGACCGTAACTGATCTACAAAAATCTCCAAAGGAGATTCTACTACTTGCACTTCTTCGTCTTCTGGTAAATCATCTTTCTTTTCTGTCTCATCTTGATCACTTAATGACTTTTGAATCAAGTCACAAAAAGCTAAGACATTTTTTTTATGCTTCATAGACACTTGAAATTCATGATAAACAGTATCTTCAGCCAATTTTACTTTGAAGTCTATATTTTTATCTTCTAGACTCTCTTGTTCGACTAACTCGTCTTCAAGTTCGTTTGTTTCATCCTTCTCTTTTTTAGGAGTAGCAATAGGCTCATCAAGACTAATATCCCCTAAAAGGTCATCCATTTCATCTTCATCACCATCAATATTTATATCATCATACTCAGACATTAAAACCACTGATAGAGTACGTTAAACCTCTTAACAAAGCTTAAGTAATTGGGATTCGATTCATAGATTTGAATAAAAAGATAACTGGTAAAAACTAAAAGAACTAAACACACTAAAAAAATCTGAGCTTGATGTTGTAAACGATTTCGATTATGGGATTGAGTCAAAAAGTCTAACATGGGAGACTTCATATCATCTGGAAAAAAGTGATCAATGGCGAAAGGGTTGTCCAATTGATTTAAAAAAGTGATTGTTTCTTCAATTTCATAACGCAATACAGGATCCACACATCGTCTGATTTCTTTTTTCAAACTACCGATCGCTTCGATTTGCCCTTTTGACCGTATAAGCTGTAAGTCTTCTCTTGAATATCCTTGAATCATTTCTACACCTTGGTAACCCTATATTAGTAATCTGAGAAGAAAAAAGGGAGTTCTCATTCACCAGATTTTTAAAAAAAATAACAATTTATTCTTTTTTTTCGGCTAATTTGTATAGTTTTTTTCTGCTTGAGTTTAAATACTATGACTTTTAGCCGAAAAATACAGAAGAAACTAATACATTTATCCCATAAATTTATTAACTTATGTCTGAACTATCCTGTACAGAGTGTGGATTGAATGATTGAGGAACAATGAAACAAATAAAAAATAAGTCCCGAAATTTAAAGATAGACTTTCCTGAAATACATGAATTAATGGAAAGTGGAAGCTTTTTACAAGCCAGTTTTGCAATTGAGAAGAGTTTAAAGCAAAAAAATAATGAATCCTTATTATATCATTTAGCTCTCTGTCATTTTCAAATGGACAACCCTCAAAAATCACAAGAACTATTACAGGATTTAATTTGTTTAAACTCCCAAAACTTAAAGGCAATTCGATTACTTGTTGACGTTTTTATTGCTGACTCACAGTATAAGTCTGCCATTTCAGTTATAAACGAGGGACTAAAGATCTGTAAATTAGACCCTGTTTTAAGTGAAAAACTATTTATTTGTTACTATTATCTAAATCAACACTCTAAAGCGTACAAGTCGTACTTCGAAATTCCTGGTGATATGCTTAGCCCTGAGTCCATGAATTTTATGATTAAGGTTTCTCACTGTCTAAAAAAACACGCTACTGTACTATCAATCTTTAATGAATTAGATCCTAGTCAATCTCTAAGTGACCTATCTCACTATCAAGCAACTACCTATAAAGTAATCGCATTATTTTCACTAGACAAAACAGATGAAGTACACTCTGAACTCCATTTGCTAAAGCAATACTTTGAACCTAGTGAAGAAAAAATTAAGTGTTTCAAGCTTATTTATCAAATAACCAGATTACAAGAGTTTGAAGAGTTTGCCCTAAAAGGAATTATTTTACTTGCACCCAATTCAATCAAAGCAAAAATAGATTTATTAAATTTTTACAGAAACGAGTCTCCAAATAGATGTTTGGATGAACTAGAGTTATTATTAGATGCCGAGCAAAACTTAAATCCACAATTCAAAAAAATTAAGGCACTTTGTTATAGAGACTTAAATAAACTTTCATTATGTAGTGATATTCTAGAAGAGCTATTTTTGAAAGACCCTACAGATGATGAGATTTGCTTTGAACTAGGGGTAACTCGCTTTAATAACGCTCAGTATGATAAATCACTTCACTGTTTTGAACGATTAATCAATACACCTTTCCCAACATCTAAACTTCACTATTACCTATCTTGTATTTATTACCATAAAAAACAATATGACTCCATGAGAAAACATCTTTTCATGGCCTTAGATGAACAACCCATTTGCAAAGAATCATGGGAAATGCTTCTTGAAGTTTATTCTCAAAATCTTTTAGACGATGCTTTTTTATCATATATTGAAATGGCCGAACTTCATTTAGAAAACAGCATTGAAGGACTAAAGAAGTTAGCCAAAATATATAAATTGAGTAATCCCCAGAAAACTTTAGAGTTTCATGAAACTATCACTCAGTTGGAGCCTCATAACTTTGACTCTCAATTATATGTGGCTCTTAAATGTTTAGAGCACAAACAATACACAAGGTCTTATCGAGCTTTTTCTCAAATTAAAGATCAACTCAATGAAAGACAACTCTCTTTGTTTATTCAGTCCTGTGAGAAAAGTTTAAATTACTCTCAAGCTTTCGAGATTTACCTCAAATTAAGTCAAGATCAAACCAAAGCTGATATTTTGTTCCCAAAGATCATTCAATTGATAAAAATCAAACTAGCCTTTTCTCAAATTACTTCTCTTTACAACTATGAAGATCTAAAGCCCTACGCAAATGTCTTAATAAAAGTACCTCTATTTTATTACAAAACTGGTGTTTACTACTTTGCAACAGGAGAGTTAGACCTTGCCAAAAAATATTTATTAAAATTAAGCCAATCAAATACAAAAAAATACCGGTCCTCTTTTTTTCTTGGGCTTATTTATTGGAGTAAAAAGAAAAACAGTGAAGCGATTATCTGGCTCGAACAAGCCCTTAGAGATAAAGACCAAAAAGTTCTACAAATCCATAGTCTATTGGGTGAAATTTACTTTGATAATCAACAAAATCAAAAAGCAAAACACTCCTTTATATCCTTATTTCAAGCAGGGATTCAACAAGTACAATGTCTTGAGTATCTATATCAGATCTTTAAGGCCGAGAATGCTCTAAATCGTTTTATACACTTGATTACTGAAGCCAATCACCATCTCTTAGAAAAAAGTTCTGTCCGTTTTCTTTTAGCCAGTGCATATTTTGATTTAAATCAATATAAAAAAGCAGCCCTACATTATTCTAGCATTGAAAAACACTCCCCATTTAATTGTAGAGCACAGTTTCAGCAAGCACTTAGCCTAATGAAATTAAGTCAATTTGAATCTTCTTTGAAAATATTCAAACAATTACAAAATCAAGCAAAACAATTTGATAGTTTTTATTACTATTATGCCTTAAACCTCTTTGAATTACGCAAGTATGTTTCTGCAAAAAATATGTTTTGCTTGAGTGTTGAAACCAGTGAAATGTTAGAAGAAAGCTACAAATTTTTAAGTAAAATTGGCATCAAAGTAAGCGATACAAGTCTTGCCGTTAGTAATTTTATTGAACTTAGAAAAAGTACATTTGATTTTGATCTATGTTTTGATTTAACAAAGTTTTTGTTTCAACATAACGATTACCAAAAGTTAGAAACTATAATCGATTATAGTTTTCAACAGTTACTAGAGATGAATCACACAAAAAAAGATCAATTATTTCAATCTCAAATGATTGCTCTATATGAGCGTGGAAAAAATGAAAAGCTATCAAGTTACTTACAATTGATACACGAGCAAAACTCGAAGTTTCTTATACAATTTGTAGCTTCTATAGAGTCCACAAATGACTTCAAATTACTCTTAGTAAAGCTAGGATTAAATATCGCAAAAGATCAAGTTGACTTTCAATATGAAATTGCCAATTTGTACTATGACTTAAAGCAATTTGACCAAGCCTTAACTTACTTTAATTCTTGGGAGGAGTGCTCAAGCTCTAATAATGAACAATATCAATTTATTTGTCATTTCAAAAAGGCACAAATTTTATATCAAAACCAAGACTTGCACTCTAGTTTAGAAGAGCTAGATAAAGCCCATAAATTACAAAGTTCACATATTGAAACCATCAATAAAATGTCTTTTTTATACGGCAAAGTTCAAGATTTTAAAAATCAAGCATCTATGGATCAAAAGTTATTTTATCTTCGAGTAGAAGATCCGAGTGTCTCTCAAAGATTACTCAAATATTATACTCAAAAAAGTGACTTACAAAATATGTTAACTCATATTAAAGTACTTATAAAACAGCAAATTGAAGTCCCAAAAAACATGCTTTTACTAGCCGAAGTCTCTAACAAGCTTGGAATGTACTCTCAGGAGATCTGGGCCTATGAAAATATTTTAAAGGGAAATTTACGTCCAGATCACAACTTGTATCTGAAAATGGGAAATGCTTGTTTAGCCATGAAATCAGACTTAAAAGCAGCGGACTATTTTCAAAAATATATGGACAAAAACCCAAAAAACACTGGCCTACAGTTTCAATTGGCTAAAATTTATAAAAGCCATGACTTATACAAAAAGGCTGATTATGTTTTACAAAATATATTAAAACTAGAGCCAAGTAACCCTAGTGTGTTATTCGAGTTGGCCCACAATCAATTTAAAGAGCAAAACTTTATGATGAGTGTCAACTACTTGAATAAATGTATTAAAGTTAAGCCATATCACGAAGATGCCCAATTTTTACTATCTCAGATACATTTTCAAACAGGAAACTCTAAGATAGCTATGACTCACTTAGAGAAAACCCTTCAATTATCGAACAAACATATTGAAGCACGGGAGCTAATGGCAAAAATTTATAAATCAGAAAACTTATACCAAGACTCATTATCAATCTACGAAAGCCTTGTTAGAGATCAATATAAACCCGAGTACCAACTTGAAATTGGTGTATTAAACTTAAAACTAAATAAAAGAGATACTGCTCTTTGCATATTTAAAGATTTGATTGCTCGCTCCAAGAGAAATTCAAAATTTTATAAACTAGCACACAACTTACTTCGAAAAGAAAACGTTGCGTAGTATAATAGAGAAAAATATCGTAACGATTCAGCTATAATTTTTCAATTTATTTATAGAGGTGATTACACTTAGGTTTAGCTCATCAATAAAGTAAAAAATGCGAAAAGCTTGTATGCTCCTCGTCTTTTATCGAAGAGATCACCTGAAGAATTACAAAATATCTTTAGAGGGAAATAAATGAGTAAGTTAACTCCTATTGAAAAAGTAAGTCCTGGACAAATATTACGTCAAGACGTCTTTGATATTAAAAGAGAAAACGTGATCTATAAAACGGGGTCGCGGCTCAATGCCAGTATGATTAACAATATTTTATTGTTAGATTATATGGACTTAGAAGTAGATGATGCTGATGCACAGTCTACCCAGAGTACTGGTAGCTCTTTACCTTGTACCAACTATAAAGCTGGAGAGTTTGTCTTTTTTCAGGGAGAGCCGGCTCGCCAGATATTTATTCTTAAAAAAGGTATCGTACAAGTCTTTGTTACCCCTGATACTCCAAATATTGAAGACCCTGAGCTCGCCCGACGATATGTAAACGAAAAAGGAAAGTTAATTTCAAATATATCAGGAAGAGGAGCAAAATTTGGAGAAATGGCTGCAATTTATAGTGGCATTAGAAATGCGTCAATTAAGTGTCTTGGAGAGGTAGAGGTCTCTACTATATCAACCAATCCAAAAGCCTTTAGTCATACCATCATTGCTAGTCCAAAACTAGGCCTTTCTATAGCTATAACCCTTGCAAATCGCCTCAATGAAATTAGAAAGTCTATCTCCGATGTTCAAAAGCTTCATTCTGCATTAGCTGCAAAAATCAACTCTTATCAAATGATTTTTAACAAACTCAGAATGTCTTTAACAACAAAGGCTCAAGCGAAAAACTTGGACTGGTTAAACAAGATTGTTACTGAATTAGGTAATGTTCCTCCTTTATCTTCGGATATCAAATTCAAGGTACCTGATCTGGAAAAGTCACAAGATGAGTTTGTTTTCAAAGAGGAGATACTACCTCCAGAGTATGAAGAAACTGTCAATATAAATAGTTATGTAGCTGTCCAGGGTGAGCCTCAAAAAAATTTTTTAATTTTAAAAAAAGGTAAACTTGAGACAGAAATTAACGGAAAAAGAACAGTAGTCCACTCTAAACCGAACGAGTTGGTAAACTTTCTAAACCCACTTTGTTCTCCAAAAACCTACAATGGCACTTACACCATTGATTTGCGTGCCCTCTCTCCTGTGAGGGTTTTTAAAATTCCTATTGCTACAATTGACGATTTTGGAGCGAAAAATCCTAGACTAAATTTATTTCTATGTAAAGCCATTACCCACTTAATAAAAGTTGAAGACGAATATATGGTTCATTTACTAGAAAACTTTCAACGCGATTTGGCTATTTTATCAACAGGTGACAATAACTATAGGCGAGCCTTTAAAAAATTGAATCGAATATTAGACAAGTTTTCTAAAGATGCTCAAATTACTCAAGTCGAGCTCACCCTAGCAAAGTCACTAAAAGAATCAGTAGAAGTTGATGCTACAACCCTAAAAGATCACTTAAATAAGCTTTACATGAAAAAATCTTAATCTAAGATTAAAAGCGAAAACTAATATCTGCTTTAAATCCTTTTAATGGGATTTTATGAAAGCCGTTTGGTAAATTATTTTTGAAGCGATAATCGTCAGACAATGTATAACTTAATTGTCCATTCACTGCTAATCCAAACAATGCTTGATCTGCTAACTTGTATCCCATTCTAAACTCTAAATATGGCTTAAAAGAGTTTTTGGCATCTGTTCCTAGATTGTTCATATAAGATTTGATGGTATCCCCAATAATCAAACGATTCACACCAAAGGCAGCAGAAGTGTAACTGCCTTGTTCTCCATAACTCCTGTTTTCCCACTCTGCCTTTAACTGAGTAATTTTATAAGAGGAAAACTTTGCTAATCTAGGTCGATCGTAATAAAAATTATAGATATCTTTTTGGCTATGACTTTTATTGTTTAAATCAACATAAGAAATTACTGCACCCTTAGCTCGTTTAAAACCCTTTAATTGTCTATAGGTTGGATGTAAAGTAAGCCCATTAGGAACAATTCCATTGAAAGTGCCTTTTTCTTTGGCTTCTAAGCCTGTACTCAATGCCAAAATAAACACAATGTACCGAAATTTTTTCATATTTTTTACAATCCGAACAGTAGAAAGCAACTAAAATCAATGAACAAATAGTTGCTTAGAAAAACCTCAGAAATGTACTAAGGTTCTACTTGTATCATTCGGTTTTTATTTGTCATTTCTTAACAAATAATGTCTAAATTGGATATTTTAGAATACACAAAACATAAAGAGTAGATTATGGCCAAAAAAATATTGTACTTTTTTAAAAACTAATTGAAACCATACACTTTTATCCCTATAATCCACTTTTTGTTCGATTTATTCGCCATTTATAAATAAAAATTAATAACTACTAAAGGACTATTATGAAAAACTTTATCATTAAGGTGCTCTTATTTGCAGCTGTGAATATTGTCTTATCGCAGACTCTTTTTTCAGAATCTGCACACTTAAACCTATCAAACGGAAACACGATTGATGTGAGTAATTTTCAGTATGAAAACTCTAGCGTGCAGGCTCAATATTTTGGTGGAACTTTAAACATTCCTTGGAATAACGTTCAATCAATTTATTTACCAGATCATCACATTATATTTCTAGCTGACGGAAGCCACATAGAAGGAAAAAGCCAAAGCAATCAACAAAGTCACTTTATTGATTTAGAAATATCAAATGGTGAAGTGATCCATCTTAAAAAATCAAACATCCATTCTATTATTGCACTAAGTAAATATAAAAAAGATATTGCTGACAAGATAGCCTTAGAAAATAAAAATGTTTGGACAGGTAATTTAGATCTAGGATACTTACTACAAACCGGAAACACAGAAGATTCCAAGTTTAACTTTTTATTAAAAACAGTTAGAGACTCAAAGCATGATACATTTCACATTGATTTATCTTCTATTCAGGGTGAAACAGCTAGTAAAGAAACAGCGAATCGAGCTAAATTAGCTACCCGATTTGATTTCAAAACAAAAGATTCCAACTTCTTTTTCTTATTATCTAGTTTAGAGTATGACAAGATTAAGTTAATCGATATGAGATCGGTACTTGGTTTTGGTATGGGTAAAACAATCTTTAACACAGCAGAGCATAAGTTAGAATATAGTTATGGTTTAACTTTAGATAAAGAGGTTCGAGATAACGGTACCAAAGATAGCACCGTTAGTGCTTTAGTATCAGCAAACTACTTAAAGCCAATATTCAAAGAGTCTAGCTTCAGTGCAAACATCAACTTATACCCTGATTTCAAAGATTTAAGTGGTAACTTAAAAGCTGATGGTAGATTTTCAATTTCTACACCACTTACCAAGGTATCTGATCTAAAGCTAAGTTTACATGAAAAATACCAAGCACAAGTACTACCTGGAATCAAAAAGTTAGATACGATCATAACAACAAGCATTAGTTACAAATTCTAAAAACAGCCACTAAGTTGTTAAGTACAGATTTGTTACCTGTACGAAGTTCTATCTTAAAGCAATGACGTTCACTCATTTGTGGGTGAACGTCATCTGTTCTAAGATACCTGTATCTAACAAATTTAAAAACTCTCAATATTTGGGAGTTTTTTTGCTTTAGTTCTCCCAAAGTATAAATTTTAAACACTTTGGGACAAGCACAAAATAACTTTACTTTTTACAATAATCATCTACAAATCTTGAAATGATCCTTAAACTATGCAAAATTGAATGTTGTTTTTGATTTTTAGCTTATTCAATCCAATGGGATGCACATGAAATTTAACATTATTCTTTTTATCTTTATTATGATCACTTCCTTAGTACATTCAAATAATAAGTTTCCAAGCCAAGAGATCATCTCTAAGCTCCCAAAAGATGGAGGTACCCAATACAATCGCTTAGTATTTGAAAAAAGCCCATATCTTCTTCAACATTGTAAAAACCCTGTTGATTGGTATCCTTGGGGAGAAGAAGCCTTTGCCAAAGCCAAAAAAGAAAACAAGCCCATTTTTCTTTCCATCGGCTACTCTAGCTGTCACTGGTGCCATGTCATGGAGCAAGAGTCTTTTGAAAAAGAAGATGTAGCGCAAGTATTAAATAAACATTATATTGCTATAAAAGTAGACAGAGAAGAGCGACCTGATATTGACTCTGTTTACATGAGTGCCACACAAATCATTAAGCGTGGTCATGGTGGTTGGCCCAACTCACTGTGGTTAAATGCCGACAAACAGCCATGGTACGCCGCTACATATATTCCAAAAAATGAATTTATCGCCTCCCTAAATGAACTAGCCAAGGTCTATGAGGAGCAACCAAAAGAAGTTCAAAAACAAGCCAATCAAATTAGTGACAAAATCAAAGAGCTTTCTAACCAAAAGGTCTATAAAGTCAAACCTACTCTTCATCCAAAAACTAAAATTATTAAAAGTCTAAAACACCGTTTAGAACATTTTATCTCAGTTGAAACAAATGGCCCAAAGTTTCCACCCCATAAATTATTAGAGTATATCTTGAGCTCTCACTTTATAGTTAAAGACCCCAAGCTACTAGCCTTAGTTGAAAGCTTAATGACAAAAATGGCATTAGGTGGAATCTATGATCAAATTGGTGGGGGATTTGCGCGCTACTCCACTGATGGAAAATGGCTACTCCCTCATTTCGAAAAAATGCTATATGATAATGCCCAGTTAGCGTATAACTACACCCTACTTTATGAACTCACCAAAAATGATTTTTTCAAACAAGTTGCCACAGAAACCCTAAACTTCATCAAAAGAGATATGAGTCAAAAAGAAGGTGGCTTCTATAGCGCCTTTGACGCAGATAGTGAAGGCGAAGAAGGAAAGTTTTACCTCTTTACTCAACAAGAGGTTAAGCAAGTTTTATCACAAAAAGAGGCGCTAGAGTTTAACCAGCTCTACAATATTAAAAAACAAGGAAACTTCACTTCTGAATTAGGCGAAGACACCAATCACAATATTGCTTTTTTAAAAAGTCCCTTTATAAAAACTTCAAGCCAAAAAGCTATATTAGATAAACTACGGCAATATAGAGAAAAAAGAGAATGGCCATTACTTGATGACAAAATTTTAGTTGATTGGAATGGCTTAATGATTCGAGCTTTTGCCAAAGCATCAATCGTCTTTAACAACAAAGAGTATATGGATCAAGCCTTAAAAACCATCTCATTTATAGAAAACAAAATGATACTCAAAGAAAAGCTGTATCATTCATCAAGATTTTCAAAGGTAAAAAGTAAAGCCTTTTTATCAGATTACTCTTTTTTTATCCAAGCTCTCTTAGAAGTCCATAAGATAACTAACAACAGTAAAATATTCACATTAGCAACCCAACTCAGTAACAAAGTTAAAGTTTTATTTAGTAACTCTGAAGATGGATTTTACTTTACAAGCATAGATCATGAAAAACTCTTATCTAAAGAACTTGGTGAAAGCGATAATGTTGTGCCATCAAGTGCTGCAGTACATATTCAAAATATGATTTACATAGCAAAAGTAAATAAAAGCCCACAGGATTTAACATCTGCCTTTAATAGCCTATCTTTTTACTTTTCTTTTGCCAATCATAACCCAATGTCTAGCATTAGTATTATACAGGCATATGACCATTATTTAACCGTAAAAAAGAGCTTAACTCCACTAGTCAAAACAAAACCTTGGAAAGCAAAAAATGCTAAGGCCCATGCCTTTCCTGTATCAGTCACTGGAGTTTATGAAAGTAACTTAGTCAAACTTACTGTAGAAATTGAAGACGGATGGCATATAAACAGTAACTTACCTTTACAGGATTATTTGATCCCAACTTCAGTTACAAATCAGTCAAAAGACATTATACAATTAGGTAAGTTTGAATACCCTGAGTCGGAAATCATCGAGATGGACTTTGCAGAAGAAGAAATTGATGTTTTTGATGGTACCTTTCAAATAAACATACCGGTTCAATTTTTAAATGTAAAAAAGAGTTTTCAGCTCAACTTTATAACACAAGCCTGTAGCGATGAAGAGTGCATGTCACCAGCAACTATGAAACTAGTCTTTTAAGTTTAATTAGAAAAAAACTTACAATACAATTTGGAGAAAATATGGATAAAATATCTTTAAGCGGGATACGCGTAAATGCAAATATCGGGATTACAGATCAAGAAAAAATGTTAGAACAAGAAGTTTATGTAGATACCCATTTGTACTACGACTTTAAGAAGATTCAACAAACTGATGATCTGAAAGATGGTGTAAATTACTCTGAGGTAATTTCTTTTCTAAGGCATCTAGCTTCAGAAAACCAAACAAATACATTAGAGGCATTTGCAAATATGATTGCTGTAGAAACAAAAAAACAGTTTAAACTCTCTAAAATTAAAGTTGGAGTAGAGTCTGCCCGTTTCACAGAAGAGCTTGACTTAGATGAAATCAAGCTTTATGTAAAAAGATAAATTTACTGTAACTATTCAGCTATAATTTAAAAAAATATTTACAAACATAGATTAAATCTAGGTTTTTGATCACTATTAGATTTTGTGTTTAAAGCTATTGAAGTGTAGTGGATTACTCGAAAAGAGCTTTAAACACAAAAGATGATGATGAGCTAATCCGCATCAATAAAACAAAAACTACGAAAAGCATGTATCTTTCGTAACTTTTATCAAAGAAACCACTTGAATAATTCAATTTACTTAGCCATCTTTCTTTTATTATCCTATGCTTATAGTATACACTAAAAAACGGGAGCCAATATGAAACCAAAAATCCTTATCGTAGATGATGAAGAACTTTTTCTCATGTCCATTCAAGAGTTACTTCAAAATCACTTTGATGTAACCACAGCTGAGTCAGCAGCAGAAGCTCTCCTGATTATTAAAGAGAAAACAGAGTTTGCAGTAATCATCACAGATATTCACATGCCAGAAATGGATGGCATTCAACTCCTAGAGCAAGTCAACTTACTATCTCCTCGAACAGTACGAATCATCTTAACCTCTGATTTTACCCAACAAGCTACTCAAAATGCTGTTAATACTGCCAATATTTTTGCGTATTTAAAAAAACCCTGCCCCATAGCAAATTTTGCAAAAACGATCCGAAATGCTATTAAACAATATAACTCTATCAAACAACAGAATGTGGAGTCTTTGCAAACTCTCATCGAGTTTTCACAAATCTATAACAACCGACTTAGAAAGTATAAACCCAACATCTTTTCATATTGTGATCACATCTCAATAATTACTCATGATTTTTTAAAGACTATAAAACTATCTAAACTTCAAATAAAAGAAATTTCACTTGTTGTGCAGCTTTTACCTCTAATTTTCATAGACTTATCAACTGAGCTCTGTGAGTTTATATTGGCAGGTGGCAACTTGGATGAAAAACATAATCAGGATTTTTTCATGTCGATTCAAAAAATAAGCTTAGAAACTATTCCCGATAATGTGGTGTTACAATCTATTTCACGATCTCTTTTATTCATAGCTAAAGGGCTGGACGGCTCCAACTTCCCTGCTGATGTAACCTGTCTTTCACAAATCCCTATCTCATCAAGAATAATCAAATTAGTAATGGACTATAAAAAACTATTATTGCAAAATACTCCCCCAAATTTAACTAAAACAATTTTGTTTGATTCAGGGTTATACGACTCAAAATATCTGCATGACTTCGAAAAAATTATTAAGCAAAATAAGGACTGGGAAGAGTTAGAAGTAACATCAAAAACACTTGCAATTAATATGATCCTCAAAGAAGATATTCATACTCCTGATGGAGGAATTCTTGTAGCGCGCAATGAAAAAATATCTATGGAGCAATTAGAAAAAATTAAAGGCTTTGGAGCTAATCTCCATTACCCAATAAAAGTATACAAACAAAACAATCCTCTTTGAGCTGAAAGAGAAATATATGTTAAATATCTTAGTTGTTGAAGATGAGCCTTTTTTAAAAACAATAATGTTTACAATGCTTTCTGAGGTCGGTATATGCACATGGAAACAGGATGGGCGAAGTGCTGTGGAAGAGTTTAAAAGTGCATTATATTCAGCAAACCCATACGACCTGATTACTTTAGATATAATGATGCCTGAAATGGACGGTAAAGAAGCCCTCAAAAAGATTAGAGAAATCGAAGAAAACTACGGTATCACTGAAGGAGCTTACACCAAAATTATAATGACTTCAGCTATTCAAGACGAAGCCACAATATTTGATTCATATTATCAAGGCTGTGAACAGTATTTGATTAAACCCATTTTAAAAACAGACTTGTTACAAAAGATTAAAGACTTAGAACTCATTTAAGATCTTTTAAACAGGACTTGTCCATCCATTTCTACAGGAATAGGAATACCCATATATTTTAAAACTGTCGGAGCAATATCAGCTAATTTACCTTGGTCTTTCATTTGATATTGTGTGCGATCTCCTGGTCTAGGTACGAAAATAAAATCTACTGGATTTAAACTATGATTAGTCAAAATCAATCCATTTTCATCGATCATTTCATCTAAGTTACCATGATCTGCTGTAATCATTGTTGCGCCATTTACTGATTTCATAGCCTGAACTAAACGATTAACACAATCATCAACTACCTTAACAGCAGTAACTGCAGCTTCAAGGTTACCCGTATGTCCTACCATATCAGGGTTTGCTAAATTCACAGTCAAATAACCATATTTTTTAGAATGAATCGCTTGAATCAAACGGTCTGTGACTTCATAAGCAGACATTTCTGGTTTTAAGTCATAGGTTTCAACTTTAGGAGACGGAATCATCACAAGCTCTTCACCTTCAAAACATTGTTCTTGTCCTCCATTAAAAAAATAGGAAACATGAGCGTACTTTTCGGTTTCAGCTATTTTAAATTGAGAAAACCCTTCTTTAGAGAAAATTTCAGAGAGCCCGTTTCCAAGGTTCTCTTTTGAAAAAACAACAGGGCATGTTAGATCTGAAGAATATCGAGTCATACTCATAAAATTTAAGTTTAGATCCCGAGCTTTATAGCCCTCTACCATTTGATTAGTTAATACTCCTGTTATCTGTCGAGCGCGATCAGGACGAAAGTTTAAAAAGAATACAGAGTTCTCTTCTTGAATTAAGCCTTCATTATCAATTACTGTAGGTACGATAAACTCGTCGCTAACATCCTTTTGGTAAGATTCTTCCATGCAAGAAACAGCAGACTCGGCATGATTTCCTTTTCCAAAGACCATAGCATCATAGCCCTTTTGAACTCGATCAATATTAGAGTCTCGATCCATAGTATAAAATCTACCCGATATGGTAGCTATTTTACCCACCCCTTCATTTTGACAATGAGCTTCGATATCTTTTATAAAATTAATCCCAGATCGTGAATAAGTATCTCTACCATCCATTATCGCATGAATATATACATCCTTGATATTTTCTTTTTTGCATAAAGAAATATAAGATTTTAAATGAGAAATATGAGAATGTACCCCTCCATCTGACAAAAGTAGCATTAAGTGTACTTTGTTTTGCTCTTTAGTAGTTTTTATAAACTTCGAGACAGATTCGTTATGATCAAATTCATTTTTTAAAAAAGCTCGATTGATTCGAAGAAGATCTTGATAAACTACTCTTCCAGATCCTATATTCATGTGTCCTACTTCTGAGTTTCCCATTTGATTTAGGGGTAGGCCTACATGCTCTCCACCAGCTTGTAAAATCGATCGGGGATACTTTTTAATCAGATCATAGTAGCACTTAGGTTGAGCAATACTAACAGCATTACCTCTTGGATTTTCATTAATACCCCAACCATCACGAATAATTAATAAAAGCATCGACTCTCCCTATAAGGCTTGTTGTAGCGATGTGTCAATCTACTCTTTGTAGATTGTGTCACTTTCTCCAAAAAAGTTCCCATTTTGAAAAAATAAATTATATAATTATCTAAGGTTCATTCAAAGTAAATGGTCCAATTTACACAAGCTAAACTATCTTAAGCTTATAAAGTTTTTATCCCAATAAAACTATCCGTATCAAATTTATCATTTTATATACTAAGTATACCGACACAACAAAGTGGTAAATAGGTTTTATTTAGGATTTTTTACGTGGCTTCATTATGGCAATAAAAACCAACAAACTAGTTCAGTACATCGATCTAGGGACATACTCTATCAAATATGGTACTTTTCAAATCTCAAAAGAGACAAATGAAGTCATTGAAGAGCAAAAGTTTGTATACAAAATTCCAAATACTTATTCTGGTCCAGATCTATATATGGATTCATTGGGTTCATATATAAAAGATATTGTTCCCGATTTAAATAAAAAGCTACCTATAAAGTTCACTTGTTCTTCTCTGTTCACTCCAACTAATATTTCATACCTATCACGAGTTGATAAGGACCAAGTTGAAACCCGAGTGAAGGACGAACTTGAAAAATATGCCTCACAAGAGAAAATTCCTGCCGATGGTTTTTATAATCAGACTCGTGAACTCTATGTTAAAGAAATGGAAGATAAGTCACAGATTGTATCTGCAAACATTCTTTTAAATCCAAAATATGTTGGAATCATAAAAAAACATTTATATGATAACCAGTTGAAGTTTGGGGGTATTTACCCCGCTCTTTATAATGTTTATGAGCAATATTTATCTGCCATTGAGATCAAGCCTGCTTGGAAAGACGAGGCCATTGTTTTTGTAGACTTTGGTTACATGACGACTAAAGTAGATCTCTTTTTTCAAGGAAATCATTTATTCAACAAAATCCTTCATTATGGTACCAAAGTTTTTTCTGATGAACTTTTCGATTTTGCATCGAAAGCTGGAACTACTACATTAAGCCCGAACGATGTGGAGTCCATTTTACATAAAATTGGTTTTTCAAAAGATACTGACATTTTAGCTGCTATGGAGCTGGATATAAATAATCCTGCGCCATACATAACAAACCTTGAAGAGACCTTAAAGTCAATTTTTTCAAAAGTTAACTCGTCTATAAACTATTTTGTTTCTGCTCTTGCTAGAAACTTTACCAATGATAATGCTGCCTTTATGACGATCCGAAAGGGACCTACTCATTTCATACTTTCTGGCGGTCTATCTAATGCTAAAGAGTTTTTCCCTAAAGCTACAGAGGCTTTCAAAGGTCAGGTACATCTACTAGATCCATTTAATTTTCAGAGCACTCTTGAACAAACTAATGAAACAATGACAAATCTGGAGCTACGAAATCAGTTAAGAGAAAATGGTCCCTTTGTTTCTATTGCTCAATCGATGCTTTTAGGTTTAGATCAAACGAAGTTTAATCTAAATTTGATTGATAAAGTCGATTCTGAAAACGAAAATTTAATCAAAGTTTTGATTAAATTACCAATGTCAAAGTACAGAGCAGTTTTAGGTGTAATCTTAGTACTAGTTTGCTTAAGATCGGGCTGGAATTATTACTCTGTTAGTTCTGAACATTCAATGTATAAAAGAAAAGTCTCTTCGTTAAAGGCTGCTTTACGAAATGTAGAAACGGATCGGGTAGAGTTACATAAATTAAAAAAAGAACAACAATTACTTCAATTGCAATATGAAACCATTACCACCTTTACAGATGGTTATGGACATTGGCCTTCACTGTTAAAAAAGTTGATACAAAAATTAGGACCAAATGTGATTTTGCGATCACTAAAGTTTAATACAACGATGCCACAGTTTAAAACAGCAAATTATAAAAAATGGAAAAACTCTCAACTAGAAAAAGATTCTCCTTGGCTTAAAAAAGAGATTCATTTTGAAATGAAAGGTATCGCTTTAGCCTTATCTGATGTACCAACACTCATCGACTCTCTTAAAAATACTGGTGTTTTTAAGATTACTAAACAACCCGCTACCAAGTTTATTCCAGAAAAAGAGATTAAGACGAAAGCCAAAACTCGAGGTGGCCCAGAAATTATTAAAACGGAAGCTGCTCACTACACATTTATCATGCAAGGAAGTGTTATAATGAGGAATCTACTATGAAAAAAGATCCTGCATTACAACACGTACAAATTTTGGCTGTAGCAATTTTAGCGATACTGTTTATGGCTGATGGTATGCTTCAAGGTAAAATGCCACAACAAATTAGAGGGTTTAAAGCTGGTGTCAAAGCCGCTACTGAAGAAGGTCGAAAATACGAAAACCTGAAAGCAGACATAGCCGATACTAGACAATATCTTGAAGAAAACAAAGAAACCTTAGCCCAGTTGTTTGAAAAATTTCAATCCAATGAAGGCTCTGATATTGAAATTAACAAAATCATTACAAACATTACCAAAAAAGTTATTTTGGTGAACATTAAAACTAAACCCAAATACACCACATTATTTATAGGTAAAGAAGCCCCAGAATATACGGTCCCATTAGTCACTAAAAAGGGAGCTAATTTGGTCGTCGGAAATGCCATTGATGTAGCAAAATACGAACAAACTTTAGAGATTCGAGCAAACTATTTTGAGTTTCTTAACTTTCTACATGATTTAGCTAATCAAGATCGATACTTCGAGCCAATTAGCCTAGATCTCAAGCCGGACCCTGACGTTCCTTATGGTATTTTAGCCAAGGTTAAATTGATTACAATTGGTATTTTAGGATACAATGTGTCTAAAAAGCGGAGATAGGCTATTTGATCAAAGTCGATAGCTAAACACCTTGCAACTTGGAGACATAAAATGATTGTAGACTTCAACGAACTTCAAATCATTACAGTTTCTTTTAATCATTCTGACTATTTAGATGACTATTTTCAAAGTTTTATTAATGTCTTTGGTAAAATCCCCTGTCCCGTATTTATTTCAGATAATAATAGTTCTGATGACTCTTTAGAGATTATACTAAAATGGAAAAACAAATATCCAAAACAAATATTTGTAGAAACCAACAAGACAAATTTAGGATTTTCAAAAGCCAATAACATATTAGTAGAAAAGTCCCAATCTAAATATCTATTGTTTTTAAATCCAGATGTTTCATTTAATAAAGACTTTTTAAGCCCTTGTTTAGAATATATAGAAGATAAAAAAATCTGTCTTAGTCCCGCATTTTTAAACCCAAAAACTCATAATAATTACAATAATTTCGATTGCTTTTATGATAACCCCCTATATAGCTTAAAAAAGCTCCAATATAAGTTTACATCTCCAACCATTTTTAAAGTGGATTGGATACAAGCTGCCTGCTTATTTTTACACCGCAATCACTTCGAAGAAGTTGGCGGATTTAATGAACAGTACTTTGTTTACACAGAAGATATGTATTTATCCAAATCCCTAAAGTTGATAGGCGTAGACTCTATTATAGATAAAAGTTCTACAATCTTTCATCCATATCGTAAAATTTCAAAAGAGCAAAACAAATACATGATGACAAACTTAAAGGACTATCACAAAGAATATCCAATATACCCTTATTTAATCCACTGTTTTTTATTAAAAATATTTTGTTTTAAAGATAATAATTTCATAACCCTTTGGAAAACCATTCATAGTGAAACCTAAAAAAAAATTACATATTTTATTTTCTGTTCGTGCTGATTTACAAACTAAACTTGGCGGAGACACACAACATATTAACTACCTGCAAAAGCTTTTAAAAGCAGCTGGTCATCTAGTTGATTTAGCATACAATCACTATGAGTATAAGGTGTCAAATTATGATATTGTTCACTTTTTTAATTTGTCCATCATTGATCACAATTACACCATTTTTTTGCAAGCAAAAAAGGATAATGTCAAAACGTGTTTTACCAGTATTTTTCAAAATCCAAAACTATATGACCCTTATGCCCCCTACTCTATTTTTATACCTAAATTTATCTTAGAAAAATCTAAGACATTGCTGTCTCTGTCAAAACCTTCTTTCAAAACTTTCTTTAAGTCTCACTACGGATTGAGACAAGAATTTTTAAATCAATGTGACCAAGTTTTTTGCAATTCTACACAAGAGGTTAAAGACATAGAGTCTTATTATTCATTATCTATTCAAAACAAATCTACACTTGTTATTCCTTCTATAGAGCTTGGAAAACTAGAAGATGTAGGAGATGAGTTTGTAAATAAGTTTAACCACAAAAACTACCTTATAGTAGTTGGAAGAATCGAAAAACTCAAGAACCAAGTTAGGATATTAAAAGCCTTAAGTGACACCGATATAACCCTTGTTTTCATTGGGGTTCCTAACTATAACAATAAGAGCTTTTACAATAGCTTTAAGCAGTTAATAAGTTATAACAAACGAGCATTTTACTACCCTGAACTACCTAGAAAGCTCGTTTTGTCAGCCATCAAAAATGCTCAATTAGTAGTACAAGCATCTTGTGTTGAAAACTTTGGATTTGTGAGCCTCGAGGCCCACTATTTTCAAACAAACCTACTCATTTCTGAAAACAGCTATTTTAATTCTGCTATGAAAATAAACTATTCTCAAGTAAATCCATATTCTATAGAGGCAATTAAGAGTACTATCTTAGAGTCCTTAGCTAACAAAAAAGATACAAAAGCAGAGCATTTTAGTGAGCTCTTGAAGATAGAAAATGCATTCTTAGCAAATACATTATCTTCATATTTAAAAATTCTATCTTAATTGATATACTATCCCTGTTTAATAATTAAACACTATACCCAGCACTATTTATCTTTCATAAGATTTTGATTGACCTATTATAAGGGCCTAAAATGATACGACTGTTAATCTTTAGCTTCTCCATTTTCACCGGAGCACTGTTTGCCAATAATTTTGATCCGAGTTTCCTAATCGAAGAAGCAAAAAAAGTTGAAGAAGCCGATCCCAAGAAATCCATTGATACTTTTGTAAAAGCGTATTATGTAACTTATCCTAACCGGACAACCACCACAGAAGTTGAAAATGCTTTTCAACGTGTTTTAGGTAAATCCCTAACTGAAAAGAAATTTGACCAAGGTTTAGAGATTTTAAACGTAGCATTAGAAATGTTCCCTAACTCGTATTCAATTTTGCGCTTCAAAGTTTTATATGCTTTTGACCAAAGCCAATATGATATGTGTGTCTTCTATGCTGATCAAATTTTGAAACAATTAGGCGACCAAAATGAGGTTCACTTTTTTAAAGGCAGCAGCTATCACAAGTTAAAAAGCTATCAAAAGGCTATAAATTCTATTTTGAAAATAAAGAAAGGTTTTAGCGGAAAACGAGCTGGATATATCATTTTAGGTGATTCCTATTATCACAAAGGAAAACTAAGTAACGCACTAAAATATTTGAAATTAGCTCAACAAATTCAAAAGACTGCAAATGTAGAAAAGCTAATTCAAAAGATTGAACGAGAACAAAAAGTAGAAACCAATTACGAAACTTCAGCTCCACAACCGCACTTTTCTATAAAAACCTCTCCCGAGCTAATGGATGAAGCAAAAGAAAAGCTCAATGATATTTTAGAAGCTAGTTATGCTGAACACTCTCTTCAACTAGACTACTTTCCTCCATCACCATTGACAGTAATCGTATATGATAAAAAGAAAAAGGAATTTACTTCTAGCTTACAAAACCCAAACTGGGCTGCTGGTGTCTATGATGGAGAGATTCGAATTCCTGGAGAAGAGTTAGACAAAGATCCATACAAATTAGAAACTGTTATTCGACACGAACTAATGCACTTATTTCTTGACTCTATAACCAGAAACTCAATACCAACCTGGTTCAATGAGGGAATTGCTCAGTACTTTGAAAAGCCCTTTAGTTATGACGGAGACAACGCATTTGACAAACGAGAAGACAGTCCTTTACCTGATGGCTTTAAAAAAGCACTCAGCATAGCTTTACAAAAGAATAAACTTTTAGATATGGACGTTTTGAGTGGTTCCTTTATGAATCTAAGCGAAGATCAAGTTTTACTGGCTTATGCGCAAAGCTTAATGCTAACAAAATATTTTATTGAAACTTTTGGAATCTGGAAACTTCAAAGGCTTCTCAGAAACCTATATCAAGGAAACCTATTTTATGTAGCTTTTAAAAAAGAAAGTGGCATGACACTCAACGAATTTCTACAATCATGGATTGTATACCAAAAGAAACAATGGAAACTATAATGAAGCGAATTAATATTAAACTATTTCCACTCCTTTTAACTATTATATCCTTTTGCTTTGTAGGCTGCTTTTCTACTCCTAAAAAAGATAAACCCAAAAAACGGACAAAAGTAAGCAAACGAACTCCAAAATCAAAAGCAAAAAAAGCTAGTGCCCCAAAAACTGTAGCGATTAAGCCACTCCCAAAGGAGTACTCCATAGATCGAACCATCTTAGAAATGACTCAAAATTTAAATTCTAAAGATCCACGAAAAAAGGCACATGCTATAACAGCCTTGCAACAAATTGATCATCAAGATTCTATTGCAACAATACAAAATTTTTTAAGAGATAAAAACAGTACTGTTTTAAAAGCAACTATTATTGCCTTAGCTAAATTTAAAGATTTAGATAGCTTAGATCAAATGTATAGAATGTTCTCTAGAAAAAAAGATGTACGAGGGGCAATTATTCAAGCACTTGAGTATATGCAAGATGATTACACAGAAGAGTTTTTATTAAAAATTATGCCTAGACTCAACTCTTCTCTATCAGAAAGGGCCTATAAAATTCTACAAAAAATCCAAGAACCTAAAACATTTAGTGGAGACTCCGGTCGTATCTCTTTAGATTCTTTCAGCATCACTGGAGTAATCGGCAAAGGTAAAAAAGCGAAAATTCAAGTAGGTAAAGAATTTTTTGGTGTAGGAGAACAAATCGCTGGCTTTACAATTACTGATGTAAATACCATTGAAAAACTTGTTACCTTAGAACAAGGTGGAAAAATCTCTTCCAAATCCATTGACTCTGGCACAAACGCCATTGAAAAGTCTATTGAAAAACTAAATAGTGATGAAGATGAAGTAGTTTATCAAGGAATCATGGAGCTAGCTTACTATAAAAGTACTGATCCTTCTGATGAACTCATAGCTCTGATGAAAGGTAAAAACTCCCCTGATATTAAGATTGCTAGTATTTATACATTAGGTGTCTCAGGTATAACCAAAGCAGAAGATAGCCTTAAAAAAATTCTTCGTAATAAAAAAACAAAAACAGATGAGATTATAGTTGGACTTAAAGCCCTTGCTCAATTTTTCAACGAAGACTCTGTATCTTCTATTGAGTCTTTTATACAACACAACTCCCCTTGGGTTCGAAATGCCGCTATATCAGCTATGGGTTTACTTGCTTCTCAAAATGGACTCGCATCTATTGTTAGTGCTCTTGGTGATGACTTTGGTTTTGTAAGAAATAACGCTTATAATCAACTTTACAATTTTTGTCAAGCTGACTTACACCGAGAGGTAAGATCTATTTTAAACTCTACAGACTTTAAATCAAAAGCATCCAATGAGCTTAAGTCTCAATTGATAGAGTATATAGGCACCTTCCCAAGTGATGGTTCTACTGATCAAGAGTACACTGTTGACCCTGATTCTGGTGAAATAGTCATCCCAAAAAAGGTTGATGTTTATTCTCCTCAATTCGAACTAATTAGTGTCGGTCAATTTGGATCTAGAAAAGTTGCAAACATAGCAGTTGCAGGAGAAAAGAAAACCGTAGAAGTCGGTGAAAAAATTGACGGATTTAAATTGACAAAAATTGACCTTGATGATGAGGTTCTTTTTCTTGATGTTTCAGAGACAAAGATAGCTGTCGTTGAAATGGGAGACGAAGGGGAAATGGCCTTAGTTATTGAATTCATGGACAAGTAAAACTCTACATGACAAATCAAGTCATAAAAGTTTGCCACCTATTAGATCAGACTCTTGCTAATCGAGTTGGTGGCGTAGAATTCATCAACCATCTTTTATTTCAAAACGATAATAATAAACAGTTTGATCATCAAATAAGGGATGCAAACTCTTTTCAAAAGTTTGAACCCTATCACTTAAGTACTCACTTCAAGGTAGATACATTAGAGGGCACTCAAAGTGCTGACATTGTTCATATTCATCAAATCCAGCCCTACGGATTAAGATCTCTTGTCCACCTTGCCCAACAAAAAGACACCATTTTAACAATTCACGATTATTATCTCTTTTGCCAAAAGTCAACTTTCTATAGAGAGAATAAAGATCTTTGCCAAAAAGGAAGCTCCCTCAAATGTACAGTTTGTAATGCTCATAATATGAAAAGTGTCTTGTTGCCATTATTTTTTTTGTTACGGACTGAACTTACAAAACAATTGCTAAAACATGTTAAAAAAATTGTGTTACCTAATCATGACCTTTTAAGTTTGATTCCAAAGGAGTTTCAAAAAAAATGTATTACCATTCATTATGCAACTCCATTAACTGCCGAAAGGCCCTCGGTTAAGCAACATTTTGCTTATCTAGGTACTCTAGCCCCTCATAAAGGTATATATCAACTAATTCAAGACCTCCAAAACTATAACTTTGAGGGTCAGCTTCATGTATATTCTCCAAATTCATTCTCTAAAGAAGTGCCACCTTTTGTTAAGCACTGTGGCTTATTGAAAAACAAAGCAAAACTAAACACATATAAAGCTTTGCTAATACCATCAAAATGGAAAGAAACGGGCCCTATAGTCCTTCAAGAGGCCTTGAATGCTAACACAGAGGTTATTCTATACAAAAGCCTAATCTCCAAAGACTATAGTAATCTAAATGGTGTCCACATTTTTGACTCTATTCAGCAAATAAAAGATTTTGTTGCAAGCCCCTTTGTTAACAATAGCTACTCCTTTTTGAGATCTAAAAAGAGTCTTGAAAGTTTATATACTTCTATTGTTAGATAAGATTTCCTAGTTAAGTCAAATCAAATTAGATGACTAAAGTTTTATAAATATTGTACAAATTGATAAACTTTGGATTATTTGACTTACTTCATATAAACTAAAGCCATTCAATAGAATAAGTATCTCTATTGATAAACTATTATAGAGTCTTCTTAAAAAAAAGATTCAACAGAATTTGGAGCATTTATGGCAAAAATTGGTGTAATATTATCAGGTTGTGGAGTTTATGACGGTTCAGAAATTCATGAAACAGTGCTGACTTTACTTGCTCTCTCCCAAAGAAACCAAGAAGTTACTATCTTAGCTCCAAACATTGAGCAACATCACGTTATAAATCATCAAACGGGTGAAGAAATGAGTGAAACTAGAAATGTATTGGTAGAATCTGCTCGAATTGCAAGAGGTGAAATCTATAGTCTTTCTGATGTCGATCCAAGCCAATTTGATGCCATTATTTTACCTGGAGGCTTTGGAGCTGCAAAAAATTTATCTAATTTTGCATTTATTGGCTCAAAGGCAATTGTTTTAGAAGAACTCTCTATCTTCTTATTGGAGTTTAAAAAGTATAATAGACCTATAGGTGCTATGTGTATTGCACCTGCTCTAATAGCCCTTCTGAATCCAAAAATGGGTGAAAACTCTAATAT
This sequence comes from Candidatus Cloacimonadota bacterium, assembly GCA_023954715.1. Classification (GTDB taxonomy): domain Bacteria; phylum Muiribacteriota; class UBA6191; order UBA6191; family UBA6191. Next base: position 76,458 of record JAGSHD010000011.1, on the reverse strand, counting down.
TTCTTTAACCATAGGTACAGACACAGAAACAGCTGAAACATTGGAGCTCTTAGCTTGTAAACATGAAAATAAAGAGGCTCATGAAATCTGTGTTGATAGTACAAACAAAATTGTTTCTACACCAGCTTATATGATTGGTAAAGGCCTTGCTGATATCCATAAGGGTATTGATGCATTAGTTGAAAAAGTTATAGATTTAATTTAATCTCATGAAAGCTTTATTTCTATTTTTTATATTGAATCTATCTCATCTTTCTTGCCAAGAGCAACAAAATAAGGGACAGTTTTCTAAAGTCGTGTTTAGAGTCTTAGAATCATTTAGCAATGATGACTTTCAAACAGCAAGTAAATACTTTTCGTCTCGCTTCAATAAAAAACACTTGATTCAATCTTTACAGCAAACCTGGGCACTCCAAGAGCTAAAGTATGGCCCCTATCAAGAGATTATTTTTTCAGATCTAGAGCACAGTACTAAAGGTGTCTCTCTAAAAACTCTTATTCAAATGAAAAGGAGTAAGCTAGCACTTAAGTTTACTTTCACTGCCTCGAAAACGATTCGAGCATATCAGTTTATTAACCAAGACCAGATACAAATACCAAAATACAAAACTCCCCCTTATGTAAAGCCTAAAAAGTTTTATTCTGAGCTATTGGAGTTGGGAGGAACCATCTCGCCAATCCAAGCTAAGATGTATCTCCCCAAGTCTAGCTCCATCAAAAATACACTCATTTTTTTACATGACTTTGGTCCAAGGGATATGTACCATAGAGATGGAGTTAACTCCTATTATAGAGATATGGCAGAAGGTCTAGCATCTAATTCTATAGCCAGTGTTTTATACGATAAAAGAAGCTTCAGTTACAAAGCTCCAAAAAATTCGGCATTTAATCCTGGATGGGAGATTCTACGAGATTTATACGGAGTAATATTCAAAATTAAGTCCCACCCTAAATTACAAAACACCAAAGTTACAGTCATCCTAAACGGTTTCTCTACTTATTTGACTTCTTACTTAGCAAATCAAAAGGTATTTGATCAATTTATTCTACTCAACCCTAGCTTTCGACATCCTCTAAAAACCTTGTTTGAAAAAGAAGAGTTTTTTCTAGCCAACAAATCAAATAGTGAATCGGAGTTATTGAAACTACATAATAATATCCAACAGTTTTTTGAAAATGAAAATCTAGATTATGACAAGCTATTTTTTAACTATCCTGTTTCTTATTTTCGGAGCCTAGAAAAGTATTCACCAAAACAAATTCCTAAACAAACTCAGGCCAACTTTTTACTACTAAGTGCAGGAGAGGCTTACTCACAAAACCCTAGTGACATTCCTTTGATTCATGATGTATTGAAAAAACAAAAAGTAACCGAACATAAGTTTCCTGAGCTCAATCATATTTTTCATGTGGGAAAAGTCCTACAAACAAACGAAAATATACACACTCAAGGCATTGTATCAGCACGCGTTATACTGATCATTAAAGATTGGTTAGAAAACCCAACACAATAATTTTATTTTAGCTTATAAAATAAGAAAAAGGCTGATAAAAAAATAAATTGAAACAACATGATTCTGGAGTTAAACTTTTCTTCAGTGTAGGCAAACCCTATAAATGATTTTGCTATAAGCTGAAACTCTTTTTCAAGCTCTTGCATCTTACTTTTTTCACTAATATTTGTTAAAAAAATGGATCTGTTCCCACAAGGAACAACACACATATAAGCCACATACTCTTTCATGTTTTTCATTAGTTGTGCTTTGATTAAAAGAGCTGGGAAACCCTCAAAATATAAAACCTGACTTGACTCATCATTCAATGAATCAAAGCCTCTTTTATTAGTCACAGATAAAAGTCGATTACTCAATGCCTTTTGAAGCTTTTTTTGATCTGGCCTTTTGTAGATAGGAAAATCTAATACCTCTAACTCCACCACTTGTTTGGACTCTAGTAATGGCTTATTAGAAAAAAGGATAAACTTATTATCTTTGAGTTGTTTGTATCGGTTTTGCAACAGTGACTCGGCATCTGCTAGCTCAATTGCTAAATACTCTTTTACTTCAGGAGTTAGGTCTTGAAAAGTTTTAAAACTCTCTGACATTTTAAAACCAATACCACTTCCATAGTAGTAATCTAGACTAAAACTTTGTGTCAGAGTAAAGAGTAATCCACAAATAATAAAAAGCGATAATTTCATTGGGCCCACTTTAAAAGTGAATAAAAGGTTCTATGACAGTACAACTAGAGTTAAAATATTTTACACCAATTAATATCTAAGAGCAAAGTTAGCTCAGCTAAATCTTTTGCTTCTAGACTTTCAATCTATGAATAAAGACTGCTACATCCTTGTTACTGATACTCACTCATAGTAAAATTATCTACATGTCATTTTTCAATCTTTCTAATATACAAAAAGCCCTTTTTCATGCCCCTTTCATCAGAAAAAGTAACTATTTTAAAATGGCTGTTCATACCTTTTTAGAAAGTAAAGTTCTCAAGAAAACAATCACATATCCCAAAGTTATTAATTTTCTATTAACCATGAAATGTAATCTAAGGTGCGAAGTCTGTCATGCGCATGATGCTTTGTTGAGTTCAGGTTCTAATGAGCTAAAAACAGACTTTATAAAGTCTTTTATTCAACAATGTGGCTCTTTTTCTCCGGATTGGCACTTTTCTGGTGGTGAACCCTTTGCACATAAAGACCTTTATCAAATACTCAATGAAGTGCATTCTCACAAAATGAAAAGCTCTCTTGTCTCCAACGGACTTCTAATCACTCAAAAAAAACTAGAGCAAATTAAGCCTGGTGCACTATCAGCTATTATTTTTTCTATAATGGGTGATGAAAAGGGTCACGATAAAGAAGTAATGAAAGTAGGAGCATTTCAAACTCTAGTCAAAAACATCCAACTATTTGCAAAGTATCAACCCACTTGCAAGATCTTTTTAAATCTAATTTTAACCCCTTCTTTGGTAGATAATATCAAAAAAGTGTTCGAGGATATAAAAACTCTACCCATCGAAGGTATCAAGTTTACTCATCTTAACTATTTAACCTCATCTGAAATCGAAGACTATAAGATCTATGCTACTGACCATGACTTTGGTAATCAAAAAGCGTACTCCTATCGCAATGACTTTAGTATGGATGACTACCTCAACAAATTAAAGGCTATAGACTTTACGCAAAGTCCCTTTCCTTATCAATTTGCACCTGATTTATCCCAAAATGATTTATCAAACTGGTATAACCAAGATTTTTCACTCACGAGAAAGTGCCACTTTATTTGGTATTCAACTTTTTTATATTCTGATGGACAAATAAAGTCTTGTCAATTTTTGCAAGAACCCATGGGGAACATAAAAGATAAACCTATCATTGAAATCTGGAACTCTCCTAAATATCAAAAATTTAGACAGTCCATCGACAAAAAAATGAGTAGTGCCTGTGCGAGGTGTTGTAAACTATGAAAGTTTTTGCCAGCTCTGATATACACTTTGACCACAACCCTGCCAATCAAAAGGTTTGGGAACTTCTTCATAAAAAGTGTCTGACACAAAAACCCGAAGTATTAATTATTTGTGGCGATTTAGCTGAGTCACTGTCCGCTTTTGATCAATCACTCTCTTTATTTAAAGATCTAAATTGCCATAAACTGTTTGTCCCGGGTAATCATGACCTCTGGAATAGAGTTGATACAAAAAGTAATGCGACTCAAAAACTTGAGGTAGATCTACCTAAAATATGTAACAACAACAATTGGCATTATCTGCCCTCAAATCCCTTGCAGATCGAAAACTGGACTTTTGTGGGCTCACCGTTTTGGTATGATTACAGTTTAATGCCAAAAGATCACCCTTTTTCTGTAGAGGATTTTCAAAAAAAATCTTACCAAGGTCGTACCTGGCAAGACTCCAACTTTGTGCGGTTCACTCAGTTTAAGGATGACTTTGAAGTATGTAAACACTTTTACAATCAACTTAAAAGTGATTTAAAGTTAGCCAAAACAAAACAAATATTTTGCGCCAGCCATTTTCCTTGTCACCATGAAATTTTTAATTTTACAGGCAAAAACTGGCCGCTAGAGTATTTTGGTGCGTATATGGGCTCTAATAGATATCAAGAGCTATTAGAGCAGTACAAAGTATCTATTTTACTTAGTGGCCACGTCCACAGAAAGTTTGATGAAACGATTAATGATATGAGAGTGATCCTTAACCCATTAGGCTACTTAGGAGAATGGAAGTCAAATGACCCGCACTCTGAAATTGACTTCGCTATAAAGCAACTAATTATTTAACAGCTTTCGGCTTAAAGCTAAACCCTACCACCGACCAACTCCTGTCATAATACAAGGTTATTTTACCCTCAAAAGTTGATCCTAACTTTGTCTTTGAAGTACCCTTAAAAGTTACTTGAATATTACTATCTACTTCAATATCTTTTTCTAAGTAAGAGTGTTCTGTGTATCCTGCCTCTAGATGTTTAGAGTGCATTACAGCGTATCTAACATTGGCTTCTTTACCCATACGCTCGCCTACGCTCTTATGAAAAAAGTTTCTAAACGACTCTACACTCTTAACACTCAAAACCTTTAAAAACTCTTGAAGGGCTTTATAAGCAAGTTTTCTAATCTTTTTCTCTTTAGACTTAGAAGACACTTCAAAACCGTCTACCAAAAATCTAGCCTTACCTTTGATCTTCTCTTTCATAAAAATCAAGGTGAAATTACCTTTTGATTTATCTTTATAAAGTATGGTTCCTTGCAGATTAAAGCGTTTGCCTTTTTTTACATATTTATTTTCATCTGCTTCGATTTTAAGGATATTTTCAAACAAATAAGAAGAGCCATCAATAGAATACTTAAACTCTTTGTCAGTTACCTTTTTACGAAACCCTTTCGTCATGCTCATATAAATCGGAGTGATATTCTTCTTATTTTTTAGTCGACTAAAGAATTTTTTTCCGGCTGCTTCTACTTTAGGGAAATCTCTTACATATTGATACAATGCATAGACCCCACCAAAAAATAAAGATAATACAACTATAGCGAGTGCTGCACCTTTAAAAATCTTCTTTTTATCAATAGCTGGTTTATCACCCTTTTCTGGTTTAGGCTTTTGTTCTTTATCCTCAGAACTAACTGGGCCATCGATATCAATATCATCAATTGCAAGATCATCAGTTTCTTCAACAGGATCCGAAGACTCTACCTTCTCTTCAGAAACCTTTTTCTTTTTCAAAGAAGAAAATTTCTCTTTAATTTTTGCAAAAAAGTCTTTCATGACTAAATCCTACTTTTCCAATATCGATCTAATGAGATTATCTGGCTATAGTGTAACTGATTCCCCTTTAGGATGAAACAATTATCGCCATTGCTTTCATCGGCAAATTGATTTGTCATTCAATGCCAAATTAAAGGTCTATTTAGCTGTTTTATCGTAGATGTGCCAAAAAAAACTATATGAATAAAAGTTTGTCTATAGCTCAATTTTTCAATATAAATAGTTTTAATTATTCATAGCTGAAATTGAAGGCCATAATCACTAAAAGAAGGTATAGCTACTCTTCTAAGCTTTTTGTGTAAAAGCCTCATATTTTAATTATCATTCTACCGATAATCAAATGGATGAATTCTATATACATCTCTATTCCAAACTATGAAAACTCTATTTTTTATACTGCTTTACTTTTCAATTCCGTGTATAACTACGGCAAATGAAAACACTTTGGACATTGGTTCCTATCTCAAAAGCAGTTCAAACCACCCCAAATATTATCTTGAGCCATCCTTATCTGATTTACCTGTCATAATGAGTAAAACGGTCTCCCCTTCTTTCTTTTATCAATTGGCTAACTTAAGTAAAACAATCCCCCTAAGAATTGAAAGACAAATGGGTTATATCAAAATTCTACCTTTTAGTTTTCAAAGACGATCAGAGGTCTATAGCTCTAAAGCTAGTATCTACTCCAAGTTTGACCAAGCCATTCTCAACAAATTAAAGGATAGTGACCGTTATTTTTTAAACTGTAATTTATCATGGAAATCGAATAAAAAGTTTTTACTCATCAACATAGAGGCCTCTAAAGAAGTTAAATTTGAGCAGTTTTTTAAAGATTATAAGAAACTCATCGACTTTCTTTTCTCCGAACATCAATCAAAAGTTTTATTTGATGAAAAAGATTGGCTTAACTTTTTAAAAGATAGACACTATGAAGGATACGAAGATGAGTTACCTGATCCTACTCCAGCTACAAAATTTATCTTTAATCGGAGTTATTGATCTATAGGGATCTCTTGGGAGTGTTCTTTTACACTGGTGGTAATTTTTTTTAGCACTACCAATGAAAGAAAAATAGGAATCAATAAAAGAACCATACCCAAGGCAAGGTTTTTTAAAAAAGGTAGTATTTCTATAAAAGTTGTTTCCATAGACAAATATTAGAAATATATGAAGCTTTTGTCAATCTATTTGACTATAACGTACAAAAATAAGCTTATATAGATCTCTTTTGTTATTGAACTTCATAAACTCATTGAATCTATAAAGCATCATCTAATTGTAACTCTCCAAAAGAAAAATATCAATCAAACTGAAGCAGCTCTATAGATCAGTATCTTTTACTTTTCTAAAAACCGACTCTTTCGATGACGCCAATTACCTCGAATGAGGCGTTTGGGTGTTATCTTTTTTTGAGCATCATTCAATGTCTCACGAACTCGCATAGAACGGTTTTTAAAAAAACCCGAATTATGTCTTGCATTTGAATAGTTTGAGTTTCGTTTTAAAGTTTTTGAGTATTCTGCTCCAGCAGTTTTATATTCTCGGGTAAACTTCTCCATTACAGCTAAGTTATTATGATAAACAGGATGATCTTCATAATATAAGGCTTTACGTAAGTGAAATTTTGCTCTTTCAATTAGTCTCTTTTCATAATAGAGGTTTGCCAAGTTAGAATGGACTGATGGATCTTCATAGCGAAGCTCTAAAGCTCTTTTAAAATGTTTTTTTGCTTCATTATATCTCTTTTGATACAAATAGATATTTGCTACGTTTGCATGAGCTGCTTGAAAATCTGGGTTTATTTTAATAGCTTGTTCATAATAGTCTGCCGCCAAATCCAAGTTTTGAGCATCCAAAGCAATATTACCTAAGTTGTTTAAACTAACAATATCTTTTGGATTTTTTTGCAAAGCAATTTTATATAAATGAGAGGCTCTTTCGCCCTCAGCTAATTCATAAAATCCCATTGCTACAGAGCTATAAGCTAAATAATTATCCTTATGATATTTTAAAGCCATTTCATAAAAGTGAATTGCTTGTCTATATTGCTTTCTTTTAAAATATACATCACCTAAGCCTAAATAAGCACTCAACGAATATGGGTCAATTTGAAGTGCTTTTTTGTAGTAACCTTCTGCATCTCCAAGTGATTTGCCAAAATGAAAATACAAATGAGCCAGTTTAATAGTTAGTCGTAATTCATCCTCAGAGTTTTTCTCAGCTTCATGTAGTGCACTAAACAAGGAGTGAAATGATTTTCGCCAATCATTCTGTCTCAAAAAGTGAGTGGTTTGATTCTCATATATTAGTAAGTCTCTTTGATTTAATGACCAAAGAGTAGGCCCAAATACTAAAAAAAACACTAAAAACTTCATGATTAATCCAATACTTCAATCGATTCTTTCGCCTTACAAATACATGGTAAAATAAAGCCGTCTTCTACTTCACCTGGGCTAAGACAATGATTTGGACTCATCCACTTTACTTCACCTGAGACTTGCATTACACAAGCTCCACAGACTCCACTTCCACAACTAAAGGGTAGGTCTAATTTGTGAGCCTGAAGAGCATCTAGCATATATTCACTCTCTTTTATTTCAAAGGACTCATTTGTATTTATAAACTTAACGATATGTTTCATTTTTCACTCTCTTTTAAAAAAATCTCTGAATTGATGCTGTAACACCTTTGATTAAAAACTTATCACGAGTTACACCATTTAAACTTTTACTCGGACCCTTTGCAAATTGTAGCCATCGAAAACCCAAAGACAGATTGTAAAAGTCTCTTAAATATTTTTGAAATTTAAACTCATAGTCTAAAATGGTCTCAGTCCTCTTATTTTTAAGAGTAGATCTACTTGTTTCAAACAAGGAGGATTGGGCTTCTTTTTGCAGTAAGTAACTTTGGTCTTGTTCTACTTGCATTTGATGTAAATTAAATTGAGTAGACCATGATAGACCTTTTGTTAGAACTGATTGATAGCGAAAGCCCATATATAAACCAGCTCCCTGCCTTTCGATTCGATCCTCTCCTAAGTCTACAATAATTTTGTCACCAGGAGGTGCTGCTGGGTTTGAACTCACTTCACTATTTAGACCATTTTTATCATTACCACGCATTCTTTCAAAGCGGTCTAGTTTTAAAAACCCTAATCCAGTCATCATACTAAATTTGGAGTATTTATTGGTATCTATGATTCTTTCGTTTCCTATTCTAAAAAAGTCTAGTTCAGTTTTTGCTAAACCTTCCACCTCTGAAGTAACATCACCAAAATTAATTTGGTATCCAAATGCTGAATTGGGATAATTTACTTTTTCTTCTTTATGAAAACTAAGATAACTCATTTGATAATGATAATTTAAAGCATCAAACCTTATCGATAAATCATAAGACAAGCCTTTTGTATTAAAATGTAAAAGTTCATCAAAACCTGATGCTGTTTTTTTTGAACCAAAATTTTGATCCCAAGTACTGGTGTCTGCCAAAAATAATTGTAACTCAACACTTGGTTCAATAAATCTTAAGGGTCTTATTTTTATCTTTTTATAATTTACTAATTTCGTTTGTAATTTTTCTTTGTGTGGTTTCCAGTAGGGTTTTGTATGCTGAACAATAGGGTGCTCTATTTTTCTTTCTAAATCAGGGTTCCACCGTTGTTCAAAATCTACATAATCTGAATTTTGTAAATCAACTCCATATGACCTACAAGGATTTACACTTTTAAGGACAAAAGAAACTAGAATTAGATATTTTATGATAATAAATTTGCTCACATCTTGGTTTCGACAATCACAATTACTAATGAACTTAGAACCATGAAAGAATAAAAAAAAAAACAAAAATAGTAACAAAAAGTTAATATATAAGATGGTTTATGTCAGAATAGTAAAAGACATTGTCAAAATATAGGGACTTTGTTGCTAAACTGGCAGGTTCTCACTAAAATAGAGTTGAGGGTAATTTTTTCACCTTATATTTACATAGCAATACTGTTTGGCAAACTATGTATTCAAGGGGCTTTTCGTAATATAATTACTTTCTACCAAACACTTTAACTATAGGTTTTATTATGAGTAAAAATATGAATTGGTTTAATATTAAAAATCAAAACTACTGGCGAGTAAGCGGTAAAAAAGACTACACGATTCAAGAAGTTGCCGAATTAACTGGTATTACCGTTAGAACCCTTAGAAACTACTTAAAATCCTATGAAGAGTTAGTCCAGCCTAAAAGAGGGTATTACAATAGCCTTATTTTTTCTAAAGAAGACATTAACTGTTTTGTAATGATAAAAACCCTCATCAAAGATGGCTTTAAAAAAGAAGAAATTGTAACTAAGGTACAATCCGAACTAGAGCAAATAGTCCAAGAAGAAAAAACTGCAGAAGTCAAATCTGAAACTATTCCTAAAAAAGATGCTGTCGATCCACCTCTTGCTGAAGATAAAACCCTTGCACAGACTGTTACAAGCTTAGCAGTTGAAGACTCTAGTAACGAGAGTCAATTTAACTACCAGGAAATGGTAGAGTACGGAAAAGCAATTAAGATTAATCATGGAATGCTTGAAAAAATGAACCAACACTTTTTAAACCTTGAAACAAGAAACTCCATGCTCGAACAAAAAATCGACCGCATTGAGCGTCTTTTAGTGAGCAAAGAAGAGGCTGAGTCCAATCAACACCACTTACCAAAGTCGATCAGTACACTTATAGATTCTACTCAAGCATTCTGGAAAGCTCTTAAAAATACTATCCATTAATCAATTTAACTCATAACAAAAAAAATGAGCCTAGTACATGTTTATGTTCTAGGCTCATTTTTTATTTTATATTTTTACTAAATTACTTTTGAAAGTTTTGGTTAGCAAAATCCCAGTTGATTAAGCTCCAAAACCCACCAATGTAATCAGGTCTTCTATTTTGATAATCCAGGTAGTATGCATGCTCCCATACATCAATAGTTAAAAGTGGGGCCAAACCATGAGCGATTGGTGTATCAGCATCTTGGGTATTTACTACTTTTAGTTTGTTATCTTTATCTTGTACTAACCAAACCCAACCGGATCCAAAAGTAGTAGCAGATAGAGAAGAAAACTCTTCTTTAAATTTATCAAATGAACCCCATTGAGCTGTAATTGCTTCGCCTAACGCTCCTGTTGCCTCTCCACCACCATTAGGTGACATACTATTCCAGTAAAACTCATGGTTAAATGATTGTGCAGCTAAGTTGAACTTACCACCATCTGTTTTCAACACTGTTTCTTCAAGGCTTAACCCTTCAAGATCAGTACCAGCAACAGCAGCATTTAATTTGTTCACATATCCTGCATAGTGCTTTCCGTGATGAAACTCTAAAGTGTTTGCTGAAATATGTGGCTCTAGTGCGTCTTTTTTATATGGTAAATCTTTTACTTGATGCGTCATAACATCTCCTTATCAATTTTATGGTTGTAAACCTTTTCTTGTTTTAGAATTATTCTAAGCTACCATAGTTGAACTTCATTTTCAAAGGTATATTACAACTATTTTTTTCGCCTATTTTGCCCAATACATCCACTTTAGTGAGCAAACTTTCATGTATTACCCCATCCCCATATTAAATGCTTCGAAAAATTTGACTTTATAACAACTCCAACTGTAAAGTTTTGTTTATAACTTGGACCTTACATTTTAACTAGGATTGCTCATGAAAAACACGATTAGATTTAAAGTTATACTACCGATACTCATCACAATGGTAGTTTTTGGCATTTTCTTAGTTCAGTTTTTCAACTCCTCTTACACAAACAATGCCGTCTCTATGGCAGAAAACTTTGCATTGACTTCAATCAATCAGTTTAAGTTCGTAAGAAAATACTACACTAGCAATGTTATAAAAGATGTAAAACACTCCAAATCACCAAAAGTTCATTATGATCATAAGAACAGCCTAAACACAATTCCATTACCTGCAACTATGATTCAAGACTTAAGCGAAGGGTTTAAAAAAGATAATTTAGACATTGAGTTACGATTATATTCTGATCTACCCTTTCCTAATCGTAGTAATAGAAAACTTGATGACTTTGCTAAAAATACAATTGCACAACTAAAAATCACTCCAAACGCAAAAATTAAAAAAAGAGACCGTCTAAATGATAAGGATGTTATTCGTGTCGCAATCGCTGATAAACTAGTCGCTCCCAATTGTGTATCTTGTCACAATGTTTGGCCAGGTACGCCTAAAACGAACTGGAAACTTGGTGATATACGTGGAGTCTTAGAAGTAATCATCCCTATAGACAAAGTCATCAAAAAAGCTGATCAAGACTTATTTTACATAGAAGTCGTATCATTGATTCTTTTACTCATAATTTGTCTAATACTTATATATGTAGCAGAGATCGTGATTTCTAAACCAATCTCCCAGATTGTCACTTTTGCCAAAGAAATTGCACAAGGAAACCTCAGCCATAGAGTCCAATTAAATACTAATGACGAGTTTTCTAGCTTAGCGGACGAGCTAAATAATATGGGCAACTACCTCTCAGAAAAGTCATCAATTGCCCGCGAAATTGCTGATGGAAACCTAACTCATAACTCTAGTTATGCTACAGGTGATGAATTAGGGGAGTCCTTCTCTACCATGGTACTTAACCTAAATCAAACCCTAAATCAAATTCAAAATAGCTCCTACTCATTAGTTGAACAAGCCAACCAACTCAGAATTGGAAGTAACGACCTATCCTCTGAAACCCAATCCCAAGCTGCGTCCATTGAACAGTTATCAGCTTGTGCTGTGGAGTTAAACTCTTCTACTAGCTCTCTCAATACAATGTCCAGAAGCATCACTAAATCTGTTTCTGAGTCTAGTCAATTTGCTAGCTCTGGACACTCTAAAATGAATGAGTTAAAAGAAACAATGACCACTCTTAGTGAGTCTTCACAAGACATTGCCAAGGTCATTCGAGTCATTGATGATATCGCCTTTCAAACAAATCTTTTAGCACTAAATGCCGCCATTGAAGCTGCAAGAGCTGGTATTCATGGGAAAGGTTTTGCTGTTGTTGCCCAAGAGGTAAAAGATTTAGCTGCTAGGAGCGCTAGAGCTGCCAAAGAAACCGAGTCTTTAATCGAAAAATCAGTTCAAGACATTGAAAAAGGTAACAATCAGGCAGTCGCATCAGAGGAAGCATTTAAAAAGGTGGTAACTGAGTTTCAGATGGTGGATCAATCATCAATCAAAATGCAAGAGGCATTAAGCCAACAACTCGTTTCTATCGATGAGTTTACAAAAGCTTTGAATACTATTTCTGATGCAATACAAAACGAAGCTTTAGTGAGTCAAAATACTTCTGACATCGCCAGTCAAGTTTTACAAATTGCCGAAGAAAACAAAGAACATACCTTAAAGTTTGAGCTACAAAGTGAACATCAAACCACTATTGAAAATCAAAACAATAAGTCTCTTTTAGAGGAGTAAGAGAAACTATATTAATTTGCAAAAAACCTCTGAGCTAATATAATCGCTGTTACGTCATCAAAGTCTCGGGGTGGATATAAAAGGCCTCTGGGAATCAACTTTTTTATTCCGCTTGGTGGATACAGCTCGAAATATAAGTCTTTTGCTTCTAATGTAGAGCCCTTCTCATCTATCAAGTGTATTGGTATTTCAATAGGCGACAAAACCTTCAAAAAATGCGAACTCTTGGTTTGATTTCCTAAAACAATATGATCGATCTCATATTTTTTTGTAAATTCAGATACCTTAGTATACAATAAATCTAACACGAAAATTCCTTGCTCATGTACTATAAGATCGCTATCTACAATAGCAACACCCCATTTAGAATTACCGGGATCAATGGCTAATATAAAAGACTTTTTCCTCATAGGCGATCTTCACAAGTATCGTAATCTATTTTTCAAACTGGTTTATCGTGACTTTTTTGAAAAATTTGTTGGTTCTGTTCTTGGCTTGATTTGGGCTATTATAAACCCATTAGTATTAATGGGAATGTATATTCTCTTATTTTCAGTAATATTAAAAATAAAGTTCCATCATAATCAAAGTCACATCGACTTTGGGGTATATTTATTTTGTGGAATGATTCCTTGGATTAGCTTTCAAGACTCCATTTTGAAGTCTTCTAATTCTATAATCAATTTTCGTAACTTGATCCATCAGATAAAGTTTCCTCTCAGTTTTTTACCCCTACATTTAGCCGTATCAAGTGCTATCCAAGAGTGTATCGCACTTGTTCTTTTTATACTATTTTTGATATGGCACCAAGATCTCAGACTTGCACATTTGTGGGTATTACTTATTATTTTTCCCATTAAGTGGCTCTTTACCTGTGGTATCAACTTTTTCATTGCCGCAGGAACTATCTTCTATAGAGACCTAGCTCAAGTCTTACAAATTCTAATGATGACTTGGTTTTTTGCCAGCCCCATCGTTTATCCAATTTCAAAAATCCCCGAGACTTGGAGATTTGTTTACGACCTAAATCCTTTTGTGCACTTTGTTTCTAACTATAGACTCGCACTTTTAAATCAAGGCACTTTACAAATAGAATCTCTTATATACTTAAGCCTATTTTCTATTCTCTTCTTTTGCTTAGGGCTTCGATATTTTCATAAAAACAAGAGTCAGTTTGGTTTATATTTATAGTCATATCAAGACCTTCAATTAAGATAGTAAGCATCCTCTTCACCTAGCTAACAAAAGTTTAACTCTATCTCTGGCTACTTATTTCAAAATCTTCTAAAACATGAAATTACAATTAAAAGATTTAATCTTATAAATTACAAAAAAGTCCGTATTTTATTTTAAAGACATTAGCTTTCTATGCTAAAATTATCTTCTTTTACCGAGTAATAAATAACGGTAGTTTTTATATCTAAATAAAGCTATGAAATTGACAAATTTGATTGATCTTTTTTTAATATAATGATATGAATTACCTGCAATTTAAACATGAAAATTAACTGAAACTAACTTGATAAAAACGAGGTTAAAATGTCTGGAATTTTAGATCAAACCCTACATTATTTTAATAAAGCGGCTGACGTTATGGGTTTGTCGGATCATGTACGAGAAATGCTTGCATCTCCCTACAAATCTATCACGGTTCAATTGCCTATAATCATGGATGATGGAGAAATCAAAGTATTTACTGGATTCCGAGTGCAACACAACCGAAAACGTGGACCTATGAAGGGTGGGCTGAGATATCACCCAACTGTTGATCTTGATCATTGTAAGTCACTTTCTTCGCTAATGACCTGGAAAACTGCTCTTATCGATATCCCTTTTGGTGGTGCAAAAGGTGGTATTAACTGTGATCCTAAAGTTATTTCTGATGCCGAACTAGAAAGAGTAACTCGAAAATTCATCAATGCTATTGCAGACGATATTGGGCCTCTTAAGGATATTCCAGCTCCTGATGTTAATACCAACGCTCAAGTGATGGCATGGATTATGGATGAATACTCAAAGTCTGCAGGTTATGCTCCTGGAGTTGTAACTGGTAAACCACTTGATTTACATGGTTCTGCTGGTAGAGAAGCTGCCACAGGTCGAGGTGTAGTATTCGTTTGTGAGAGCCTTTTAGAAGACTGGGATCAACCTTTTGAAGATACTAGTTTTGTTATTCAAGGTTTCGGAAACGTTGGTCACTGGGCTGCAAATATTTTATATGATCTAAATGCTAAAGTTGTAGCAGTAAGTGATATTAGTGGTGGACTTTACTGTGAAGATGGTTTAGATATTCCAGCACTATATGAGTTTGTAGGAGAAGGTAATTTATTAAGTGATTATCCAGACTACGATAAAATTACAAATGACCAGCTTCTTGCATTAAAATGCGATATATTAATCCCTGCTGCCATGGGACGAGCAATCCATGATGACAATGTGGGAGCACTTCAATGTAAAGCGATTGTTGAGGCTGCAAACTCTCCTGTTACACCAGAGGCAGATGCTGTCTGTTTTGAAAATGGTATTACAGTAATCCCTGATATTTTAGCCAATGCTGGTGGTGTAACAGTGTCTTATTTTGAATGGACACAAAACATTCAACAGTTTCAATGGAGTGAAGTAGATATTAATACTCGTTTAAAGTTAAAAATGAGAAAAGGTTATGCTACAGTTGCAAAGGTTGCAAAAAAGCACAATGTTGATATGCGAACTGCTGCATTTATTGTATCAATCGGAAGAGTTGGTAAAGCAACTGTACTTAGCGGAATTTAAGAGGTATTCTAATGGAAAAAGCTGTCCAAAGTTTAATTAATAGTCATCAAGATAATGTAATCTTTCAATATTTTTCAGATGGAGAATTTAAAGAGTTAATCGCTGCCACAGAAGAGTTGGTTATTGAAAAAGACGAAATCATCTTCGAAGCAGGTCAAGAGCCGGTCGGTATTTATATTTTAGTAGAGGGTAAAGTCGCTATTATTAAAATGAAAGAAGGCAAATACGCTCGTACCTTAGCAGAACTTGAAGGTCATACTGTTTTAGGTGAAATGGCTCTTTTAAACAAGAGAAAAAGAACCTCCACTGCAAAAGCTGTAGAAAGAACAGTGCTACTTCTTCTAAAAAGAGAAACCCTAAATAAATTATTAGAAAATAACTCTCTAATGGGATTTAAATTATCTCACAACTTAGGAGCTGCCCTATCAACAAAAGTTGATAAAATGAATGCTGCTTTAATGCAAATGAAAACTCAATTCCAAGAGTTTAATAAATTTAAGCACTCTTTATTTTCCGATTGGGATTTCTAATTAAAAATTAAAACTATTTCTTCTTTCTTGGTTTATTCTAGCCAATAAAGATAATAAGGTAAATTTGCCTTAAGTATTTAACCGTTTGTTATGCTAAACTTATCCCATTAAGATAAATGCAATCAAACGGTTTTTTTTGGACTCAATTATTTTGAAACAATATCTATTTTACATAATTTTATTTTCTGTCAGTCTTAGTTATAGCTATAGCTATAGCAAAAATAAAACCTTAGAAGAGTTTTTAAAGATGACAACCCCGATGGGTTTCACTAAAAGAAATACTTTTTATGAAATGGGTTTAAACTCAGACAGTGAGCTCATATTCTTGCACTCCATCAAAAGTCTTCTGAAAAACCGTCAATATTCTTCACTACCAATTATTGAAAAACTACTTAGTCAAAAACATCATAGTGATCAAAAAATGGTTCTACTATACACCTACTATCATCAATTAAAGTATTACTCTCTCTCTGAAGAGAAAAGAGTTGTTTACCTAGAAGAGAGAATCAATAACGATAATCCAACTCGATTCACTGAGCTTTTCAATTGGGCTATCTTGGAGTTTGGTGAAGTTGCTACTACAAAAAATGAGCACTCTTTAAATCGGCTCAAAAAGTTTCCAATCTTTCATGAAGACTTACAACTCACTTATTTAAAACTAAAACTCAATACACAGCACTTTGATCGAACAGAAAGATATATTAGAGCCACCCAAAGCCAAAATCAAAAAATTAGATATTGGGGTCTAAAACATCTATCTTTATATAATAATAAACGTGTATCAAAGTATCTTACTCTACTTTTAGACCAAAACAATTTACACTCGGGTCATTTAGAGTTTGCAAACATAAAAGATACGCTTCAAGAGCATAAATTGAAGTTTCCCAGCCTATATAAAAACCTCTCCAAAAATGATCTAGATTAATAGTAATTATTCAGCGATAATTTTTTATTTTATTTACAAAGCTTGATTACACCAAGGTACATCTACAAAGCAAAAACTACGAAAAACTTGTATGATCCTCAACTTTTATCGAAGAGACCACCTAAATAATTACGATTAATATTTGAACTCTTGAGGGGTCACTCTTTGGATGATAAAACTATCTTTAGAAACAATAAATTTTCATTCCATCCATTGATACTTCTTCGCAAACGCCTTCTTTGGCAAAGTTTTCTAAAACACGCTTACCGTCTTGTAAAGAAATCCCCGCTTTGATCAAATCCTTTAAATTCAATTGATTCATTTCGGCTGTTTCAGCTAGCTCGATTACTTGAGCTTCGATCGATTTTGGTTTTATTGGGGTAGAGCTAGGTGGAACAGGCGTTTCTCGAACTACAGTATAATTTGCTTCAATAATAGATGGGTCTTCATATTGTTGATGAGGATCATAACCAAGCAAAAGGTTTAACTCACGAACTTGATTAGGTAGAGTAATTAAATCGTATAAAGTTCCCATAAAAAATAAACCACCAGTCAAAAACCAGATTATTCCACTGATAGGCTTACCTAGATAAAATCTTTGTACCCCACTAAAGCCAAAAAAAGACAAACAAGTTAGCCAATATGCTGTATTTAGCTTTCTTGGTGAGCGATTATCAAAAAGATCCATTAAACTTTTCTTTCGTAGTTGGTGATTATAGTGAATATATACCCTAACATTATACAGAAAAAAGCTTTTGTTTGCCCTATTCAGTTCATAAATAAACCTAAGACAAGTAAAAAACAAAACTTCAATGAATAGCAATATTTAGATTTAAGCTTAACAGAGTATTATAGTTTGCTCTTTTTTAGTATTATCTAAGCGCTGACTTTTGCAATTATGCTATCTTACTTAAATGCAATCAAGTAATCACTAGGTGTATCCTCGCTACCCAAATGGAGAACAAATTGGCCAATCATCACCATTTCTTAGTTGAGCAAAAAGTTGAAAAAGGCTTAATCAAAAATAAGCCACAAATGAACAAAACAAATTTAATAGTTGCAGGCTCTAGCTCTGCTGTCGCTTTAGCTTGTTTATTGTACTTTTACTCAACACCCCTGTTTATACCATTTCTTTTTACATTTCTAGCTTGTGATGTATTTTTAATTGGTACAGTTATTAACGGAAATAAAGCTCCTAAAGTTTCGCCTGTTGTCATACAACGAATCAAACTTGTTATCAAAAATTTTGAACAATACCCCAAAATGAGTTTTGAACAAATCAAAAGTGCTATTGATATGAACGAAAATACTTTATTGGAGACGATTCGATATATGATTCAGGCAGAGATTCTAATGGAAGAGTTAGACATGGAATCAAATACTTGGTCCTACACAATTTCAAGTGACTACTTACTAGAAATGGACCAAGCCAATATATCTATGGACATCAACTCAAGAATAGGATAGTTTTAACTGTCTGGTTATACAAGGAGCACTTATGAAAAATAAATTAGCCGCAGCTGTATTAGCTTTCTTTTTAGGAGGCTTTGGAGTTCATAAATTTTATCTAGGTCGACCTTTTATGGGTTTACTATATCTACTCTTTTGCTGGACTGGTATTCCAAGTTTTATTTCAGTTATTGAAGCTGTGATTTTATTAATTTCCTCAGAAGAACAATTTCACTTAAAGTATAATACTCAATATTTGTTAGCTGCAAACTTAAATCCAGGCCTGACTCCTGCACCCGCTCCAAGTAGCAATAAATCAGTAGCTGAACAACTTGAAGACCTTAATGAACTTCATGTTAAAGGTACAATTACAGACAAAGAGTTTGAAAGACTAAAATCAAAATTGATTGGGTAAGACAAGACTCTATCAACTAAAGGATCAACATGGACGTAAAAGACAGCAACGGAAACCTATTAGATGACGGAGATACTGTTTTACTAATTAAAGACTTAAAAGTAAAAGGATCCTCTTTAAACCTTAAACGTGGTACTTCAGTAAAAAACATTCGCTTAACTAACAAAGAAGGCGAAGTAGAATGTAAAATCGGTAAAGCAAAAATAGTCTTGAAAACTTGTTTTCTTAAAAAGGCTTAAACAAAAGTTTACTAAAAGGCTTGTTTGTTTTTGTACTAATATGACAAATAATGTCTTTTTTTTATTATTTTTGTAACTTTTTGCTAAAGTTTGTATACTAAAGTACCGATAGTATAAATGTGGATACGAAACATTTATATTCAGTTGATAAATCTACTTATCAAAATCTGGGGGGATGATTATGTTACAAGAAAATGAACTAAAAGTAGTTGAAGATGTGTGGCTAGACTTTATTAAAGAGTTTGAAGCTGGTGAACTTGTACACGATCAGATCCTTATTGTATCTGAAAGCCTTTTATTACGTGGCCCCAATTTAGACTTAGTTCAACAGTTTAAAGCTGCAGAAGTATTAGCAAACTAATCATTTAACGATAGTGTATCAGTCAAACACTTGTACACTGTTTTTCTTTGTCTCTAGTTTAACTCTCATCTTTACTTGTAACAATAAAGTAGATTAGAGCCAAAGCAAATATTCCAGCAACGATATAACCCGCAAACCCTAAAAAATAAGTTAGTGTATTACCACTGCGGTCAAATGCCAATAGTATGGATGACCCAACTAGCATACTAGAAATCAATATCCCTAAAATAAGCCGATGTAAAATCTTTTCAAGAGTTGAAAAGTAGCTTCCTACATTTTTATGAATCACTGTCGCTTCGTGTTGATTTCTTTGAATGTTCTTTAAAATTTGAAATAAGTCTTCTGGAATTTCAGCCAGATAATCATACAAAACCATCGATTTTGCTTCCACAAAACCTTTAATGTTAGACGGTCCAAGCCTCTCTTTAACTAATGTTTTAATCTCGGGTAAAAGATAATCCATAAGATTAATACCAGAGTCTAGCTCTTTAATGATTTGTTCTAAAGTTACTAGAGCCTTTAGCAACAAAGATAGGTTACTAGGTAGCTTTAATTGATTTCCTTTTAAAGCAGTCTCGATAGAGTCCATAAACTCCGATATTGTATAAGCTCCTAATGGTAGGTTTTGGTAAGCTTGCACTATATCTTTAATCTCTAAAATCAAAATTTTATCGGTACCCAAAACAGAGCCCGTACAAATTTTTGTAATGGAGCGCGCAATAAGCTCAAAATCTTTTCTTCCTGCTCCCCAAAATAGTCGAGCCATTAATGACATGGTTTCTTCATCAATCAGACCACACATGCCAAAGTCTAAAAAAACAATGGTCCCATCATCTAAAATTCGGAGATTACCAGGATGAGGGTCTCCATGAAATAAACCTTCTGAAAAGATTTGAAAAATATAGGATTTGATGAGATTTTCACAAAGCTCTTGTCTATCTATACTCAACTTAGATACTTCTGTTATTTTGTGTCCATAGATAAACTCTTGAATCAGAACAGTTTTACCCGAAAACTCATAATAGACCTTAGGTACGGCCAGTTTATTCATAGCCTCAAACATGGAGTCAAACTGACTCATCAATCGAGCCTCTCTTGCAAAGTCCAACTCTTTTAAAATACCTGAGATAAACTCTTCAAAAAACCGAGCCCAATTGGTTGCTCCATTAGGGTCGCCAAATTGGTCCTCAAACAACTCTACAAAGTAAGTTAGAACTCTAACATCCTGCTCAATGATTGTTTTTATATTTGGCCGTTGCACCTTAACTACAACTTCGGTGTTATTTTTTAATTTTGCTCGATGAGCTTGTGAAATAGAAGCAGAGGCTATTGGCTTCCATTCAAACTCTAAAAAGACTTCATCTAATGATTTTACATCATAAAAATCAAGGAGTATTACTTCAACTGTTTCTTTGGTCAATGGGCTTACGTTTTCTTGTAGATCACGCAGTTCAACCAGATACTCTGGATCAAGAATATCATCTCGTGTAGATAAGATTTGACCCAATTTTACAAAAGTTGGGCCCAGCTCTTCTAGGCATAATTTTAGTCGTTGAGGGCGAGTTAAAGCGGCTAGGTTTTTAGAGATTAAACCAACTTTACTAGCTAGTCCTAATGCTCCCCCAACTTTTAAAGAGTCCAAAATATCAGAGAAACCGTACTTAACAAGTACCTGAGCAATATCTTGTACTCGTAAGATATTCACATAACTTTTGTGGATTTGCCTTATGTTCACAAAAAAGTACCCTTAGGCTTTAAAGTCTATATGATTGCCTAAGCCCTGTGCATTTGATGCTGTAGGAGGTGTTTCAAGTAACGACAATACCGATTGTTGCGAATCAATAGATTGCTTCAATGCTTTTGTTGCAACATTTTGCTGCACAAACAATGATGAGTTAGATGATATTGCTTCCATATTGCTGAACCTTTTTGGTTTTAGCCTTTTTACACTACTTAATTATATCTTGTTTTAATTTCAAAAGTCTATCTTCTAAGATAGTTTATTCTTCAACATAGTCATCATGATAGTCCTCTGGACTCTCTTCGGACTGTTCTGGCTCTTCTGCTGGTAGAAACTTAATTCGGTTCATAGTAGACTCCAAATTTTCTAGCTTCATAAATTCAACCGTTTGAAAATGACTTTTCGTCTCAAACTTAACACCTTTTACTATCAAATATCTTTCAAGGCCCTCTTGGGCAAAAAAGTAAGTTCGGTTTAATTGATCTACTGATCCATCAAACTTTAAGCCATCATCAATAGCCACTTTTAATCGAACCGGCTTTACATTATTATCGACTACATTCATCTGTGTCTTTAAACTTAAATGAGATACATTATCCACATCTAATAAATCATCATCAGTAACAATCCTAGAAGGGCCAAATAGCTCACGTTTCTGACGACGATCGCCTTCTGGCAACTCAAAATATTTATCATATACTTCTGGAGTTTTTTCGGTTAGTTCTTCTTGAAGGCATTTATCAATAATTTCTTCACTATCTGGAAGATCTCCAACACTAAAAACTTTTTGAAAGTAATCGGCTGAGGATTTTTGATAAATCTTTACCTGATTATATCGAAAGTTTCCACCATCAAAGTAGGGGTAAGTTATAGCCTTTTTTAACTCAGGTAATAAAATTGATTCACTGTGGCTTAAGCTAGAGTCATCAAGGTGAATAATACCTGTACTATAATCAACCTTTAAAATAAATACATTGGGTGTAAGTGTTTTATTTTGCTCCGCATTAGCATTAATTATAAATAGGAGTCCATCTCTAGCTTTTGGTGTAAAAGCATATTGGTCTGCTACAATTTTTGCATGAGATTGAAAATTACTCTTTGAAACAGCAGTTAACATAGAGTCACAAATAGATTGATCTGTCTCTCCTTTAGAGTCCTCTAGAAACTGATAAGCTCTACAAGATGCACTCGGAGAAAGAGATGCCTTTTTTCCAACTGCTTGCATAATCAAATCACCGATAAAATCAGACAAAGACTCTTCATCAATACCAATTTCTGATACTTCACCGATTTCTTCTATAATTTTTTTAGCAGAATTTTCATCACTTACGCAACGAAAAACAGACATATATACTAATTCCCAATTCATATTTCACACCAATATTATAAAGATTGTAACTCTGTTAAAACAACAATCTAAAACTCAAGTCGATTGACTCTATCATACTTCAATTCCACTTAGATACAAATCTCCATTTTATCACTTATACACACCTTTTTAGTGATAATGAATCCATTTGTCTGTTTCTTTGCAAATCGCAACTTATTTCGTTAGGGTTTACAAAGAAACTCCGTTAGTAACTATCCAGCTATAATTTTTCAATTTCTTTACAATAGTTGATTGCATCTAGGTGCATCAATACAGCAAAAACTACGAAAAAATTGTAAGCTCCTCGCCTTTTATCGAAGAGACCACCCGAATAATACCCTCCACTAATTGAATACGGACTCTGTGGCTATAAGACTTTGAGCCGATGAAGAGTAAATCCAATAGGATTTATGTTTATCGTACTGGGTCAAAGAACTTGTAATAGACTTATGAGTATTTGATTTACTTGCTGGAAAATAAGCTTGATATGTACTGGTATAACTAACTACAAGAGAGTTACCTGTTAACTGATCTTGTACCAAGGAGTTAGAGTTTGTGTATATACTTTTTAAGTTCCAGCCCTCAATTAGTTGAATCTTATTTTTAGGATGAAAACTAGAGGCAATAGATAGATTTTGACTTGCTTTCATATTTACAAAAAAGCCTTGACCCCATGTTAAAACACCACTTATTGCAACCGAAGTCGATGTATTTGCAGCTGCACCACTTGGGCAATAGTGCTCAAAGGAGTTAACTGCATAAGTATAAACGCAAGAGCTTACTAAGGTATCAAATACACTTAAAAAGTCTCCTGCTGTTTGTGTATCACTTGGGTAGATAGAAATCATATTCCATCCTTGGGACAAGACATAGCTATAATTTGAAGACTCCGTAGTTAAAGCATAGTTTAAAGTTGACTCGGTTGAAATTTGTGTAGATACATTACTAGCCTTTGTTAAAAGTCGAAACTGTAGATTGCCAATATAATTAGCATCAATCTCAGGATATGCTGTCCAAGTAGCAAGATTGAGTGCTGTAGTACTTGTCTGCAAAGCACCGATTTTTGTAGAGCTTAACCAAGTGCTACCGTTGGTAGAATATTGCATACTTACTTGAGAAAAACTTTCTTGATTTGGATTTGTGAGTCCATAAGACAACTCTACATCATTGTTAATCAACTTTGATGTAAAAGAATGAAAGAACCCTGGATTAGTAAGCGTATATACATAAGAAACTGAACTTGTTTTAGTTACTTTATTACTACTAGCAGCTGACTCAAGTATTAATTTCATGTTTAAAGTAGATGCAAAGTCTTTTGAAATTTCTTTGGTAGTATCCCAAACTACAGTATGCAAAACATTAGAGGTAAGGGCTAAATTCGTCAACTGTGATGAGCTCACCCATACATTTGGAGCTATAGAGTACTTCATGGATAATTTAGATAAAACCTCATTATTTGGAGTAGATAGACTATAACTCAACTCTACACTATTTGTCAGCATCTTCGTAGTAAAAATAGAGATTTCAGGATTATGTAAAGTCACTTTTAGCTCGTTTACCTTTAATGAAGTCGCTGTATTTTGATCATCGAAAGATTTTAATGCTAAAGTATCTTGCTCACCTGTCCAGATAAACACTCCTGTTGTTGCTCCACTAGTATGAATCGATTGAACTTTTGAAAAGAAGTCCAATGAGTTTGGACTAGACTCTTCTAAGGAGATAAACTTATTTTGAGACAAAGTACTCGACTGCAACAATAGTGCTATAACACGTTTTTTATCATTGTTTTGATTTGTGGCAGATGTTGCTGTTGCTCTAACTCTAAAAGACTCTCCCGTAGATAATTTTGTCTTAACTGTACTTGTAGTCGCTTCAATAAATTGCATCGTTGTGATTTTGAAATCTCTTGAAACAGATTGGGTGAGTGTATTGTTGTTTGAATATGATCCAGTAAAAGCATTAAGTCCAATCAAAGATATATCTCCCGTTTTGTCCTTTATGAAAATTTCATGTAAATCATTGAGAGCTAAGGTCACTCCTGTTTCACTACTACTATGTGAAAAATCAAATATACTGTTTCTTTCTTGAGTTAGCTTCCACTCTGTAAAACGTAAATTATCTAATGACTGCTTATTTAAACTTGAGAAAGCAATTCCTGACTTACTATGATTTTCTAAATAAGTATTGATCAATTCTAAGTTTTTGTTAGAAGAATAAATAGACATACCATAGTCGGTCTCTTTGATAGAAGTTTGATATAACTTTGCGGCACTACCTCCATCAGGCAGCGCTCCCCCATATACTCCCCTATTGTAAAACACAAAACCCCACTCACAAGTATTGACTTCAACTTCATAAAAAATGTGCTCTAATTGATCTCGAATATCAAAAGCAGTACTACAACCTTTGACGATTACATGCTCAAATAAAGAAGGTTTTTGTCCAATCCCAGATAAAGCAATCGTACCCCAAGCCTTTTTTGCTAAAGTTGTATTAGGTAAGATTTGAATTGGTTTCTCTGCTGTTCCTTGGGCAATCACTTCGCCATCAAATTGTAAATCTAATTTTGATGTTGGAAACGATCCACCATAGATACCGGACCCCATTAAAATAATAGTCCCTGGTTCAATTGTTAACTTGGCAGTAGATTTAACTATAAAATCATTACTAGTAATTAAATACGGACTTTTAGACTCTGTCCAAGTAATAGCCCCTTTTGCTGTATAATCAGTTATATTTGTACCAAAAGCATTGATTATACTTGGAATTGTTTGCGAATCGGTACTCGTTAAACTAGGAAAACTCAAAGTATACACCGTAGATCTATTAATGGATTGTTGAGTAGATATTGTCAAAGTTTTAGCATCTATTCTAGATAAAACTAATGTCCCTAAAGATGGAGTTACAACCACAGAGCCGATTATTGGCTCAATAATGTCTTTAGAAAATAATACTTTAACTAGTTTATCTACATCAGTATCAACTGATAATGTTTTTATATTACTGGCAATCGTAACTTCCATTTCTTTGCCCGGAATCGATCTAAAACCAACAGTTAAACCATTTATGGAGTTATCGTATGGCCTACTCATACTAAGAACTGGATCTGTAACAGAGTTAATGAATGCTTTTGTAGTATTTGAACTCCACGTATCATCGTAGTCAGACTCACCATCTGCTGATTCTAGCTGCTGAATGTTACTTGCTTCTTCTACATCTAAAAACATGTGTGCTCGATTATGTTGTAAACAATTATAATCCCATCTATTTACAGTACTATCTAATGGATCACACCCTGTTTCTGTTATCACTGATTCATCAATATGCATAATTACAAGCCCTGTAGGCGGATTCACTACTCCTGATTTGCTAAATTTAGTCAAATATTCATCCCAATTTTTAACTCCATTACCTAGGTCACCGTTAAAGCGATTAGCAATTAAAAAATACTCATTGGGTACATGACTCCCTTTAGCCCATATCTTCAATATTTGATTATCAGTAACTAATGGATTCTTTAATATATATACCCTGTCTTCTGCAATTACTGGCGTCTCCCATCCTAAATATATTTTTGAGTAAGCACTAAAACTTGTTGGCTGTGTACCATCATTATTTGGACCACCATAACTACCACCAGACATGACTCCAAAGTCTCCGATTCCATTAGTGTTTGTAGGACTTTGCCCATCATATAAATCTGGTAGTCCTAATTCATGTCCATACTCGTGGACAATAACTCCCACAGTCTCACCAACATTACCATGATAATGCTCGGGTAATAATATAAAGGAATGGATGTAGGCCCCATCTTGCGAAAAATAAGCCTCACTAAAGCCATTTCTAAACGAATGAATCAAAAGAGGAGAGTTTGATTTTAAAACCTCTTGACCCGTACCAGCATGCATAAAGATAACCGAGTCAAACTTTGAGTAATCTACAATAGATTCATAAGCTGCTAACACAGTTTTTAATTGAGCTTGTTGATCGGCGCTAGATAACGCTGCTAGTTCAGCGTGGCTTACAGAGATCGATCCAATCCCTGTCATAGAAGGAAAAGTTAGCTCTACCATATGCTTACCCTTAGATTGGTTTAAAAAGTATTGCTCCACACTCGCCTTGACAGTATCATATGCATTATCTTCCTTTCCAACAGTAAAAACATCGACCCCTCGATCTGAATCTGTTTCGGTTACGCTTGAAGGTTTACTATTAAAGCGCAAAACCAAAATCTTATTTGTACGAGACGACACGCTATTTGCTCGTACTCGATTTGAACGTAAACTAGGTGATATTCCACCGGGTGCAATAGAGCTTTTTTCGATGCTATGATTATGTAAATGTCTAACATCTGGGTGAGGTGGCATGGCCATTGAAAAAGTAGTACACAGTATAAATATAACGATCAGAATTTTCACAAAACCCCCGGAGAAACTCTTATTTTAAGTAGTGTCATAGCTAAGCATTCAAAGAAAAGGTAAGTTATCATGATATGAAGTCTGTACTTTCTTTATGTAGCTAAACTTGAATCTTAAGTATAACTGATATCTTAGGGAACTTAAAAGACCTTTTCTTAGAATCCCTTTCTCTTGTTTATAAATTCAAACAAGACAGAGGCTTCTTAGCTCTTTTTGTTCTGTTTTATTTGTGTTTGCATCAATAACTTCAATGAGTCTTAATCAAAAAAGTAGGTCCATTTGATAGAAAAGTATAGATTTGAAAAGTGCATGAATGATATATTATCTAGCCCAAAATCAAGGTTAGAAAATTTCATTCTTTTTGAATATCAAATCTTGTAAACAACTTACTAAAGGAGTTCATTATGAACGTAGATCAACACTTAAAAGTAGCACAATGGCACGTAGAACAAGCAAGACTTCACGCAGAGGGAGATCACAAATGTGGTTGCCCATTAAATGATCATGATAGAAAAGCAATCGCATCTATCGAAGCAATGCTTGCTGGAAACGGTGGAGTTAAAGAAGAGTTAAGCTGTAAAGTTTAATTCACCTCATACCCAAATTGTATCTACTGCAATTTGGGTATCCTCTCTAACAGCTTGTTACTTAATTCGCTGTTGGTTTCCTATTTTTCTGAAGTGTAGCTCTTGTGGTATCACCTCTACTGGAATATATATCCTTCTTGTATTACCAGCAGGGCCATCACTTACAACTACCTCTAAAACATCATAATATCCTGCTCTTGGGTAAAGATGATCTTTTACACCCTGTCTAAACTGATTGTAAATCCGTTTATCAGCTGCCACATACCCCGGAAACTGCTCTTCTACAGGTACTTGTAATATTGCCGAATCAGGATGAGCAAATTTAGTAAAGTGCCCTCCAGAAACTTCAATTGTAATATCCTCTAATGTCTTGTTGTCTCCTGCTTGGACCTGCACTCTAAATCGAACATCTTCTGGTATTCTATAAATCTGATCACTCACTGATGAAGATGCTGCTTGATTGATTCGTATGTCCTCTTGGCTTGCACTAGTCCAAGTATCCGTATCAAAAAAGCCACTACTATCAAAATGGGTTCCTGCACTTCTGTGATCTGTAGATCGAAAAGTAAACAAATCTACGGCATCACTTTGCGTGTTGGCATCGACTCCTTGAGCTCCCATTACTGCATATGAAACAAGAGAACTATTTTTATAATCAAATAAAGTCACCCTTACGTTAGGCGCATCATTGTCTTCTACAGTCAAAGTAGATACTTTTGTGCCACTACGCTGTAGAGTATTATCTAAAACAGCCTCAACCTTACCTTTTAAGCTTGTAGGTGGTGCACCAAGAGCTCCTGATAACTCAGCATTTGCTCCCCCTACTCTTCGTCGAATTGGAGCTAAAAAGTCATAGCTTGGCCATCCAGGAAAAACTCCTTCATACCAGTTAGCAGGCACACTTGTATAAGGACTTGATAAAAAATCATCTTGTAAACCAACAAAACGTACATCTCTTGCTTTAGCATATATGTTTAGATCTAAAGAGTCCCAAGCTGCGCCTGAATCTACAAAAAATGGTGCTAAGATCGCTTCTTTTGGAATTAACCATCTTGTTTTTACCCAACAATTACTAGAAGCCTCATCAAATGGTGATATCCCTGACAAACAAGCTGTATTAGTAACATCATAGTTTTCATTTCCTGCCCCGCCATAAGGTATATAAGAAACAAACAAATTATCTGGGTGTTGGGCATTTAGATTATAAGGTGAAACATTGTTATCAATCATATATGCGATCATCCACATATTGATATCCACAGTTTGTCGAACATTTTTGGTTCTGACAGTATCTTTAGTATTTGAAATAGGATGAGCCGGAGGAAAGAAAATATGACGATCCAAATCGTTTGTAGCAGCATCTGCATTCATTCTTTGCCATGAATGAAACCATTTGCTTTCATCACTAGATCGTCCAGCGATACTACCAGTTCCATCGGCCCCACCAGTTATCGGATCTGCACCGGTAGCTATTTTTCTCTCTACATAAATCCCATCTTCTGGAAAAACCATACTACTCTTATTTGGAAAGTAGAAGTTTGACACATCAAAGTCTATATCAAGAGGGGCATAAGTATATCCAACATTATCCAATGTGATTGGTTTTGCATCATCTCCCATAGTAAATATGGGCATAGATTTCAAGGTAGTTTTGTTACTCACATCTCCCGTTGCATCTAAATTAGTATACGACAATGGAAAGCCATAAGCTCTTTCTGGGCTTTGGTTTCCCTTTAATCCTATACCAATCAAACTTCGCGGATCAGCTCCTATTTCATAGTATGCATTCACCAAACTTGGCACTCTTTCTCTTAGAGTTTCATCTCCAATTTCACTAAAAGACTTCCATTGTGAAAAAGGATTGTTATCTATCACTTCAAGCACCACATCATTGTCTGCTACTCCACCAGTAGTTGCTGATAAAACCTCTCCATCTTCACGAGTCAAAATTGGATTTTTTAGATCTAAACTCACTATTTCAGTGAAGTGATCTCTAGCTCCAGACCCACCAGGAGCGTGATAAACTGTCGTATCTCCACTTGCTGTGAATCCACCTGGTTTATCATTGTAGTCTCCACCGCTAATTAAATCAGCCAAAAGTAATCCCATGCTATCGGCCTCCGTATCTTTGGCCCCTCCAAAAGTAATGCTTGTACGCTGAGTTGCAAACCTTGGCCAAGCACTAATGGCATTTGATCCACCAATTCCAAATTGAAATGTTGTTTTTGTAAAATCACTGATCGTTGCTTTACCAGCAGTCTCGGATGCTCCACCCCAATAAACAGCATCATAATAGGCAAACTCACCAGCATTTAAAGATCCATTAGAGTTTTTAGACTCTTCTCTACCTTCCCAGTTCATTGTTGGGTAAAAGAGTTGAAAGCCTAACTCTACTAAACCTGGTTCTGTAGGAACATTAATCGACATGGGATGAATTTCTGAATACAAAGTATTAAAACCTGTAGAGGAATCCCAGTCCTTTAAAGGAGCATCTAGCTCCGAGTTTCCTGTATCAGCTAACAAAGCTCCTGGATTAATCAAAGGTACTCGAATTCTGAACCTTTGTTCATTTGCTGCACCTACTACCTGAATTAGAGGACTACTTGGGTCAAAAGCTGGTGTGCCATCAGCCAATAGAGTATCTGGTACTAAATTTCTGACTACATTTAACCAATCCCCACTTTTAGATGCCATTAAATTTAATGTGAAAACCTCGGCTAAGTTACCTGTTTTTAAAACTTTTTTAACCACCGTACCATCTGCTTGTATATATCTAGCAAACCAAGCATATTTGATTTCCCACCACGAATACATACTATGTGGATGCTCTATTAGAGTTTTATTAAACCCACCAATGGTCGGAAACTTCTCACGAGAAGCTAATGTACCTTGATGTGCATCCTCAAAATTACCGGTATCTAACAAAGTCGTACCCGTCAAATTCCATCCACGACCTGTCTCTTGATCACCAGAAGCATCATACCCTCTTCTTGTTTCACCACTAGCTTCAACTACTGTGGTTATCATAGAGGCTTTGGCACTCGAAAAGTTAGCAGGCCAAGTATTGCTCTTATCTACTGGATTAAAAGTATGAGAAGGAAACTTCAGCATACCTCCACCTGGATAAGAAAAGTCCCAAGCACCTACACCTTTAAACTTAGTTTGAATATCACTACCACCATGATCTTCTTGAGAGGAGTAGTTTAAATCTTGGATTCGAAAAAACTGGACTTCTGCTTCAGCTACCAATGGAGTATGTTGATTTTCATAAGTAACAACTAATGGAGCATTTACATTGCCAGCCCCATCTTTTTTGTAATAAGAAACAGGTAAGACAGGAAATCGACCATTTGAAGTTTCAAGATGGCTATCATCTGTATACTCTGATTCCATTTTAGCTATATTACCAGGATATACACCTGCTCTTAGTTGTAGATTGGCAGCTAAATCGTTACTAGCTACCACCACATCTTTTATCTCATCACCAGCTTGTGCTGCAAAAGCTTGAACATTAATTATAGAAACTGCTTTAGTAACTGACAGTTGAAACTGAACTGAGTCTGGTTTATTTAAAAACGTTAACTCATCTGCATTGTACTGCAAACCACCCACATATAATTGAACCTCATAGACTCCAGGATCTTCAAATGTAAAGTTTAAACTTGCTGGTACAACTACCTCTTGATCTCCCACTAAAATAGATCCTAAACTTGTTTCTGGATAATTAGGAACCGTCAAATGAGGGCTAGCTGTTACTTCACTTGGTATTTCAAAATCTTTCCAACAAGAGTCAAACATGACGCCTTCTGCATTTGTCATATTTACTCCAGAAGCCAATAAGGCCGTTTGATCCTTTAGATCCAAACTACTGAAATATGAGCCAGTGATTCCTCCCGCCACAAGATTAGGACAAGTTGCACTTACTGAAGCGCCCGCCACAGTGGTATAGTTTTTTATAGAATGAGGTGGAGTTTTTGCTAAAACTCTCCATCTGTAACGCAAAGTTTTAGCTCCATTATTGGAAATTATTGGATCTCCCGTATCAAGATCCTGATAGATAAATGCTGGAGCTAAGGTTCCAAGCAATCCATCCTCATCGTAAAACAAATCATTGGTCGCAGGTGGTAACAAACTTTTGATAATAGAAACGCCAGCTTCTTCGTAGTTAGATACAGAAAATACATCACCGTAGCGATTGGCACTTGGGGATAAAGATAATTGTGCCAATTGTCCGTTAAAAACTGGAGGGTTTTCCATGTTAAATTGATACTCCACATCTTCGTTATATCTTGAGTTTGTATTGATTACTGTAGGAGGCTCTACGATATCGATTTGAATTTTAGAAGTAGGTGGCGGATTAGCTACATTGATTACAGCCATTTCAATCAAATAATTATCCAAAATTGTATTAATTGTGTCAGAAACAGCGTTAGGTGTACAAATCCATGGGCTATATAAACTACCCGATGCTGTTGGAGAAATTACAGCTCCTGGTCCGCCTGGCCATAAAAACTCAGCTGTACATTCTGCGCCACTTGGAGCTTGTAGGGGTAAAACACCAATTTTAACCGGCTTTGCTCCAGGTAATGGAGCGAGCTTTTCAAGACGTAAGCCAGCAAAGCGATTAGCAGTGACAATCATAGTGTGTCCACCTTTGGTTGCATAATACGCAGGAGCTGCTCCACAAGTAGCTGGGCTCATTCGGTTGGGCTCATCACATAATTGAGCGATTCGATCTAAACTTTTTGAAAGAAACATTCGGTCGATATCTTTACTTGATTCTACTAAATCCCCACCACCAGAATGCAATATATAAATAAAGTTATCCCCATCAGCACCAAAAGCTGATAAGGGAGTAGCATCACTCACATCAATTTGATCCTTTACGATCGGAGTAGAACTTCTAAAATGATTATATTGTTCAAAATTTAGCTCTAAATTAGTGCCATTTTCTACCGCCCACCAAACCATACCACCAGTACCCCAAAAGGAGCTAGCTACATTAAAGTGTGAGTAAGGTAAGTCAGAAACATAGATAAAATCTTTAGAGTCATCCCCCGTTGGAGTGATTCTTTTAGAAGTTTGTATAGCTGATGCGTAGCCGATTCCTCCCTCTGCTCCTGTAAAATTATAAGCAATAACATAATCATCATTGCCCATAGCAGTGACAGTCCCTGCACCATCTGTTTCTACATAAGTGCCTGCTCCATTATATGTAAAACTATCTGTGCTATCCCAACCTAAAATAGGATCGGTATCTCCTAGCTGAAATACTCCTGTTGTTTGAGGAGCATTGGCACTAGCATAATAGGTTTTAACCATATAAGCGTTTTGAGCATCTTGGTTGTTTCCTGCTGATGAAAACTTTGCTCGACCCTTATTGATGACTGTGGCAGAAACCGTTGGTACTGATGGAGATTGACCACAAAGATCAGAACAGTCATTATAAGACTCCACTGCTTCTGAATAAGCAAAAGCTGTATCAATTGGATTGGCATCACAATGTAAAAATCCACTTTGAGTAAAAGCTCCGCAACTTGATGACGTATAATAATCACTACCAGCAACTAAATTATAGGTAGCCATTGCTACTGGATCAGAAGTAGCATCTACCAAAACTTGATTATCCTCAGCTGTAATATACTGCTCCATAAATAGTTTTGATCGAGATATTTGAAGATCTGATACACGCCTCGCATTGGCAACTGCACCGACAACTACAGGAGTTCTTGCCCAAAACCATCCCAACAATGGTGATGCGTTACCATGCCTTCTATTTCCATTTGTACTATATAAACCCGCATCAGTTCCCAACATAAAGCGGCCCCTACCATGAGCTAAAAAGCCAACAGGCTGACCCCAATCTTGACCACGAATTCCGATTCCATTGATATTTGGGTGTCTTCTAGGATCTCCCATCATTCGAATTGGTGGGAATACTTGTGAACCAACTGGTATAGTAGCTTGACCTGTAACTTTTTTAGCATGATCATATGCATCTGTTAGCCAAGAGTCTGCTTTTGCTTGGGTTCTTTCAAATCGATTTGAAATCATTGCAGTTGGCCTAACACCAGGATCAGATACATCATAACCTCTCGCATATTTACCAGAAGGATACAAACAAAACCACCCTTCATCACCAGTAATAGTATTAATCATATAAACCCAGCCAAATTTAACAGCTTTTAGATTAGATATAATCGACGCTTTACCTCCAACATAGGCTGTCACAGCATCAAAGTTATCTTTGCCTAATGCCTCATCACAAGTGGCTGTTCCTGGATATTTCACTCCATCTGATAAAAGAGTCCATAAAGACTTATCTCCATAAGATTCACTTCTAAACAACTTTACATGACCAAATTTATCAACAGACAGCCCTTCATAAGAGTTTATTCTTGAGTCTTTTGATAAAGAAAGACGCGTTCGAGCGTAATCATCAGTACGAGTAAACTTATATAACCCTGCTGTATTAGAGGGAGTTGCTGGAATTGTTTTTGGGCGTAAAAGTATATAGACATCACCATTTTTATCTTGAATTTGACTCGTCAAATCGGCAAATACTATATTTGAAACTAAAAATATGCAGATTCCAAATAGTATGTTTTTCATTTTATTTTCCTCTCTTAAGAGATTTTCGAATCAAATCCAATAGCTGTGTTTTTATCGTCTGTGAATAGCCATATCGATCAAATAGTTCTTTCAAAATTTTTAAGCTTATATTTTGGCTTTTTCCAACAAATGCTGTACTTTGAAAGTTTTGAGCGAATGTCTCTTTTATTTTTGGATAATAAGAGAAGTGAGCACTTAATGCGGAGTAGTATTGATAAGTCTCTCCACGTTTTTTATAGTTGAAATACAGCTCATCTTTTAACAACATAGAGTAATCGTTATACTCCTGCCAAAAGAGAGTCTTTGCTGGTAAATCATAGCTTTTTTTGGTTCTGCCATATATATCTGAATCAATATTAAACACAAAGTTTAAACCATCTTTTTCAACAATAGAGTCAATGATCAACTGTACTTCTTGGACAATTTGTTTACTTTGCTGATCTCTTTCCTCATTACTCATTAAAAAATCTTTATTATTTGTAGATTTCCATACTTCAAAGTTTTCTAAAAGATCTTTTCGCTTTGTTTCAAGAATATTTCTTTCGCTCCAATAGTTCGTCTCTTGTCGTCGGTATTCTTGAGTAGATAAATCTGTTTCACTGCTCATCAAAAACTCTTCTTTTAAGCGCTTTAGAGATTTCATTATCTCAATAGTAGATCTTTGTAGCTCCGACTCTTTCACTAGATACATCTTTTTGTACTGTTTATAAGCTTTTAGTTTATTTTTCAAATAATAAGGAAGTGGAATCGATAAGTCTTTTGGAATGGGAGTAAAAAAACTATTCATTAAATAGTTGTAGTTTTTCATTTTTGGGTGAAACAAATAGACTAAGTCTAGTGAAACCAGTCCCACCTTAGCAGAAAACTTACTCTTTTTGATAGTATTTAAATCCAGTCTAGATTTAGTAGAGCTATCCTTTAAAGTTTGGTTTAGTAACGAATCGTATTGGTCTATTGTTGATATATCACTACTAAACAATACCCTGCACGCAAGCAGCAACACAAGTAGATAAAACTTTGTACCGCTGAAAGCATATAAACAATTATAGTTTTTATTTTTCCATAGTCTTGTCATCTATTATCCTTATTATTTTTGCTTAACCACATCTCATACACATTAGAAACAATGTCACTAATCTCATCTTCTATTTGATTCTTTTTTAAGATTTTTTTTAAAAGTATTGCACTTACATCACGTAAACCATATAAAACAAATTTTGAATCTAAATGTGGATAGAGAAGGTCTCTCATTTTTTCAATATTTTCAAATTGATCATCTAGCTCTATTTTGGCCAGCTTTTGTGGATTTGTTGTGTACTTTAAATAGGCTGATGCACCTAATTGTGTACCAGAGAAGTTTAAGTTATAGGGTTTTTTGGCTACTTGAACCTGATCCTTGTAAATCGGTAAGTAAAATAGATATTCATGCTCTTGTTGTAGTTGAGCCATAACTACTCGTATATCTCTCCATATTCTAGAAAATATAGCTAAACTTTCCTTGTCATTGTAATAAAATTTTACATACTCTTTAGTCAAAAAAGGATCTTCATTTAATCCTAAATATTCGTTGCGAAGTTTTTGATACTCTTTATTATAATCTTTTTCAACAGGATACCGTTTTTTTAACTGAGGTAGTTTCGAGTAAAAACCAATTATATTCTTATTTTGTTTGCTTTGCTTTTGGTTTCTTAGCTCTCTTAGTAGTTTTTCTCGTTGGATGTTCCACTCTAATTTTGTAAAAGACTCACCTTTTGGCTTTAAAAAACGGTGAACCGATTGATCAAAGTCTGCCATTAGAGGATGAAACAAAATTAAAAAATAGGGGTCAAATGATGCAATCTTCTGAGCATAAACTTTTGAACAAGAAAAAACGAACAAAATAAAACAGATATTTAGTTTTAAAAAAATCTTATACTTAAGGCTTGGCAATATACACATATATCAATTGTAACCATCAAAGAGAAGATTGTCTATTCAATGACATCTAGAATAATTATAAGTTAATAACAATTCTTTGATAATTTTCGCTTATTCTATTCCTTTAAATCAATACTTTTGCTAAACATAAACAAAATAAATTAAATAAGTTCTCCAATTTACAAAACAAATAGTACGAAAATTACGAAATGGTAACTAAGTACAAACTAAACTCTTGTTTTATAAAAGTCTTCTCCATTTATATGCAAATACAAATCTTGGATTATTATATGAAAATTCAATTATTACTCATTTTTTTTACATTATTTTCTCAAGCAAACGCTACGGTCTTTGATGTTACGATTACTAATCTAACAACTGGCATGCATTTTTCTCAAATGTTGGTAACAGCTCACATTGAGAGTGACCCTCTTTTTACCCCAGGGCAGCTTGCTTCGAATGCCATTGAAACTATGGCTGAGTCCGAAAGTTTTGTAGATTTCGGAAGCGTTGGCAATGTGGACTTAGATACTTTTAAGCCTGCCTTTCCTACCAGTGACTTATTAAACCCTGGAGAAAAAACATCAAAAGTAACTTTAAACACGGATTCAACTGCAAATGCCAATCATACACATCTATCTATAGTTGGACGATTGATTCCAACCAATGACGGCTTTGTGGGGCTCAACTCTTACAAAGTTCCTACAAGTGTTGGTACTTATCAAGTTTACATGAATGCTTGGGATGCTGGCACTGAAAACAATGATGAAAATGTTATTTCTACTGTCCAAGGTAATAATAATACCGGCATTCCACAACATACAGAGTTAAACTTTAATAATAGTGGCTCTGGTTTAACCTTTACCCGTGACGAAAACGCAAATAAAATCGGAGTACATATCCATAGAGGAAATCTAGGAGATCTAGTAACCAATGGTAGTTCAAGTGACATCTCTGATTTAGATCGAAGAATCCATCGATTTATGAACCCTGTAGCCTTAGTAACTATTACGGTGAAATAATGAAATATGTAATTTTTACATGCATCGCAATCGCAGTTTTTTTAACAGGTTGTAAGTTTTCTGCTAGTGTAGACCCTAACTTAATTGATGGAGATACCACTTCTGCCTCTACTACTTCAAGCACCACAAATGAAACCCAATACGATGTGCAAATAACTAACTTTACTTTTAATCAAAAATTTTCTAACGCTTCTTATATTTTTCACAAAAATGCACTAAGTAAAGAGTTTACCCCAGGTAGCGCAGTAAAGAGTTCTATTGAAGAACTTTGTGAAATTGGAAACAATCAAAAATGGCTTAGTGATGCCTTGTTAAACACAAATGTATACACTACTCGCTCTGGGTTAGAAACCGCCTCTCATACCACATCCAATGCCACCACAGTTACTATATCTGCAACAAGTGATATTTATTTGACCTGGGGAAACATGCTAGTAAACACTAACGATGGGTTTACTGGTTTAACCCACATACAAATGAATGACCTAAATGTGGGAGAGTCTAAAATTGTTGATGCCAATGCCTTTGATTGTGGCACCGAGTTTAACTTTGAAACTCCATCCACTATGTCTGGGCCTCATGGTGATCAGAGCACAATTGCCAAAGCTGTTTCAGCAGCAGCGGCAACAGATGAAGGGTTTTTATCAATACATAGGGGAGTTATAACCTCTAGTGATGGCTTAGCAAACTCTGTGTTAGACCATACCCATTTTTTTAACAACCCTGTAGCTCAAGTTAAAATTACTCGTCTAAAGTAAGTTTCTTATTTAGTTTGTACCCATTGATTGGTTTTTGTGTCACGAGAATAGCTTGCATTTTTGGTGCTAAACTTTGTCATATAAAATTTAGATCGAAAATGCTCTCCAGGGTTTGCTTTGTTGTGAAACTCTAGTTTTAGGTTACCTTCTACATGTATCTTTTGAAATAATTGAGAACCAAACAAACCGATTGAATCTTCTAAAAACTTACTTTTTTGATCAAATTGAATTGTATCAATGTCTAGCTCTGTTTTAGCTTTTTTTCGAAAGTCCTTTAGATATTTTACAAAAAGCCTAGGAATATCTTCTTCGTTATTATTTCTAAAATTCGTAATTTTCAAAGTTAAATGATCTACCACTTTTTCATTTAAATCATACGAAAAGTTTTTATGAAACCGTTTCACAGATGCTTGTACAAACAAATTTCCTTCTAATACATCTCTTAAGCCTTCTGGGACATATTCATCGCTGAACCCTGAGCCTACAAGTAGTGCCATCAACATTATAATCTGTATAATTTTCATAATTTTTCTCCTAAATATTAAGTGTGTTTTTTAAGTATAAACTTTTAACAGATTAAAGCACAACATTTTGTCTGTATTTAAAATATTGTTTTAAAAACTTCATTTTACATATAGCAATTCTTATACTTTTGATTATCATTTACTTCTGTTTATTAGATTTAACCTTAATCCACGGAGCTTTTAAAATGATCGCCTTAGAAAAACCTTTGCTAGCCTTGGTCGCAATATTACATATTGGATTTTTTATCTTAGAGAGGTTTGTAATTCTTACACCTCTTGGGCAAAAAATCTTTAAATTAAGTGCAGAACAAGCACAAACCTGCTTTACTTTTGCCTCTAACCAAGGTGTATATAACCTATTATTAGCCTTTGGACTAATTTGGGCTATTTTATGTAAAAACCCTAGCAATGCTACTCCAGTAAAAATGTTTATTTTACTTTATATTATTGGGGTAGGGATTTATGGCACCATAACGGTTGGTAAAACTATTTTAGTCCTACAAGCCTTACCAGCTATCATTGCATTATTAGTTGTTATTGCCAAGCTGGCTCAACCTGGTATCAACGACATCACAACCAGCTTTACAAACCCACCTCAGTTTGAAGTGATCGCTCAAGATAACAAAGAAAGAGACTATACATATGTTGCTGATCAATTCGAAAAGAAACAAACAGAGTTTTTTCCTTTAGTTCTTCCATTAAAAGTAAATCAAAGTCAGCAAAAAACCTTTGACACGGTACAAAATGTAGCCCAACTAGCATCTTGGAGTATTGTAGAGACTGTTGCTAATGACTTTAAAATAGAGGCACAGGCAAAAACTCAATTTTTAGGCTTTACCGATGATATAGTGATCGAAGTTCGAAAAGTTAATGATCAACTCAGTGAGGTTCACATGAGATCTAAATCTCGAAGCGGTCGATCTGATTTTGGTGTGAATTCAAAGCGAATTTTGGATTTTTTTGATCAAGTTAAGCTCAACCTAAACTAGGCTTAAAACAAAAAAACCTCCATAAAAATGGAGGTTTTTTTAGTTTAAACGATTTAGCGTTTAAATGCTGATTTGAAAAAGTTGCTCACTCCTCTAAAGGGATTTCCAAAAAAGGATTTTTTTCTACGAGTATTTGTTTTGTTTTGAACATTTACTCTTAGGTTTTTTGGTCGCTTTGATTCAAAGTTAGGTGTTCTTCCACGATCAGCATATGCATTTGACATAGCCCCTTGTGAATCATTTTGACTATAACTTGTATCAAAAGATCTAGCATTTCTAGAGTAGTCTTGATTTGAATAATTATCATTTGCTGGAGCTTGATAATCACCCTCATTTTGCTTATAATTTCTAGAGTAATTATTTGCTTGATCATAGTTTCTTGTTTCGGAGTTTGAAGCCTGATCTACTTTACTATCATAAGAGTTTTGTTGATAAGTATTATCATTATAAGACTGTTGATAGTCTCTTGAACTATTTGTATCCGTTGGTTGATAATTAGACTCTTCGTAAGTACTTCCACTATCGTAGTTAGTTACCCCAGTATTTTGAGTTTCTGAGTCAAAAGAGTCGTTTCTATAAGACTCGTTTGCTCTTTCATCATATGAGTTATTATAGCTACCTCTTGTATCTGCATTATCATAAGCGTTTCTATCAGATGTAAAACGAGAAGGCTTTTCATCAAATGACGCTTGCTCATAATTGCTTGAATCACCTTGGTAAGACGATCCTTGCTTGCTATAAGAGTCTTGTTGATTATTTTGATATTGATACGATGAATCAGATGATCCATTAGATCTATAACCTTGGTCTGACTGATTTTGAGATCGCTGATAATCATTCCCAGTAGCTCGACTTTGATTGGAGTTATATTGGTCATTTTGAGAATAATTATTTTGAGGAGACTGTCTTTGATTCATTCTTCTCATGTCTGACCATGTATCTTTTGCTTGAGTCCTAGCATTAGACCAGTTGGTTTTAGCTTGTGTTCTAGTGTTATCCCAAGTTTCTTTTGCTTGCGTTCTAGCATGATTCACTTGGTTTTTTGTTTGAGATGTTTTTTCTTTTCGCAAATCATCCAAGTAGACTTTTTCGCCAGTTTGTTCATTAATAACATAACTTCTATTATCTTGAGTAGCTTGATTCGAAGAAAATCTAGAACTTCTACTTTGATCATTTCTTGGATTATATGAAGACATAGAATCCCAATCGTTACTTTTATATGACGAGTAAGCATCCTGAGAAAAACTCGATCCTAATAATGCGCAAAAGATTGCCACTAATACTGCTTTTCGTTTCATTTCAACTCCATAGGCTTAAAATCTATCTATTGTTTCACCATTCAGAATACAACTTCTAAATGCTTAATTATTCGATCTAAAGAGCACATTAGTAGGCCTACAACACTTCAATTACCAATTGATCGAATATGACTTAGTTCTATCATCGGCAGCTTTCATACAAAAGTTAGCTGTTTTTGTTGTTTTTTGTATTTATTTCTGACAGCAGGTTCAAATTATAAAAAATATTAAATGTTTCAAACAAATCTTAAAGCATGAACCTTTGAGAATATGATTAAAGAAAAGTATAATAGATTCATTGATCGACCAAAATAGGACCCTCTTATTAAAAGGCTCTTTTTGCCTCAAAAAAAATCAAATCATTTTGCAAGATCCAATCATAATTAAAAATATACTACAAACCTAGACTGTGATTGAAAACTAGAGCCTTTCAATTCCACAACAGGATAAAAATATGAGCATCAACGAGTTACAAAGCCAAATTAATAACCCAGACCTCACAATAAGACACCAAGCTTTAAAGCAACTCGTAAAACTTTCTAATCATGAGTCCTATGGACTTTTGATGTATATATCAAATAATCACTTCTCCCCTGAAACCAGACATGAGGCTAAAAAAGGTTCATTAATTGTTCAAACAGCTTTATTTTCAGATCAAGAACAAAAAGAAATAGCCCAGCCCTTTACCAATGAAGAGACCCAAGCTTTACTTCTTTTAAAAAACGAGGACTCAAATAATAGGATACAAGGCTTACAACAAATCAAGTCGTCCAAGAATCCTAAAATGATTGATCAACTCAGTCGCTTCTTGCAAACAGAGCGAGACCCCAAAGTTTTGACTTTAGCAATCGAGAGTCTTTCTGATCTTGGTAAGACTAGATCCATTCCATTCATAGCTAGCTTTTTACGCTCTAAAAACGAAAGCATCAGAAAGTGCGTTTTAGATAGTTTAGCTAAAATCAAAGGAGATGATGCCATATCTTTGATGGTCCGTTTTACTCGAGACTCCTCTGAAATTGTCCGAAATAGCTCTTTAAATGGATTGAAAAACTTTACACACTCCGAGGTTTTATCTGTACTCCAACAATTGATTCAAAAAGAAAACGCTGTATATAAAGATGCCGTATTATTTACTATTGTAAAACTTGAAATTACAGACGGCTTTATATTGCTCGATGGCCTAACAACAGACTCTAGTGAAAAAGTTGCTGCTAACGCTGTAAAAGCAATTGAAATCTTAAAACGTAAGGGTTTGTACAAAGAAGATAGCACAGCAAAAGCTACCATCGAACCATCAAAAACCAATCCAGAAGTCCCAATAGTTTCAGCTGAACCAACTCCCCAAGAAAGTGCAACTACCACAAGTTCAGCAAGCACTTCAGAAACTGAAAAGCCAGATATAGATGAAAATGAAGAGCAAATTTTAAGGTCCATTACTCATGGTGAAGAAAAAGCAGCCATCGAAGCACTTTTTGAACTCATGGCCAAAGAGTATTATTCTCATTTATCGCAACTACGTGAAAAAATAGTAGAACGAGGCAGCCGTAGATTATTAGCTACTTACTTGATCGTTATCGCTCAATCAAAAGATACTACCCATAAAGACTTTTTACTTGAATGCCTAAAGCATCCAGATGCTAGGGTACAAGCCAATACAATTGATGCAATCAAGAGTCTTCATCTAACCGAACTAAAAGATCAAATTATCCCACTATTAGAGTCCAATCACGATCGTGTAAAAACCAGTGCTCTTATCTTTTTGCATCCCTTAAACATCATAGACACTAAAAAAATCCTCACATCCATGCTAAAGTCACGCAGCGATAATCGTAAATTAAGTGCTATTTTCGCCATAACCGATATTTCAGACTCTGACTTTGTCCCTCTGTTAGAGCTTGCTATGGATGCGCCCAATCCCAAGGTATCCTCTAAAGCAATTGATACTCTTAAAATATTTGTTTTACTCAAAGAAGATTGCGCCATCAAACTAGCTAATCAATGGGGGATTCTCTCAGAAATCGAAGAACAAGAGATTAGTGAAGAAGAGGTCTTAGATGAAGAAAGCACTAATGAAGAAACTGCAGACCAAGTCATTGAATCACTAAATGAAGACGCCTCTAAACAAGAAAACCTTAAAGAAGATAAAGCTGACGAACCAACGAATAACCCTTCCGCAAAAGTAGCTGACAATCCAGAAGAGAAATCCCCCACCCCAAGTGATACTAATGAAAACCCTTCTGATTCACTAGGAGAACCTGAGCCCCCAAAAGGTAAAGTAAAAGCTTTTTTTAGTAAACTTTTCAAAAAAAAGTAGATTCAACTTTTACAAAGTGAAATATCCCTACATCACCTTACGAATATTTACAAAACTATTTTTGGTAAATCAAGCTACGCTTGTTGCAAAAAACCCCCTGACCAATTAAAATATTCCTTAAATTGATAAAGGGAAGTTGACGGAGTATAGTTTGTGAGTTTTATTGACTCCTATTACATTGTTTATACGCAAAAAACTCCAAGTTTTGTACAAACTCAACAATAATTTTGTTATAACTAAGGACCAAAGTGACCCAAACCTCTAAAATACTAGCCATATTGTTCTTCCTTTTTTCTATTTCCAATGCTTTTAGTACCAACCCTCCACAACTTTTTATTAGTGAAACACTTTCTACAAGTTCTCTTCTAGAAGAAAAAAAATCAATTCAATTAAAGCTCAAAAAGAAAAGTCCAAAACCACCAAAAGTATTATTGCTAGATAATGATAACGCTTTAATATTTCATCCAGAAAAAAACAATTGGCAAATCACAAACACTCTTTCACAAAAAACAACTTTGCTTACTAGCAGTTTTAACATCAATACTTTTTCTAAGAAAAATATCGCTCAATATCAAAATCAACTATTTTATACCCTTAAAAATCAACTGATGAGATATAATTTAGATAGTAAAAAGCATGATAAACTCGGTTTGCCAATTAAGATTTCAATTAACCAGTTACATCAATCAGCAAAGGCTTTATACATTTATGGTATAGATAACCTTTTTGTACAGTATTTATTTGTATATGATTTTCAACGTCAAATGTTTAAAGCACCCATTAAAAACTTTAACGTTTCTAACTTTGCAGTAGGAGCTAAAGACGAGCTTTTAATTATTCGTAAAAATCAAGTAATCTACTTTTTACAAAATAGTAAGACTCCATTTGTTATGCAAAGTAACGTAGACCCTTCTAGCGGAAATATTTTCTTAGTCAATCAAAACGTGTTATGGCACAGCTTTAAACCCTTTGTCATTACTAACAGATCAAGAATCCCATTAAAAAACTCCGTGAGTTTAAAAAACTCAATTGGAGACATTTATAAAAGTACAGACCATAAACTATACGAAGTTTCATGGAATGTTAATTCATCTCAATTAAGTATTTATAAACTTAATGAAGATGTTTATCCACAAGATTAATACAGGAGAAACATGTATTTTTTATTAGCTCTTACTCTAAGTTCTAGTCTCTTTGCTTATACACCTAACGATAAACTGATGCCTAAAGCAAACTTCGAAACAGTCTCTGAAACACGAGGCATTCAATTTTATAAATCTGAACCAAAAATAACACTATCAGATGATCAAGACTTGAATATCAGCATCGAAACCTTACAAGATACTCATCCAGGAGTCTTATATTTTGGTCATATCCATCCAAATCAAAACTTTCCTTATCCAAGACTTCGCTATAAGCTAAAAGAAAAGTCCAAAAATATTGATAAGGTACATACTTTCAAGTTTAACTTT
Source organism: Candidatus Cloacimonadota bacterium (assembly GCA_023954715.1). Classification (GTDB taxonomy): domain Bacteria; phylum Muiribacteriota; class UBA6191; order UBA6191; family UBA6191. The sequence continues at coordinate 31,990 of JAGSHD010000011.1, read as the reverse complement.
GACCCTAAAGCCTATTATTCTCCTGAAAAAACAAAGTATGATGCTGCCAAATACGCTAAAAGTGGTGGGATCGTTCCCTTACAATTTGAGTTCTATAATCCTAAAAAGCAATCGAATGATATTTATCAAACTAGCTTCAGATATTTCAAAAATGCTCAAAAAAAGAGATCACTTCAATCAAATATCCTTCTTGGGCCTTTTTACGATACTCACAAAGCCGGACAGATTATTATAAGTTTTGATTTAGACTTTGCATCAGAAGGTAAAATCACCTTACAAGAACGAGATAAAAAAGAATTTCGAGTGATTCCATTTGAAAAAGCAAAATACCACGAGATCGTTATTGATGTAAAACAAGCAACTAAGTACAGCTATCAAGTCCATCTACCTAATATTGAAAAATCTAAAATTGTCTCTTGGTATGACTATCCAAAGTTAAACATTAAAACATCATCAAATAAATTTACTCCTTTCTCTTTTGCTTGTATGTCTGACTCTAGATCTGGATTAGGTGGTGGAGAGTTTGAACTACAAGGAACAAACACAGACTCCATCAAAAACCTCTTTCGAAGAGCATACGATCGAGGGGCAGACTTAATTGTTTTTCCTGGTGACTTAATCGATGGATACACAACGGCAATTTCAGACTTCAACCAACAAATCGCTGCCTGGAAAAAGGCCGCTACTCCTGTTGGTCGATTAATCCCCATTTTTGAGGGAATGGGAAATCACGAGGCTTTAATAGGAAGATTCAAAGCTAAAGATCCAAAGACTGCTCCTAAAGCTAAATGGGGAAGCTTCTCTGTTCCTCATCCTGAGATATCTACTGAAGCTTTATTTGCAAAACACTTTGTCAACCCTACTAATGGACCAGATTCTGAAGGTAAAAACACTCCAACTTACAAAGAAAACGTGTACTCTTACACATACAATGGAGCAGGGTTTATCATGCTTAATACCAACTACTGGTATACCTCAGATCCAGAAGTCCTTAAAGGTGGAAACCTTGAGGGTCACATCATGGAAACTCAGTTAAAGTGGCTAAAGGATACTGTACAAAACTTTCACAACGATAAAAGCATAAAATATATCTTTGTCTTTGCTCATGAGCCTTCTTTTCCAAATAGTGTTCATTGGACTGACGGTATGTATTATGGTGCTGGTAAAAAAGAGTTTAACTCCGGTTTTGATAGATCATATATCAATGCGATGAGAAACAATTTTTGGGGTAGTATCTCTTCTTCAAATAAAACAGTTTTTGCAATGTTTGGTGACGAACATAACTATTCTAGAACCCTTGTACCTGCCAATAAAAAGTTAGGTTTTGAAAATGATGTGTGGCAAATGATTTCTGGTGGAGTAGGTGCACCTTATTACTATCAAGTAAAAAACTTGCCGTGGTCAAAAGATGTTAAAAAGTTTGACTGGAAACAACACTTTCTACTAGTAAATATTAATGAAGGTGGCGTCTTTTTATCTGCTGTTTCATCAACTGGTGAACTAATTGATGTGGCAAAGATTAAGTGATTTTCATTAAACGGCCTGTCATAAACTCTGCTAAATAGCATGATTTCTTGTGAACCGAAAAGAGACAAATGCAGTAAATTCTGATTTTGTCTTGAATGCTTGTACACAATATTTTAGTATGTATCTGATCCGGTATTTCCATAGTTTTTCACTTCCTTTCTGTTGGTAAAAACTTCTGAAAATATATAGCTAAAATCTTGCCAATCAATAAAAATGAGGACCAAATGTCATCAATTGAAAACTTTTTAAAACACGAACTAATCCATCAACTAAGTTCAGATGAAATTGATTTAGACAATAAATCTTATACTTTTTATGTAGGTTTTGACCCTACAGGTGACTCTTTACATGTGGGTCACTTATACGTTTTAATAACAATGATGCGACTACAAAAGTTGGGACACAATCCAATTGCGGTACTAGGTGGCGCTACTGGTATGATTGGTGACCCATCGGGAAAATCCAAAGAGAGAGTCCTTCTAACAGAAGAGCTAATTGAACATAATTTAAATGGTATCTCTAAGCAAATTAAAAAATTTATTCGTGTAGAAGAAGGCGCTAAAGTTGTAAACAACATGGACTGGTTTCGCCCTCATACTTTTATCAGCTTTTTACGAGATGTGGGAAAGATGTTTCGAGTCACAGAGATGATGGCAAAAGAGTCTGTTAAAAAGAGACTGGCATCAGACGAAGGAATGTCATTTACCGAATTTGCCTACCAAGTATTGCAGGCTTATGACTTTTTACATTTAAATGAAAACCATAATTGTGACCTACAAGTAGGTGGGTCCGATCAATGGGGTAATATCACAGCAGGTACTGACTTGATTCGTAAAAAAAATGGTAACAAAGCTTTTGGAATCACTATCCCACTTATCAAATCTGCTAATGGTGAAAAATTCGGAAAAACCTCATCAGGAGATAATTACTGGTTAGATCCAGAAAAAACAAGTCCTTACGAGTTTTATCAGTTTTGGATTCAAAGAGAAGACTCTGAAGTAATTAAATATTTAAGATACTTTACATTTTTAGACGAAGAAGAAATAGCACGATTAGAGACTTGCCTACAAGACGAACCCCACAAACGTGAGGCCCAAAAGACTTTGGCTTATGAAGTAACAAAATTAGTACATGACCAAGATGCTGCTGATCTTGCCATTCGAGCAACGCAAGTATTGTTTGGTGGATCCTTAGACGGTCTTAACGATGAAACTCTTTTAAGTATATTTAAAGATGTACCATCGATCGAGTGCCCTAGAAGCTCCTTAGTAAACAAAGAGCTTGGTATCTTAGATCTATTGACTCAAGCTAGTTTGTGTAAATCTAAGGGAGAAGCCCGAAGACTAATCAAACAAGGTGGAGTGTACTTAAATAACGAAAAAGTAAGTGATGAAACTAAAGTTTTAAATGAAGAGGACCTGTCTTCAGAGTCTATCATGATTATTAGAAGTGGCCGTAAAAAATACGCCCTAGCAAACTTTGTAAATTAAGGAATAAAATGAGCAATCAATTAGCCCAAATGTTTTATGAAACAGATATCGTACGATTTGATAAAAATAGCATCGACTTTTCAAAAGCCTTTGCCCACCCTACCGTGTTTCCTTTTTTGGCATCCGCCAGTGCCGATGTTTTAGATGATTATGCTATAGATGCTATTGTATCTAGCTCTGAGGTACTACCCTATTTACCAGTTATGAGTGAGAGATTAGAGCTCCCCTTTTTATGGTTAAACGGAGATCAACTAATCGGTGACAAAAACGATATCAAACGTATCATTTATGTTACTTTAGTTAGTCCAAGTGCTGATGACATGAAAATCATACATGATTTATGTGAACAGCAGGGTTTTGAAGTCGTTGCTGTTTTTTCTTTTTTAGGCTTGAGACCAAATACTGATAAACCTAGACTCCTAACACTTACTTCTGCTGGTGATTTATTAGATCAATACAAGGCTCTTCATTTAATCAGCCAAAAAGAATACGAAACTATCTTAGGATCTGAAGCAGAATAACTCCCGATGAAACAACTTGTTTTATTTATTCTTGTAGTCTCTTCTAGCTATAGTGCCCATATTCGTTGGTTTGGCCACTCTAGCATAGAGATTACTTCTCCAGCTGGCACTAAGCTTGTTATCGACCCTTGGATCAAAAATCCAAAAAACTCTAATGGTCCTGCCATTTTATCTGGTCTACATGATACTAGCTTTTTATTGCTATCCCATGGACATGGAGATCACATCGGTGATACCAAAGATATCATCGTAAATAGTAACGCCAAAATTGTAACCAGCTATAGTCTTGGAAACCACCTATTAAGTACTTTAAAATACCCCCAAGATCGTGTTTTACAAAAACATATGGGTGATGTTGGTGGAGAGATACAGTTAACTGATGAGATTAAAGTTACTATTACTCATGCCATCCACTCTAGTGATCTGATCGATAGTAAAGGGGTCTTACATAATACAGGTCCATCTATAGGTTTTATCATAGAGATTAAAAATGATAAAACTATCTATTTTTCTGGTGATACAGATCTGTTTTTTGATATGAAGTTGATCCCTTTATTACATACAGTAGACTTATTTATTGTATGCATTGGTAATCAGTTTACCATGGGTCCTAAACGAGCGGCTTTAGCTACTAATCTACTCAAAGCAAAGGCTGTGTTGCCGGTACACTGGGGTACTTATCCATTATTGACTGGGACACCTGAAAAGTTTAAGCAATATTTGGATGAGTTTTCTTTTTCGGGCTTAATTTACAACCCAAGTATTAATCAAAAGTTTCTACTAAAGTAGTCCTCTCTATTTTTCGCTATGCTTCTTGATTTTTTCAAGCCATTCTTTAATATCTTTTTGAGCTTGCTCAAACTCTTCCCTAGTCATCTTTGAAATAGCTAACTCCATTTTTTCATTGACTGATTTGTGCTTATGTTTGGACGCTAGAAAATAAAATGTTACTGCTTTCACAAAGAGCTCTTCTTCTAAGTTAATGGCTCCTAGACGCTCTTGTGCATCTGCATTATTTTGAAGGACTAATTTTAAATATCCCGGTTCAGCAGCTGGTAAACCTTTAGCTTTCTCTATTATTTTGAGCTTTTCAAAAGAAAATTCCCCCTCAATCATCGATGGTTCTTGCTGAATCTCCTTGTTAGTTACAGCATCTAGTTTTGGCTTACTTACAATACTTAAATCGCTTTCTGTAGAAATCCTCGTTGTATCTACACTATCTTCGTGAATAGATAGCTTTGCTGCTGCCTCACTTTTTTTGTTTTCTATAAGTCTCTGCTCTCCTTCTTTCTCTTTTCTTAAAACTTTAGCTATTCTTATCCTTTCTTTTTCAAAGGCAATAACTGCTTCTCGCTCTTGGCGCACTTTTTTCTCAAGCGCAGCTTCAAGCTCCAGCTTTTCTAAACGAAGTTTTTCCTCAGCTTCCTTTTTTTCTTGAAGCTCTTTTTCTTGAAGCTCTTTTTCTTGAAGCTCTTTTTGAGTCTTTATAATCCGTTGGTGATTTTTTAACCAGACTAATGAGTCTTCATTTCCAAGCTCCTGAGCCTTTTTATGAAAGTCCACGGCTTTTTGAATATTTTTTTCAGTCCCTATCGAATGTTCATAAACCTGTGCCAACAAGTTATATCTCATTGGGTGTGCTTTTTTAGAATGAAGATCCTTACTTAAAACTTCAAAAATCAATGCAAATCGATCTTGTTTGGAAGAATCTATCCAGTAACTAAATAAATGGAACTTAGAATCTTCATTAGAATACATCGAGGTCTCTAAGATTTTTAAGGCTGACTCCACATTTTTAGGTACAACTTTGCCCTCTAACAACATGATTGCAGCATCATAAGAGTGACTAAAATCTCCTGCATCATGCAATCTTTTGTGTTCTTTAAAAACCTCTAGTGGGGTTGGCTCTCTTTGCTTATCTAATCGAAGTTTTTCCTCAGCTTCCTTTTTTTCTTGAAGCTCTTTTTCTTGAAGCTCTTTTTGAGTCTTTTTAATCTGTTTGTGATTTTTTAACCAGACTATTGAGTCTTCATTTCCGAGCTCCTGAGCCTTTTTATGAAAGTCCACGGCTTTTTGAATATTTTTTTCAGTCCCTATTGAATGTTCATAAACCTGTGCCAACAAGTTATATCTCATTGGGTGTGCTTTTTTAGAATGAAGATCCTTACTTAAAACTTCAAAAATCAATGCAAATCGATCTTGCTTGGAAGAATCTATCCAGTAACTAAATAAATGGAACTTAGAATCTTCATTAGAATACATCGAGGTCTCTAAGACTTTTAAGGCTAACTCCACATTTTTAGGTACAACTTTGCCCTCTAACAATATGATTGCAGCATCATAAGAGTGACTAAAATCTCCTGCATCATGCAATCTTTTGTGTTCTTTAAAAACTTCTAGTGGGGTTGGCTCTCTTTGCTGTAAAGGAGTTTTATCTGCCTTATGCGCAGCTTTTGAACCCACATGCAATGAATCGAAAATTTTTGATTTCACATTTTGAATTTGATCACAACCCACCAAAACCAAGCATAAAACACATAATAATTGAATGAAGCTTTTTTTCATAATAATCCTGAGACACAATAACCAGACTGTTCTTGTTTTTTAAAAAAATAGACCAAATCCCTTCTTCTAGATCAAAAATCCATTTTACATGTTCTAGTATACCTAAAAATTAAAAATTTGTCCGACAATTTCAAAAAGTAAAAGTTTGATCCAGCACAAATTTATACGATTATTGATCTAGTCTAAAAGTACTACTCTTATCTAAGTCAGGCAATATCCTGATTTAGAATCACTAACTCCTTTTTACACAAATCACTTCAATATAATACTTTACTGTTAGCTTCTAGATTTAGTACAATTTATTTCATTATTTAAATCATTACATCAGTAATATTACCAGCTTATAAAGTTCCACAGTTAATAGCATCGCAAAGAAGGTTAAAAATCATGAATATAGCTCCAGATGATCTTATAAAGTATGCTCAAGAACTCTCCACTCCACAAGACCCTGCTTTATTTTCTCCAAAACAATATTTCATGCGTTCTCAAGCCTCACAAAATGCCATAGATAAGATTCTAGACAAGGACTACTCCACATGCTTTTTGTTCTTTCATGAATCCTTTCGTAAATCTTTTCGAGAGAAAATGGGTTTAAAGCTATCTAAAGCAAATCCTCTCAAAGGTTATAAGTTTGAAATATACGAAGTTCGTGGCAAACAGGTTGCTTTAGCCTTATTACCAGAAGGTGCTCCAGCTGCTGTAAGAACCCTCGAAGAGATTCAAGTCTTAGGTTTTGATAAATTTATTTCTATTGGAATTTGTGGTGGCCTGCAAGATGATTGTGCAATCGGTGATATATTATTGATTGATCAAGCCGTTCGCGATGAAGGCACAAGTATGCACTATCAAGCCCCTTCTGTATTTTCTTATCCACACTTTGGTTTCACTGAGTTTTTAAATAACACAATGACAAAAAGTGAGCTAGGACATAAATTTGGGCTTTGTTGGACTACAGATGCACCCTACCGTGAAACTAAAAAAAAGATAGCCTACTGGAAGAAAAAAATTACTCTAGGAGTAGAGATGGAATGCAGTGCTTTATTCTCCCTAGCAAAGTTTAGAGGGTTTGCAATCTCAAGTGTTTTAATCGTATCGGATGTTTTAAACCAAGAGACTTGGGATCCTCAATTTTCATCATCATCTATCTCATCATCTTTGGATCAAGTTATTCATTTTTTCTCCAGTAACTTAGATCAGATCATAGATTTTGAAAGTTAATTATGAGTAAGGTTCCTAGTTTATTTAAGCCAAAAAATGAAACTGAAAAAAGTCATCCTTCTAAATCTGACATTAATTCTCAAACCCTTCCTGACATTCAACCAATCTACGAGCAAATTAAGGCCATTAACTTACTAAAAATCAAAAACATTATTATTGTTGGAGAGACAGGTACAGGCAAAGAACAAATAGCAAAACTTTTACAAATTGATGGAGTAGAAGAAACCCCATTGTTCACAGACCCATCTAGTGATTTTGTAGCGGTTAATTGTGCAGCGATTCCTGAGAGCTTGATTGAAAACCATTTTTTTGGTTATGTAAAAAATGCCTTCACCGGTGCCAATGCCAATACGATTGGTTTTTTTGAGCAAGCAAACAATGGTACTTTGTTTTTAGATGAGATTACTTGTTTTCCATTACACCATCAAGCCAAACTATTACGTGCTATTGATACCCGAAAAATTACTAAAGTTGGTGCATCTAAAGAGTCAAAACCTCTAAACCTTCGAATTATTGCCGCCACAAATGATACAAACTTAATCAAAAATATCGAGGATGGTAAAAGCATGAAAGCCGACTTGTTTGCTAGACTAAATGGCTTTATGATTCAACTTCCTCCCCTACGAGAAAGACCAAATGACTTAGTATTTTTAATTGAAAGTTATAACCAGTCTATCTATAAAAGTTTTAATTACTTTACAAATGCTCCAATCATTTTACCAGCTACTTTACAGGCCTTAAAAGATTATAGCTGGCCACAAAACCTAAGAGAGTTGCACAAGGCTATGGAGTCAGCACATGTTCATTTGATAAAGACTTGTATGACCCTTTTTGCAAACAAAAATTTAAAAATCATTAATCATGTAGCAAGCATTGATTTCAACAAACTCAAAGAGGTTTTTTTACCAAAAGTTACAGAGTCATCCATTGAGATCCCCATAGACCCTGATCTTTGTGATCACCATGAAATAAGTAAATATCTCATCCATCAATTATCCACTCATTATGGTGACTTTACTTTATTGCCAAAACACTTTCAACTAAACCAGCAAATCCATTCATCAAAGACATTGAGTCCTATACAAGTAGCTGTTATCGAATGGAGAGATTTTTTAAAGGCAAACTTAACTGAGATCGACAATCTAAAAGACATAGAGTCTCATCAATCCAAAATATCTAATGTGGATTTGTTTATGATCTTTGACTCCTATCCTGATGGACGATTATATCCAGATAATGATCCACAGTTTGGCATCAAGGTTTTTTCTAATGTAATCTCTCAGTTTGGTAACAACTCTGATGTGTTAGTACAAAGACTATGGTCTGTTTTAAAGCTTAATGAAAGTTCTGCTAACTCCAAAAACCCCAGTCAAAAAGTGTATGCTAATGTCTTAAAATATCGAGTACAAGAAGAGCAATTAAAAGCCGATGTACACCAGTACTTTTCTTCTTTCCCAAGATACAATGATCTAGATGAGCCAGTCATCGAGTTTTTAGCCAAAGACACCTTACGTATTGACTCTAAAGGACGAATCGAGTGTTTTTTTAAACAAGAGCAAAGCACTCTACGTTATATCTTACACAGCAATGAAGAGTTTAACCTATCTAAAATAGAGTTTTTACTTGTTGAACAACTCATTGAAGAAGAGCAAATCGTATTTTATCTTTATGGAGAGTTTAACGCTCAACAAAATATCATAGGACCTTTACCTATCATACAGTCCATCAAAGAAGAGTTTTTAATGAAAGTCTTAGACGAGTTTGAAGAAGAAAAAAGACAATTAATCTTAAAGCTATCTAAAAAAGAAACCATTACTTATGATGAACCATACTTTGGCTTTTTTGATTTAGTAGAAAAGGTCTATTTTCATCAGTCTAAACAAGAGTATTTTTTTAAACTCTCCAAAAAGCCAAAAGAGTCCAATAATATTAAACCAACTTTGTTTCACCTAAGTTACCAATTGATATGATAGATCGTAGAAACTTTATAAAAGGATTAGCCCTAATCGGATTAAGCCCAACAGTATTTTCAGAAAAAAAATCTTCTTCTGTCCACTTAAGCTTATATGAAGATGAGGTCAAAATCGCTCATCAATTAAGAGATCACAAATTAATTGCAAACGCTCTAAAAACCACAAAGTCATCGATTCATACTGATGTTTTAATAGCTGGTGGAGGAGTTGGTGGCCTCTCTTGTGCCCGATTACTAGAAAAACACAATAGAGATTTTTTAGTCCTTGATCCTGCTAATGAAGTGGGTGGTACGTCTGCTAGTATGCCTTTTGAAAATAAGCAACTACCTTCTGGTGCGCACTATGTAATGATGGCAAACTCTTATGCTAAAGAACTTTGTCAGTTTTATCATGAAAACAATATCATAGAAAATTACGTTGATGAGCTTGCACAATACAACTCAAGCTTAATCATCAATGATGATGACACTAAAGAGCGCTCTTATTATAATCAAAAGTGGAGCTTAGAGATTGGAGAGTATTTTCACTCTCCCACACTAATTCTAAAAAAGTTTAAAGAGTTTTGCCGCTTTTTATCTACACTCAAAGGCTCCGATAATAAATTATGGTTTAGTCTACCTAGTGGTTTTTCTTCAAAAGATCCTAAAGCCCTAGCCTTGTTTGACCTTAATTTTGTTGATTATCTAAAACAAAATGAAATGTGGGATTCTGAAGTCGAGTATGTTGTAAACTATGCATGTATGGATGACTATGGATGCTTAGCTCATCAAGTGAGTGCTTGGGTAGGCCTTCATTACTTCGCTTGCAGAAACCAAAACGTAACGCAATATACCCTATCTTCTGAAAAAGGAAATGGCTTTTTAGTAGATGCTTTAATATCAAAAATCACAGCAACTAAGCTCTCTACAAAAAGTGTCTTATTGCACTCCATCAAAGAAAAGGACTTACATAAATCTTTGATATATAAAGACAACAAATTTCAATTTGTATACTCCAAGCATCTTGTTTTTGCCGGAAAATCTCACGCTTTACCCTATATTTTTCCACAAGCAAGCATCCATCAAGTCAAGCAAGCAAAATCACGCCAGCAAGTACCGTGGCTGATTACCCAACTCGCTTTTCAATTGCCTAAAAACTACCCTCTATCCTATCTCTGTTGGGATAATGTAAGTAAAACGGCTGATTCGGTAGGTTATATCGCCTCAAATTACTTTCAAAAGTCTTTTCAAAACCCCTTAGTTTTGACTCATTTTTACCCGACTATGGCCAAAAGAAACCTCAATTCTAGGGACTTATATAAGCTTTCTATGGATGATCTCAAAATATTAGTTTTAGAAGACTTTGAGCAAATTAGCCCAGAGTTAATCCCTTATCTAAAATCTATGCGTTTTAAAAGAAGTGGTCATGCCATGGCTATTTGTCCCCCCAATTACCAACTACCTAGTATACAAAAACAAGTTAAAAGCTCGATCGTTTTAGCAAATTGTGATAGTTATGGTCTTCCTTTATTCGAAGAGGCTTTTCAAGCTGGGGTCGATGCCTTTTATGCTATCACTTAGTTATTCTGGTAACTTACTTAAACTACCATTAATTCAGGCCTTTCGTTGGTTTTTATTAGGTTTACCTATTGCCGTTATCTTTTATCAAGATAATGGGATCAATCTAAGTGAAGTTTTTTTGATTCAAGCTTTTTTTTCTTTTGTCATTTTAGTTTGTGAAGTCCCATCCGGAAGCTTCGCGGATCATTTTTCTTATAAAAAATCTCTATTGTTTGGAGCTGTTTTTATATTTCTTGGAAACTGGACTTATGTTTTTTCAACAGAGTTCAATCACTTTTTAGTAGGAGTGTTTTTGTTAGGGGTAGGCTCTAGTCTAGTATCTGGATGTGACTCCGCTCTATTATATGACTCTTTATTGGAGCTAAAAAAAGAGGGCGAATATATTGATTATGATAGCAAAATGTATCGTGCTGCATATTATGCAGAAGGTTTTGCTGGTATCGTTGGTGGAGCTCTTGCTTTGTACTCCCTTCGTACACCTTATATTGCACAAGCCATTATATTTTTGTTTATCTTTCCGCTCATTCTCTCAATCAAAGAGCCTACCTTAACTCAAAAAGCACAAAAACCAAGCTCAATGAAAAATGCTATTGGCTTTTTATTTGCAGATAAAAAACTCTTAAGTTTATGTTTATTTTTTGCATGGATTAATGCAGCTGGCATCACCTTTGTTTGGCAAGTTCAGGCCTACCTAAAACAACTACAATGGCCCCTAGCATATTTTGGTCTTACTTGGGCCATATTACAATTTTCTACTGGAATTTTTTCTAACTTTACTCCAAAATTTGCCAAGTCTCTAAATTTAAAGCAATCCCTTTTTGCCTTTTTAGCTTTCATCTCTATGGGTTACTTAGGACTTACTTATAACTATAGTCCTTATGGTTTTATTTTGTTTTTCTTATTTTTCTTTAATCGAGCAATGATGGGTCCTATTAGTAGAAACACCATTAATGATTTGATACCTAGTGAGTTACGAGCTACTATTCTTTCTATAAAAACTTTATTTATGAGAGTGTTTTTTTGCTGTATCGGCCCTTATATTGGAGCCATAGTTGATACCCAAAACTCTAATGTTGCATTTTTTAACTGCTTCATAATCTTTGGTACAGGCGGACTAGCATTACTATATTTTTGCATGAAGCACATCACAAGCCTGCATACAGAAACAAAACTATAATTCAAACTCCCTACAAAAAATTCCTCCTACAAAAAAAAACGTCAAAAAAAGAAAAATAGTTTCCACAAATTACAGTTTTTTTGATATTTTAAATATCGAAAGCTGATTTCAGTGTTTTTATTTTACAAGTTTAATCTTAGAGCTTTCGCAAATTATGTTAGTAAAACTTACCAACAACCTTAATGCTTATTCCCACATCCTCTTGGGGACTCCAACTATTTTTAATAATCATCGTTCCCCCTTTAGCTTTACCTCTTTTTAAGGACTTTTCTTATGGAAATCAACTGGTTTGACACAATTTTAACTTTTCTTGGTGGTCTTGGTTTCTTCTTTTTTGGAATGAAGCAATTGTCAGACTCCTTACAAGCTATGTCTGGTAACTTGATTAAAAAAGTTTTGGCTAGCATTACTACCAATCGGATTCTTGGAGTTTCTGTTGGAGTTTTAATTACCTGTTTAGTTCAGTCCTCCTCCGTTGTAACCGTTATGACTGTTAGTTTTGTAAATGCTGGATTCATGAATTTAAATCAAGCTATCGCAGTTATTTTTGGAGCAAACATCGGTACTACCATCACCGGCTGGATTATCGCTATTAAAATTGGAAAATATGGAGTTCACCTCATTGGTTTAGGTGCTATTCCCATGATGTTTTTCAAAAATGTAAAATTAAAAAGACTAGGGACTCTATTTTTTGCACTGGGACTAATTTTCTTTGGTTTAGAGACTATGAGTGGAGCGTTCAAACCCCTTCGAACAGATCCAACTTTTTTAAAATACCTAACATATTTCAGTGCTGATACTTTTCCTTCGTTAATCGCCACGGTAGGAATGGGTTGTTTATTGACAATTTTAGTACAATCTTCATCTGCAATGCTTGGAATTACAATAGCATTAGCAGCAACAGGTACTATTACTTTTCAAACTGCTGCTGCTCTAGTACTTGGTGAAAATATCGGTACTACAATTACAGCTATTTTAGCAGCAGTAGGAACAAACACCAACGCTAGACGAGCCGCTTATGCCCACGCAATTTTCAATGTATCTGCGGTTTGTACGATTATTATTCTTTTTAGACCATACATTTCATTAGTCGATCATCTAGTTGTGGGGGACCCAGATTTTTTAGGAGTCGATGGCTCTAAACCAAATATCGCTACGCATATCGCTGCTGTGCACTCTGTATTTAATGTGTCAGCTACTTTATTGTTTTTACCTTTTTTACAATATTTATCAAAACTAGTTACTCATTTGGTTCCGCAACCACCGTACGAAGAGCAAGACAAACTCATGTTGGTGGGTAACCCTTCTACTCTATCTCCTGTCATCGCTGTTGAGCAATGTTATGCTGAGTTGATTCGTATGGGAGAAATCACAGGTAGAATGATCTCGTATACCGAAGAATACGTTATTAAAGACGTTAGAAATGTAGATTTACATGATAAAGTCCATAAATACGAGGACATCACAGATAATATTCAAAAAGAGATCCTTCTTTATTTAATTAAAGTCATGGAGAAAAAGCTATCCACTCAACAAACTCTTCAAATTAACGCCATGATCAGTATATCCGATGACATGGAAAGCATTGGTGACTATTGTCAAAATTTAGTTCGTTTTAGAAAGCGACTATTTGATGACAACCATGCCCTCAAAAAAGAAACAGAAGAAGAGCTGACGGTCTTCTTTAAGTTAGTTAGAGAAGCCTATGACACTATTTTAGGTGAAGTGAAAAACCCTAGCACTGTAGATTTAGAGCGATTTGATAAAATCATAGCTTATCTCAAAGAAAAAGCAGAAGAGATCAAAATTAGTCACTTAGACCGTGTTAAAAGTGGTGACTATTCTCCTTTAACCAATTTGACTTTTACAGATATGATCGTAGCATTACGTAAAATCAACGGACATATCGCTGGTATTAATAAAGCCATTGATTCTTTTAAACAGTAGATCCAAGCTAAACTAAAATAATATTATTGTAGCGTCTTTTAATTTCTTTGATAAATATTGCTAGGTCTTGCGGGCTCATAGGCATAGCTAAATTGATTTCGCTTCCCCACTGATCTAATGTTTCACGAGCATCGGCCCATCGACGAGTAGTTGGGTTTGGATTTTTTGCTGTGCTCTTGTCTGTTTTAATGTGAAAGTGTAAAAAGGCTTTTGATTTTAAATAAAAGACTCCCGGCTTTTTTTCTACTACTTTTTCTAGCTTTCTGATCTCTTGTAGAGCGCTTTCTAAATCGCCTAATTTATCATATGGGCAATGAGCCATGGAGTTTCACTTTCTAGAGTAATCTATTTTTTTTCTTTTTTACGAACCTTGTCTTTAAAAGCGTTTCGTCTATGATTCGCATTTTGAATAATTTTGATTGCCGTTTTAGCTGGCCATTTAATGGCATTTCTCGGAAGCTCTAAAAAGCCACGTTCAAAGGCAGATCTCTTTATTTTACCATGTAAAATAGGACCCGTGTTCATCTTTTCTTGATATAGAGTATTATCTAAATCCATAAGTTTTGGTTTAGGCCATAAAAACTTCCATTGATTGCCTGGGCATTTTGTTTCGATAAAATCGGGTAAATAGACATTTTTCTTTTGACGAATAAAATATTTTTTATAGCACGTTTGAGTATTGATATCTTTATAAATAGAAGGGTCAGCTGAGTAGGCCATCTTATCATCTTCAATAAAAAATCTACGACCATCATCATAGGAGTATGTCATAGACACAAAATTGACAATGCAAAAACCAGTGACTAGTAAAATATATTTCATGGAAAACTACCCTTTAAACTATTTGTTATCTTTTAATCATCGACCAATTGAGCAAATGCCCCTAAGTCTTCCATTTCAAGGGTAAACAAAGCATCTATATTGACAACGCTTTTGTTACGAAAGCTTAAAATAGTTCGGTAGCCCTATAATCCAATAAATCTTTTGAACACCTTTTGAGCGGAGTCACTTGGATAAAAATACATGTATACTAAAAGATTGTAAGAAAAAAAGCGGTATCGAAAAAGCTTATCTTTGGTACAATTTAAATTTAAACCATGTTTTCGTTCTACAATAGCTTTTAATGAAGGTAAAATCTGGTATAGAGGGGCACTAAATCCCTTTTTTTCAAAACTATGTAATCGCTTGGGAAGCTTTTTTGATAAATATTTTCTAATGGGAGCTTTAGCATTTTGAAAAACAGGAAACCCTAAGTTTGGTAGTTCAAAAACCTCTTGTATAAAATCTATATCTAAAAAAGGGCAACGAACTTCTAATGAGTTTTTCATGGATGCTCGATCTGTTTTAACTAAGAGTTGAGATCCTAAATATTGTTTAAAATAATATACAAAAATTGCGCTACAATTACTTTCTTGCTTACTTAGTTTTTGAGAGCTAATGGTAAATCTTTCTTGAAACACTTCAGGAGAGATACTGCTCATATAAGCTAAAAAACGATCGGGTGAGCCCTTAGTCATCCCCCAAGCAAAGCGCTGTAACTTCTCTTTAAATGTAACTCTCGTATTTGTATCCACCTTTAAGTCATGAAATACTTTTGCTACGATTTTTTGTACCCATTGTGGCAAAAAGCTTTGTACTTTGTTTGCCATAAAAGTTGGATAGCCAAAAAAAACTTCGTCTCCCCCATCTCCTGACAAAACAACCTTTTTTTCTTTTGAGATTTCTTTGCATAAAAAATAGGTCGGTATAAAAGAAGCATCACCAAAAGGCCCATCTAGAGCATCTAATGCTTCTTGTAAAAAATCTATAATTTTGGTCTGTGGAAACTCAATGCGGGTATGACGATAACCCAAAAACTCTGCTACTCTTTTAGCTTGATCACTTTCATCAAACTCGGGATCATTAAAACCCAGTGAGTAACAGTCTAAGTTTTCAACTCCCGCATTTTTTAGGCTGATAGCTATGCTAGTAGAGTCCATTCCTCCACTTAACATTAACCCCAAATCAACATCTGATATAGTATGACGTAAACAAGTAGACTCAAATACTTTTTCAAAATCATGGGAGTTTCCTTCTATAAGGAGCTCATCCAATGAGTAGTAAAAATCTTTTTGTATTTGATTTTTAACAACAAGCAAAAACTGACCTGGTAATAATTGTTGAACCTTTTGATCTAAAGTTTCGTGTGCAATGCTTGTACCCAATTGAAGGTAGTCATAAAAAGAGCTTTCACACAATGTTGTTCGTAGACTTTGTTGCAATGGTAAAAACTCCGAACAAAAATAAATACAGGAGTTTTGTTGACTATAATATAAGGGTTTCATACCAAACGGATCTCTTACAAGCAGTGTACTCCTATCTTTTGTATTGTAAAAAACAAAAGAAAACATCCCTCTTAGCTCTTTTAAACATTTTGATCCAAGCTTTTTTAAAAGCTCAAATAGTAATTGAGTATCACTGGTAAATTCTCTTTGAAAATATTTTCTACCTAGCTCTTTGAAGTTATAAATTTCTCCGTTAAATATTAAAGCATTTAAACTTTCATCAACTAAAGGTTGAGCTCCGTCATTGTGACCAATGATTGATAAACGCGTATGGCCAAAAGATATATCACCATTACTATATATATTTTGATCATCAGGTCCTCGGTGTTCAAGCCTATTTAGCATTTTTTGCATGCAAAAGTTAGGGTCCCGTCCGATTACACCAAAGATTCCACACATAATACCCTTAAAATAGCTTTATTTCTCATTTAAGAGATATAGTTTGGAATATTTTAAAAAATGGTAAATTGCATTAACAATAGCCAATATAAAACCTCGAAAACCATCCAAAAATCCTCCCTTTATTATATATGCTTTTAAAAACATTAATAATGGAGAGAATATAATTTTTAAAATGGAGGACTTTTTTTGTTTTGAGAAAGCATCCAATGAAGATGCTGTGGAGTAGGAGTTCATCTTATCGATAGTTTCATCCATACTAAGATATGTATAATGCTGCAAAGGAGACTTCAAGCGACCTACACTAAGCTTGGGATCATATATAAATTTTTCATGAACTCTTTCGCTTCCAAAGCGAGCCACACCATTTTTAAATAATCGGATTTTGTAAAAGCCACTCCAACCACCAAATCGAACCAGTTTTCCGTAACAATATGAATGAAACATAAACTCATAGATTTGGTGAGTATCATCTTTTATAGCTTGCTTAGTTTCAGCTATCAACTCATGAGATAAAACCTCGTCCGCATCAATTAACAAAATCCAATCCCCCTCACATTGATCGATTAGATAGTTTTTTTGTGCGGAAAAGCCCTCCCACTTTTTTTCATAAAAGCGAGCCCCAAAGGATTCAGCAATATCTTTTGTTTTGTCTGTACTATATGAGTCAACAATAACAATTTCGTCAGCTAGGTCTTGAACTGCTAACAGGGTTTGACCCAGCATTTCTTCTTCATTTTTAGTAATAATTGCTACGCTGATTTTCATGGTAATGTACCTATTCTCCAAAAAGATTCATTGATCTTATCAAAAGACTTTTAGGGCTAGTATAGAAAAAATCTTCGAAATTCTTGCTTCTTTTGCTATGTTATAAAACAGCATTAGACTAAAAGCATATTGTTACATGACCCTTTATAGCCTAAGAGTTTACAATACCTACACCAAAAGTAAAACCGAATCTTAAATCCTAATGACAAAAACACTCATACATAACTCCATTTGTGATGAAGACTTAAAACAAGTGCTCAAGTCCATAGAAGATCACTTAGATACAATTGCTTGGGTTCTTTCTGTAAACAACGAAAATACTTTTCGTACTAGAGCTTGGTCTAAAGCCAAAGCAAAGTTATACAGTTTAGAGGGTCGACTTATTGATTTAGTCAATCAAAGAGCATTATCTAGTGTAGATGGAATTGGTAACACTATAGAAGCAGAAATCTACCACTTTTTGGAATCGAATCAACAATCCCATTATCTCAATGGCTTACTATTAGAGATCCCTGCATTTTTGATAAAATATAAACTCAATCATGAGATTCGAAATATTTTAGCCAAAGTCAATCATAGGTATCCCTGTCAATCAGAACAAGAAATTCTTTTCTTTTGTCTTTGTGACTTTTTTAAATTTCATCAAATTTTATACAAACAACAAGAAAGACATCTCAAGAATTATTTTTATCAAGAAAAACAAATGGACTCACCGTCTTTAAAACTAGGTTTGATTCATGGATTTTACCTACACTCTCCTCGTAATCTTAAAGACTATGATGCTACTGAAAAAGACTTTTTAAATCAGTGCCAATGGCTTTTTCATCCAATAGACTTTGGCTCTTCTTCTGAGCAAGTATTGATACAAAATCCAAAACGTAGTCTTCAATTTAAAAGTAGCAATGACTTTGAACAATTTTGTATGACAAGCCATCAAGCTATTATCGATGTAACCTTGTGCAGTGATTTTTTCACGGACCATTTATCTTTTTCTGATGAGTTTTTAACTTGGGTCCAAAAGCATAGAGCTGCTTTTTTACTGCCACTTGATGACCAACTTTATGATCAAGTCTTTGGACTAATTTGTAAAATACTTCAACACAATCCCCATAGTGGTTTTTTGTTTTCTTTAATCTCTATAGATTTTTTACAAAATAGCCCCAATATACTTTTGAATCTAATCGTAAAGTGTAGGCTTAGTGAAAAGCAGATTTTAAATTTTTCGAGCTCTCAGCAAATTTTACGCTTTTTGCAGAGATTTTCCTAAAAAAGTACCCATTTTACACAGAGTTTCGTAACCCATTTGAGAGTATTGAATCAAATCAGATGCAAACTCCACTTGCCCTTCTTCGAACAATAAAACAGTCGTCGAACCACCAAAAACAAAATAACCTTTTTCATCCCCTTTATGGATAAAAGAGTTTTGTTTATAGGTTTGCACGATTTTACCAACCATAGTAGCGCCTACTTCAGCCATCAAAATATCACCAAACTGTTTGGTCTTTAATGTAGAGATTTGTCTTTCGTTTTGGGCAAACAAATCCGGGATCTTTTCAATTGCAACTGGATTAACCGAGTACAGTACTCCTTGAATCCTTTTAGAAGCACTGATATGACCATCAGATGGAAAATGATATCTATGATAATCTGCTGGACACAAACGAAGAATAACCATAGCTCCATTATTATATTTTTTAGCTAAAGACCCACTTTGTAAAAAGTCTTTTAATGTAAATGAGTTTCCTTTTATTGAGAAAACTTTTTGATCACTCATTTTAGGTATTAGAGTTAAACGCCCATCTGCTGGTATACATAATGAGTTTTTTTGAGGATCAATAGGGCGAGCTTCTTTTTTTAGTTTTCGAGAAAAGTACTCATTGAAGGTTTTATACTCACTAGTATCTTTTGACGAAATGCTTTCATCTATGCCCAGTTTTTTAATAAACTGAGGGATCTTTAAAGAAGACATTTCTGTGTCTTGATACAAACCATACAATTTAGAAACCCATGGATATTTCACAAAGTTTTCAAGTAAAAATTGACCTAAAGCGGACTCATAACAAAAACGTAGAGCTTCTTCACCGTAGACTATTTCTTGGGTAAGTTTAGAGTTTTCTCGGTTGATATATTGAACTTTTGCCATATCAAACTAATCTAAATCCAAAAAGCCATCAATCTCTTGTTTGATTGTATCTAAGTCAAACGGTTTAGTTAAACAGCCACAAAAGCCATGATGCTTAAAGTTTTTAACAAGGTCAATGTCAGAATATCCTGTGGATAAAACACTTTTTACGCACAAGCCTTTTTTGTTCATTTCAAAAAGTGTGTCTACTGCACCTAGACCATGAGGAACTGACACATCTAAAATGCAAAGATCATAGTTAGACTCTAAAAGTAAATCGATTGCTGCTTGACCCTCTTCGACTAAAGTTACATCGTAACCACAAAACCGAAGAACATCTCCCATCATATCTCGGATAAATATTTCATCATCCATTACTAGAATTTTTGCCATTTTACTCATATTGTTTGCTATGACCTTACTTTGTTGATCCATGCTAGCCTTACTTGGTCATTATCTGAAAGCTAGGTCCTGTCAGATTATGATGATTCAACCCATTATATCGACTTGGAAGGTAAACTTCAATTTTTCACACCATAAAAAATCCTATTGTACTTAGCAACTTTTCAGTAAGTTATTACAATTTTGAATAATCTATTTACTTTGTTAATATTAATTTTCTAAGGGACAAATAACGAATCAGCTATAACTTTTCAATTTATTTACAAACGTTGATTATACAGAGTTTTTGATCATTGTTATATTTTGTATTTAAAGCTTTAAAGTGTAGTGGACTACTCGAAGAAACCACTTAAGCGATACCAAAGATAAAAAAATAGGCCTCCACTATGGGAGGCCGAATAAAATAAAATAAGAGTATGTCAGTCAAAAAATCAATGAAAGGAGGGCTTTCGCCCACTCAAGCCTCACGGAGACTAGTCATTGACTAATTAATATGTTAAAAATTATCGTTTCAATTGTAATATTTCTTGTAAGAATTCATCTGATGTTGTGATGATTCTACCATTGGCTGAAAAGGATCTTTGAGTCACAATTAGCTCTGTAAATTCTTCTGTTAAATCAACATTTGATCCTTCTAAAACTCCAGAGGATAATAAACCTCTATCATCAGCACCGGCTTTTCCAATTCTAGCAATACCAGAGTTAGATGTTACGTTATAAGTGTTGTTTCCACCTTTTATCAAACCAGCTGGGTTGTTAAAAGAAGCAATGGCAATTTGCCCAATAGCAGCTTTGTTTCCGTTAGAAAAAGAACCAACTAACTCACCCGATGGATCAATAGAAAAACTATCTAATAGTCCCATGGCATTACCAGTTCTAAAACGAGCTGCTGTACCAAACTCTGCCTCAAATTGAGTTACAAAGTTCATATCTAACTTAACATCTAATTCTTCCGCATCGGCTGGTTTAAAAGAAACATTTGGAATAGAAGAATTAAATAAATCTATTTTTCCTTCTTCAGTAAAAAACATCTTTCCTTGTCGTCCCTTGTTGATGATGTAATCGTTAGCTTGTCGAATTTCTTCATCTGTTGGGTTTTTTGGATCGTTGATTCGAAAGCCTGGAGGAGGATTAAACAAAAAGTCTTGAACTAGAGAGTCATCACTATCTAAACTAATAAAGTAAGCCCATTCTCCTAAGTTTTTATCTACGTGCTCAAAAGTCGTAGTTAAGATATGAGATCCACCTAAAGAGTCAAAAACCTCAATATTTGTTGAGTGCTGCTCACCTCTTTCATAGGTTGCTGAGTACGTACCAATTTCTGATAAACCTGCTTTTTTAACATTAGTAATATCAAAAGTATAAGAATCTCCTAGCATAAAGTTAGCTGAACCGGATTGATAGCTACTTGCGTTTCTACCTACTTTACCAGCTTGATCTAAATTGGCTATATTGATTACAACACCATTTGGCAATTGTATTTGTCGACGTACCTTGTCATACATATTATTAATTGATCCTGCAGGTACAGACGGTGCCCCTAAGTTAGGATCATAAGATTGCATCTCTGCAAAAAAGTTATATTCAGGATTGAAGTCTGAGTTATTGAGGGGAGTCACTAAATCTGCTGCTGTGTTTCCTTGGGATATACCGGCCGCATCATCCAATGGATTTAAATCCACTTCATAAGATGGGCTAGCTGAACCATTAATATAAACTTTTAAAACTTGATTACCTAAGTTATCTCCAGTAGAGGCGATATTTGGATCATCATGTGGTCGAAACGGATCATATCCAACCGTACCACTATGATCGGTTCTGAAGCCAAACTCTATACGATAAGTACCAACAGCATTGGATTGCGCCCTAGTTGAATCTACTGTTACTGTTGAAGTAGGAAAAGTGGAATCTAACGGAGCAAGCGCAGCGTTTAAAGTAGCTAGGTTTTTTCTAGCTACCGGAGTTGCTTTAGCTAAACCTAGGTTGTAATCAATATCTGTTTCTGACCTTGTTATTTGACCTGTTCTAGCACTGATTTCAGAAGGAGTTGGAATATTTACAGTAACTGGACTAGCTTTACCTTCTGACGCTGTAAAACCTTGCATAAACACTTCTACTCCAAAAAAGCCATTTTCATCTAAATCTTTTGGTGTTAAAGCAATTCCTTCTCTATGTACAACAAAACTAATTCCATCAAATTCAACTAAAGTATCTACTTCTTCATCTCTGAGTGATCCAGCAATACGAACCACTTGGTTATCATCAATTACTTGAAAAGAAGTAGGTGAATTAAAAACAACTTTTAAATCTCCTGTATATTCTGAGTTAGAAGCATCAATGTTTCGAAGTTCAAATTTTGCTGGTCCACTTGGTCCATCGTGATAACCAGCTAAAAGATTTTTATAAAATAAAGAGTCATCGGTCGGATTAAGTGATCCTGAAGATTGTCCGTTAAATACAAAACTTGGACCATCAGCTGCTAAACCAGCTGCTGAATCAACCCAAGGATTGGCAGTTGATGCATCTGATTTACTCATGGTAAAAGATACTCTACCTGGAATGGATACTTTAATGTCTGGGGTAGTTCTATCTAATCCAATCATTGTCCCAAGTAGTTGCTCATTAGGACCACCAGGTACTCCACCATATTCTTCTGACCATACTTGTACGTTCATTTTTGTTGGATCTACTGGATTTGTAGAAGTATCAGGAATCACCTCAACTCGCAATTGTCCTGTAAACGATGTTGGGTCACCAACATTTAGGGCTAATCCAGCATAATTTTCAAGAGTAGTATTTGCTTTTTTATTATTAAAGCTATTATTGATATTAATATCTTTTAGTGAAAATTTTGTTACACCAGCAATCAATGTTTGTGGAGCTCCTGTTTGTGGATCAATAACGTTTCCGGCTCCACCAGAAGCTAAGTTTCCACTAGCAAAATCAAGATTTTTTACACCATGTGGGTTTAACCATTTACCCGGTGTATGCTTACCATCAGGATCATAAGTAAACGAGAAAGCTTCTGGTCTAGCACTACCTGTTAGAGCTACAAAATCAGGTGCTTCTGGGTTAAACAAATGATCGGCCTTTAAATCAGGAGAGTTAAATCCAGTTAAGTTAGGATCAATTTTCCCCGATGAGCTCGTGGAGAAAATATCTGGATATGCTTCGCTTTCAAAGTCATAATTAACTTGGGTATCACCAGCAGGTGTTACAATACTTTTTAAAATTTCACCAAAATCATTAAACTCTAATCTACCCGTTGCTACCGTATTACCGGTAGTATCGTTTGCCGACCAAGTATATACTCGACCATTGATTTTATTATATGTAAACGACAGTTTTTGTGTTTTTTGCTTTAATGGATCTTCAGAAGAGTCGTCTTTAAAGTTAATAAAAGTTTCAGCTTGACCAATATGTCTTTCACCAGATCCCGAGTTTAAATTGGAAGAGTAATCCACTCGATCAGTAGCTTTAGCAAATTGCTTTCGATTTAGATTGATATTTAAGTCACCCAAAGCTTTTGATGTATCTACTTTAAAAGCTCCATTAATATCTCTTGAAGCCATCCAACCTTTAACTCTTAAACTAGAGCCATTAGCCACAATATCTCCATTAGAGTCAATCTTAAAGTTTCCGTCTCGAGTAAAAAGCTTGTTACTGTTTCCGCTTCCTCCTACTACAAAAAAGCCATCTCCAGCAATTGAAAGATCAGTTGCCACTCCGGTTGTTGTTGTAGCGCCTTCTGTCATAATTTGTTCGATTTTTGGTGTAGCCGCACCAAGACCAATCTGAGAAGGGTTTGTTCCCCCTACCGTACCTGTTGGTCCGTTTCCTGATGATAATGTATCTGAAAACAAATCTGCAAAACTTACTCTTGATTTTTTAAATCCAATTGTATTTACGTTTGCGATATTGTTACCAATAACATCTAACTTAGTTGTCTGGCCTTTTAATCCCGAAATACCTGTAAACAAAGCTCTTGATAGTGCCATGTTACCCTCCAAATTGCTTTGGAACTCCGTTTCCTCTAAATTCTTTCTATCCTTGAAAGAACCTTCTTCTTATAAAATTATATTATTTCTTCTGAATCGTCTGTCTCTGAGTCACTTGTAAGATCATCAGCTACTGTAGTTGTTTGTGGCAGTGTTACAGAACTCACTTGATTTTGAGGAAGCTTGACTTCCACTCCATCAGAGTCCACCACAATCATTGGGGGGGCAGATGTAAAATCAACACCCTTTACTAGCCCACCTATATTATTTGTAACCGCGTTTCCATCGGCATCTGTACTCGTAACAAAGCCCTCTACTTGCTTACCAATCATGGATAAAGCGCTTGATTTTTCACTACTTTGGTAGGCAGTCAATAAACTCTCCATAGAAGAGTTTAAATTTTGCATTTGCTCTAGTGATGAAAACTGGGCCTGCTGAGCAATTGACTCCGAGTTATCCATCGGCTCTAGTGGATCTTGATGTTGAATTTGTGCAATCATCAATTGTAGAAACTCATCTTTCCCTAGATTATTATTTATCTCTCGTTTTTTAGGCTCATAAGTTGGGTCTAGTGAGGATTGTAATGCTGATACTTCTGCCATGATAGCTCCTAAGCGTATTGATTGATTTGGTAATCGTCATCAATACTAAGTTCTTCTGAATCTTGTAACTCTTGGTTCATATCAAAAGCTTTTTTGTTTTTTTGTTTTTTTGAATCCTGCTCTTCTTTGGCGGAGTCGCTTTCACCACGTTCATCTTTAACATTAACCTCTACTTCAGTAGCATCAATGTTTTGTAATTTCATACTATCTTTTAACTGAGATAAGTTCTTTTCTATAATTTCTTTTACAGCGTGATTTTCTACTTCAAAGCTTAACTTAATCACATCATTAATTTGTTTAATTTCAAGTCGAACTTCACCTAATCTCTCTGGCTTTAAGGCCATTGTTAAACGATTTACCTTAGGTGGATTTAGAAGTTTTGTTAAGTCTTGAATCTGCTTAACTACTATTTTTGTACTAGATTGAAACCCTGGGTGTCTTACTACCTTTGTTAACATGACTTTCTTAGAGCCATCTACGCTCAAGCCAACTTCTTTAGAGACTACTTTTTCACTCACTAAATTGGCTTTAGTCAATAATTGATCAAACTTTGTAAGACCATCATCACTTTGATTTGATTTTTTACCTTTTGCTAGATTTTTAGAAAGAGTTAAAATACTTTCATTATCTTGGTTGGACTCAGACTCTGAGTTTTCATTATTTAAAGAGCTTTCATTGCTCAAACCAGACTCTTGTGCTTTTACAATCTCTTGACTAGTGGACTCTTGCTCTACTTGAACTTTGTTCACTGTTCGAACCAAACTTTGTGATTTTTTTAATAATTCTGAATCTTTGGTCTCAATTTTTTCTGTTGATACAGTTTTTTGCTCTTGATCTTGTACTGTCTCTTTTACTTTTTGCTCTTTTAGATGATCCCCTTTAACATTGTCTTCTCGGATCATCTTCAAGTCTTTTTTTATCTCATCAGTGGAGCGTAAATCTTTGCTACTCTCTGCTGTTTCATCTAACTCGATACTTTCAATTTCTACAGTCTCTAAGATCTCTTCATCAAAAGACTTTAAATCTTCTGACTCTAGATCTAATTGCTTAGGTTCTACTATTTCTAAATCTGAAATATCCACTTCACCTGTAGTCAAATCATTTGCTTTTTGAATGATTGTATCAATCGACTCCAATGCTGCTTTTACTTCCACATTATCAAAGATTTTTGCATCTACTTGATTTGGTGATTCAGTAAAAGCTGCTAAAACTTTTACGATTTCTTTCAAACGCTCAGGGTTTTCAATACCAAGAGCAGCTAAATCTTGATTGGAGTAATCTTCAATAGTATCTAACACTCTTTGAGCTAACTCTCTTAACTCTGGACTAGATTGTAAAGCTTCTACATCTTGTAAAAGTTCGGCAATTTCAAAATCAGTAACTTCTGCTTTTTGAATATTTTCTGAATCAACGGAAACTGTTTCTGAATCAGTGGAAATCATTTCTGAATCTGTAGATATTGTTCCTGGTGTCTCAAGAACAGCAGAATCATCTGTAACTGGAGTAGCTTCAACATCTAAAGATGAGTCTGTATCAGCGATGAGTTCATCGCCCTCAAGTGTCTGAACTTCATTAATATCTTCTATATTAATTATTTCTTCATCAACTGGTGTCTCTTGTACTTCAACTTGAGAAGAAACATTTAAAGTTTCAGATGAAAGCTCTTCGTCCGTTTCGACTTCTTTTGAAGCTTGCTCTTCTATGTTTTCTTGATTTTTAGTCTCTACTTTAGATGTAGTTTCTGTATTATGGTCTTGCTTAGTATCTCCATCTTCACTTGGGCTGGCAGGCTCTTGTGAAGATGGTTTACTAGATAGAGAAGTTGGTTTACTAGATAGAGAAGTTGGTTGGTCCTCATTAACATTGTTTGAAATAGGCCGATCTTGATTTGAATCCACAGAGTCTTTTGCTTTATATTCTTTTTTAGCTGGACTCTTGTCTTGAACTGAAGGTTTGGCTAACTGAAGTTTGTCTTTTGACTTTACTTCTAATGGCTTTTTTTGATTTGTTTCTTTTGAAATAAATGATTTGTCTAAACTTAATGACTTATTTGTACCCGATTGGATTGAATTTAAGATCGATTCAAATATTTGAGTTTTAGTTTGCTTTGAATGCGTACTTGCTTGTACTTTTGATGCTTCAAATAAAACTGATATGTCGTTTTGAACAGAATCCACTCGTTCTCCTAAAGTTACTCATCATGTAAAAGTTTGTGACCTTTACAAATCTTATTAACCTTCGTCCTTGAAGAATTTGGATTCAATCAACTCCATTTGATTGAGAGGGGTAATTACCCTTCTCTTAAACTATCGACATAAAAGTTCAGAACCATTAGATTTTTTTCTTTGTTCACAAGCGCTTTTCGTACAAGAACCCTGTATTTATCAGTGATACAAAAAAATCCCTTCTCAAAGCTATGCTTTAAGAAGGGATTATAAATTTTTTATATTTTTAGAAAAACTAGCGTTTTCCTTTCTTTCCGTTAAATGGATTTGAATTACCAGTACTAGACCAGTTATTAGATTTTGAATTGTCTTTCTTTGATCTCCAATGACCGCTTACTGTCTTACCATTGGATTTTGTATAACCCTTAACCCAAGTACCTGACTTTGGTTTAAAAGAACCCTTTTTACCTGTATATGGATTTACTTTACCTTTAGTAGAGTGATTATTATATTTGTTGTTATCTGCTTTTGTTCTGAAATAACCTTTTACTTGTGTTCCGTTTGATTTGGTATAACCCTTAACCCAAACGTCTTGTGCAAAATTACTGTTTAATACTAATAAAAAACCTAAAACTAATGTCATTAATCTCATGACTCTCTCCTAGAACCTAAATATTTAATTTATAATTTGATTGTGAATAATTCAATTTCCGACAGTATAAGAAAAAGCTTTTTAACGTCAAGCCCCTTTTTCAATATTTTTGTTTTTATTTTTATGTTTGAAAAACAAAGCTTAATAAAAGTATTTTTAAGCTCTGATTATTAGACCTTTTCAATCTATATTTGTTAGAATCGTAACACTAAATGACTCTTTTATTTAGTAGCTTATATACACATTTTAACAAGAAAGCCACTTTTCTAAAAGCAAATGAAAATCTTTTTTATTCCTATCTTAATCTCTGGATTTGTATTTTTTTATTTTTATTCCAGTTCTACCAAAAATGTCCATTTTACCATTGGAGTGACACAGTGGATCTCTAACGCTGAATTTGAAAAAAATATTTTAGGTTTTAAAAATGCCTTACACTCTAAAGGTTTTATTGAAGGCCAAAACCTACAAGTCATCAGAAAAAACCCCAATGGTGATCAAGCTCAACAAAATGAAATCATAAAAGACTTTATAAACAAACCTGTCAATTTAATTTATTCTCTAACTACTCCCGGTACAATTATAGCTAGTCAAAATACTAAAAAGATCCCAATCGTATTTTCTATTGTTACTTATCCCCAAGCAGTCGGCTTGGTGGACTCTCTTAAAAACTCTAAAAACAATCTCACCGGAACCCGTAATCATGTTTCTTTTGCAAAACAGTTTTATATTTTTGAGTCTATCTATCCAAAACTTAAAACGATTGTATTTGCTCATCGCTTTTCAGAGCCAAATTCAATCATTCAGTTTCAAGAAGCTCAAGCATTGTTAAAGCAACGAGATATCAAACTCATAGATCTCGCTGCCCTTAGTTTAAAGGACCTCAAAAACAAGCTTCTTAAACTTGGTCCAGTTGATGCAATTTATTCTGCTTGTGACACATTGATAGCAAGTGGAGGAGAAGAGTTGGTCATTGATTACAGCCTTAAAAGAAAGCTCCCAAACTTTACCTGCAATAAAGGTGGTATTAAAAAAGGAGCATTGGTTGGAAATGTTGCTGACTTTGAAACCATCGGATATCTAAGTGGATTAAAAGCAGCTGATATACTCAATGGAGCAGAGCCCGATTGGATTGAGACCCAGTCAATGAGTTTAGATTATATCGGAGTCAATCTCAAAACTGCCAAATTAATTGGAGCAAATATACCGAAAGATTTGTTATATAAAAGCAAGCTGGTTGTTCAATGAAAATCAGAAATCAGTTATTAGGTTTAGGTCTTTTGTTGTTTGCCATTTGCACTATTTTTGCATACTTTATTTTATACTTCTTTCTAAACGAGCTCAAACCATCAATTCATAACTTTCCAAACATTGTACAAAACAATATTGCATCTCATAATCTAGAGACTCAAATTTTAAAAATAAGCCTATATCACAATAAAAGCTCATATCATTTTAAAGATTATATGAACCATCAGCATCTTCGCTCTAAGCAAAAGTTTTTTTTATACAGTAATCTGCTCAAAGAGGAGCTGTCATTAATAGAGTCAAACAGTCATTTTCAAGATTCGACTATGTTAAAAAAACTTGCCTCTAAAATTAATTCCTTAGAAGATTTGAAGGTAAAAAGTTTAGTTCTAAATAAATTAAGTCTCATAAATTTTGAAAGTGAAAACTATATTCATACTATGCTTGAAAAAATTATGGAGCAATTTCACCGAGCCAAAAGCCAAACACATATTTCCATCAAAACTTTTGCTAAACAAACAGAAAAATCAAGTGAACAATTTGAAATCTTGTTTTTACTGTTACTCGTACTCACTGCATCCTTCGTTATTGCTACAACTATTTATGTTTCTAACAATCTAACGCTACAATTAAAAAAGCTTCAAAAGTTTGTCACAGACATAAAAAACGGAGATTTTGAAGTAAAAGTTGAGCAACTAAATACTGTTGAACTCTCTGATCTTGCAGATGAGTTTCATCTTATGGGAAAATCATTACAAGAATCTACAGTTAGTAAAAGCATGCTCGAAACTGAGATTATCCATAGAAAAAAAATTCAAGCAGATGCTGAGCAAGCTAACATAGCTAAGAGTGAGTTTTTATCTACTATGTCCCATGAACTCAGAACACCACTAAATTCTGTAATCGTATTATCTTCTTTACTAAAGGAGTCTAAACTTGACGCTACCCACCAAAATTATATTAATTTGATCAATAGTTCAGGTCAATCTCTATTGGCTCTAATCAACGATATTTTGGATTTTTCAAAAATTGAAGAAGGCAAGTTTCAGTTGAATATTGAGTCTTTTAATATAGAAGAAACCATCCATGATGTTTCTGAAATCTATTATCCCCTAATGGAAGACAAAGGATTAGAGTTTTACCAAGAAATCGATCCAACTATCCCTCTATTTTTAATGGGCGATGATGTACGAATCAAACAAATTTTAATTAACTTTATTGGAAACGCTCTTAAATTTACTCACAAGGGCTATATTAAAGTAAAAGTCTCCCACGATAATAGTGACTCTGATTCAACAAATTTAAGGTTTGAGGTTGAAGACAGCGGGATTGGAATTTCAAAAGATAAGGTCGACTCAATCTTTGATCGCTTTACCCAAGAAAACACAAGTACCACAAGAAATTATGGAGGAAGTGGCTTAGGCTTATCCATATGCCAACAGCTCACCGAACTGATGGGAGGCCAAATTGGTGTAGAATCTTTAGAAAACTCTGGATCTAAGTTTTATGCTAGCTTTAAACTTTCTATTGATCAAACAAAAAGTAGAAAAGTCCACAAGCTAAGTAACCAGCCCATCTCCATTGCTTTTGAATCTAGGAGCAGAGCTGACACTATTTTAGATAGTTTATCATCAATGAAATTAACTTGTAGTCAAGTAGAGGACATATCTTGCAATGACAAAATTATCATAAGTGATTTTATAAACCTTCAAACCTTTTGTAAAGCAAATCCTGATATCTCTCAAACTACAAAAAACATGCAATTTATTACTATATTATCTAGTATCAAACAGATTGAAGAGTTTGAAATTCTAAAACTGTCTTTGCCTTCTATCAGATATATAATGTTTCCTTTTGAGTTTGACAAATTGTTGTCACTATTAAGCATTGAGGAAGAGCAAGTAGTTCAAAAAGTAGAGTCTAGTGACCCTCAATTTAAAATGCTGGCTTTGGTAGTAGATGATAATCGTACCAACTGTTTTGTCGCTAAAGAAATGTTAAAAAAGCTAGGTGTTCAAGTAGAAGTGGCTAAAAATGGACTCGAAGCTTTAAAAGCTGTTCAAGAGAAAGATTTTCAAATTGTATTTATGGATTGCCAAATGCCTGTCATGAACGGGTTTGAAGCTTCAATAGCAATAAGAAAGCTCAACCATGACAAATATAAGAACCTTCCGATTATAGCTTTATCTGCTGACATACAATTGAGTACTCAAAACCAATGTATTCAATCCGGAATGAATGACTACCTAAGTAAGCCTGTTTCTAAAAATAAACTAATAGAACAACTCTCTAAAATAGACCCTAGTTTAATTGATGTAAAACCTATAACTAGTGACCATAAATTAGGTAACATCCCCGATTATATCGACAAAGAACGTATATTAGATATTATAGATCATCGTCTCGACGCGGAGTCATTTGAATTCTTACAAATTATCTTTGAAAGCTTTACTAATAGTATAGATTCACAAGTTAGTAACATGAAACTACAAGCTAGTAATCATAATTATCAAAACTTAAAACGAGAGCTTCATACTATACGAGGGACTTCTGCCAATTTAGGATTGACTCAAGTTTTGCATGACATTTCGCAAATTGATCTAAATCAGCAACTCTCACATACCCTTGAAAAAATTGATACACTCAGTGGCTCAATGAATCAAATCAAAGAGTGGTGTAACGAGTACTTTAGCCAAGAAAACTCTATACAATCCTAGTAACATACAATACAATATTCAAATGAAAGTTAAAGCCCTATTTTTACTATTTTTGTTTGTGCCCGTCCATTTCTCTCTCCCCTTTTTGATCTATTACGGAAACAAAATCCCTGAGCATCAGTTATACAAATATGAAGACCTTGTCATTGATCCAGACCAATACCAAAAGGTTTGGGAATTTCCAAATCGTACCTACGCCTACATTAGTATGGGAGAAGTAGAAAAGTATCGCTCCTATTATCAACTATTGCTAAAGAAAGGTATTTTAAACGATATTAATCCGGTGTGGCCTGATGCACGTTATGTATCTCTAAAAGACGATACATGGAAAAACTACTTACTTGAAACTGTGATCCCCAATGTCCTTCAAAAAGGTTATAAAGGAATATTTTTAGATACCCTAGACTCCCTATTAGAGTCTAAGCAGCCAAGAGAAGCCATTTTAGATTTAATTAACTCTATTAAAAAGCGATTTCCGGGTTTAAAGTTGATGGCCAATCGAGGTTTATCCCTTTTAAAGGATCTAGATGTGGATAGTGTCTTGTTAGAGTCTACTATCTCGCACTATGACTTCAAAACTAAAAAGCATAGTCTCGCTGAAGATTATCAAGCTAATGTC
>JAGSHD010000002.1 GCA_023954715.1 Candidatus Cloacimonadota bacterium | reverse complement strand
TTTACTGATGCGGTTTAGCTCATTATCATCTTTTGCCTTTAGTGCTTTTTTCGAGTAGTCCACTACACTTCAAAAGCAATAAAAACAAAATATAATAATGATCAAAAACCTAAATGTAGTCAATCTTTATTAAGAAGTTGAAAAACTATAGGTGAGTAGTTACAAATAATCTAAATTTAAAAAACATAAAAGTTAAACAATTTAGAAAATCATTGGTAGTTACCTAAAGGGTACTCAGTAGCCTCGTGAAAAATGGGGCTATTTTTATCTAAAGACCATACTGAAATATGAATGGCATAGGAAATTAACAAACACTAGATATAAATTTGAGAATGAACTGAGTAGTGGGTTTTGTATGATAATATATTATTACGAAATTGATGAGAGTTCATTCTTTTACTAAAAGAGGTTTTATAATGGCAAGATTAGACAAAAAAGTAGCAATTATTACAGGATCAGCACGTGGGATTGGTTTTGCAACGGCAAAACGATTTTTAGAAGAAGGTGCAAATGTAGCCCTTTGGGATATTCAAGAAGATTTACTAAATGAGGCAAAACAGTCTTTAAATTTAGATGATTCACGAGTAAAAGTTTATCCGGTAAATGTATGTAATCAAACTTCTGTTGAAAATGCTTATGCAGCAGTTGAAAATGACTTTGGTCATGTAGATATTATGGTTAATAACGCTGGGATTACAAGAGATGCTATGCTTCACAAGATGAGTGAAGATCAATTCGATCAAGTAATTGATGTAAATCTTAAAGGTGTTTACCTTTGTGGCCAAACAGCAGCAAAAAAAATGCGTGAAAAAGGCCAAGGAGTCATTTTAAATACAAGCTCTGTTGTTGGTGTGTATGGCAATATTGGTCAAACGAATTATGCAGCATCAAAATGGGGTGTAATTGGTATGACTAAAACCTGGGCTAAAGAGCTTGGGTTTAAAGGTGTCAGAGTAAATGCAGTAGCACCAGGTTATACCATGACTGAAATGATGGAGACGGTTCCTGAAAAAGTATTAGATACTCTAAAATCTACTACACCATTGAAAAACTTAGGACAGCCAGAAGATATTGCAAACGCATTTTTGTTTTTAGCATCTGATGAAGCAAAGTTTGTGACAGGGCATGTCTTGTCTGTAGATGGTGGACTCACTATCTAGTAAAAAGATTGTAATTATTTAGTTATGATTTTGACTATCTGTACAAAGATTGACCTCAAGGTTTTTGATCATTGTTATAATTTGTTTTTATTGTTTTTGAAGTGTAGTGGACTACTCGAAAAAAGCGATAAAAGCAAAAGATGATGAGCTAAAGCCCATCAATAAAGCTGAAAATGAGAAAGGCATGTATAATTCGTAATGCTTATCGAAGAGATCACCCATTTAATTGCAAAAGATTTGCAAATGGAGCAAGTAGAGCTTGAAAAATATCAAAGCACCTGACATCAAGTAAAACAGCTGTTAGGTGCAAAAAAGTTAAGGTTAAAACATTTTTGATTTTAGAGCTGAAAAACTTTTGGTCCCATAATAATAGCTTTATATGTTTGTGTTTTAAGTTTAAATACATGAAGTTTAAAATGACTGCTATCGCCTGTACCCCCCCCCAAAGTACAAAAGAAAGGTTTAGACCATGGCAGATTCCAACCACTAGAAAGTTAAAGACTATGGCAGATGCGACTTTCTTTTTGTCCATAGTGGTAATTTTACCAAATAAAATATAATCATTTGCAAAACGAGCTACAGACATATTCCATCGACTCCAAAATCCAGCAACACTCTTAGAAGAATAAGGAGAGTTAAAATTGGGGCGTTTAAATGGATAGCCCATTAATATGGAGAAAAATCTAGAAAAGTCTATGTATGCAGCAAGTCGAAAATGGATAACTAAGCCAGTAAAATAGACATATAATAAAATGCTCGTATAAGGAGCGGTTTTTATATCTAAATTAGGAGAAGTGAATTGAGTAAAAAAGACTTCGGCCAAAATTGCAAAAAATAAACACCTTCCAAGTAGATATGCTGCTCTTTTCCAATCTCTTGGAGTTGAATTATTATGGTAGTAAATCCATTCTTCGATTCTTTCTAAAGGTCCACTAAACAAAATAGGTGGGTAGAATAAATACCCTAAGATTTCAGAGACTTTAAAAGTTTTATTTTGGAAATACATTTCAAAAAAAACATGATAGCAACGAATCAAATTGTAAAAGCCAAGTACCAAAACTTCAAAAGGAAACATTTGTATACTATTGTAATGATCAAAGTTTTCATAATTTAAAGCTAAAAAATAGGCTATAAAAGCCCCTAACCATAAGTGAAGTTGAATCAAATTTTTTCGAATAGATAGGCCAATAACAAACAATATAAATGGTATGTATAAGTAGAAGGAGATAGGAGAATAAAAATAAATAAAGAAACTGCCAAAGAGGCACAGGATAGGTACTTTAAGTTGCTTTGGGAAAACCACTATACACAGGGAGAGTAGTGTGAAAAACTGCCAGTTATTTGAGTTAGCTAGTATCACTAGAGCCTTTTTCTTTTAGAGTGAAAAACTTGCCTTTATACCCAGAGCAGTGAAGAGGTTTTGTCTGAAAAATTATAGCAAAAACCAAGGTCCATATCTAATTCGTTGCATTTAAATGATATCACAGAGGCAGGGGATGTCATAGCTAGCTTACGCAAAGCAATTTATCGAGAAAAAGAAAAAATAGTTTTTATCTAGAATCTTGGAGTTTTTAGGGAGAGTGTTATAAAATGTCCAGCAATAAAAAGGTTTAATATGAATGATGTATATATTGGTGATACTTATTCTATATCATCTATAGGATTTGGGATTAATGACATATTTACGAACCTCTTAAAGGGGATAAGTCCTCTACTTCATCCAGAGTCTATATTAGATCGATCAAAACAAAATGATATTCCAGGTAAGATTTCTAGCCAACATTTAGATAAATTTAAGTTTAAAAACAAAGTGATTTCTAATGGTCCAATTGAGGCTAGATACAGTTATTATGCTGTTTCTGAACTATTTAAAGTAGATAATTTATGGGAGTCCTTTAAAGGAAAAGATTGCGGTCTATTTGTTGGTACAATGAACAACTTATATGGTGCAATTGGACTTAGAAATGGCTATAGAGTTTGTGCTGATGAAAACCTGCAATATGACTCCAAATACTTTGAAAAAATGATTGGAACAGGGTTTTCTTATGTCCACCCAATGATCCCTGTTTATAAAATACCAAATAATGTAATTGCAAATATTGCTTTAGACTATCAATTGAGTGGGTCTAATGCTAATTTTTTTGGTGAAGATTCATCAGCTGTTGCTATTCAGGAGTCCTACTCTCAGATTAAGTATGGCCTTTTAGATAAGACTTTGGTTAGCTCTTCTAACTTTTTGTTTTTGAATTTTTTAGATTTTTTACTAAAAGAAGCTTATGCCAGTTTTATTCAAGAGCCTAAATTTAATCCAGAGATAGATCCACACTACTTCATGTCCGAATGGGGCTTTGCAGGAGTTTTTGCTACCAAAGAGTTTTTTGACTCAAAAAACTTAAAAATTCAAGCTAAACTATTGAGCAGTCATCAAGGGTCTTATGTGGATAAATATTATACTCGCTCTGCACCAAAAGAATATTGCCAAAAAATAATAGATAAAGCTTTATCAATGTCAAACATTAACATTGGGGACTTGGATTTGATTATTACAGATAATCTAGATAAAAATAAAACTCCCGTATTGGTTTTAAAAGATCTTATGAAAAAACAGGGAGCAAGTATCCCGATTTTGACTCCTAGCTTATTAACAGGTCATAGTTTATGTACAAATGCTTCCTCTCAATTGGAGATTGCACTAAAAATTTTTAAAGAGCAAAAGGTGTTTTCTTCTTATTTGGAGCCAAGTTGTGATCTAGAGATGTTCACAAACGAAAATAAAAGTTTGAATGTGAAAAGGATTGCTATATTTAATCAATCTCTAAACAATACTCTTCAAATGCAAATTATTGAAAAATATGAAGATTAAGAAAAGGTAAAAATATGCATGTTTTAATTATTGGAGGATCAAAAGGTATTGGTCGTGCAATAGCAGAAAAATACTTAAAAGAAGGACACCATGTAGGTATTAGCTATAATACTACAGAACCTGAATATTTATCAGAGTATCCAAAAGATCAAAGTTTTAGTGCAAAGCTAGATGTACAAGACGAAAATGAAATTCCTGAATTTTTTAAAAAATTTAAGGGGTTTTCAAAAAACAAAATTGATATTTTTGTATATAATACAGGGATTACAATTGATGGTTTGACTATTCACGGAAACACAGAAGACTTTGATAAAGTAATGAATGTAAACCTAAAAGGGGCCTATTGTTTTTTAAAAGAAGTAGGTTATTTAATGTATTATAAAAAGAAAGGTAAAATGTTCTTTTTATCTTCTGTTGCGGCAAAACGTGGTGGTAGAGGGCAATTATCTTATGCTGCATCTAAAGCTGGCTTAGAAGCACTTGTCAGGGTTGGTGCTCAAGAGTTTTCAAGAGCAGGGATTATGATTAACGGAATTGCTCCTGGCATTGTAGAAACAGATATGACCGAGAGTGTTTTAGGTTATTTAAAAACCACCAAAAAGAGCGATGGTATTTTTGATAGAATTGCCATGAGAAGATTAGCTCAACCTAGTGAGATAGCAAATTTTGTGCACGCCCTATCTCTAGAAGAAATAACTTATATTACCGGTCAAACATTCAATATTGATGGCGGGTATATGCTCTAACTTTGTATAGAGTAATATGCATGAACATTTTAGCGAGGAAATATGTCACTTGATAAGTTTTTAGAAGTGTCCTTTAGTGATGAAGAGATCTTTCAATTATTGACCGATGCAATTGTAGATATTGCAGATTATGAAGATGAAATAACCATGGAGTCCTACTTGATAGATGACTTAGGTTTAGATTCTTTGGGTTTTTTAGATCTATTTTTCACCATACAAACGGCGATTCAAAGAGAAGTATCGAATCAAGAAATGCGTATGCTGATCCTTGAGGAGTTTGGTTATCAAAATGATCAAAATGTTTTGAACCTTTCTGATGGTGAAAAAGATAGATTAGTATATTCAAAACTTCAAATCAAAAACTTCTTTAATTTGATTAAGAGACAATTAGCAAAACCGGGGATTGAAAAGATAGATTTTTCCTTAAAAGTGGACTCTGTTTTTGATGAAGATAAGCTACAAAGCTACTTGTATGAAAACTTCCAAAAGATAAAAACAAGTCAATTGGATGCCTATTTAGACAAGTATAAGATTGAAGATGACAAGCTTAAAACTGTTGTTACAGAGTCTATTAATAATATTACACTTTTTGATATTTTTGAGCTTTTAAAAAATAAAAACTTGTTGCAGGATGTATTAAAGGATACGGCTATAGCAGAGCTAAATATAAATGATGAAAAATCCTTTTTAACAAAAATAGCAGAGCTTTCGGCAGATGAAAGCGAAGATTTGGACAGTGTTATTATTAAGCTCTTTGAAAATGAAGAAGTTCTCTCTATCGTTTATGATAAAGTTATTAATATCCAAATAGAAAATGTATTTGACTCGGAGCTAAAAAAGTTAGAAGACTCATCCATTGATAATGATTTAATGGACATGATTAGAGAGACTTTTAATCGTGATTTAAAAGACGAAAAAATTCAACAAATGATGAAGGCTGCCAATGTTGGTAGTGATTTAATAGAAGATGTTATCACAGATAACTTTGATGAGATTGCAAGAGAAGAAACCCAAAGAATTTTACAAGATAATCAATTGCGACAAAAATTGGTTCAAGATTATATTCGAGATAATTATGATCCATCTGAAGTGGCTGGCTTAAATGATCCTAAAAAAATGCAGGAGATTCAAACGGCTATTACTCAAAAATATATCAATGACAATTTAGATACAATAATAAGTCGATACATGAACAAATACATGGATGATATGCTTGACTCTGTTGAAGACGATGATATTGAGATTCAAGGTGATCTTCAAGATGAGTTTATGAAATCATTTGTGGGTAAGGTACACCAAGCACCCAACTTAGATAAGCAGGAAGAGTCCGATGACTTTGTAAACTTTATAGAAACTTATGGGATTGTGGATCCAGTTGTAATCTCATTTATAAAGGCAAATTTTGAAGCGGTAAAATCGCAGGTAGAAATTGCTCAAAAAATAAACTTGGATCATGCGGTATTGAGCAAAAAAATAGCCCAAAATTTTGCCCCTGAGCCAGCATTTTATTTTTTATGTAATCTTTTAAATCCAAATATTATATCTCAAATAGAAAAAGCTTTTGTGACGGATCAGTTAGAAAATCACATGGACGCGATGATGAGTTCAACGATTCGTACTCAGTTAAGTTTTTTAGGATATGATCTTGAAGAAGAAAAACAAAGAATAGAAGCCTATATAGAGTCTTGTTATGATTTTATTTTAGAGCGTTTTAAGGCCATCGATGTAACAAAAGAAATGGTTTATGAACAGGCAAAAACTTTTAAGTGGACAGGTATTAGTTTTTTTAAACTATTCGAATCCGATCAGTTTTGTGATTATAGAAGAAAGATCATGTATATCTTTTTTGATGTTCATGCCAAAAAACATGAATATAGAGATGAGTTTACACAAGATTACTTTGATCAATTTGATCAGCACTTTTTAGCTAAAAAAAGTCGTTTAAGCAGAATGTTGATATTTGAATTGTTTTTTCAGAATCCAAATATTTTGATCGATGAAAGGGAGCTTGCTTTACAGGAGTATACAAAAATAATCACCTATTTAGTTAGTCTTAAAGATTCTGAGCCGTTTAACTATGAGACAGGCTTGTTAGAACTATCTTTAGGAGATAAAACAAATTTATATCTAAATTACTTTAAGTCTATTGCTTTTGATTCTTCCCCAGAAAAGATAGACGAAGTTATCAATTTTTTATCTGAAGACAGTGTACATGACACTTTCACAATAGAAGGTAGAATGGGTTTAGATTTCTACCATTTGAATCAATTATTGAGTAAAAAAGAAAAAATCTACAATGAGTTTAAATCAAGCTTTGAAAATGATCAGGCTGAAAGTAACTTTGCATATAAAAGTATTGTTGAAAATTTGTCCGTTGAGGATCAAACAGAAATAGTGATGTTACTGTCAAAGTTTGCAGAGAAGACAAGCCTAGAAACGGATACTTTATTAAAAGTTGTATATAAGTTTTCGGATCAAATTATGGCATCTTATACAGAACTGATAGAAGAAATTCATGAAGATTTATTTGTAAGAGCTCATAGCTACATACTAGAGCAATTTGATTTTTTTATTGCGGATCAACTACAAGAAATGCTGAAGGATCCAAAAATATCACAAGAGCTAATCGATAAAATAAGTAATAAAATTTTAAACAAAAACTCCTTACGTTTGTTTCAACAGAGCTTGAAAGGTTTTTTCAAGTCTAAAGAGGGGCATGTGTTTGAAATTAATTCAGATGTAGAAACAGAGTTTGCTTTTCAGGTTTTGATTCAAGAACTTGAAATTAAGTCGGCAGACTTAGAAGGAGCTGGATGGTGAGTTATATATTCCTTAACTTTTTTGAAATTAGTGAAGATGGAAACTCCTTAACGGGTAGCTTTCAAATAAAAAAGGATTTTTGGGTTTTTAAAGATCACTTTCCGGGGTTTCCTATTTTTCCAGGAGCCTTAATGATAGAGGTCATGGCCCAACATTGTGTAGCTTTAATGATGCAAAAAAAAGAGAAAAATACTTCGGTTTTACCCACATTGATTCAAGTAGATCGAGCCAAGTTCTTAGAGCCAGTAGTTCCTGAGTGTGAGCTGACTATCACTATTAAAAAAGAAATGGAAATGTATCCTAACTTTAAGTTTTTGGGAGAAATCCACGTCAATGATAAAAAAGTATCCTCTGCTAGATTAACTATGGCTTTTAAAGACATGGGAACGGGGCCAGGCTTGGATTTTATGGATTTTTTTCTTAAAGGGGCATCGTGAAAAAAAGAGTCTTTGTAACTGGATATGGATTAAACTGTGCTAATGGGCGAAATGTTCAAGAGTTTTATCAAAACTGCTCTTCATTACAGTCTGGCTTAAAAGCTCAAGAGCAATGGAACCACCTTGATTGTCGAATTGCTGGTTTAGTAGACACTAGCGACTATACTCCTTCTGAAATTAAAGAGATGAATTACTATAGGGCAAAACGTACCATTTTTACGCGACATGCGCTCCTAGAAGCTCTGAGACAGAGTAAGCTTAAACCAAATCAGGTTGATGAAATTGGGATATATTTAGGTATTGATTTTTATGCTGGTGATGAGTTTATGATTGATACCTTCGTAAACCTATACCCTCAAGGAAAGGGTGAAGATAGTTGGGACAATTTTGATCTAGGTTATGTGGTACGACAGTCAGCAGATCGTATTACAAATAAAGAGTTAATGAATGTAGAGTTATTAAAGAGTCAAATGTTTTTTAACTATCAAAACTTCATGGTGGATTACTTACGATCTATCATAAAAATACCAGGCCCATCTAGAACCATAAACAATTTATGTGTATCTTCTGCTCAAGCGATTGGTTTAGCTTTTCAAACCATTCAAAATGGAGAGCAAGATATTATTATCACGGGTGGGCTTGAAGAGTTTTCATTTATTTCTGCTTTTACATTTTCAAAACTTGGAGTATATGTAAAGGCCAAAGATCCAAGTAGTGCTTGTGTACCATTTGATGTAACTCGTAAAGGTACTGTACTTGGTGAGGGAGCAGCTATCGTTGTTTTAGAATCTGAAGAGAGTATGTTAAAGCGAGGAGGAGAGCCTCTTGCAGAAGTGCTTGGATACGGCACCTCAAATAGCTGTTATCACGTAACAAATAGCCCATCGGATGGATCTGGTTTAGCACAAAGCATGGGAGATGCTCTTTTAGATTCAGGACTATCTCAGTCGGAGATAGACGTCATAGTAGCTCACGGAACAGGCACATATATCAACGATTTAAGTGAATCAGCAGCTATTAATAAAATCTTTCCTTCAAAACCACTTGTTCACTCTATGAAATCCTATGTGGGACATACTTTATCAGCAGCTGGAGGAATTAATTTTATTACAGCATTATTAGAAATGAAAAATGAGTTTGTATTTCCTACTTTATTTTTAAATGAAGCGAGTGCCGAGTGCAACTTGAATCATGTTCCAAAAGCAGGTTTACAGTATCCTGTAAAAACATCTTTAATTAATGCAGCTGGATTTGGTGGGTTTAACGCTTCACTTATTCTTAAAAAGCTAAGTTAGGATCAAGTCATGGCACTTTCAAATTATTTAGATTTAAAGATGAAACTAGAAACGATCATGGGTGAGTTAACTTGCTCTTTTCAGTATTCAGATGATTACAGAAACTTAATCGATGGGGACGAAAAAAATTGGTTGTTATACGATAAATTTGCCAAATCTGTTACAGAATTAGATTTAAATTATGTACCAGAGTCAGATCAAGACGACTTAATGTTAAGAGTGCAAGATACAGAAAAATATGCAAAATTGTATCAGTATTTTATTCAATGGATGTTTGCTGATCTTAGATTATTGAGGTATTTTCCACCGCAGTACTTTAGGCAGGCCGAAATGGTTCATGGTTTGGTAACATTGCATGGTGAACGTGTAAAGATCATGACAATGATCTATTTTTTGTTTGGTAAAGTTAATCCAATAGAAGAGTTTGAGCCATTTCAAATTCTAGCCAATGAAGTATATTTTTTAGATGAGAAAAATCAGGTTCAGCCTCCTGATCTAATGCTGGTTTATCTGATTCAACAAATTATGTTGGAGGGAAAAATCATACAAATGCTCTTTGATATGAGCGAACAAAATGATGATCTAGATGAGCAAAAGAAAAAGCTTAAAACACACTATCAAGCACAACTTGATTACTTGACGGACTCTTTATTAAAAACTTGGGAGTTAAAACCATCTTTAAAAGAAAGCTTTGTAGAAGAGTCTGTCCCTGCCTTGAATTATATGCAGAAGTTTTTATTATTTTCTTCGTTGATGGGAGCTTGTCACAGTCTAGATAAATCATTTATTGTAGACTTTCATAATGATTTTCAAGACTATTGCGTAAAATATGGTATTTTATCTAAAACATCCAAGCTAGAGCCATTAGGCAAAGTTTTAAAGATGAGCAAAGGAGAAAAGGTTTATTATACTGATGTGACAAGTGTAGTGACAAATAAGTTTATTCAAGATGTTAAAGAAGTGGTAGATAGTAATGCTTCTGAAAATGACGAGATTATAAAAAAATCTACCTCTGAATTGTTTTCAGCAATGAAATTTAAAGATATTTTTGATACAAGTATTTATCAATACTATATGTACGAACAAGAAAAAATTCAGTGGCACACTCATGATGTTGTTAAGTACATGGATAAATATAAAAGTAAGCTGGAAATTACTGATAATGATTACGAGTTGCTTGATATCATTAAGGAGATAGGATATTGCGAAGCCTATGCCTACACCATTGGTTACAACAATATGATTCACATGGGAAGAGATCACTCTTTTGTTCTATGGAATGTTTTACAATGTCACGAGGAGTTAAAGCACTTTCATGCGATTCGGGTTATGTTACAGGCGAGTGGTACTCAAACAAAATATTTAGATGAGGACTTTGTAGCAAGAATGTTTAACCCTCCAAAGGCGGAGTATTTTAAAAGTCAATACGATATGTTTTTTATTAACTTTTTAGGTGAAACTCATAATATTAGGGCTTATTTATTGTTAGCGGAGTGTTTTCAAAACAGTCACTTTATTGAAGTCATGAAATGGATTACAGATGATGAAGTTGTTCATAAAAAGGTATTTGCAGCTCATTTTCAAGCCATGTGTAAAAGAGATCCTAACTGGGAAAAAGACAGTTATGAATGTATGATTGAGCAGTCTTTAGGGGTTCATCAGGCACAAACTTGTGTGCATTATCATACTATGATGAAAAAAATAGGTAAGTTTTATGTGAAAAAAGGTGGCATAACAGCGTTAGAATTTCTAAATAAGAGTTTACGTGCACAGTATTTAGAGTTAAAATCTTTATATTCACCTGAAATATTTACAATGTCTGAAATGGATTTTAGGCAACGACAAGTTAAGGCTTATGCTTTTTAAGGATTTTGAATGAAGATATTAGTGCCAATAAAGGTAGAAAAATTTGATGAAACTTATTCAGGGAGTTTAAGTTTTGATCCCGATTTTGTAGTGTCTGATACTTCAAAGGATCTTGTGTTAAATCAATTGTACGAAAAGGTAGCTCCAAGTATTCAGATAAATAAAGATTCAGAACTGATTGATGACTTAACAAAGTTAAAAGACTTAGACTCTGACTTTATGCAAGTAGACTTTTTTTCGCGTGGAGAACATAGGGTTATGATGTTTCTTTTGATTGTCTGCCTTTTTATTTTGTATGTTCCAGCAGCTTCAGTTTTCACTTTTTTATGGAGTGTTTTTTATTCACCGATTTCAACGGAGTTGTTTTCTTTAGATGTGATGACTATTTTTAGCACTGATATGGTTACATTGGGCTTTGTTAGGATAATAATTTTTATTTTTATATGGAATATTACCTACAACTACCTATACCCAAGATTTATCGATATTTACTCTAGCCTTATCTTAGGTAATACTACGGTTTTTACTTTTCATAGGCTTTTTATTGCTCGATTGGCATTTTTAAAAAGTGATGATTATGATTTGAAGGCACGGTTAAGATGAAGTTTATCACTTATCATTTAGATAATAATAGCCAAGGTTGCTCACTAAAAATACCTCACTCTAATTTGAGTTTCAATGACTTAGCAAAGAAAGAGGCTTTACAAAAACTAGAGAACCATAATTATACTTATGCTTCTATTGCAGGAGCAAACTTAGGGGAGTCTAAGTCAGAGGACCCACAGTTTCGTGTTTACGTTCCTTTGAATCAGCAGGGGCTACGTTTAGTTCAACAAGGGTATTATTTTGTTTTTACATCTGTAGTCGTTATTTTTATAGCAAGTTTTATCTATGGAAAGCTAAGTCTACCTTTAGAGGATTCAGCTTATAACTTTTCAATTTTCTATGAGTTC
Organism: Candidatus Cloacimonadota bacterium; assembly: GCA_023954715.1. GTDB lineage: Bacteria > Muiribacteriota > UBA6191 > UBA6191 > UBA6191. The sequence continues at coordinate 419,391 of JAGSHD010000002.1, read as the reverse complement.
TATCAATCGCTTTTTAATTACGGATTCACTATTTTCAACTATAATCCAGTTGTTCATAATACAGTGTCTATGGCCTATTTATTTATGAGCCCTGTTTTTACTATAATTGAGATTAGTATTACTATGGTACTGTACTTATTGGTTAAACCTCAGTTGTCATTTCTTCCTTCTAGGGTGTTGCGTTTAATTTTTCATGAAATGTTTCCGGTTTAAAATCAAGGGTTTTTGTAAAATTTAACAAAAATAAATAAAATCCTTGAAAATATGAAAGAAAACGCTAAAATACAGTGTCTAAAAAATTATTACACTTAAATTTCTTAAAAAGTTGACGATGATTTATTTAGGCGAAATCTACTTGAAAGTAAGTATTTTTGAAGGATAGGGATGCCTGTCCACGACAAGTAAGGAGTCTCGGTGAGAGATATATTATAAGTTGAAAAAAAACCTCGAGAAATCGAGGTTTTTTTGTCTTATATGGCATTTGATACTTGGGATTAATGATTTTTATGTAGCTGATTAAAAGACTCTACTTTTAATAGTGTAGAGATTTCTTGATCTAAGATTTTTTGGGGAGTCACTACTTTGTGTATATACTGTACTCTTCTGTTTGTATCTAATATAAATGTGGCAGGTAATGCTTTGACACCATATCGTTTGGCACCAAGTCCATTGGGTGTAATGGATACTGGCCATGATATTTCAGGATGTTTTGATAAATAGTTTTTTACTATCTGTGGGGTTTCTCGGTAGTTAATAAAGAAGAAGGATACCTTTTTGTTTTTATATTTATTGTAAAGAGCGATCATTCTAGGTAGTTGCTCTTCACAAGAGCTACACCAGGTAGCAAAAAACTCCATTACGATAATATGATCATCGGGAATCTTTGAAAACTGATTGTATAAACCACTATTTTGACCATCCAGATTTACAACAGGAAAGTCGGGGGCTTTTGTCCCTAGTCCTAGCGAAAAACCTAGGTTCCAGTCTATAGTATTTTCAAGAAGCTTTTGTTGTTGTTTTTGATCTTTAATCCATGAAGGTAAAAAGGTGAAGTAAGTCATTCGAAAAGCACAACTTTGTTGCTTCATAGCTACAACTTGATTGTTATCTGAAAAGAAAATACCTTCTACTCCAGATTTTTTATGAGGAAGGATAATATCATCTAAATGTTGCTGTGCGAGGGGTATTTGCATACCATCGGCTACAAGGTCTTTGGCTTTACCGTGAAGGTTTAGACTGGTAGAGCCGGGTTTTTTTGAAGAAAAGCCAACGTATTCTAGTAGGGGGCTTTTGTAGATTTCTTGGTTGCCTAAGTGGTTAGCAATCAAAATAAGAGATCCGCCAGAGCTTAGGTAGTCTAACCAAAAGTCAGACTCTTCAAGAGTCATATAAGATGCTCTTACATCTTTTTCAATTAAGCGGATTACAGCGTGCTTTTTATAAGAAAAAACTTCGTTGTAAGGGAGGGTTTTGATTTTAGAAAGATCAAAAACTTTAGTTTTAATTTTTTGTTTACTCAAGTATTTTTGAATGATTTTGAAATCTTCACTGGATTGTGATCCTGTGATAAAGCCAATTTTTGCACAAAAGGAGGAGCTAATAAGGCTAAATAAAATACTTAAGTAAACTAAAAACTTCATAAGTTGAGGTGATTATTTGTCGTCACCGTCATTGTCATCGTTGTTGTCATCGCAACCACCGTCACACTTTACAGTTTTGTCATCACCATCGGTGTCTCCATCACAGTCACCGTCGTCATCTCCACAACCGTGTCGAGTTGTACCTTTGTCATCTCCGTTGTCATCACCATCGGTATCATCACAACCACCATCACATTTTACTGACTTAGTATCATCATCACCATCGTCACCAGGAAGTGGACAGCTACCTCCGTCACAATCTCCTTCTTTAACAGAAGAGTCATCATCGTCACCTGGAAGAGGACAGCTACCTCCGTCACAATCTCCCTCTTGAACTGAAGAGTCATCGTCATCACCTGGAAGTGGACAACTGTCTCCATCACAATCAGCAGAGATTACAGCTGGTATTGTATTGATGTTTGTAGTGTTCGCTTGAACGAAAGATTGTGATAATACTGCGATTAATAAAGCACAAATTAGATTTTTCATTTTTTTCCTTTTAATATATAGAGACGCATTGCGTCCATAGTAATTTAGTGTAAAACTTTGAACATCATAATAAGAAAAAAAAATAGACCGTCAAGTGCAGAAATAAAAAAAAGACACTTATTTTTAAATAAGTGTCTTTTTTTTATCAATTTTACTCTAGATTATTCGAACTGTTGTCCATTGGCTACTTGCTCAAGCTTGTTGCTGATAGCCTTGTAAGCTTCAAATGCTCTTTGAGTTACTTCGGAGTCAGCTCCATTTGCTTCAACAGCTTGAGTATACATAGCATAGGTTTGATCTTTGGCAGCTTGAAGGTCTTCAAGACTATTAAGGTCTTCTAAGACTGGCTCTATGAAACCAGAAGCATTTTGTGTGGCTTCATCGGGGTTAGTCATATAGTCCATGGAGTCAATTTCTTGGTATTCTTCGTTATTGAAGGCAGTCCATTGAGGCTCAAATAGCATTCGAGTCTCTTCAGCTACTGGGTCTTTATCACCAGCAAAAGCTGCATAAATTTTATCAGCAATCATTCCACCAAGAACAGCACCACCAATTGAACCTACCGGTCCAAGAGCCATACCAAGTGCCATACCTACCGTAGATCCAATTCCGTTGGTAAGCATTTCACCAACACTACGCTCGCCTAAAGTACCTGTCATCAAATCAGATCCAACCATTGCACCTATTGTATAAGGTAAAATGTTTACCACCATCTTTAAAGGACCAGGAACCATATTTTGAATTGTTGCCATAGCAATCTTTCCAAAACCTGTTGCGATAGCTTTTTGAGCAACAACACCACCGATGAATGCACCAGAAGTACCAAGCATAAATTGAGGAGTAGCGATAAAATCAAATGCATTACCTAGATTAACATCTTCCCCTTTTTTCACTTGATCCACGATGTTTAAGACTCCTTGAACAGCAGCTGACATAACAGCAAACTTAAGTCCATCTTTTACATAGTTTTTAGCAACAGCAGGAGCATCTTTTTGCATTCCTTTTAATTTAGTTTTAGCAGCACTAATTTGCTCTTTGCTTGCACCGATCTTTTCAAGGTGCTTTACATGATCCATTTGCTTTAAAACAGCAGGGCCATTTTTAGCTAATTTTAACTCAGTTTCTAAAGAGCTTTGAAGACTTTTAAACTTTTGGTTTTGTTTCGTTAACTTATTGATTTGTCGTTGAGATCCACCACTTGCTTGTAACTCAGCAATTTTGTGGGTGTTTGTTTTAATATCAACTTTAATCTGGTTTACTTTACCACCAACAGCATCAATAATACTTTGTTGCTTAACTTGATAACCAGTTTTTCCGTCTTTGCCGCCACCACCTAGGATTTTATCTACAGCTGCATTTCCAGCTTTCTTGGTAGAAGTAAAAAGCTCTTTGACGTTACCAGTTTTAATAGCTTTTGCCATAGCTTTCGCTGGATTGGCAATGGTATCAACTAATGTTCGTTGTATAATACCTGATTTTGGAGCAGCAGGGGTACTAGCCGATGGAGCACTCTTAACTGTTGCTGATGATCTTGCTTTAGGAGTAGAAGACTTGGCAGCAGCAGGAGCTGCATTAGTTTTAGCAAAGTTTTGATTACTACGAGAAGAGTAGTTTTGCGATTTAGCTCCATTGGCAGAAGCATATTTGTACTCGCCTAAACCATACTTAATAGCATTTTTTGTATTTTGGATTCCGCTTTTAACAAATTGGCTTGATTTTTGGTATGCACCTTTAACTTTAGCATTAATTTGAGCTTGAGTAACATCCCATCTTTGTCCACCAAGTTGCTTTACAACCCCAAGTTTTTTAGAGACGTATTTTCCAACTGGTTCTGCTTTTGCTTTGATATAATCTCCAGCAGTTTTGATTTTTGATGAAGTTGCTTTCCAGCCTTTGTCCGCTGTTCCTTTTAAGTAACCTTTAGCATCAGTGCTTCGATTTGCACTCCATTCCATTCCGGCTGCAGTTTTCACTTTAGCAACTTTCCAGGTGTTTCCACTTTTAACTTTTAACACTTCAAAACCATTTGCTGCTTTTGTTTTTACAAAGTCAGCTCCAGATTTTAGGTTTCCTTTGGTTACTTGCCATCCGTTTTGTAATTTTGAAGTAGCAAAGCTTTTAGAGCTTGTTTTAACATCTTTAATAAAGCTTGCAGATTTATCTACCATTGATTTGATTTGTTTTGCTTTAAGAGAGGTTTGTGCCTTAGCAGCTCCTCCAACTTTTTGAGCTCCACTTTTTAGGTGGCTCCAGCCTTTATCAGTTTGTCCTTTTAAGTATCCAGTGGCACTAGACGCTTTTGACTTAGTCCATTGAAGACCATTGTCCATTTTAATCTTGGAGACGTTCCAGCCATTTTTAGCCTTAACTCGAACAACTTCAACACCTTGAGCACTTTTAGTTTTTATAAACTCAGTACCATTACTCATCTTACCTCGAGTAATCTCCCATGCGCCTTTTACTTTTGCGTTTGCTTGGTTAACACCGTTAACGACTTTTGTTTGTACATTATTGGCAGTTTTTACTAAAGTGTTTTTTGTGTTAGTTACAGTATTTTTAACGAAGTCTTTACTCAGTTTTGCTTTAGCTTTAGCAATTTCACTAGCAGAAGTAGCTTTATCACCGATAAATTTCCAACCAGCATCTTTAGCGCCTTTTAAATATCCTTTAGCATTGTTACTTCTATTAGATAGCCACTCCATTCCGCTTTTGGTTTTAACTTTAGTGACTTCCCAACCGTTTTGAGTTTTTGTTCGAACTACTTCTACCCCGTTTTTGGCTTTAGAAGTTACATATTGAGTCCCGTTTTTATAAGCTCCACGAGTTACTTCCATTCCGTTTTTCAAAGTATCATAGCTAAACTGCTTGGCACCTTTTACTTTTTGAGATAAGTAATCACTAGATTTAGTAATTTGTGAAGAGATCTTGTCTGTTGCTATTTTAGACTGTGCTTTTAAAAGTTTGTTTACCGATGTTGATTTATCCCCAACAAATTTCCAACCTTTATCTACTGCACCTTTTAAGTATCCTTTTGCATTTTTAGAACGGTTTTTAGCCCATTCCATTCCTTCTTGAGTTTTAACTTTAGTAACTTCGTATCCAGATTTAGTTTTAACTTTAACTACTTCTAAACCATTAGCTGATTTTGTTTTGATATACTCTTGCCCGTTGGCTAATTTACCTCGAGTAACTTCATATCCCGATTTAATTGATCCTTTGATAGCATCAGTAATCGTATTTACTTTTGTTTTTACTCTATGAGAGATACTAGCTTGCTTAACAGCATTCATATCTCGAACTACAGATCCGTATCGTGCAGATGTTGTTCGAGTAGATAAAGCGTTTACTTCTGCTAGACTACGTTGAATTTGCTTTAGTGACTTAACACGAGGGTCATTTTTAAAACCGCCTTGAACGCCTTTTTTTAAGGCAGCCATATTTTTAAATGTGCCATCTACGATTAACTCGTGCTGAAATTTAATTTGAGCTTGCTTTAAATAAGATTGCTTTTGAAGAAGCTTAATTGCATCTAAGCCTTTTGTATTTGCTTTGTCAAAATGCTTTAAATAAGACTTTGCTTCTTTAAGTTTTGTTAATCTTTGGTTGATTGTACTCCAGTCCTTTGAAAAAAGTTTAGAGTTTTCAACACCAGGAAGCTTTTGCATTTTTAACTCATAGCGAGTTTTAGCAATTTTAGTTTCGAGTTTTCGAAGTCCCACAATCTTTTTGTTTTGATTGGTTTTATCACCCATTGCATTGTGGATTTCAGTAGTAGACATCTTAAGAGATTTTTTAATATCTTGAATAGAGTCTAATCGGAGTTGTCTATAATAACTTAGGCGAGCTTCTGAGACTGGTACTTTATTTAAGTAAGATCGAACTTGATTTGCTTTGGCACTAGTTTTTACAGAGTGGGCCATTTTTTCAAGGCCTTTGTTGATTTTATCAACACCAGGGATTTTACCTTTTGCACTTTGTTGGTTGCTTAACTCTATAATTTTGTTTTCAAAGTATTTTAGTTGTGCAACTCTAGGGTCATTATTTTTAAGAGCAAGTTTGATTTCGGCTTTGTTTTTGAAAGTACCTTTTTTAATTAGCTTCTTTGTAAGAGCTTTTTTTTCTGCAATGCTATCTTTGATTAAAAAACTAGGGTCATTTGTGACAATGGCTTTAACTAATTTTGTTTTATGTCCTTTGATTGGCTTTTTATCAACAGTGGCTCTTAATTCGTTAATTTCTTTGAAAGTTCTAAATTCTTTCTTTTGAATAGAGTCCCATTCTCTGATTTGATGGGCTGCTTTGTTAAGAGCTTCTTTGCTCATATTATCAGTATTAAAAGCTTTGTTCGATTGAATTGCTTTAGATACTTTTCTAATAGAGATAGAGTTATCTTTGTTTCGAAAACCAGAGGAGTCTTTTAGAAATTGATCCAATGCTTTGATGTTTTTACTTTGTGAGAGGGTTGAATTTTTAAACAAAAGTCTATATGAACGGGAGTAGGATTCGTTCATTGCTGTACGATGGCGATTCATTTCTGCCATAAGGGTACTAGATTTATCTAAGGCCTTATTTTGTAACTTGATTGCGTCTAATCTTTCGCCTAAACGCTCATCAGGACTAATAAATCCAGCGTTTCCTTCGGATGGGACATTGACCTTGTTTTGGTCAGCAAATGCAGAATTACTTATAAGTAAAACGGTTAATAGTAGTTTCCAAAAATTCATAGTGTTCTCCTGTAAGACGCTTAAAACACAGTTTTTAGCGTACATCTTACTACGCAGATTTAACAAAAAAGTTGCATTTAATCTAAGTAAAAATAGATTTGTTTTACTTTGTAATGTTTAAACTAAGTTTTACTTAAAAACAGGATTATAAAGAGTATATGTAGCTTGGTCTGCTACCACTTTGCTTTTTAGTTTGAATTTTGAGTTTTCTAGCACTTTACAAGAGCCTGTATTTTTGACATCAACAATACCAAGCAGCAATTTTAGATGATAAGATTTAAAAGCCCATTGTGTAAAACACTTTACGGCCTCGGTGGCATAGCCTTTTCCTTGATTTGCATCTTCAATGGCATAGCCAATTTCTACTTGATTTTTAGCAGGACTAAGTCCAATGTGACCAATAATTGTAGAGTTATTGTTAATGTAAACTCCTAAAACAATGGGGTTAGAGTTAGGACTGTTTTTATTTTCGATTTGTGAGTTTAAAAAATTTACCACTTGAGTAGTATGGGTAAGGTCTTTGTAGACTTGATCAGGGATCCATTTTTTCATGCCATTTTCTAAACTCATTTGGTATATTTTTGCAATATCTTCTAAAGTAAAAGGGCGAATGGTGAGTCGTTTTGTTTGTATAAAGAAATCTATGTTGTTTTGTATATTCATTATTTAGTCTCATAAAAAATAAACCACTAATACATTTATTAGTGGTTTATTAGGTCTGGTTTAAGCTAGTTTTGCTTTCAAGGTATCAAGATCAACTAAAATCATGCTTTTGTTGTCTGCGACTGTGATGTTTTCTGATGCGTCATAAGCTAGTTTTAGATATTTGTTACTTTCTTCTTTGTTGCCAGCTATAAAGTTTGCTAAAGCAATAGCTTCATAAGCATAGGCTAGATAAAATGGAGGGGTCTTACCATCTTTACTTACTTCTAAGCATTTGTGACCATAGTGACTCGCTTCTTGTGCATTGTTAGCAAGGGAGTAAACTCTTGAAATTTGCCAGTAAGAAATAGATATATTGGTATCTGTTGCATCTCCTCGAAGTTTCCAATGCATTAAGGAAGACATGGCGTTTAAGATCATATCTTCATTTTCTTCGTCTGTTCTTGTTTCTTTATCAATAAAGTCCCAAGTTGTATTAAAAAAGTTTGCTGAGAAAAATTTGTGTGCTGCTTGTGTATCGATTTTTGACATAATAGTCTCCGGTGTATTTGTATTTAATGGTTAAAGGTGTAATCCTTATGATTTGTACAAAGTATAAAGATACATTGAATAATGGGCAAGAGGACATGTGAGGACATGGAGCAAACACAAGAGTTAAATCGAGCATATTTAAAAAAAAGAGCCTTAAGTCTAGGGCTAAAGCAATGGCAGATTGCTGAATCCATCCGAGTAGAACCAAAGACGATTTCACGGTGGTTTTCAGGTAAAGTTAAAAAAGTTAAAATGAGTAATCTGTTTCGCTTAAGTGAAACTCTCAATTGTGGGATCGATGATCTGAGCTTGGTTTCTACTTCGGATGAAACTTTGACGAATGAGTTGCAAAATCAATGTGCTAGTTTGATTTGTGATACAAGTGTGATTACTTTATTAACTCCTAGTGGAAACTGGAAGTTGGCTGATAGTTTGATTCAATTGAGTTTAGCAACAGATGTTTCATTAGAAAATCAAGCAAATTTGTTAAATCAGTTGTCTATTGTTTCTTGGCGTCAAGATAAGCTAGATTTAGCACAAAGTTATGCTAAAAAAGCTATGGATCTTGGAGTGCAATTAAAATCTAAGACTATTTTGAGCGGGGCATTTCATAATCTAGCCACAATCTATTCCTTTTTGGGTTTGCTAAATGAGTCTAAAAGCTATTATCAAAAAGTCATTGAGATTGACATTGAGTTAAACAACCGTAATGGGCTTGCAATAAGTTATAGCTGTTTAGGCTGTGTATTTCATCAAATAAGAGACTTTTCACAAGCGGATCATTTTTTTGATTTGTCAGATAAGTTGTTTTCTACTTTAAATAATGACTTGGATTACTCTATTTTGTTATGCAGTAAGGGTCTGTTATATATTGAGTCACAAGCTTACACGCAGGCTAAAGAGAGCTTTGAAAAAGCACTGATTCTGAGTAAACAAAGTGGGTATCAAAGAGGGATACGTGCAAACACAATTTACCTTCAAAGAGTATTGTACTTTTTAGATCCCAAGTGGTTTTCGGTTGATGTGCTATTGAAGTCAATCGAATGGATGGAAGAGCAAAGCTTGTTTGAAAGTTTAAACTATTATTTTTTGTGTGACATTTATTTAGATCAAGGTGATTTGAAAAGTGCCAAGCAAGCTTTAGACAAGGCTATGCAATATGCTGAAGGATATCCTTGTGAGTTAATTGACTGTTACTATCGTGAAATCAAGTACTTCAGCTTAAGAGATAATGAAAAGGCTAAAAGTAGGGTTAAGAAAAAGCTCCAAAGCAGTTTAAAGGTTGTACAAGCAGATTGTCGTTTGAAACTGTTGTAGTAGCTTAAATAATATGTACAGCAAGTAGTATGACAGATGAGTGAGATCATAGTATAGAAATGATAGAATGGTGTAAAATTCTCTAAATCTTTACAAGCTATACTTTGCAATACCAATTGATAATCTATGTTACCAAAGCTTGTTTGATCACTATAAAAATTGATAACTATGGATGAATGCAAAATACAGAAACAATTATCCTCAAATATTTGGAAGTTTTACTTGTATCAGGCTTGTTCTGGTATGTATTTTTCTGTACCTATAATGGTTTTGTTTTGGCAGGATAATGGACTTAGCCTAACAAAAATAATGATTTTACAGTCCATATTTTCTGTTGCTACAGTAATTTTAGAAATTCCTTCTGGGTACTTTTCTGATGTTCATGGTCGAAAATTTACCTTATTGATTGCAAGTGTGGCTGCATTTCTAGGGATCTGTGCTTACAGTATCGCTGAGAGTTTTGAGCATTTTTTATGCATCGAGTTATTGTTCGCTTTAAGTGTATCATTTTCATCTGGAACAACCTCTGCTTTTGTGTTTGATACTCTTTTAAACCTTAAAATTGAGGAGCAATTTAAAGAGATTTGGGGAAATGCAATATTTTATAAACTTTTAGCTTTAGCTTTAGCAAATATTTTGGGAGGAGTTATTGCTACATATGATTTGAGATATTCAATTTATGCATCGATCCCATTTTTCGCGGCTATGGTTCCTTTAGTGCTTTCAATGCGAGAACCAAAGAGAGATTCTTTAATAGTTAAACAACATTATTTAAAAGAGATAATCCATGTTTTAAATGTCTCTCTTATGCAAAATAGAAAGTTGAGATGGCTTATTATTTATTCAGGTATAGTATACGCTTTCAATCAAAGTGTGCTATGGCTCTATCAGCCATATTTCAAGTTATCTGGTTTGGATATAATTTATTTTGGAGTTGTGTTTGCAAGTTTTCAGCTCGTGGCAGCTTTTTCTTCAAAATTTGCTTTTAAAATAGAAGCGATTATCGGAGAAAAGAAATCTTTGGCAATACTTATTTTACTTGTAGCAATTAGTTATTGTCTCATGGGCTACTTTATCTTTTTGTTTGGTTTTATATTTTGTTTTATTCAACAGTTTGTTAGAGGATTTAGAAAAGCGGTTGTGTCTGACTATTTAAATAAGCTAGTTGACTCAGATATGAGAGCAACAGTTTTATCATCTGAAAACTTTGTTGGTAGTTTGTTATATGCGATAATCATTCCAATTTTTGGATGGATTTCAGATATTTATTCATTGCAACAAGCTTTAGTTATAATGGGAATAATAACCTTTGTAGTGGGAAGCTTCGCTCTAGTGTGTCTTAAGAAAAACAAATTGATATAATGATTTCGGAGAAAGTAACTTTTACTGAATGAATGCTGCTTTCTCTCAGCTAGCCTTCTCTTTCAACTGTACATAACTGTTAATGTGTAAGCTAAAGCAAGTCCATAAACAGCTTTATAAAGATATTTTGAATGCTACGAATTTCTGCCTACAAAAACAAGTAACTCCACTAAATTAAGCATTATAGGGTAACCTATTGCAATTCAATTGACTAACTATTATAAATGTTGGATTATGTACAGGATTTTGGGCGTTGTCTATGCCCAAAAATGTTTGTTTAGCTTTATAAAGCTTTCTGTTAATAGATGTATTTTTAGTGGGATGTAAAAAGGTAACGGGCCTTGTTATAAAGCATAATTTTGTGATGGGTTGAGCCCATATTTGGAGAAAATCATGAAAATGTCTCATTTAGTTGGAAGAAGAACAAAAGACTTCCCAAGAGATGCAGAGTTAAAGTCTCATCAGTTTTTATTGCGTGGGGGTTACATTAAACAATTGTCTAGTGGAATCTACTCTATGCTTCCGATTTGTAAAAAAATTACTTTGAAGATCGAAGCTATTATCCGTGATGAAATGAACAAAATTGAAGGACAAGAAGTGCTAATGCCCGTTGTTATGCCTAAGTCTATCTGGGAGGAATCAGGAAGATATAGTGGTATCGGTACTGAGATGGTTCGTTTTGATGACCGTACAGGATCTCCACATGTATTGGGTATGACTCATGAAGAAGCTGTAGTTCACATGGTTCGAGATGACGTGACATCTTATAAGCAGCTACCTTTGATGATTTATCAGATTCAAACTAAATTTAGAGATGAAAAAAGAAGTCGTGGTGGTTTAATTCGAGTTAGAGAGTTCACCATGAAAGATGCCTACTCTTTTCATCAAACAGAGGACTGTTTAGGTGAGTACTATCAAGAAGTACATTCCTCCTACGAAAGAATTTATAAAAGATGTGGATTAACTAATGTCATATCTGTGGAGTCAGATACCGGTATGATGGGTGGTAAAGTCGCACATGAGTTTATGTATGTAAATGCTTGCGGTGAAGATACTTTGATCTTGGGTGAAAAGTCAGGATACAAAGCCAATAAAGAAGTGGCTAGTACTCATTTTAAATATGATGCAGAAGACTTTAAGGATTTACAAGAAGTTCATACTCCAGATAAATCTACCATCGAAGATGTATCAACATTGTTGGGTTTAAAGCAAACTCAAACAGGTAAAGTTGTTTTATTGACTCATCCAGAGGATGGTAAATTAATTGTACTTTTATTACGTGGTGACAGAACCATGAACGATATTGCAGTTAAAAAGGCTTTGATGATTAACGAGATAGAGTTTGCAGAAGAAGACTTGATTAAAGATGCTGGTATTTATCCAGGTTTCGGATCTTTATTGGGTATCGACTTGTCAAAGGTTCATTTATTGATTGATGAGTCCGTAGTTGATTGTCCAAATATTGTAGTTGGGGCAAATAAAAAAGATTATCACGTTTTAAATTTTAATTTTAAAAGAGATTTAAATGCGGGTCAAATAGGTCAGTATTCTTTTGTGCAAGAGGGTGACTTAGTTATTGATAGTGATGAAGAGGTTACTATTACTCGTGGTGTAGAAGTGGGAAATATTTTTCAATTAGGTACAAAATATTCAAAGGATATGAAAGCTACTTATTTAGATAATAATGGTAAGCAACAAAATTTTATCATGGGTTGTTATGGGGTAGGAGTTGGCAGAATGCTAGCGTGTCTTATCGAAGAGCACCATGATGATTATGGACCAAAATGGCCTATTTCAGTTGCTCCATTTGAAGTGCACTTATGTCTTTTAGATGCCAAAAAAGAAGGAATCGCTCAGCGTGGCTTAGATCTATATAAAGAGTTAAAAGCTCATGGTGTAGATGTGATTGTTGATGATCGAAACGAAAAAACAGGATTTCAGTTTGCTGATGCCGACTTGATTGGTGCACCGATTCGAATGGTGATCTCAAGAAAGACTATAAAAAATGATGAGTTTGAACTGTCATTGAGAGGGTCAAAAGATAAGGAGCTTTGCTCTATTGACTCAGCAGTTGAGGCAGTGAAAGCTAAAATTGCCGAACTCAAAGCGCAAATATAGTTTATCAAAAAGGGCCTTCGGGCTCTTTTTTTTTAAAGCTCTGACTTATACTGAGTTAAAATATTAGTTATATTTTCGTTTTCTTTTGAGGCAGACTCAAACAGATGGAGTACTTTGTTTTGATCTTGTAAAGGTGTGCTTTGTAGAACTTTTAGTATTTGTGTAAACTTAATAGCATTAAATACTAGAGAAATACCCTTTAATGAATGTACTTCAAATTGAACTTGCTTTAAGTTTTGATTTACAATTGCATGATGTAGTCGTTCAAGGCGCACTTTTGTTGAGGATAAAAAGCTATTGATCATCTCGATTGTATAGTCCTTTTCATCATCAAATAATGTAAGAAGCTTTTTTAGAGGATAAATCTCACTTGATTCGCTTTGCTCATAAGAAATGTGGATTTCTTTTTTATTAGAGATAGCATTTAGAGTTCTTTGGACAGAAACAAAATTAATAGGTTTTTCAATGTAGCCATTCATGCCAAAGTTTAGGCATTTGTCTTTATCTTCTTTGAAGCTATTTGCAGTCATGGCTACAATTGGTGTTGTAGTATCAAAAGATCGGATAATCTTTGTAGCTTGATACCCGTTTAAATCTGGCATAGAAATATCCATAAGTATCAAATCAAAGTTACTTTCTTTACATTTATCAATACTTTCATATCCACCGGAGGCTATTTCAACACTATGATTTAGCTTGTCTAAAAGCTTTTGAGCTAACTTTTGATTTACGTGATTGTCATCGACTATTAAAACTCGCAATGACTTGTTGTTTTGATTAGTGTCAGGCTCAGTTTGCTTGTGATTTAATATATCGATAGTTGAAGGCTCTATAAGGCTTTGAAAGAGTTTTAAGTGAGAAACGGGTTTTGTTAATACCAAGTTTTCTTTGGTATCTATACTTATTTTATCAGTAATATTTTTAAAGAAAACCGTTTTATCTTTGAGACTATGATCTAATGTAAAATCCAATTGATCAATAAATACAAAGTCAAACAAATCCTGCTCTTGAAGCAAAAACTGACTGGAGTTACTAAACGATTTAAACTTGAAGTTATAAGGGGTAAGTTTGTTTTGAATATTACTAATAAAATCTAAGGATGGAGAGTAAAAGAGCACTTTTTTTTCAGAAAAATCGTTTGGATTCAAAGTGTGCACTTCTTTTGTTGGATCGATTGCAAATTCAATCAAAAATTTAAAGTTAGAGCCTTTTTCTAACTCACTTTCGATCCAAATTTCTCCTCCCATTAGCTCAACAATTTCTTTGGAGATTGTAGTACCAAGACCCGTACCACCATACTCTCTTGTGGTTGACTCTGAGGCTTGGGTATAACTGTTAAAAATAGACCCTAACTTAGATTTAGCGATACCGATTCCAGTATCTATAATTTCAAATAAAACGGTGCAAGAGTTAGGGCATGAAACCTGTTTACTGGCCTTAATTGTTATACTGCCTTGATGAGTAAACTTTGTAGCATTACCTACTAAATTCGTGATGACTTGATTTAAACGGGTGATATCACCAACCAGATTAGAAGGAATATCCCGATCAAAATCTAAAAAGATATCTAAGTGTTTTTCGTGTGCTTTTAAAGATAAACTTTGAATATTTCTCAATATATCGTTTGGAAAGGAAAAAGCAGCAGACTCTAAAATGAGTTGTTGGGCTTCGATTTTTGATAGATCTAAAATACCAGATATTAAGTTGAGTAGCTTTTCTCCGGAGTATTTGACTAAACTTAAATTTTCTTGATTTTCTTCGCTTAAATCTTCTGACTGTAAAGTCAGGTCTGTTAAGCCGAGTATCCCGTTTAAGGGTGTTCGTAGTTCGTGGCTTACTGTGGCTAGAAACTCTCCCTTATATTCATTGGCCTTTTGTGCTTGTTTTCGTAACTCCTCAATTTCTAAAATATTGTTACGATGATTTGTAAAATCTTGGATACAAAAGATGAAATAACTATCTTGTTGAAACTGAAACAAAGAGACTGTTGTGTATACGATTTTTAATTTATCTTTTGAATATTGTAAAGGAATAAAATGAGGGTTTAATTGAGATGAAAATAATACAGTTGGTGCTCCATTTAAAAGATTGTCGATTCGCTTTTTGTAACGATCTTTTTTCAGATGGGGATAGATTTCAAAAAGCTCTTGATTTTGAACCTGATTTTTAGATAACTTTGACCAAAACTCCATACGTTGGTTCCAAAATACTATTTTGTAGTCTGAGTTTACTACGAAAATGCCTTCTGGTATAACATCATATAATTCAAAACTATTCGTCATCGTTAAAAACTTTAAAAATCAGACTTAAAAGTTTTTCTAGTGACTTACTAGGAAAGCTCAAAAGTATAAATCCATCAATTTGAATGGATTCAATCTCAAATTTAGTGGTAGCTATTAAAAGAACATTATCATTATCGTCTATATAGAAGTATTTAGATAACTCTTGTATGGTTCCGGTAGTGTAAAAAGGAAGTTTAAAATGAAGATTGGCGTGTAAAATATTACTTATATGACCAATGAGTGCGTTAATTATTATATTACCAACTTCAGATAGGGTTTCGTTAATACTTGTTTCTAAAAGGGCACTATCTATTGGGATGTCAATGATAGTAGCCACTAGTTTTTTTGCTGTTTCTTGATCAAATATAAGAGATGCTACACCATTAAAACTACCTTCAAAACTTTGGAGGATTACAGAGTAGTTGTCTAACCCAAGGTGAGGGGGTAGGGCATCTCGATGTATGAGTTCAATTTTAGGAATAGATAACTTAATAAAGGAGTTTACTAGGTCATTTAATGAGTTAATTGCTGTTCCAATGCCTATATTAATGACTTCATTTAAGGCATCGATTTGATCTTCAGTGAGAGTCATCATTTGCTATACGCTTTTGTCATTAAATCGATAGCTTCCAATAGCTTTTCTTTTTTAGCAGGTTTTTTTAATATGCTGACAGCTCCTAACCTTTTGCATTCATCGTGGGTTTCTTTTTGAATATCAGCTGTGATAATCGTACAGGGAATATGAGGAAATTGTTTTGAGACATGGCTTAGAAATTCAAACCCATCCATTTCTGGCATCAACAAATCACAAAATACAAATTGTGGCTTGTGTTTTGGTATCAGCTCTAAAGCTTCTTTTCCGTTTTTTGCTTGAATAATATTATAGCTGTCTTGGAGTCCTAGGCAGACCTTTTTACGGCTAAGAGTAGAGTCGTCAACAACAAGAATAGTGGATTGGGTATTACACATTAGAAACCTTAAAATATTTGTAAAGTAGAACCATAGCTTATCAATTATATGTTTCTCTTTATGGGTTTAGCAAGGGGACAAGTGATAAAATTCAATTGAATTATTGTTTAAGTAGGTTTCTTTTATCTTAGATAATTAGCAAATACGAATAACACTCTGTATTAATGGGCTTTTTATGAATACGAGTAGAGTCACCTGAGATATATTAAAATCAAGTGTCAAAAAGAGCGTGTAGCTATACTTAAATATTACTATGCTGTAAATTTGTTGAACTTAGGTTTTATTGAGTAGATATTAATGTCTATGACTTATGAGCATAGATGATATTTTAGCTTAGCTTTATTTTTCTTGGAGGAATTACATGAAAACAGTAGGAATTGATGATTTATATCACCCAAAAGAGCATGTAAGAATTGTAACTGCTGCCAGTCTTTTTGATGGGCACGATGCGGCAATTAACATCATGCGAAGACTTCTACAAAAAGGTGGAGCAGAGATTATTCATCTAGGGCATAATATCACTGCTCAAAAAGTTGCCGATGCTGCTATCCAAGAAGATGCTCACTCTATTTGTTTGTCCTCCTATCAAGGTGGTCACATGGAGTATTTCAAATATATCCGAACAATCTTAGATGAAAATAATGCTAAACATATAAAAATCTTTGGAGGCGGTGGTGGAGTCATCTTACCAAGTGAAGTAACTGAGCTTCATAATAGCGGAATTGAAAAAATTTATACTCCAGAGGATGGGCAAACTCTAGGTTTAGAGGGAATCATATCTGATGTGTTAAAAAAGTCAGACTATCAATTACCCCAAAGAGACAATGAGACTCTTTCTTTTGATCAAAGCTATAAAATCGCCAGTAAAATTACAGATATAGAAAACTCAGAAGGGGATGAAAAAGAAGGCCTCCGAAAGAGTTTACGTGAAAGTCAAAATGCTAGTATTCCGGTTTTAGGAATAACAGGTACAGGGGGAGCTGGTAAAAGCTCTTTAACAGATGAGCTTTTGATTCGTTTTTTAAACTCTCTTCCTGAGATAAAAATTGCCATTGTCTGTATTGATCCAACTCGTAAAAAAACAGGCGGGGCTTTATTAGGTGATCGAATCCGGATGAATAGCTTAAATCCGGATAATATATTCATGAGATCCATGGCTAGTAGAGATTCTAAAAATGCTCTGTCAAATAGTATTGAAGACACATTATTGGTTTTAAAAAATGCTGACTTTGATTTAATAATCATTGAAACAAGTGGAATTGGACAAGGGGATACTTCTATTTTAGACTTTTGTGATTGTTCACTTTACGTTATGACACCAGAGTTTGGAGCTCAATCTCAATTAGAAAAAATTGGTATGTTGGATGAAGCAGATATTATTGCCATTAACAAGTTAGAAAAACTTGGCGGCGAAGATGCTTTACGAGATGTTAAAAAGCAATATGTACGAAATCACGACCTCGCTTATGATGCTGATGATTTGCCAATATTTGGGACTACAGCCTCTCAGTTTAATAATGAAGGAGTAAGTAACCTCTTTGAAGCCATCTATAGCTTTTTTGTAAACAAGTCATTTTTAGTGGACTTGAAAAAAGTAGAAACAGAAAAATTATTATCAAAATATTCAACTACGATTATTCCAGCTCACAGAATTGGTTATCTAGGAGAGATTGCAGCTTGTGTTAGAAACTATCACTCAAAAACTCAAAAAGAAGCAGATAGTTTGAGATATATTTATCAATTGAGTGCAGTTGTACAAAAGCACTCTATTGAGGCTCTGCAAGCTGACTTAGATCATAGTAAATCTAAAATTGACTCCACTTGTTTTGATGTGTTGGCTAAGTATGACTCCTATCAAAAAGATTATAAGGCAGACAAGTTATCTTATAAAGTACGAAACCGTGAGTTATTTGTTGATCTAAACACCATCAGTTTATCAGGTACAAAAACACCTAAAGTTGCTTTACCTAACTACTCCGATTGGGGAGATCAATATACTTTCATGAACAAAGAAAACCTACCAGGACATTTTCCTTTTACAGCGGGTGTTTTTCCTTTCAAAAGAAAAGACGAAGATCCTAAGCGTCAATTTGCTGGTGAAGGTGGGCCTAAACGTACTAACAAGAGATTTCATTATTTGTGTGATGGAGAAAGTTCTAAACGAATCTCTACTGCCTTTGACTCGGTTACTTTGTATGGAGAAGACCCTCAGACTCGTCCAGACATATACGGTAAAATCGGTGAATCGGGTGTGAGTATCTGTAGTATGCAAGATATGGCTGATTTGTTTGAAGGGTTTGAGCTAATCGAGCCAAGTACATCTGTATCAATGACGATCAATGGCCCTGCTCCAATTATTTTGGCTATGTTTTTAAATACAGCTGTTTCTCAGCAAATGAAAAAACGAAATATCACTTATGATAGCAAAGAGTATATTGAGCTGAGAGACGAGGTCTTACAGCAAGTTCGAGGGACGGTTCAAGCAGATATTTTAAAAGAAGATCAGGCTCAAAATACTTGTATTTTTTCTGTTAACTTTGCTTTAAAAATGATGGGCGATGTGCAAGAGTATTTTACTAAAAAACTGGTTAAAAACTTTTATTCTGTAAGTATTTCTGGTTACCATATCGCTGAGGCTGGAGCAAACCCAATTTCTCAGGTTGCATTTACTATGGCTAATGGTTTTACTTTAGTAGAGGCATATTTAGCTCGAGATTTAGATATTGATGAGTTTGCACCAAATCTAAGTTTTTTCTTTTCCAACGGAATGGACCCTGAATACAGTGTTATCGGTAGAGTTGCTCGTCGAATTTGGGCTGTAGCCATGCGAGATAAATATGGAGCCAACCCAAGATCTCAAAAACTAAAATATCATATTCAAACCTCTGGTCGATCTTTGCACGCTCAAGAGATTCAGTTTAATGATATCCGAACCACGCTTCAAGCGTTAATGGCCATCTATGATAATTGTAACTCCCTACATACCAACGCCTATGATGAAGCTATAACAACTCCTACAGAAGAGTCCGTAAGACGAGCTATGGCCATTCAATTGATCATCACTAAAGAGTTAGGTTTGGCGCAAAATGAAAACTCCTTACAAGGATCATTTATCATCAATGAGCTAACTGATTTAGTTGAAGAAGCAATTCTTTTAGAGTTTGAGCGAATCTCAAGAAGAGGTGGTGTATTAGGCGCAATGGAAACTCAGTACCAAAGAGCAAAGATTCAAGAAGAGTCTATGTTGTATGAGTCTCGAAAGTCTTCTGGAGAGTTACCAATCATTGGTGTAAATACTTACCTGCCAAAAGAAAAAGAGCAATTAGCAGATATAGCTGTGATACGTGCAAGTTATGATGAAAAAGATGATCAAATCAATCGTCTAAAAGAGTTTCATGGTGTCCATGAGCAAAAATCAGAGCAAGCACTACAAAAGCTAAAAGAGGTCGCTCTCAGCGGAGAAAATATCTTTGAAGAATTAATGGAAACAGTCAAAGTTTGCTCCTTAGGTGAAATCACTCATGCCTTGTATCAAGTTGGAGGAGAGTATCGGCGCTCTATGTAGATCAGTATAGGATTGTCTTTATAGCTGTTTTGTATCTCAACTTAATGTTCTTAGTCATAATGCTACTAATTGTCCACTTGGCGGTAATAGTGCGAAGAAGCAGTTTAGAGACGGAAAACATAAAGATACAAAGCTTCCTAGAAACGATGGACTTGATTCTCACCACATGCCCTCGAAACAAGCTAGTAACTGGCCTGAAAATGATGGTCATGCAATACAAATGGATCCCCGGGATCATCGTAAAACAGCAAGTCATAGTGGTGGTGTAGGTTCAGAGCAAGCTAAGTACAGAGAGAAACAAAAGCAATTGATTGAAGACAACAAATTTGAAGAGGCATTTTTAATGGATGTTGATGACGTTACTGGAAAATGGCCTGGAAAATACGATGATGCAATCCTAGAAGCAATTGATGAGTTACCATAGGAGCACTAATGTGGGAAATTAATAGCAGAAATAATATAGGCCCAAACGAACTAAAGAATCTAAGAATTATACAGTGGCATTTGATAATAACGACTTCCACGTTATTTTGAGTGACCTCGGTGAAGTCATCCAAATTTCTGTTTATAGACCAAATAAGGTCATACTAAAAGGTATCCAACTTTTAAATAAGGACTTGATAGAATTAAAAAAAGAACTTGATAGTTCAAATCTTGATTTCAACTTAAGTGATGTGGGTTTGTATAGTGATTTGTTAAATATTGGATTAATCGAAGTTGACGGTATGGTTGATGGTGTAGAACTTTATTGAGATTAAGCTTTACAAGTTTATATCTAAAAGTCTGTACATAACTTGTTATGAACAAGTCAGCGAGGGAAAAATCACGGAGTGATTTTAGGTAACATAAAATAATTTTATGTCTTTGCCTACCGAAACTGACTGAAGTCTTTGTCAGAGTTAAAGAGCAAACAGCTCAATGAAGCAAGCCTTTTAAAAGACAAGCTGTGAGTTAACAAAACTCCCCATTTTGATATTATATGGACATTTATGGATATATTTATGGGTATTTTATGGGTGAGTAATGAATGTAGAGATTAATTTAACGCATCAAATTTTGATATTAATGTTGGATTTCTAATAATAACATTAATAAAAAATCGGGTTGTTAATCAAGTTCGCCAAAAAACAAAAAACCCCTCAAATATATGAAGGGTTTTTATAAGAATATGGTTTTCAAATTAGAATATAAAGTTTACTAATCCTATAGCAAGGCTTACACATAAAGAAGCGATTGCTGTATTTACAAAACCATCGATTTCGAAATCTTCAATCATTTGATCTGCTATATATAATGCTACTGCATTGACTAAAAAAGAAGTAAGAATCAGTGCAGGAACTCCAACTAGTAATGGTCCAAAAAATGGAATCAATAAAAATGGAGAAATTAATATTGTAACGATGATGTGTACGGATGAAAGAAGAGTGCCTATAATAGCAGCAGCCAAACTCACAATAAAGCATGAGCTAAAATCTTTGTATCGAGCCATAGGTAATATAGATAAAACACCAGCAGATACTAATAAATTTACGATAAATGAAACCAACATAAAATACTCCTTAGTTCATAACAAAAAGTGATACATGTAAATGATTTACAAGGGCAAACTTTGCCAGAACCACCAAATAGCAAGTCTATCTAAATCAATCAATGAGTAGACTTGTTGAGATAATTATACATGAAAAGTGAAATTTTTGTAAAAAGGTTCAGAAACAAACACGACTATAAAGGTCGATCTATTGTTGCTTAGTTTGTTACTTCTAATTTAACTAATGGTTGCCCTTTGTATGATAGCTCTTCAGCAACTTTCAAGTAAGAAATCTTTCGATACTCATCATCATAGGGTGGAGTTTCGATATTTATAAAAGCGCAGTCCTCTAAAGCGATAATCTGATGAATGTTATCCTTTTTTGGCTCTAAAACACAAGCTGGAGTTGCGGCATTTACAATCTCATTGGCAGTTTGTTTAGCAATACCGCTAAAAGGAAACTCTTCGCACCAGTCATAACAAGAGATTAAAAAGTGACCCCATACGCATTTGGATATAACATGCATACCTGGGTGAGTATGTAGTGGTATTTTTTTACCTTTTGGAATCATCAACATACTAACGTGAAAGTCTTCACATTCGTATAAGGAGACCTTATCCCAGCTAATTTTTTTATTCATCGCTAGGATTTTATTAGTTAAATCAAGGCTATCCGCCGTGGATTGATCTAAATGCTCCTTGAGGAGTTCTAGGTGGGTATCGTTATCTTCTTGAAGCCAGTTTTCGGTAATTTTTAATATTTTTTTCATGAAACAAAGATACACTATTTAGGGCTGTAAATGAAGTCTGTGAGCCATTTAATTTCACTTTACTTATCTCTAATACTGTAAAGTTATGTAATTATTAGATTGGTTAGGTTTGTAGAATAAATGGTTTAATGTATAGGGGTTTTTTAATCTGAAGGTACATGAGCTAAAATCTTGACAAGCATAATAAGTAGTGAAATTTATCACGCCAAGAGGTGAAAAACTTCACAAGCTATAGGATTTAGTATCTATATATGACTATAAAAGGGAATACGGGCAACACTTCAATTTGGCATAAATATTGCTATATGTAGATTAAATTAGACACATGGCAAGAGCTACATTGGTTCGTTGAACTTTTGTTTTTTCTTTTTGCTCATTAAAAAATAGAATGCTTGAATAACATAACTAGAATGTATTTTGAATTCATAAGCCAATTTTCTTTTCATGTTGTCTAATTTATTTTTGTTTTTTGCAGAATTACAATTTAATTGTAGCTATAAGCTTAAAACAATCTTCTAAGATTTGCTCTGAATACTATTTTTTAAATCGTTTCAATATGACTCCAAAGCTAAATTGAATCCTATTAATTTTATGGCTGTTTAAATCAATAATTCCTCTAAAAATTAAATAGTGCAAATTTTCCCTGTTAAATTCCTATATTAATGTCTAAAATAAAATCATAAAAGATGCTTTCTTTTTAGTTGATTTTAGATCAATACTTGATTAGAAAGCATGCAAATTGCAAATCATTTTAAGGTTAAGAGTTGGGAGTTTGTGTGAAGTTTTTCATAGTGAGTTTTTTAATTATGGTCCAAGTAAATTTTGGTTACTCAAGTCATTTAAATGAGTTGTATTCAAGGGTTCAACAAGCAGAAAGTAAAAAATTACCTAAAACGGCAATGAAGCACCTAGAAGAGTTAAAGGAAGAAGCCTTAAAAGAAGGAGAGTCGGGTTTATATATCCGAGCACTTTGTAAACATATCTTAAACAAGGCATTGATCTTAGGTAAAAACCCCAAAGATCGAGTGATTATTCTACAAAAAGAAATTACTGATGCTGAGGATATCTACCGACCAGTTTTAAAGAGTATTTTAGCTATTTGGTTTTGGCATTATCATGATCAAAATTCATATAAGTTTAGTGGAAGAACAGCCACCAAAGGTTTAGATGAAGAGGACTTTACTAAGTGGGACTCTAATAAACTGTTTGTACAAGTTAGAAAATTGTTTGAAGACTCTTTGGTAGATTCGGCCTCTCTCAAGACGGTATCTATTCATAAGTACAAGGGTTTAATTGACTATGGTAGCACTAACTATATTCAAACTATGTATGAGTTTTTATTAGTTGAAACTCTAAAGTTTTATAAAGTAGCGTATGAAACGGGTGTAAAATCAGAAGATGCTTACGAGTTTGAATCAAATAGTGATGCTTTTGGATCACTTAGTAGCTTTTTAAACTATAAAGCAAATACTACAGATCACGAGTCTCTTACTTTAAAATCAATCAACCTATATCAAGAGCTTTTGAGACACTTCCAACAAA
Organism: Candidatus Cloacimonadota bacterium; assembly: GCA_023954715.1. Lineage (GTDB taxonomy): Bacteria > Muiribacteriota > UBA6191 > UBA6191 > UBA6191. The sequence continues at coordinate 395,891 of JAGSHD010000002.1, read as the reverse complement.
CAAATAATATCTCAGCTATGATCGACTTTGAGATTCAGAGATTAAATTATGTACGCTCAAAGTGTGTTGGTGAAAAAATTGATGAGGTTTTTGAAAATAGATTACTAGAAATTTCAAAAAACTATACTGATTACTCCGAGGTAACATTAGCCTTTTATGAGTTAGCTAAACTTACTTATGATAAAAAAGATTATGTAACTGCTATGAAGTTTGTTTCTCAAGGGTTGAATTTGTTTCCGGAGTCTACAGGTGGTCACAAATTATATAACTTAAAACAGCAAATTCTAGCCAAAGAGTTTCGTTTAAACATAGATAGTACCGTTGATCAATTTAATCGAAACTTTCAGGTGCAATATCGAAATATCGATCGATTACACTTTAGGATAGTAGAAGACCAATGGAAACCATACATTGAAAAAGAGTGGGGTGGATTACCTGATTATATTGATGATAAAGATGTGAAAAGGCTTCTACAAAAACCAGCCGTAAAAGAGTGGTCTGTTGATTTAGATCCAGGAAGTGAATATTTAGAGCAAGATGTAGAGCTGGCTTTTGCTGAATTAGACTATGGTTATTATCGAATATTGGTTTCTATGGACTCTGGTTTCGCAAATCAAGAAAATAATAAAGTATTATATGCTGCTTTTTGGTATACAGATACAACTTTGATGATTAAATCAGGAGCAACTTCTATAGATGGTTTGGTATTGGATTCACGAGATGGTAAGCCTTTAAAAAATATTGACTTAGAAGTCTATCGAAGAGGAAATAGAGGACATTACCGCTACGATAGATCGCTACAAACAAATGAAAAGGGACACTTTGAATTAACAAATCCTAATAGTTCCTATTATATCTATGCTAAATCCAAGCAAACCGGAAACGTTATCTTTCATAATAATGTAAGAAAAGGTTATAAAAATAGAAGACACCGCAGTCAATCCATTAGCTTTTATACAGATCGAGCCATATACCGACCAGGACAATTAATAAAGTTTAAAGGTATTTGTTTACAAAGAGATCCCAATTTAGATACTTATGAAACCTACACTTGCTCTAATGTGAAGGTTTCCTTTAAGGATGCAAACTATCAAACTATTATAACAAAAAGCTTTGATGCCAATGAGTTTGGTTCTTTTTCTGGAGAATTTACAGCTCCTAAATCTGGATTAATGGGAGCAATGCGGATTCAAAGTTCTTCTCCTGGTGGATCTAAATCGATTCGAGTAGAAGAGTATAAAAGACCAAAGTTTGAAATCACTTTAAATAAGCCTAGTGAACAAATGAAGCTTGACTCAGTAGTGACTATGAAAGGTTCAGCAAAAACATTTTCTGGAGTTCCACTAAACAATGCAAAAGTAAAATATAGGGTATATCGAACTGTAAATTACCCTTATTGGTGGAGGTATGCACGTGTAAATAGTGGGTCAACCCAAATGTCTCATGGCAAAGTGTTGAGCGATGAAAATGGTGACTTTAAGATTGACTTTTATGCTAAACCAGATTTGAGTGTAGCTAGAGATAGTGACCCAAGTTTTACTTATCGAGTAGAAATAGATGTATTAGATGATTCAGGAGAGTCTCATACAAAGAGTGAAAGTATTAGGATCGGTTATTTAGCTTTAGAGGCTCGATTACAATTAGGTGATTGGCTACCTGCAGAAGATAAAATTAAGATGTCAATTTCTACAACAACTTTAGATCAAAAGGGAGTGTCTAATCAAGGTAAGGTATATATCTATAGCTTAAAGCAGCCTGATAAGGTTCATAGAAAACCATCTCGTCCCAACACTCGACATCTTAAAAAAGATGAATCATCAAAAGATCTATCCGATTACAATAATTTTGAATTGGATCAAATAGTACTTACATTAGATTTTAGTACTACTGACGGACAACAAAGCTTAGATTTTAGATTGTCTCCTGGTGTGTATAGAGCTGTTTTGAAAACTAAAGATGTTTTTGGAGGTGAAGTAACAGCAAAAGAGAGTTTTTTAGTTTTTTCTCAATCAGCCAACTCTTTTGCGGCAAAAGTTCCTGCTTTTTATAAACTAAAGTCAACGACTTTGAAGGTGGGTGAAAACTTAGAAGGAGTTTTTGCTTCTGGATATGATAATGCCAGTATTTATGTAGCGATCTACCACAAGCAAGAAAGACTAAGCTCTTACTTTAGCTATGATTCCAACAAGCATAAAATTAGTTTTCCTGTGACGGATCAATTAAAGCAAGGTTTTAGTGTCCATGTAATTTTTGTACATGAAAATCAAATATATCATCATGAAAACTATATCAATGTAACTCGTGAAGAAAAGAAACTTGATTTATCTTTTCATACCTTTAAAAGTAAAATAAGACCAGGAGCTCAAGAAACCTTTTCAATAAAAATTAAAGGATTAGAGCCAAGTGATACAGGAGCTTATGAGTTACTAGCATCTATGTACGATGCTTCACTAGATGCTTTTACTCCACATGGCTATTCGGACTTTTCAAATATGTTTTACAAAGACCAAATGGAGAGAGCTTATTCATTAAACCTATATACAAAGCAGTTTAATACATGGATCAATCGTATATCTAGATCACATAAGAGTGTAACTCATACTTATCCTTCTTATCCATGGGAGATTAAGAGCTCATTTTCATACTTATTTCCAAGGATATTACATCGTAAAATGAGTCGGTCTTTTGATTCGTTTGGTGGAGCAATGCATGAAAAGTCATCAGTGATGGGCTTAAATATGGAGGTAGCTAGTGCCATGCCAGCACCATCAGGCAAAATGGCTAAAAAGTCCATGAGCCGTAAAACAACAGGAGCAGCTGTAGAGAGTATTGGTGAGCAAGCCCGTCAGGAGGCACCGCAAGATCAAGATGCGCCAAAGATGAGAACAAACTTAAATGAAACAGCTTTTTTCTACCCTCATTTAATATCAGATGATCAAGGGATAGTAGAGTTTCAGTTTACTGCACCCGATTCTTTAACAAAATGGAAGTTAATGGCAATGGCCCACTCTAAGTTAATGGCTTCTGGTGTAAGTACACAAACTTTGGTTACTCAAAAAGAGTTGATGGTGGAGCCTAATCAGCCACGCTTTTTTAGACAAGGAGATCAATTAGAGTTTCGATCTAAAATCTCAAATTTGAGTGAAAGTGATTTAGGTGGAGATTTTTCTTTGCGATTTTTTAATGCACTAAATGATGAAGAGGTTACTTCATCTTTTGTTAAAGAGTCTAGAGTAGCTTTTAAGCTAAATGCTAAACAATCAAAATCTTTTTCACATTTTTTAAATATACCTGATGTGACTTATCCTGTAATTTATCGGGTTGTAGCATCTACAGATAAATTTTCAGATGGACAAGAAGGAATGATCCCAGTATTGTCTAGCAAGATTTTAGTCAGAGAATCTAAGGATTTAAATATCCGCGGAATACAAACGAAAAAAGTTAATTTTGATAAGCTATTAAAGTCTGATGACTCATCCACATTAAGTCATGAAAAATTAGTTTTACAAATAGCTTCTAATCCAGCTTGGTATGCTATACAAGCTTTGCCGGTATTATCTAAGTATCCTCATGAAAGTACAGATCAAGTATTTCATAGGTATTATGCCAACTCTCTTGGTAGGAAAATAGTAAACTCCGATCCAAAAATCGAAAGAATTTTTGAACAGTGGAAAAATACTGATGCCTTAAAGTCCAACTTACAAAAGTCCCAAGACTTAAACTCAGTAAATTTAGATGAAACTCCTTGGGTACGTGAGGCAAAATCAGAAGAAGAGTCCAAAAAGCGAATTGCACTATTTTTTGATAAAAACACAATGGATCATGAGCTCAATGATGCAATGGATACATTAAGAAAAAGGCAAGGGCCAAATGGTTTATGGCCATGGTTTCCTGGCGCTAAAGAGAGCGAGTTTATTAGTCTAGGAATCGTAACTGGTTTAGCAAGATTAGATAAAATGGGAGTGAAAGTCCCACGGTCTGTAGCGATCAAAGCATTGGATGCCTTAGATGCTTGGATTTATGAAATTTATCGAGATATTGTGAGATTAGGTAATCTGAAAGAAAATAACTTGAGTCATTTAATATCTTCTTATTTATATGGCAGATCTTTTTATCTTTCTGAAAAATCAATTGATGCAAAATATCAACCTGCTATTGACTATTACTTAGATCAAGCCCAAGAGTATTGGCCAAAATTAGACTCTCGCATGAGTGAAGGCCAGTTGGCCTTGGGTACATATCGATTTAACAGGCCAAAAGTATCAGAAGAAATCTTAGCCTCCTTGAGAGAAAGAGCTTTACATTCTGATGAAATGGGAATGTATTTTGGAGATTTAGATGCATCCTACTATTGGTATAGGGCTCCTATTGAATCACAAACGATTATGATTGAGCTGTTTAGTGAGCTAGGTCATAATCCACAAGAGGTAGAAGATCTTAAGGTGTGGTTGTTAAAACAAAAACAAACACAGGACTGGACTACAAATCGAGCAACAGCCGATGCGGTTTACGCTTTGTTACTTGAAGGGGATGATCTTCTAGCGAGTGATGAAATAGTACAAGTAAAACTGGGTGATGAATGGGTAAAACCTAAGACTGTAGAAGCTGGCACAGGCTTTTATGAAGTACGATTTGAGCCATCATCCATTGATGCTTCTTTAGGTGCTATTGAAATGGTTAAATCAGATAAGGGTGTTGCTTGGGGTGGTTTACATTGGCAGTACTTTGAAGAAATATCAAAAATTACTCCCCATGGAGGTCCTTTATCCATTCAAAAAAACTTGTTTGTTGAAAAAATGGGTAAAAAAGGAAAATTTATTGTTCCTATAGAAAAAGAGGATATCAAGTTAGGGGATACATTAGTTGTACGAATCCAAATATCGAGTGATCGAGATTTAGAGTTTGTACACCTTAAGGATATGAGAGCCTCAGGAACCGAGCCAGTAGATGTGCTTTCCACATATAAATATCAAGATGGTTTAGGCTATTATCAATCTACAAAAGACTTAGCTAGTCACTTTTACTTTGATTATCTATACAAAGGTACTTATGTGTTTGAATATCGCTTGAAAGTCTATAATAATGGTCAATACGAGAGTGGGATGGCTGAGATAGAGTGTTTATATGCTCCTGAGTTTAGGGCACATTCAAAATCATATAAAATTTCGACGAATTAGAGATGACAAAATAGGGATTTAGATGAAAATTGGAAAGGACTTGAACAATACTCAGTATATCGACCAAGAAAATTGTTTGGAATCGTATTTCAAAGATCAGTCGTGTTTGTTCTGTGGATCATTAGAATTAGACTTTTTCAATTTGATTGATACAAAGGGACACCTTGATAGTGTAATTTATCAAGTTTATGAATTGAATTTTGATTGTAAGCATATCAATCCATATTATCTGAATCTGAATGAAACGCTTTTGACAGAAACATATCTATTACCTAAAGTTGACCTTGAAGATTTTTTGAATTCTAAGGTTATGGAGTGTGAAGAATGTTGGCAGCTTTTGGTTTTGAAGTACTATTTGGCGATGAGTTTACAAGACTTTAATCAAGCGACAGAGTCTGCTTTAATACTACTAGACAAATTTTCTGAAGATCCATTAAGTTATATATATCTTGCTAATGTGGCTTTGAAAAATCTAGACTTTGAAAAATATGAAGACTATTACTTCAAGGCATCGGAATTAGAGCCGGTATTGGATCAAATTGAACTCTTAGACACAGTTTTGGATCAAAAAGACTTTGTTTTAGGCAAATTATTTGTTGCACAAGATAATAAACAACGGCGATTGTTTATTAATCAACAAAATCAAGGTGGCCTCTTGTTAAACAAGCTTTCATCTAAAGAAAATAATTTATCTACAATACCCGAAAGTTTTTGTTCTATTATGTTTTATCCAGCAGCACAGTTGTTTTGTGATGGACGACTATTGATGTTAGGACTAGGCTCTGGCTCTGGTGTTATCGCATTACTAACTGAGTTTACTAATCTAAGAATTGATGTGGTAGAAAAATATCAAGAAGTGATTGATTTATCGTTAAAACATTTTCATTATTTGAATGATTTTATTTCCCAAGGGAGATTACAAATTATTTGTGATGATGGATTAGAATATATCAATGAATATTCTCAGAGTAATGAATTCATTCAATACGATGCTATATGCTTAGATATGTACAGTGGTGATCAAGAGATCTCATTTTCATTAGAACCTTCTTCTTTGGTAAGTTTATCTTGCGTCGGAAAATCTGTATGGATGAACTATATTGGTAACATTCAGACCTTAAACTTTAAAACTTTACTACAAAAATTCAAAGAATCAATGATCGAATTTTGCGTTTACTCTTCGACTGTTTCAGGGTTTGAATCATTCAACTCTACCAATAATATTTTGTTAAGTACCGTAGACTTTAACTCAGATTTAGAGTTGAAAGCGGGGCCATCAAAGCTGCTCGTTGATATAAATGAAAACCTAAGACAATTAGGGAATAATAAAGTTAGTTATTCACAATAGTTTAATAAAACATTAAAACTTACTTTTTTTGTAACATTTTTCTTTAAGTTATCGTAGTTGAATAAACATAAAATATTAAAAAATTTAGAAAGGACATTTGAATGAAATTAATTAATCTTTTACTCACAGCTGCAGTAACTTGTGGACTAAATACTTACGCTGATAACGCTCAACTTTGTAAAGCAGGAACACTCAAAATTAATGAGGCAATAAAAAAATATAAAGTAGAGTTTAATGAAGATTTAAAAATAAATGATAATAGTCTAAGAACTCTAGTTAACGAAGAATATCTGAAGCAACTTCCTCAAGCTCCAGTTGGAGGATTCTATTACTCAAATAAAAAAGGTCAAATAGCTTGTTCTTTTGTAAAAAGTGATGAGCTCTTACCTACCAAGTTTGAAAAACTACATGAACAATCTGAAGAGTCGTCATTCAATAGTTTTTGGGGAAACGGTGACCCAAAACCAGAGACTATCTCAAATGAAAAAGTAAATCAATTAGTTAGTTTGGCAAGTCAACAACATTATGCTGATGCTAGAGATAAAATGTTAAAAAAGTTTGTAAACAAGTATGATGAGTCAATCAATTCAGAACAGCTTGTTGTAATTGCTAGTTATGCTTATTATGCTAACACTAAAGACTTGATTCTAAAAACGGGTTTAAAAGCAAATGTAATTGATTACAAAGCAAAAGAAGTAATTGCAGTAGCTTCACATAGTTATTATGCAAACACTAAAGATTACATTCTAAAATATTATTCCCGTAAAAATAAATCCACTCTTTCCCACAATGAATTTATTCTTCTAGCTAATAGTTGTTATTACGCTAATACTCAAAGATATATATTGAATTTAGCACAAGATAACTTATAGCCTTTAGAGTTTATATAACTCAAGAAAAATTATGACATGTACCCCTTCATGGTGAGTATTGTTAAAAGTAAGAAACCATCAACCCTGTGTTGATGGTTTTTTGATTGTAACAGGTATCACGTATTGACTTGGAGATGGAAATGCTCCTTCTAGATAACGATGCAAGTAACTTAAACAACATGTAATGTCACTGTAAGATTAGACCTCAAATAGGCTGAAGATCTAGAAGGTCATATAGAGTGAAAAATATGAAACTACCTCATGATTGCATTAATCAATTATTAACATTTTACGAAGATTGTAGGGATATATCAGATAAAAAGAGCAAATACTTAATAAAGCATCCGTTGAGAATGTACCATTGATTGACAACGACTAAAAAAAGTTATTAACTAAAAGGTTAATTAATGATTTCAAAAAATTGAGATAGTCATGACAAAACGAAATTCTGAAGATACTACCAAGAAAATACTTAAAGCAGCTTTATCGGAGTTTGCAAACAAAGGTTTTGCGGGTGCTCGGGTAGATGAAATAGCTAAAAATGCTCAGGTCAATAAAAGAATGATCTATTACTATTTTAAAAACAAACAAGGTTTGTATGAAGCAGTAATGGAAAAAAAATGTGAAATGAAAGAAAAAGCTGTAGCAGACCAACCCAGTGATCCAGAAGAATTAATGAAATATTGGATGGAAATCTGCTATACAGACATTGATTTTATTCGTTTAATGCAATGGGAAGCCTTGGAAATGGGTTGGGACCCTGTAGTTTGTGAAGAGAAGAGAGCTGAGAACTTTCGGGTATGTAGCGAACGAATACAGGGTGGATTGGGCCAGCAACTTGAAGGGGTTGGAGTTCGTCCAGACTTTTTACATTTATGTTTTATGGCTATGAATTGGTTTCCATTGGCTTTTCCACAAATCACTCGATTTGTAACAGGATTAAATTCAGATCAAGAAGAATTTAAAGAAGCTCAGTTAGATGTAATTTCACACTTCGCCAAGCTCGCTGTTCCTAAGATTCAAAACCCTTAGTTTGTCAATTTTAAACTAGAGGTTTGATTTAAAATTCACTCTATTGGTATCCATATTTCCGTACGAAGATTCTCTGGTTTGGTTCTTCTTGGGTCTCTATTGAGATATTGTTCAAAAGGTGGGCAATCTCTTAAACTTTCATTCTCTAAGGTATATTTATAAATAGATTTATAAGTGTCAGTTAAGCCTTCATAAGCGCCTTTATGTAAAAATATTATGTATTTACCTCCCTTGATAATCGACTTGTTTACTTGATCTGGAGTGTCTACCTGATCATCTTGTGTGATACAAGCATCATATCTTAGCTTATCACTGTCTACTACATCTGGATCATCGAAGCTAACACCAAATATCTTTGCTTTAGGTCCCATTAGATTTTTTTTGTGTTTGATTTTATTGCTGTAAGCAAAGCTCATAAGAGTCTCCCATGCTTTATGGGATGTATTATATGGCCCTACATTTCTAACAGAGTATACTTTGATGTCAGTAATAGTTTCTGTACGAATTGGTTTCATGGCTTTTATATCCTTTTGTTTTTGAAAACTGATAGATTTATAGTCGGAGGGGGAGGTTGAAAACATACTTTTAAAGGCCTTATTAAAGGAAGAAGAGCATTCAAATCCAGCATTGTGAGCAATTTCTGTTATTGAAAGTTTGTCTATTTTTAATTGTTGTATTGCTCGTTGTAGCCTCAACCTTAAAATATACTTTTTAATACTTTCTCCTGTGTGACTCAAAAATAGTCTGTGAAAATGATAATAAGAAAACCCAGAAAACTTCGAGACTTTTGCAACTGTTAGGACATCTAATTCATGTTCAATACGCTTTAAAATAGCTTCCATTAAAATTGTATTTTTCTTCATTAAAGTTCCTTAAAACCTATCTTTTGTGATTACAAACTATAAAATAACAAAGAAGATAAAATAAGTCTTTTCCAAAATTGCTATTTTTGGCGTGAGACTTGAAGACTATGAAAACTTTCTATATACATGGATAGGCAAATTTAAATTTCGTGAGTTTCGGTTGGCATAGTCATTGTTATAAAAATGAAGCTTTGTGAATAAAAATCGAAAATGAATAACTATTTAGTTAACAACTATTGACAAGTTTCCGTAAAGAGTTAATAATGAGCCATAAGTGAATAGTCATTCAGTTAAAAAAAGATAGGATTATCTTAAATTGTAGATTGTTCAGAAATGATTTTAATGATTAAAAAGGTGGCATAAATGTCTAGAATAATAAACTCTATAAAAGGCGTAATTCTTTTTTCAACAATTTTGTGTGTTGGTCACTGTAAAGAGCCTATAGAAAGCGATTTAGAAAAAGGTCTAAGAATATCTCAAGAAACAAATCAATTTAATGATGGATTTTTTGGTGATAGCAGTGAAACAGAGCTTGAAATTATTAATGCTCATGGGGATAAGATTGTAAGAAAGATGTCTCAAAAAAGTATGGAGCAAAAAGGGGATGGCGATAGGTCATTAATTACCTTTCAATGGCCAGCTGATGTTAAAGGCACTCGCATGCTTACTTGGTCACATAAAAAGAAAAATGATGATCAGTGGTTATATTTACCATCGCTGAAAAGAGTGAAGCGAATCAACTCTCGAAATCAGTCTGGATCGTTTATGGGTAGCGAGTTTTATTATGAAGACTTAAGCTCTGTTGAAGTAGAAAAATATGTTCATAAGTTTGTTAAAGAGGGCAAGATAAATGATAGAGATGTTTGGGTCATAGATAGAGATCCGGTAAATAGACACTCGGGATATAGTAAATTAAGAGTCTATATAGATAAAGTGTACATGAACCCCCTTACCATCGAGTACTTTGATAGAAAAGGTGAGTTGTTAAAGACAGCAAAGTTTTCCAAGTATACAAAGCATGGAAAGTATTACAGACAAGGTCGTATTGAGATGGTAAACCACCAAACAGGAAAACAATCCAATATAACTTGGTCAAAATTGACTCTAAACAAAAAATATAAATCAAAAGAGTTTACTAAAAATGCCCTAGACTCATTTTAGGTAGGATATACAATGAAAAAGCTATTTGTATTACTGACATTAATAACTCCTGTGTTTTCATTTCAATATCGCTTTGAAGGAGAAACATCCATTGAAGCACGAGTATTTAAAAAGGATAGGTTTTCGAGTACTAAAGATCATTCCTTTGCTAATAAAACTGCTATCAAGTGGCGAGCTAAACACGAAAACTATAGTGCAGAAATCCGAGGTTTTGCACGAAGAGACTTATCGCAAAAGTCCCGTGATGTTTCAATTTTAGAGGAGTTTTCATTGTCTTATGAAGAAAACTCGTATGAGATAAAAGTTGGTTCTAAAATGTTTAACTGGAGTGCCTTAGAGGCTTTTCACCCAGTAGACAATGTCAACTCTAGAAACTATGATAGCAATGTGGAGTCTCCTGAAAAAATCGGGCAAAATGTGATTCAATATAAAAAGTTGATTGGAGAGTCCATCGTTTGGGATTTTTATTATATGCCAGACTTTAGGCATTCTAAGTTAACCGGTAAAGACTCAAGATTAGGGTTAGGTAGCTTTGACTTTAATAACTATAAGTTGTATCAAGGTAACAATCAATCTACAAACTCGAGTACAAAAGATCAGTATGGGGTACGTTATCAACGAAATTTTGAAGGTGGAGATATTTCTTTTCACTACTTAGATTTTATTGATAAAACACACTTTTTGGTTCAAGCAAATGGTGTGGGTTTACAGGCTTTGTTTCCTATGGTTAAACAATATGGTGGTACTTTACAACAGATTTTTGGAGAATATACCTTAAAAGTTGAAGCTGCTTATCGGGATTACGATAAGGATGCTACTTTGGTAGCTAACGGAATCGAAGATCATTTACAGTTAGCCATGGGACTTGAGAAAACGATTTATCATGACAATAGTCAAGAGACGACTTGGATTTTAGAGGCACAAAATATTTTTGGAGTCGATGAGAAATCTCGCCAATCATTGGACTTTTTTCAAAGAGATATATTGTTGGGTTTTCGACATTCGTTCAATGATGTTATGAGTAAAGAGTTGAGTGGATCGATTATAGTTGATTTAGAAGAGTCCAAACAAATTTTAGTTAGTACTACATGGGCTCAAAGATTGAGTGATACAAGTAAGTTTAAGTTTCACCTTCGGATGATAGATGCTTACCCAAATGTCAAGGTTCCGGTAGGATTGCAACATCTTAATCAGGATCATCAGGTGTTATTAGAATATATACGCTTCTTTTAAGTTCAAAAAATTTAAACCACAAATAATGCATTGGAAAGGCTTACAAAAACCTCTTCATTTGCCACATAAAATTATACCACTAGCTTAGCGCGTTTGTCGCAAGTTTATATACTGAGGATACCATGACTGAAAAAATAAATAGCTTTGTAGAAAAGATGGCGAGATTTATCGTTAAAAACCCGGGTAAGGTTTTACTGGTGGGTTTGATGTTGATTGCTGTTATGTTACCGGGGTTAAAACATTTAGATCAAGATTTTGGATACAGAATCTGGTTTAAAGCAGGAGACCCTGACATTGAAAGATTTGATGCCTTTGAAAGACGTTTTGGAAATGATGATAACATTGTTGTAGTAATGAGAAGTCCTTCTGGGATTTTTGATAAATCCTCAGCAGAAACACTAATAAAACTCTCAGAAGAAATGTGGCATTTGCCCGATGTGATTCGCGTTGACTCTTTATCCAATTATAATTGGACACACGCAGAAGAAGACGACTTAATGGTTGAGCCCATGTTGCCAGATGATATGGAGCTAACTCAAGAGTTGCTAGACCAACGAAAACATGAGAGCTTAACTGATGAGGTTTTACCCGGTTATTTAGTTAGTAAAGATGGTACGATAGCATTAATGATAGCCACTTTAAGACCAGCTTTAGTAAAAGAGATCAATTACGAAAAGGTGATTTCAAAATCCAGAGAGCTGCTAAAAAAGTATGAAGGAAAAGAAGATCATACCTTTGGGATAACAGGTGGTGCTGCTGTAAATGATGCTTTTAGAGAGTCAACTCAAAAGGATTTATCTTTAATTTTACCTATGTTGATTTTTGCTGTGGTTGTTATTTTATTATTTATCTTTAGAAACCTCAGCGGTGTTATTTTACCATTTATGGTGATTGGGTTTTCATTGCTATCAAGTTTAGGTTTTGCTGGGTATATGGGGGTGAAATTAAACAATTTAACCTCCTTTTTACCAAGTATTTTAATCGGGATCGGGATAGCTGATTCAATTCATATATTGGTTACATGGTATCGATATAGACAATCGGGTGAAGATCGACGACAAGCGGTATATTTAACGTTATTAAAAGATCTAAAACCAACTTTTTTAACATCTTTAAGTACTTCGATAGGTTTTTTCAGTTTGATTGGTTCTCCAGTTGTACCTACAATCAACTTAGGATTATTGGCTGGAGTAGGGTCTTTCATTGCCTGGATTCTAACTATGACTTTGTTAACACCAATATTATTGTTGGTTCCTATAAGAGTTTCTAACTCTAAAAAGAAAGAAGAAGTCTTAATGGTTTCTGATAGAACGAAAAACTATGTAAAATTCCTAAAGAGAAAAAGACCAATTGTTTTAGGGCTATTTTTTGTAATGTTATCTACAGCAGCGTTTTTTGGTCTTAAAAATGAGGTTAACTCAGATACTTTTGAGTATTTTACTGATGATGTGCCATTAAAGATTGCCAATGTAATGATTGAAAAGCATGTGGGTTGGGCAACGACACTTGATATGGTTCTTGATAGCGGAGTTAAAGACGGGATCAAAGATCCTAAATTTTTAAAAAAGGCAGCAGAGTTACAAGACTGGATTGAGGCACAAAAATATGTATCATCAGCTACAAGTATTGTAGATATCGTTAAAGCTACCAATCGATCTTTAAATGGTGATAAACAAGAGCACTATAAAATTGTAGATTCAAAAGAAGCTATTGCTCAAGAGTTGTTTTTGTATACAATGTCTTTACCGCAAGGGATGGATCTAAACAATCGGATGACCTTAGATCAACAAATGATGAGAATCACCATCACTTGGATTCTTAAAACAGATACGGAGTCTTTAAAAGCTATGTCTGATTTTGAGGCTAAAGCAAAAGAGCTAGGATTAAATGGATATATGGCGGGTAAGTATCGCCTATGGAAGAGCTTAGGTTTTTCTGTTGTATATACATTTTTTCAATCTATTTTTGGCGCATTAATTTTAGTGTCAATTTTAATGGTCTTAACTCTTGGCTCAACTAAACTAGGTCTATTGTCGTTAATACCAAATGTTGCCCCAATTATTTTCGGTGGTGGAATCATGTATTTTTCAGGAATCTTTTTAGATATTGGTACTGCCTTAGTAGCCAGTGTCTGTTTAGGGATAGCAGTGGATGATACGATTCATTTATTGTCGGGTTTTGATCACTATAGAAAACAAGGTTTCAGTAAAGAAGAGTCTATGGGTAAAGTATTATCACAAACGGGTGGAGCTTTGATGATTACCACTTTGATCTTAGTACTTGGTTTTGGAACATACATCTTTGGATCTTTTGTACCAAATGTACATTTTGGATTTATGGTAGCACTTATCTTGAGTATAGCTCTTATCACAGATTTAACATTGCTACCAGCTTTGCTATTGACCAAAGAGGATGATGAAAAGCAGGTTGATTAAGCTATAGCACTTAAATCGGCTTATCTCCATGTTGAGGCTGTGAAAGTAATATTAAATTTATACAAACTAGGCAAAGATCCCTCCAATTAGGTCGGGACGATGATAAGGTTGTTGCTACTGACCTTGTTTAGTCGTCATTTTGAGCTAAGCCGAAAGATCTTGTAAGGTTTTATATAATACTTTCATAGCATTTGTTATGAGATAAGCCTTTTTGTAACAGATTTAATTGTTTAGGCTAGATAGATATCGATTGAATATATCGTTTTCTAAATCCTGCTTTGTAGAAAGAACAAAGTAATCATTACAAATGGAGTAAGTTGAAAGTCCGCTTTCTACATCAATATCTTCTATAACTTTTTGGGATTGTACTAAATCATTTAAAAGATCTTGTAAATGGCAAGAACCTAGTTTTAGTAGTTCATCCATCTCTTGTAGCGTTAAATTAGGATTGTTGGAGATTGTAAGTAAAATGAGATTTTCTAAGTCTAAATGACAGTTTTCAATGCTTTTTTCTAAAAATGTTTCGCTTAATTGTTTGTTGTCGAGATTTTGGTGTAGCCTTTCATGGTTTAAAGCACCTTTTAGCCCTTTATATAAAAATCCAAAAGTAAAAAAGAAGAGACAAACTTCGATCGGAAAAATAAAAAATGAAATTATACCTAAGATAGTAAACTTAATTGTAGTCTGTGAAAAGCCAATAGCCTTATGACTCTTTACACAATCAAAGTGCTCTACATACTTAGAGTCTAGTTCATACCGTCTTTTTTGAATCTTAGAAACTAAGTCAGAATAATTGCTAGATGTGTTGTTTTCACTTTCTTTCATTGCTAAGAAAAAGGATTCGTCCTTTGCGTAAACATATTCAGCTGTATTTATGTTTAAGTGTTCTACTAATCTTTTAGATTGAACGAGTGATGCCATTAAAGCGGTTAAACTGCTTTCTTTGATGACTGTTTTGTCTAATATACTGTTAAGGCCTAAAACATGATGTTGCTCTATTAACTTACATAAGAGGTCTTCACACTCGTCTTGTGCCTGTTGGCATTTTTGCAAGAGTTGAGGAATTTTTTTGGAGAAATACTCAAGATTTGAAAATGAAAATATAGTAGAAATGGCTAAGCTTATGGAACCGATCAACAATATAGACATAGCAATGCCTAACGATTTAATGTATATAAAATAAAAAAAAGCTGAAACGATACCAGCCAAAGCACATGACACAAGCTTTTGAATATTTATCTTTGCCTTTCGTAGGCGGGATTTATACTCTAGCTCAAAAGTCTCCAATTGAGATATTAGCTCTTTTAATCTTGATTGATCAAAGTGTTGTATATCCTTCGATGGATTTTCCATGAGTGTTCTTCTTTTTAAACTTATAACTCCTACTTACATTAATGTTACCTATATACGAAGTGATTATCAACCTATCTTTATACCAAAATATAGAGAGTAACGCTTCTGTATGATTTAGTACTTTTGCTTGTATTGGGATTGGCTCGAGAGGGTTTTAACTAAAGTTACGACAAAGAGTTGATGTATAAAAAGGGATGATCGATTAGAGTTTTTTGACCCAAATATTAATGTCTTCAAATTGACCAAAAATGTCACAATTGTTTATTAAACGACCAGAAAACTCATAACCTAAACGCATAAAGGAGCAATTCATTCCAAAACTCATAGCTCTTGCCATGGTATATCCTGTTTTGATTTTCTTTTCTCTTAAATCGTTCTCTAGTTGAATTAAGAGGTGCTGCATTACGCCTTTACCTTGAGCTTCTGGAGTGGTTGCACAATCTGTGAGCTCTGCATTTGAATTTTTGAAGTCAATTTCAGCAGATGCAGCTGCAATAGCAACATCATCTAAGTAGGCTAGGCGAAAAATTACATTTCGATCCATGGTAGATTTAATATAGTCAGGGTTGGTCAATGGAGAAGGATAAGTATCAAATACCGATCGATAAATAGTAATTAAATCTGATATATTTTCTTTTGTTCCGAGGCGAATTTCTAGTTTAGGATCTAGGGGTCTAATTTTTTTTGGCTTAGTATTGTAAAGTAGTTCTTCAATCAACTTTGCTTCAGCCATTAGGTTTTTAGACTGAATTCGTTTATCGGTCCTGAAATAGCTTAGTACATAGGCGTCCTTGCCTTCAAAGAAGTACTTTAATATACCCTCCATCATATAGCCATGAGAAAGCCATTGTTGAAAGTCGTTAGGAATAGCTTTAACAAAAATTTTATCAAAATCATTTGCTTCTGCTAGATATGCTAGTTTTTTAATCAATAAATGATAGTTTTTTGCGGTATAATCGAGTACTTTCAAGCGTTTGTTATAATAATCAAAAAAGAGTTTTACAAAATAATCGTCTGTTTCTATTTCAAAGTCTAAACCATAGATGGTTCCGACTACGGTAGTTTTGACTCCCTTATCCAATGTTAATTGTACGAGCCCCATCTTTTTTTTAGTTGGTTCTAGTCCAGACCATTCATCGGTTAAAATTTGTTCGTCAGAATCTAGTGAGCGAACTTGGCTACAACCACCATCAAATTTTTCTATAATAGGTACTTCTTTGGCGAGTTCTTTATTTTTCATTTTTTTCTTCTTTGGAGTATTTTGTTTTAAGTTTTTGAAGATAGTGTTTTAGTTGTTCGAAATCGATAGAGCGAGTTCGTTTTTGTTTCGTCTTATCTTTTTCTTTGTTTTGCATCTTTCATCCTTTTGTTTTTAACATGTTATTAATGAAATCGTCATAAAAACCATAAGACATCAAATAATTAGAGTAAAAATCATATTTCACGCCTTTTCAACTAAAAAACATATATATAACAATGATATCATAATTTAAAATAATTTGATGTCAAACTACTATTATGTATCAGTATCATTGTAATCGGATGATTTTTTTATTGTTTTCACTGGTTTTTGTTGGATAATATAGAAAAGAAATAGATAGGATTTTTGTGTGTGGTAGTCTTTCTTGCAATAGTAAAGCATGTTATATATCATACAAAGAAAGGATTCTCGATTGGTATTATTATGATAGATAGCACTTATGAAATGGATATATTAAAATCTTTACGTAAGATTATTCGAGCAATTGATTTAAACTCAAAAAAATTATCTAAAGATTACAAAATAACAATCCCTCAACTTCTATGTTTATTAGAGATAGGGGATCAAACTTCTGTTAGTGCATCATTCATAGCTAAACAAATTTCACTAAGCCCTAGTACCTTAGTGGGAGTTTTAGATAGATTAGAGGCAAAAAAATTTATTGTAAGAACTCGTAGTGAATCGGACCGTCGTTCACAACTTCTAAGTTTAACAGAAGAAGGCAAGTCTTTTGTCAAGACTGCTCCGTCTCCCTTGCAAGAAAACTTCTGTAAAGCATTATCAGAGTTATCTCCTCTTGAACAATCCTCTATATTTCTTTCTTTGCAAAAAATCGTAGAACTCATGGAAGCTGAAAAAATTGAGGCTTCCCCCATTTTAGAGACTGGTGAGATTACTCTTAATCCTTAGTCTCATTTAAGTTATCAATTAGCTCATAATATGTTTTATAAAAAGAGATATATTATTCTACACAAACTGAGTTGTTATAGTTTTCTAGCCCCTTATCAGTAAACAATTAAGCTCTTTGAATTTTGTTTAATTTTTAAACTTAATGTGAAACAAAAGTTAAAAAATGTAACTGTAAAAAGTGAAAAATTCCCTTGTTAATATAGTTTTTGATTGGCATAGTTTTTTCTATTTCAAAAGTATGTAAATCAGAGGTAGATTTACAAAGAAAAGTGATCTTTTTAACCGTAAATTAGGAGGTTTATCATGAAATTAGCAGTTTGGAACCCATTCCACGAAATGGAAACATTATTAGAAAAATATGGAAAATCATCTAGAGCTTCTTTATCCAAAAAGAGTGATAAAAATTTTGAAGTTGGTGATTGGATGCCTGTTGTTGACATTAATGAAACTGATGAAGACTTTTTAGTGAAAGCAGAACTCCCGGGAGTAGCCAAAGAAGATGTAAAAATTTCTATCGATAATAATATTTTACTCATCAAAGGTGAAAAAAAGGTAGAGTCTGAAGACCAGAAAAAACATTACTATGAATGTTCTTATGGATCATTTGTCAGGAGCTTTACATTGCCCCAAATGGTTAAGATTGATGAAATTAAGGCAGACTACAAAAATGGGGTACTTAATTTGAAGATTCCTAAGTCAGAAGAAATGAAGCCAAAAGAGATTGAAATTAGTATAGAGTGATATAACAAAGTATGTTTTAAATCTTGCATATTGTACTTGATAGGGTTCACAAGAACACATAAAAGGAAAGGAGTTGGTCATGAAAAGAAAAGTGTTTTTAGCAATCTGTATTAGCGTATTTGCTGCTTATACTATTACTTGTGCAAATAAGGATATTAAAGTTGATGAAAAGAAAGATGAACAAAGTATTAAGTTAGATACTTCTAAGCAATCTAAATCTATGGACCAAGTCTTTAAGACTTTTCAAGATAGATTAAACTTTTCTCCTTGGAGTAGGTTTCATGATGTGGAGTCATTTTTCGATAGAATGAACATGTTTGATGGACATTTTTTTAATGCTTATCATTCTAAAAAATCATCAAGTATACATGAAACAGAAAATGAATTTATTGTTGAAGTTGAGCTACCAGGAGTTAAAAAAGAGGATATCAAAGTCACTCTGAAAAACGAGACGCTTGAAATTCAAGGGCAAAAGAGATCTAGCTATAACAAAAGTAAGGATCAAGTTACTGGTACGCTTAGGGGGGCTTTTTATAAAAAATTCTCCCTACCGGGTGGAGTTGTTGAAAATCAAGTAAAAGCAAGCTATTCAGATGGTTTACTTGTAGTAAAACTTACAAAAAGTAAAGATTTGGCTAGCAAAGAGATTTTAATAGAGTAGTATTTGTTGCTTGCTATTGTATAAATCGAGTCTTGTAAGAAAAAACTTTCTTACAAGACTCTTTTTATTATGTGTTTTTTTTGGAAGGGCAATATGATTTCTTTTTTGTGATATGATGTTTCCAAGATAAGCACATGTTTTAGCAATCAAGGAAAAGAAGACTTTTATGAAACTAGTGATTTTAATATTTGCAAGCTTGTGTATTAGTGGCTGTACTTTCAACTTTTCGAAAAAGAAAAAAACCAGTTTTATCCAGCATGAAGTAAAAAAGAAAGATATAAAAGCTCAGTTCAATTCTAATGGAACCATTTCAAACTCTATCGATATAGATATTAAATGTAAAGCCTCCGGAGAGATAGTAGAGTTACCTTTTGATGTCAGTGATACAGTTAAAAAAGGTCAACTACTTTTAAAATTAGACCCGATCAATGAACAACGCTCAGTAGAGACTTCGTTAAATTCTTTAATCATTTCTCAAAATGAGTTAAAGCGTATTACTTTGGATGAAGAACTATCTAAAGATAAGCTTGCTTTAGAGCAAAAGATAGCCAATACACGACTTGAGGTAAGTAAGAGCCAATTTTCTCACTCAAAAAGTATTAAAGATCGAGTTGAAAAATTATTTTTACAAAATCTAAGTACCCAAGAAAACTTTGACTCAGCTACTATTGAAATGATTCGGGCCCAAGGCGAGCTAGATCAAGCTAAGCTAAAATTAGAGCAGTTGGCCCTTCAAAAAAAGGAGTTACTGTTTAAAAAATATGCTATTGAAAAAGCACGGTCTCAATTAAAGATTCAACAACTTCAATTATCAGAATACAAACAAAGATTACAAGATACTAGTGTCTTTGCTCCATCGGATGGCATTATCACTAATCGCAATGTACAAAAAGGTCAGATCATTTCATCAGGTATAAATAATGTCTCTGGTGGAACAACCATATTGGTTTTGTCAGACTTAAACGAGCTTTTTGTAGAAGTCTTATTGGATGAGACGGAGATAGGTAAGATTAGTAAAGGCATGAAAGTTCAATTTACTGTTGAAGCCTATCCATTTACTAACTTTCAAGGCAGGGTAACTAGAGTTGGAGCTAAGGCAATTGTTCGATCGGGTTTAAACTTTTTTGAAGTTAAAATTAAAGCAGATAAAGTGAGTAATAATAAACTTAAACCGGGTATGAGTGCTTCTGTTTTGTTTTTGATTGATCAAAGAAAGGATGTTTTAGCAATTCCTTATAGTGCAATTTTTAGAGAAGAGGGCAAACCCTATGTTTTAAAAGGAAAAGATCCAAAATCAGCAAAAAAAATATTTGTCACCCTCGGCTTGGCTGCAGATGAATATGAAGTATTAGCAGGTTTAAATGAAAGCGATCAGATTTTGATTGTTAGCTCCGAAGAAAACAATCCTTGGAAAAAGAAAAAGTCATCTTTTAAAGTTAGAGTAAAATGATAGAGATTGTAGACGTATATAAAACTTTTCATGAAAAGACAAATCCAGTTCATGCTCTAAAGGGTGTTTCTTTAAAAATTGAAGAAAAAGAGATGACTGCAATTATTGGTACTTCAGGTAGTGGTAAATCAACCTTAATGAATATCATTGGCTTTATGGATAGACCTACTTCAGGGACGTATCTATTTGATAATGAGGAGTCTAATTTATTAAATTCAGATGAGTTAGCCTGGCTTAGAAATCACAGAATAGGTTTTGTGTTTCAAAGCTTCAATTTGTTAGCTAGATTAAGTGCGTTGGATAATGTAGCATTGCCTTTACTTTATAGGCCAGATCAATGCAATGTAAAAGAAGACTGCCTAGAGGCACTAACAAGAGTCGGGTTGGCACAAAGAGTGGATCATTTACCAAACGAGCTATCGGGCGGTGAAAAACAAAGAGTTGCAATAGCTAGAGCATTGGTAACTAAACCCTCAATCATCCTAGCAGATGAGCCTACGGGCAATTTAGACTTTAAAACCTCAAAAGAGATTATGGGGTTATTTCATGAGTTACATGATCAAGGTCAAACGATCATTATGGTTACTCATGATCCCGAGGTAGCCTCTCAGTGTAGTCGAGCTATCCGATTTCAAGATGGTCAAATTGTGAGTGACAGTAAAGTGAGCTCATGAAATTAACCAAAGTTTTACAAATGTCTATATCTAGCTTAATATCCAATAAGTTTAGATCTTTTTTGTCCATGCTAGGCATGGTTATTGGTATATTTAGTGTGATTTTAATCTTGTGCTTAGGCGAGTCCATTAGAAACTACGCCATATCAAAGTTTGTAACGATCATAGGCAGTAAAACTCTATTTTTACATTCTACGGGTAAATATGTTTCGGGTGTTAAATCAAATCAATTTAAACCAATCGAGTTTGATGATTTAAGAAGCATACTTAAAGAGGTTAAAGAGATTGAAATGATTTCTCCTTTGGTAACGAGTGGCAAAAAATTAAAGTACAAAGATCGTAATATCGATGCATCAGTTAAAGGGGTAGATACTACTTTTTTTGCAATGGGAGAAAATCGTCTATCCTCCGGAAGAACCTTTAATCACCAAGAGTTGATAAACCTTGCTAGAGTTTGTGTAATTGGTACAGAAATCAAAGAAGATTTGTTTTTGTTTGAAGAAGCAGAAGGCAAATCAATTAAAATTGATGGACAAGACTTTTTGGTTCTAGGAATTATAAAGCCTAATGTTTTTATGGGAAATGACTTAGAAGGAAAAACCGTACTTACTCCTTATACAACGATGATGAGTAAAGTAACATATACTAAAGATATATATACAGCCCAATTGTCTGGATTTGAAGATGCAGATATGACAATTGCTCGCGATAAAGTAATGATGTTGATGAGAAAGCGTCATAAAATTTTGGCTGATGACCCCAATGACTTTGGAGTTAAAAGTATCAGTGAGTCTATAGAGCAGTTTAACAGTTTTAGCAGAATATTAACTGGTGGAGTTTTCATTATTGCTGCTATATCTCTCTTGGTTGGAGGAATAGGTATCATGAATATTATGCTTGTTACTGTAATGGAAAGAACCAAAGAAATAGGCATTAGAAAAGCCCTAGGAGCAAGAAACAGAGATATTCTAGCGCAATTTTTATGCGAGTCCATGGTGCTAGCTATGTTTGGTAGTTTGTTAGGGACCTCTATGGCTTTAGGTTCGTTAAAAATAGCCGGCTACTTTTTAGATATCCCACTATCTGGTGTTGGTATAGCTACTATAATAGCTATCTGTTTTGGTTCATTTATTGGAATAGTTTTTGGGTTTTTCCCAGCAAGGCGTGCAGCGAGCTTAGACCCTATAGAGTGTCTGAGGCATGAGTAGTCTCAACTATAATTATTGATCAAAATCTTTGTTGATTAGATAGTTTATTCCCATAAAAGCGAAAGGTATAATAAAGTAGAGCAACCATAAATTATTATAAAGCTTTTCTATAATTCCTATAAGGCTTGAAGGAAGAGCATGATAGAGCGGACCAATACTAAATGCCATTAGTATAATTAATATTATCCCTACGGGAACACCAATGAGTATTCGTATGGCTGATGATTCATCAATCACTACTGTTGTGGAAAACTCTCCGATCTCTTGGTGAGGAAGATCGGGAATTTGCTTTGATATGGCTTTAGAAATTGCCAGTGCTTGCTTTTGATTACATCGAATCAGTCCATAGTTATTTCCATCTATATCTGTTAGGCCAAAGTAATCAAAGTCTCCAAAATCGTTACTATTGACGAAACCGTAAAAACTAGATGCAACTTGATCATATTTTAGTATCATTGTTGTTATATCTTTGTCTGTCCCCATAGATTGAATAACTTGAAAGATTTCTTTCTCTTCATTTTTAAAAATAGCGCATAGTGCCTTGTTGTATAGAAGTTTTATTTCTTGATCACTTTGTTTTATTTTAACGCTCAAGTTAATCCCTTCAAATTATAAAACGTGTTTTATGGCTTTAGTTGGTATGTATTCATCATAACGAAATCTTAATATAGGGTCAACTTGATGAGGTCTTGTAGATCCAAAGCCTGTAGTAAGTGTATTTATTGATTAAAACTCAAAGAATTTCTTTTTGAAATAATTAAAGACAACTAGACTTTAATACAGGGCTTAGGATAGTATTTCAATGGCTACAAAACACGTTGATTTGAGATTGGCTTATTCTTCTATAGTGGGGATTGAGACAAAAATCTAAAGACATCCTTACAAAGTAAATCTATGAAACATCTATTGTTAACTTTTATATTCATCATTGGAATTAACCATTCTGCCGGAATTGTGGATCTTTTAAAACCAAACGGTCAAGAAGTAGAAAAGGCTAAGATTGAAAATGAAGCCTTAGAGCAAGAAAAACAAGCACAGATAGAGTCTAGTAAGATCAACGAGATTAATGCTCAAATAGAGTCTTTGCTTCAATTCGAAAAAAACTTCAAGTTGGGAGAAAATAAAGACTTATTACTGCCAAAGAAGCCTACATCATGGAAAGATACACAAGATGTAGAAGCCTTTTTATCTACTCTTGAAGAGGGGCTAAAAAGCCAGCGTGAAAAACTACAGGTGTTAATTAATGATCATGATAAGTTAGCGCAAAAACGTTTAAACTTACCTAAGATTATTTCTACTTTAAGACAGACTGTTTCAGAGCTAGAAAGAATAAAGCAAAATCCCAATTTGGCACCGAATTCCTCATCCAACACAAATGATAAGCTTGATCAATTGAAAAATCTTAAAGCGAATACCCTTTTAAAGCTACATGAAAAAGAAATCGAAGTTCATCCAAAGCAATTGCAATACTTAGATCAAGAAATCAAATGGGCAAAGGATCGTCAGCTAGGACTCGAAGCTCTTCTATTAAAGGAGAGAGAGTCTCTACGCAATATGCGTCAAAAAGAGGCTGAAAAAGCTAAGCAAAGGGCAACTGAGGTATTACAAAAAAAGCAAGGAACTAATCCAGAGTTAGAGAAGATTGTTAAACGAAATGCTGAGCTAGCAGACTTACAAGCAAAGTTGGGAACACAGCTTGATGGATATACGACCAACCAAGAAAGAATCAGTCGATTTCATCAAAAGTTAAAGATAAACTATCAAAGTTTAAGTAAAAAAATGAATGCTGTAGGGTCATCTAGAGTAATAGCAGTAATGTTAAGACAGCAAAAGTTGATGCTACCAGATCAAGATAAGTATTCACGGTTAATCGCTTCCTTAGAAGACGAGTTGATTCAACTACAAACCCAATCTCTATTACTTGAAGAAGAGCTTGAATTGAGTAAAAGCCAATTTAAAAGAGATACTTTAAACCCAGATAAAGCCATATTAAAGGATGTTATTAATGAAAAGATAAAGATTATTGATAAGCTTGTACAGCAACATCAAACTTGCATACTTAGAAATGTAGATTTAAGTGCACAAGCTGAAGGGCTATTACTTCAAATTGAGTCTGTCAAAAGACTCGTCATGGAAAACATTCTTTGGATTAGAAGCACTTCAGATTTAAACTGGGTTCAGTTTTATGAAGCATGGATAAACAACTTTCAATCTTTATTAGCGTCGACCGCTGCAAGTAGAGAAAGTACTTTTAAAAAGATTGCTACGGCACAATATTGGCAGTTGTTTTTTGCAACTTTGTTAAGTCTTCTAGCCTTATTTACCAGAGCTAAAATTATAGCATTGATAGAAAAGAGTGGCAGTCTTATCTTGCAAAAGCAAGTTGCTAGTTTTGCAAGTACTTTAAAGTGCTTTTTTCTTACATTTGGTCTTGCCGTTTTTTGGCCAGCAACATTGCTAGTTTTAGCTAATTGGTGTCAGCAGTTTGATAATATTCCCAAACTCATTTTACTTGGTAACTGTATAGAAGAGCTTGTAGTATTAGTCTTTTTATTAAATTTAAGTGTTTGCTGTTTGCTACCTAAAGGTTTAGGTGAGGCTCACTTTTTGTGGCAATCAAAGTCCGTTCAAAACTTGAGATATCAATTGATAAAATCAAGAGCTACTTTATTTGTTTTGTTTTTTTGCATGTCCTTTACATATTGGTTTGATAACATCGGCCCTGTGTTTCAAGTAGGTTTTATTATTTTTCATCTAGCGTTCAGCTATCACTTGTTTCACTTATTTCATCCTTCTAAACCATGGCTTGCAGATGGATTACGTTGGAAACCAAAAGGTTGGTTTAAAAACGTTTTACCGTTAGTATTTGTGATTTTAGTGGCTATTCCTTTAGCATTATCTGTAACAAGCTTCTTTGGCTTTCATTTAACAGCCTTAGAACTGAGTCAAAAGTTTTTTAAAACCATGTGTTGGTTAATGACACTGATTTTACTCAAGTCTTTATGTTTTAGAATATTTTTCAACTTACGAAAGGCAAGATTTTTTGAAAATTATCAAGATCCAACGAGCACTCCAACTACTCTTCAACCACAAGAGATTCAATATCAGATTCGAAGGTTTTTAGATGGTAGTAGTGCCATTATCTTTGTTGTTGGTTTATGGTGGCTTTGGTTAGATGTTTTACCTGCTCTTAATAGATTGCATCAATACCGTTTGTGGTTAACACATCCAACAGCCTTAGCAGATATACCTACAGATTTAGAGGCTTTGAGAAAATTTAATGAGTTATATGCAGTGACTCTGATTGACTGTCTATTGAGTTTGGTTATCATTTTTTTTACTTTTGTTTCAGTACGTAATTTACCAGCATTACTCGAAGTTTCATTGCTTAGAAAGCTTAAACTAGAGGCAGGGCAGAGTTTTGCGGTAGTTACGATCTTTAGATATTCCCTTATTTTTATTGGAACTACAGTAGCCTTAGGTAATATAGGTATTGGCTGGCAAAATATACAATGGTTGGCAGCAGCTTTTACGGTTGGACTAGGTTTTGGATTACAAGAGATTTTTGCAAACTTGGTGTCAGGTTTGATTATCCTGTTTGAACAGCCGATTCGAGTAAATGATATCGTTACTATAGATCAAACAAGTGGCACGGTAAATAAGATAAACATGCGATCTACTACGATTACTTTGTTCAATAATAAGGAGCTAGTTGTACCAAACAAAGATTTAATTACAGGTAAACTTGTCAATTGGTCCTTAACGGATGCCACTTTAAGACTAGAGCTCAAGATAGGAGTGGCTTATAAAGAAGATCCATTAAAAATAAAAGAGATTTTATATAAGGTAGCGAGTCGTTGTGATCGAGTTTTAACGACGCCAGAGCCTTTTGTAATGTTTCAAGGCTATGGTGCTAGCTCGATTGACTTTGAGCTACGAGTCTATATAGGTACTATCGCAAACTACACATTTATTTGGGATCAATTATATACAGAGATATTTGAAGAGTTTAAAAAAGAGGATATTGAGATCCCATTTAACCAAGTAGATTTACATATAAAGGATTCATCAACTTTTCATCATGTAGCGATGCAGACTTAAATCCATTTCTTTTTCTTGAAATAACTTAGACTGATGATAAAAATGGACGCCATTACCGTCAATAGATAATAATATCCATTTTTTGATTGAAGCTCTGGCATATTTACAAAGTTCATGCCGTAGAGTCCTGCTAGAAAACTAATTGGTATAAATATAGATGAAACGATGGTTAAAAATGACATTACTTCATTAGTACGCATACCCATTAAGTTTAAGTTTAATTGAAGTAAGTTAGCTATTTGATCTTTCAAAGATCTTAACTTTACTTCGAGGTTCAGTATTCGCTGATGTACATCTTCAAAATAATGATTGAGTCCATCGATTTGAGAGGACTCGAGTTCAAACAAAGCATCAATTGTTTCATTGAATCTTTTAGTACACTTACGAATGTTTACTAGATCTTTGCTCATTTGATGGAGACCGTCTAATATGTTTGGGTTGAATTCATTCATCATTTGTAGTTCGATCTCTTCTAGCTCATCCTCCATAAGATTAGCAGTTTTTAGATATTGACTTGACATACTATCTAATACTTTATAAAGAAGAAACTCAGAGCCATGAGTACGAATGCCACTGTTAGCTTGCTTTAGTCTTTGATAAATAGGGTCAAATGAGTTGATATGATCTTTTGAAACAGTAATGATTCCACCCGGTAACCAAATAATATTGAGAAGGTTTGTTGATAGTTCTAGATTAGAAGAAGAGTAAGATACATTTCTTAGAAATAAAAGTATTCCTGACTCTAATTCAATAGGGGCTATTGTGTTTTCAGATTCAAATATATTGGTAATCCACAACTCATGTAAGCCGAGTTCACTTAACAGCTCTCGTAGATCATCAGTTTTGTAGTCGCTGCCAAAGTGAGCCCATTGATTTTCTCCCACAGGCGTAGAAAAAAGCTGAGCATTTAGGGTTTGATCTTTAGTGCAGTTTTCGTGATTATATGAGTAGTTAAATGATTTCATTCTATTTTTATCGGGTATGGGCCAAATTAGCGTTATAGATGAAAGATGGAAGTGATTTCTTACTATAAAAAAATGAGAGCAGATAAAAAATCAAACAACCTCTATTAAAAAACATACGTGTATGTTAATTTAAGTGTATGGCAAGACCAAAAAAAGATAAACAAATAAGTAAAGAGCTATTATTAAGTGCTGCATTAGATGAATTTTGCGAAAAAGGTTTTCATAAAACTAAGCTAGAAGATATTGCAAAAAGGGCTAATGTAAGTCGAGGTGCTATCTATTGGCATTTTAAAGATAAGAGTGACTTTTATGTATCTTTGATTAAGACTTCCTCAGAGATAGTTGAGTCAAAGTTCCTAGATATTATTCAAAACTCCTCTTCAGCAGGAGATGGACTTAGGTTAGGTCTAACAGAGTATTTTAGATTTTTAAAAGAAGATGAAAACTTTTTAAAAGTCAAAAAACTAGAAAGTCGTAAGTTCGAGACGAGTTTCGATCTCCCAGAGCTAGAAATCCACTTTAAAGAGAGGGTAATTTATTGGCAAAATGCCCTTGGTGAAATCATTCAAAAGGGTATTGATAATCACGAGTTTCGAAAGGATATAGATGTGGAGGCGGTTGCCCTACAATTTATCTGTACTGTCATAGGTATCGAAGATTTCTACTTTACCAACCTAGGTAAAATTAACTTACTTGAGCACGGTGGATTTTTTGTGGATAGCATTTTAAAAAATATAGGTGAGACAAAGGAAGACAAATGAAAACATCAGCATCAAAATATACGAAAAGGATAGCTCGCTTAACAGCTATCGTGGGGATGATATTAATTCTTCCGGCTTGTACTAAATCAGAAGTAGGCAAGACTACAAAAAAAGAAACAATTAAACCGGTAAAAACATTTGTAGTACATGACTTTTTAAACAAAGAAATGTGGGAGTTTCCTGGAACAGTTAAGGCTCATAAAGAAGCTGTATTGTCTTTTCAATTAGATGGAAACATAGCAGAGATATCAGCCAAAGAGGGAGTATCTGTAAAAAAGGGAGATGTATTAGCAAAGTTAGATGATCGAGACTCACAGTTTAAAATTGATGCTTTAAAGGCTAGATTAAAAGATGCAAAAACAGAGTTAGATCGACAAAAAGAGCTTTTTGATCAAAAGGTGGGTACAAAAAACTCCTATGATAGATCTTTAACTGCCTTTCAAGTGGTAGAGTCAGAGGTAAACAGGGGTTTAAAGGGTCTAGAAAATACGATTATAAGAGCTCCTTTTGATGGAGTAGTCACTAAACGCTATGTGGATCAGTTTCAAGAGATTGGTAAAAATAAAAAAGTTTTACTTTTACAAGATATTACTAAGCTAGATATTGAGGTAAATGTTCATGAGAAACTGATGGCGGGTGAAGATAAAAGGGACAGAGTCAAATTGACGGCAACATTTCCATCATTGCCAAACAAATCTTTTGAAGCGAAAATTAAAGAGTTTGAAACAGAAGCAGACCCTAACACAATGAGCTATAAAGTTACCCTAACTATGGATAACCCATCAAATCATCGTATTTTACCTGGTATGAGCACTGTAGTTAATTCTTATATATTAAACGATGATCAGTCCTATGTAGCTATACCGAGTTCAGCTTTATTTTCTTCAAGTCATTCCGGCTTTAAGGTATGGGTCTATGAAAACAATAAAGTAAAAATGAGGGATGTAAAAGTTGGGGAGACTCATGGGGATTTAGTAACTGTTTTAAGTGGATTGCAAACGAAAGAAATCGTTGTAGTAGCTGGGGTTCACTCTTTGTATGAAGGTCAAAAAGTAAAAATCTATCAGGAGCCACTACAATGAACCTTGCTAAATATTCTATAAATAACAGAGTTGTTATATGGATGTTTGTTTTTATCCTAGCTATTGGAGGAATGAATTCTTATAACAATTTAAGCCGATTGGAGGATCCCGAATTTACAATAAAAGAAGCTGTAATTGTAACTTATTATAAAGGCGCAACACCTAAGCAAGTTGAACTAGAGGTTACTGACAAGATCGAAGAGTCCGTACAGCAAATGCGGCAACTAGAAGAGGTTCGATCTATCTCAAAGGCCGGAATGTCTATTGTTTACGCTAAAATGAAAGATCAATATGGTAAGAAAGACTTGCCTTTGATATGGAACGAACTACGAAATAAAGTGGGGGACTCTAAAAGCAGTCTTCCTTCTGGTGTACAAGGGCCTTTTGTTAATGATGATTATGGCGATGTTTATGGGGTTTTTTACGCATTAACTGGTGATGGTTACTCCATGAAAGAGCTTGAGGGTTTTTCGACCTTTTTAAAGAGAGAACTTTTGCTGGTTAAAGATGTGGCTAGCATAGATATTATGGGTGTCCAGCAAGAGGCAATTTATGTAGAGCTTTCAAGCAACAAATTGTCTTTATTTTCTTTAACTCAAAATCAAATTTTTAGTACATTACAAAATTATGGATCTATATCTGATGCAGGCGAAGCTAAGCTAGGAAGTGAGTACATAAAGATATTTCCAACAGGTAATTTTAACTCCGTAGAAGAGATAAAAGCCATAAAAATTAGGGGAGTTGGAGGGGTTTTAATTAATCTGTCTGATATAGCTAATGTATATAGATCTTATGCTGATCCTAGTGAAAGCTATTTGAGGTTTAATAAAAAAGACGCTATTGGCTTTGGGATTTCTACCATGAGAGGTGGAAACGTAGTTACCATGGGGGATGGATTAAGTCAAAGGCTGCAAGAGCTACAAAGTGTTATTCCGGCTGGAATGGAAGTCAATGTTATATCTCATCAGGCAGAGTCTGTGAAAAAATCAGTCAGTGGTTTTATTGATAATTTGTCCGAAGCAGTTTTGATTGTAATCGGTGTGTTGCTAATTTTTATGGGTTTACGAAGCGGATTATTGATTGGCTCGATTTTACTTTTAACCATCGCTTCAACCTTTGTATTTATGAATATGTTTTCAATTACCTTAGAGAGAATTTCTTTGGGGGCGTTGATTATTGCCCTTGGCATGTTAGTTGATAATGCTATTGTTGTGACAGAAGGCATTTTAATTCAAGTTCAACAAGGAAAAGACCGCTTTGAGTCATGTATTAAGATTGTTAAGGAAACGATTCTGCCATTGCTTGGTGCAACGATTATCGCAGTATTGGCCTTTTCAGGAATTGGTTTGTCTCCAGACTCTACAGGAGAATATTGTAGATCACTATTTTATGTAATATTAATATCACTTATGATGAGTTGGGTTCTGGCAATTACAGTAACACCAATGTTTTGTTATCTATTTTTAAAAGAAGGAAGCGAAACGAATGAAACATATAATGGATTGTTTTTTGTTTTTTTCACTGCCTTTTTGAAAAAGACAATTCGATTTAGGTATGTAACTATGGGGGTCATGACCGTATTATTATTTAGTGCACTTTACGCTTTTCGATATGTGCCAGAAAGCTTCTTTC
The DNA here is from genome assembly GCA_023954715.1 of Candidatus Cloacimonadota bacterium. Classification (GTDB taxonomy): domain Bacteria; phylum Muiribacteriota; class UBA6191; order UBA6191; family UBA6191. The sequence continues at coordinate 364,972 of JAGSHD010000002.1, read as the reverse complement.
CAAGTTCAACAAGAGCCCAGTTTATGATTAATGTATGGCAGCCACAAGGTAGGCATATTGATGAAGTAAATGCTTCTGTGTCAAAGGTCGAGGATTGGATTTTAAAACAGGATGGTGTTAAAAGTGTAGCTAGCTTTGTTGGATCTGGTGGTCTACGATTTATGCTAACTTATGCTCCTCAATCTCCAAATAGGTCTTATGGTCAGTTGTTAGTGAGCGTGGATGATTATAGTGATGTAGCTAGATTGATTTCAGAGTTTTCAAGTTATAGTACGAGTTTATCTCCTGATATTTTGTTTGATACCAAAACCTTTGCCTTAGGTCCAGGGAGTGGGGGTAAGATAGCGGTTCGGTTAAGTGGTGATGATGAAAATCTATTGAGAGAGTATTCTCAAAAAATTTTAACAATCATGAGACAAGAAGAGAACACCAAAGGTGTAAGAGTTGATTGGGGCGAACAAGCTAAAATTTTACAGCCTCATTTTAATACGATTCAAGGCAGAAAACTTGGTATTACTCGTAAAAATTTATCGGCAACCATTAAGTGGGCTATGAATGGTCAAGCTGCGGTTATGTATCGAGAAAGAAACAAGTTAATTCCAATTATTTCTAGGCCTCCTAAAGAAGAACGTGGGACAATAGAACATGTGAAACAAACAAAGATTTGGAGTCAAACTACAAATAGTTATGTCCCTTTGGATCAAGTTGTTGATTTTTGGGAGTTAAAGCCAGCTGATGCAATGATTCGGAGACTAAATCAAAAGCGAACAATGAAAATTCAATGCGACCCTATTACAGGAGTTGCTAGTAAAGTGTTTTATAGACTAAAGCCTAAAATAGAAGCAATAGATTTACCAGAGGGTTTAAAAATTGAGTGGGCTGGTGAGTATGAAGACGCTGCTAAGGCTCAAGGTAACTTAGCTATCAACTTGCCATTAAGTTTTTTAGCCATGATCGTCGCATTGGTAGTATTATTTGGAAATATACGATTTCCACTAATCATATTGTGTACCCTTCCTCTTTCAATCATTGGAGTATCATTAGGTTTAGTTGCTTTACAGCAACCATTTGATTTTATGTCTTTACTTGGATTTTTGAGCCTGTCAGGTATGGTTATTAAAAATAGCATCGTGTTACTTGAGCAAATTCAATTGGATTTGGCAGAAGGTAAAACAGCATATAATGCTACGATAGAGGCTACGGTTTCAAGAATTCGTCCAGTAGCAATGGCAGCGATTACAACAGTTTTAGGTATGATACCTTTATTAACAGATGGGTTTTTTAGAGGTATGGCTATCACCATCATGGGTGGCTTGAGTTTCGCTACAGTATTAACATTGATTGTTATACCTTGTTTATATTGTATTTTTTATAATGTGAAAGAAGATAGCGATGTATGTTGATTTTCTTGAGCAATTTATTATAGAGCTGAATGAGATATTATGTTTAGACAATTTTTAAGTAATTTTCTATCGTCAAAAGGTCAGGAAATTGACGAGTATAAAGATGAAAAGTTTGCTTTATTATTACTTGATTTGCAAAATGATTTTTTAGCAAAAGATGGAAAAATGCAGGTAGATCAATTTCAAGTAAAGACCTTATTAAATGAAGTGAATTCCGTGAGTAGTGGATTGAGTACGACAAGTGTTCCTATTATCTACATTGTAAACGAGTTTAAAAAGTCAGATAAAGTTGGTAATTTCTTTAGAAAGCAGGCAGCGGTACATGGCTCTGTTGGAGCTGAGTTTGATGATAGGCTAGAAATTTATAGTGAACTTTTGTTTAAAAAGCTAAAGCCAGATGCTTTTTCAAATAGCGAACTTGATTTATACTTGAGAAAGCATAGAGTTAATCACTTAATTTTGGCAGGAGTATTTGCGGATCAATGTGTATATTACACATGTGTAGCCGCACTTAACAGAAAGTATAAGGTATCAATTCTGCAAAATGCTGTAGCTACAACTACCATGAAAAAGCTAAATGATTCATTAGAAGAGTATATAAGCTTGGGTATAGAGATACTATCTAAAGACGATATCTTTAATCGAGTACAACGGTAATAATGATAGTCACTATTGCACGCTTTTTAATGTTATTTCTGCGTACTTGAAGATTTCCGCTACAAGAAACAAATTGCGGTTATTTTCGTAGTTTAGGTAGATATAGAGTTTATTGAGCTATTGTTGAGTCTTTACAGAAGCTTTTTACTTGTATCAATTGTTAAAATTGAGGAATATATGAATAAGTTTTTAATTTATGGTTTTACCTTTATGTTTGTATCAAGTTTGTCTACTTTTGCTGGTACACGTCATGTGGTGGAGTTTGCCCCTAGTGTTGGTGCATACTTTGGTTTTGATATGACACGATTTGTGAATGTGGCAGATAAGATCCACTTTGGAAAACCATCCTATTTAGCTAGAAAAGGAATCATAAGTTCTGATGCAGAGGCTACCTATAATGACATTTTAAATGTTATTGCTTTGAAAGAAGATAACTTTGTTCAAGTGAGTCGCTTTAAAGCTAGGGTTAAGTCATTACAAGAGCTAAAAAGAGATTCTGGACATTCTTTTTCAATAAAAATTGATACTATCATGCATGAAATGGCTCATGCTGAAATGGATAAATTTATACAAGAGGATAAAACTCCTCAAGATAGAAAGTTGAATAGAGTCCTCGTAAAAGAGGTAAAACCTTGGATAAAAAGAAACTCAAAAAGAAGCTCATCTATCGGTGTATATGAACTTCATGGGTATTTTGTAGGACAGATTATCGAAACCATGAATGCAGATATTGGTGATATCTTCATGTATAACGGGGTAAATTCTTTTAACGACAAGTTTTTTCCGGCTCGAAACATGAAAAAAAAGGCCGTTGAAGATTCTTTAGAAGAGTTTACTAACTTGTATGTACCAGAAAGAAATGCGAACAAGTCTTACGGTGAAAGAATCAAAGTAGGCTATATATGGGTTAAAGGTAAGGAGCTTGAGTTAAAAGGGCCAGAAAATGATCCTTTTAAGGATGAGTGGTATCAAGCTCTTTGGGATCATTTTGCACACTTTTATAAACCTCCAACAAATATTACAGAATTAACTCAACATCTGAATGAAAATCATTATTTAATGAAAAAACTAGTTGAATACAGAACTCAGCTTCATGAAGAGTTAAACGCTTTCGATGAGCAAGAAAATCAAACAGAGCCTTTTGCAGACTTAAATCAGGAGTAATGGATAAGGCTGGCAAGTTGATAGCTTATATACTATTAAATCAATGGTAAACAAACTACTTCTTTTGAAATTCTAAAATCAACTTAAAATCTTTATTCATAGCATTTAAAAGTTGCTGATTTGCACCTAGGGTTTTAGCGTGTTGATAATATGATAAAGCATATTTATGATTGCCTTTGGCTAGCCATGCTTTGCCTAAACAAAACATAGTATAACTTGATTTTGGTTTCTCTCTCAATGATGCTTCAAATGCCTGTATCGCTTTTTCAATATTGTTATTAGCGTAATGGATTTCTCCTAGCTTTAGCAAGATCATCCATGGAGATTTACATTTTTGATCAATGAGGTATTTCAAGAAATAGATACTATACTCTATATGCTTATACTCTATGAATTGATCTACAAACAAAAGCAGAGTAGCAGGCTGATCTTGAAACTTTTCAACCAACCTTTTAATCAACCATTGAAAGGATTCAATTGAGCTTTGTTTGCTAAGATATACACTTAATAAATGCTGATAGCTAGCGACATTATTTTCATTCAATTGAATTGCTTTTTTAAAAGAAAGGATAGCTTTGTAGTAGTTTTTAAACTCAGTGTCGAACAAACCTCGTATATAAAATAGCTCTGCATTATTGGGATAAGTTTTAGTACATTGATAAGCCATCTTTTTAAGCCTTGTTAGATGCCTTTTTTTATGAGTAGTTTTTAACTCATCGAGACATAACTTTAAAGAATAATCAGTGTTTGCACAAGATGTACTTAGGGCTATAAAGCAAGTGATTGTAGAGAGAGTAAACTTTTTCATGAACTTAGAAAGAAACGCCAGCACCCAAAACAAAAGAGTTGTAAGGCGTTTGACTAGTGCCATCATTAAAGGTTCTAGTAGCTCCTCCTGAAACTGTCCAATTTTCTTGGCGATATCCAGCAGTTCCAAAGGCATCAGCTACAGCGAAGGAGTTGCTATTTTGGTTAGTCAAAGTTACTCCTCCACCGGCAAATAGTTCTCCTTTACCGGCTGGTGCAGACATCATGACAGAAACAGGAATAGCATCATACACTCTATATCCATTTTGGCCTTCATTTACAACAGTGTCATGTTCGAGGCCAAAATTAGCGTTTCCAGTTGCATTTCCTTGGGCAAAAGCCTGATTAAATGACTTACTACCTACAACCATATCGGACATGTTCATTTCAGGTGCTCCGTAAGCATGAACGTGTTTTTCATACCCAGCCATTACACCTAGTGTAAATCCATTGCTAAATCGTTTTGAAGCTTCGATATACGCTGCACCCTTACCCTTGTTAAGCTCTAGTTCAGCCAGTGCACTTGCCTTTAGACGAAAAGAGTCTGTTTCTATACCAAAGTATAACTCGGCTTTTACTTCGCTTGGGAGTGCTAAACCTTGACTTTTGAGGCCCACGTCATCTAGTTTGACTTCTATTGTTTTAAAGCTAGCATTTAAACCAGCTAAAATAGTAAATGCCTGAAAATCAGCTCTTCCTTCAGCTTCTAATTGAGCACCAGATATCATAGATAATATTTGGTTTGCTTGAGCAATATCTTTTGGTGCATCAAGCTCAAGTGGTTGGTTGATTCTTTCAGGTTTTAAATCCACCAATAGTCTTATCTTAGACCCATTAGATGAGTAAAACCCGATGCCAACAGGTACAACGTAGTACTCTGATTTAGATCCGTAGCTTGTTTTTACATTTCTATCTTGTAGCTCTTGTTTGACATCTACATTGCCACTGACAGACTCATTAAATGTACCTGATTCACTTACATTTTTATGCAAGTTTTGATTTGGAAGGCTTACGTTGTATCCGTTTGCTGGATTTATCTGTCCACTCAGTGTAGCGTTTGCATCTAGAGACCCTTGCCCACTTACAGAGCCATTTGCAGATACCTTCATGCTTCTTAATGAAACTACAACAAAATCGACCCTTCGCTTAATTCCAGTCTCTAGAACTAATCTCGAACCCTGTTTGGTTTCTGCTACAGGTAAAGCAAATACTACACCTTCTTCTTTTGTTATTATGTTTACATCAATCTCAGCTTGAGTATTAATATTTGCATTTAGTTCGCCACTTGCTTGTAATCCCATATCTATGTTGGCATCACTAATACCGGCATACGGATTTGAGCCAAGTGCAGCATTTGCATCCTTAACCATATTGGCTGCTGCTTGAGCATTTACTTGAAAGTTACCTTTTATTTTAGTGTCAGCAGTCAAAAGATGACGTAGATAAAATCCTTTTTCTTGTTGGTAAACCATAACCTTGAAGCCGTTTTCTGTTTCATAAGAAAGACTAGTATTTTTAAAAGTTTTTCTTTCTTGAGAGCTTTCTATGTCTATGGACTCCTTTACATGGTCATTATTTAAGGTAAGAACTCCACCATTGTCATCTGTAAAGCTAGCTTGAGTGTGGATCTCATAATTTTCAAAACTTGGTAACTCTTCAGCTGTATAAACATTTGGGCCTTTAAATACTGCTGGAATATCATCAGTGGCTTGATCTAGTTTGCTTTTTGCTGTGTCTAACCAGTCATCTACTCTACGGCGTAATTGCTTTTCAATACTTTGTGTTGCTTTGGACTTTTCTTGTTCAATCCATGAAGAGATTTCTTGATTCATTTGTTTATTTAAACCATCTAAACCATTGTTTAATCCATTGATTCCATTTTCAATTTTGTTTAAAAGATCGGGGTTATCCTCAATCAGTTTATCTAGTTTATCAGCCAAATCCTGAAATACAGTAGACTTCTCTGAGTCAATGGTTTTTTTTTGAGAGGCCCAATTGTCGTCGCTCATAGTGGAGGGTTGAGCGCTGCTAGGTAGCAATAAATTTGAAGGGAGGGTTACATTTTCATTGGAGAATACAAATGAGATTGAAAGAGTGAAAATGAAGGAAGTTAATAAGAAATATTTTATCATAATTGTGTTTACAGTCAGTTAACTATATGGGTTTCTTTATTTATATTCTACTACGAAACTTATAGAGATTTGTTTTAAATATTATTTATTTTTTAAAAATGTAAAAAAGTTTCGTCTTTTTTACTTTCTATAGGGTATACCTAATTGAGGAGATCAAAATAATGAACAAATCAGTAACTGAATTATTTAAGCGATGTGAAAAAAAAATTGCTGCCTATCTATATAGAATGCAAGTGAATCGAGATGATATCGATGACTTGTTACAAGAAATATTCTTACGTGCTTGGAAAAGCTGGGAAAAGTACGATCAAAATCAAGACTTTTTACCTTGGGTATATACCATAGCTAGAAACGAAAGAATTCGTTGGCAAAAAAAGCAATATCGTTTTTTATTAGAGAAGAATGAAAAAGTTTGTTCAAAAGATACTAGTGAAACCCCAGAAGAGTTGAACGAAAAAAATGAGATTCGAGAGCAAGTGAAAAATGCTGTGTTTACACTTCCAGAAAAACTACAAGAGCCCTTAGTGTTAAAGCACTATCAAAACTTAACCTTTATAGAGATTTCTAAAGTTTTAGATGTACCGGTAACTACGGTTAAATCTAGGGTTTACTTAGCCCTAAAGCAATTAGCTAGGAGAGTACCATGTTAAAAGACTCAAATATTAATCAAGTTATGGATAAACTATACGGTGAAGATCATGATGATATGGAACTTAGTATTGAAGACCAGCTAGAGTTAGATGGCTTGCAAGAACAATTGAATTTTTTAGACCAATGGGATTTAGTAGAAGAAGATACAAGCCTAGCCCCAGAAGTAAGTATAGAAAAAGATGTTTTGAATTTAAATGAATTGGCAAGCTATTTACAGTTAAGTGAGGCAGAAACTATATCGTTGCTGCCGGAGATTCCTCATGTGAATTTGGCCGGAAAATACAGGTTTCAATTAGAGTCTGTTAAAAAGTGGTTGTCTTCAATGGAGAAAAACCAAATTGAGTCTCACAAAAAAAGTGATACAAAGGATAATATCGTAAATTTTCAAGATTTTTTAGTAAGAAATGTAATTTAAAAAGCCTTTTCGTCATCTTGAGTCGACTCTGACGAGCAGCAACTTTTAAATGTAAGTAAAAGATATAAATATATACTCATCCATTATTGGTTTTCTGGTCATACGGAAAACCAAAAAGCCTGGAAAGCTTTATTAAAACGACGTTTTGAATTCGATGAGTTTGATCCCAAAACAGTAAAACCATTTGCATTTGGGTATAGGAGATAAAATGAAAGAACAAGTAGCAATATTTTTTAGACAAGTAGGAAGGTCTTTTGCGTGTGGTGTACCCCTATTAAAGGCATTAGAAACTATTTATTTAGAAACAGAAGATGTTAACTGGAAATCCATTGTATTGGATATCTTAGAGAGTATGCAAATTGAGCCTAGTTTTAGTCTGGCTTTAAAAAATTCAGGGGCTAATTTTTCTCCTAGTTTGTTAGGGATGGTTCAAGCCTGTGAAGATAATGGTAGGTTAGATAGTGGTTTAGAAGATATAGCAAAAGCTCTCGAGGAGTCTGTGATACTTCCATTTTTTGAAGAAAGCGATACAAAAGATATTGATGAAGAGATGGGACTAACGTATTTGTTTGCTTTGTTTGACAAAAACCAGCCATCAGATATTCATATCCTACCTCAAAGTGAATCCTACGAGATTAAGTTTAGAATTAATGGTCTGTTAGTCTCAGTGGATAGGCTTTCAAAAGATCTTGGAGTAAAACTGGTAACCAATATAAAGAGAGCATCGTGCTTACATTTAGATATTACAAACCTTCCTCAAGATGGTAGAATAAGAGTTAAACATAACAATGAATCTTTAGATCTTCGTTTATCTGTTTTACCAACTGTTTTGGGAGAAAAGGTCACTTTAAGAGTTTTAAACAATAGCAATATAATTTTAGAACCGGAGAGGATCTTTACAAACCAAGATGATTTGGCTCAATTTAACGAATTGATCAATATTCCCTTTGGAATGGTTTTATTTTGTGGGCCAACAGGCAGCGGAAAAACAACTACACTTTACACAGCTGTAAATGAGTTTGCAAAAAGAGAAGTCCTATCTGTCTCTAGTATAGAAGATCCAGTAGAGTATGTTCTACCAGGGGTTTCTCAGGTATTAGTGGATACACAAAGTGGATTAAATTTCGCAGCAGGAATTCGAAGTATTTTACGATCCGACCCAGATGTAGTTTGCGTAGGAGAAGTTCGTAATGAAGAAGTGTTTTCTTTGATGAATAAAACTGCCCTAACAGGTCATTTAGTACTATCTACTATGCATACAGCGGATTGTTTGTCGACAATTGAGAAACTCCTAGAAATCGGAGTAGATTCATTTAGTATTTCTACAGCGTTGAGTGGCTTAGTTTGTCAAAGACTGGTGCGTTCACTTTGTACAAAATGTATGGTTAAAGAGACAGTTTCTAAAAATGTAGCTTTAGAGTTTGATCTTGAAGAAGGCTCTGAAATTTGTAGTGCAAGTGGTTGTGACTCTTGTAATCAGACAGGTTACAGAGGGCGAGTAGCTGTATATGAATTTCTAAAAATAAATAAAGAAGTCAAGGATATGATTCGAGAAAAAGATATGAAGGGCATTGCTGACTATATTGATGAGAAAGAGTATTATTCTATGAGAGATAGAGGAGTGCAGCTTGTAAAAGAGCATCGCTCTTCTTTAGAAGAAGTTATCCGACAGTTTTCTCAAATGTAACAAAAAGCCCCATTCTAAAAAAGAATGGGGCTTTTGTTTTAAGGAGTGTCAATCAATTTTAGAGTGACACAATTAGCATCGAATTATTTTAAATCTGAATCGTAGAAGCTGCCGCCACTTTTATAATCAGACTTAGTATCTGAATCATAACCAGCTCCACCGTTTTTAATTACTATTCGAATACCAGCTCTATTTAAAGCATCTCTTAAAGTGTCAGTAGGACCTACTTTTCCAGACTTAGGAAAAAAGTGCCATTCAACACTGTTTATTCCATTTTGTCTGTTACTCATAATATCTCTATCTTTTTTGATTTGGGTTCTAAGAGCTTCACTGTTAGAAAGTCTACCGTTTTTATTATCAATTGCTGTACTACCACGAACTGTATCGTACTTACGCATTCCAAATAGTGAATCAAATGATTTTGTAGAACTATTATAAGATCCTCCATTACCATATCCAGGCTTGGTATCAGAAGGCTTGTCATTACCATATCCTGGTTTTGTATCAGACGGTTTGTCATTGCCATAACCAGGTTTAGTATCAGAATCATATCCGCTACCGTATCCAGGCTTGGTGTCAGATCCATATCCAGGTTTAGTATCCGAATCATATCCTCCGCCATATCCAGGCTTTGTATCGGAGTCACCATAACCATCTTTTAAATCATCATAACCAGCTTCTTGATCTGTATAAAAAGTAAATCGATTAGATAATCGGTTTACTTGGTCTAAGATTCTTTGACCATAAGATTTTGCTAATTCAGAATGGTATTTATCTCCTGCACTTAAATATTTAATAGCGGTATTTAAAGCAGAGATAATAGAGCTTGGTCCATGGATTGCAGAACCTTCAAGGATGCCAATGGCTCTCATTGCGTTGCCAGCGTTAGCTGCTCTATCGATTACATCTTGAGCACGATACATGGCTTTTTGATTTTCAAATCTAGTGTCATAAATAACTACATTTGCTGGAGGGACTTCATAAAAAGGAACTCCCATTTTTTTCAGTGTAGACCGTGTAGCACTTTTTGCATACTGGACTAATTGTGCATCTGGGTTAGAAGGATCATCCACTTGAGAAGATTTAAATAACTTAATTTCAAAGTTTGGATCTGGGTTTAAGCCCCAGCTCCTTTTGGACTCTTGTGCATAAACTTTAGCTTGAACGGATACTTCTGTACCAACATTTTCAAGTAAAATAGTAATTTCTTCGCCAAGAGACATATCTTGCTCTGGATTTTCTTTAATAACTACGATGTTTTGAGGACCATTGCCATTTGCTACTGGGGTATATGTAATTTCATAAGAGTCTAATCTCATTAAAGTGTTGTCTTTTCCCACTCCCCGTGATTTTGGTAAGTGAAAAACAACCTTATACATTGCTTGGCTTCCACCTTGCAATTTAACTGTATACATTCCTTCATCTGTGTCTAGGTTTTCATTATTGTCTTTACTTCTATTTCCCTTTTTTTCAAATTGAAAATACTCGTAACTACCATCTTCTCTAATTCCACGAAGTTCATCTCGAACCTGCTTCACCTGATCACATTGATTAATTGTTGGATCTACACAATTACGTATAGCTTCAACTAAGTCCTCTTCACTTGGAGCAGCCCAAGATACAGTTGAAATGGATAAAGCTAAACTTGAACAAATAGCAAACTTACAAAATCTATCGAATACGTTTTTCACAATGACACCCTTTATTGTACAATTAAAGCAGAGCAGTCTTTGATAGTGCTTTGCTTTGAAAAAAAATTATATTGGTCTTAATAAGATAATACGATTATTTTATTAAAGAGTTTCAAATAAATGAAGAAACTTACAAGTTTAGTTATAAAGGAACTTCTGGTTAAGCTAAAAATAATAAAAAGGCTTATGTAAAAATACGATTCAATAAGTCATTAAATTGATCACGACTCGATGGTTTTTGTAAAAATCCACTCAAGCCTTTTTTTATCAGTAGCTCAATTTTAGCAGATCCGATAAATCCAGAAGATATAATGATTTTTTGTCGGGGGTTTTGTTCAATGACCTTAAGAAAGACTTCTTCTCCACTTAACTTAGGCATGAGCATATCTAGGACGATTAACTTGTACTTGTTTGGGTTTCTAAGAAAGTAGTCAAACCCTTCTTGTCCATCTTTTGCAACTTCAACATTATAGCCCATAGATTCAAGAAGGGCGCTACTTGAAGAGCGAATTGCCTCTTCATCATCAACTAGTAAAACATCTCCTTGCCCTAGGTGAGGTATATACTCTATGGCTTTAGAATTTTGCGAGACTTTTTGCTCAGTAGTTTTTAAAAAAATATGAAAACTAGTGCCTTTGTTTTCTTCGCTATATAATATAATTGCACCAGAGTGTTCTTTGATACACCCATAAACAGAGGACAAGCCTAAACCTGTGCCTTTTCCTACTCCTTTAGTAGAAAAGAATGGCTCGAATATTTGAGATTGAATGTCCTTTTTGATTCCTATTCCGTCATCCTTTAGGATAATTTGTAAATATTCTCCAGGATCTAATTCAAAAGGGCTATTTATACAATAATGTTTATCAAGGTGAGTATTTTTAGTAATAACTTCAATGAGTCCATTATCTAGTATTGCATCTTTAGAATTAATAATTAAATTGATAACAGCGTTCTGGAATTGTGATTCGTCCAAATTACAGTAGTATTGATTGGCATTGAGCTGATAGTTGACTTCTATTGTTTTAGGTAGAGTTGTTTTGGAGAGTTCTATGGAGTTTAGTAAGGTAGAATGAACATCTACAGATTGCAATACAAAAGCGCCCTTTCTAGAAAAAGAAAGCAGTTTTTTGGTGAGGTCAGCGGCTTTTTGCGAAGTTTTAATAATCATATCTGAAAACCCGAAGGCTTTTGGGTTATCTACTATGTATGGTCTTAGTAGTTCACTGCATCCAATGATACCACCGAGCATATTGTTAAAATCATGTGCAATTCCACCGGCCAATCGCCCAACGGACTCCATTTTTTGAGACTGCCGGAGTTGTTCTTCCATATGAATTTGTTGGGTAACATCATGAAATACATAAACATTTCCCATAAAGTTTAAGTTTTCATCACGAATTTTAGAAACTTTAAGTGAAATTAATAGCTTCTTTTGATCCGAAATTTTTAAGTTTTTTAGTTCCCCTGTAAAAGAGAAACTATGTTGATCAGAGTTAGTGATTTGAAAGAGTTTAGAAAATTTCTGATACTTTACTTCTTCTAAGCTAATGTTTAATAGGCTTTCAGCTACGCTATTCATGTGGATGATTTGGTGTAAAGAATTACTAGTGACTACAGCATGTGTAATTGCATTTAAGGTTGTAGCTAAGGTATTTTCATTGTCTCGAATAGACTGTTCTGCTTTAATTTTAGTTGTATTTTCAATGGCTAAGGTACAAGAGTCTGTCACTTCTCCACTTTTGTCTAACATCAGAGGAAAACTAACACAGATAAAGTACTTTTCAATTTCATCGATATTTTTAAAATATAGTGACTCTTTAATCTCTGTGCCTTTTTCAAATACCTTGTCACTTTGTTCTTTTAGAAAGTCAGGATACAACTTTTGAAGTTCTAAAAATTGAGAGCTTGTATATACCTCGTCTTGAGCTTTTGAATTCATAAAAATTGCCAATGGAGATCGATCCAAAATAGAGTGAAAACGAATAGCCAAGTTAACTACTGGTGTCCCAAATCGTTTACCCAAATAGTAGGAGGCTGCAATTGAAAGTAGAGCAAGTAAAAAGATAAGTAAAAAAAGTTGATTTCTATTTTGTTGAGCTAACTCTTTGTAATACTTATTAGAGAAGCCAACAAAAATTGTTTCTTTTACGTGATTTCGATAGCCATGATTAAAAGGAAGTATTACCTGCTCCACGGCTTCTGAGTTGTAAGTAATGGAGCTAATGATAGGCTTCTGATTTGTTATAACTTGTTTCATTAGCTCAAGTTGCGATGGTTCAATTGGTATATTATTTTGACCAGAGTCACTATGAGCTGTTACATAGCCATCATGATTTACGACCATAATAAAGCTAAGACGTTTTTGTGTTTGCACAAACTTTTCAATCAGACGTCGAGAGTGAAATCGACCGGCCAAATCCATGGATTTAATAGAGTCAGAAATTAAAGAAACTAAAGTTTTTTCTAGTTGAACTTGATTTTTATGTGAAACAGAGTCTTGAAAATACGAAGAAATTACTCCATTGGCAATAAGTAATGATAAAACAAAAATATTAAAGGTAATGATTAAGTTTCGATCAAAATTAATGAGATGTTTGTGTAACGATAGATTTGCTTTACTCATAGCTATTGATTGATTTTAGGTGTCCAATGAGGGTTTTTAGTTTTTTTCCAAGGTTTTACAAATGCTTTAGGGATTTTACCCTCCCAACCTTTGTAACGATGGATCGTCTCTTTAGTGATTGGAAATACGGGAAGTGATATTTCAAGGGGTACTTTTTCACCAGAAAGATATCTATATGCTGTTCGCATAGCTTCTACACCTAATTCAGAACAAAATTGAGCAGAGTCGATTTTAGTATAACCGGCTTTTATATTTTCTACACTTTTTGGATCTCCGTCAATTGTTGCAAAAAAAACTTCATTTCGTTTTGCTTTCACAAAAGCATCAACTACAGGGAGGCCGCCCCCGTCATTGATAGTAAATATTACATCGATACTATTTTTTTGTGGGAAGTCTTTTAATATTTGGTGTGCTGCAATCGATCCTGATTTTGGGTCTACAGCAGAGTAACTCTTTAAAATTTTATATTTTTGTTTTCCAAATTCAAGGGCTTGTATCAAGCCATTAACTCTACTAACAGTAGAAGATACTTGAGGGTACTCTACTAATATTAACTTAATTTCATAATGATCTTCAAAATGAGAATCGATGTACTCACCGTTTAAAAAACCTGCTTGATAATTATTGCTTGTGATAAAGCTGAGTTGTTCTGCGTCTTGAATATATTGATCATAACTAATTACAGGGACTTTTAATTTGTTTGCTTGTTTTACTAGGTTGGTTAGAGAGACCGTATCAGTGGGCTGTAATATGATTAGATCGGGCGGATCTTTTAGGAGTTTTTGCATTTGTAAATATTGATTTTTAGTGCCTTGTGGACCGTCTCCTGCTACAAAAGTTCGCGCTTGGATAAGAGGGTATTCTAGTGAAGCTCTTACTACATTTATATTTTTTAACTCTCGTTCTAGTCCATTTTTCATAGCTACTTGGCCTAAGATAGTTTCAGACCAAAATAGAATGCCTATCTCTAAGGGTGAGGAGATACTTTTGAGTTTAGTTGGTAGGTGATCTATTTGGTTAGTATTTGGGCCCTTTTTACCTAGATCTGTTTGTTTATTACAAGCACTTAGAAATAGATAAATAAGGAGAATTGAAATCAAAAGAGAAGTGTGTTTAATCATGATCAGATAATATCATATTCCTATAAAAATATAATTGAAATTGTTCTTTATTTTTCGGCTCGTGAGAATCAACTAGTCGTTTGTTATTGAGGACAAGCTTATAAACTTTTAAAAAAAAATATAGATTTCAATGAAAAGCCGCAACATATTTCTTATGTTCTCGTAACTATACTCAACTTATAGTAAACTATTGATTCAAATATCAAGTAGATCCAAAAATTAAGGTTCTAAACATCGTTGGATAAAAATATTCTGCGGAGGAATAAAATGAGAAAATTAGCAGTATCAGTGCTTTTAATAGGAATAGGGTGTGCGTCATTAAGTCAAGTGCATGCAGTTGAACTAGCAGTACAACCTGTTACAAGTGAAATCGTAAAAGTAGATGAGTCTACACAATTCAAAGTAAGTGCTCCAACAAAAGTTGCAGAAGCAGAACTTTTAAAAGAAGGTCTTGTTGAGACTGGTGTAACATCAAGTTATTATAATGACTATGACCTACGATATTGGACTGTTGATCAAGCAATTAGAAATGCAAATCGAGAAGGTAGCCATTCAGAGCACAACGGTTTATTGATTCGATATATGGAGATTCGTGCAAATGAGTTAACAGCTAGAAATGCAGTTAGTTTAGCAGAAGCGTGTACTAAGCATTCAGCTCACAACCGAGTTTTACAAGAGTATGTTCGATCTGCTGCAAACCGAATCACTACAAGAGAAATCATCTATGTTAGTCAGAGTGCAACAGCACATGATACTCATAATGGTCTTTTAAAAATGTTTGTAAGATCTCAAAGCTATCGATTAACTGTACGAGATGTTATTAGAGTAAGTGCTGCTACAAGTAAGTATTCTGCTCAAGATGAGATTTTGGTTTTATATACTAGAAAGCAAGTAAGACGATTTAGTAGATATGATGCAAGAAAATTAGCTCAAGCAGCTCACTCTTATAGTGCACATGATGAAATCTTGGATATTTATCGACGAAACAATTATGATTATTTCTCAAGAAGAGAGTTGATTGATTTATCTGACTTTGCAAAAGGTGATGAGTTGAAAAAACAATTTAAGAAAATGGCATTAGACGCTCAATAATTTTATTTAAAAAATCCCTCAAAAACAAAAGTTTTTGAGGGATTTTTTGATTTAAAGACATAAATTAGTGATTAATTAAGCCTAATGGATAAAAAGTAGTTTATGAAATGCAAAGTTTTTGGTAATTTTATTGTACAGTTTTCTTGACATATTTTTTAAGTGTTTAAAATATGTCATTGAGAGTAGCTAGAGTTTATGATGAAGCCAAGATGGCAATACAATAAATGATCTTCTACTCGGCGATTTGATTTGGAGAAATATGCTTGTTTTAACAGGACAGAGTTCTAGTGCTAGTACAGATATAATGATGTTATCTTTGACGCAAGGAATTGCTAGTCCAGATATTATCAATGTAGATAAGCTATCAACAGAAGAGTTTATTTTATTTATTGAAGGAAGCAAGTCTGATTTAATTCTTCTTGATTATGAGTATTTTTGTAAGCAAGATCGGTTTGGTTCGGATATAAATAAATTTATCCGAGATCACGTTAAAAATTACCTGCCTTATTTAATTGTGTTTTATCCTTTGCATCTTGAAGGTAAAGCTTTGTTAATGGCAGCAGATAACTTCTTACCGACTCCCATTGATACTCGAGTGTTTAATATGGTTCTTAGACGCTCACGCAATGAGCAATTGAGCGTATTAACCGTTGAAGATAATAAAACTCTACAAATTATTTTAAATAAATCTTTAGAAAAAAAAGGCTATAAAGTAGCTTCTGTATCAGATGGTCTTGAGGCACAAGAGCATTTAAAAGACGATATTCCTGATGCTATTATCTCTGATATTCAAATGGATGGTTGTGACGGTTTTGAACTATGCCAATGGCTTCGTAAGGACCCTCATCTTTCAAGATTACCAATATTACTTGTATCATCCCTAACAGATGCAAAAAGTATTAAGCAAGCGTTTGAAGCGGGGGCTAGTGATTACGTAACTAAGCCTTATGATATGGCAGAAATCCATCAAAAACTGACCTATTATATTTCTAGAAACGGATCTCAACGTGAAAAGATTTTAGTGGTTGAAGATACACGAATGGGGCTTGAGTTAATCCGTAGGCCTTTAGAGTCTGAGCGATTTATTGTGATTACGGCAAAAAATGGAAAAGAAGGAATTGAAAGAGCGCTTAATGAACAGCCTGATGTAATCACTACTGACTATAATATGCCGGAGATGGACGGTTGGGACTTTTGTAGAGCACTTAAGTCAGATGAAAGAACAAGTAGTATACCTGTAATTATGATTACAGGTAAAAACTCTGATTTAGACAAAAAAATTGGTCGTACTCTTAAGATTAATGATTATTTGACCAAACCTTTTGAAGCGGCTAATTTGGTGTCGACTATTAATTTTCTACTCATGGAAAAAATGGCTGAGGAAGAAAAGCAAGCTAGAGAGCTTTTAAGCCACGAGTTAGGTGTGGGACGTGAGATTCAACGAAGCTTACTACCGGCATTTGATCCAGACTTTGGAGATCTATTAGGGTTAAGAGCGGGTTGGATTCCAGCAAAGGATCTAGCAGGAGATTTTTTCGATTATTTAAGTGGCCACCTTGAAGATAAAAAAATGATCAGTGTAATAATGGCTGATGTTTCTGGTAAAGGGCTTCCTTCGGCATTAATTGCTGTAGCTGCTCAAGCTTGCCTACGATCTATATATAAAGATGATAATACACCTTTGTTTATGATAGAAAGACTCAATGGACTCTTGTATGAGTCTACCAGTGATGAGATGTTTTTGACATGCTTTATCGCCACAATTGACATAGAAAAAAGAAAAATCGCTTATTGTTCTGGTGGGCATAACGGGATGCTTTTATATCGCAACGCCACGAATGAATTGATCGAGTTAGATACTGCTGGTTTGCCTTGTGGAATGATGGAAGAGAATATTTTTGAAATGGATGAACAAGATATTCAAGAAAACGATAAGCTGATTTTGTACACAGATGGTGTGGATGAAGCCCGATATAAGGCTGATTTTTACGGTAGAGAGCGCTTTTTAGATTTTATCTTGGACAATGCTTCCACCATGAATTGCAACGAACTCCATGAGGCAATTATTGATGATATTAATAGTTTTACTAAATCTTACCCCCAGTCGGATGACATTACCTTGATTGTAGTAGACCTATAGTCAAAATCTTCTGGTTAGTGTAGAGATCAATTTGACTCCATTTTTGTCATAAATCATAGTTACAAAAAAATTATACTTTCATATATATTTGTCATTCTTTTGCATTGTATAAGATAATCATTGTTGCAAATAATATTTGCCTTAGATATACTCTACGTCAATATGTTAAGCCCTTAATAAGCGAGTTTTAAAGGGGGTTTTGATTTTAAAGCTTTAGTAAAATTGAACAAATTTCATCAATTACAACGCTTGAAGCATTTTATTTATAGTCTTGTGGAGGAATCATGGCAGAAGTTCGACTGGAAAATATCACTAAAATATATCCGGGCAATGAAGAGTATACCGTCAAAGAAACTAGTTTGACTATTAAAGACAAAGAGTTTGTTGTTTTAGTTGGTCCTTCTGGCTGCGGAAAGTCAACAATGCTTAGAATGGTTGCTGGTCTTGAAGATATCTCGTCTGGTGAGTTAATTATTGATGAAAAAGTCATGAACGATGTACAGCCCAAAGATCGAGACATTGCAATGGTTTTTCAAAACTATGCTTTGTATCCTCATATGACTGTTGCTGAAAATATCTCTTTTAGTTTACGCCTTAAAAAAGTGCCCAAGGACGTTATTGATCAAAAAGTAAAAGAAGTATCTTCTATGCTTGGATTAGACGAACTCTTACAACGAAAACCAAAAGCAATGTCTGGTGGTCAACGTCAGCGTGTAGCTTTAGGTAGAGCGATTATTCGAGAGCCAAAAGTATTTTTAATGGATGAGCCTTTATCTAATTTGGACGCCAAATTGCGTGGGCAAATGAGAGCAGAAATACTAAAAATTCATCAAAAGATTCAAAATACAGTTATATATGTTACTCACGATCAAGTTGAAGCCATGACAATGGGGGATCGAATTGTAATTTTAAACGGTGGAGTGATTCAGCAAGTAGATACTCCTACTGAGGTATATAATAATCCAAGTAACAAGTTTGTTGCTGGATTTATGGGTTCTCCTCCTATGAACTTCTTGAATGTTACTCTTGAGGTTCAAGGTGATGAGTTATATTTAAAAGGAAAAGGCGAAGAAGATTTTTCAATGCATGTTAGTCCTAAAAAAGTTACAGATAAATTAAAGTCTTTGGTTGGACGTGAGTTGACTCTTGGGATCAGACCAGAGGATATTTACGATAAAAGCAATTTAAAAGCGCAAGATATGCAAGATAGTAGTATTTTAGCTAAAGTTGACATTGTCGAGCCTTTAGGTGCAGAGCTTTATGTTCATTTAAAAGTAGGCAGTAACGCCATGGTAGGTAGAGTAGCTGCAAATGTAGTTGCAAATCCTGGCGATAGCTTTCAAGCATTTATTGATCCAGAAAAAATCCACATCTTCCATCCGGATACAGAAGAGAGAGTTTCCGTATAGTTCGGTCTAATTGTGATAGAAGAAAACATTATAAGCGCCAAAAAACGGCAAACCCTAGATGAACGTTTAACCTCTCCTATTGAGTTAGGAGAAGATGTTCAAGTGGAGTCTTTAAGACCTTTGGTTTTTGAAGACTTTTTAGGGCAAACTGAACTCAAAGAAAAATTAGATATTTTTATTCAGGCAGCAAATCAAAGAACAGAAGCCCTAGATCATGTATTATTGAGTGGGCCTCCTGGTCTTGGTAAAACAACTTTTGCAAAAATTATAGCAAATAGTCTTTGTACCAATTTTGTGATTACTTCAGGCCCAGCTATTGAAAGGCAAGGGGACTTGGCTGCAATTCTAACTAATCTTGGGCCAAGAGATGTTTTATTTATTGATGAAATTCATCGTTTAAAACTACCAGTCGAAGAAATACTCTATTCTGCTATGGAAGACTATAAATTAGATATTATAGTAGGAAAAGGCCCAGATGCCAGAAATCTTCGAATTGATTTACCACCATTTACTTTAGTGGGGGCAACAACAAAGTCAGGATTGTTGAGTGCGCCTTTAAGAGATCGTTTTGGGATATTAGGACAGTTTGAGTTTTATAATAAAGAGCAATTGGCTCAAATTGTTACTCGGTCCGCATCAATTTTAGAGATTAAAATTGAAAAAGATGGGGCCTTAGAGATAGCAAGTCGCAGTAGAGGAACTCCAAGAATCGCCAACCGGTTATTAAAAAGAGTTCGTGATGTAGCTCAAGTCAAAGGACGAAAATCAGTAGATTTACAAGTATCTTGTGAAGCTTTAGCATTATTAAATGTAAATGAGCTTGGCTTAGAAGTTTTAGATCTAAAAATATTAAAAGTATTGTGCGAAGTATATGAAGGAAACCCTGTTGGATTATCTACTTTATCCATTTCAGTCGGTGAAGATGATGAGACAATTTCTGAAGTATGTGAGCCCTATTTGATTCAACTTGGATTTGTTGAAAGGACTCCAAGAGGTAGAAAATCTACCCCTAAAGGAAATCGTTATTACCAAAAATGGGTTAATAATCAAGATTAAAATTGTTAAAGGGTACAAATGGTACAGTCACTAGAAGAGTTTTTAGCTAAAAAATCTATTTTATCTTTTGAAGGGTTATGGAAAGAGCTTGGTCAATATATTGAGCAAGAGATTCCGTCTGAGTATATAATTTATCTTGAAAAAGAAGATCTACTAGATGAAGTGCGTGTAGTTTATGGCTCTGAATCGGTCGATTTACTAGTTGAAGATCAGTACTTTCACCAAGTAAAGCGTTTTGTATTTGAAAACATCGATGAAGAGCCAAAAGTATTTGAAAGCTGGCCTGAAACTCAAGTAGCAGCGGAGCTCAATGGAGCTTTACTTTTTCCTATCTACTTTTCAGAAGGAATGAGAGGTACTTGGGTACTGATCAATCCTAAAGACCAAGAAGCCTTTACTACTGAGACTCTAGATTTTTTAGACTCATTGTTTACTTCCTGTTATAAGCTTTTAGAAGAGCTAAAATTACGTAGAATCGTCAGAATCTATAAAACAGAGCAAAAATTAATATCAAAACTTAATAAATTAGTTGACTCAAATTATTACTTGAATCAGTTTTTAAAATACCTTATAGCAATAATTGAGGGAGCGGTTGATGCTCAAATTGTAGTTTTTATGATGTATGATGAAGTCTCGGGCCAATATAATCTACAGGTCGGAAACGCTGATGGATGTGAGTTTTATGCAGATCAAGAAGAACTCTTTAAAAACTTAGCTTCACAAACCTTGATGAAATCCATTGTAGCAAAGACTTACTCTGGAAAATACTTTCAAGGTGAAAAATACGGATTAGATCGATTAGAGACCTCTTTGGCTTTGCCACTCAAATTTTATGGAAAGACACTTGGTGCAATTGTTTTATTAAACAAAAAGAATCAAGAAAACTTTAACGAACTCGATGTAAAATTAATGAATATTATAATTCGAAGTTCTAAAGCTGTAATGTTTCGAGAGCGTGAAAAAAACTCGATTGTAAACATGTTTAAGCGATTTGTATCAGACCGAATTGTTCGTGAAATCTTAGAAAATCCGACTCGTGGAATGCTCCAAGAAGATAGAAAAGAAATTACAGTATTATTTATTGATTTAAACGGATTTACTGAGTTAACAGAGTACTACTCTCCTAGTGAAGTTTTGGTGCAATTAAATGATTTTTTATCAGAGATGACAGACTTGGTTTTTGCCTATGGTGGAACATTAGATAAATATATTGGCGATGAAATCATGGCCCTGTTTGGTGCTCCACTGAGCTTAGAAAATCATGCCGAACTAGCCGTTGAATGTGCATTGGCAATGCAGGCAAAAATGCAAGAACTACGGGCATCATGGGCAGAGCATGATCGACCTGATTTAACAGCAAGTATCGGGATTTTCACTGGAATGTCAGTTATCGGTGCTATTGGTTGTGAAAAATATATGGATTACACTGCCATTGGTAAAACCGTTAATATGGCATCGAGACTGACAGATGCTTGTCAGACAAATTCAATATTGATTGGGTCTAAGACCTATGAGTTGATGCAAGATGTTGTCCATTGCGAGCAGATTGATGATTTGCAGCTTAAGGGTATAGATAAAAGTACCATGGCTTTTCGCATAAAAGGGCTTAAATCAGATCAAGATCTAAGGTCTCAAATTGTTAATTCAAAAGTAGAAGAGCGCATCAGAATTATTCGTTGTTTAGGTAGTTTTCGCTGCTATTCAGAGTCTGAGTTATCTCGTGAATTTTTAGGAGACTCCAACAAATTAGTACGATCTGAAGCGATTCAAACTCTTGAAAAGTTAAATAGAGAGTCAGACATTGATTCACTGATAGATCGTTTAGACTTAGAAACTGACAAAGAGTTACGAAAGCGCCTTTTAGCAGTAATCAGCGGTATTTCTGGAGAAGCAGTAGTCTCATTGTTAGATGATTATTTATCAGAAGTTGATGGTGATCTGAGATCAAGAGTGATAGACGTCATCGGTCATGATGGAACCGATGAAAATAAAAAACTATTGCTACCATTGTTGACCGATGCAAATCATGAGGTCCGAGCCAATGTTGCCCACGCCCTTTATCGACATGGAGATCAATCGGTAATTGAAATTTTGATCAATATGTTAAAGTCAAACGAGAGCGAGATGAAAATCTCTGCTATTGATGTCCTAGGAAAAATCGGAACGACTCAAGTGATTCAACCTCTTGTTGAAACTTTAGAGAAAAGTAAAGATATTGAGCTTCTTTTTGCTACAGCTAGGGCCTTTGGACGAATATTTAAGCCACGAACTGTAAAGTTTTTGAAGCATTTATTGATGGAGTCACCGCTATATACTGAGTGGGAGCCGTTAATATTGGCAAAAGAGGACAATGAGCACTCTATTAGCTATTATAAAAAGAGCTTAAACTCCATGAACACTTATGTAGTTTATGCTGCTTTAATTTCTACACCAAAAATTAAGTCTTTAGATTTTGGACAAGAGTATTTAGATATTGTGAAATCTTATGATAGTAGACTTCAGATAGAGGCGATTCATTGCTTAAAAAAGTACCCAAATGGTTTAGTTGTACCAGTTTTAATTGATATCCTAAATGATGCAGAGCACTCTATAAAATTAGAGGTTCTTCGAGAGTTTGGGATGCGAAACCAAGGTAGATTATTGCCAATCATGCATCAATATTTAGAGTCACCAGAGATTGATTTAGTAATGACTACGATTATCTCCGTTGGTATGATTGCTAAGCCCTCTTCGTTAGACTTTTTGTTACGAATCTACCAAGAAACAGAAAATGCAAATTTAAAGGCAACAATTATAAGATCACTAGGTAGTTTTGACTCTAAAGATGTTATTCCAGTATTGTTGGACGGGTTACATTCAACAATCGGTAGAATTAGAGCAAACAGTGTGGACTCCTTAATGCAAAGAAAATACCATCAAGCTTTGCCTTTGGTTTTACCTCTTCTAAATGATGAAAATAATAGAGTTCGGGCAAATGCCGCTGTTGCACTGCACCGTTTTGGAGATACTAATATCTTTAAACATCTAGATCAAATGATGAGATCTAGTGATAAATGGATGAAATTGTCTGCTATATGGGCACTTACTGTGATTGGTGGGGACAAAGCGCAAGAGCTTATATCAGTACATGTAAGCGATAAAGATTATGATGTAAAATTAAGAGCTATTTTGTCTCTATATCGTATGGAGCACTCTGTAAGTGCCATCATTGAAAAGATGATGGAAGGTTCAGACGATAACAACTTAATGGCGGATTACCTGGGTTAAAATTAACCCAAAACTTTCATGGCGAATTTTATTTTAGGATAATGTTCGCCTTTTTTTTTACATGTAAAATCTGATGCTAATTTATTGCTTAAACACTATATTTATGTACTAGATTTTAAAGCAATGATACAAAAAAAGGACAACAAGAAAAAAGTTTTTGCCTAATGTTTGCCTTTTTGCTATACTCATTTTTGTAGATATAATCTTGACTAATTCAATTATTCATGCGATAAAGTTTATACAAAAGCGAATAAACATCGTAAGTTTTAATATAAAGGGGCAAAAATGGCAAAGGCAGATGCAGATAAACTCAAATCTCTAACAATGGCAATTGATAATATTACGAAGGCACACGGTAAGGGTGCAATCATGAGACTTGGGTCATCTAAAATGGCAGAGAAGGTAGATGTTATACCAACCGGGTCTCTAGAGTTAGATCAAGCACTTGGTATAGGTGGAGTAGCTAGAGGACGTATTGTAGAGATCTATGGTAACGAAGCTTCTGGTAAAACGACTTTAACCTTACATTGTATTGCCAATGCACAAAAAAGTGGTGGACTAGCAGCATTTATTGATGCAGAGCACGCTTTAGACCCGTCTTATGCAAAAAAAATAGGTGTGGATACAGATAATTTATTTGTAGCACAACCAACAAGCGGTGAAGAAGCACTTGAAATCCTTGAGACTTTGGTACGTTCAGGTAGTCTTGATATTGTAGTAGTGGATTCGGTTGCAGCCTTGACTCCAAGAGCAGAAATCGAAGGAGAAATGGGAGACTCACACATGGGTCTTCAAGCTAGATTATTATCTCAAGCTATGAGAAAGCTAACTTCTACAATTTCAAAGTCTAATACTTGTGTTATTTTCATTAATCAAATCAGAATGAAAATAGGTGGATACGGAAACCCAGAAACAACTACCGGTGGAAACGCTCTTAAATTTTATGCTTCACAAAGACTAGAGATCCGAAGAACAGAAAACCTAATGAAAGGTACAGAAGTTGTCGGAACAGGAAACAAAGTAAAAGTAGCTAAAAACAAATTAGCTTCTCCTTTTAAAACAGCACAGTTTGAAATTATGTGGGGATTTGGTATTTCTTATGAAGCATCTTTATTAAATCAAGGTGTTGAACATGGTATCGTGAAAAAAGCCGGAACATGGTTTTCTTACGGAGATATCCGATTAGGTCAAGGTAAAGAAAACGTTAAAATTTTCTTAAAAGAAAACCTTGAAGTACGAGAAGATATTGAAAGTCGTGTTAAAAAAGCTTTAGCTGGAGAAGATTTCTCGGAGTCTAAACTTTTAGATAAAAAAGTAGACAAAAAAGAAGATAAAAAATCTTCAAAGAAAGAGACAGAAACTGAGTAGTTTTTACTCATAAGTTTTTGACCCTTGCGAGCCTCTTATAAAAGTAAGAGAGTTTGTTTATATTAGACTTATAAAAAGACCCTTAAATGGTAATTCATTTAAGGGTCTTTTTTTTGGTGCGACAGATATGTGGGCATAAAAAAGCCCTCAAGAGAGGGCTTTGATTTTAAGAAAGCTTTAGTCTATTGATCATGTAAGTTATCAAAATTGTCTTTCTTTTCGAAATTAGCTTCCTTAATCATAGATAAGAGACCAATTTTAAATTTATACTTATTTTTGGATAAAAGCCCGTCTTTACTTAGTTTTAAAGTAGATAGTAGGTCCTTTTCTTCTTGATTGTCAGCTATTTCAAATGCGATATTTAATGAAAATCGATCTTTCTTTTTATGAGTTAATTTGAAGGGTGTAGTGTTAGAAAGATTAGCTGGAAAATATGTTCTGTCAGAGTCGTCTGAGTGTGATAAAGCAAACAATGCCCCATGTCTTCTTAAAGTAAACTCAGTAGTAAAGCTACCTTTTTTAGTTTGGTAAGGTAGGGTTAAGGTATAAGAAGTATGGCCCCCGTCAAACAAAATTACTTCGCCAGACAAAATAGCTTCAACAACTTCTGGATCTTTGGAAAGGTCCATAGTTTTTGATGCTAAATAAATCGCAGATTTACCGTTAGCAGCTGAAGAATTGGATTGAAAATAAAAAGGGGCACAAAATGAACTACTAGTAAAAATAGTAAGTAACGAGCCTAGCAATAATTTTTTAAACATGAATGTCTCCTAAGACAAAGTAGTTGATGATGTAAAATATATACGCAATATGATAACAAATGTTACTAAAATTATGAATAAATGGAGTAATCATCCTAAAATTTCGGTTTCGACTTGATCCTACTTTCTGATATAGTAAGATGGATAATATGTAAATTAAACAATAGAAGTATGAGGAAAAATGAAAAAAGCAAAAAAGCCCCCTAAAACTCCAGAAGAGCGAAAAAATAGTTGGGACAACTTTAGATATAAGCTATTAGATTTGTTGTTTTCACAGGACTTTTTGATTAGTGCATTTTTGATAATTACCATAGCGACTTTTACATATGCTTTATGGAGTGTTGTTGCTCCATTTTTTATTGCATTTACTTTAGCATATTTGTTAAATCCTATGGTGCTATTTTGGCAAAAAAGGTTTAAAAAACTCGGGAGAATGAACGCTGTACTCATTGTGTTTACTAAGTTTTTTGTACTAGGAACACTATTTATAATTCCGTTTCTATTGCAGCTGTCTACCAATGTCATCTCCATGTCGAATGAGTTATCCAATATTGATTACAAACCAATTTTACAAAAAGCTCGTACCAAGATTGTTGGACTAAAAGATACGACCATTCCAGCTCCTTTAAAACAATATGTAGATGAGGCATTTTTAAATGTAGATCAGTACCAAGCCAAATTAGAGCAGGTTCTGATTCAGGTCAATAAAGGTGTGGGTAGAGCGTTAAATGGCATAGGTTCATTGCTATTAAAAGTATTTTCTAAGTCATTTCAAATTACAATGGATTTAGTATTGATACCGGTCTACTTGTTTTACTTTTTATTAGACTTTGCTTCGATCTATCCATTGATAATGAAATTGGTACCTAAGAGCTATCGTGAATGGGTAGATTCTTTTATGACAGAAACAGATGAAACACTAAAAAAGTTTATCAAAGGTCAGTTTTTACTTGCTACAATTTTTGGAGTTTTAATGAGTCTTGGGCTGTGGTTGATTGGGATTAAGTTCTTTTTAGTAATCGGTCCAATTAGTGGTTTTGCCAACTTGATTCCTTATTTAGGATCCATCATTGGATTAACTCCAGCAATACTTCTAGCTATCTATCAAGGAGCTTTGGCTGGTGGATTGATTGGTATAGTTATAATGATCGCCAAAGTAATTTTGCTAATTATAGTTTTGCAGACCTTAGATGGCTTTGTCTTTCAGCCAAAAATTATCGGAGACGAGCTAGAGCTACATCCACTTCTTGTTATGGCTGCTTTAATCATTGGAGGAGAGTTGTTAGGTGTCTATGGGATGATCTTTGCAGTTCCATTTGTAGCCGTTGCAAAAGTTCTGGTGTTAGAGTTGTATCATGTGTTGTATATTGGCGATTCGCTTTTGATGAAGCGTAAAATTTAAATTTATAAATATAATCATTGAAAAATAATAGGTAAGAAATGACTGAGATCAAAGAATCAGAAGAAAGACAAGAAATTTTAAAAAAGCAAAAGTTTCAATACAGTAGTGAAGATGTATTAGCTACAGTGTTAAACGTGCTTGAAGATAAACATGCAGAAGATATTTTTTGTGCAGAAGTAAGTGCTCACACAACTCTAACAGACTATGTTGTAGTGACTCATGGTACTTCAAGTACACAGCAAAAGGTGTTAGCTGAGACCTGTAGAAAAACTTGTAATAAATTAAAGTATGAGCTTTTAAACCCACTAGAAGTAAGAGATGCTGAATGGTCAGTATTAGATTATGGCTCAGTAATTGTACATGTGTTTAACCCAGACTCACGAGCAAAGTACAATCTAGAAAAGATGTGGGAAAAGGCTCCTGTAGTAGATCACTTAGAGTTTATTAAAGAAAACCCTTGCGCTTCGTTAGACTTGAAAAATTAGATTCTAGCTATCAATTATCTGCAAGAGATAAAAAACACTTGCAGGTAATTCGTAGCAAATTTCCTTTAAAGATTCAGGCCGTATGCGAAAATGTTGAACTTAGTGTTGAACTCCATCAATTAGGGTCAGACATTGTTGTAAAAAATGTCAAAGAGCTTTCAGAGCTAAGTACTCAAGGGCCAGTTTATTACTTTCCCCTCATTGACTCTAAAAGACTAGAGTGGGGCCTTGAAAAGTTAGTTGAACTCTCCGTTCAAGAAATTCAATTTTACTATAGTGATCATAGTACCTATAATAAAAAGCAAATTCAAAAGTTTAATGATCGTTTAGATAAGCTTAAAAATACTGTTGAAGAGGCTCAAAAACAAAGTGGAAACTTAATAAAGCCAATTTTGCATCCAGCAGTTTCATTGGACAAGTTATTTGATCATATGGACTGTCCTTTAGTATTAGGAGTGCATGATGATTCAATACTCAGTGCTACTGATATCGCCACGATGAAAAGCCTTGTTATTGGACCAGAGGGAGACTTTTCCAGTCGTGAGTATAAAGAGTTTTCTAAGCGAAACTTTGTAATAAAAAAACTAGCAGATCCTTTTATATTGCGTACAGAAACAGCTCTGCTTTACGTGGCTTCCATAAGAAAATTTCTTTAGTCTAGGATTTTGTATGTTTTGGGCAATCCTTTGCAGACTTTAATTGTAGATAGTAAAAGTCTTAAATACTTATCTTTTAGATGCACTTCTTTTCTTTAAATTGTATGATATTGCGGTTTAAGAAAAATTGAGGACTGAATTGAAAGAAGCGAGTAATAAAAACCCATGTTAGCCAAGTTGTTTCCTGTTAAAAAGGGAGAAGGACGCACGGTCTTTTTCTTAATGCTCTATTTACTGGTTGTATGTATCGGAACCTCACTTGGTATAGCCGTATCGACTTCCATATTGTTAGAAACATTTGGAGCAGCTAAGCTTCCTTACATTTTCGTAGGTATATCCTTTTGCTCTTTGCTGACATCTTCGTTTTATACCTTTGCCATAAAAAAGGTAAATAGTTCAGCAATATATCGAATATTTTTACCCATCGCTGCTGTAAGTATTTTGATATGTAATTTTCTGATTAGAAATGATTATAGGTTTTTAGATATTTCTGTTGGGATTGTTATTCAATATGTGGCCTTTTTTGTTTTTTTAGGAATTGAAATCATTAATTTCAATAACTACTCTTCTAGCTACTTAAATCCAATTCAAAAGAAGCGTTTATACTCATTTATATTGTCTGCCACAAAGATGGGGGGAATTGTTGGTGGTTTATCTTTAAGTTATTTATTAAAGTTTTATGATCAAAATAATGTATTGTTGCTGTGGCCAATAGCCTATATATTATCATTGTTAGTATTGATTGTTTTTGAAAAAAAAGCGCAAACTAGCTTGAATACAAATAAGAAAAAAATAAATAGAGTCAGAAAATCCAATTTTTTTAGAGACTTAGTATTTGGGGTAAAACAAGTAAAGTCTAATCACTTTTATATGTTGTTTGCTTCATTGATCGCTTTAGATATTTGTTGTGGGTCATTGATTATCTATCAGTTTAATGAGGGTTTATCACAAGTATTTGCAGGAAAGTCTCAAGCCTTGTCAGCCTTTTTAGGTAAGTTTTGTGCTATTGCAAATATTGTCGCTTTGAGTTTACAAATGTTTGTAGCTCCTAGGTTGTCTCAATCGTTTGGTGTGACTAAGATTAACTTTTTGTTTCCTAGTCTTTCTTTGTTGATCTTAATAATATCCCTGTTTTCTTGGGAACTTGGCGTGATTGCTCTATTAATGTTTCACAAGGACTATATCATGTCTGTATTTCACTTTCCGAATCGGGCTCAATTTTATAATGGGGTAGACTCGCAAAAGAGAGGTTTTTTCTTAGGTTTTTTTGAAGGAATTTGGACGCATAGTGTAAATATGTGTTTTGGTATTTTATTGATTTTGGTAGTTCAATTTGCTCCGGTAATTTTTCCTTCTTTAAAAAGTGGTTTTGCTTATTCATTTTCGTTGGTAGGAATATTATTGTTTTCTATTTATATAGTTATAGCCTACAAGCTGGTATCAGCCTACAAAGAACAACTAGTATTATTGATGTCTGTGGATGATGTACAAACCAAAGTAAAATCTTGCAAACTAAATTATGAAGACTTAAAGCTTTTGTTTCCAAATGAGCTAGATGAGTATGAGATTTATGATTTTATGAACTCATGTGAAGATATTCATTTAGAAAATATTATAGTTTGTGGAGAGGCTACAGCTATCTGGAAAGTTATGGACTTATATCCCCAGAGCTTTAAAAGTATTGTTGATAATTTGAGCCATGAGCAAAAGTTAAAAATCGTATTGAAGAGTAATGATAAGGCTTTAGCTTATGGCTTTGAGATAGGATTAAGTGATCAAAAAATAAAGAGTAAAATAGAAGAATTGAACATTCGACGTTCTATGAAGTATTTTGATGCATTGTTTGTTTATATCGCTTTGTTTGATCAAAAATCAATCATGACTTATTTAGAGAGTATATTTTTCTCTTTGAAGTCTACGCAACAATTGAAATTTTTAAAATTGATAAATTACTTTGAGCAAAACTTGAGCAAAGATTTTGTAGATAAACTTATTGCACAACTTTATAAGCAAAGTATGACAAATCAACAAGCTATATTTCAAAGTCTTTTATATCAAAATGAAGTATCTAACCTATCTACTATATTTTTATATTTTGATTCAAACTCTGTAGCGATCCGAAACTCAGCCCTTAAGTTAGTTTCGCATCTTACAAAACAACTAAAGGACTCTTCTCAAATTTTAGAATTTTACTTTGAAAAAAAGTGGAGTTCACATGCTCGAACGTGTTGGTTTGAACTATTCTCCTCTTTAGAAGCAGAGATACAGTCATTGGCAAAAAAAGAGCTATTTAAGGCAGAAAAGTTATCATTGATGAAGCTATTAGAATCATATGTGGTGTTACAAGATAAGCTTACTAAGGGTTCAACATTATTGGAGCTTATTGAGCAAGATATATTTGAACAACTAAGATTCTTTTTGTTATTTTTTGATGAGGAATTTGATAAAGATTGTCTACGAATTATCGATAAAAGTTTATTGGATTTAAACTCTAAGACTAAATATGAGGCTATCGAGTTACTAAGTAGTGCGGATAACAAAGATATATGTGCTTTATTGATGCCATTTTTGGAATCAAGTAGTCTTCTTGAAGTATATGAAGTGTTTCATCAGGACTTGCCTTCAAATAAGTCTATAGAAATAATTTTGGGAGATATTTTGGATGGAGATTGTGCTTGGATGAGAGCATTGGCCATTTATGAGATTACAAATTTAAAGCTAACAGCTTTAAGAGATAAGATTCTTACATACAAAAATTGCACAGAGGACTTATATTCAGGCGAGATGGTAGAGTATTGTATTAATGAATGGTCTTTACAAAACGAAATGGAGTAATTCGTGTTAACAACAGTTCAAAAAGTTCAAAGACTTAAATCTGTATCTTTGTTTCAATCATTAAGCGCTAGAGATCGATTACTCATTGCTATGATATGTTCAGATGAACAACTAGAAGCCGATGAAATCCTATGTGAAGAAGGCGAAGAAGGGGATGAGCTTTATTTGTTGCTAGAAGGCAAAATTTCTGTTGGAAAAGAGCAAAATGGAAGCTGGATAGAGCTTGCACAAATCGATGAAAACTCTTGTGTTGGAGAGACTTCATTGTTTTTAGATCAGCCAAGAAACGCTACTTTAAAGACTAAAGTGCCTTCTCATATTTTATATTTATCAAAAGTTATGCTCCATGAGCTAATACAAGAGTACCCTCAAATCTCCATTGGTATTATTCAAGAACTAATGAAAAGATCTTAACAAATGAAAATCAAAAAAATTCAGTATAAAATTCTTATATTGTTATCTACTATATTATTACTATCTTTGGGTACATCACTTTTGATGGTCTGGAAATCTGTTTCACAAAACTTAGAAAGCCAAATTACAAATGATTTAGACTCCAAATATAATCTGATAGAAATTCTATTAAAAGCAGAAGAGACAGGACTTAAAAAACAAGCTAGTCTTTTAAGCGAAGAGCCGACTTTAAAAATGTCACTTCAGACGAAAGATAGTGTAACAGTCCAAGATACGGGCTCACAGTTACAAGAGATCGTAGAAAATGATTTGCTGTTAGTAGTAACAGAAGAGCTTAAATTGATGGCAAACTTTCCTAGAAGCATTGATTATAAGTTACCTAAATCTCAAGACTTTTTGGGGTCTGTTATGGAGGATGGATTAAAATCAAGTATTTGGATTATTAATGGCAAGACCTATTTGATCGCTGCTTCTCCTGTGGAGTTTCATGACTTTGTGATTGGAGTTGTTATCGTTGGAAAACAGCTTGGAAACCGCTTTACCAAGTTTTTAAGTAAAAAGTCTAAATCTCCGGTGTCTATCTATTCTGATACTACATTACTCTCTAGTAGTTGGGGACAGAACTTTGTTATCACAGCCAAAGATCGAATGAAGATCGATAATACAGTTTGGCAGGGTAAGTTTTATAACTTTCAGATTAATAAAGAGTCGATTCAGTTTTATTTACAGTCATCATATAGCCATATCGAGCGTTTATTGAATGAGATTTCTTCGAGATTACTGATACTTGGGGTTTTGGTTTTTGGAATTGCTTTGTTTATATCCTTTTTGTTTTCAAGACAATTAACACGTCCCATAAAATCACTCATGGATTCAGCCAAGGACTTACAAGAAGGTATTTTTGAAAATAAAGTTGTGGTGGATTCTGGGGATGAGTTATTGGTTTTAGGTAATAGTTTTGAATCTATGAGAGTTTCTTTGATTGCTCAAAGAGAAGAGCTTATAAAAACAGAAAATATGAAAAAAGACCTGGAGCTTGCAGCAAAAATTCAAACTTCACTTCTTCCTAAAAACTCACCAAACTTTAGTGGAGTAAACTTTGATGCCAAGCTGCTCCCTTCTTCTCATGTGGGAGGAGATTATTATGGATATTTTACAGAGCCTGAAAATGGTTTTGGTGTTGTTATAGCGGATGTTTCTGGTCATGGGACAGCCTCTGCTATTTTAATGGCTATGGCTCGATCTGTATTGTTATCTCAGCCACTATTACATGATCAACCAGCAAAGTTATTAGAGTTTGTAAATAAGGTTTTATATGATGATCTTGAGGAGGCAGAGTGTTTTATATCCATGTTTTATCTGTTTTATGATAAAGCTACTCAGACTATAAAATACTCAAATGCTGGTCATAATCGACCTTTACATTATAGTAATCAAGCTTACCAAGAGCTAGACACAGATGGTATGTTGGTTGGAATCTTAGACGATGCAGAGTATGAAGAAAAAGAGCTTAAGATCAATGAGGGTGACTTTGTAGTATTGTATACTGATGGTCTTACCGAGCCTCACAATAAAGAGCAAGAAGAGTACTCCGTTACTAGATTAAAAGCTCACTTTTTGAAAAATGATATAAATTTAGTAGAGTCGCTTTATGATGATGTAGATGACTTTGCTGGAGAAAATGCCTACTATGATGATCGAACCTGCGTTTACATGCGATTTGAAAGTTGAGTGAGATGAAAATTACCAAAAAATATATAGAAGAAGACGAGATTTTAGAGATCGTTTTAGAAGAAAACCTCATATCTAGCAAAGCAGGAGAGTTTAAAGACTATTTTTTGGC
Source organism: Candidatus Cloacimonadota bacterium (assembly GCA_023954715.1). Classification (GTDB taxonomy): domain Bacteria; phylum Muiribacteriota; class UBA6191; order UBA6191; family UBA6191. The sequence goes on along the minus strand of JAGSHD010000002.1, from coordinate 331,893 downwards.
TTGTATTGAAGAAAATCCTTCTAATATTTTACTTAATTTTGGTGACATGGCATTTTTAGACTCAAGTGGAATATCCTCATTGGTTACTATGCATAGAAAACTGAAAAAACTCAATATTACCTTAGCTATTTATTTTGAAAGCGATGTAATTGAAGAGGTGTTTGTACTCACAAAACTAAACAAACTGTTTAAAATATATAGAGTATATGACGAAGCGATTGATGATTTATTGGATAGCTAAATTTGGTTTTAAGTTAAATCATCTTATATTTTAAGATTTAATTAGGTTTATATGAAGACTTAAGATATCAAAACTAATAAGGTAAAAACTATAGGCATTCACCTGCACAGGTGGATGTCTTTTTTTTGCAACAAATCTAAAAAAGTCTAGTCAAAATATCAAAAACACAGTATATTGAATATGACATTCAATATCAATTAGGGGTAAAAATGAAAAATGATGTGATTATTCAAGACCTATGTTCAGGTCTCTTTATTATATTTGTTGTGTTTTGTATTTTATTTGTTTTTTTACGAGAGTTTGTCTTTATATTATCAAAGGTATCGTAGTGAAAAAGATAAATTACAAATTAGATGGTTTTAAGATAGATAAAAAGTGGAGCGAGAAAGAAAAGGTATTTTTTTGCTATGTTCCTGATTTAAAATCTAAATTAAAGAATAGTTCATAAATTGTCTAACTGATTCAAGTAAACAGCTAAGATGGCAGGTCCTGAGACCAAATTAGCTATGTTGGTTTGTATAGTTACAATGTGTTTTGGTCGTATATTGTTGTGCCCCTGCCATTGGTAGGGGTTTTTTATACTATGTTTAGTTTTTTAATTTTACGATGAAAATTAGATCGATCCATACCAAGCTCTTTTGCACACCTTGATTGATTATGATTGAGTTGTTTTAAAGCCTTGGATATATATTCTTTTTGAAAATTGTTTGTGGCTTCAGAGAGTGAGTAGATTTCCATAGATTTTGTAGGGTTAGGGACATGATGCATAACCTGGTCCTTGGTCATGGATTGTATTAAGGGAAGATTTAGCTCGGGATGAGTAAATTGTTTTGCCCAAATAAGTGCTCTTTCAATAAAATGTTCTAGCTCTCGAACATTTCCGAGCCATGGCATACTTTGTAGCTTTTCAATAAACTCACTTCGCAAAGGAATGTTTTCCAAAGTAAATCCGTGTGCATGTTTTTGAATAAAATGCTCTACTAATAAAGGGATATCATCAATCCGTTGGTTTAAGGGAGGAACCATTACCGGAAAGATTGATATTCGATGGTATAAGTCCATTCGAAAGTTACCTTTTTCAACCTCTTGAAGTAGATCTTTGTTTGTAGCAGAAATAATACGTACATCTACAGTGGTTATTTGATCATCTCCAACAGGTGAAATCTCGCCTTCTTGTAGTGCCCTTAATAGCTTTGGTTGGGCAACTAATGGTAAGTCCCCAATTTCATCTAAAAACAGAGTAGCTTTATTTGCAGCTCTAAATTTTCCGATTCGGTCTTGAAGTGCCCCCGTAAAAGAGCCTTTTTTATGACCAAACAGCTCACTCTCAATTAGGTTCTCTGGAATTGCAGCACAGTTAACATATATCAATGGTTGAGAAGCTCGTTCAGAGTTTTGATGAATATATCTTGCGATGATTTCTTTACCTGTTCCGGTTGGACCTTGTACAAGGATGGACTTATTAGAAGGGGAGACTATGTTTAAGCTGGTCTTCAATTTATTCATGGCGAGTGAATCACCAATCAAATTAGAGCCTCCAGACTTTAGATTAATCTCTTCTCGTAAGTTTCTATTTTGAATTTCTAGAACTTGTTTGGATTTTTCAAGTTGATGTACAAGTCTTGCGTTACGGATAGCTAGTGCAGCAAAAGTAGCAAAGGTCATTAGGGTGTCTTCATCATCAACAGTGAACATATTTTTTTGTAAAGAATCTAGTGTGATGATCCCTATGCTTTTACCATCTAGTAGTAAGGGGCTAGCCATACAAGAGTGAACCTTTTTTAGAGCATGATTTGGATCATCAATCAGTCCATCAAAAGGATCAGGAGCATGATCATCATCAAATCGAATTGTGTAATCACTATGAATGGCTGCCTTGAGTCTAGGATTTTCACTAATTTTAAAAGAAATCTCATTTGAGTCTAAAAAGCCTCTGGTGTTGAGAGACTTAAGTTGGTCTCCTTCTTTGATCAGGACACTAGCTACATCATAGTTAATCAACTTTTGAAGTTCATCTAAAATTCTTTTGATTAGCTCTTGTAAGTCAAGACTAGAACTGAGTTGAATTGCGGCCTGTACTACGGCTTGGGAGTATTTTTTTTCAGTCATAAAAATAAAATTAGAGTTGCGTTGTATATAATACAACAGGGGGTATAAATGACAACAGGTCTGTTGTGTATATTACAACAGGCCCTCATGTAAATCAAGTGTTTAAGAGCGTTTTCGATTTGGCATGGCTTTTGCCAATAAAGAAATATGAATTGTATCAATTAATTTTTCTTTAGAAAAATAGTAACAAAATTATAACGCTAGATTTACGAGCAGGAGATGAAATGAAAAACATAAGCATTGGAAAAGTATTAATAGGGGTTTTGATAGCTTCATTTACAGTACTTCTTTATATGGGAAATATTATATATAGAGAAAAGCCACCAATCCCAGAAAAAGTGATAGGAACAAATAATCAAGTGATTATGACTTATGACTCTATTTTAAATGGTCAAAAAGTTGCTTTAAATAATCAACTTACAGATTATGGATCAATATTAGGTCACGGGGCATATTATGGCCCTGATTTTACAGCCCAATCTGTACACCGCTTGGTTGAGTCATATAAAGTAGACTTTAAGGGAGACAAGGGCTCTATAATCAAAGAGTTTAAAACTAATACTTTTGATAAAAAGACGAACTCTCTAACTTTATCTGCTGTACAAAACACAGGTTTGATTAATCTTCAAACATTTTATAAAGATCAAATCAAAACAAAATGGGTGAAAGATGGAGTGGTTTTAAAAGCTAACGATAAACAGATAACTGATATGATTCATTATTTTTGGTGGACTGCTTGGGCTTCTACAACAAATCGACCGGATCAACAGTATACTTATACCAACAATTGGCCATACGATAAAGAAGCTGGAAACAACGCTAGCTCTGATACGATTTTGTGGAGTGCTTTATCTGTTGGTGTATTAATCTTAGGAATCGGAATAATTACTCTTTTATATTTTAGAGGAAGATTTTACGGAGAAGAAACAGTCTCTAAGAAAAGCTCTATAGCAGACTTGGTTCCAACTATTTCGCAAAAGAAAACATTGAAGTACTTTTTACTAGCAGCGATATTATTTTTAGTTCAAGCATTGCTAGGTGGATACATGGCTCATGCTTATGTAGAAACAAACGCCTTTTACGGAATTGACTTGAGTTCAATTTTACCTTTCAATTTAGCTAGAGGTCTTCACCTTCAATTAGCTATCTTTTGGATTGCATTATGTTTCTTAGGAATGGGAATTTTCATTGCTCCAGTTATTGGAGGCAAAGAGCCAAAGTTTCAAGGACTATTAGTAGATGTTTTATTTGGTGCAGTAGTTTTAGTTGCTGTTGGATCAATGCTTGGAGAAGTATTTACGGTTTTAGGTCATTTACCAGAGTCATTAGCATTTTTAGGTAGTGATGGATGGGAATACATGGAACTAGGATATTTCTGGAGAGTGTTACTATTTTCTGGATTAATTATTTGGGCAGCTATTGTAATTAGAGGAATCTGGCCACGATTAGTAGAAGAAAAAAACAAACTTGGATTGGTACATCTATTTGCTTATGCAACAGGTGGCGTAGCTTTAGCTTATGGAGCATCTTTATTATTTGATGCAAAGACTCACGTGACAATTGCAGAATACTGGAGATGGTGGGTAATTCACCTTTGGGTAGAAGGAACATTTGAAGTATTTGCTATCGTAGTAATGGGTGTTATTTTTGTGGCAATGGGATTATTGGAAATTAAATCAACTGTACGAGCTCTACAGTTTCAAATTATTATCTTACTTGGTAGTGGAGTAATTGGTACAGGTCATCACCTATACTTTACAGGAAGCCCTTCAATAATTATTGCATTCGCAGCTTGTTTTTCAGCACTTGAAGTAGTTCCTTTATGTTTACTTTGTGTAGAAGCATGGGATCAATTTAAATCTATGCAAGAACAAGGGATCGACTTTCCTTACAAAAATGTATTCTATTGTCTAATTGCAGTAGGTTTTTGGAACTTCTTCGGAGCTGGAGTACTTGGGTTCTTAATTAATCAGCCGGTTATTAGTTATTTTGAAATGGGAAGTTGGTTAACAGCAGCTCATGGTCATGGTGCTATGATGGGTGTTTATGGTTTCTTATCTATCGCAATGCTTGTGTTTGCAATGAGATCTTTATTAAAAGCGAGCTATTTTGAAAACAACAGTGCTTTTAGTCATGCGTTTTGGGCTTTAAATATCGGCTTATTCTTAATGGTAGTATTAGTAATTGTTCCTGTTGGAGCATTACAACTATCTAGTGCAGTTGATAATGGGTTTTGGTTTGCAAGATCTAGAGAGTTTTATGAAGGAGCTACAGTTAATGCATTTTTATGGTTTAGAATAGTACCAGATACTATCTTTTTATATGGTGTTTTGAGATTGTTACAGTTTGTTTTAGGTGGAATGTTATCTATCAGAGGCAATGAAGAAGAAACTCAAGAGTTAAGTGAAGAAATGAGACTTGTATTTGCTGACAAATCTTAATTCAAGATTTGATCTCATCATCAAATTTGTCAGGCTTTTCTGATACTTGCAAGGGTAATGCTAGATGATAATTTTTACCTTAACTTGTGAGTGTCAGTGGAGTTAGACAAATTCAAAACATCAGTTTTGACCAAACAAATTAACAATGTTAATAGAAGCCAATGAGAATTATTTGGTTTTGCTTGTTTGGAGTGATGAATCAAGTTTGACACAAATTTTTATTATGCAGACTTTGAGTGTATCTTCTCTCAAAGTCTGCTTTTGTTTAAAAGTAGAAAAAACATTAGAGCAATTTGGGCTAAAACTATAGCCGCTTGGTTCAGATGAAATATTTCCAAAGCTTCTAAAAAGGCTTATGGAGATTGAAAGAATAATTTAAGACTGGAGTTTATATGTTACCGATTTTAAAAGCACCCCATAGAATATTTTTTGCACTAGGAGCATTATTGTCCCTTTTGCCTGTTTTGTGGTGGGTTGGATCACAAGGAAATTTGTTTGGTACAGCATTTAGCAGTAATGTTTATTTACCAGGTGCCCATATGCATTTTATGAGCTACGGAGTATTGAGTGCATTTATATTAGGTTTTATATTAACTGTGTTTCCAAAGTGGTTAAACTTTGCTTCTTATAGTTTAAAACATATATATGCATTGACAATTTTATTTGTGACTTCTTATGTTTTAAGTATGTATGGAGTTTTATATGATGCTCACATCCATGGAATAGGAGCTATATTTAATGCTTTGGGTTTTGTATATTTAAGCATACTTTTGACCTCATCTTTTATTAAGGTTCAACACCCAGGAAAAATGCAACCAGGATTTACTCTTTTAGGAATTATTGGTGGGTCGATCGGAAGTATTAGTTATGCTTTGTTTATGTTTCAAAAGCAGTTTTTCTTTTACGAGTTATCTTATTCTATCGGAATGTATTTTTATTTATTTGTGGTTGTTGCTGGCGTAGCCTTTCGTATGGTTCCATTTTTTACGTCGTGCGTGATTGATGGCTATACTATGGATAGGGTTCCTTGGTTTTTACCTATGGTAACGATAGGTTCTATTTTAAAAGTAATATTGTTTATGATGCATTTATCAAAGTTTTATTTCCTGGCAGATGGTTTTTTATTAGTAGCTGTAATTTTTCAGTTTAGACGCTGGAAATTCAAATTAAATCAAGGAATACCACTGTTATCTATGTTGTACTATTCAATGGCTTGGATGCCTATCGCTTTGATCATATCTTGTGTTTATAGCATCATTACCTTAAACACCGGAGTAGCAAATGTTTACATTGAAGAGGCTGCTTTACATGCATTAACAATTGGATGTTATTCGTCTTTAGTTTATGCCATGGCAACGAGAGTCACTTTGGGGCATTCTGGTCAAAAACTGATATCACCAACTTTTATAAATGTTGTTTTTTATGTTTTTCAATTATGTGCTATATCTCGAGTAGGAATGGGCTTGATGGCGTATGTAAAACCTGATATCGCTATAAAAAGCTATATGTCTGGATATATTTGGATTTTATGTTTTGGTGTTTGGTTTCTAAAGTATTTCCCTGTTTACTTTGTAAAAAGATTTGATGGAAAAGAAGGATAGATCATTTTTATTTCTCGTAATTGTTGATAGCTGTATTGATGGCTATCAACTACTTAGATTGAAGTGATACCTATGTATTTATTTTTTATAGTCATTTAGAAATTTATTCTTATACTTTATAAAACTCATTATAGAAAAGATAAATATGGATTACCACGAACTATATGAAACGCACGTAGAGTTGTATCATGATTTAGTTAGCGCTGAAGATTACCAAGAAAACTTAAAAAAGGCCCTTAACGAGCTGTTAAGCGATAAAAAGAAGGCGGGACTTGAAATGGGTGTGGGAACAGGTCGCGTGACCAAATTGATAGCACCATGGTGTGACCAATTAGTGGCTTATGATCTTCACCAATCTATGTTAGACAAGATTGATAAATCGACTCTTTTGCCTTGTTTAGTTGATCTAAAAGTAGCAAATCACATGAGCCTACCACAATTTGATCGAAAGTTTGATTTTGTAGTAGCAGGATGGACCTTATGCCATATTATCGACGATCACCCCAACAATTGGAAAGGAAAGCTTGATGCAGTTTTGGCTAAGATAGATAAAAATACTAAAGCAGGCTCTAAAGTAATTATTATAGAAACTCTAGGAACAGGTTTCACAAACGAAAATGCCCCTAAACATTTATCGAACTACTATAGCTATCTTCAAGAGCGCGGCTTTTCAAAAAGGGTAATTCGTACGGATTATTGCTTTGAATCTATAGAGCAAGCTAAACAATTGGTCTCATTCTTTTTTGGAGATGAAATGTTATCTAAAATAGAAAAAGGGACTTTACTTACTCTTCCTGAGTGTACTGGAATTTGGAGTAAGTAGATCTAGTTTAAATTGGCTTTCATAGCTACCGGACTTTGAGTTAAGTTCATCTTTAACAAACGCCATAAATCTTTGTAGGATTTTTTTAGAAGCTATGTTGTTTTGGTCTACAGAAGCTTGTATCGATTGAAGGGATTTATCTTGTTTAAGAAAGTTGATCATGCCTTCTGTTCCTAAGCCTTGTCCCCAATAGTCCTTTAAAAGTCGATATCCGATACTTCGTGATTTTGAATCTGGTCTTATGATAGCGCATAGACCAACGAAATCATCGTTGCTATGAAGATATACTCCATACACTCTTAAGCGATGGTCTTTAACTTTATAAGCATTCAGGATTCGATGTAGCTCTTGTTTGCTTGAATGATGGTTTAGCACTGGAGCTGGGATTGGTTCCATTACCTGAGGGTCGCTGTGGAGTTTATAGAAGTGATTAACATCACTTAAGGCTAGCTTTTTAATATAAAGTCTTGAGGTTTGAAATATCACTTTGGTCCCTACTTTTAGATTAACAACCTAATGATATAAAATACTTTAGTTCCTTGTAAAATACTAACTGTGATAAACGTAAAAGTTAACTTAAAAAGCCTACATCCGTTGAACTCAATTCAAAACGAATTAGTATCCATTGAAAATATGTAAAATATTTCTTATAGTCAGAAAAATTAAAAACTATTAAATATGGAGAAGCAAATGATTGGATATACAACGATTGGTACAAACGATTTAGATAGGGCTGTAAAGTTCTATGACGAACTCTTTACTCACTTTAATGCTACAAAGCCAATTCAAATGGATCGGTTTATTGCATGGAGTCTCGGAGATGGTGGAGGATTGTTTGGTATAATTAAACCATTCAATGAAGAAGAGGCTACTCCAGGTAACGGTAACATGGTTGCTCTTAGAGCAAAAAGTCAAGCAGATGTGGATGCACTTTATAAAAAAGCTCTTGAACTAGGGGGAACCGATGAAGGTGCTCCTGGTATGAGAAATGATGTAGCATACTTTTCTTACTTCAGAGATTTAGATGGAAACAAAATCTGTTTTTGTCACTTTGATATGTAAATAAAAATGAGATTAGACCTTGGTAAATTTACTAAGGTCTACTTTTTGTAAAAGCTCTTTCAATTTTAAATATTGCATGTACACTACACATTGTATATTGATAGGAGATCATATGGAAAAGAAAAAGGTTTGGCTTTCGTGGTCATCTGGTAAAGATAGTGCGTGGACATTATATCAATTACAACAAGATGACTCGATTCAGTTAGAAGGTGTCTTTACAACTATAAACAAAGAGTTTGAACGCGTTGCAATGCATGCTGTAAGAGTGGATTTACTTAAGGAGCAAGCTAAAGCATTCGATCTACCTCTAAAAATTATTGAGCTCCCTTTTCCCTGTTCCAATGAGCAGTATGAGCTGATCATGACAGATTTTTTAAGTGAAATTAAAGAAACAGGTATTGATGCTTTTGCTTTTGGAGATTTGTACTTAGAAGATATTAAAGACTATCGTATCAATAATCTCAAAGGTACGGGTATCGAGGCAATCTTTCCTCTATGGAAAACGCCAACAAATGAGCTATCAAAAGAAATGGTTCAATCTAGTCTAAAGACTGTAATAACTTGTGTTGATCCAAAACAATTAGACCCTAGTTTTGTAGGTCGTGAATATAATCAGTCATTTTTGAATGATTTACCCAATACAGTTGACCCTTGTGGAGAAAATGGAGAGTTTCATAGTTTTGTATATGATGGTCCCATGTTCAAGCAAAAGATTGATGTAAATGTTGGTGAAGTAGTTACAAGAGACGGATTTGTATTTGCGGATATCGTTAAGTCCAAAAGTTGATTTTGGAAATTAATACCTTACATTAAGTTGAGGCATTGATAGCCCTCAATAAATACTTTGCAGAAGATATGTATTCATTATAGATTTTCTCTTTATATATTTGATAAATAGTGTAGTCTTATTATGTAAATTTACAAAGAGGGAATAATATGAAAAAATATATAGCTGCAGTCATAGTTTTAGCGACGATTTTGTTAACGGGTTGTAATGAAAAGTTAACTGTTCAACAAAAGATTGCAAAAAAATATGGGATAGATCAATTTAGTAAGGTTGAAACCATCGAGTATACTTGGAATGTTACTTCAAAAAGAGGTTCTGCAAGTCGGTTCTGGAGATACAACCCTAATACTCAAGAGGTATTCTACAAAAACGAAAAAGAAGAAAAAACTTGGAAGAGATCTGATATTCCAAAAGATTTGAAATCACTAGATGGAGATTTCATTAATGATCAATACTGGGTGTTGTTTCCGTTTCACTTGTTGTGGGACCCTGGGGTTATTTTTGTTACTGGCTTAAAGAAGACAGCTCCATTAGCAAAAAAAGAGTATAACTGGCTAAGAATCGCTTACCCAAAAGATTTGGGATACACTCCAGGAGATGCTTACGAGCTATACTATGATGATGAGTTAACGATTCATGAGTGGAGCTACCATTCAAAAGGTGAGAAAAAGGCAAGTTTAGCAACTTCTTGGGAAAAACCTAAAACAGTAGAAGGCATAACTTATGCTACTGAGTTTAATAACGATAGCGGATTTAAGCTTTGGATCAGTGATCTTAAAATAAACTTAAAGAAATAATCGACTTTAACTAGACGAAACACTTTTGGCCTCTTAAAATATCTTAGTTGATTATTTAAAAGGTCATTTTTTGTATATTCTAGTAGTATAAAGAAAGTTTCTATGTTATCAAATCGCCAGAATAATACTTCTCTTCAATGATGCTTGTATCTTGCCATTACTATATACAAAGACCGTCTATTTTAATGACGTCCCCATTGTTAGTAATAAATTGACTTTTATTCCGAAAAACTAGAGTAGATTTTTCTTCATCAATTACTATATCTTCTATTTTTCCATCAATTTTACAAGTACTCTTATGTATGGCTCTTGCTTGTTAAAGCTCTCTTCTCTGCTTGTTGCTAAAATATTATCATTTTCATAGATGCTTACATTTTCAGAGTAAAATTGATTTACAACTTCTAATGCTTTGCCTTGATTTAACATTTCAATATGCAGTAGAGCTTGTTTTTAAAGTTCATGGCTATTCCTTTTTAGTTACTAAAAATTGAATAATACAAAAGGGTCAATTAGTAACATCAACTGTGTATTATTTACTATTAAACAGATTAAGCAATATATGCAATGGATATTTGAGTTTAAATCTAAATGCTCATTTGATAAGTCCGATAGTTGGATATTATTGAAGAGGCTTTAATGCTAAGTAATATGATGTAATACAAAAATGGTGAGTACTTTGCTAATGTCTTACGTAGAATATAATATATTACAAATTTGTATGATAATCATATCAAAGAGATATCTGTTAAATTTGACTATGTTGTAGTCTTAGTTGGGTACTAGATTAAAATGTAAGCAATGTGGATCCATTGATGGTTTTTAAGAACCCAGTTTTAATGGCGATTTATTCGCAGACGTTTGTATTTATACTGAATATAAATATATTATATAGGAGTTTGAAATGAAGGTTAAGTATAGCTTTTTAGGATTTTTTGGGTTTTTCGGATTGTTTGGGCTTCCTGATAACTTTAAGTATTTAGGGTTTTTGGGATTTTTAGGATTTTTAGCCTTTAGTAAGGCTTCCTCTTCAGATAAAACAGGCAGTTAACTATAGACGTTTCATAAGTCATATAAAATTTAATTGTAGCTAGATTACTATTGAAGTTTAAAGAAGATTACTTATTTTATATGCTTTAAATGTGCTTGAAGTATCCTCTATCTTTTATGCATTGAGTTATATACAACTATATGAGTTTAGGGCTGATTGAATTTTATGCAAAAGTATTCTTTATAAGACCACCTTCATTTGGAGTTAATAGGGGGGGGGTAATTAGGATGCAAACATCTATTCTCATGATTAGCCTGTCGGTTCATAATTAGAACAGAAATCTACTTTACATTCAAAAACTTTGGACCGTTATTATTTTAGTTACCAACTTTTTTGTAAAACCTTGGTTTTGTAACTTTGGGTACATTATTAAGAAATGATAGAATTTTACTCTTTGTCTTTTTTGATCTTGCAACTCTGGCAAACGCTATAAGTTCTTGCCTAGTCTATTTCTTTTTGTATGACTCTACTCCAAGAATTAACAAACTATTATTAGATACTTCATTTAGTCTAAGTGTATCTGTGGCACTGAAACTATTAGCTAAACTGTTCTTCAAGCCATTGTAAAGAATACTAGTTTGAGTACTGTCTTGTGTGGTTTCCAGAGCGAAACTTATCAATTAATCTACGACTTGTTTCTTTTCTATCAACAAGTTTTTGCCTGCGATTAATGAACGGAGCTTGTCTCTCATTTTTTCTTCACGGGTAGCATGCACAAGGTCATTTAGCTGATCTTTTGAATAAGTGTGTAGGTAGGCTTGAGCCGCCGTATATAGAAGATCATCGTGCGACCAAAAGGAATCATAGTAAACACCGCTCATTGCGCTCGCAAGGTCTATTACTTGATCACTTGAAAATTTAACTTCATAGTATTTTAGAAAGGAGTCTTTGATATAGTTATCAACGTTTTCAAGACTATACTGATTCGCTCGGTAAACTCTTCTTTCAACGATTTTACGTACAAGTAAATCTCTATAATTTAGGTTTTGTTCTAGGTGAAGTTTATCCGAATATCGTTCTTGCAAATATGGGTTAAGTTCCTCAACCAAGGAGTTAATGGCCCAATGTGAATTCAATTTCATAGCAATGCGATTATCGGATTCATGATAAGAATAGATTGAGATTATACTCTTTGTGGTTAGGACTAGATCGTAAAAAGGATGTTGATCTTCATTTGAGTTTAGAGGAGTTTTCTCTATAGAATCAATTTTTTAGTCTTGAATGTTAGGGTTTTCTTTTCTTTATTAAATTCCGAGGTGTAATGCTCTGGATTTAAAAATGGGTTATTTGGGTTGATATGTTGATCTGAAATAAGTTCAGCAGAAACTCCTTTTGGGATATCTTGTTTCACATAAATATCGGTTTTTGTATAATATAGTTTTTCTTTGTGATCTATTTTTTGCGAATTATTTTGTATAATGAAGTTTTCTGAATATGGGTCTATTTCAGTATGATTACTTACTATAAAAATAGTTAATATTCATGAAGTTGTTATTATTTTTTTAAACATTTTATACCTAACTTTTGAGGGGTTGACTTAAATAGAAATACAAACAATGTTTCTAGTACTTGTATGCTTTACGATTCACTTTTCTACTAAGTTTTAAGATGGCAAACAATCCAAAGCCCTTTGCACAAAGGACAATCGGATTATTTGGAAAATAACTTTGGTGAGTGACTAGTTTGAATTTCACACAAAATCGACTTATACTTGTTACTTCTCTTTTTTGTACAAGGCATCAAAGCCTGCTTTTTTTATTTTTGTTACATCATTGTGGATAGTACATTTAAATTGAAACTTTGAATGGAATACTTGTGTTGCAAGGCCAGCACTCCCCTCATTTTTCATAGAGATTTGTTTAACTCCATTATTGAATATATTTCTTGTTAATTTGATTTCAGCGTTGATAAATTCATAATTCACATCATCAGAATACCCAAATCCACCACCACCTGCGTATTCGCGAGTATGTCCAACTCCAAAAGTAGCAGTTCTTTTCAAAAGTGACTCTTTGGTATCTTTGACAAAGAATATTTGAGACTTCGTTTGACCATCTAGTTTATAGTCAACCTTCACAGATAAGTTTGGTTTTGGATCAAAGCTAAACTGTACCTCTGACCAAGGTTTAGATTGTAAAACAATGGGATATCCTTCATCATTTTTTTGTATAATTTCTATCTTTTCACATTTATATTGACCTTGTTGAATTAGTTGCTTTGCGAAGCTTGATTTTTGGCTGCAAGTAACTGATATGCTGGCACAGAATGCGCTCACTAAAATTATCTTTCTCATGTTTATCTCCTAAACATAGCATCGTTGTTTGTTAAAACTATTAAAATAGTTGGTTCACAATTTATACGAAAGTATTATTTACAGGTTGCACAAATGTACAATTTTTAGTTATTACATACCATTACATCGTATTACAGTCTTAGGGGAAGTAGCTAAAGTAGGAACAATCGTATAGTAGTTTGATTAACTATTTCTAGCTGTTAGTCTTACAAATGGAGTTCAGTCAATCCAAAAAAATTGAATAGGATTTAATGCAAAGTAATACAAAGTAATGCTAAAATCGAGTGAGCTTTTTCAAACACTTACGTACGATATTAGTATATTACTAAAACGGAGGGTAATTATGTTAATGAAAATAATAAAAGTAAGTGTAGTCAGCGCATTAGTTTTTGCCAGTACATCACATGGACAGAATGATAAGAACAGTCTATATAATTTTGATCTATATAAAAATGAAAAATACTTTGGGGGTTCCAAAGAAGCAGAACTAGAGCAGTTTGCCAAGGGATCTCAAATAATTTTGAATGGTCAAAAAGTTTTAGCTAAAAAAAATCTAAGGCCAAGACGTGTATTTCATGCAAAACAGCATGGATGTGTAACGGGAAGATTGACTACAATCGCTGATAGACCATTGGATAAGGATAGAGCTACTTACAAAGGCTTGTTTGAAGAAGATCAGTCTTTTGATGTGCTTGCTAGATTTTCAAATGGGTTAGGGTTGATAGATCATGACAAAAAGCCAGATTTTAGAGGAATGGCTATTAAAGTCATAGATGCACAAGAAAACAAAAATGCAGACTTTTTGTTGATCAATATACCAGTAGGGATAGCAAAAGACGCTGAGCAATTTTTAGATTTCACTCAAAAAGTTGTAAAACATGGAGCTATAGTTGGAACATCTATTTATGCAACTTTAAATCCTAGAGCTGGAGTTGGAGTGATAAAAGCGACAGGCTTACTTCCCTACAAGGTAAAAAGTTTGGCTACAATACATTATTGGGGCGGTCACCCTTACTTATTAGGTCCAGACAGAGCTATGAAAATGGTTGTTATTCCAACAGAAAGCAAGGAAGATAGTGTCCGATCTTTAATAGGAAAAGGAAAAAACTTTTTGAAGGTCGATTTACAAGATAGACTAGAGAAAGGACCAATGACTTTTAAGATTGGACTACAATTAGATATGGATGAAAAGTCTACTCCTATAGAGGATAATGTAGATCGATGGACTGAAAAAGAGTCTCCTGTGATTCACGTGGCCAATCTAGTTTTTGAACAACAAAATATTAAAACTTTGGTTCATGAGCAAACTTGTGAATACGCAAGATTTTCTCCAGGAAACTACCACAGTGATCATAGGCCTTTAAGTAATCTTGGTAGAGCACGAATTTTGACTTATCAGGCTAGCCAAGTTGGAAGAAATGCGAATACAAAGAAGATCTCTAAAGATGATATCAAGCTGATGAGAACAAAATCCATAGAAAAGCTACAAAAGTAATCCCATTAAATGATTGAGTAATTCCATGTCTAATGATGAAGCACTAAATAGATTAAACGATATAGTTGATGCATATGGATTAGTAATAATTTATGGCCCATCAGGATGTGGAAAAACTTATCAAATTAAGAAGTGGAAGGAGTTTTCAAGATACTTATACAAGTCACTTGACTCTCAAAGTGTTGCTTTTGATGGGGAAGATTTAATTATAGATCAGGTTGATAAATCCTGGCTAAAAAATAATTTGGATGGCTTACTGTCTTACAAATCTAAAGTTGTACTTTTAAGTAATGAAAATTTGCTGTCTATATTGAGTACAAAAGTTCGTTTCAAGGTTTTGCACCTATTTGAACTGCAAAGTGCTCATGAAATTTACGAATTTAGTAGAATGGAGGGGTTTGTAGATAATATTGGGTATGATCTATGTCACTCTCTGTTGGTCAAGTTTAACGGAAGTCAAAAAAGGGTTGTCCAATTTTTTGAATACGTAGAGTCATTTAATTTAAGTTACGACAGAAAAAGTATAAAATTGTTTGCGGATTATTTAGGTTTAGAAAATAGATCTCCACAAGTAAAAGTGGAAGATCAAAACTTTATAAGATCAATTGCTATGTTATATCCATTTACTTCTGTACACAGATTTAATAATTACTATGGACGATTAAATGATTTGCTAGATGAAGGACTTTTATATATTCACAATAACTGTGTACGACTTAAGTTTGAATTACCTTCTTTGGAGACAAACACAGAATTGGAGTTTAATCGATTTCTTCAGGATTTTTCTGCATTTCTTTGTGGTAGCAACGAACATTATTTAACGGATTTTTTAAACTTGTATAGCCTTTGTTTAGAGAATAATGACTTTACATTATTATATTCAACTTGGGAAAAATTCTATCATTCAATCATTTTGGATAAAGGGTCGTTATTGACTTTTTATCGCCCCTTTAAAAGGCAAGGAAATCAACTGAAGCTTTTACCAATTCAAGATCTAGAATTGTATCTAATACTGGCCTTTCATTGTGAGTCAGATGAGCTAATCAATTATACACATAGCAATCAATCAAACGAGCTACTGAATGTTTTAGAGCGGTTAGATTCGAAAAACATTTTAAACTTAATAGAACAGATTCAAAGGTCAGGTTTTCCAGAAAATATAGAGACTTATCTATATTTTGAACTCTTAGACTTATTGATTGAAGAGGGGAGTATTCAAAAGGCAAAAGACTTGGTAAGCTTGATTTCGATTCAGTCTTGTTTTTTGTTTGACTATATAAAAAATAGATTATTATTCTTTAGGGCAAAGTTAAACAGAATTGAAGGGAGTGTTACTTCAGCCAAGAAGCAGTTGATTGATATATATGAAAAATTCGAAGAATCAAACTATCCACATGAAGCTTATTTAGCATTAGTTCAAATCGCCTATTGCAATTTGTATTTATTAGATTTTGTACAGTTAAATAATACAATAGAAACTTTGCAAAGAGATTACCAAAACCTGAGGTTGAAACAGGACTATTTTGAATATAGATTACTTGCTTATAAAAAAGCTTTTGAATTTGATTATGTATCTGCTCATGCACTGATTTCAGAAGCATATTTTGAACATGGTTCTCATATTAAAATACAACAAGAAACTCTATACTTTTGTGAGTTACTTTTATTTGAATTAATGGCTGGTAATCTCGAAAAAATAGAAGCTTATTTGTTCAGAATTAGTCTCGACGAATCCAAAAAAATAACTCATATAGGACTCTTTTTGAAGGGGTTATATCAGTATTCGACTTCGTCATATTCTTCAGCATTGAAATTGTTGGAAAAATGCAAGTTTTCTGAGGTTAATGTGGGTATTTATCATACTAAACTTTTTGTTGATTACTTTATATCTTTGTGTAGAGAAAAACTCAAGATTAAATCTGACTTCGAAGATACCAAGAGAGAAATCTTTAAAAATATTAGCTTTGAAGCTCAGTTGTTTTATTTAAAAAGTCTTGAGTGCTTCGAAGTGGGCCTATCTCCTGAGCCATTACAGTATTATTTTGAAGGGGGAGCAAAAGGATCTGTTTTGACAAACTCCAAAAAAATAGAACTTAATTTAAGTACATTTGATTTGCTGATCAACACTTGTCAGCAGGTCTATACTTTTGATAACCAAGAGCTAGAGTTTAGCAATAGTCAAAAGGTACTTAAGCTATTGATAGTATTTGTTTTGAATCAGGATAAGAGATTAGATTCAACAGATATAGTTAGACTCTGGTATAAACAGACCGTATGTAATGATAGCGATCTAAATAACTTTCGAGTGAGTCTTTCTAGACTAAGAGTTCATCTAAATGACCAAGACAAAAGTATAATAACCTCAACAAAAAAAGGTAGAGTTAACTACTATCAATTGAGTCAAAATATCAATACCTTACTGATTTGTGATCAAGATGTTTTGGATTATTTTGAGTGATCTTTTGTTAATGTGATATATCTAAGCATATATTTGATGTCCTTATAGGACTTAAGTTAAAAAAGAAAGCTTAATCAGAGTTTTTTGTAATCCACTTTTCAATATTTAATTTGAGTTCTTCTTTTCCAGTTGTATCAAAATTTCCCAATTGGTTTTTCCAGCTTTGTAAAACTTTTAAATTACCAACTCTTTGAGCCATTTTGACGACTGACCAGCGATATCGATTATCACCAAAGATGTAGTAGAAACCGTCATATTTTCTATTGAGCTCAGTTATCTGTGCTTTGGATATAGCTTTTGAATTTTTAAGATCAATTAAAGTTTGAACAGAGTTCAAGACATTATTTACATCAGCCCCATATAATTTCAATAAGTTTTCTACTTCAACTAAACTAACATGATGTGGACCATTCCTATATAATCTTTCTTTAGACCAGTAAAATGATCCCGTATCTTTATAAAACTTATACAAGCCCTCTGCTTGATCACATAAAAAGTCTTTAATTGAATTCAGTTCATTATATAGTTTGTTAAAATTAGCTCTATGAGTTTTGATTTCAGTCGAGGATAAATCAGGAAGCCAATATGCCAATCTTCTTAATTTTTCCAACTCCTCCCACTTTTGAAAATACTTTCATAATCTATTGTTCATATCAATATCTTTGATAGACTTTTCTAACGCATAAACTAGTTCATTTTGATAGGCTGATAGCTCATCATCAATCAAAGAGCCTTCTTTTGAAAATTTAGCATGAGAGCCTTCATGTAGAATTAAAAATTCCTTACGTAAATTAGAGTAATTATTCCAAAGTTTTGGATTGATTTCAATCCTAGAAAGGCCATTTTCAGTAATATTTCTAGCTACATACTTTCTAAATAGTTTGGGATTAAATTCAATGCTTATATTCTTAAGTGTGGTAACGACGGGTTTACCCACTTCTGTTTTGTCTAAGTTCTCATAGATTTTGGTTAATTGGATTTGTAATTCGGTGTTTTTATTTAAGTCTTTTACATGTGAGACGACGCAAAACTTTAATCCGAAAATAAACAATAATATATTCCAATATGCATAGAATCTCATATCACACATCTTCTGCTATTAAATGTTTGTAAAGATTAAAACATTTAATAATAGAAAGCAATCTGTTTCGATCTATAATGCATATTAAACTACAGGTTTTTTAAGCTTCAACAAGAGTAAGTTTAGTGGTTTAAACAAATATTATGAATGAACCTTTATCTAGTAAATGAAGCTTTTGTTGACACAAAATAACTTAGATTATGTGGCGTCTTTAGTTTTACACTAGGCTAACCAAACTCTGTTTCCTCAACCGCACCCACTTAAATCCCGTCTTGCTCCTCAAGCCAATTTAATATAATTTGGTTGGTTTGTTCAGGCATTTCTTGTTGAATCCAATGACCGCATTTTAAACTTGCTTCTGTAACATTAGGCACAAATTCACTTAATCTATCACCCTTAGGAATTTGATCTAACTCTCCATAAATCATCAATGCAGGCTGTTGAATAACTGGGTCTACATCTTTTAATAGATGCCAATTTCGATCTAGGTTTCTATACCAGTTGATCGATCCTGTAAATCCTGACTTTTCAAAGGAAGAAATAAAAACAGACATCTCTTGATCGCTCATAAGAGGCTCACCAGCTGCTACCTTAGACTGAGCCAAATTGATCATCATCATTCCAGGTTGAGGAGGGGTAATAGGGATACTTTTACGAAATAGATTTTGTAGAAATTGAGAAGTGTTTGCATCTAAAATAGTATCAGCAACTCCAGGTTTTTGATTAAAGTGGACAAAATAATAATCGCTCCCTAAAAACTCTTCCATTAACTCTAGCCAGGGCTTATCTCCACGCTCTTGATATGGTAAAGATAGATTTATAATTTTGTCTACACGATTTGGGTGTAGCAGGCTCAGCCACCAAACAACACTTGCTCCCCAATCATGTCCAATAAAAGTAGCCTTTTCATATCCATAATGATCTAAAAGCGAAACAAGATCACCAGCTAAATGCTCGATGTCATAGTGGCTTACCTCGCTAGGTCGAGATGAGTTTCCGTAGCCTCTTTGGTTTGGAACGATTACATGATATCCAGACTCTACAAGTGCTGGGATTTGATAGCGCCATGAAAAAGCATGTTCTGGCCATCCGTGACAGAGTACGATAGGATTTTTATTGTTTTGTCCAGCCTCAAAGACCTCAAGTGTTATACCATTTACTGAGATATAGTTGGGCTTAGGAAAATCTGATAGTGTATACATTTCTTTACTCCTTTTTTGTAATATAAATATATTATACCGGTATATATGACACTATTTGGCATATTTCTGATATCTTAAAAATATGGGAAAAGGTAGCTTAAGAGAAAAAAAAGAGAGACACGAGAAAATTATTAATTGTCTGAGGTCAGAGAGCTATTGGACTAGTGCACGGCTTTGTGATCAGCTTGATATCAGTTATCGAACTCTTATGCGAGACTTAGCGGAACTCAAAGAGTCTGGTGTTCCGATTGAGTCAGAAAGAGGTCGGGGTGGAGGAATCTCTATAGTTGGACGATGGGGCTTAAATCGACTTCAGCTAAACAACTCAGAAGTTATTACTTTATTAGTTTCACTAGGAATTACCGAATCGATTAAGTCACCTATATTAGTTGATAACATTCATTCTATTAAAAGTAGGATTTCATCTGCTTTTCCAATTGAGCAGCAACAAATAATTTCTAAAGTTAGAAAACGAGTCTTAATCGGCAATATTGCCTCGGATAAAGTTCTTCAAGGATATGTGCAACCTCAACAAGATGTCATAGGTGATCTAAGTGATAGTTTCTTTAATCTTACCAAAGTAAAAATCAAATATAAATCAGCAAACAATGAGTTAACTGAACGCTTGATAGAACCTCATATATTATATTTAGAGTTTCCTGTTTGGTACTTTTTATGTTGGGATGATCTTCGCAAATCAGTAAGGCTGTTTAGAATTGATAGAATAGTTCATACCAAAAAAACCAATATGATTTTCAAACTGCGAAGAAATGAAATTTTACGTGGAAGATCAGATAAGCTTATAAATCATATATAAGTAATAGTTTTTCAAAATAAGCTAAACATTCGATGTTTGTATAAAAAACACGCAACATACCTCGCGATATCTTGCGTGTTATTTATCAAATCTTACTTCTTTTTAAGTACAAATCCTAAGTTCACTAAATATGAAGAGATTAACCCAACAGAGCAAGCTTGAATCCAAAGAGTAGCGATTGGTTCAAAGTGAACATTATATTTTAGATAGTCCATGCTACCAAATGAAGGAGTACCCATTTTGCCTAAAAGGCCAATCGCTACTGGGAGATTTGAATAAATCATTAACGAGCCAGCTACGGTAACGATCCATACGATTAACAATATGATTCCGACTCCTTGATATTTAGATTTTGTAAGCAGACTCAATCCTGGAGCTAATAATGATAAAGGCTTAAAGTTAAACAAATTTTGATAAGTAAATTTACTTTTTCTTAGAAGTTCTTCATCATTCCATTTGTTGTTTTCTTCACAAGAGCTACAAAACTCTTCATTCTTTAGAATTGGTGTTTCACACTCACATAAATGGTAATTTTGAACTTTAAACAATAATAAGAGTGGGCTAACAAGCATAAGAAACATGATAAGTGGTATGAACCAACTTTTGGCTTTGATAGGGTCATAATGTCCAATTAGTAATTGAGTCCAAGCATCGACTAATTGCCCACACCATTTTGCACTGAATATAGGATGTTTATCTAATAAAAGAGACCACATCTCTGGTGAAGGAGGAAGAATCTTCTTTTTGTGAAAATGAATCATCTTTTGGTAAACTTCTTGATTTGTTTGATCTAAGTTTACTTTGAAACGATCAGACTTAGAGTTTAACTGATCTAACACATAGTTAAAATTGACATGAAGCTCACTAGAGTTTTTGAACTGCTTACTGTGTGACAAGTCTAAAAATATTTCTCTAGCTCTTTCATATTGAGATAGAGACATATAGGTATAAGCCAAAAAGTAGTCTATGGCTTTATTTTCTTCATTTTTTGCTTTTAGGGTACTAAATGATTCGATTAACTCTAGGTTATTGTAGTCCTCTTGAACTAGTGAATAAGGTAGATGTGCCTGAACCCCGATGCTAGAGATACTCATCATACATATACTTAGAGTAACTGTATAAATAAAAGCAATTGAAAAGAGGGTTAAAAGCTCTTTTTTATTTGCAAAAACTTGAGATGGAATAAACCAGTTTTTTATAGTTTTGATAAAGGTGGAATCAGAGCTATTACTCGATATTTTGTAACGAATACCAATGTATTTTAAACGTAAGAATGAGTTAAACAAAAGATAAAAACAAAACATTGAAAAACTCAAAACAATGGAGATGTCTATTAGTGTAATTCCGGATCGTGAGACAAATCCCATAATATGATTATATTGTTGGTCTAAGCCTTTATTTTTAAATATTGCAGACTCCTTTGGATGAGACTTTTCAATCTTTTTAGCTATTAAACTTTGTAAAACTCCAATGCTTTCTGTGTTTTTCCCAAGCTTTTCAGCCCATTTACCAAGCTTTATCAATCGATCATTGGAAATATTTTCATCATGCTGTGTTATTGTTTTGATTACAAATAGAACAGGAGATTGAATCAGAGGTGTTGGTCCATCAAAACGTCTACCTAGGCTAGTTAAAGTTTCATAGCCCTGTTGAAGGCAGTAATCTGTTAAACTTTCTCTTTTCAAGCCTTCAAATAGTACAGCAAACTTAAGCCAAAGCCATCCGTTTAAAGAGTTGATGGGGTAGCTTCTAAATTGATTTGAGCTGATCTTTTTTTGGCTAGCTGTAATCAAAAAGTCTTTGTACAAATTATTTGAAATTGATGATCGTTTAAGAGTACTTAATAAACTTATCTGTTGCTTTGGTGCCAGTTGGTGAAATCCTCCTTTTTCAAAGAGATTTACCACTTTTTTACCATTCAAGTTTAGTTGCTTGGCAGCTTGGGATCGATAGTTTGTAAGTTCTTTTCTTAAAGTTTTTAAAATGAACTCATTTGTCTTTGCTTGAGGGGTTTGTAAAAATACAAAGATAATACTTAAAATCGTAAATATAGTTTTCATGATGGATTCCTTAGATTAAATTTCCATATGGATAATGGATGAGTTTTGGTTTGGTACCATTTCTTTGATGGAGTGTTGTACAGATCCAAGAGCTACAATAAAAAACATAGCCATCGAACAAATCATTACTAGCTCCATATCAAATTTTGGTAGATATTGTTCAAACCAACTTACTTTCTTTTCAGGAATAGATTTTGCGATTTGATGCCATACCACAGCGTGCTGGGGGCTTGGATCATTCTCGCAAATAGAATGATTTAGTCTTTGAGTAAAATTGATCCACTTTTGACACTCATCACAGTCATTGACATGTTTGTGATGTGAGTCACTTGTTGTTTCATTGTCAGCGAATACATTAGTTTCTTCTATATATTCACAAGTATCTTTCTCGTTTACCATTTCAATATACTCCTAAGTTTTTTACGAGCTCGATATAATCGACCTCGAATTTTTGTAGGTTCAGTTTGAAAAACCAAAGCAAGATCGGCATAAGAGCTATCTTCATCAGCGGCCATCCTAAGCAATGCTCTATCTTTTTTGGATAATTCATTCATAGCAATAAACACTTCTGAGAGACTCTCTTTTGATTCGATAATGTTTTCAATGTTATTAGCATGGTCCGGATCCACCAAAGTCCCCTGGGGTTTCTTTTTTCTAAGGTAGTCCATGCTACGATTCAATGAAATTCTTCTTATCCATGTAGCTAAAGTACAATTGTTGTTTGCTTTGAATCGAGATATATTTTTAAAAACTCTTTCAAATACTTCTTGAGCAACGTCCTCTGCCTCAGTATGGTCTTTGAGGATTTGATTGGCTACTCCATGAACCATTCGATAATATTGATTAAATATTTCTCGATAAGCATTCTCATCACCCTTAAGGCAATTTTGAATCAACTTTTGTTCTTTACTTTGTACACTCATAATTTCCGATCTTTTTTTGGTCTTCGACCTAATAGACGCAGAAAAGATTGAGTCGTCACGTTTTATTTTTAATTATTTTTAGCTGGGTTTGTATTAGGGTAGTTTTATTCTTTTAAAATCTATTGTTTACTGTAGGCATGATTATTAAAAAGACTAACAACTTAAGCGTTAAGATTTATAGAATTCATTAAATGGCTCACTTATGGTTATAAAATCTATATAGTAAAATGTAATAAACTTGATAAGAAATACTTCTAAAAGGGTTATAGTTTGGGTCATTATCTAGAGGACAACCTAACTGTTAAATGCGCCCTATATGTGATATCTTACCTCGTAGATATTTAACTTCAATAGAGATATTAACATGGAGATTTAAGATGAATAGATTAATTCTATTAGCTATTTTATTTATTGGTGTATCACCTGTTTTTTCAAATGCTTCTATGACGATTCAAACGAATCCAATTGAAGTAAAAGTTTATTGGCATTTAACACAAATAGGGATTTCTGATAAAAATGGAAAACTTGATATACCAGAAAAATATATCAAGTCTATGAAAAAAGCAGGCACCGAAGTTGAGCTTTTATTTAAGAAAGATGGTTATTTTGAAACAAGAAGCTCGTTTTCATTACTACAGCCAAGCCATCAAAAGGTTAAGCTAGTCTCTTTGTTTGATTATTTTGATTTGGTAGAAATTCCAGCAGGTAGTTTTACAATGGGTAGCTTAGACTCAGAGTATAAAATGTGGTTTGAAAAGCCATTGCATAAAGTTCAAATTACTAAGCCATTTTACATGGGTAAATTTGAAGTAAACCAAAGACAATGGAAAAAAATTCTCCATAGAAACCTTAGTCACAATAAAAAAGATGACCTTCCTGCTGAAAATATAAGTTGGCTACATGTTCAAAAGTTTCTATTGAAGCTAAACAAAATAGCGGGTTGTAAAACTCCTGACACTTTGAAATCAATTCAAAAATCAGGTTTACATTCTGTGGCAAGTGGGTGCTATCGATTACCCACAGAAGCGGAGTGGGAATATGCTGCTCGAGCTGGCAGTAAAACAGCATTTCACTTTGGTGATATTGTAAGTCCAAAAGATGCAAATTTTGATTTAAATCACCCCTATGCTATAGCGGGCAAAATAGCCCCGAAATTAACAGGTATGCAAAAAATGGTGTTTGATATGAAGGGGTTACAATCACAAGTGGGTGGAAAGTTTAAGCCCAATTCATTTGAGCTATACGATATGCACGGAAATGTATCGGAATGGGTTGTTGATTGGTTTGATCCTAAGTTTTATAAAAAAGGTGATGTCATCGATCCCGTCAATACAAAAGTGAGCAAACAAAAAGTAGCCCGTGGAGGAGGATGGAATAGTTGGGGCAGGAGCTTAAGATCAGCCAGTCGCTTTAACATTTCCCCAAAGTATAGAGGCAAAGCAACAGGATTTCGGCTTGTACTTGTAAAATAGATACTTTGTTTTGCAGCTTACTTTTAGCCATACATTTCTTTAAATACATCATAGCCAATTGAGATAAGACAAAAAACAATAACCGTGGTATGTCCTCGTTTAAAAGGAACAATATTATTTATAAAATTTTGGATATCTTTGTTTTCTGATTCAGTAATATAGTGCTTTTCAGTTTTTGTTATCCTATAACTACCGTAAACACAGCTTACAATCATTGCAACATAGTACTCGTGTGTTAGATAAGTATTTACAAAAAATCTTGCGATAAACGAAGTTACAATTAATATAGCTAACATCCTCATTTGTAAACTATGGATATACTTTTTTGCGTCCACTCATACCTCTGCTTTAAATTTGTCAATTCTACTGTGGTTCTGTATTACGCTACCAAGGTGACGATATACTAGAGTGATAAGAGCTTTTTGCCTAATAGTATTTAAGTTATCAACAAATTTATACCAGACATCAACTAATCACATCTGAGTTAGGGTCTGACTTTAGAGTAGAAATTTGTGCTTTATCTAAGAGGATATGTTTTGCTATTTCTGTCTTCGCTTGCTCTTCTTTGCCTTCGGAATTGAGGCTTAGCTCAACATTTGAGACGGTCAGCATCTGATTTGAGTTACACATTTTACAGACAAACAATTGATATTCACTAAACTTGGCCTCACTTGTTTCTAGTTTAGCTTGGTTTAAAACTAATTCTACGCCTTCTTTTTCAAGAGATGCTTTGTAGTTTTCTTCATCCTCAATAAACGGGTAAGGAGAGATAGTTGAATCCTCTTGAATCCAGGTATTACATCTTTCACAGAATGGCTCATCAATAATGACAACAGCCGCTACTACGGTTAAAAAGATAATCATTAAGGATTCGACACCCCAAACTAGATACAAAGAAAACCCTTTTGGAGTCCAGCCAAAAATACTCCAAGCACCTGTTTGTGCAATGTCACTTGCCATGGAGTAGACATGGCTAGGGTTAAACTTAGAGAAAACAGCGATCAAATCGACTTTAAGAACATTTTGCTCGGTGAGTGCATGCATCCAGCTGACCCAACCAAAATAAAAGGATAAGACTCCGATACATAAAGCGATCAATCCAAGTACAGTACTATTTCGAGCTTTTCCAAACTTAGCTCCGATACCTGTAGCGCTTCCTACACCAAAACCATATAAAATAACTATAATAAAGTTGAAATAAATAAAAGGAAGATAATAAATCATGTAGCCATACAAAGTACCTAAAATTAGACTAGCAATAAGTCCAAATACTACAGATAGTACGATGGCGACAGGGCCGATAGATCCAGAAGGTTTATAATATAAGCTTTTTTGATTCATAATGACTCCAATTTTATTATATGAAAATTCTAGGTCAATTTACATCACCACGTAGAAAATAACACGACTTTTGTTTAGAGTATATTGTACAGTTTTACTAGATACAAAAAAATGAGTAATTATTTAGGTGATCTCTTTGATAAAAGACGAGGAGCTTACAAGCTTTTCGCACTTTTTACTTTATTGATGTGGTTTTTCTCATCATCATCTTTTGTATCTAAAGTTTTTTTCGAGTAGTTCACTACACTTCAAAAGCTGTAAATACAAAATATAATAATGATCAAAAACCTAGGTGTAATCAACCTCTGCAAAAAAAATGAAAAATTATAGTTGAATCGTTACAAAAATGATAGATATAGAGGTTTCTACATCTATCATTAGATACATTTGTTTATGTTTTGCTTAGAATGGGTTTTTAAAGAAGTGTTTCACTTTTTCTTTGATGGTAAGTGGGATTGTTTTTAAACTTGGTGTAGCTAAATACTTTGTGACTGTTGGGATATCACTATCGTTTTCTAGGTATTCAAAAGTTAACCTAGCTCTAAAAGTGGCTAAAAATTTGTCATTTTCATCATATAGTTGAGAAGTTAATCTAAATTTAACTTGATATTTTTTTGGCTCTAAAAAAGTAACATCCACTTTATCAATATATCGGTCGATGGTTGGGTACTTTTCTCTAAGATCAAATAAACCATCAACATATTTGTCAGCTCCCGTAAACTCACGCTTAAGAATCTTTACATTTACATAAAAAGAGTCTTGATTCAAATAAGGCATGATTTCTTCACGCTTAGTGATTTTACCAGCAATTCCGTAAAACTTATAAAGAAAACTTGTGATCTCGTTTCGAGAAAATTTATGTTGATCACTATAAGCAGATTTACTTTTGACTCCATAAAAGCTTTGAAAAACTTGTTCATCAGGATTTGTATACGATGTTTGTGCCATTACAAAGAAGGATAAGATGAATAATATTTTGGTCATTAGTAGTCCTATGGTTAAAGAAAATTGATTTTTTTTTGGTTTAAACATGATATCCAGACTTTCGAGATTTCTATAATGAAAGTTATGAAAACCTAAGTTACATGATTATTACGCAAAGAGAGAACTAATGTTTCCCAAAAAATGAATAACTTGCAAATAGAATGTCTCGTTAAAGCTCCAGAAAATTGTTTGTCTATGCTCAATTTAGTTTTCGTGATAGATTTTATGAATTACTAGAATTAGTCGTGAAACGATTTACAGGATTATTATGTCAAAGCAAGAGAACTTTTTTCAACTTTCACCGCAAGGTTTTGAAAACTTTATAACCGAAGAATTAAAACAAAAGAAATTTGTAGCAAAGCAAGTTTTAGACTGGGTATATCAGAAAAAAGTATTTGACTTTTCGCTGATGACAAATTTAAAGAAAGATCTTAGAGAGATTCTACAAGAGCGTTTTAAATTTGAAGTCCCTAATGTTGTTTATCAATTAAAAGCAGCAGATCATTCTACAATTAAAGTAACTTTAGAGTTGAGTGATAAAAAGCAGATTGAAACTGTCTTTATGAAAGAAGATCGTGGAGTGACAATTTGTATTTCTTCTCAAGTGGGTTGCGCTCAAAAATGTATTTTTTGTGCTACAGGTAAAATGTATGGCTTACGAAATCTTCAAGCTCATGAAATCGTAGGGCAAATTATTGCTTTACAAGAGATGCTAGGAGATAAGTTCCCTGAAAACTTTCGTGTTGTATATATGGGAATGGGCGAGCCTTTAAACAACATAAATCAAGTATTCAAGTCCCTAGAAATTTTAACAGACTCTAAGGGCTTTAACATTGGTAGTAGAAAAATCACCATGTCTACTTCTGGTGTTGTTAAAGGTATATATAGACTTGCAGATAGATTTCCTCAGGTACAATTAGCTATTTCTTTGCACACTGTAGATGAGCAGCTAAGAAAAAAATGGGTACCAAACCAAAAAGAAACAGTAAAAGAAATTTTGCAAGCTGCACGTGATTTTATCAAGACCACGGGACGAAAAATTACATTTGAATTAGTTTTGTTTGGTGGAAGTCAAGTATCTACCTCCAAACTAAATTTATTAGGTAAGGCTTTAAAGGGAATTCACTGTAACGTGAATGCAATTCCATATAACCCCATTGAAGATGGTCCTCAATACTTGACTCGTCCAACTCATCAAGAGGTTGAATATTTTAAAGATATAATGTCTAAATGGCATAGAGAAATAACTGTAAGGGTTTCACGAGGAAGGGATATTCAGGCAGCATGTGGTCAACTTGCCATCAAGAATTCATAGAAAATTATAAGGACTTTTCGAAAATATTCCCAAGCTTTGATTTTGGAGTTTTAAGCTCTCAAAAAAGTCATGCCTTTTGCTTAAATGGGCATGAACTAGGAAACCTATTTTCTTTTAGCTCTATTTTCATTTTAAATATCTTATGCTCGTCTGATGATAAGCCCTGCTATAAATGTAGTGGCTGTAAAGCTTTCTTAAAACAAGATGTAACCCGGTTTTTACCTATTTTTCCTTTATCACAAACAATCTCTATAAAAAGGGTAAGAGGAATCTTAGAGCAATTAAACCATCGTTTAGCTAGTGGTGAAAAACAGGTAGTAGCGATTTACTATCCTGCATTGATGGCTAAAGAAGCGGCAAATGCATTACTAAAAGTTTTAGAAGAACCTCCTCCAAATCGTGTTTTTGTGCTCATCAATCCAAATCAAAGATTTTTACTTCCTACAATTAGCTCTAGATTAACTCATTTACATTTACCTTCAGCAGAAGTAACTAGAAACGATGAAGATGATTTATTGATAGGCAGATTGAGTGATTTTAATTTAATCGGGGACGCCACAGGAATTACTAAAGTCATAGAGCGAAGGAGTTCACTATCACAAACATACTATAAGTTTGCTCTTAAGGTAAAAGATGATGGTGTATTTGTAGACAAACTTTTGTTTCATCAGTTGATTGATCCTCAAATGCAAGCAGCTCGAAAAATCGCAATCATTGAATTTTTAGAACAGATTTCATCTACTGGATATTTGTATTTAGAAAAAGAACTATTTTTATTGAAAAACTCTATAAAAGAGTTAGAGTCATCAATTCAATCTAACTTAATTACTAGAAAGCGTATCCTGATTGAAGAATTAGGTAAAGATTTCTCTCATTGGCTGTTAGAGGATATGTCTTCACAGAAAATAGAGTCATTTGTTCGCGGGGTTATTCGACGTGAAATCGAAATAGTTTTTGTTGAAGTATTGAAAGTATTAGAGTTTTTAGTAGTTGATCACCGAGAAATTGGTATTTTAGCTAGTGAACGACAAATTGCTTTGAACTACACAAAGTTTTTTGAAAATACAAATCTATTTGAGCTAAATGAAGAGATGTCTAAGTTACAGCGGATGCTTCAAAACAATATTTCGTGGGACTCTCTATTAGAGTATTTAGGGCTTTATCTAATCAAAAACCTATCAAAATCCTAGTCTTTTTGACTTGTTCTGAATCAATTTTTCATGTACAAATATAGGTTTTGAAGGTATTATCTGTTTGATGATTTTATGCATCTAAATTGGGCTTAAATACTTAATTAAGGTATCGTAGCGCTGATCTAAATGAAACATATAATGCTTTTTGAACTTTTCTCATAAAAAAAAGTATTTTAAAATTATGATCACTGAGCCTTCAAATTAATATAACGAATACAAAAAGAAATATATATGAATAATACACAAGATCAAATAGCCACAGAAGCACCTAAAGTTGATGTAGCTGTTATCGAGTCCCCCGAAACAGAGAAAAATATAAAAGAAGACTTATCTCAAGTTTATGGTTTGAAATTTGAAAATAGAGTGGGAGTATTTACCATTCGATCTGAAAATAAATATGCCATTGGAGATCGTTTAATTGTTAAAACAGATCGCGGTAAAGAGTTAAGTAGTGTCAAATATATTGATCTAAATAAAGAGTTAGATCGACGAAAAGAGTTGGATGTTATCTCTATTGTAAGATTAGCCAACGAAAATGATGATGCCATCATAAATCGAAATGTAGAAAAACAAAAATCTGCAATTGATATAGCAAAGCGTAAAGTAAATGCCTTAAATCTTCAGATGAAGATAAGCTCTGTTGAGTATTTGTTTGATTCTTCTCGAATTATTTTCTATTTTCTTGCTCCACGTAAAGTTGACTTTAGAGAGTTAGTTCGATTATTAGCTTCAGAGTTTAAAACTCGTATTGAGCTAAGACAAATTACCACAAGACAAAATGTGAGTATGAAAGGCGCTGTTGGAGCATGTGGTCGAGAGACTTGTTGTTCTAGTTTTTTAACTCGTACGCCTGTTGTTTCTATGGACATGGTAGAGACGCAAAGACTCAGTAAAAATCCAGCAAAACTAAACGGAGTCTGCGGTAAATTAAAGTGTTGTTTATCTTATGAAAATAATTTTTACGAAGAGGCTAGTAAAGGGATCCCTACTCGAGGTAGTTGTGTAAGTTGCAAGTCCGGTAAAAAGGGTAAAGTTTGTGGTATTAATGTATTCACAGAAGAAATGACCATTTACGTGGACGAAGAGTCTACTTATGAAAATATCAACTTTAGCGATATCTTGAGTGACGAAGATCTTAGAAAGCAACAAGAGCAAGCTAAAAAAGATGCTAGTCGTCCTAAAAAACAAAATAAGGATAATAAAGGTGCTTCTCAAAATAAAAAGCACTCTAATTCTAATCAGAAAAAATCCAATACGGACAACAAAGACGCTGCAACTAACAAGGCAGTAAATTCAGATAAAAAGCCAAAGAAGTTTGATAACAAAAAAAACAAACCAGATCACAAAAATGCTCAAAATAGTTCTTCTGACAATAAGCCAAACTCTAAACCTAAGAAGCAAGCCAAAAAAGAAGGACATACTTCTGACCAAAAGCAAAGTAAACCTGAGGATAATACCACTCAAAACAGTAATGAAGCTAAGCCAAAGTCAAACAATAAAAACCGTAGAAACAGAAAGAAAAACTCAAAGAAAACTAGTAAGCCAAATGAATCTAGTCCTACAAATAAGTAATTAAGAGAAAATTATGGAAAATCAATCAAATATGCACCTAGGAATCATAGCTGGTTATGGAGATTTACCTCTAGAAGTCATTAAAGAAGCTAAAAAAATGGGATACACTCCTTTTGTAGTTGCTTTAAGTGGTATGGCTAGAGATAACTATAGCGAGTTAGTAGATCACTGTTTATATGTAAACTTAGGGGAGCTACAAAAAGCGTTGATGTTTTTTATGCAACATGGTGTAAAAGAGTTGGTTCTTGTAGGTAAAGTAAATAAAAAACTCCTAATTCAAGGTGGAGTACAATTAGATGCTCAGGCACTTCAGGTCATCAGTAGTTTATCTGCTGGCAACGATGACTCTATGTTACTTGGTGTGGTAAATCTTTTAGAGATGCAGGGGATAAAAGTATTAGAGTCCACTAAATTTTTACAAAGTTTAATTCCCAACGAATCAACATTAACCTCCATGGAGATATCACAAAGTTCTATGAATGATATCGAGTATGGCATGGGGATAGCTAAGCAAATGGGTCAGCTTGATATCGGTCAAACTGTTGTTGTAAAAAATCAAAGTATTATGGCTGTTGAAGCCATTGAAGGGACAGATCAAGCTATATGTCGAGGAGGACAATTAGCTAAAGAGGGGGGAGTGGTTGTAAAAGCCTCTAAGCCAAGTCAAGATTTGAGATTTGATGTTCCTACTATTGGTTTAGATACTTTAAAGAGTTGTGTTGAAGCTAATATTTCAGTTTTAGCGTTTGAAGCCAGTGCAACTATTGTTTTAGATCAACAAGAAATGGTTCAAATGGCGGAGCAAAAAAACATTCATTTGATTGCGGTTAAGGCTAAATGAGTAAAGTTCCTGCGTTAAATTCAGACCGACAAAAGATTCTAATTCTTGCTGGCGAAGAATCAGGCGATTTACACGGTGCTCACTTGATTAAAGAGCTTTTAAATCGTGAAGATAAACCACGTCTGTTTGCTTATGGTGGACGACGCATGAAAGATGCGGGAGCCAATTTAATAAAAAACACAATGAAAACATCTGTCCTTGGTGTATCTGAGGTTGTACAGGCGATACCGACTCTTTTAAAGCAAGAAAAAGAAGTTAAATCATGGGTCTCTCAAAACAATCCTAGTCTTATTATTGTAATTGATTATCCAGGGTTTCATTTGAAACTACTTCCTTATCTGAGTTCTTGGGCGCCAGTACATTATTACATCCCTCCAAAAGTCTGGGTATGGAAAAAAGGCCGTGCTGATAAAATCAATAAACATTGTCAAAAGGTATATACTATTTTTCCTTTCGAAAAGAAATTTTATCCAGAGAAAGGTATGTATTTTGGGCACCCCTTAGTTGATATTGTAAAACCTGAGATAGATAAAGATAAATTTGCACAAAAATATAAAATATCTGATACAGATATTATTGTAGGTTTACTACCAGGTTCACGAAACCAAGAAGTAAAAAAGCTTTTACCAGAGTTTTTGAAATCAGCCAAGCTTTTATCAAAAAGATTAAAAAATGTACGCTTTTTCATCCCTAAAGTATCCACTGTAGACCCTAAACTATATGATGTATGTAAGGATTATAAAGCTTTAAAAGTTGATCTGTTAGATGGTATGTCCTATAGCATTATTGCTAACTCTAAATTGGTGCTATTAGCATCGGGTACAGTTACTTTAGAGTCTACAATTTTAGGTACTCCAATGTTGATTTGCTATCAAGCAAATTGGGTAACAAAAAAGGCTTTTGATTTATTATCACAGACTCCATATATTGGATTACCAAACATAATAGCTGGCTCAGAGATAGTAAAAGAGTTTATCCAAGACAATTTCACCACTGAGAATGTAGTAAACTATTCAGAAAGTTTATTAAAATCAGAAAAGGCTATGAACAAACAATTAGAGAGGCTTAAAACTGTTCAGTCGTCTTTGGGTGAAAAAGGCGTTATTCGATCTATAGCTGATGATATTATTGGAGGTTTATCTTGAAACAAGACTCATCTGATATAAAGCGTCTATTAGGATTTTCAAAGCCATATCTTTTTTGGTTGGCACTTAGTTTAGTAGCAGCTGTAGGAGTAGCGATTGCAACGACTCTAAATGCTCATGTTTTACGTATGTTGGTGGACGATGTTTTGACAGTACCCTCAGGTATTGCAGCTAAGGCATACTATGAGTCAAGATTGACTAATCTATATTTTGTGATCGCATGTGCCATTGGTGTTACGGCATTAAAGGGTAGTTCATCTTTTGCTCAAACTTATATGATGTCATGGATTTGCCAAAAGATTACTCTTAAGATCAAGGTAGATTTTTTTGATCGCTTACAAAAACTTCCATTAAAATTTTATTCGTCTCATCGTACGGGAGATTTAATTTCACGTTTAAATGGTGATGTAGTTGTTGTGGAGGGAATGCTCAAAGAGATGACTAAAATTATAGCAGATCCCTTGATTATCATTTGTGTAATCGGCTATATGTTTACAATTTATTGGGAGCTTGGCTTAGTAATCTTTCTAATCATTCCAGTTTTGGCTTTTGTAGTAAAGATTATTTCTAAAAGATTGCGTAAAGTCGGGCAACAATTACAAAATAAAATAGGGGATATCTCCTCTATTATTCAAGAGTCTGTACTTGGTATAAAAATCATTAAATCCTTTGGAATGGAAGAGCAACACTCTAAAAAGTTTGCCATTGAAGCAGAAGACAATTTTAATATTTCCATGAAGAGTATTAAGTATAACGCTCTAAACTCTCCGATCGTTGAGTTGTTTGACTCCTTTGGCGTAGCTATTATGCTATATTTTGGCTCAAAGGGAGTGATTGATGGTCGGATTTCTCCGGGGGATTTGATTGGTTTTTTAACAGCCCTGGGTTTGATGTTTCATCCCATTAAAAAAATAACAAATGGTAATGGTATCATTCAACAATCTAGAGGGGCTTTAGCTCGTATTTTTGAAATTTTAGATGCAGATTGCGAAGAAAATCTAGGTGATCAGGAGATCCCTCAAGATTTGAAAATCAATTTAGAGTTTAAAGGTCTAGACTTTGGATTTAATCCGGATGTACGTGTTTTAAAAAATATAAACTTAAAGGTTAAAGAAGGCGAAGTGATCGCTTTAGTTGGGCCTTCTGGTGGTGGTAAAACTTCACTAGTAAACTTAATCCCTAGATTTTATCGATGGCAAAGTGGCTCTTTACTTATTGATGGTAGAGACGTGAGAGATTATAAACTAGAAAGCTACAGAAAACTTTTTGGTATTGTGCCTCAAGAGGTAATCTTGTTCAAGGGCAGCATCATTGAAAATGTACGATTCGGACGTCCTGATGCCTCTCATGATGATGTGGTAAACGCTTGTAAATCAGCAAATGCCCATGAGTTTATTTTAGCTTTAAAAGATGGCTATAACACTGAGATTTCTGAAATGGGTGTAGGTTTATCTGGTGGACAAAGGCAAAGAATTGCTATTGCTAGATCCATCTTAAAAGACCCAAAGATTTTGATTTTAGATGAAGCTACATCAGCACTAGATAACCAGAGTGAAAAAATAGTCCAACAGGCATTAGATAGTCTAATGAAAGGGAGAACTACTTTTGTAATCGCTCATCGCTTATCTACTGTTGTAAATGCAGACAGGATCGTAGTTTTACAAGACGGAAACATACAAGCAATCGGTACTCACCAGGAGTTACTAAATGATTCGGATCTTTATTCAGAGCTGTATCATTCTAGTCAATCTGATTAACTATGACAAATACACAGAAAAAAATATTTGTTTCCGCTGGTGAGTTCTCAGGTAGTATGTACGTGAGTGGAGTTTTGCAATCTCTTTTAAAAAGTCATCCAGACTTAATACTAGAAGGTATTGGGGGAGATGAGTTAAAAAAGATTGGTGTAAACATCTTACATAACTCAGATGATTGGGGTTCGATTGGGATTGTAGAGGCTTTAAAACGCTGGAAACTCATCGCGATCAACTTTCAAGTACAAAAGTATTTAGAACAGTCCATGCCAGATTTAATTTTACTTGTAGATTATCCTGGCTTTAATATGCACTTAGCTAGAAAAGCAAAAAAATTAGGTATTCCAAGCATTTATGTTTTTCCTCCAAGAAAATTTTGTGTAGAGCCAGACCGTTTGACCGACGCAGTGCAAAACATTAAACGAGTAGCAGCTGAGTTTCAGCCTACTTATGATTGCTACGAAAAAGCTGGAGCAAGAGTAGATTTTGTTGGACATCCCATGTTGGATCTACTACCTATAGATCAACCTTCAGAGCTACGTCAAAAGCTTGGTTACTCTAGTGATGATTTTATAGTCTTACTTATGCCAGGGTCTCGTGCTCAAGAGATTAACTTGCTTTTACCCTTGTACGAAGAGACAGTACAAAAGGTGTACGATTCTAAAAAGCAATTAAAATTTGTCTTATTGGGTGCAAATAACTTTGAGAGTCAGCAAGATATTAAAGCAGATTTAGAGTCCATTCATAACGGTCTTGAAAAATACGGTGTAGACATTGATTTGTGTTGGTCAAATCGTTTTGAGCTAATGCAAATTGCAGACCTAGCTTTAGTAACATCTGGTACTGCGACTATGGAGTTGACTGTGTATGGTGTACCTATGGTTATTTGCTATAAAGTATCAAAACTTACAGAGGTTTTAGCTAAATTTTTTAATAAACTGCCTAAATTTATTGGCTTACCAAATTTATTGGCTAACGATATGATTGTTTCTGAGTTTGTTCAAGAAAACGCCAATGCAAATGCTCTATCACAAGAGATGTTACAACTGATTGACGATCAAAATAAAAGATCACAACTACGACATCAGCTTTTAGAAATCAAAGAAAAAATGGGTAGCCGCGGAGCACTATCTAGAATAGAAACCATGATTTTAGAAGAGTTACACTTAAACGCTTAGGCGATATATAAGTGAGTAAGCAATGTTGAATCTTGTCATTTTGATCTTGTTTTATGGGATGTATACTTTTTGCTTTGTATTTCCAAGAGGGTTTCTTTTAAGATTATCAAAGATATTATCATTTATTTTGAGTTTTATCCCCATTTCTCCTATCGATCGAAACTTAAAAGTTATTTTTAGCTTTCGAAAATCCAAAAACCTTGAAGACCTAAATGCTAGAGCTATAAAGTCTCAGTATATTTATTACTTTTTTAAAAATATTGTGGATTTTTATAAGTTTTTGGTCATAAAGCCAGATGGGTTTCATGAAGTTTTAGAAATTGATCCAAAGTTTGATGACTTTTTAAAGATTTACAATGAAAATCAGGGCTTAATCTCGGTGGCTATGCATCTTGGTAATTGGGAGTTAGGGCCATTAATTGGTTTTAAATATGGAGTTCAAATGAACTCTCTAGTTTTTCAACAGTTAAGTCCTGTGTTAGAGCATCTAATTTCTACACTTAGAAGACGATATGGTGTTGGACTTTTACATCAAAGAAAGGGTGTAAAAGAGGGGATCAAAAAACTAAATGAAGGACAGTTTCTTAGCTTTTTGGGAGACCAAGACGGTACTAAAAACGGTTTCCTTCAAGAGTTTTGTGGGATGACCTGCTCCTTTCCTAGAGGGATTGAGTTATTTGTAAAAAAGACAAATGCTAGGGTTGTACCAGTAGTTTTGATTCATGTTGGAGACTCTTATCGTTTAATCATAGAAGATGAAATTGATGTGACAACTAATAGAGCCACGCAAAATTTTGAAAGCTTGCATATTCGATTAAAAGAGTTATATGAAAAATATATCCTTTTGTATCCGGAGCAATGGCTTTTAGTATATGATCGTTTTAAGTTTCGCCATGATAAACATCTAAAATCTCTTGGGATTTATGATCAAGTAAAACAAGAACACAAGGATATGTTTTCCAAATGAAAAAAGTAGCTATAACCATGGGAGATCCTTTTGGGATAGGACCTGAGATTTTATATTATGCTTTAAAGGCTGTAATAGATAAGATTTCTTTTAAACCGATATTAATCGGAAACCCTAATATTTATAAAAAATTAAACTTTAATCCAGAGCAATGGTTTTTGGACTTGTTTGAGTCTAGTTTTAACAAGGATTTACAAGGTGATTTAGGTGATTGTTGCGTAGAGGGCGGACAAGAGTCATATTCCTACCTAGAAAGAAGTGTAGAGCTAGTAAAAAACTCTACGGTTGCTGGGATCATTAATGCTCCTGTTTCAAAGTCGGCAATATCTCAAACTCAAAAGGGTTTTCTAGGTCATACAGGGTATTATGAGGATACTATCTCTAGCAAAGAAGCCGTAATGACATTTTATGGTGAGCATTTCTCGATGGCATTGCTTAGTCATCATATTCCGATTAAAGATGTGTCTGATTATTTGTTTAATAATGACTTAGAGAGCACTTCTAAAATTGCGATCGAAGGGTTTTCTCAGCTATATGGTCGACCAATCCATGTGAAGGTGTTGGGGGTAAATCCTCATGCTGGAGAGTCGGGTTTGATTTCCTATGGGGAAGATGACCGATTGAAAGCTTTAGTCCAAGACTTAGATAAAACAGATAATGATGTGAGTGGCCCGTATCCAGCAGACACACTTTTTGCAGGAGAAAATTTAGGCGATACTGATCTAATTATTTCTGCTTATCATGATCAAGGTTTGATTCCTTTTAAACTCATGCATTTTCAAAAAGGGGTTTCTATTACTTGGGGTCTTGATGTACCTAGGATGACAGTTGATCATGGTACTGCATATGACTTGGCTGGCAAATCAATCGCCAAGTATCAGTCAATGGCACAGGTTATGTGTTGCATGGATGACTACCTAAAAGATAGGTAAATATTTAGGTGGTCTCTTGGATCAAAAGAGAGGAGCATACATGTTTTTCTTTATTGATGTACCTAGATGCAATCAATCTTTGTGAACAAATTGAAAAATTATAGCTGGATAAATCGACACTTTGATAAAATGGATGATTTTGTAAGTTTAGTATCCCATCAATGACTAAGATAACTAATCTACTGGAACCTTTGATTAATGGGAGACTCAAATTTCGTGAAAGCAATCTTTTTTATATTTTACTTTTTACTATTGTGTGTAGCTGGAAGTCTTCAAAGTTTGTCTCAAGACAATACCTTGTTTATTGGACTTTGGATGCTTATTGGTCTTTTGTGTTACATAATATCAAAAAATAGCCAAACAGATTATACATTTAAAGATATTTTGATCATTGCAGCAACTAGTTTACTAGCACGATATTTGGTTTTAGACCACCCATTAAATGATGATGTTTATCGATACATGTGGGAAGGATATATTCAACAGTTTGGTATAAATCCATATCTTTTGGCTCCGGATGCCATAGAGTTGCTAAAGTATAGATGGGATGGATTTTTGTTACCTAACCATCCAAATATGACAGCCATTTATCCAGCATTTGCTCTCTTATTTATGAAATGGGTTTCTTATTTTAGTCTGGATTATGAGATTTACAAGTATGTATTTGGGCTCTTTGACTACCTGTCTATTTTCCTAATTTTGTATTTAGCAAAATCTTATAAAATACCTTCTGGAAATGTTTATATTTATGCCTTAAATCCAGTAGTTTTGTTTTCATTTGCTGGGCAGGCACATCTTGACTCTATGATGATGTTTTTTCTGCTACTGGCTTTAGTACTATTTGAAAAATGTAGATTCATTGAGATGTGGATTGCATTAGCCCTAGCTTTTTGTAGCAAATACTTATGCGTCTTACTGATTCCTTTGTTTATCAATAAAAAGAGTTCTCGATCAATTTTATGGTTTTTCGCCGTTATAGCAATTTGTTTTATACCCTATTTGGGGGCGAAGTGGCATATCTTTGATAGCTTTTATCGCTTTTCATTTGAGATGCAATACAATGCTTTTGCATTTTCTTTAGTGAAAACTATATTGTTTGGTAATCACTTTTTAACTCATTTAATCTTGGGTACGATTGGCTTAACATTATCTGTATGGCTCTTTATCTCAAGAACAAATCCCATCTATCCAGCCTTAAGTATTGGAGCTATGTTTTTGATCTTGGCTCCTACAATACACTTCTGGTATCTCAGTTTGTTTTTACCATTTTTGTGCTTTGTAGAGGCTCCCGCACTTGTCTTTTGGACCATTACTTCGGGTCTTTGGTATAACATTTATCAATCCAGTGAAGTAATTCACCGCCCTTTGATTAGTGGGATTCAATATATACCTGTATTTCTGTTATTGGCTTGGGATTTTTTTCGTACGAAAACTTATGCTTTAGATAAAAACTCTGATGAGTTGAATGATTTAAATACATTAAGTATTGTTATTCCTGAGTATAATGATCAAGAAAACTTACAAAATATCTTACAACAAATACAAGCTTTGAAAGTACAGCCCTCTGAAATATTAGTAGCTCATGCAGGGCAAGAAACAGGGGCGAAAGAGATTTGTATAAAACATGATGCCCAATACTTAGAGTGTGTAAAAGGACGTGGAAATCAGCTAGTGAAAGCGTTTGAAGTGGCAAGTTGTGATATTATTTTAGTCATTCATTGTGATACAACAATATGTTCAGAGATAGTTGAACAAGTCATCCTAGCCATGAAGAAAACCGAAAACATTGGTGGCTGTCTTGGTAGCTCCTTTGAAAGAGGTTTGACAGGTCAGGGTGTAATTACATTTCTTAATCGGGTAAGAGCACGATTTTTAGGAATAAGTTTTGGAGACCAAGGCCAATTTTTTAGACGATCTGTCTATAAAGAGGATCAGTGGGATCTAAAAATGCCTTTGATGGAAGATGTAGAGCTGTCTTTACAATTGTTGAAGTCAAAAGGTAAGGTGGTTTATCTAGGCCAGGGATTGAAAAGCTCTGTTCGACGCTGGCAAAATCGGAGTAGACTCAAAAATGCATTTTTGATTATCCGATTGGTATTTATCTACTGCTTAAAAAGACGATTTAACCAAAAAGTAGATACTATGAAACTCTATGAAGAGTATTATCTAGGGTAAAATAATCTTATGGTAATTTTTTTTTTACAAATGTCTTAAATTTAGAGTAGATATGTTTGAAAATCCTTTTATTGATAAGTATTATATTAATGTAGAAATACTAATGACTCACTAAATTTACTGGTTTATATAATAAACAAAAATATAACATCTACAATCTTTCGAATTGAATGCTTGATATTAAAAATGCTAAACAAAGGGCTAAACATGAAAACACTAATTGCAGAAGATGAATTTATCAACAGAAAACTGATTAGTAGGCTGATGAGTTCTTATGGTGATGTAGATGTAACAGTAGATGGGGAAGAAGTTGTAAGCGCATTTACTCTGGCTTTAGATGAAGGTGAGCCTTACGATCTACTGTGTTTAGATATCATGATGCCGGTAAAAGACGGAATGATAGCCTTAAAAGAAATACGAAAAATTGAAGAAGAGCGTGGGATCACTATCGGTAACGGTGGTGTTAAAATCATGATGACAACCGCGCTCTCTGATTCTAAACATATTTTAGGAGCGTTTCGAGAAGGCTGTGAGTCTTATGTTGTAAAGCCTCTTACAAGAGATAAGATATTAGCAGAGTTACAAAAGTTAGATTTAGTAAAGTAATAGTGTTTCAAAAGTTCTTAAGAGTTTTATGTGTACTCTTAATATTTGTAGTAACTCTTGAAGTAGCCTTACAACTATTGTCTCATAAAGTAAGCAAATATAGATCTTACTCTGAGTTTTATGACGAAATTTTACAAAAGGCTGAAAACTCTGATCCTCAAAAGACAATTTTTTTTGTAGGTGATTCTACAGTTTATGGTGGTGGGTCTACGGATGTCACCAAGTATTCTATGCCTGCTCAGTTTGAAAAGCTGATTAAAAAGAAAACCCCCAATATAGATATTTTGAATATTGGCTATCCTGGGACAACAGGAAAACATCATTTAGATGTCTTAAGACGTCTTCCAGAAAACTCTTGGGTTGTCATCCGAACAGGGATAAATGACTCTTGGAATCGCTTTGATTATTATAAATTTTATCTTTTTGGTAAATATTATGAGTTTCGTACCTTAAAATTATTAGTGATTTTGGCTAATGGTTGGAGAAAGTCAGAAGAGAGTAAGAGTGTTTCAAAAGACTATTATGAGGCTTTAAATAAAGTTGCGAGTGAAAAAAGGTTAAATTTATATTATGTGGATTATTTTTTAGGAATAGCAACATTTATGAATGAGACCTTTATCAATCAAAAGAACTTTATCAACTTGCCTAAGATTTTGAAGGACTCCGGTTTTTTTACCAAAAAAGGTTTTATAAAAAGAAAGTACCTGAGTTTTGATTTGTTTCACGCAAATGACTTGGGGTATCGTTTACAAGCAATTGCAATATATAATTACTTTTGTAAACTTGGGAGCATGGGATTATCTAAAAATGACCAATATCCCTTAAAATTAAATGCTGCCGACCACAAAAGCATCAAAGATGCCGTAAATGTCTTACGAAAGAAGATTCAATCTAGCGAAGACTTTGGAGATGAGGTTTATCCAGACTTGTTAAACGCTACATGGCAATTTTATCTAGTAAATAAGGATCCAGAAATCAAAAAAGATTATCTAGCGCTTCAAAAGATCTATTTAAATGCTTTTCATGGTGCTTATGCTGCTATTAACTTACTAAATAGTCATCAAACTGGGACAACGAGTACACACATTTCCGAAACGATTTTAAGCGAACAAGAACTAAACTTTTACTATCAAATGGTTCAGCTATATTCGAGTAAAGAGCATGCGGATTCATGGAAAAAGATCTATTCAGAATGGTTTCCAAAGTCTTTAGAGCTAGATAAAACTTATAGTGATTATAGCTCCCTGCCCAAACCAATGCCGATTGAGTTTTGTCCAAAACTTTTACAAGAGACAGGATGGAGCAAAGATAAAGTTAGTTTACAGGATGCTTGGAAAAGAATATACAATGAAAATATAATCTCATCCAAGCGAATCATTAGAAGTTCCCCGATTTGTCAAATTTCGCATTAAAGTCCTGTAGGAAACTCCAAAAACTCAATCTCGTAACCAAATTTTCTGTTGAGATGGCTTCCGATACTTTTTGGCCCTAGAGTTTCTGATCGATAATGTCCTGCTAAAATTAGATTAATGTTGTTTTCTTTAGCAACGTGATACATGTAGTGATTGATTTCACCAGTAATAAAAGTATCAAAACCTTTGGATTGTGCTTCAAACAAGCCATCCTGTCCTTGACCAGTTATAATGGCAACTTTAGATACAGCTTTGTCATTAAACATATAAGGCTTTACTTTATCCTCTAGTTTTTGTTCTACAAATTGAGTAAAAACTTCAAAGTTTACTTCTACTTTAAGATTACCCATCAAGCCTAATTGTAATCCGTGAAAATTTCCCATTTGTTCTTGGTTTTGTAGATCGAGCAAATCAAAAAGGCTTTTGTTATTACCATAGATAGGATGAACATCCAATGGAAGATGAGATGCATATAAAGCAAGATCGTTATCAAAAAGTAGTTTTAGTTTTTTCTTGTGTAAGGGGGTTATTTTACTTTCTTTGTTGAAAGTCCAGTACATACCGTGATGAACAAATAAGAAGTTACATTTTCTTTTTATGGCTTCTTCAAAAACTTCTAAGGAGGCATCGGTAGCAACAGCTACTTTAGTAATCTGTCCATCACCTGGGACTTGAAGCCCGTTAACTGATACATCAGAAATATGATCAGGATCTAGTAAATTATCGAGATGTGTTGCAAGTTCTAGGGAGTTCATGGTTCCTTCTTTAGGTAAGTTTTGTGAATTTGAGGATATTTTACTATCTCAACTTATAAAATTACTAGAACTTTAAAAAGATATTGAGCCAAGCCAAGATAAACCTTGTAAAATTTCATAAGATTAGATAGATTCACCCTCGTAAAATAGAAGATAATTTTGAAGTGTTTTTACTTTTAGATTTTACTTCTAACTCAACGAATAATTAGTTTTCTCATTGATTAATGAGAATGAATTATTGTCAAGAAAGGACAAGAAGATGGCTGTAGAGCAAACATATACAATGGTTAAACCAGATGGTGTTCAAAGACAATTAGTTGGAGAAATTATCTCTAGATTTGAAAACAAAGGCTTAAAATTGGCTGGATTAAAGATTTCTCAAATCTCTAAAGAAAAAGCAGAAACACATTATGGTGAGCACAAAGAAAGACCATTTTTTGGTGAATTAGTAGATTTCATTACTTCTGGACCTGTAGTTGCTATGGTTTGGGAAGGGGAAAACGCTATCGCTATCTCAAGAACATTAATGGGTGCTACAAAAGCAGAAGAAGCAGCTCCAGGAACAATCCGTGGTGATTTCGCATTATACACAGGAAAAAACTTAGTTCATGGTTCTGATTCTACAGAAAGCGCTAAAAGAGAAATCGGAATCTTTTTTGACGAGTCTGAATTAGTATCTTATAACTTAGATGCATCTGGATGGATCGTTTAATTATATAATCAGTAAAGTAAGTGAATAACTTACTTAGATAAAAAAAGAGCCTCACTTTTGTGAGGCTCTTTTTTTGATCTTATTTAAAAGTACAAGTTTTAGATTCAATTTTGTCTCGATTGATTAATCCTTTCAATCGCTTTAGGATAAAAGAGCGGTCCTTGATAGAGAGTAGTAGTTTGCCATCCTCTTTTTTTAGTTGAAAAGAGATACTGTTGTATTTATTTTTCATTTTCATTTCAATCATGTTTTCATTGAAAGTTTTTATTTGATGAAGTACAGGGTATTTGGTAGTCATGGTTGAGTCAGTAGAATCAATTGGACCATTGCCAATGTGAACTTCTTCTTCAAAACTAGTGATATCATTACCACTTTGAAAGTACTTTAATAATTGATCAACGGTAAGTACACTAGTCATATCATCCACATCGTATACATCTTTATTTTTGCCATATCCATCGTTAGCAGATATACTCATCCCGTGATAAGCAGCAACATCATCATACCAAAATTTAAGATTATCCTTGCAGCTTTTAGAGCCACTTTCTAGTGAGTAATTACCTTTCCAGGTTTCAAGTAAGTTTACAACATCTTCAATA
This sequence comes from Candidatus Cloacimonadota bacterium, assembly GCA_023954715.1. Lineage (GTDB taxonomy): Bacteria > Muiribacteriota > UBA6191 > UBA6191 > UBA6191. Next base: position 287,702 of record JAGSHD010000002.1, on the reverse strand, counting down.
CTATTGATTGAAACTGTAGGTGTTGTCCCGTACATTTTTTCAAAATTACTTTGCTTAGTAGAGTCCGCGAAAGTATTTGAGGCTAATAATAGTCCAGTAAAAAGAAGTGATTTGATTTTCATATATTTATCCTTGTGTTAGTTAATTGCTTGTATTTATTTATACTATACGATCATCTTCTAGAAATGTTCGCTGATCGTCGCTAACAAACTCTGTAACGTGGAGTTGAGGACGGCGACTACTTCCGACTACTTCAGAGCTCTTTAAAGCGCTGTCTTCATAAGTATGAAAAAGTGCAGCGCCATTTGGTACTCCATAATGTTTGATTCGTGGATAATCTCTAGCTGCTGTGAGCATATGAGTGGTAGTTGCATGCATGGCTTCATTAAAATGTGGAAGCATAGATGTATTTTTCACAAAATTTAGAGCATCCATTGCTACTACTTGAAAAGGTACTGGAGTTAAGGAGTGCACTTCTATGTCGATTGTTGTACGAGTAAGTGCTTTATCAAGTTCACCCTTAAACTTTTTGGGGCAGTCAGCCATCATTTCGTCTTTTAGCTCTTTTAGTTGATCATCGTTCATGTGGTCTTTTACGTGGTTCCAGTGTAAGAATACTTCTCTAAAAAACATAGTATGTATGTACTTTTCACCTAAGGCAATACTACCAGCAGAGTATCCCATGAAGTGTTTTCCAAGGGCAAAAAACTCTTTAAATACATCGTTGAGATTGTTTTTAATAAAAAAATCAAAGTATGGTTCACAGACTCCTGACCCTAACACTAATAAATCAAAACTTAAGATTTTCTCTCTAAGGGCCTTCATATCTGTTTCTTTATGAAACTCAATTAAGGTGAGAGCTTCTGTGGTTAAAGGTTTAACTATATCTTGAAAAATAGTCCAATCATTTTGATGGTCATGCGAAAGATGATGAAAGGGGGCAAAACCAATTTTTAAGCTTTTACTGCCAATTTTTTCAATAATTTTGGCTTCTGTTTGTTCTGTACCCATTTCACCTGGTTTGCCAGAACCGCTTTGAATTATGTAATGTTTCATTATTTTCCTTTGGGATATTATCTAGTGATTTTTCAAGATTTAAGATCTTATAAATGGGAGAATCAAGTGTAATTGATTTTGTTTCTTTTGTAAAAAATATAAGACCTGTTTTTTTGAGATTTTTGGAATTATAAAAGTTGTATAGCTAGAGTACATATCATAGAATGCAATTTATAAAATTAATCATTTACGCCTAAGAAGTCCCCCATGAAACAATTAGCTATAATAGCCTTAATACTATGTATAACTAACAACTTTGCTGTAGAAGGCTACCAGGATATTTATTTAGATAGAGAGCAAACTATTCGAGTACATAGTATTTTTTGTGGTAAAAACCTAAATACACTAAATGGTCTAAAACCTTCTTATGTTTATACAAACACAGAGCACATTGAAAAAGGTACTTACTATCTTTCTAGTGCCTACGGAAACTTCTCTTATACCTTTAATCCAATATCAGGTAAAAGCCCCAAAATGCTTCTTGCGCGTGGAGTATTAAGCGGTGGGAAAACAAAAAAAGAAGATATGGTTAAAGAGTTATGTATAGTTGGAAAGTTTAAAGGTTTACCCAAGGCACTAGCAGATAAGATAGATGTTATTGTTTTAAAAGCAGACGACCCTAAATGGAGTTTGTTAATGAAGCAATTAGCTTTTTTTGGCAAACCTGCTTTTGCTAAAGGAGTTTATAAAGATAATCGTACAAGTCAATCCCATGATGCTTATGATCAACAAGTGCATGATGCAAATCAAGCTTATTTAAAAAAGCTAGAGTCTTTTTTTACTGAAAAAGTAAGTAAAGTGGCTAAAAGGATTCCAGCTAAATTAAAAAAAGCGATACGTTATGCCCATCAAGAAGATGGTTTTTTGAAAACAAAAAAATATAGAATAATTAATAAGCCAGCAGTTTGGACGGCTACTTCTGAAAAAAGATATGAAGACAAATTACGAAGTCAGGCAAATGAGAAAGCGTGGGATAAAGTCATTCAAGAAAATTTTGATTGGTTGTTTCAACTAACAGGTAAATCAAATAAATTGAAATCAACACAAATTAAAAAGTTGGGGCCTGTAGAGTGGAACGCTAGAGCAATGCAACAAATAGTGACAGTGAGTGCAGACTTTGTAGATGGAAAGTCATTGGAGCTAGATTTTGTTGTTCGTTCAGCTAAAGTAGATGCAGAGCTCTTTGATTCATTAGACTTCATTAAAAAGAAATCCGAAGCAGCAAGAACAACTCTTATAGCAAGTCAAAGAAAAGTAAGACCAATTATAGCCTTACCAAAAACAAATAAAGTCAAAGCTTATGATCCAACCAGTAAAGTAAATATCTTCTTTTCAGATTTTCGTTCCAAAAAACTTGGGGATACTTATCGGGTTAAATAAGCTAGGGATATGTAGGGTTTTAAGTTGTCAGTAAACTAATTTTAAGCCACCTAGCGTAGATAAAGACTAAGACATACATAGAAACCAAGAGAAAAGCCTATCTATTGATTTTAGATCAAATTGATGATAGTTTTCCTTTGTGTAAAGTTTCGATCAAATGGATTGAAACAGGCGAGGTCATGAATAAAGGATTAAATTATGAAGTTACCAGTAGATAAATTTTTAGAAATTATTACAAGAGCTGGTAAAGAGATTCTTGCTCTAAGCAAAAAAGAAGATCTTAAAGTAGTAGATAAAGGTGGTAATGATCCTTTATCAGAAGCTGATCTTCGGGCCAATGAGATTTTATCAGAGTTAAAAGATCTGATTCCGGGATCTTGGTTTTTTAGTGAAGAGAATGAAGATGATTTAGTCCGTATGGATAAAGAGTTTGTTTGGATTGTAGATCCCATTGATGGTACTAGAGAGTTTGTTAAACAGATTCCTGAATATGCTATTTCTGTATCTTTGATTCGACATGATAAAGCACTGTTTTCTGCAGTATACAACCCCAATGATACTTTAGAGTACCAGTATAAAGGTCGACGAGGAACACGATGTATTACGGAGCGTTTGAGAGATTATAAACCTACGGTTTGTATTTCACGATCGGAGTGGAATAAAGACTTTTTCAAAGGGCTGGAGTCTGAGTTAAACTTAGAAGTTGTAGGAAGCATTGCCTACAAATTATCCTTAGTGGCACAAAAGCGACATCAAGGTGTGATTTCACTTTGCCCAAAAAATGAGTGGGATATAGCCGGTGGTGTTGGATTGGTGGAAGCAGCTGGTATGGTTGCTTGTGATTTGTACGGTAGAAAGTTTCACTTCAATCGCAGCGATATGGCTTTTGGCATTATCGCTGGAGAAGAAGACTGGGTCAAAGAGGTTTTGACGACAATTGATCTTTCAAAGTATTTTACTAAACACTAAATGAAGATCCACAACCACAGGTTTCTCTGGCTTTTGGGTTTTCAAAGTTAAATCCTGAATTTAAAAGACTATCATTATAGTCTAATACTAAACCATCAATATATTTTGTATCTTTATCTTGGGTGATTACTTTAAAGTTTTCGTAATCACTGATTGTATATGGTTCTTCAACGGATGTTACTATATCCATTGTATAACTCATTCCTGCGCAACCACCATCTCGTGATCCTATATGCAAAAAGGCTTCGGGATTTCCGTTTTCTTTAAAAATATTTTCTACTTGTACAATTGCTTTTTCAGTTAAAGTGATCATGGTTCGCTCCAAAGTATTTTTGACCTTTGTAAATTATATCATATTTTAGTGGGTCTAAATCAATAGCTAAAATGGGTATTTCGATAGAAACCCATACAAAAATAGATAAATATTTAATGTTTTTATCCTACTCTAAAATGAGAGGGGATAATTAATCCTATTGTACTTAAAGTAGCATAAATACAGTGATTCTTGTAAAGAGTACTAATTTAGTACCTATTGCATTTTTATCCAGTTCAGAGTAATATATCTATATAGGAGTTATTTAGTACAGATTAGGCTAAAGTGTCTGTATTAAATGAAATCATTCTTAATTTGTTTTAAGGATTGATTTAAAACATGAGCTGAAGTGTATATACAATATATACTTAAAGCTAGGGTAATAGTATGCGATTTTCAAAAAAGTTAGACTATAGTATTTTACTAATGTCTGAACTTGTACATCAACATGGTGTAGTAGCGAGTTCGACATTGGCAGAAAAGCTAAATCTATCCAATGATTTGGTTTCTTTGTTGTTAAAAAACTTAGCTCGACATAATCTACTAACCTCTACTAGAGGTAAAAACGGTGGATACTCACTAACTTTACCCCCAGAAAAAATTACATTGAAAGATGTAACAGAAGCAGTTGATGGTCCTATCGCTTTGACGCAATGTGCGTCAGAACAAAAAGATATATGTAGTTTGAGTTCTGTTTGTAGTTTTCAATCAGTATTGGTAGATGTTTCTCATAGAGTAGAAGATCTATTAGCTGAAGTGAGTTTACAAACACTAATTGATCAGAGCCAACAAGCAAGATAAGTAGAGCTATTAGCTCAATTAAAAAAGAAAATTATAGAAGAATAAAATTCTATATAACAAGTTGATTGAAAGTGTCTAAACACTGAGTCGGAGAAAATCTAGAGATGGAAAAATTAATATATATGGACAACCATGCCACTACTCCAATGGATCCAAGAGTTCTTGAAGCTATGATGCCTTATTTTTGTGAAAAATTTGGTAATGCTGCATCTAAAAACCATGCTTTTGGTTGGGAAGCAGATGAGGTAGTTAAAAATTCACGTCAATTAATAGCGAAATCGATTGGTGCAAAAGAGCTAGAGTTTGTATTTACTTCAGGTGCAACAGAGTCAAACAATTTGGCTATTACTGGTGTGGCTCGGATGTACAAAGAAAAAGGCAATCATATCATTACAGTGGTTAGTGAGCATAAAGCAGTACTTGATACTTGTGATGCTTTAACACATGAAGGTTTTGAAATCACATATCTTGGTGTTGATGAAAACGGTATGATCTCGTTAGAAGAGTTAAAAAATAGTATTACAGACAAAACTATACTTGTAAGTGTAATGCATGCCAACAACGAAATTGGAGTAGTTCAGCCGATCAAAGAAGTAGGAGCTATTTGTAAGGAGCACGATGTTTTGTTTCATACTGATGCAACTCAAGCTATAGGTAAAGTTAGGATCGATGTAAACGAAATGAATATCGATTTGCTATCTATGTCTGCTCATAAAATATATGGTCCAAAAGGTATTGGTGGATTATATGTACGAAGAAGAAAACCAAGAGTTAGATTAAGTCCATTAATTCATGGTGGAGGTCACGAACGTGGAATGCGTTCTGGTACTTTAAATACTCCATCTATCGTTGGTTTTGCAAAAGCGATTGAGCTAGCAGACAAAGAGTTAGAGGCAGAAAATGAGCGTACATCAAAATTAAGAGATAAACTGCAAACAGCTTTATCCACAAGAATTGATCACACAAAAATTAATGGTAAGTTAGATGCTCGATTACCAGGCAATTTAAATATTTCTTTCCATTATGTTGAAGGAGAAGGCTTGATGATGGCAATGCCAGAAATCTGTGTTTCTTCTGGTTCAGCATGTACCTCATCTAGCCTAGAACCATCTTATGTGTTACAAGCAATGGGTATACCTGATGTTTTATGTCATTCTTCCATTCGATTTGGAATCGGTAGATTTACTACAGAAGAAGAAGTAGACGCAGTAATTGAAAAAGTAGTTCAGTCTGTAAACAAATTGAGAGACCTTTCTCCATTATATGAAATGGTTTTAGAAGGAATCGATCTTGATACAGTAGCTTGGACAGAGCATTAAAGATTAGTTTAAAATAAATTGAAAATAATAATGATAGGAGAATATCATGGCATACAGTGAAAAATTATTAGATCATTACAACAATCCACGTAATGTAGGATCTATGGATAAAAAAGATAAAAGTGTTGGAACAGGTTTAGTTGGAGCTCCCGAATGTGGAGATGTTATGAAGCTACAAATTCAAGTAGAAGATGACAAAATTATCGATGCAAAGTTTAAAACTTATGGTTGTGGATCAGCTATTGCTTCTTCTTCTTTAGCTACAGAGTGGCTAAAAGGAAAATCAGTAGACGAAGCTCTTAAGATAAAAAATACAGATATCTCAACAGAACTAGACTTACCACCAGTAAAAATTCACTGTTCCGTTCTAGCTGAAGATGCAATTCGAATGGCATTAGATGACGTTAGAAGTAAACAGGATGATGAGGGGTAGAAATGGCCGTATCGATCTCAGAAATCGCAGCTAAAGAATTAAAACGTATTATGAAAGACCAAGACTGTGAAGAGTTGTTCTTACGAATGTCTCTAAAAGGTGGAGGGTGTTCAGGATTTAATTATCACTTGGACTTTGCCAAAGATGCTACAGAGTTTGACCATACTTTTGAGTCCAATGGAGTCAAATTGATTGTTGATAAAAAATCTTATATTTTTATGAATGGTACTGAGGTCGACTTTAATAATGGGCTTCTGGATCGAGGGTTTCGATTTAATAACCCAATAGCTAAGTCAAGTTGTGGCTGTGGGACGTCCTTTGGGATTTAATTATGGATTGTAAATCTTGTAACAAAACACAATTAACTCCATTTTTCTGCTCCTGTTGCAATGTGCTTGATATAAGTTATGAATCAAGTGATAAATTTGAAACTTTAGGTTTAAAAAAGTCTTATGAGTTAGATAAAAAAGATTTTGAAGATCGCTATTTAACTTTGTCTAAGGTGACTCATCCAGACCGTTATCAAGACTTGAGTGAAACTCAAAAGACTAAAATTTTAAACCTAAGTGCCCAGATTAATGGTTCTTATTTCAGTTTGAAGGATGATCTTACTCGAGCGCAGCTTGTACTAGATCATTTGATTTCTGACGGTATGGCTTTAGATAAAAAGTCTTTGCCTAAAAACTTTTTGTTTGAAATTTTAGAGATCCGTGAAGAAATGGATGAAGACTCAACAGATGACGATCGTCTAGAAGAGATTGAATCCGAAGTAGAGGGCTTACGAAAGTCAACTCATAAAGAGATTGAAAAAATCTTTCAAGAGTTAACAAAGCTAAATGTATTAGATACAAATCATTTACAAGATGTTCAAACAAAGCTAAATACAATCTCATATTACGATCGTATTCTTGAACAAATTGAAGGAAAATTAGATGACTAATCAAGAAAATATAATTATCGGAATAGACCTTGGGACAACAAACACTTTAGTTGCTTGTTATGAGGGGGATATACCTACTGTATTAGCTGAAAACGGTAACGCAATGATTCCATCTGTTGTAACATACACTGATGATGGGGTATTAGTTGGAGATCAAGCTAAAGCTAACTTCTCTAAGTATCCTAATACAACTTTTTTCTCTGCTAAAAGATTTTTTGGTAAAACTTACTCCGAGCTTGAAGAAGATTTAACAAAAATGCCTTTTGAAGTAAAAGGAGATGACACTTCTTTAAAATTTGTGGCTCATGATAAAGAGCTATCTCCATTTGAGGTCTCAATTGAGGTTTTAAAAGAGGCAAAAAATAGAGCTCAAAGAGTTTTAGGTCGTAATGATATTTCAAAAGCTGTTATTACTGTTCCAGCATATTTTGATGATTCCCAAAGAAATGAAACCAAAACCGCTGCATTAGCAGCAGGACTAGAGGTTCTAAGGATTATCAATGAGCCTACAGCTGCTGCTTTGGCTTATGGATTAGATCTAAAAAAAGAAGGAAAAATTGCAGTCTACGATCTTGGTGGTGGGACTTTTGATATATCAATTCTTGAGTTAAAAGATGGAGTATTTAGAGTCTTGTCTACTAACGGAGATACTTTTTTAGGTGGAGATGATTTTGATGCAGCTATTGTAGATTATCTACTAGAAGGCTTTGAGGAGACAAGGCCAGAAGTATTGATTGCTTTAAAGTATGCAGCTGAAGAGATAAAAATTAGATTGTCAGATAAAGAGTCAGTCCCGGTTAAAATTAATTTAGAAAATGAAAACTTTTCAATCGATAAAGTAATCACTAGAGAGACTTTTGACTCTTTGATTTTAAAAAAGGTAAAGCAAACAGTTCGTGCTAGTAAAAAAGCAGTTAAAGATGCACAACTTTCTATTGAAGAAATTAGTGAAGTTGTTTTAGTTGGGGGATCATCTAGGATCCCTTTGGTTAGAACGATGGTAGAAGACTTTTTCGAAAAGACTCCTTTTATTGGATTAAATCCAGATGAAGTAGTAGCATTAGGTGCATCTACTCAAGCTCGGATTCTTTCAGGAAAAGAAAGAGACTTATTGTTACTAGATGTTATTCCTTTGTCTATTGGACTAGAGACTTTAGGCGGGGCTGTAACAAAAGTATTGTTAAGAAACACTACGATTCCGGCTTCAGTTACTGAAGAGTTTACAACATCTGTTGATGATCAAACAGGTATTAATTTAAATGTATACCAAGGAGAGCGAGAGTTAGTTGAAGACTGTCGACCTTTAGGTAAGTTTAAACTAGCTGTACCTCCAATGAAAGCTGGATACCCAAGAGTTAAGGTTACTTTTCACATCGATGAAAATGGTATGTTAAAAGTGGATGCTTTTGAAGAACGTTCTGAGCAAAAGGCCCACATTGAAATTAATCCAGTCATTGGATTATCTCACAAAGAAATGAACAATATTATTAAAGCTTCTATTGATTGTGCTATGGATGACTTTCAACTTCGAATGATCGTAGAGCTACGTAATAAAGCTGAGAGAATCATCGTTGCCACAGAAAGAACTTATGATAAAGCTTACCGTTTGATGGAAGCCGAAGAAGTAGAAGAAATAAAGGTTTGGATCCAAAAGGCTAAAGATGCTCTAAAGCGTGGAGAAAAAGACCAAGCCATACTTGAAAAGATAGTAAATACATTGGGAGATTTAACGCTACCATTGGCTGATTTACTATTTAGTGATGCGACAAAACAAGCTTTAGTTGGAAAAGAAACTTCAGCTGTATAATTAGGAGAAAAAATGCCTATAGTAAAATTTGAAGATGAAGGAAAAGACATAGAAGTAGAAGCAGGGACAAGCATTTTAGATGCTTGTGAAGCAGCAGGTATCCATTTAGATCATGCATGCGGTGGAGTTTGTGCTTGTTCGACTTGTCATGTTTGGGTAAATGCTGGTTTTGATAATCTATCTGAAGCTGAAGAAGATGAAGAAGACAGGTTAGATGGAGCAAAAAATGTAACCATGAAATCTCGATTGGGTTGTCAGGCGATGATCAATGGGGATATTACTGTTAAGCTTCCGAAGCAAAAGGGTTTACATTAAACTCAATCCAAACACTAAAAAGATATGCGGCCCTTAGCTTTTACAATAGCTAAATTAGGGTTGATTATATATTTTATTACTAAAACTTGTTGGTTAAAGGGTAATTATAGCTCATTAATACAAAGGAAGACTATTATGCTAGACTGGAAAAATATAGAAGATATCGCAATTGAATTGTATGAAAATGACCCACAACTCGATCCATTAACTTTACGTTTTACGGATTTAAGAGACCGAATTTTAGGTATTGAAGACTTTGTAGGTAAGCAATCAGATTGCAGTGAAGGTAAACTAGAAGCTATTCAAATGGCATGGTTAGAAGAGTTTCAACTCGCATAAAAGCAGACTCTAAATATTATGTAACAGTTTAATCTTACTCTTTAATTTTATTATTGAGAGTACTTGATAGGTATCGCTTTCTAATAAGAAGTGGATACCTTTTGCTTTTTCTTTACAAAAAAACATTATTTTCTTATAGTTTATGATGTAAAGATCTTTAAGGATTCCCATATGCAAATTTTGTTAGCTTGGGATCCGCTATAATTGGGACAGATGAGTATTTTTTACCTTATAGTTAAAACTACTTTATTTAAAGAGGAGCAATATGTCTAAGACTGATAAATATTCAATATTTGGAGTAAATTTAACTTTAGTTAGAAATAAAATGGAGTTAAAAGTCATAAAGATCATGACTGATATTTTAGACAACTACCCAAACCATGATCAATGTCCTTTGTGTATTGAAGATGCTTTTGCACTTAGTCTAAATAGATTGCCAGCTAAATATGCTCAATTTGGTTCGATAGTTTTAAAAACAGAGTACCCTCATGATGATGAAATCTATGAGATTGTTGCAGACTCTATACAACAAGTAGCCAATAAACCAAAACATAATCGTTAGATAGACAGGGTCAATGATTTCAAACATCGTTATAAAGAAAAGAAAAAAATACCCTAAGATCCGTAAACTATTATCTAATAAGTACTTCAATTCTGTAATTGTCACCTTAGTGATACTCTCGGTAATAATCTTATTGTTAGATGTTTTTAATTTTTTCGATAAAAATATGATGATGCAAGTAAGTCGACTGAATGACTTCATCACATCAGTTTTGGTCTTTGAATTAATTTTAAAGTGGTTTGTATCCAACAGCAATAAAAAGTTTTTGGCTCGAAACTGGATTGAAATTTTAGCGGTCTTACCCTTGTTAAGGGTCTTTCGCTTTGGCCGTTTAGCTTATGCTTTTCGCTTATTACGGTTATTTTCATTAGGTACAATCTTACAAAAAAAGATCGGATCGATTACCGGAGCTTTACAATCTAAATTGTTGGAATATAGTCTTCTAATCGGTTTGATGACCTTTGCAATTTTGTTTGGAACTGTAGGCTTTGCGCAATTTGAAGGGTCTACTGGGTTGATTGAACCATCAGAAGCCTTTTGGAAAGCGCTATTCTCCTTGTTTTCAGGAGAATATGCAGACTATCCACAGACTTTAGGTGGCAAGTTTGTTTTATTTATGTTACTTGTTTTTGAAATGACATTTTTTGCAATGTTAACAGGGACAATCTCTGCTGTAATGGTAGAAAAGTTTAAGGAGACAGGTATGCAAAAAATCAATGATGCATCGGATTGTGTAGATCATATTGTAATTTGTGGATTTAATCCAAAGGTAAATATCTTGGTGAGGGAGTTTTCAATAGATCCCATTCGCAAAGATTCAGAGATAATTATCATCTCTCAAAAAGCAGATTTAGAGTCCTTGAAAAGCCAAGGTATAAAGACGGATATGGTGATGATAATGCAAGAAGATTACACCCATATTGATGTTTTGAAACGATCAGGAATAAATACAGCTAATCTAGCAATTGTATTATCTGAGCCGGATGTAAACCGATCCACTCATGATATGGATGCACGAACAATCTTATCAGCATTGACCATTGAAAAAATGAATTCAAAGATTCATACCTGCGCTGAGATTAACCACCCTGAATACATAGATCATCTGAAAATGGGTGGAGTAGACGATGTTGTCATTGAAGGGGATGTATCAGGTAGATTGCTAGCCCGTATGGGATCATCCAGAGGGATCTTACCTTTTTTTGAGGATGTTCTTTCTAATCAATCTGGTAATACAATGCATTTTCATAAATTACCTTCTGAACTAATAGGTAAGTCCATGAGTGATGCCTTAGCTTGGTTTTGTAAAAATAAGCAGAGTATAGCTGTAGCTGTACGGTCCAAAAGTGGTGATTTAGTCGTCAACCCAAGAGATTATCTTTTTCAAGAAGGGGATGATATTTTAACTATAATTGATGTAAACACTCGGACTAGTGACTAAGTTTAGTTTTATAAACATTTACTTAGGTTAAGGTATACAAAAATTGTTGTTAGATGGTGACTTTATAGATTGAATTTTTGGAATTTTACTTGTATAACTAATTTTGATTTTAAATTGGAGATACAATGAATAGACAAATTGAATTAATTGAAGCCAACACATTTGAACAAGAGAATCACTTTTATCCTAAAGCCTTGAACTCTCAATTACACTCACTTGTGAGTCACTTTTTTAACTTAGACCACGACAGAATAATTAAAAGATATAATCACTTAAATCCTCAAGTGGATCCAGATTATTTAAAAGAGGTTCTAAACTATCAGTGTAAGCATTTTCATTGGGGTGGATCTGATTTATTTTATGTGGCGACCGAGGGCGGAAATCGTAGAATGGTGGTTTTAGAAACCAACTCTTGTCCCAGTGGTCAAAAATCCATGCCTCCAAGAAGCGATTTTGATGAGCATAGAGGCTATAAGTATCTGATTGAAAACTCTTTTTTACCGCTTATAAAAAAAAGAAGATTGCCAAAAGGTGCCCTTGCTGTAATTTATGATAAAAACTATATGGAAGTATCTGGTTATGCTGCAACATTGGCAGATCTAACGGGAGAAAATGTTTATTTAGTGCCTCACTTTAATGAAGAGGATCAAAACTTATCTTTTGAAAATGGGGTGTTGATTCTTAAAGATGAAGATGGAAAAGATATTCCAATTCGTGCAGCATTTCGATATGTGACTCAAAAACCATGGAATAGAATCCCACCTACCTCTAAAACTCTGATTTACAACTCAACTTTGGTTTGTTTAGCCGGAGGAAGAAATAAATTGCTAGCCAATAAAGCGTATGAGCTATATAACTCTGAAATTTTTGAATCTGGGCTAAAGATTAATGTTCCTGAAACAATCAAAGATGTAAACAAATTAGAGATACCTCTTTGGGTACAAAGATTTGGGGGCAAAGCGGTAATAAAAAATCCTTATTCGAATGCTGGTCAAGGGGTTTATACTATTACAAGCCAAGAAGAATTAGACGCTTTCATGAATGCTGAATACAATTACGATCAATTCATTGTTCAGAGTTTAATTGGCCACTATGAATGGAGCTCTCAAAGTGAGCAGGGTAAGTTTTTTCACATTGGGACAGTGCCAGATAAAAAAGGTAACATTTTTATCGCAGATTTACGCCTAATGGTTTATTCGTCTCCAAAAGGTTTTGCTCCTTGTGCTATTTATGCCAGAAAAGCAAGATCACCTCTTGAAAAAGAGCTTAAAACAGCGAGTTGGGATGTTCTAGGAACTAACTTATCTGTCAAAAAAGGCAAAAATGAATGGACTTCCGATACTTCGCGACTGATGTTAATGGATAGAAAAGATTTTAATACTCTTGGGGTAGGTATCGACGATTTGATCGAAGCATATATTCAAACAATTTTAACGATTATAGCTATTGATAAGATGGCGCAAAACTTGGTGAATAAAAAAGGTCAGTTTAGATTAAAGCTGTTTAAGTCTTTAGATAATGATGAAGTATTGCTTAAAGAAGTATCAGAGGCATTGTAAATATTATGAGTAAAATTTTAACTATTAAAACACAAGAAGAATTAGATGTGTTGTCTTTGAAAAAAGGGCAAGTACACCGTTTGCAGATAGAACTATCTGATAATGCAGTTGGTGTGCCTTGGTCTGTACCTGTAATTGTTTTACGAGGGGTGAAAAAGGGGCCCGTTTTAGGTATTACTGCTGCACTTCACGGAAACGAGTTAAATGGTATTTCTACCATATTTCAATTGTTGAAAGAAGTGGATGCTAGTCAACTATCCGGCACTTTGATTATGGTTCCTATTAGTAATGTACCGGGATATCTACGTAATCAAAGAGAGTTTTCTGATAATGTGGATTTAAATCGTATTATGCCAGGTAAAATCGATGGAGTGCCAAGTAGTATCTATGCGCATCACTTTATCAATAAAATTGTCAAAAAATTTGATTACTTATTGGACTTACACACAGCGAGTCACGGGCGAGTAAATAGTTTGTATATTAGAGCGGATCTTGAAACAGAAATGACTAGAACCTTAGCCTATCTACAAAAACCGCAGATTATTGTAAAAAAAGGCGATGAAGACGGTACCCTTAGAGGATGGGCTAATGATGCAGGAATACCAGCAATTACGATAGAAATAGGAAATGCGAACTTATTTCAATATAAACTCATTGATGAAACATTAGATGGGATACTAAACACTTTAAAGTATTTGAATATGATCTCTGGTGAAGTGGAGGACTTGATAGAGGATAGTACAATATGCTCTAAATCATATTGGATTTATACTAAACGTGGTGGCATCATAGAGGTATTACCAAAGCTTGCGGATCGTGTAAATTCTGGTGATTTAATTGCTACGGTGTCTGATGTGTTTGGCCAAGTTAAAGAAGAAATCTTTTCAGAACATTCAGGAATTGTAATTGGTAAAAATGTTCGACCAAACTGCGACTCCGGTAATCGGGTTTTACACCTTGGTGTAGATATTATCGAAGCAGACTCTGAGGATATTCCGGGCCATGATGATTATGAGGATCCTGAAGACTAAACCTCTAAAGTGTATAGTCGACTTTACTTATTTCGTAGGCAGACCCTAGGTAGTGTTGGTTTAGTTTATCTATATTTAAAAACTCACCAAACTTTTGATTTAGCTCTATTTTAGTAGAAGAGTTTTCAATGAGCTCTGTTAAATCTGATTTTAGCCTATCCAATAATTCTTGCTTATCAAATCCTCCGACAATCTTATTGATGTCTTGATGGGTATGTAGAGTAATTTTTGATAAAATCCGAGTAGAGTCGAGGGTATAAGACTCAAGTAAAAACTTGTCTACGGAGTTAGACTCACTACATTCTTTAACAGTAAGTAATAGGTTTCTTCCGGCTAAGTCAATTGCCAAGCCTAATCTATATGTGAGTGGGACAGAACAGTTTTTTGCCAAAATTAAACCGTCAATCAAAGCATTGACATTACCCCCAGCAAGCATATGGCATTTTAAATCAAAAACTGAAATCTTTTCTAGATTGGCCTCGTGAGCTCTAATAAGGGGGCTGATTATTGTTGCTGCTGGTATTCCTACAAATTTAAGTGACATAACTTGGAGTAAGTTAAGTTTAAGCCCGCTACGATAGGCTCGGTAGATTAGATGAAGAGGTAAAATAGGATAAACTACAATTATACCTACCACGAATAGAATGAAAAAAATCATAATCTTGTCTCCTGTTTATTTAGATTCAAGAATACTTTATATGAGGAGGTTTTTATAGCTAAATGCAAATGTTTTTACTGTTTTAGGTGTATATAGTTAGAGTTGAATAATTTACTGAGGTTTTAGGTTTAACGGGTAAAAACCCAATCAGATTCAGTAGACAAGTCCTTGTTATATTGGTATCCACCAAGAGTAAAGTCTTTAAGGTGTTCAGGGTTTTGAATTTTTTCTTGCACGATATATCTAGCCATCATTCCACGGGCTTTTTTGGCATAAATGGCAATTATTTTATAAACACCATTTTTGTTATCTTTAAAGTTAACGTTGATTAGCGGAGCGTTTAACTCCTTAACTTTTATTGATTTAAAATACTCTTTTGATGCTAGGTTTATAAGGCAAGGATGCTCTTGCTCTTTTAGATCTTTGTTTAGGGCTTTAGTTATTTTGTTTCCCCAAAATTCATATAAGTTGGTATAAGATTTATGTTTAAGTGGGATTCCCATTTCTAGTCGATAAGCTTGGATTAAATCAAGAGGTTTAACTAATCCGTAGAGTCCGGATAAAATCCGAACTTTACTTTGAGAAAACTCAAGCTCTTCATCAGAAAAACTAAGTGCATCTAATCCGTTGTAGACTTCTCCTTTGAAAACTCGAATGGCAGTTTTAGCCTGAGGCTCCACAAAGTCTTTTGAAAAATCTTGGTATCGCTGGTGATTTAATGTGGCTATATTTTCACTGACTTTCATTAATCCACGAATATCTTCTACAGATTGCTTTTTCATAGTTTTACTGAGCTGTAGGCATTCTGATTTGAAAGTGAGCTCCGTATTTTTATCATATGAAGGTCGTTCGAAATCTAAGGCTTTTGAGGGTGAAATTACGCAGATCATATCTTGTCCTTGTGAGTAAGTTTTATAAATGTGTAGTAATTAAATTTAAAATCTCTTTGATATTTTTCAATTTAGAAATTTGATCAGGAGGTAAAAACAGACTGAGTGTATCATCTTTTTCAATCCAAATAGAAGGGAATGGCCCGTTTTCACTGCCTTTAGGTAGTCTGTCATCTTTGTGGTAAAACAATATTTTATCAGGAAACTCTTTTTTAAACTCTGTTAAGCTTTCTTGCTCACTCAATATACCATGAGTCAATTGACATAGATCACACTTGTAGGTAGATGGAGATAGTATCTTATGGGCTATATCTAATGTGGTATTGAGCAAACCACTGTCTGCATTGTATATAAAGTGAAAACGAGTAGTGTTCATAGAGTCTTCCTGTATTTTGAGGTAGAGTTAATATACAAGACACCATGTATAAAATCAAACTAACTTTAGAATAGTTCTAAAATAATTATTGACAACACTAAGTATGGTGGTTATATTTAGAATAATTCTAAATACTTGACTTTATATAGATAAATCTGTATATATGGATTTAGAAATAGCCAACAACAAGCCTTAGAAAGGGGTAACGATGAAATTAATAATTTTCTTGACTATGTTTTGCGTAAGTCATCTGTACAGTAATGAGCTTTTGAAGCAGTCTCAAGCAATTTTCCAAGCGATTCCAAGTTCGTATGAAGCTCTAAACAAGGTAATCGATAATCCACAAAATAAATTAAGCAAAGAGAAAGTGAAGCTTGGTAAGATGTTGTTTTTTGAACCAAGACTTTCAAAAAGTGGATTTATTAGCTGTGCCTCTTGTCACAATTTGAGTTTAGGTGGGGTTGATGGCTTGAGTACCGCTGTAGGTCATAGATGGACTAAAAACCCACATCACTTAAACTCGCCAACTGTATATAATGCAGTATTGCATAAGATGCAATTTTGGGATGGTAGAAGTAAAGACCTAGAAGATCAAGCAAAAGGGCCAATCGAAGCAGGACCTGAAATGGCAGCGCCTAAAGAGCTAGTTGTCTCAAAACTAAAAAGTATACCTGAGTATGTAAAGTTGTTTAAAAAAGCATTTCCAAAAGACAAAGAGCCAGATTTTGATAATACGGCTAAAGCAATCGCAGCTTTTGAAAGAACCTTAGTAACTCCATCAAGATTTGATGAGTATTTAAAAGGTGATGAAGATGCATTAAGCGCTCAAGAACAAACTGGATTAAAAAAGTTTATTAATAAAGGTTGTGCAAGCTGTCATAGTGGTATTGGTGTAGGTGGATCTATGAAACAAATGTTTCCGTTGGTTAAGCCATATAAATATGCCAACATCGGTGACTTTAATGATGGTAAGCCAGGTATGGTAAAAGTACCAGGACTAAGAAACATAGCACTAACTGGTCCTTACTTTCATAATGGAGCAGTATGGTCTTTAGAAGAAGCTGTTGAGATTATGGCTGAGACTCAATTGGGTCAAAAGTTTTCAAAAGAAGATGTTTCTGACATCGTAGCTTTTTTGAAGTCTTTGAGTGGAGACACACCAAAAATAGAAATACCTACATTGCCAAGATATACAAAATCTACTCCTATTCCGGAGTTGTAGAAAATATCCCACATTAAAAGCAATTGATGCCCTCTAATTTTAAGAGGGCATTTTTTTAATGATCTAGCTAAGTAAGTATGCTTAGGTTAGAATGACTAAAGTTACTGGTTCTGATAAACAAGATGGATCATCGGGGAGTTTGGTGAGTTTGAAATACTTTTGGTTTATAGTAGTTTCTTTTTTACTTCACTTTAGTGCTCTTTATTCTTTTATGTCTAAGAGTTTAGAGATACCACCAACGAAAGCTCTCAGTGAAACATCTCTGAACGTCCTTGTGTCACACGATCAAGAGATAATAGCAAAAGAGCAGAAGGTTATTAATCAATCTTCGTTAACTCAGAGTAAGCTAAGTACGCAAGTTGTAGTAGTAAAAACTAAAGAAATTAAACCAGTTCAAAGACTTATAGCAAAGTCTATTCAAAAAAAGTTAGAAGCAAAAAAAATTATACCATCCCCAAAGAAGAAGACCAGAAAGACGAAAAAGCTGAAGCTTCCGGCAAAAAAAGCTCCCAAAATTAAAATAAAAAAACAAGTTAAAATTAAGAAAACTCCGATCAAGATTGTATCCAAGAAAAAAACGAAAATAAAATCAAAGAGCTTGAGTTTAAGTTCTAAAAAACAAGCTCCAAGCTCAAAAAAACAAGATAATCAAAGCGCTGCAAAGTTGATTAAAGAGATAGTAAGTACCGATGTTCAAATTTTAGAGTTGAAACAGCCTAAATATCCGTTAAGAGCAAAAAGAAGAGGTATGCAGGGGGTTATTATTGTGGAGGTGACAATTGGTATCAATGATAATATTTTGAATATAAAAACCTTAAAATCAACCTCTTACTCTATCTTAGATCAAGAAGTATATAAAACGATTAAGAGAGCTAAGGTCAAATCAGCAACCATAAATAATACTGCTGTTAAGAGTTCAAAAAACTTAAAATTTGTCTTTGATTTAACTTGAAAAATTAAGATGATTCACTTTTGACTTAGCTTGCATTATTGATTAGAAGTTGATATCAATTTGCTCCGTTAAACTTTGGAAATTTATGAATCTAGCACAAAAAATATTACTGATCGTCATTGGGATCCTACATATATATGTAGCATTTATATCTTTTGATGTTTCGAGTCAATATTTAGAGTATCTAAGTACCAGAAGTAAAAACGTTAAATTAAGTTATAATCTAAATTGTTCTTCTTCTACAGAGATTTGCTCAAGTAAAAACTTTTCTCAAGAGACATTTAGCTACAATTTATCATTTAGATTTCAAAACTCATATAGCTATATTGAGCTAAAGGGTTTATCTATACAGAACTATCAAGGTTTTGTACCTACGGACTACCGTTTTCAATTAAGTAGAAAAAACTTAAGGGTCCGTTTTAATAAGGGTCCTCCATCAATTGTATAACATCGATTGATTGACTCGAAGTATTTAAAAAATGCCATGGACTATTTAGGTCCATACTCAAAAGTTAGTGGTTTTTCTGATGAAAACTCCATGTTAATGGGTTTTATATTTTTGATACTAAGCATCTAGTTCAAGACATACTTTTGATAAACCTTTTCAATCTTTTTGGTTTACCGCATAGCGAAAAAGCCAAAAATGGATGGGTACATTGCTCTTAGGTAGATGCAGAGCGGAGTCAAAGTAGCTTACTCGTACAACGCTATAAATGCATACTTTGAACCATGCTTATTGTTTTTGCTTTAAGCATAACGAGAGCAAAAATATCGATGTTTCCCGTAATCAAACTGGGATTGAAATGACAGCGTTGTTTCATACTCATTTTGATCATTTCCACTAAAAAAAGAAAAAGCCTTCTATTTTTAAATAGAGGTAAACCTTAACGTATTATAAAATTATTTAGGATTCATCATGAGAAAATTTGCTATTTCAGCATACATTTTAAGTAACACAATTAGTGCTGTTAATATCGATCACGAAGTATTAATCACCGCTACAAGAGAAAAACAAAACATTCAAGAACTAGATCAAAACCCAGGAAAAGTAAACAAAGAAGAAATCGCTTTTATAAAAGCAAAACATCCTTCTGATATTACAAATAGAGTCTCTGGTGTACATGTAAATGTGACAAATGGCGAGGGCCATATGACAGCTATTCGTCAGCCTATGAGCACTAGTCCAGTCTATTTATTTTTAGAAGATGGAGTACCTATTCGGTCTACAGGATTTTTTAATCATAATGCTTTATATGAAACAAATATAACTCAAAGTAGAGGGGTTGAGGTTTTCAAGGGTCCTAGCTCATCATTGTATGGAAGTGATGCAGTTGCTGGTACCATTAATGTGCTGACAACAGAGCCACTTTGGAGAGATGAAACTAAAATGGGAGTAGAGTTTGGATCAGACAATCGGTGGAAAACTCTTTTTGAGAATCACAGTTTTACAGATAACGCTGCTTTAGTCAGTACTTTTAACTTTTTAAAGACAGATGGATATCGCGAGGGTACCGATTTTGAAAGAGTGACCGGAAACATCCGTTGGGATCATTTTCTAAACGATAATACAAAAGCTAAAACAGTATTGTCTTACTCAAACATTGATCAAGCAACAGCAGGTAGTTCAAGAGTAAACGAGTCAGACTATTTCAACAGACCAGAAACGAACTATACCCCAATATCATACAGAAAAGTACAAGCTTTACGAATTTCAACTAATGTGGAAAAAGAGTTAGACAATAAAACAGTGAGTAATACTTACTACTTTAGAGATAACTCTATGAGCATGTTACCAAACTGGTCTTTGAGTTATGACCCAAATGAATATACAACTCAGAACCATTCTTTTGGATATATGTTTAAAGTAAAAAAAGATAACTTATCTAATGACGGTAAGTTTATCTTTGGATTAGATTTTGACTTTAGTCCGGGATCTAGAGTACAAAACAAGGTTACTGCTACAAAAGTAAACGGTATCTATACTAGCTACACAAGTGGTGCAGTGCAATATGATTATGATGTAAACTACACAGGTTTATCTGGGTATTTACATTATGAAAATCGTCCTTTCTCAAATAAGAAGTTTAAAACTATTTCTGGGTTAAGAGCGGATTTTAGTAGTTATGATTATGAAAATCATTTGAGTACCCTTACAACAGGTACACATATGAGACCCGCAAGTACAAAAGTAAATTTTGATCATCTGAGTCCTAAGTTTGGTTTGGTATATCAAATTAATGATTCATCCTCTTGGTATACCAATTATAATCATGGATTTAGAGTGCCCTCAGAATCTCAATTGTTTCGACAAGGACGGTCTGTAAATACTATTGATTTAGATGCTATTAAAGTAAATAGTACAGAGTTAGGATACAGAAAGAAATTTGAAAAGTTAGTATTTAATACCAATGTATATCATATGGTTAAAAATGATGACATTTTGAGTTATAGAGATGCTGCAAATAATCGATTTGTACAAAATGCAGGTAAAACCAAGCACAAGGGATTTGAAATTGACTTTACCTATAACATGGATAAAAAGTTTTCTTTTGATGGTGCATTTTCACACTCTAAGCATTATTTTGTAAATTGGAGTCCAAAACCAACTGTGAGTTATGCTAATAACGAACAAAGTAGTGCACCTCGAACCATCGGGTTTTTAGCCTTAAATTATCAAAATGATAATACAAAGTACTCTTTAGAGTGGAGTCACCTAGGAGATTATTTTACCAATGATGACAATACTATGAAGTATTCAGGTCATAATCTTTTAAATCTACGATCTAAAATTGAATTAAGTAAATCTAAAGCCCTATTTTTTCAAGTATCTAATTTACTGGATAAAAAGTATGCCAATGCAGTTACTGGTAAAACAAGTGGTAATGAATATGCACCAGGTGCATCAAGATCATTTAATGTTGGTTACGAAGTGAAGTTTTAATTATGAAAATGGGCCTATATATTTATTTAGTATTTTTTAGCTGTACAACACTTTTTGCATCTGGTTCTTTGAATCAGAAAGTTGGTGAGAAGTGTGATTCTGCTCAGTTGTTTGTTTGTTTTTCCACAGTTACCACAGCTATTGATGATTTTGAAAATATATGGGCCCTAAGCTTTAAAGGCTCTATCTTGAGTATGTATAAATCTACTGACTTAGCAAATTCTTTTGAAAATCCACTAACTATTGCATCCAATATAAGGGTAGATAACCATGGTGATGGGCGACCCCAACTAAAAATTGATGGATCTCACATTTATATAACTTATGTAAAAAAAACGAATAGAAAATATCAAGGAAAACTCTATATTAGAGTATTTGATATTGACTCTAATTTTTTATCAAAAGAAGTGCAAGTCAGTGATGAAAAAAACCCAGTATCTCAACGCTTTCAGTCTTTAAACATTGTAGATAATAAGGCATATCTATTTTGGCTAGATAAGAGGAGTAAGCTACCTAACTCAAAGAAACCATTAAGCTCACTGTATCATGCTGTTTTTGATAGAAAAACAATGACAATGAGTAAAAACGTTTTGATCAAAGAAAATACCTGTCAATGTTGTCGTATTTCAGTGGCAAGACAAGGTAGGAGCTTTTATGTATTTTATAGGGATTTAAAGTCTGGATCCATACGTGATTTTACTTTAACGAGTTTTAACATGGATTCTAAAAAAATAAATCATATTGAATTATTCAAAGACCAGTGGAAAATAAAGGGATGTCCACATCATGGAGGTGCGCTATCTATAGAAAATGGTGTGATACATAGCGTACGGTTTTCTGGAAACCCCAAAAGCTTAGGATTAAAATATCAATCGATTAAAAATGGGCAAACTTTAAGGGAGATGCCTTTTGGAGACAATAATAAACAAGCAGCACACCCATTTGTTGTAGCAAGAAATAAGTCTGTTTTTATTGTATATAAGGAATTTGATGGTGTCTGGACAAAGATATTGTTGTTAGAGTCTCATAATCAAGGCTTGAGTTTTTCAGAGCCAGTAGTCATTGCAAAGTCTACTGGTCACAATGATCATCCATTTTTAATTTCTAAGGGGGCAAAATTATATTTATCATGGCAAAGGTATAAAGAAGGACTTCTGTTTAAAGAGATCAAATCAAATCAGTTGAATATTTTACGTTTCAATCTTAGTACTTTTGGTTTGCTTTCTAATCATTTAAATTCTCAAACTTGTATCTTTTGGTCAATTTATTGTAGTGAGTGTTTAAAAAAGTTAAATGGTTTAAAAGGAAGTGATTTAAATGCAACTCATTTTATAAATATGGATGAATATGATGATTTACAGCTTGTAAAAGACAAGATCGTTGAATTCGAGTTAACAGGGCAAAAGAACTACTTGATTGAACCTTTAGAGCAACAAAAAATTCGCTATATGTTTGATAAAACATGGCGAGGAGAGTTGCCTAAATCTTATAAAATTGGAGGTAATAATGATTAAACAACTTGTTTTTGATCCAATAAGTATTAGTTTGATAGCTTTGTCAATCATCGGGGTTGGAGTGATTCTAGAGAGATTATTTTTTTGGGGGGCTTATGCCATAAGATCTAATAAAAAAAGTAGGCTTTTGTTGATTGAATATTTACAAAAAAAGGATTCTAAAAGCTTACTTGCGTTAGTTGAAGGTAGCTCTGATGACTGGATAAAAACTGTTAAATTAGGATTTAAAGATAAAGATACAAGCATTTGTAACTTTGATTACCACGACACTAAGTTTAATCATATGATATTTGCTGGAATATCGGTATTGGATACTATAGCGTCCATCGCACCTATGTTAGGCATATTAGGTACTGTTATTGGTATAATATTTTCGTTTCAAGGATTAAGTGTTCAGTCAGCAGATAGCATGATGTTGGTAAGTCAGGGTATTGCTCAAGCACTGCAAACTACAGCAATTGGCTTAGTTGTAGCTATGATAATGACAGTACCATCTAACTACTTTTTTCATAAAGCGAATAAAATTCAATATGAAAAAAACAGATATTTTGAATTGATCTCAAAGTATTTAGGTGAAACAAATGAACCAAGCACCAATTAAGCGAAGAGAGAGTGTAAACCTTTTACCTCTTATCGATGTAATCTTTATAATATTGGTGTTTTTTCTATACGCCTTTTTAAATATGGACTGGCAAAGTCAGTTTAAAATTGATGTACCCATTGTAAAAAATAGTGATGGCTTGGCAAAAAGTGAAGTACAGAAAATCATTGTAACTAAAGATGGCCTTATATATTTTAAAGAAGAAAAGGTGACAAAAAAGCAATTAGAAATAAAGTTAAAAGCTTTACACAAAAAAAGTAAAATACTTTTGATAGCCGACAAGAACAGCCAACTAGATATTACAATTTATATACTTGATTTGTGCAAGGCTCAAAACTTTAAAGACATATCATTAAAAACCAAATAATTGGTTTAGTGTTTAGGATGCCACTCTTTATCAGAAGGCAAAAGATCAAAAAAGTGCCAGACACCACAATATTGATCTCCTGGGCCAAAATAATCCTTGCTTACATGGTAAACTTTATTGTCCTTTGTCTTTTGAAACACCGAAAACCCAGGCCAAACAGAGCCATCTTCTTTTTCGAATTTCATTTGCTTTCTAAAGTCTTGAGAGCTTTGTACCATAGGAAAAACATATTTTCTACTTTTAGAGATTTCACTTTGTAATTGAGGCGTATCAGGGGAGCTAACTACAAAAGCAGCCCTTGAAGATAGGTGGCGAAAAACTCCGTTGTATTCATCAGCCCAAAGAGCACAATAAGGACATTTAGAGCCCATATTGTACACTAAGATTAGTTCATCAAAATCACCAAACAAAGTAGATAATTTTACTTCACCATCGAGTGTACTAAAACTATAATCTTCAACCTCAAAAGCCGGAATGCTCTTTTTTAATTTCAGCAGTTGACTTTGTTTTTCTTCAATTTCTTTATATAACTCTTGCATTTGGCTTTCAATATCTGGAGACATAGAGGTCCTTTGTTAAGTGAGTGCTTCTATTTGATAAACCCCGACTCCCTTGAGCCATTTATAATTGAATACCAAATTTAGGTAAAATATAAAGCATTAAATGGTATAAAACAATGGTAAGTAATGACGCAATTGCAAGGGAGCTATAAAAAGATCCGTTTGTTTTTTTAAGTAGCCAAGGAAACACTAAAAACATAGGTAATGATGGGATCACCATAAAAAAAACACTATAAGAAAATTGAGAGGCTTGCTCTATATCTTTGTTTTCCATATAAAGCCATATAAGTGAAAGTAATGACACTAGCGGAAGACTAGCGGTTAATCCTCCCATCAACAGTGATCTTTTAGAGATTTCTGAGATGCCAACAATTAATAAGCTTGTAACGATAAATTTAACAGCTATAAACATATGAGTCCTTTAAGGGTAATTATTTGTAACAATTTAGGTGATCACTTCGACAAAAGTTGAGGCTCATACAATTTTCTCGAAGTTTTTGCTTTATTTATGGGGTTTAGCTCATCATCATCTTTTGTATTAAAAGCTCTTTTCGAGTAGTTTACTACACTTCAATGGCTTTAAATACAAAATATAACAATGATCAAAAACCTAGGTGTAATCAACCTTTGTAAATAAATTAAAAAATTATAGCAGAATACTTACAATTATTTTATTTCAAGGGTAACAAAAAAATACAAAGACAAACAAGTAAATACCCCAGTAGGCAAATACCAATTTTAACTCTAAATCTTATGTTACCTTAAGATGAAAGATTCATTGATATAATCTCAAATACAGACGATACAAAAACTAGTAAAAATTAGGAGTTTTTGTATGGAAAAATACGTTGATGAGTTTATGCAGTTTATTCGGATGGAAAAAGGGCTTTCTGCAAATACCCAAGAAGCTTATTCAAATGACATTGTTCAATGGTTAAATTTTTTAGACTCAGTTGATCTAGAAGAGAAAGATGCCATTTTTGAATACTTACATTTTTTAAAGGAGGCCGGCTTGTCTGTCACCTCAGTATCAAGAAAAATCACAAGTCTTCGAATGTTGTATGCGTTTTTAGTTTCCAACAAATACATCAAAGAGTCCCCTGTAGATGCCATAGAATTACCTAAGCTACCTAAGTATTTGCCCCATTGTCTAAGCATTGATGAGGTAACAAATTTAATTGATGCTACTGATTATAATAAGGCGTCTATTAGAGATCGAGCTTTACTTGAAGTTTTATATGGATGTGGTTTACGTGTGAGTGAGCTAACAGGGCTCAATGTATCTGATATAGAGTTTAGAGAAGGGTTTTTAAAGTGTTTTGGAAAGGGCTCTAAAGAGCGCTGGATTCCACTAGGAAAAATGGCACTAGAGGCTTTGAGTAATTATGTCCGTTCAGAAAGAAATCTTCTATTAAAAGTAAATAGTGAAAAGGCCCTATTTTTAAATCGTAGAGGAAAAAGAATTTCACGAATAGCTATTTGGAAAATGGTTCAAAAAGTGGCTCAAGTATCTGGTTTAGAAAAAGAGATATCTCCACATACTTTTCGTCACAGCTTTGCAACCCATATGCTTGATAGCGGGGCTGATTTACGAGTTGTTCAAGAGCTTTTAGGACATGCCAGTTTAACAACAACTCAGATTTATACTCACGTATCTAAAGAGCAATTATACAAAGTTTATCAAAACTATCATCCAAGAAATCAAAAGCAATATGAGGAATCAGCTTAAGACCTCTTCGTGAAACGACTCCAACTCTACATAGTAATCTTTATTTTATTTTCTTGTACTTCAATTGAAGCGCAGGATATTCGTGCGTTTCGTAGCGAAAACACCCAACTTGAAATTTATGGAAACAAAGAAATAGAGTTTAATGAATATCGCTATAAAGGAGATTTTAATCAATTCCTACAAAAAAACCCACAGATTATTACGGACTCAAAATTTGATCAGCATACTCGTATTAATGTGCGAGGAAAAATAGGAAAAGGAATTAGCATCAACGCCGTTTTTGATGACTCTAATGATCGGGAGGAAGATGAAAAAATCCTCATGAACATTAAAGGGGATGACTTTGAAGTTGCTTTAGGAAGAATCTCTTTGGATTTAAAAGGGACCAGATTTGTTTTAAATAATAAAAAGGCTTTAGGTATATATTTTTCTAAAACTTTTCATAAATTAAAATCAAGTTTTTTGGTATCTAGATCAGAAGGAAAAGAAGAAAGAGAGCAGTTCTTTGGAAATGGGTTACAAAGCGAATATATTTTAAAGAAAACGCCAGTGGTAGTAGGCAGTGAAAAAGTTACCATTGATGGTAGAGCCTTGGTAAAAGATGTTGATTATGAATTTGATTATGAAGGAGGTAGTATTCGCTTTTCACAGGAGTTATTACCAATAGAAAACACCTCAAGTATCATTATTGAGTATGAATCATCAAGAGATGGATCGTCGTTTAAAAACCGAATTTTTGCTACTCGACAAGAGTATCGATTTAATGACAAAAATCGTATGGGCTTTTCGTGGGCCATGGAAAAGGATCAAATTGACGAGACTTTAATCTCTGCGACACTGGCAAAACCACATGAATTACAAATTTTTGAAACAGACTTACATTTAGACTTAGATAACGGCTTAAAAGTTGATATGGAGTTGGCTCATTCAACAGACAATCAAGATATCGTGTCTAGCACCTTACCAACAATCAGCGGTAACGCTTTAGATTTAAGTTTATCCTATAAAAAAAATAGAAATAAATTTCGTTATACCAAAGAAACGATTGATCCAAATTTTCGTTCTATAGGTAAAAAAGACTTTGTAAACTTAGGTACGGACTCTGATTTAGTGGGGGACGTGGATCAAGACTCAATCGCTTATAACTACCAATCAGAAAGACTCACTTTTAATGAAAATTTTCAACGCTCACGAACAAACCTAAATGATGATCCAAGTAAAGATACAAAAAGATTTCAATCTATAGGTGGTGATTTCACAGCAAAAGTTGGTGACTTGGTTAATTTACGAGGTGGCTATCAAAATGAAAATAGCCCAACTTATAGAGCAGGGGTTTTAAATAGATACTCTACTTTTAGAAAGAAAAATTTGGGAGTATCCATACCCTTTACTCACAATATTGATGTAGACTTAGATAATGAGATACAGACTCGATCGGTTCTTGGTGCATCTGAAAACGAAGTTGATACAAAAGAGATTGGTTTTTCTTCAACAAATATGAAAAACTTTTCATGGAACTACTCTTTTAAAGATCGTACCGTTGATGACAAGTGGAAAAACTTCACTAATGAAAAAAATAAAGATCATAGTGTTAAATTAAACTATAAAAAAGGTAGAGAGTTTCAAACACAAGTAGAGTGGATTCAAAGAGACGCAGATGACTTTTTAAAAAATGAAGCCAATGAGTCACACTCTTCTAGTATTAACGTTAACTACAAACCAAACAGAAAATTTCAGGTTTCATCAAAATTAAAACAAGAAGAAAAGCGAAGAATCATTAAAGAGATTACTCAAGTAAATCTATCAAATATAAATCAAGAGATCGAAAGAGATTACATTACTCCTACCAATCCAGTAAAAACGATTACAAGTTCACAGCAGATTCGTTACAAACAAAGTAAAAATGTGTTTCATAGAGTGTCCTACCGTTTTAGACAAGAAGAAGAAAAAGTCGCTCAAAAAGTATTAACACAAAATGAAAACTACTCTTATGATTTGAAATGGACTTTACCAAGGTCATATAAGTTGAAATATCGTTTTGATCAGAAAGATCGTTATAATCGTAGTTCATCCATTGATAAAATGACCTTTAGACAAAATTTTGAGCTAGCAAAAGCCCTAAGAAGTAGAATGACTTTAACGGCTAATTATCGTGCTCAAAATGAGATGGATCATGTGACTCACTTGTTACAAGAAGATGATGAATCTGGCTTGAAGTTAGAAAAGATTTTTAGTTCAAAATTTAGAAGCAACGCTAGTATTATCTCCACTGAAAAATCTGGGGTAGATAATAAAACAGAGTATCGTTTAGGCTCTGGTGTAGTTTATACGCCTGGTTTTGAAGGCTTGAGAGTTTCATTTGATTTAAGTAAAGGAACCTCAAAAGATCACAATACACAAGATAAAAGTGACTTAGAGCAGCTTAAAGTAAATGTGCATAAAAACTTGTTTAAAGATGCCTATTTAGAAGGGCAATACAAATTTGAAAAAGAAGCTCCCTCATCAAAGGGTACTGGTTATACAGCTACTTTGTATAACTTAAAATTAAGCATGGACTTTTAATCTTAGTCTTTAGGAGTAAAGGGTTGTAATCTATCTTTAAAGTACTTGAGTTTGTTTTTTTCAAGAGAATGAAACTTTGATGATATCCGTAAACTCATTCCATCATTTTTAGTCATAAGTTGCGGGATTTTTGCTAAGATTTTTCTGTTTCTGACGCAGGGTGATTTTCTACAATACTTCATGATTAAAACACTATCACTGCGATTGGATGCAATGCGTGGTAAAAATCGCAATAAGTCCTCTTCTTTGTAGATTAAGTAGCGGCTTTCTCTCGAAAACTTTAGACCTGCTTTTAGGTTTTGATCAAAGAAGTTTAATGCCTCAGTGACGCCCATATTGTGCTTGACTTCGATATCCTCTTTTTCATTATACTGATAATGAATAATAAACTGAGCTTTTAAAACAAAGAAACGGTTTTCGCGATTTAAACTCTTTAACAGGTCAGTAAAAAAATGATCGTCTTGTTTAATATAGTAAAATCCGTGAACCAATTTAATGTTGTTATGAAGATATTTTAAATCTCTAGGGTTTCTTTTTTGGCGAGTAATTAAATACTCTAAATGATCTTTCAATTGCTGAACTGAATAGATATACTTATGGGTAGAGGCAGCAAGGTTTTGGGTTAAAATGAGTATTAAAATTAGTTTTTTCATATCCATGACTTCGTCCGATTAGATTATGTTTCTGATATAATTGTAGAGGCATGTTTCAAAAGCAATCAAATCTTAGGGCTTTTATTGGATTAATGAACGCCTTTCTAGTAAAGAATAGTACAGCATGCTATGAAACTTGTTAATCGAAGAAAGATAGTCGATAGAAAAATAGGTGAATATTCAAAGTTTTACTTGAGGCTAATAAATTTCACTGACAAATTTAATATAAGAAAATACCGACAAAGCATCGAAGTCGGCAAAACAAAAGCAGTAAGATATGATTCCTGAATTAGATATATTGTTAATTCAACTTCAAGATAGTAGAGACAGTGTTCGAATCGAAGCAGCCCGCACTTTAGTGAAGTTTCCAAATAAGTTAGCTAAGTCGACTCTTATTAAAGTGTTGAATGACCCCAACTCTGATGTACGATACTATTCTGTTTTGGCTTTATCGCCTATGGTTGATAGTGCTGTTTCACAAGCCTACTTAGAGATGATTCATGACTCGAGTCGTCTAGTTCGTTTAGTTGTATTAAAGGAGCTAAGTAAAAATCCATCTAGCGCAATCTATGACTCTATGGTGGATGCTTTAGCTGACCCTGATGAAGATGTAAGATCTCTAGCTGCTGATTCTCTTTCAAGATTTCCGGATCGCTTTATTCCTAAAATTTTAAATGAATTTAGTTCGAGTAGTTGGATAAAAAGAAATCAGATTTTTAAGGCAGTCTCTCTAATGGGAGTAAGAGCCCATGATACCATCAGAAAAGTACTGAAAAAAAATGACCTACATCGAGAGCAATACTATTGGATTATTAAATTAGTTGGTGAATTTCGATTAAAAGATCAGAGCCGAACCCTTTTAAACTTTTTAAAAACCCAAGAAGATGAAGAAGTCATTATAATAACTCTTGAGACCTTGGGATCTTTGGGGTTTTTAGAGATTATTCCCGATTTGATTCAGTTTTTAGATCACCCAGTAAGCAGAGTCCGAGAAGCCTGTATCAAAGCACTCAGTGCTCATGGAGAGTATGCAGTTTCTTATTTAATGGATAAATTATCCAATGACTCAAGAGTGATTCGTTTATCAGCGTCAAAAGCACTTGAAAATATAGGTGATATGGCCATTGCTCCCCTGTTAGATAAATTTTATGATCGAGACAAAGAAGGAAGATTTTGGATTTTAGATGCTTTAAAAAAATTAAAAGTACCTATGGTAAAAAGCATCTTCATATCTCTTTGTGGGGATGATGATTATGATATCCAGATGTTGAGTATTTCAGCTTTAGCTGAGTTTGCTTGGGATGATGAAATCTTAGAAGTCTTGTTTCAATTATTGTCCAATGATGAGTGGAAAATTCGAAGCGAGGCAGCTCGGATTTTAGCTAGCTATGATTCAATCCCAAATGAGTATTTTGTACAGCAATTACAAATGGGTGATATAAATATTAGATATTGGATGATAAAAATTATAGAAATGAAACAAGACTATACTTATTTACCTGTTTTGTTAGAGGTATTCAATACCCCAGACTGGAATCTTAAGGTTTGTGCCTCAGATGCTATACAAAAGTTTCCTAGTAAGCCATCAGAAATATTTTTAGAGCCATTACTAAGTACCGATGAAAATTTAAAATATTGGGTAACTCGATCTTTGATAGGTGATAAGTCCAATATGTTTGTGGATCCCATGTTACTTGGCTTAGAGTCGGATCAATCAGGGATTAGAGAAAATGCCTATAAATACTTTGAAAAAATGGGGACAAAGGCCATCCCATTTTTAAGAGATGCTTTTACTCAAGTTCGATCTAGAGTTGTCTATTCAGCTATAGCTACATTATTGGCGGGAATGAAACAAGATGCCTTTAAAGAAGTATTGTCACTATTTAGAAGTGCAGAAAAGGATGAGGTGTATTGGGGGTCTGTGATTGCCCAAAAAATGGGAGAAGAAATCCTTCCAGAACTTCATAAGTTACTAGAAAGCTCTGATTGGAAAGTACGATTGAACGCCCTACAAGCTATTGAAAAGATAGCTAGTTCAAAGTCCATTTCAATTTTATTAGAGTTACTTGAAGATGAATATTTTTCAATCCGAAAATTAGCCGTAAATTGTTTGGGACAGATAAAAGATGTCTCTGTAGCATCCCCTCTAGAGCATCTAATGGAGATCGATGATATTGAAATGAGATTACTTGTTATAAAAGCCCTTGGTAATATAGGATCAACAGAGTCTGATGATCTATTGATACATAGCCTGCGAGATGAAAACTGGCTCATTCAGCGTGAATGTCTTAGAGCTATGGGTAAGATTAAAAGTAAGAAGTTTATCACTCCTTTAAAAGAGTATGTGAAAAGTGTTAGTGAAAACCTAAAAGAAGAGTTTATTGAAAACGTAGGTAACTTTCAAAATGAAGCATTTGAGACACTATTGGGTTTATGGCTTGCAGAAGAAGACGAGTCATTACTCCAAAAGGTTTTAATTGCTATCTCAAAATTACCAGAGTTTAGAGACCACGAAAAACTATGTAATTTGATTGAACATTCAAATTGGTCTGTAAAAAAAGAGGCAATAGTAGCTCTTGGCTCACTTAAAATTAAGGAGTCTGTAAAACAGCTTAAGCAGAGTTTACATAGTAGTGACTCTATTTTAAGGGTTCATATTAAAGAGTCTCTAAAAAATATTCTTGGTGAAGAAACTTGGAAAAACCTTTTAGTAGAGTATGTGGATAACTCTCGATTAGAGCAAGCTGAAAAGTTTTTTAAGGATGCAAAAATACAAGCTCAAAACAAACAATGGAAAGAAGTAATCTCCTTGTTAACCAAAGCAAAAGCTTTGTCAGATCAAATCAAGTATTTAAATCTACAAGCGAAAGCCCATGCAGAGCTACAGCAATATAAACAAGCTGAAGAAATCTTTTTGAAAATCTTACAAAAAAGGCCTGGAGATACAAGAGTTTTCTCTAACTTAGCTATGCTGTACTTTGTACAAAAAGAGTATCATCGCGTTGAAGGAATTTTTCAAAAACTAGAAGCTAAAGAGGACCTGTCACAAGACATAGTGAAGCTGATTGAAAAAGTTCGCAGTAAAATGAAGTGATAATAGTTTTTAAGTACCATTGTTATTTTATATTGTGCAAGAGTATAATTAAAACAATCAATGGATAATGTAACAAGGGTTATAGATGGACGCCAAAAGAAAATTAGATATAGCAGAGTTTTTTGAATTTTATAAATCAACTATGACAGCATTGCTGCAACCCTTACTACTTCTATCCCTACTGTTTTGTGCTCCGGGTATCGTTTCTTATGGCGTTGATAATACTATAGGAGCATTTATTCCGGCTCTTTCTGGTTTTGTCTCATTTATTTTGTGGATTGTTGGGCTTTGTGTGAATGCACTAGCTCCCTTGGTTTTTATGGTAATGATTATTCAATATTACCGTGGAGAAAAAATTGAAATCCAAGAGTTTTTAAAAGGCTTTGATACTACATTACTTTGGCCCTCTTTAGTGGTGATTTCATTTCAACACTTGATTGCCGCTGCACCTGCAATATTGATCGCCTTTACTCTACCCTTAGGAGTAGTGATCCCGCCTTACTTTTTTGTTGTAGCTTTATTATCTATTCCAGCGGTTTTAATTGCTATTGCTTGTAGCTATGCCTTTGCATTTACTCCACAAATGTATTACTTTAATCGAACTATGTCACTTGAGCCACTCATTTTGGCTTTTAACTTTTTCAAGAAAAACTTTTTAGTGATACTACTATTTTTTATCGGAAACTGGGCGTTAATGACTGGTCTTTCTATGGTATTTGGGTCTATCTCTATGATGAGCTCTTTGGCTTCTTTTCTCACAAGTACATCATTTAGTAGTTTTGATGTTAATAGTTTACAAAACCTTAGTACCAGTGAAGTTCAATCTCAACTTATGGGTATTAGTACGCTTTTTAGAGCAAACTTGATTGATCAGATTTTGGGTGTTATTCAAGTGTGTTTAACGCACTCCTTAGCCTCGGTCTTCTTTTTATATGTGATTGGTTTTTTACATGCTCCCCATGAGTTTAAACTAAACATATCAAACAAACTGAGCTAGTTTGTTAGGAGTTATGCTCTTAATCATTGTATCGCTGATTTTGGTGATGCAATTTTTAGCAAAAAAGCGTGATCAAGTTTTGGCTTTAAATCAAGTAGAGTATGATTTAGTCCAAAAAAGAGAAGGTAACAAGCAATGTATATTGATGTTACACGGCTTTGGAGTAACTCCTCAAATGTTTCTTGAGTTACAAAAGCATTTAGAGTCTTATGATTGTTATGCTCCGATCTTAACAGGTAGTTCTTGTAGTCTAAAAAGTTTTACCGATTCAAAGTCTCAAGATTGGATAACAATAGCTTGTGATAGCTATGATGAATTGACTAAAAGCTACGAGCAGGTTGTTGTGCTTGGTTTTTCAATGGGAGGCTTACTAGCTTATCATCTGACCCAGTTAAGACAAATAGACCGTTGTATAATATTAGCTCCTTATTTTGGTTTGTATAAAGTTCCAAGTTTTTTTGAACAAATATTAATGAGCTTGTTTGAAAACATTAACTTGTATATCAAAAACAAATCTTTAGATTGCAGTAAAAGTTTAAAAAAAGGTGAGGTATTTACCTACGGTTTTACGCCTACAAAAGCTGTATCTCAATTGATCAAGTTAAGTTACTTGGTAAAGTCCTTACCCCAATCTAAGTCTTCTATTCTTGTGATTCATTCGCAGTCAGATCATGTGGCTGACTTCACAAAATCAAAGGCGTTTTTAAACAAGTCCGAGCATGTAAAGTTTGTTAGCTTTGAAAAGTCTTATCACTATATTTTACATGATGTGGATAAAGTAAATGTTTATAACGAAATTACTACTTATTTAAAAGAGCGGGATTAGGATAATCCATTATTTTATCGTTTTTATGCCTTTTTTCACACTCAGATACATCTTTTTTACAGATGGCTTTTTTAAAAGCTAGGTCGATCTTTAACCACTCTTTAGCTAAGTCTTCTGAGACACCACAATCCAAGATAGCATTTTTAAGGTAGTTGTGACGTATATCAAAAAGCTGCTCTGAGATGTTCATGTTCATGTGAGTAGGAATAGGGGGTTTTCCAACAAATAATACAAAGCCACCCATTGCATTGGTCATAAAATCTGTTTGTTGATCTTCAATTTGAGGGCGAAAAGACTCTTGAAAATATAGTTTTAACCAAGGGTGAGCAAATAACTTGTCATATAATTTTTTATGAACTTTTTGAAGTGTTTCTCGGCCACCGATTCTTTGAATGAGAGGGATTTTTTTAGTCATATCTTAGTCCTTAGATTTTTGCTATTCAATCATAGATTAGCCTTTGTGTAAAAGGAGGTTACAATATATCGACCTACTCAAGTGGTGTTTTTGGTTAAAGTTGAAAATTATAGGTACAGTGGTTTAACATAAAAAAAGCCCTTCATTACATAATAATGAAGGGCTTTTTTAAATCAAAATCTTATAGATCTTGCTCTCTTGTTTTAGCAGCAGCGTAGAAAGCTTTTAGCATTTCATCCCACTTGCTTGCTTTAGCGAAATCTAGATTTAAGTATTTGTCACTGAAACTATATCCTCTTGAAGGAAAGTAGATTGCCGTTCCTTTAGAGTTTTTCATTTTAGCACCGTGAGTACCATGATGTCCTACAAACTCGTTAGCAGCTTTAAGAGCAGCTTTACAAGCTACAGATGCTTCACCAGTAAGCTCTGCATCAAATAATTCAAGAAGGTGAATTAAATCTACATTAGATCGATAGTAAAACTTTTGTACTTTAGACACTGAACTTGTTAAAAGATCTTTGTGTCCATCCATTAGATGATCAGCTAAAGTATTTAAAGAGTCTACTAAAGCATCTGTCTTAGAAAGATCAACCCAACTTTGAGTTGTAGAAGAGTTACCTTGAGATCCGTTGTCATAAGATTTGTCATAAGTATCTACGATGATTGTTGATACTTCTTCAGCACTTAAGCCTTTTTTATTTACTAGTTCTTTTAAAGAATCATTGTATGCCCAACCTTCACCTGGTTCCGTTTCTTGAGAAGCTAACATGATTTTAGCATCATTCTTAACAGCATAAGAAACTTCAAGCATTTGCATTAAACATGCATCAAAAGCAAGAATATCTAACTTTTTACCTAAGATATCTCTAATATCTTTAGCAGCACCAGTTAACTGTGCAGTAGTGATGTGGTTTCCTGATTCATCATCATAAGAGATCCCTTTGAATACAGTATTAGATGCTTTTTTATTCCATCCAGAACCGTGGTTCCAGATAACAGTAGCATATTTTTCTGCTGGGTAGTTTGTAGATCCCCACTCAACAAAGTCAGTTAGAGTCTTTACAGAACCCATATCTACTTCGCCAAGATCTTGTACTTCGTTTGTATCACCTTTTTGAACGAAATATCTTTTAGCTGGTTTACCATAAGCTCGATCTAATTGAACTACAATGTTAACGTTTTCAGTTGAACCGATTTCAGCCATTTCATTTAAGTCACCAACACCAAAACGATCTAAGTTATTGTCTGCGTTGATAAATACTAAATATGTCCATTCTTTAACATCTTGTGGTGCTTCTGCGAAAGTAGTACCGATTAAAGAAGTTGCTGCTAATCCTAGTGATAAAATTCCTCTGAATAACATTTTTTTCATATGATTCCCCTGTGATTTATTTACATTTAAATTTTAAGTAATTAATTTTGAATCAAGAATAAGAAAAAAGTTTATATCGTCAAGGGGAAATGAAAAATGAAATAAATTATTTTACATGCAAGCTAGTCGACTGTATATATTAGATCTTGGATATATGTTAAAATAGGGCTTATGATTGACTCCATTAAAAACTCAATAGATGGCTTTTTTTCAAAAGAGACCATTGAAGAAGATACAGACCTACTTGAAAAGCATTTAATCAATCCTATTCGAAACTTAAATGAAGAAGACTCTAAAAAAAGACTGATCTCTAAGAGTGATTTATCTGAAGATATCATCGAGGCTTTAGATACTTTAATTTTGAAGTTTGGTGATGAGTGTATTTTACCAGCAGCAAGAGATATTGAGTTAATGAGTAAAAACTCAAATAGCGGGTTTTATGATCAGGGTGGCTCGGGTAAATTTATTCCTCAATACGGCGAATGGGGTTATTGCTACGGCAAAAACTTACAAGCGAGCATATTGTGGGAAATACGGATTCAATTACGAGATAGAAATAAAGAGTCGATTCAATACTTTTTTGTAAATGCCCCTAAGTTTTGTTTTGTATACTTATCTCAAATTGATGTTTTGAATCCTAATTTATTTTCGCCAATCTACCTTTTACTACGAGAGTATCTAATTAGCTTAGAAGCTGTTACGAGTAGTACAACCCCAGAAATTTTTAATCAAAATGTAGAAAGCTTTAGCAAAGAGTTGGTAAATGCAGGAGCATTTGAAAGGCTGCACTTTAAAAAATTGACCTTTAGTGAGTTTAACCTGTCAATAATTACCTTTGATACTTCTAAAGGACAAGAAATAGGCTTATATTTACAGGTTAAATTTATTAAGAGTCATCAACAATATTATCTTGATGCAGCTTATCGTTCAAAATCTAGAAATATTGACTTACGTTTATCCGCACCGATTACTATTCTAGAATATGACAATTCCTTTCAAGCTTTTGTCAGTTTGATTCGATTGAAATCAATAGAGTTTGCTTCATTGGATTAAAGCTTAGTATTAATTCTTTGTGAGTATCTTGAATTCAAAGTTGTTTCGTCGATATCTTTATTGAACTCATCAAATAATGTGAAAGAAATATGGCAAAAGTAATATCAAAAGAATTAAAGTTTGGTCCCTATAAAGTGCTTGGTAAAGCGATTGCTACGGGAGGAATGGCTCAAGTATATAAGGTAGAAAATGCAGATGGAGAAACTTTTGTAGCCAAAGCAATATTACCCCAATATTTAAAAGACCGTCGTAAGAAAGCCAGATTCTTGGCAGAGTTTGAGTATTTACAAAAAATTAGTTCTGATATTGTAGTTAAACCCAAAGAAATCGTGGATGAAAAAGGGGTATGCTGCCTCATTTTAGAATACATAGATGGGATAGAACTCACTAAAATAGTAAAAAAAATAGCTCCTATTAATCGAGGAGCAGCTACACACATCATTTTAGAGTTGTGTAAGGCCTTAGATGAATGTCATGAAAAAGGGATTTATCATAGAGATATTAAACCAGAGAATATTTTGATTTCAAAATCAGGAGAGGTTCGATTGATTGATCTAGGGGTGGTTCGACATGTGGATACAAAGCGTACTCTACCTGGGACAGTTTTAGGGACTTTAGATTATATGGCTCCAGAGCAAATCGAAGGAGAGCGTAGTGATGTGAGCAACACTACTGATTTATATGCCTTGGGTGTTATTTTATACGAACTCCTATCTAAAAAGCTTCCCATTCGCTTTACTGCTAAAGATGGAATCATAGATGTTTACAAGAAAAAACGTGAAAAACTACCAAAACCCGGTAAACTAGAAGATTTAGATTTGGAGACAATCATATTAGAGTTAATTCAAGCAGACCCATCTGATAGGATCCAAGATGTTTTAGAGCTAGAAGGTAAACTTTTAAAATCAACCAATAGAAGAAAAGTTAAAAAAGCTTATAAAACATTTTTAGATAGGTTTTCTGATACATTTTATGAGGACAAAGCTAGTAAAAAAGCAAGCCAAAAAACGGGACAGAAAAAACCTTCACCAAAAAAAGATGTCAAACAAATAGAAGAGCAAGAAAGTATCCCAGAGATCTTGGTTAGTAATCCAGAAGAGCACAAAGCCTTTTTTGTAATGATCGGCTTTACTTTCATTTTACTTGTTCTTTTGGTTGTAGGGCACTTTCAGAACTGGTGGGATTTAATTGGTATTGGCTCTGGGATAATATCAAAAGTTAAATCATTATAAGAAGGCCATTTTTTCAAAGTTTTTAAGACGTTGTGGAGCATCTGTTTTAAGGGTGTTTTCAACAAGTGTTTTTACATAAGATCGAAAGTCTTGAGTGTATTGTAAATCATTGTTTACTAAGTTATCTAGTTTAGCTGCTTCACCAAACAATCCGCCTTTCACTTGTCCTCCCATGACAAAATGAGTATTAGCGGTACCATGATCACTACCTTTACTACCATTTTCTTGAGCTCTTCTCCCAAACTCGGAGTAGGTTGCCAATACTACTTGGTCCCATAAATTATGTTTTTTCATGATCCGAGCAAAGTTAGATGTAGCATTGCCAAGTTGCCTTAATAGATTTGCATGAGTGTTTTTTTGGTTGGAATGAGTATCAAAGCCACCTAAAGTTACCTTGATGACTGGCACATTTACTCCACTTAAAATATATTGAGCCGCGGACTTTAAGGCACGACTGAGTTTATCCTTTTGAAATCCATCCACTTGAATGCTAGGGTCCAGTTTTTTTTGAATCATTTCATACGAACTCTGTATGTCTTGTTTGATGGACTCGAAGTGCATTAATGATGGATTATTTGCTTGATGTTTCGATTGTTTTACTCTTTTAGCAGTTCTAAGGAATTGTTTTTGATTTTTAATTACTAAAGAGTTGATATCCCCTCCTTGTAATGGGCCAGGATCAGAGCTACCTAAAATTAGTCCTTCAAAGTCGTAGGTGGATCGTTTCATTGCTAGACAATCATTAAGCCACCCATGATTTAAATACTCATCACTATCAGAAGCTGTATCCCATATATCAATAGACCGGAAGTGAGATCGAATAGGGTTTTTATATCCTAAGCCTTGGACGATAGCAAGATCTTGGTCGAGCCAAAGCTGTTTCCAAGGACTAAGAGACTTGTGTAAAAAGAGCTCTGGTTTTAGTTGAATGATTTCGTTTTGTTTTAATCCAAGATTGGGTCGAAGCTTTGAATATAAAGGATCATTAAAAGGGACTAAGGTATTTAAACCATCGTTTCCTCCTTTTAGCTCAATTAAAATTAAGGTTTTACTAGGATTTATTGCAGAAGAGGCGAAAGTTGGGTTTAACTGTGATAAAACCATGCTTGAAAATAGGCTATAAATAAATTGTCGTCTGTCCATGATCATCCTTATTTCAATTGAAAATAGTCACTGTTTAAAATTCTTTTGAGTCTTTGCTTGTCATTTTTAACATTTTTAAAATACTTGGAGTATTTATCAGCAATTAAATGCTTTAAATCAATTTGAGTTTCTTTGGAGCTCATCATATTCATCATATTTTTCATCCCGTTGGACAAGCGATTCGAGATGTTTTTTCTGATGATATAGGTGTGGGAGTTGATCCAGTTGTTTCCACCGATCCAACCTTTTACGTTAGGGGGATTGAGTAAGACTTGATTGAGTTGACGACCAAGTTTAACGTAAATTTTGGGGTCTTTTATGTTTAGGTTGAAGTATCTAACTGTTGTTATCATTAGTTCTACAGGTGATTTAATGATTACACCTCGATTGTCTAATGACCAAAATTCATTTAAGTTTAATATCTGTTGAATCAACTTTGAAATATCAAATTCACTTTTCACGAAATCACTAGATAGCTGATGGATTATCTGATCATCTAAATCTTTGGATATAAACTCTTTACTCAGTTTTGAGACTATAAATTGGGGTAAGGCTTTTTGCTGTAGTAAAAGCTCCACAACATCTTCTCCCATAAATCTTTTGGTGACTCCAAATATAGTTTTTTTGGAATGATCATGGTGAGGGTAACTGATTCTAAATTTACCATTATAATGATTGGCTTTATATCCAGTAAATGCTTTAGCAATCTCTTTAATGTCTTTTTCTGTATAATTACCTATACCAAGGGTAAAAAGCTCTAGTAGCTCTCTTGCAAAGTTTTCATTTGCTCTACCTTTATGGTTACTTTGAGTATCAAGGTAGTGGATCATAGCAGGGTCATAAATTATATCGTGTAAAAAGTCTTTGAAAGATCCTAAAGCG
Organism: Candidatus Cloacimonadota bacterium; assembly: GCA_023954715.1. Taxonomy (GTDB): domain Bacteria; phylum Muiribacteriota; class UBA6191; order UBA6191; family UBA6191. Next base: position 247,398 of record JAGSHD010000002.1, on the reverse strand, counting down.
TGTTTTCTAAAAAGATTATGCTGTTGTAGCATTAAACGAGGGTTTTTAACTTTTTGAAGTGAAGATACAAAATGATTATGCCAAAATAGGATCATTTTTTCTCTTAACTGAGCCTTTGATGCACTTAAATGGCGATACCAATCAGATTGCAATTGAACTCCTAATTTTCTTCCTTTTTTACGTAGCTCTTTCTTTTTTTCTTTTGGAAGCTTTTTAAACTCTTTGAAGCTAGGTAAGTTTTGTAAATAAGAGGGGGTTGCTGTTGCTGAATTGTCAGCACTGTTGGCAAATATTTTTTGAATTGCTTGTTGTTTTGTTAATGGGAGGAGCTCTTGGATTTCTGTAAAAGTGTATCCTATAGACGTAAGTGACAGTAAATGTCTGGAGTCCTCCACGCTGAGTGTAAAAGAATAGGGAACAATTAATGGAAATAGAAGGATTTTTTTCACAATAGCCTCAACTTTTGTTTTACAGGTACTTAAAGTTTGTTTAGTTTTTTAGATGATTGAATCTATTAAAAGGTTACAATTAATTTTTGTACCTTAGTTTTTATAGGGACCGATCCAAGCCATTTCATCATTTTTTTGTTTAATTTGTAGATAAAACTTTTTGCTGTTTTTTAAGTTTACTTCTTGTTCAGTAATTGTTGATTTTAGTCCTTCTAAGGGGATAGTTTGAAAGCTTTTGTGACCACTAGGATCAAAGGAGATGACTTTTAAGTGATGTAGATTACTAGAGCCATAAACAGTCAGAGGAAAGGGTTGGTTTTGATCTTTTGGAATCAATAATATACGAGAGCCAGAAGTTCCGTAAAATCGCCTTTCCATGAGACTTTGGTAGATATATTTTTTTGTATTTTCTTTAGCAAAGACAGCACAAAGACCACCTCCATCTAACATTGAAGGATGAATCTTTTTATGCCAATTATTTAAACCTGGATGTCCGGCATGAGTATCAGACGCCGCTAATATTGAAAAGTCTGCTGAGGTGTTTTGTATGGCCTTATGCAAAGAACCAGAAGGAGAGTTTGGCGTAATATGAGTATGCATGTCTTCACTGCTACCATGGCTAGAAAAGACTTCAAAGGCTCGTTCGGACTTTTGTAATCCCATTTTAAAGTCGTAACTACCCCATGAGACCATACTATGGTGTGGATATGAAAATACATCTCCTGTAAATTTATATAGCGTTTTTGGAGAGGAATACATTGCTAAATCAGATCGATAGGGAAGTCCATCATAATTAGGGTAAATTATGGTTCTATGTCCCCAGGGACTACTAGGGTTTAAAAAGGTAGATGTCCATTCGAACCCTAAAAAGGCCGAAAAAACATTATTTTGGTTGAAACTCTTCACTTGTTGAATAGTTTTTTGCCATTGAGATGTACTTAGGGGCTCTCCAAAAACACCTTCTGCATGGTCAGTAATAGCCATAAAGTCTAACGCAGATACATTTTTGGCATAGTCAAATAGCTTAGCGGGACTAATTGGTATCCTTGCATCAGAGTAGAAGCTGTGAGTATGCAGATCTCCGAAATAGATGGGAAAGTTTTCAGGAACAAGGGCGTTAGAAGTATAGTCTTTACCTTTATAATGATAATGAAAACGCATAAAGTCTTTGGGGTTTTTCACTATAAATGAGCTCGGTTTATTTATGACTTGATCTATTGTTTGATCAGAGTAATCTAATGTGCCCTTAACCAGCAAATTGTCGTTTGTTGCATTTCCGAATCGGTCTAAGCCACTACAATGTACTGATACCTTTTTGTTTCTTATCATTTGGCAGTTTAAAAAAACATCATCTAAAGGAGCGACTTTTAATTGAAAAACTGTGGTGTTTATGAGCTTATCTTCTTGGTCAAAAAACTGAAAAGTTAAGGGGTATTCAAAAGCACTACTTGGGGCATGAGACGAATAAATGAGAGTGCCAGCTTTTAAGGTGCAATCTGGACTTTTGATGAATTCAAATTTTTGAGAGGTTCTTGATAAAGATTTGTTTCTAGTGAAGCCACTTTGTATAAAACAGCTTTTATTGTTTATGAAGCGAAAGTTTTTGCCCAAGTGTAATTGAGAAAATTGTTCACTACTTAAAATAACATTAAATTTATGTAAGTTAAGAGGGGCCTTCCATTGAAAACTCAAATTGAAAGGATGCTTTGCCTGAATCAGTTTAGGAGGGTTTAAGGATATAATTTTTGCTTGCCTGATGTTGTTGATTGAACGTAAATCTTCATTTTTGATGTGACCAAACAGAATGAGTAAAACTGAAGTCCAAAATAGTAGTATATAAGGCATAAAAAGTACTCCTATGTGTTTGTGTAATCAGCTTTTACTCTCGGTAAAAGGCTGGAAATAATATTTTGAGCCTTCACAAATTGAAAATTGGATAATAAATTTTTAAGTTTAGTGGCTTCAAGAGCATATGGTGTGTTTGTAAATGAGTCATGTATTTTTTCATATTGTAAAACAGTTTGAAAACTGTGTGTTTTAACTAAATCATTAATCTCAAGAAGTTTTTCATATAGGTCACAGGAGTTAATGAATGGATGCTGTTGTTCTTTGTCTTCTTGCTGATCAATCAACTTTTGACAATCGCCTAAAACTAAAGAAATGATATCTTTTAATTGAGACAAACAATCAGAAAGCTTAGAAAGTTTTTGCTTATGATAATGAGTTTCAATGTCTTCTAAATGAGTCTGTAATCGAAAAGCCCCAAGGTTTCCACTTAATCCCTTTAAAGTATGTACTTTTCTTAAAAAATGTTCGAAATCTCTTTGTTCATATAAAGAGATGAGCGTTTCGAAAATATTGTGGTAGTCTTCGTAGAAATTATTAGCAAGCTTTATATACAAGGGAAGGTTATTACAGAGTCTACTCAATGCTTTAGATACATCTAGAATGTCAAAATTTGATTTAGAAAAGGATGCTAGAGTTTGACCATTTTGATCGATAAATTTGAGTGGACTGAGCCACTTGTTTAGAACTTCATAAAACAGTGGTGCTTGTATGGGTTTACTTATATAATCATTCATTCCAGCTTCTAAGCATTCACTTTTATCTCCCTGCATGACATTTGCAGTAATAGCAATAATAGGTATTTCCTTAAAACCATCATTTTCACGAATTAACTTACTAGCTGATACGCCATCTAAATTTGGCATATGAAGATCCATAAAAATCAGATCAAAATGATCAGGCGGGTTGTTTAGAACTAATGTGGTTCCTTGTTGACCATCATCTGCCATAACAACTTCAGCCCCTGTTTTGAAAAGAAGCTCTTCGATCAATAACTGATTGATTCGATTATCCTCAATGACTAAAATTTTATACTTTTCTAAGTTGGGTAGTAGCAGATCCGAACTTTTAGCAGGCTGTTTATCTTGCGTGACAGGCTGGTCTTGGCTATGCTGTATAATAGTTTGAAACAGTAGATCTTGCTTTAATGGAAAAGTAATGACACTGTCAAAACATTTTGAAAGATTTTGGGCTTGTTTAGTAAAAAGCTCATTGTCAGTAAATAAGTATAAAGGTAGAGTCGAAAGTTTTTCAATAAAGTGTATGTCGTCTAATATTCTTTGATTTAGCTCAGGAGACTTTTGATCTAATACAAAAATTAAGTCACAATCGTTGTCACCAATATGCTGAATCTCTTGGTAGATCATAGGGCTAAAACCAAGTTGTTCAAATTGGGTTTCAAGTTGCGTTTTATATGGAGAAAAATTTCCAATAATTGCGATATTAAGGTCTTTGTTATCATAAAAAGGTTGTTGGTTTAACTCTGAGTTTTCTAAGAGTTCGCAATGGAAGTTAAAACAGGTCCCCTTATTTAATTGGCTTGTAACGGATACATCTCCATCCATTAATAGTAAAAGTTGTTTTGTAATTTTTAATCCAAGCCCAGTCCCTCCATAATGTCGAGTGATTGAACTATCAGCTTGTGTAAAAGATTGAAACAGTTTTTGAACATTTTCTTTGGCGATCCCAATGCCTGTATCTACTACTTTGGCTTTGAGTAAAGATGCGCTATTGGGAGTCTTTTGATAAGATATGTATACGGAAATCCCGCCATTATGGGTAAATTTAATAGCATTTCCGACAAGATTTAAGAAAATCTGCTTTAAACGATGAGGATCTCCAAGAAAGAAGTTGGGGCAATCTTTATCTACAATAATAAAAAGATATAAATTTTTACTTCGTATTAAGTGAGATAGTAGGTCATTAATGGGGTTTAGTACATCATCATACAATGAAAACTCTACATATTGTAACTCTAGCTTATCTGCTTCAATTTTAGATAAGTCTAAAATATCATTAATGATTTTTAGGAGGCTTTTAGAGCTCTCTCCTATTTTTTCTAAAAATAGTTTTTGTTTGCTATCTAGGTTTGATGTAAGAAGAAGCTCTGTAAAGCCAATAATACCATTGATAGGGGTTCGAATTTCGTGACTCATATTAGCTAAAAACTGAGATTTGGTCTTTGTAGATGATTCAGCTAGTTCTTTGGCAGCTTTTAAACTATTTTGACTTTGGATAAGGGCTTGTCTTGTTTCGCTTCGAGATAAACTGTTGGTAGCATATTCACAGAATGTTCTAAGAATCCTAGACTCTTCTGCAGAAAATAGATGATAGGGATTGCTGTGGGTTGCAATTAAAATGCCTTTAACTTTGTCCTCTGCTTTTGCAGGAATAACAGCAATTGATTTGCACTCTGACTTTAAAAGGGATCGTATAGCAGGACTTGAGATATGGTTGTTAAGATCTGTAAGAAATAAGTTCTTTCCTTGTAAAACTTGCTCTGATATTAGAGGGTTTTTGTCTAAACTTTCTTGAATAAATTGACTTTGTTCTGAGCAAACTCCTTGGTAAAGTTGCCATTCATATAATACTTCAAGTTTTTGTGACTCTAAATTGAGATGAGCAAAACTTAAAAAGCCAACTTCTAAAAACTTCCCTAAGTTGCTCAGGCCAAAGACAATTCCATCAGAAAAGCCTTTATTTAGAAATTGAGCTGAGATATTTGTTAATAAATTATCTCCATTGGCAACTAAATTTTTACGAATCTCTTGTAGCTTTTGTAAACTAATGTCACGAATAAAGCCCTCAATAGCTAATGGAGTAAGAAAATCCCCATAGATATAATGTAAGCTGCATAAAGTATAAACTGGAGAGCCGTTTTCTCTTTTGAGTTCTAGTTCAATCTCATATACTTCATGGCTAGTTTCAATTACTTTTTTAAATTGCTTTTGCTGGCTTTTATCCGATATGACATCACTAAAAAAGTTGGTTTTTGAAAGATCTTCGTGACTATTGTAACCAAGTAGACTAATGGTTTTATTATTACTCTCTTTGATGTCACCATTGAGGTCTAAAACAATATAGCCGTCTTGTATGCTTTCAAAGATACGTTTATACTTTTTATGTTCGGATTTAAGGGTTTCAAAAGCTTGATGATCACTAGTTATGTCAAAAATCATAGAGCTAATGATGATTTCGTTATTAACTATTTTTACGCTTCCACGTTCTTTGATATGTTTGATTGACGTTTTAAAATAAACAGTATACTCAAGACTAAAGTGACGGTCCTTTTTATTACCTGCAAAGGTCTTATTTAAAACCTGTCGATCCTTTTCCTGTATATAATCATCTAAACTTTTGTTAGATGGTATAGTTAAAAGCGGATGTTTTTTTGGAAGGAACTTTTTAAAGTTAGAAGATAGTTTAGTAAAAATGCGCTTATGTGTAAACTTGGCTTCATAGAAAAAACAATGTTGTTCATTTTCATGGATAAATAGGTCTTGAAAACTTAAGTCGTTGTTTTTTAATGATGATTTCATATTGCTAGGGAAATGGATTTAGATTGGTTGAAAATAAGGGCAATTTGAGTCCCGTGTGACTCAGGGTGTGACTGAATATCTTTGGATGAAATCTTTATGGTTCCTTGATAGCTAGACATAAGTCTTTGGATCAATGACATTCCGAAACCTGTGCCTTTTTCACCTGCTGTACCTGTTCGAGAAGTTTTTTTACTGATATCAAAAAGTTGGTTTTGTAAAGTTGTACTCATACCAATACCGGTGTCAGAGACCTCCAAAACCACTTGTTTATATTTACTCCAAGCCTTCACAAGAATCGTTGAGTCTGGGTAAGAAAACTTTATAGCATTGCTAATGAGGTTATTGATTACTGAGTTGATTAAGGTTACTTTTTCTGCTTGAAGCCATAGGTTATCCTCAAGGTCTAAATGGATAGTAATATTTTTATCATTATATAAGTGTTTTAAAACTTCTAAAGATTCATGGATAGCTTCGACTAAATCTACGGGAGTTATTTGTAAACTTTTTTCTTCAACAGCTTCCATGTCTTTGATGGTATTAATTAACTCCAAACCTCGTATATTTGCCATATTTACAAAAGGTAGACAATCTGATATTAGATTAGGATCGCTGTTCATGAGCTCTAAACCGTTTGCTATGGTACTGAAATGGTTAGCAAGATCATGGCACAACATATGTAACAACTCGCTTCTTTTTTTACTGATCGTATCAATTTTTTCATAGGTTTGTTTTAGTTTAATGTGAGTGGCAATACGAGCTTTAATAATAGGTATAGAGTAGGGTTTCATAATATAATCTATGGCGCCGCAATTGAAGCCTTTTTGCTGATCTAACTCAGAAGTTCTAGCTGAAACAAATATTATGGGTATAGATTTTTTATCAGGCATGGTTTTGATTTTTTTACAGACTTCATACCCTGAAATTTCAGGCATAACAATATCTAAAAGAATCAAATCAAAATCTTGAGTTTCTATGATCTTTATGGCGTCGAACCCATTTGTGGAGCAGTAAATATCATAATCTTCATCTAACGAGCCAACCAATAGGGAGATATTATTGGGTTCATCATCAATGATTAAGAGTTTAGGTAATTGAACCATTGGTTCTCCAAATTGATTTGTTTTTAACGCAAAAAGTAAATATAAGCTTAATTTTCACTGAGTTTGTATTATAATTTATTCTATCATTAATAAAAATAACAAAGCAATATTAAGAACCTTAAAATGCAGTAAAAAACTACTTCTAAAGCTATGGTAATAAATTGTGATTTCTTCTATTAATGTTATTTATTGTGAAAAACATAGAGATTTCATAAAATTTTAAGTAGAATGCATAGTAAATTGTGTTTATTTTAGACGACCTAGAGAGCAAAACTTATTTATAAAATGGTCTATTATTGGCTTGAGAGAAAGTTCACTTCTCTTAAAAAAAACACAAAAAGCTTATAAATTATGACAAGGCGGGCGTAAATGATGAAAGCTATTAGCTTAATTTTTATTATTGTATCACTAATCTTCATGAATGGATGTGGATCAGATAGATATAATAGTGGAAACGTGGGAGTTGGTGTATCGGGAGTTTTAAATGAGTTCGGAGAAGTAGATCTTAAAAAAGATTTAGATGCTTCTTTATTACCGAGTATGCTGTCTGAATGCTACAAAGAAGTGGCACAGCAGAAAAAAAAGGGAAATGAGTTACAAAGTGCTGTAGTAAAACTTTTTTCACAAAAAATTAGAGAAATCTCCACTGTAGATTTAAATGGTGACGAAACAGCGGATCCGATTCTGGTAGTACCAGAAGGTGACAATGAGCAAATGACTTTTTCCATTCGGGTTCCAGATCCAAATGATGTGAAAAAATATCCACCTTTTTCTGATGGAGCAGCATGGGAAGATATCGCTAAAAACAAGGCTGTGGAGCTAGTAGCACTGACTGCTGTACCAGAGGTGTCAGGTGGTAAAGTTAATGGAATGAAAATGGAAGCTCGTCCATCAAATGCTTTTTATTCTGATAGTCATAACTACCATCATAATTATCGAAGTAACTTGTTAACATACATGATTGTAAGAGACATGTTTTTTCGACCAATGTGGTATGGTCCAAGATATTACTCTTGGTACGGAGGATACTATCGTCCTTATTCATTGGGTTATGTTCGAGGAGGCAGAGCCTCCCAAGTAACTCGATATACTAGTGGTTCTACTTCTTACGGAAGGTTACGAACAAACTCTGGTAAATTACCGTCTAGATCAAAAAGTTCGAAAATGGCGTCAAAAAAATCATTTTCGTCTGCGAGTAATGTTCGATCTAAATCAAGAAGTGGAGGATTCGGAAAGTCCTCTAGATCAGCAAGTAAATCAAGTGGCTTTGGTAGATCAAGTTCTAGGGCAGCAAAGAGTTCAAGAAGTTCAAAAAGTTCTAGAGGTTGGTTTTCATCTAGATCTTCAAGCGGTGGCTCACGGTGGGGGAAATAATGGATTGGAATATTTTATTTTATGATTTTGGATACGTAGCTGTTGCTTTTGCATGTATATATTTTACTGGCTGGATGATTTATGACAAATTGGCCACAAAGTCTTATAGTTTGTCTCATGCTATTTTTGAAGAGCAAAATATGGCAGCTGGACTTGAGATAGCCTGTTTTCTTGCTATGGAGATTTTGATCGCAGTAAGTGCCATGTCTGGTGAAGAAGCGCTACAAAAAACAGCAGGTGGAGAGTTAACTTTTAATTATGCCCTAGATTTAGAAGCAGTTGGAGTAACTATATTGTTTTCTAATATCGTATTTTTTGCTTTTCGTTATATCGCGTCGCGATGGATTCAAAGCCGTTTTGAAGGTGAGATAGATCAGCAAGGAGATGCAGTTCAGTTTAACAATGAGATCTTTGTTCAGCACAATTTAGCTGCATCTTTATTTTCAGTTAGTTTTATGTTGATTATGTATTTTATGATTCTTCAAGAAGATTTCTTAGGGATTCAGTTATATAAAACAGAAGCTTATATTAACATGTCAGCGGTTTTAGGTTTAGGACTCTTAAACTATGTTTTCTATAGCATCTTCTTTATGAAAAAAGGTCATACCACCTTAAGGGAGTTATTTATTGATAATAATTCTGGGGTTGGAATGTCTTTGGTTGGTTTTATGTTTGGTGGACTCTATCTTCAGAGCAAATTGATAGGCCAATTTGAACTAAAAGAGCATTTCTTTGCTACAGTACCTGAGACATATTATTACTTGATCGTAATGATAGTATTTTTATTGGTAGCTAGAAAATCGTTTACTGTGTTTATTGAAGTTTTTGCTAAAAGAAACTTTAAAAAAGACTTTCTTGATACAGATAACCCTGTTGTGGGTTTGTTAGACATGACTTTTATGATTGGCGTAGCTTATTTGTTAGGCACTATGTTAGCGTAATTAAATTATTCGTAATTATTCGGGCTATCTCTTCGATAAAAGGCGAGGGGCATATAAAATTAAAAATTGAAGCGAAATAATTACATTATTTTAAGGTATAAATTGGGTATTGCCCATAAATATAAAGGATTGATATGAGAAAACTGTTAGGATTGGTATTAGCTTTAGGACTATTAACACAAACTAGTGTTTTTGCTAAAGCTAAAAAAGAAAAACCAAAGTTTCCTGAATTAAGTAAAAAAATTAAGAAGGCCAAAAAAATAGCTGGATATTTTGATCTTTATAAAGAAGATAATCAAGTATATCTAGAGATTCCAAAAGCAAAACTTAAAAAAGAGTTTTATCTTTTTACAAGTTTATCTGCAGGTACAGTTGGGTATTTAATGCCGAATTGGCAGATAGATGAGCAAGTTTTATACTTCAAAAAAGTGGGTAAAAAACTATTTTTGTTTCAGAAAGAAAATTATTTCAAAGCAAAAAAAGGTACGCCAATGGCAACGAGTTTAGCAAAAACTCATTTAGACTCGGTAATTGCACAGTTTCCAATTCGAGCTGCAACTAAAGGAGAGTCAAAGTATTTAATCGATGCAAACTCTTTCTTTTTCAGTAAAGCAGGATCTTCTATGCCTTCATGGATAACTCATGGTTTGGGTATTTCTGGTGTAGATATGTCAAAAAGCTTCTGGAACAAGGTAAAGGGATATCCTAAAAATGTTGAATTAGATATTCAAGTTACAGTAAGAACTAGAGGTGACTTTAGATACTTTTTAGACTCTAATCAACTTCGATTTCACTTTTCAATTGTTAAAAAACAAAAGTCTACTTATAAAGCTAGAAAAGCAGATGACCGAATTGGATATTTTTTACATGAGTATAAAAACTTTTCTAAATTGGCAGATGATCGTGGAGTTGAGCGAAATATCAATCGTTGGAACCTTGAAAAGGCAGATCCTTCTTCTGAAATGAGTGTGGTAAAAAGGCCTATTGTTTATCATTTGGATAAAACAATTCCTTACAAATGGAGAAAATACGTACGAGCTGGTGTGCTTGAATGGAATAAAGCATTTGAAAAGTTAGGATTTGTTGGTGCAGTTGAAGCAAGATTACCAGTTGCTGGTGAAACTTGGGAGCCAGCTGATATTCGATACTCTACAATTACTTGGGCAGCTCTTGATTTTGGTTTAGGTGTTGGTCCATCAAGAACCAATCCAAAAACAGGTGAAATCCTAGATGCTGATATTTTAATGACAGCGGGTTGGGTTACATCGCTGGAGTCCGATGCTGAGTTGTTTGGCCCTGGGGTTGAGACAAAAGCTTCTAAGGCTAAAAAACTAAAAGATCTTTTACATAAAAACGGTGTTCATTTTTGTGATGTATACAAAGGTGGGACAGTATCAAAGAACTTTGCTTTGATTGCAACTCAAGTAAGTAAAAAGTTGCCAGCTAAAGAGTATCAAAAGTGGAAAGATGAGTTCATTGGTGGATATATCAAAGATGTAGTAATGCATGAAGTTGGGCATACTTTAGGTTTGCGACATAACTTTAAAGCATCATCTGTAGTACCTTATGCAAAAATTAAAGATCCTGAGTGGTTAAAAGATAATCAAATCTTTTCATCAGTAATGGATTACGGTGATTTATATGTTTCTGTTGACCCAGAAAAACAAGAGAAATATTATAATAGCTCCATAGGGCCATACGATTACTTGGCTATCGAATATGGTTATAAGCATATTAAAAAAGATGAAGCTAAAGAGTTGGATAAAGTAGCTCAAAAAGTAAGAGCACAAGGTTTAGATTACGGTACTGATGAGGATGCTTATGTATCTAGTGGTGATCCACATGCAGCGGTATGGGATTTGGGAGATGACTTAGTAGCTTATTCAGAAGATAAAATTAAGTTAACTCAAAACTTGTTAAAATCTGTTGAAAAAGACTTAGTTACAACGGGTGATTCTTACCATAAGTTTCAATCTGTTTTGTATGATTTGTTATTTACATATTACAACAAAGCAAGATTACCAGCAAAATTGATTGGTGGAGTTTATCATAATCGTGATCACGTAAATGATATTGATGCAAAATTACCATTTGTACCAGTATCTTATGATAAGCAAATTAAGGCCTTAAAGTTTTTTAAAGAATATGTTTTTAAAGACGGGGTTTTAGAGATACCAAAAACATTATTGATGAAAGCTAGACCGAATCCATTTGAGTGGAGGCAAAGTGGTCCTGTAGATGCTTCTATCTATATTAGTGCTGCAAGACGATCAGTTATTTCTCAGGTGTTTAGCATTAGTAATATGCGTAACATTAGTGAGTTTCACGAAAAAGTAGCAGATAAGACTTTGAGCTTAGCTGATGTTTTTGAAGAGTTTCATAATATGGTTTTTGCTGATATTATTGCTCTAGCAGATGGTCAAAAGGTAAGTATATCAACTATAAGCATGGGGACTCAAAAGTACTATTTAAGCCGTCTATTAGACTATGCTTTAAAGAGACAAGCTTATTTTGTACCAAAGATTGAAGGCTATGCTAAGTTTTCAATTTCTTTACTAAAGGCATCTCTTGAAAAAGCATTAAAATCGTCTGCAAAATCATCAAAGTTTTCAGATTCTGAACAAAATCAGCACTTAGAAGCACTTATGGCTTCTATCCTAGAGATGGAAAAAGTGGTTGTTGTTAAATCAAATAGAGATAGATTTTTTAGATAGTTTCGATTGAATTACGTAAAAATGACCATAGTAGTGATACTGTGGTCATTTTTTTATGTAAAGCAAAAAGTAAATCATAGTGCAAATGAAGCACTTTCTTGTTTAGACTTACAAAATAGTCTAAGTTATGTTCATGGAAACAGTTATATACCCTTTTGATATAAATATATTTTTGAAGTTGGCTAAATTTGAAATTTTAGCCTCATTGATTGCAGTTTTTTGTTTATTTTTTAAAGATACTAGTAAAACGAGCTTCAAAGTATTAGTTTATGGGGCCTTGGCATGGCTATTTATGATTGCTTGGGTACAAGTAAATAGCACAGAGTTTTTAGTTAGTGATTCTTATTCAATCAATCCAATTCAGACTCTAACTCGTTTTTTAAGTATAGTTCTTACGATATTGGTTTTGAGATTTACGGATACAAAACTTAGCTCTAAACAATATTCGTTAATTTTTTTCAGTTTATCTTTGTTTGCATTGAGCCAAACTTTGATTCTGCAAGTAGCAAACCCAATTGTAACTGGTATTTTCATTTGTATTTCTTATTATTTCTATAAGAAAAAATTAGTAAACTTCTCGAGCTGTATTCCAAAAATATCTTTTACCCTTATTTTGTTTTCATTATATGGCTTATTAGATATGCATCATCCTATAGCTAGAGTGGTGTATTCAAGCTACCTATTGATCGGATATTTCGTTTTAGGCATTGGTGGCATGTATTGGGATAGACTAGAAACTCACAAGTATCGATTGTTCTACTTTATGTATGTAGGATTATTTTTGATTCATTTAGTGAGTTCAAGTTTGGCATTTTTGATGGTATATCGAGATATATCTTTTGGGCTAACAATGTTAATGGGTATGCAATTTTTTATGATATGGGTTTTATTGATGTTTACCTTTAGTCACTATGTAAACAAAAGTAAGTCCCCTAATCTGTCTTCATTAATGTTTTTAGCCTTATCTTTTTTATGTGTTTACTATTCAGTACCCACAAAAGAGAGTTATGTGTTTTTGGGATATAACTCAATTTTTTTAACAACTCTTTTGGCTTACTTTATAAGTGGAGATTCAAACTATAAAACAAGAGAGCTTGCTACACTATTTTTAGGGTCTTTTGGACTAGCTATATCTGGATACATCATCTTGCCTCAAATATATCACGAGCGTTTGTATCCCTTATTACTCATGTTGGCTTTGGCTCTCATTATTTCGGGTATTTGTATAGTTAAGCAAAAGGCAACTCATATTTTTAAGGCTCCCATTTTATTGTGTAGTTTATTGGTTTTAATTCCGGTAAATGAATTAAAAGAGATTGCTGCTGACTCGTATACAAGATTTATGGATGTACGAGATGAGTTAGATCATTTACTAAAAATTACAGACTCTACTTCTGGGCTAGAGTAGTTGTTTTTATGATAGATCAAGGTCTGTTAAATGACTTAATTCAATCCTATGGCTTTTTAGAGTACGATCATATCTCTTTTGAAAATATTCCAAAAAATGATTATCTAAAATCTTGGATGGAAGATGAAAAGTATGGTGAAATGCAATGGATGGCCAATACCTTTGATAAACGCTTGGATATAAAATCAGCCTATAGCGAGTATAAAAGTGTGATTTTAGTTTTACTCCCGTACTATTCTAAAGAGGCTTATCAAGCATCACTTAACAATCATATCTCCCTATATTCTCAAGGAAGAGATTATCATAAAGTATTATGGAAAAGTTTGAAGAAGCTATATTTCTCACTAAAAGAGACTTATCCCGATATAGAAGGTAAATGGTATTGTGATACGGGGCCGATTAGTGAAAAATTTGTGAGTTCTTACTCTAAACTAGGGTGGATTGGTAAAAGTACAAACTTTATTAACAAAAACTATGGTTCGTACTTCTTTTTAGGCTCATTGATGATTAACTATGATGGCCCTAATTTTAGTTTACCTAGCGATCATTGCGGGACTTGTACACGATGTATAGATGCGTGTCCTACCGATGCCATTACAGAAGCCTATAAAATGGATCCAACTTTATGTATCTCTTATCAGAGTATTGAGCAAAAATCCATACCTGAGCTAGCTGATAATCATCAAACTTCATGGATATACGGCTGTGATGATTGTCAAACTTGTTGTCCTTATAATCGTTTTGCAACAGATGCAGGGATCCAGGACTTTTTACCTAGAGATAATTACAATGATGAGAGTTTTTTAGAGTTAACTCCTGAGACTTTCTTAAAGTTCTTTGAAGGAAGCCCTATTCGAAGGATTGGTTTTGAAAAGTTTTTAGAAAATGTAATATTGTCTATTTATCGTCGAAATAAAAAGAGTCTTTATCCTAAAATAGTATCGTTAAAGGATAGCCTAAAAAATCAAAGAATTCATCAATTAATCGATCAAATCAACTTTTGAAAATTAAGCAAGACTATATATAAATGTTTTACGGTATAATGCATAAAGGCTAGTATTTATGTAGCTTCTTTTTGTACAAGGTTGCTTTGCATCCTAATTTTGAGTATAACTTAAGAGCTGATCTATAAAATGAGAGCTTGGATAACTAGTTCAGCCTTTCAAACAAGCTAAATTCAAATTTTCTCAATGGGATATAAATGTATTATAAATTAGACAATGGAATGGGTGTTTATCTATTCCAAAGAAAAAACCTACCTCTAATATCTTTGACGACTGTTTATGGAGTTGGCTCATTTAACGAGCAAAAACATGAACAGGGTGTAGCTCACTTTTTAGAGCACATGATGTTTAAGGGTAGCAAAAAGTACCCACTAGGAGCAATTGATTTATTTTCTCACGTTTCAGGTGGAGAAAACAATGCTTACACCTGTAAAGACTATACAGCATATTACCATCTTCTTCCTAAAGGCTCTTGGCAAGAAGGGTTAAATATTGAAAAAGATAGAATGACTTCTTTGGATCTAGACCAAGGTGAATTTGATTCTGAAAAACAAGTTGTAATCGAAGAGCTTAAAATGTATCAAGATGAGGCCCAAGAGCTTTTATACGATGCAATGTATGAGTCTTTATATGCAAAAAGTAGTGGATATTTTCATCCAGTTTTAGGTTATGAAAAGACACTAAATGAGATGACTTTACAAACTATGCAAAGCTTTTATGAAAAATACTATCAGCCAGCGAACTCTTTTTTGATATTGTTAGGTGATTTTGAAATCGATGATGCAAAAGAGTATATCCATCAAAGTCTTTCTCAGATCCCATCCAAAGCTATCGAGTCTAAAGATGTTGATCGCTGCTTTCATGTTACCAACAGAAAAGTCATTCAAGAGATGGAGCAAGAGTATCCAAGTCTTCAAATTGCTTTTCCTAGTAATGGCTTTTCCAAAGAAAACTATATATTATCCTCCATTTTAGAAGAGTATTTGTGTGGCGGAAAAATAGGTAGATTTTATCAGTTGTTATGTGAGCAAAATGATTTGGTGAATAGTGTTCAATCCTTTTGTGACTCCCAAGTAGAAGGTGGCGCCTTCTTTTTTAACTTTGAATTAAAAGATATTCAAGACATTAAAAAAATATTAACTATAATTTACTCTGAGTTTGAAAACCTACATAATGGAGCTTTTGATTTAGAAGAGCTTGAAATAGCAAAAACTAAGGTTTTAGCAAATTACTGTATTGAACAAGAAAAGTTAGATGATTATACGATGAGTTTGATTCCTTTTTGCTTTTATTCAAAAGACGGGGATGCTTATCAAGAGTATCACTCTTTAAAAGAAGCTTTCTCTACTGTTAGTGCTTTAGATATGACAGATTATATCCAAAAACACTTTGATAAGTCGAAACAGGTCGTAGGTTTAGTAAGAGATATAGAAGAGTCGGATCCCGATTTATTTTTATGGGAGGAAGTTCAATGAACGCTTTTGTATTAGACCCCAGAGTCATAGAGTTAAACTGTAAGACTAAACTACATCTATTGCATCGTCACAGCAGTAAAGTATTTGTGATGAGACTAAAATGGCCCTCAGCACATCTATTTGATGGTCAAGTGACTCACGGTTGTGGTTATATTGCTTTAAAAATGTTACTTGAAGGTACTCAATCTTTAGACTTTGACCAATTTAATCGCCAATTAGAGGGAGCAGGGATCGAAATCAGCCTGACATCGGATGGCTTTTGTTTTACTGTAATGGAGGCCTCTTTGGATAAGATGTTATTCATATTACAAGAGTTAGTCAACTATTCAAAACCAACAGAGCAAAGATTTGAAAAGCTTGTTAAAAATGAGATTGATCAATTTCAATCTTTATTGGATGACGGTGATAGTTTAGCCTATTTAGAGTTCGTGAAAAAAGTATATATGAACACTCCATTTGCCCACCGAATCGGTGGGAGTGTTGAGTCGCTTCAAAAGTTAACATACTCCCAAGTAAATCAGTATATTCAAGAAGTTTTAAATTGGTCTAATCTGAGTATTTATGTTTCTGGTGCTTTTGATGAAAGTAAAATTATAAAGACCTTGAATTCTCAAGTTTCGTTAGATGTGAGTGATAATGGTTTAAAGGCAAAAGTGCAAGAGCCTAGCTTTGTGAAACAAAATACATCGTATTTCGTAGTAAAAGATAAGAAGAAGTCCTCTTTGGTAATGGGACACTTGGGTGTGATAAGGCACTCAGATGACTATATTAAACTGAAGGTTTTGGATCATATTCTTGGTTATGGCAGTGGTTTTGTAAACAGATTATGTAAAAGATTGAGAGAAGAGTTAGGTCTTTGTTATAGTATTTATGGAGACATTTCAACGACTAGTTCTTGGTATCCGGGATGTTTAAACATTCAAATGGGGACTCGCCCTGAAAATGTTTTAAAAGCTGTTACTGAGATTGAGCAAGTTTTACTAGATTTAAAGTCGAGTTATGTAGGGCAAAAAGAGTTAGACGATGTTAAGTCTTATCTATCTGGAGCCATGTACTTTTCAATCGAGTCTAATAGTTCGATTGCAAGATACTTACTAGAGATGGATAGTTATAATTTACAAAAAGATTTTTTGTTAAAGCAACAAAGTGAGATTAGTTCAATCACCTTAGAAGATATTTTTAAAGTGGCAAACCAATATTTGCACCCAGATCAAATGGTTCGTGTAGTAGTAGGAAACTCTCAACCACAAGGCTTTGTAAAATTAAATTAGAGGAAGTATGAAAAAGAAAATTTTATCAGGATTAATAGTTGCTACATTTGCTACTGGAATAAATTATAGTGCTGACATGTTTGATGGATTTACTAAATACGAAAATCTATTAGAAGAAACCATAGAGTCTCAAGAGAAGAAATCAAACACAATTGATATTGAATTCACTCAACAAGAAGTAGATACTCTAACTGAGAGAACGGACGATATGGATGAGTTATTATCAAAAAATAGCTTAGATGCATGGTTAAAGAGTCCTCATCAAAGAGATCTTCTTAGAGAAGAAAAGCGTTGGCAATACCGAGAGGGTGGCCGTAAGGTCTATAAGCTGTTAAACGCTGTTCGTATTAAAAGTTTTAACTATATTTTAAATGAGCATTATCTAAAGCGTTTAAAGCCTAGTGATAAGGAGTATGCTCCTACAAAAAAAAGAGCAAACAAATTTCATGCTGGTATTGTTTTATCAAATAACGAGCTTAAGAAGACAATCAAAGAAGTAAATATTTCCGAGTAACTGTTTTTAAAAAAAAGGCCCTCAATACAAAAGTATTGAGGGCTTTTTTAGATTTTAGTGAAGTATGTTTCGTCTAATGAATTACTAAGTATAAGTTGTCTAGTTTCAAATCTCCAGCCCCTGTATGAATGATAGACATCCAAACAGTTTCTGTACCTGCAAAGTTAGATCCTTGACCGATAGGATGGTTTACGTTTCCGTAATCATTAATATTTTCAAAAATCAATGTGCCCAATAATCTTCTTGTTGGTCTTAGGGGGGTAGAAAAAGTTGAGTCTTGAAAGTTGACTTCCGCTTGAATCCCGTTAAATGGTATAATCTCGCTTTGACCTGGGGCTCTATTTCTATCAATCTCTCGATCATCAATTAAGATTCTGTATTGTCCTGTAGTGTTATCATCAAGAGAGCTCATATAAACATCTGCACTGATTGTTCCTCCTGTACCTTCACTTCCTACTAGGGCTTGTATATCGACTTGCCAAGACAAGTCGATTCTTTCCCCTAGAGTGATATCTTGACCAGGTCCTTTGGTTGGCCTTATCCATAATACACCGTTTCCTGAGAATGGTGTTGGAAGTCCGATATGTTGAGTGTCAAAATGTGTTGGCCAATATTGAGGACGTTGATCTGGTGGAGTTCTAGCAATTTTAGTTGCTCCAGCAATATAGGAGTCAAATTTTACAGCATTTTCTCCTTCTAGACTACGAATCCCATTAGCAGGACCAGGCCTTGCAGCTGTTGCAGCACTCAAAGAGCTTTCTAATGAACTTTTAATAGCTGCCACTTTATAATAATACGTTGTACCAATATTAAGTGCAGCAGATGTATCTGTATACTTAAAAAAGTTTGGATCTGGATCTTGATCGACTACATTGTGTGCAATAGGGGCAAATCCGTGATTCAGTGACTCTGATCGATATACACTATAGCTATCGATACCTTGACCTTGAGACACAGACTCAGACCATGCGATTTCAATAGAGCCAAATCCTTGCCCGGATGTAGCATTTAAAGATTTAACTGTTGGAGGTGGAACATTAGAAGAAATAGATACAATATCAGATGCATCGGATAAGTTTCCAAAATTGTCTCCGATTTTGACTTTATAATAGTCAGTTACTGTACCCCAAGGATCAAAAAAGCTTACATTAGGTTGAGACCCAGGGTTTTCAATGATCCCTATAATTTTGTACTCACTTAACAAAACACCGGATCGATAAATAATATATCCACCACTAACGATGTCATCATTGTCCGCTATAATCGTACCATCTGTATTAGAGGTTGGGCGAGAAAATTGAATTTGAACACCTTCTCGACCATTTTGTGACACTTTGGATGCTTGCATAGGGTTACTTGTTGGAGAGCTACTCGGTGGTTTTGGTACTGTAGAATCATTGTCTTTAGTTCGAGCTGCATGGGACTCGGTTCGTCTTCCTTCAAGTAATCCTGTGGATAAACGATCGCCTGTCACAGTATCAATTTCAGAAACAGCAGGAGCAATTTGATAAATGTAACTTTCAAATGGGCTGAGTCCACCATCGACAAAGCTATTTTGGTTTTTTGGAGTAAGGCCTATTAGTTCAAATCCACTAGATCCGCTAGATACACTTCGGTATACATTATATCCAAAGACGTTTTCATGATCTAATCGATCCCAAGAAACATAAATTTCATTTCTACCACCATATACATTTACATTAGAAACAGCTAGGTTTGCTGAATTGTTAGGTAATTGACCCGGGATAGCAGATACTGCCGCTGCTAGAGAAAGAGGAGTTTCACGTCCTGTTTTATCAAATGCAGTAACTTTATAAAAATGGGTAATGTTATTGGTAAGTCCATCAGGGATCCCATCGGAGTCATTGTCGGGGCCTTCATCTTGAAAATAAGGAGTAGCCATTTGCCCAACGGAGCTAATTAAGGTAAAACCACCGGAGTTAGCACTAGAACGATAAACGTTGTAGCCAATGATGCTACTATCTGTTGATTGTACCCATGTTAGTCGAACCCTTTTGTACGAAGGGTAAGCACTAATGTTGTTTACAACAGAAGGGTTTCTAACATCTAAGAGGCTTTCTATAGACTCGTCACCACCACCACAACCTGAAAAGCCAAGTAGTGCGATCAACAATGAAATTACAAAAGATAAAGTAATTCGTGACATGATAATTCTCCATCGTACAATGATTATACGATTTGGTCTTAATAATATTCTTACAAATGGATAGAGTATCCACTACATTTTCATCGGATTTGTTAGTCAATTTATTCATGTTTTTCTATGAAGTAACAATAATTAGACAAATTAGTAGTTTATTGCTTAGTGCAAAATTAAATAAAAATTGTTTATTCTTGACAAGATTATAGGTACTTGGTAAATTGCAAAAACTATATGCCGAGGTGGTGAAATTGGTAGACACGTTGGATTCAAAATCCAATGGAGGCAACTCCGTATCGGTTCGATTCCGATCCCCGGTATATATGTATTCTTATCCCCTCCCCCATTTTAAATTTAATGTAAGTTATTTAGATAAAATTAAGATGCTTTCAGCATTTTTAACTTTCTTGATACGTTTTAACTGATTATCATCTTTAGCGACGATCCTTGTTTTTGAATAGTGTACTGTATTCCAGTATCTTTAAATGTAAAAATGATCAAAAAATTAAGTGGAGTCATCCTCTATAGAGGTATTGAAAGCTTAAGGCTAAAATAGCTACAATTTTAATTTTATAGCTATTGTTTTTATAATATACAAATAATCTTGAGTAAGTACTGCAAGTTTTCTCATCTTTAGGTATAATAGTCGCCAATAATTCTAAATCAATTTAAAATAGGTTTTTACAAATGAAGAAATTTACATATTTATTAATTTTTATATCATTTTTTATTCAAGGATGTGGGCTTTCGGGAGCATATATATACTTTGGTGACAATGCATTTAAAGAGTATCGCTCACTGAGTAAAATAGGTAAGCATGAAGAGGCTGCAAAAGCAGCAAAGTCAGCTTTTGAAAGATATAAGTCTTCACTAACTTATGACGATAAGCGTTACCCTACAGTTTATGCTAAGTTGGCTGAGGCAACATATATTGCAACCAATAATCCCAAAAAATCCATACACTGGTTAGAGATTGGCAATAGTAAAATTCCTGAAAACCCAGCTATTTTATCTGCTTTAGGTTGGTATCAATTTTTGAAATCAAAATCTGAGGAGTCGATCGCTGAATCTCGTAAATTGTTTGACTCTGCTTTAGATAACTATAAGACTGCTTTATTATCAGATGCTTTAGATCCAAAAATTAATGCGGGATTGTTAAAGCTATATTTTTATCAGATAGTGCAAAATAACTCGTTTGGAAATGAAGAACGAAACGAAAATATCCATACTCAGGTAAAGGAGTTATTCGAAAACGTTGAAGAAGGCTCTGGCGAATCTCCCTACATCATGGAAGTAAAAGGGATCTATTACTTTATTCAAAAAGATTACAATAAAGCCATTGAGTATTTATCGAAAGCACTTGAAAACATAACTGAAACCTTTGATGGAAAAATTGTAAATTTATATTTGTGTAGATCTTATTCAGAGACAAAAAGATATGATCAAGCAATGGTGATAGCTAATCAATATTTAGAGCTTCATCCGAAGGATACAGAGTATATTGCTGAGTTAGTGATTGCCTTCTATTTAAAAGGTGAGTCATCTTTTGCTGAGATGGAACTTGAAAAGATTAACAATATTACAGATCAATATCATGAGTTTTATTATCGTTTAGGTGTTATGTTTTCTAAGAAAAACAAAGTAGATAAGGCAGAAAAATACTTACTAATGGCTTTTAGATTAAGTCCAAAAAATGGTCGTTATACAATGGCTTTGGGTGAAAACTATCTACTAAAAGGCAACAGAAACGCAGCTAAAAAGTTTTTTGAAAAATCAATAAAACTAGCTCCAGTAAAGTCCAAACTTGAGAAAGACGCACAGCATAAGCTGACTGAAATCAATTAGATCTAGATCATGAGATTATAATAGATTAATTATTATGATCTTAACTTGTAGATGTAAGTACTTGTGCATAAGTTGTTGCACCTTGTATTACTTTTCGGATACCAGATTCTTTTAGTGTTTTTAAACCACACTTTTTTCGAGCATATCTAAATAGATCAAACTCTGTTGTTTGTTGTCCGATAAGTTCTCTTGAATGCTCATCTGGCACAAAGATCTCGTGGATACCAGCTCGACCCTTAAATCCAGTAAAACCACATTTGTCACAGCCAGCTTCTCTAAATAGTTTGACTGGTTTAGATGATCTTACTCCCATAGAGGCTAGTTCATCTGCACTAGCAAGGTATTCTTCTTTACAAGAGCTACATAGGGTTCGAATCAATCTTTGTGCAATAATAGCTGTAATTGTTGCTGCTACCAAAAAACTATCACAGCCCATATTACCTAAACGATTTATTGTTCCAATTGCAGAGTTAGTGTGAATGGTAGATAAAACCATGTGACCTGTCAAAGATGCTTGAATAGCTAATTCGGCTGTTTCTAAATCTCGAATCTCTCCAACCATGATAATATCAGGATCTTGTCGAAGAAGAGCTCTTAGTCCAGCGGCAAAAGTCATTCCAGCTTTAACTTCAACTTGACACTGTGACAGTTTATCGAGCCGATACTCTACTGGATCTTCAAGAGTAGAAACATTTTTGTCATCGGTGGCTACCTCTTTTAAAACTGTATATAGGGTAGTAGTTTTTCCAGATCCAGTAGGACCTGCAGCTAAAATAATACCATGGGGTGCATCCATTACACCTCGTAACTTACCTTCATCGACTTTACTAAAACCTAAGGTGGGAAACTCTAAAACAATACTTGAGGTATCTAATACTCGAATAACGATTTTTTCACCGTAAATAGTTGGTAAACTGGATACACGAAAATCGATTTCTCGACCTTCAAATGGAAGTCGGATTCTACCATCTTGTGGAGCTCTTTTTTCAGAAATATCCAAATCTGCCATTACTTTAAAGATAGTAATAATATTATCTTGTAAGTGCTTAGGAGGAGAAGGGATTTCTCTTAGAACTCCATCAATTCTAAAACGAATCAAAAGCTTTTTTTGACGCGGTTCAATATGTAAATCCGAAGCCTTCATTTTAATAGCTTGTTTAAAAAGTGTATTAACATACTTTACTGTAGGAGCATCCTTTTCATCACTCATGGCAGAACTAATCTTATCCATGGAGTTGGTGGTGCTTGTAGCGGACTCTTCTTCTTCGGGAGGAACTTCGTCCATGCTAGCTAAAACGGTTCGTAGATCAGCACTATCCCCAAAAGTAGAGTTTAGAAGTGAGGTAATTCGAAATCGTTCGGCATATTTTGCTATTATTCTAAAGCCGTGTTTTTGATGGATTTCATCAAAAACATATAAGGCTAATGGTTCTGTAGTAACAACCTCAATGATAGTATCAGTGACTTTTCGTACCGGGATAATGTTGTATTTTCTTAAGATAGCCTCAGGTAGTATATTTCGTATATCTTCAGGAAAATCTACAGCGTTAGCTCGAACAAAAGGTATGTTTGCTAGTTCACTGAGTACGGGATACAAGTAGTCATCTTGCGCTTTTTCAGAAATAATTAGAGCTTCTTCATAACTAAGGAGTTTTTCAGAAATGATTCCGTCTATGAGTCGATAGTCTTCTGGGCCTATAGCTCCGTCTGTTTTGATCCTAGATTTAAGCCGATTTTCAAGCATATTTACCTTCGAATTTGATTCTTGTTAAGGTGCGAATAACATAATTATACTAAGTGTCGAGTGTAAATACAAACTAGGTTTACGACAAGCTATCAGAGTATATTAGTTACTCAGATGATATCGGCAAAAACTGGCTAAAATCAAATAGAATAGGCTTTATACTCAAATACAAATAGTTTTACTGTTTTTATAAAAAACAGACACCTATGTTGTTGGATTTTATATTTTTTAGGATATCTATTTGGTTCAAAATATAACTATAATGAAGTCTTCTGGATTTTTATAGAATGGGAAAACCAATCATGGATGAGTATATAGATAGATTTACCTACGAATATTAATAGGGTTACGTTTCACCCGTACACCACGTACCTTAAATACGCTCTTTCGATTGCTGGTAAAAAACCCAGCTTTCATTCGAAAGTTTGCACTATCTTCTGAACTGCCTGTAATAACCTGACCCATTGTGCCATACAAACGATATTTGGAGTTATCAGATAATAGACTAGGATAGATTATTCCATCACCTTTTTCAGCATTACCACTTGCTGAAGAGGGAAAAACTTGTTTTAAAAGAAAAAAGCCTTTACCACTTGCTAGAGGGCGACTTTGAAAGAGTTTTGAGCCTTTATTGGAAAGGTCTAAATCTAGTGTTTCATTAATTTCATCCTCACAAAAAGTAGTGAATACAAGGAAAAAAAGAATCGCGATTTTATAGCAGTTTAAAAAGTTCATATCTAATTATAGCAAATATTGAATGAAAATAGTAAATTTTAGAGGATTACTTTATAAAGTGTAGTTCTCATTGTTTTTAAACAGCAATAGAGCATATATATTTGCTAGCCAATAGAAAAGGCATACGATTAATTAGAGGTTTTAAATAATCCGTATAAAACTTATCT
The DNA here is from genome assembly GCA_023954715.1 of Candidatus Cloacimonadota bacterium. Lineage (GTDB taxonomy): Bacteria > Muiribacteriota > UBA6191 > UBA6191 > UBA6191. Next base: position 223,112 of record JAGSHD010000002.1, on the reverse strand, counting down.
TTGTATAATGTTTTATGAAGATAATTTAAAGTAAATTAATTAGAGCTTTTAATTGAAAAATGGCTTTTTTTTAGGATATAATTACCACAAAATTTAATAGAGTGCTTTTTACATTTACGATAAATAATTGAGTGAATTAATTTTAGTATTATGAATAAACCTTCTATGAAATCAGGCTTTCTAAAAGCACAATTATTCTCTATGTGCTGCGTAATATAAATTAAACCTGTGGAGGTTGGTGTGAGTCTAAGAGATTTTTCAATCAAACAAAAATTAGTAGCGTTAGTTTTAATTTTTGTCACTGTGTTAGGGTATTCGGTTTGGATGACAGATGAACTAAATGAATATCAGCATAATGGCTTGATTTTTATTAAAGTCGCTGATGCTCAAGAAATGCTGATACAAAAAGTACAAAAAGAAATTTACATGCGCACTAAAGAGGGAAAGACTCTTGCAGATGAAACTTTAACATTGTTAAAGAAAAACAATCAATGCATGCAATTTGTTAAAGATAGTTTAGACGGAAAGTGTGAAATTAAGAACTCCCCTGGTTCTGCAGTAATGGCTTTACTGCAAGAGCAGAATAATTTGATCGATAAATCTTCAGATTTACTTAAAAATACTAATAATAATCTTCAACGTGAGACATTTACAGATTTGTTTGATAACTCTCTAGAAGTAGTAAAAGTATATACAAAACTGTTGGAGGAGACTTTAGCTACTAAAAGAGATAATGAGTCAAACCTATTATTATTAAGTTTAGCCATTGCACTTCTTTTAGCCTATTTTATTGTTACGGATTTAGCAAATGAAGTAGATATAGTTCTGAAAAGTGCAAAAAACCTAAGTGTAGGAAAATTTGATCCTATTGAGATCAGATCTGTGGATGAAATAGGTGAAATAGCGGACGCATTTAACTTAACTATTACTCGCCTGAAGGCTATGTTTTACGGGCAAGATATAGAGTGGAGCGAGATGTTAGAGGCTAAAGAAAACAGTGCAAAGTTAAACTCTATGTTGGAAAATAATGCATCAAATATTTTGTTTGCTGGACCAGATGGAGTTATAGAGTACGTAAACCCAGCTTCCTATAAATCATTTGAAATAATCAAAGATTCTTTACCTGTTGATATTTCAGAGGTTAAAGGCTCAAATTATGACATTTTTCATAAAACCCCGGAACAAATTAGAAAACTGGTAGGAGATCCGAAAAACTTGCCACATAATGCACGAATTCAAGTAGGTGAAGAGATTTTAGATTTGATAGTTTCTGCCACATATAATGAACTTGGAGATTATATTGGGCCGATGTTAACTTGGTCGATAGTTACTGAAAGAGTGAAGCTTGAAATGGATAACTCTAAAATAAGGGCTATGGCAGAAAATGTACCAATTAATATTATGACATCAGACTTAAATGGAGTTATTACTTATATCAACCCAGCCTCACAAGTAACTTTTCAAGGATTGTCCTCTGCTATACCTATTCCTGTAAGTCAAATCGTTGGATCTAATTATGATATTTTTCATAGTAATCCAGGACACCAACGAGCCATTTTGTCAGATCCGGCTAATCTACCATACGCAGCAAACGTTAGCTTATGCGGAGAGATGTTAGCATTAAATGCATCAGCCATTTTTGATAAGGATGGTGTGTATGTAGGGCCAATGGTTACATGGGAAGTGATCACTGACCGACTAGAAAAAGAAAGAGTTGCAAAAGAAATGACAGCCAATATTAAGAATGTGTTGAGTCAAGTTTCTTCTACTGCTGAAAGTTTAGGGGATAGTAGTAACGATTTAGCTGGTATCTCATCTCAAATGTCGGCTACATCAGAAGAAACATCAGCACAAGCTTCCGGAGCAGCAGTAGCAGCAGAAGAGGTAAGCGCAAATGTACAGGCTGTAGCTGCTGCAGCAGAAGAAATGTCTGCATCTATTTCTGAGATTGCAAAATCTACGAATGGGGCAGCCCAAATCGCGATTCGGGCAGTAAAAGTTGCTGAAGAAACCACAGAAGATGTAAATCGACTTGGTAATAACTCCCAAGAAATAGGAAATGTTATTAAGTCCATTACTGCCATTGCTGAACAAACCAATCTACTAGCCTTAAATGCAACTATCGAAGCAGCTAGGGCTGGTGAAGCTGGAAAAGGTTTTGGAGTGGTAGCAAACGAAGTAAAAGAACTTGCTAACGAAACCGCAAAAGCTACCGATGACATATCTGGTAAAATTGCTTCAATACAATCAGATGTAAAACAAGTTGTTGAAGCTATTGGGGGCTTTCGTCAAATCATTGAAGAAATAAATGAGGCGCAGGTTTCTATTGCAAGTGCAGTAGAAGAACAAGCAGCTACTATGCATGAAATTACCAATAATGCATCGCAAGCTGCAAATGGTTCTAATGAGATTGCCATTAACGTAAATACTGTAGCAATAGCAGCAGAAGATACTAATAAAGGTGCCAATCAAACACAAGCAGCGGCTAAAAACTTGTCGGGCTTAGCACAAGAGCTTACTATACTTGTAGATCAAGCATAAATAGACTTTTCGTATAGTAAAAGGTGATATTGAAAATGTATTCAATGTCATCTTTTTTTGTTTTTCAAAATATCATGAATCAGAAGTATAGAAAATTCTTAGATGATAAAAAAACTCTAGAAGCTTCTAGAGGTTTAAAATTAAATCTAAAGTAGTATTTTTATTGGGGAACCATGTTATACCACATGGAGACAATTTCTAAAAATTTAGAAACATCGAAGGTCTTATCAATCCAACCATCAGGGAGGTCGTGAAAGTCGTCGCCTTCTTCACCCCACCGAACCTTGTTGGTTAAAATAAGAAAAAATCCATCATGATACTTAAGCTCTCCACGTAGTTTGGCACATACTTCAACTCCGTTTAATTCAGGCATGTGATAGTCACATAAAATGAGGGCTGGATTTACATCTATAACTTTAGTTAGAGCTTCCACAGGATCAATAAAAGAAACAACTTCATATCCATTTTCAATCAAAATACGGGAAAATAACTCGATCATTGTTTTTTGATCATCAATTAAAAGTATTGGTCTCATATTTATAGTTCCAATTGTAGTACTTGTACTACTCTAATCAAAAGGTCCTCTTGAGTAAAAGGTTTGGTAAGATAGTGTTTTGCTCCAGTTCGAATGGCTTGAATCATACGGGTTTTATCAGTGGCCGTAGTTAACATTACTACAGGTATGTTTTTATATCGATCATCAGCCTTTACAGCTTCTAAAAATTGTTGACCATTCATATTGGGCATAAACCAATCGAGTAATATAAGATCAAAATTAGCTTTTTCTTTTTCTAAGACTTCTAAGCCAATTACTCCATCTTCTGCTTCTAAGATTTCTACATCGATTACTTCTAAGGCCATTATTACAGATTTTCTTAGAGTGCTGCTATCGTCTACACAAAGTATTCTTTTTGTCATGATATTTCCTTATTATTGATTCAATTTGTATACAATTGCACCGTTGTTGTTTTGGGTTTTAAAACTATTGCTATAGCCTAAGGTAGTTTCAGAAGAACCTAAGATGAAAGTTCCATCCAGATGTAGCCTTTTTGAAAATTTTTTCATTATCTCGGTCTTACAAGCCTTTGAAAAATAGATGAGCACATTGCGACATAAGATTAGGTCAAACTCCCCAAAACTAGTGAATGGATCCATTAAGTTAAATGTTTTAAATTCAATCTGTTTTTTTAGTTCATCGTTTAACTTCCAAGTGGTTGGTTTAACTTTAGTGAAGTATTTGTTTTTTTGATCTTCTGTTAATCCTCTATTCATAGAGAAGGAGTTGTATCTAGCGGTTTTGGCTAGAAATAAAGCAGTACTAGACACATCTGTCCCTATAATTGAAATCTTACTTAACAAATATTGTTTACCAATTTTGTTTAAGTAGTCATGAATCAAGATATTGAATGAGTATGCCTCTTGCCCAGTACTAGCTGCAGCGCTCCATATTCTTAAGGAGGATTTTTTACCACTCGCTAGATCTTCTAAAAGCTGTGGGACTAAAGTTTCTCTTAAGTAATTCCATAGTCGATCATCTCGAAACCAATAGGTTTCATTGGTAGTCATTAAGTCGATTACTTTGGGTAATAGTGTGACTCTATTGGATTGAATTTTTTGGTATAATTGACCAAAAGTATCACAGCCTTCTTGGATTGCTAAATCCGATAGTCTAGTTTCAAGAAGGTAATCTTTATTAGGTTCTAAATGAATTCCACAGGTCTTTTCTAGTAAGGTAGATATATTTGTGTATTCAGTTGGTGATAATGGAGCAACCATAATTATTTTCCTAATTGGTTTAGCGTCGTAGCTATGTCCCTCTTCGACAAAATTTTATCGTATTGTTTTGCTTCATATACAGCACCTGGCATGCCCCAAACAGTAGAGCTTTCTTCATCTTGAATTATGCTGTAAGATCCCGCAGATCGAAGTTTAGTTACTCCAGCACAACCATCTTTTCCCATTCCAGTCATGATGAAGGTAACTGTTCTAGTTAGCCCTGCTTGTAAAACGCTTTGCAATAATACATCCACAGCAGGTTTACAGCCATGAACAGGAGGAAAATCTACAACTTTAAGTTTTATGCCACCCAATACAGTAGACTCTAAAATCATGTGTTTTCCGCCAGGCGCTAAAACTATATCACCGGCTTTAGCGCTGTCTCCGTCGATAGCTATTTTTACATTGAGGTCAGTCAATTTATTTAAGCGGTTAGCAAGTGACTCAGCAAAGAAAGGGGGTATGTGTTGGACAATTAGTATGGGAACTTTATAAGGTAAGGCTATTTTGGGTATAATTTCAGATAATGTGTTTGGACCACCTGTTGAAATACCTATTACAATCAACTGCAGGTTAGAAGGAATCGTTTTGTTTGAACTTTGAATTGCAGAGAAAGTGCCAGTTTGGGTTGCTTGAGTTGGTTCTATTGGTTTTGTCTTAGAAGTATTATATTTATTAGCTGTTTTTTTAGTCTTTATAAGATTTACATAAGGTTGAAGAGTTTTAACAAATTGTCGTACAATCTCATCGATTGATAATGTAGCGCTAGTAGGCTTTTGAACAAAATCAAGGGCTCCTAAGGCTAAAGCCTCCACTCCAAGTGTACTAGAGCGCTTGTCATGTGAGCTAATTATGATTACTGGTAAGTCCTTCCATTTTCTTTGGATGGATTTAATCATCTCAATTCCATTCATTACAGGCATTTCTAAATCAGAAAATACTAAATCAGGTTTATGTAGAGTTATCTTTTCTAGGCCAATTTTTCCATTGCTTGCTACGTCAATTAACTCTGCATAATTTAACTTTGCAACAACTTGTTTTAAAGTAGTGGCATAAACTCCACTGTCTTCTACAATCAAAATTCTTACATTTTTGCTAGTCATACTTATCTCGCTTTGTTTTCTGCATCTAAAATTTTAGCTACAAACTTTGGCATATTCATAATTACTATTAGTTCTTTGTCAACCTCAACCACTCCACTAATCATTTCGCGATCAATTCCACTTAATGTAGAAGGAGGGGGAAGGATTTGGCTTTCATTAATGTCAATCACATCATCTATCTTATCTATTTTTACAGCTAAGGGTTCTTTGCCAAGTTTAACATCATCTATTAGCTGCATTCGTTTAAGATGTTTTAGATCTTCGTTGCTGGTGATTATCAAAAATCTACAGTTTTTGTTTGTGGAACTAGGGGTATTGTGAAGAAAGTAGGAAGGGTCAACAACGCTTATGATTTGTCCTCTTAAATTGATAAGACCTAATATATAAGGGGGAGCTTTAGAAACATGAGTTATTTGATGGATGGGGCTAATCTCTCTTGTTAGGAGGATATCCACAGCGAATAGGCTTTGATTGATCCAAAAGGTTGCTAATTTCATAATGTATCCTTTGTAGCTAAATAACCTTTAGTTAGCCATTTCGTATATTTTTGCTTCATCAAGTAAAAGGGTTAACTTTTTATTGATTAATAGTGAGCCTAGGATCCCAGGTGTAGAGATATCTTTATCTAGTTTGAACTCAACTTGTAATGAATCAATAATTTCGTGAATCACTAGGCAAACTTTAGAACCTTCATTATTAAATATCAATAGATTTTTTTCATGTTCTGTATTTTGTGGCTTTTGAATGGGTAAAAAGTTTTCAAGACGGATAATACTAAGAGTTTGATTTTCTAGTTCAACATACTCCTTTGATCCTACATGTTGGATCATATGGTTTTCTAGGTTTTGGATTCGCTTAATAGAATCTACCGCTATAGCGAATTGTTCTTCACTGTCGTTATTAAACAATAATAAGTCTTTTTTTGCTAAATCATTTGATGCCCTGACTTCAGGGGGAGAGGTTTGATCTGCTTGACTTAAAGGTATTTTTTCTTGCTTAGCTACTGCTAATATATCGATAATCAAAGCAACATCACCGTCACCTAAAATACTAGCTCCGCTGTATAGGTGGTTAAAGTTCAAATATTGAGAGATCGGCTTAACAACAATTTCTTCAATACCAATAATTTTATCTACTATTAAGCCTAATTGTTGTTGACCTAATTTTACGACTACTATTTTTAGGGTTTCATTGCCTGCACCAAGTTCAACTTTTTTGTCGCTAATACCAAGTACTGTATTTAACGAAACTAAGGGTAAAAGTTGACCTCGAAGTTTTAATACAAGATTATTTTGGATGACTCCGATCCTATCCAGCTGAAGATTTTTATCTATAGTTACTAACTCTTCGATACTAACTTGAGGTATTATAAACTTAGCGTGTTCTACTTGTATAATTAAACTAGAGACTATGGCTAAAGTTAGAGGGAGTGTCATTCGTACAGTTGTACCCTGACCTAGAACTGAGCTAAGATCTACAGTTCCACCAATTTTTTCGATGTTGGTTTTTACGACATCCATTCCTACACCTCTCCCGGAAACAGAAGAGACCTTTTCTTTAGTGGAGAACCCCGGAGAAAAGATGAGTTTGATTTGCTCTTCTTTTGGCATAGAATCAACTATATCTTGGGATACAATTCCCTTTTCGATTGCCTTTTTACTGATTTTTTCGGCACTAATTCCTTTGCCATCATCAATAACTTCTAAAACAACCTGTCCACTTTCGTGAAACGCTTTTAAGTGTAAGTTACCAATGCTTGACTTATCTGCAGCTTGCCTTTCTTGAGGGCTTTCTAGTCCGTGATCGGCTACATTTCTGATTAGATGAGTAAGTGGGTCAGATAAAGCTTCGATGATTGTTTTATCGAGTTCAATTTCGTTCCCTGTAATTTTCAAATCAATTGTCTTATCAAGTTGTGAGCCCAAATCTCGAACAACCCTTGGAAACTTTTTAAACACAGATCCAATGGGCTGCATTCGAGTGTTCATAATTTGTTCTTGGAGATCTGAAATGATTAAACTAAAACTTTTGACTAAACTAGTAACATTGGGATCGGATTTAAGCTTGTGGTTTGTAATTTGCAATAATTGATTTCGGGCTAGGACAAGCTCTCCTGCTAGGGCTACTAAGCGATTCAGTTGGGTTACTTTAACTCTTAAAGTGTCCTCAACATTGCTATGGTCAATTGGAGTTTGTTTTCGACTTTTATCTTGTATAGGTTTTGAGGGGCATAAGTTATCAGTAGTTGGTACTGAATGTATAATATCTTCTTTTTGGGTAACAGCTGGTACTTCTACTGGAGAAGGGGAAACATCTTTTGAGCTTTGTATTTCTAAATTTTGACCACTTTTCGATTTGATTGTAACTTTAGTTTCTGTTGTATTTTGTTTCAAGTTGCAAAACTGGCTCTTAGGGACGGCAAGGCTCATCTCAGCTAAGTCTGTATTTATAGCAGTGGAGTAAATGATTTGAACAGAGCTTTCTTGTTGTTCTTCTTTCGTCATCTCATGTATGGCAAACATGTCTGGAATAGTGCCAAGGGTCTCGCCCATTTGTTCTAGGCCACTTAAATATTGTGGAAAATCTTGACTGTTGTTAAAAAGATCCTGTTTACCGTGTACGATAATGTAATAAATTTCTAGACCCATTTTGAATCGCTCGTCTAATAGCTTTTGATTTAGAGAAAAGTCTATTAGTAGTTGATCCATATCTAAAGAGGATATATCTAAAAAATCATCAGGACTATCTTCTATTATAGGATTAAGCCACTGAGTGATTTGTTCTTTGATGGATTGAATATCTATTTTTTCGCTGGAGCCTAAGTCAGAAAACATAGTCCTTAGAAGGTTGCTGCCTTTTAGGAGAATTTCAATTTGCTTATTTTCTAATATGAGCTGGTGATTTCTGACCTTGCTTAAAAACTCCTCCATAACATGGCTTAGATCTGTTAGCTTTTCCAAGCCAAATATTCCAGCACCACCTTTAATGGAGTGGGTCGCCTGGAAGATATCATTAATAATACTTTTGCTGGAATTGTCTTTTTCTAGGCTGAGCAATCCAGCTTCGATGGTTTCTAAGTGTTCAGTGGACTCGTCTAAAAAAGTATTGATCAATTCGTTCATATCGTCAGTCACTAGAACCTCCCATCAGAAGCGTTAATCAATTCAGGAATATTTAAAAACAATGTGAGTTTATCGTTTAACAACATAGATCCCTCAAGTATTTTAGACGATACATTGGATGAATCCAGATCGGTATCCATAGACTTTGAATCCACTATATTATGTATCAATAAGCAAAAGAAATGGCTTTCATGATCAATGATAAGAACCTTGGCTTTTTGTGAGTCTAATGGAGAAGGATTTTGAATTTCCAAAAATGATTCAAGATGAATGAGAGGTAAGGCTTTACCCTGTACTTCTAAAAAGTTTTTGGGGCCAACCTTCTGAATTTTATTCTCTTCATATTGATCGATTCGTTTGATATATGATACCGGAATAGAAAAGTTTTCTTCAGAGCCGTTATCAAAGATTAAATAGGAGTTTGCAATACTTGTAAGATCAATTTGTAACTCTTTAGAGTCGCTAGATATTGTTTGAGCTTGATTTTCTCCAGCTTGAGACTTGGCTATGACACTTAGGTCTAATATAAGAGCAACTTCACCATTTCCAAGAATAGTCGCACCAGAGTAAATATCGATTCCAACTAAATATTGTGGAATTGGTTTGACTACAATCTCTTCAATTCCAACAACTAAGTCAACTACTAAACCAAGGCTGATACCATCAACTTCGATAATAACGATTTGTAAACTTTTATTTTCGTCAAATAAGTCGTAACTGTAGTCTTTTAGTTCTAGTAGCTCTCCTAAAGTGATCAGGGGTAAAAGGGTCTCTCTAATTTTGAGAATATTTTTATTTTGTATAACTTCAACACGATTTTTTTTTTCAGTAGCTATGATATTAACTAATTCAGAGATATTAACTTGGGGCAGGATAAAAGATTGTTGATCCACTTCTACTAATAATGAAGACACAATAGCTAAAGTTAAAGGAAGTGTTAATTTTACACTTGTACCTACACCAATACTTGAAGTGATATCTACACTTCCACCAATTTTTTCAATATTATTTTTTACAGCATCCATGCCAACTCCACGTCCAATAATGTCGTTGACAACTTCGGCTGTTGAAAAGCCGGGAGAAAAAATAAGCCTAATCTTATCTTCAGAGGACATATGTTGAAGTTGCTGTTGTGTACAGATGTGTTTATTTAAAGCTGTAGAAGCAATTTTTTCTGGGTCTATACCTCTACCGTCATCTTTAACCTCTACTACTACTTGCCCACTTTGATGGTAGGCATTTAAAAGGACTGTACCAGTTGCTGACTTACCATTTTCTACTCTCTCTTCGGGGAGTTCTAATTCATGGTCAGTTACATTGCGTATTAGGTGCGTTAATGGATCCGAAAGTGCTTCAATGACTGTTTTATCCAGTTCAATCTCATCTCCTTTGGTTTTTAACTCGATGGATTTTTTTAACTGTCTAGATAGGTCTCTAATCAGTCTTGGAAATTTTGAAAAAACTGAACCAATGGGTTGCATTCTGGCGTTCATGATTTGCTCTTGTAAATCACTTACCACTCCATTAATATTTTTAACAATCGGGGCTAGATTAGGTAGTTCTGTCATATAGGGTTCAAGCGCCTGAGTGACTTGTTTTCGGCTTAAAATTAATTCTCCCACATTATCAACGAGTTTATTTAGTTGAGAGACTTTAACTCTTAGGGTTTCATCCCTACTACTAGATGTGAGGGCAGTATTAGATTTAGGTGCGCCTTTTTCGTCATCTTCAGTGGATGGTATTGGTAGGTTAATCACTGCTGTAAATTCATCAATATCAACTGATGCAATTTGATTTTCTGGTAGTTGTAGGGCTAAAGGTACTAGCTCTAGCTCCATAACTGTACAATACAGCAATAAAACTTCTTCTTTGGAGTTGTACTTCTTGTCAGGGTCGTCTAAAAAGCTAGGGGGTTCCACTTGTATTATCACACCCACTGAAATTGCTTGATCTATAAATTCAGAAATAGTTAGACTGCAATCTAATATATCATTTTTTGGATAAAGTTTTACACTAAAAGCCAATAGTCCTTGTTTTACTAGTTCTTCAATTTGTGGTTTGTTATTCAGAACTAAATGAGAAAGGTCAACCGTATCGTCTGGGCCTATTTCTTTTGGTGATTGCTCTTGTTTGCCCTCACTTGTTTTGGACATAACTTTAATTAACTCTTGAACTAACTCTTCTACTTCAAAGTCATCACTATTTTCTACATCAATGAACATGTCATGTAATATGTCCATACATTTAAAAATTAGATTTAGGGTTTCTTCATTGAGTTGAAATCCCTCTCTAGCTGCACTGAGTAGCTCTTCCATGTGATGAGTTAAATATACTAAGGTATTGAGCTGAAAGAAGCCAGCAGCCCCTTTTATAGAATGAATACCACGAAACATACTGTCGATAAGATCGGAGGAGTGACCTTCTTTCTCAAGGGCTAGCATACTAGTTTCAATCACATTTAGATGGTCTTTTGCTTCTTCTATATAAGCAATAAGTAGGTCTCCCATTCTTTCATCCATTATGTATCCCTAATGGTAAAATAATTGAGAATTCAGTGCCTAAATTTTCTTGGCTTTCTACGCTAATTGTACCACCTAAGTTGGAAATGAGAGTTTTGGTTATACTCATGCCAAGACCCACGCTTGTTTCGCCCTCTGTGCCAAGGCGACCTATTCCGGAGTACTCATCAAATAATAGGGGGAGAGAATCTTTAGGAATACCCATACCAGTATCTTTTATAGAAAGTTGAAAGAAAATGTCGTCTATAGTGTTTGCGCTTATTGTGATAACTCCCAATTTAGGAGTAAACTTGGTTGCGTTACTCAATAGATTGTTGATAATTCTTTGAAAAATCCCTTTGTCCATTTGTATTATAGGATTTGTTAAGTAGAAATCTAATGTGTATGTTAAGTTTTTATAATTGTTTGAGATATACTTATTTACGATTTCTTGAAGCTCTGATTGTAAGTTGATGGTAGAGCTTTGAACTTCTGTTTTTCCGGATTTTACTTTATCGATAGATAATAGTGAGTCGATCATTTGTGTCATCTCTTGACACGACTGCTGAATCATAGTTAAAAACTCTTGATGTTCTTGATTTTCAACTTCATCCAATAATAAACTAGAAAAGCCAACAATCGCACCAATAGGGTTTCTAAGATCATGAGAACAAGCACTTAAAAACTTGTCTTTTAAAGAGTCAAGCTCTTTTAGTTGATTTAACATCTCCAAACGCTTTTTATGATTATTGAAATTGTTTAAAAGAGTAGAAATTTTTTGAGTGACTTCTTCTTGAATAAATGGAGTTTGCAGGCTATCGTTGCATCCCGCTGCATAAAAGTGAATCAAATTGGGCGCTTCTTCTTTGTCCCAAAAAACTAATTTTGGAGTCTCCATTAATAGTGGGTTTTCTTTTGTAGCTTTTAATACTTCAAGAGCAGGGAGCGTTTCAACATGATGATCAATAAGGATTAAGCCAAGGCGTTGGTGATGTTGCTCCATCCATTCAATAGCGGTAGCTATATCATTAAAACACTCAAAGTGTACCCCTTGTTTTTGTATCTCATTAGATAGATTGACTCGCATTGTTTCATCTGAGTATAAAATTGCTACTAATAAATCTCCATGTTGATTAAGGGGTCTTAGTATATTGTTTACCGCTTTTAATATAGTGCCCTTTTTAAAGGGTTTCACAAAGTAATCAATCGCGCCAACGTCAAATCCTTTTTGTCTTTCTTTTGGTGAATCGGCAGCAGTAATAAATATTACCGGAAGGTCTCGATCTTTTCTATTGTTTATAAAATTGCGATATCTTTCAGATCTCAATCTAGAACAAGTAGTGTAGCCGTTCATTCCAGGCATTGCTATGTCTAAGGTAATAAGATCAACTGGGTTTTGAACAAGTTTTATTAAAGCGTCTTGTCCACTAGATGCTTCAAAGACTTCGTAGCCACCTGCTTCTAGTTCATCACGAATTAATTGTCTTACTACAAATTGATCATCAACTACTAAAATTTTCATGATTGAATATATCCTCTAATTAAGATCCAATAAACTACTTCAATACTTAAAGCAATTACTTTACTGCTTAGAGTATAGCAATAAGCTTGGAAGCACTTGAAAAGATTGTTATTTTACCATTAACATTGATTAAAAATACATTATTTATAATGAATATTTTTCATGAATTGAAAATAGCGATTCAAATTGAGATTGAATTAATAAGGGTGGGCGGCGTTTAGTAGAACTAAGGTACGCAAATTAGATTCTAACTGAGATTAATCACTATAAAATTGCATAAATTTTAAGAGATCATGAACTCGTTTTTGGGGCAAAGTGAAGGGTAATAAAGAGAGGTTTGATTGGAAGAGGCGATAGAGTAAGTTTTTATCAGACTTCATAATATTTTCTATAGATTTTCTTTCTTCAGATAGGTGAGTTTTTCTGCTTGCTAATACCTCATGTATAGGTTTATCTACACGAGATTTAAAGTCAATAAGATCAAATTGTTGATAGGTAGAGAGGAAAGCTGTTTCTGCATGGTTTTTATGCATTTCATCAAAATGTTGGGCAATATCTGGAAACGACTTTTTAAAAATAGTGAAATATAAATTGGCACAAAAGTAGGGAAGTTGTGCCATATTTAAAGGAGAGTTTCTTCGAAACTTTTTAAACTCTTGAGTAAATTTTTGATTGCGAAGTACAAAATAGCTGTGGAGATTTTTATTTAAGGTGTTTAGGGCTACAATTTGTATCGGCTTGTAAATATCATTACTTAAAACAAAGACTCTACCTTTTGAGGTTTTTTCAACAATAGATACATGAGAAACTAGAGACTTTTGATTTGCTGAATAGGGGTAGGTAGATCCTGTGAATATTACATCACCAGCTTGAAGTTTCGTTTTGTCAATTTCAACCCACTTGTATTTTGTAGATGTACAATCACTCCCTTTACAACGGAGTTGAACTTTTTGGTTTTCTATTTCTAAATAGTTGTTATTGATTAGGCGAGATTTAACTTGATTGTTTTTATCAAACTGAAAGTAAGTATTTGTCGACTTTCCAAACTTTAGAAAATGAGATAGCTGATTGTTTTTTAGATATAAAAGCATATCAGGTGCTTGAGATTTTGAAAAAACTTCAAAAGATAGGAGCTTGAGGTTTTCATCGGTATAAAAACAAAGCTTCTTTTGATCTGTAGTCGCAAAGCATGTAGTTTTATTTTTTTTGAAGATAGGGTTTTGAGAAGTAGCTGAGTTTATCTTGGTTAGTAAAGGATTAGTCTCTTTAAATATACCCGAGGTGCTAAACCGGATCATAGATTCCATCATCTGTCTGGAAAATACGAGTGGTAAAAAAATAAAGTTTTTAGCAAAAATTTGATACATTGCATCTTGAGGAGAAGATACTATTTGATGCCAATCATTGACTTGTTTATTAAGTTTAGCCTCTCTATTTTGAAAAAAATCCTCTAAGGTTTTATGGGACTGAAGTTTAAAATCAATCACATCAAAAAAGTGGTAGTTGTTTTTTAAAAGTGTCTCAGGGTGAATACTTGCAAAATCATTAATAGGGTTATTAGCACTTTTAAAGCTTTGATTTACCAAGCTTCTAAACAGTTCGGAGCAAAAATTTTGATGTTTATAAGACTGGTTTTCTAAAAGAGTTTTCACATTTTTTTGGAATGCCTTGGAACGTAACACCGCAAAATTAATGGGATTGAAAATTGAGTCATCAAAATTTGAAATTTGAATTTTTTCTGCCATATCACTCCCAAGGACTTTTGCAATACCATTTTTATAGCCTGCAAAAATGGAAATATGAGTAAATTGTGCTTGACCTGTGCCGGCATAAATACTTAAATTTCCAGAAAAAATGACATCTCCTATTTGTAGTTTTTGAGGGTTAAGTTTAACAAAGCTCCATTTTTGAGATGAACATTTTGCTCCGATACAATGAGTAATAGCTTGATTGTCTTGATAATGACTATAGTCATTTTGATCTAATCTTTGGAGAATGTTTCCCATATCATCAAAGTGAATGAATTGCTTCTCTTGCCAGTTCATGTATGCTAAGGGACGTTGATTTTCGTAGAGATATAAAGCAGAATTGGGTACAAGTTGACCTTGTCCGATAAACTCGATGGACTTTAGTTTTCCGGACTTAAAGTTTTGTCTACATAAAAATTGGCTAGGCTCAATTAAAAAGCATTGCTTTGCAAATACTGAGATATTACAAACTATAAAAAGTGCAAACAAATAGGGTTTCAAGAGACTCTCCAACAATTCGATCACATAAAAAAAGACTTGGCTCTTAAATCTTACAATTTTATGGTCAAAATAGTAATGGGAAAACATTCAAATAGGAGACAAAAGGTAGGTTATTATGTACGATTTTGTAAAAAGGTTTCTGTTGAGGGATTGGCTATTTACAATTCATTGGTTATACTAATATCATGGAGAAATACTTTATGAAACTGTCAAGATTTGCACTTATGTTTTTTATGTTGTCACTGATTTCTAGTCTGGAAGCAGGTGGGAAGAAAGTTACAATCATTACTTATGTTACAGAAAGTTGGATGGAAAACGATTATCTTGGCGCAGGCTTTCATTTTAACTTTGACAAAATTAAGCCTAATATTTGGGTAGAAGTTACAAAAAGTGATGGCGAGCTAATTGATACCGTTGGTTTACCAAACAATGTTCAAGCTGGGGATAGTGTAAAACCTCCGACAACTTATGATAGAAATAAATTGAATTCAAGAGTCCCTGCGGGGCCTGTGGCAACTTTTAATGAAGACACAGGCATTTGTGTAGCAGATGGTCGATGTTATGGGGATTGGGTAAACAACGAAGACTCTTGGCAAGATGATGGATCGGGTACTTACCCTGGCAAGTATGGTGGTAAATACACAGATAGTGCTGGCGATAGTTTTTTACAATTACGATTTGATGATATGGCTAGCGATGATTTAGAGCATGCTCCTAAAAAAACTAGATTTCGATTTAATGTGTTTATTGAAGATAATACACCTTTTTGGTTGAGAAATGACGCTGGTAGTTATACGGGTGCTGAAGACACCGCAACTCCTGTTGTGTACTATTTCCCACTTCAAACCGTCACGATGAGGCTAGGCGAGTGGGGACAGGGATCTTGTAGTGCAGCCCCACCTAATGATGCATCAGATGATAGTACTTTTGATGCTTTTGATCAACGAAAGCCAGGTGATGAAGCTTTTATGCGGTATGATGCAGATCCAGCAAAAGATTTGACAAGTTTTGAGATAAATAATGATGCTACGGTACCCTTTGAAAAGAGGGTCATTGGTGGTAAACATGTCTTTTCTAAAGCTTTTTATCATACTTTTCAAGAAGAAAAAACTTATTGTATGATGGTCAGTGCGCAAGATATGGGGCGAAATCGACGTGTATTACGTTTTCCAATTCGTATAGGTAAACAAAAAGGCGTTAAGATTCACGACAGTAGTATTTCAACTCAAAATAAATAGTCAACTTTTGGCTCAAGTACCTCATTGATTGAGAGCGTAAATTTATGAAAAATATAAAGTTTTTAGTGGTAGTTTTTTCTCTCATATTTATTTCCTTAGAAGCAAAAACAGTAACTAACTGGGAGCGTTGGCAGGATGCTGATGACAAGCAGCCTTATCCAACAAATTATAAGGGTTTCAAGCCTCCAACCTACTTTATGCAGCCCACAGATAAGGTTATGAAATCCAGATATTATACAGACACGTACTCCTTAGAAGATCATTCGGGGTATCCTGACCCATGTACGGGTGCTGGGGCTCCTGATTGTATTGGAGCAGGTTATTTTGGTCGTAGAACAGACAATCCCCTCGAAGTGTATTATAGTAAAATATTAAATGATGGGCCTAGTTCAATTCCTTGGACTGGTTCTGCTGGTGGGGGAGAAATTGCAGACTCTGGCTACTTAACTTATGATACTCGAGCCGCTGGACGGCAAAACGCTGGGGGTAAGCCGACAACTCCTATTGTATTAAACAATATGGCTCCAAGGGATGCTGCTGATGCACCTATTATGGCAGGCATTACGAGTGCTGCCGATTTATTTCCAAGATACTCCATTCGAAATGTAGCGGGTTTATTATATCGTGGTAAATTTGACTGTGGTACAGACACTTTACATGTTTCTTATGATTCAAATGATGTTGAGCAACGGATGGGTGGAGAGTTAGGCACAGTTACTGATAGCGAATATTGCTTTTTTTTATTTTTACCAAAAACGAAAGTAAAGACCGGCGCAGGAGATGTAGAGATCGGGCCATTTATTGGTAAAGCTAGTGTTTCTAATACTTCTGGGGTAACTCCTCATGCATTATCAAAAAAGTTCATTGAAGCTGGTTTAACTCCTTTAATGGATTTAAAGGATGAGTATAAAAACTTGTTAATTGCAGGTACAGACTCTAGCTTGATTACCTTTGTTAAGGGTAGGTACATGGTGCCATTAAAAATGGGAGATTTGATACTTCCTCAAAACGGTGCTAATTTAATGTATTTTAGAATGTTTGCAAATCGTCCATACCATCAAGAGAGACGAGAGGTGAAAAAGACCAAAAGTAAGGGTTCTATTGCTCTTGTAGCATTTATTGTAGTGGGTATTTTTACTTTTGGGGCAGGATTGGCTATCGGAGTAGCTGTTGGTGCTGCATTAATTGCTACATCTATCGGGGCTGGTGCCATTGCTGCTTATCTTTTAAAGGACTCTGCTTATGATCGAACCATGACCAGTTCGGCTGGAGGCATGAAACGAAACGATGATCTGAGTGCATTTGCAATCTGGCCTAGTGGCGGGCAACAATCTTATATGTCACTTCATTCAAGAGAAGGAGCTAGCTTAATTCCTTATCAAGATGGGACAAAAGTAAAACAGTTTGTTGCAGCCTTTACCGCCCTTGAAGATAGTGCTGAAAATGATTTATTGACCCAGTTGCGCGGCGGAACCATCGAATATCTAGATGAAGATAAAAACCCTACTGTTCTTCCAGTAAATGACGGATATCTAACTCACCCTAATAGCCCAGGATATCCAGATAAAGTTAAGGATCCTTCCGGTGCAGGATTTTGGTCAAGTAAAGAGGCTTTGGATGATCCACGATATTTCCAATTATTAAAAGGTGGAGGGTATTCAGTAACGGGTGGTAAGTCTTTTACAGCTGGAACAGGAACTGGTATTCCTACTGCTCCTTGTGCCAGTCTAGCAGATACTGACCCTGCAAAACCAATTTGTATTAAACATGCAGCTTTGATGCAAGATTTAGATGCTTATTTTGATAGTATTTATCCTGTAACAGATTATATCTATGATGATGTGGCAGCTGGTGTTGGAGAGTTTTCAGGTAGACTTTATGGGACAACAGATACAGTAACGGATGGCTCTTCGCATTCTTTTCCAGCAGCAACTGAGTATAAAAAACTAATGGAAATTTATACAACTTATGAAGCAGATATTGAAACAATTGAAAATGCAATATTAGCTCCAGCTGGTGGAATGCCACCTGGGTACATGGAGTTTTTTAAGTTTACTGATGAAGGTGCTCGACTAGCCAACAGAATGCTTGTAATGCAACCCGCTTTAGATAAAGTAGCTATGGACTATGCTAATGATTGGTTTGTAGGTTCTGAGTTTACTGTACTAAAAGATAGAGTAACAGCTGATGTTACCGGACCTACTGGTTGTGAGCCAGCTGGTGGCTGGGCACCATACTTTTTCCCTGGGGCATCTGCGACAGTAATCGCAGCAACTGAGACTTGCATCGGTGGAAAAGTCGATACAATCTTAAATGAATATAATATCATGGAAGCTGATGCAGCTACAGGTTTACCATTTATTACTTATACTACCCATTACTGTGAAGGGCAGAAAGGTTTTTTAAATGCTTTATCTATTTTATCTGAAATTTCACAGCCTTCTGTAGTAGCTCCGGCGGTCAATTATCTAGACTTCATGGATCCAGCGGATAAGTGTCCAGCTGCACAAAGTGCTACTTTAACTGATAGAGTTTTTTGTAGAAAAAATGATTTAATGTCGGGCTTTAGCACTTCTTTAGCAAATTCACCAGTAATGGCAAAAGTGAATGATCGAAGTATACAAGACACTGACCCGATGGCATGTCCATAGAGGAATGAAATGATAAAGATTCTTTTTTTAACGTTTATATTTACCCCTGTATGTTTTGGTTTAGACATGATCGACTTTGAAAAATTGTTTTATAAAAAGCAATATAGACAAGTTTCTTTATATGGTGAAAAATATCCTTCCAAATTTTCTAATAGAAAGGGTGTTTCAATTTTATCTAAGTCAAACTATCAGATTAAAAATTTTGCAAATGCCAGTGCTACTTGTGCTAAAGGGGCAATAGAATTTGAAATGAAGCTTTGTTATAAGATGCTAAAGAAAATTAAATCGATTAGCTCAAAGGATTATTATTTTGGATTGGCTTCATATTATATGGAGATTGGAGATTTTAAAAAGTCATTTGAAAAGTTTTATGAGCTTTTAAAACTAGAGCCTAGTAATCTTAAGATTAGAGCGAAGTTAACTAATATGCTGTATCAAGGTAGAAAGTATAGCTATGCTTGGGAGCAGCTCCAATATTTTTCACAAGTACCAAACTCACTATCTAAAACTAATAGTAGGATGCAAGCATTAAAACAACGGTACTCTAATATGTTTTCTCGATCAACACGAGACCCCAATGATGTGCCAATTTCTGCCTTGTATTATTATCTAATGTTTAACCCAACGAATGATCAAGAAAAAATTCAAACATTACGATCAAGAATTCAAAAGTTTTCTGTATATGGTAATTCTGAAGAAGAAAGCTTGTGGTTGGCAAACTTGTTATACATTGAGGGTAAGTATAAAGACTCTCAAAAGCTTTTAAAAGAGATAAAGAGTCGTCTAATTTCACCACAAAGTCAGTTAAGCGGTGATGCATTACAAGCCAAGTTAAGCAAAAAATTGACAATAAAAGTAGTTGAAGTAGTAAAAAGAGCTCCGAGAAAATCAAATAAATTAACCCGTGTTCCTAGTACAAAGGCTAGTAGTTTAAAGGGCGTAACAAATGATTTTAGACGGTCTTTAGATGGTTTAGACCTTAGGCCATTGGATGACTCCGAGCTTCCTTTAGCGAGTACTGCAAACTTACAAGTATTAAAAGATTTTCATGAAGCTTTTCAGCGTCGAAATAAAATGGAAATGTCTGACTATGAAGAGCGATGGTTATTTCGAGAGTTAGATGATGCTGAAGATTTATTACTTGAAAAAGAGGGAACAGAAGAAGCACTAAAGGCGTATCTAGCAAGTGAAGATGGAAAAGTCCTAAAAACGGAGTATGTTGCTTTACAAGCTAAGATATTGGAGCGAGATCAAGAGAATGCTGTTATGTTTGATGGTGAATTAAAGAGATTCAACAATAGATATGACACTCAAAAAACAGATAAAGCAAAAAAAATGGTTTTAGCAAGTTTCGTGAAAAAATGGGAGAAAACCGCTTTAGCAAAGGACTCTAATTTGGTATCCCAAGGTGCTTTGAATGCATATAGAAAAACCCAAGAAGGAAAGCAGCTCGCCAAACGAATTTATGAAATTGCATTAGAGTTAAAGTTACGTCCCCCCAATTTAGATATTGGAGATGACTTTCTATCGGAAAGAGATTGGGATTAGTTAGATTTTATAATCAGCTGTTTCCATTCATAATAGTTACTCCCAAGACTTTTTTTATACCTTAAACTTAAGTACTTTTTAGCTACTGTGAGACTGGGCTGTTGGTTATTTTTTAATGCATCAAGAACATAAAAAGTGAACTCTTGATTTAATTGTAGCTTGATTAATATATTTACCAATGAATATGGCTTTCTCCCCATATAACTTCTTGATAAACTTTCTGTTTGTAAAAATTTACTAAGCAAGTTTTTTTGTTGTATTTTTTGGAGTTTTGGCCATAGATTTTTAACTAGTTTTTCAAAATTGTTATTGTAAACTTTTGAATCCAAAATAGAATATACTTTAGTGAGTAGTTCAAGCACTTTGGTTTTGTTAGGAGTTGTTTTATCAATAGTTTGTTTAACCGTATCAATTTGACTTTGTTTACTATAGACTTTTGGAGTTAATTTAGGTTTTTGAATAATTTTTATTTGTGAGTTTCTTTTGGGAGAAGGCTGTAAGGTTTGTGCTTTTGGATTTGGCTCAACCGTGACTACTGGATCTTTTTTTTCTGTGCAGCCTATTAATAAAAGACTGATGAAAAGTATTGTAAATATATTATTTTTCATTTAGATCCATTACTACTTTTTCTATCTGAGTGTTTGCTCGGATTCTAGTGTATACAGAGGGGAATTTGTGATCCCCTTCACCGGGTACTTCATCACCATTTAAGTCATAAACTACATCGATTTTTAAGTCAACCTCTATAGGTAGGTTTTGATAGGAGACAACTTTTTTACTGATATAGTTTGAAACTAATACACTATCATCAATGGTATTTGTGACATTTACAAAGTAGGGATTGGCTTTTGTAGTGTTAGCAGATAACTCTAAGAAGCCTTCTTTTATCTGAGGTAATGACAAAACTTTACTTAGATCCTTCCATTGAAAGCCTCTTACATACTCTTCTTCTGAATCATCTATTGTAAAATTAGAATTAAAATCAAAATGCAAAAATAAAATTTGCTCAGGATCGATGTTTACTCCTACTTTTAACATTCCTTTAGGAGAGGTTTCAGCAAGCGAGGTGAAGTGAATCAAATTACTAATTGTTTCGTTTTCTTTACGTTGGAATACTATTAATTGCCCTTCGCTGCTTGTTTGTGTGTTTTTGTTGAAAAGTTGAACGGATAGTTCGACTTCTTTATAGTTAGGGAGAAGTGAGAAAATTTGCGTATCAGGGGAGTTTTGATTTAACGAAAATTGGTAACTTTCGAAGTTTTTTAAGAGATATTTATTTTTCTTTCGAATAGCTCGCTTAACTTTATCATAAATGTGTACAAGGTATTGACCGGGTTGCATTAGCTCTAGTTTAGATGGGTTTCCTCCTTGATATAAAACTTTGTCATTTTGAAAGATTTTACATTTTTTTTGCATAACATTTGGGGCAAATTCAACAAAATACTTATTGCTAAACTCAAACTGTAATTTTTTGGCACTAGGATGATGAAAGGTAGGGGAAACTAAAACATTTTCATTGGTTGTCTTATTTTTCATTGATATGTAGTACTGATCTTGAGGCATATCATACAGGTGAAAGTCATTAAGGGTGATGGTTTTACTTTTTGATAAAGATGTCAGTGTTAAGTAGTATTTCTCTTTGTTAAACTCAATTTCTAGGTCTAATGGCGACCAAGGACTTCCATAACTTACGACAAAGTTGTTATGTAGATAAGAAGAGATGTCGTAGTGGATTCCCTCTTCTGTTAAAGAGATGGCATGATCGTCCATGCTCACAGTGCTGTAAAGCTTAAAATGGCTTTTAGAAGGTAAATGTTCTAACTTAATGTTTGAACTAGAAAATTGTCGAGTAAACAAAAGTTTTCCTTGAAAGTCAAAGACTCTAACTCCAATATCTTTAGAGTCATCAGCATCTAGTACTTTAATGTTGATAGTGCGGCTATCACGTTTATTGACTACAAGTTGTCCATCAATATTTTGAGCAAAATAAAAGGGTTCAGAATAGAGGTCTAATAGGCCATTTTTATTTTTATCATGAAAAATGCCGTATATATATTGCTTTTTGTGATCTAGAAAAGGAAGTGAAAATTGACTGTTTTTAACACGTACCTTCGTTTCAAAGTCTACCAAGCCTTTAGTTTTTAGACTAAAGGCTTTTAAATATGGCGTGGCAAATGCATAAAGGTTTTGTGACCGAAAGCCATTAATCCTACCTTTTGAAGTAAGTGTCTTGGATTGAACTGTCTCATATACGATGTTATTATTTTGCGCATTTAAGGTCGGAGCGATTATAATATTTAAGATTACAATACTGATGTAGTAGTTTTTTAGTAGCATTACTTTATTTAGACTTAACACAAGAAACTCTCCAAAAAAGGTGATGATATATTAGTATAGGTATTGTTAATATAGTTTTGAATCCAAAAATTAGTTTAAATTGTACATTAAAAAGTTCTTTTGTTCAAAAGACATAAGGGGAGCATCATGAAAATTATTATGCTATTGTTGTTAGTGATTTCTATATCTTATACTCAATCTTACAGGTCTTTGCCTTTTCCTAAGCCTGTAATTGATCCAGAGCCTCCAGGATTTAATCCAGTCGAGCCAATTTACCCTAGGGGTCGCCCTTGTAAAAAAGTAGTTTGTCAACATGAAAACTATTTGCAAAAAATTCTTGAGTTGAATGAAAAAATAGCTCAACTCGAACTTGAGCTAGAGGTTTTAGAAGTGGAAAAGCCTCTTACTTGTTTAGGCGAAATAAAAAAATTAGATCTTAAGATCAAAGCCTATGAAAAGTCTAAAAATGTGGAGCTGATTTTAGGGGGTTCAGCATCAGCATACGGGCCCTTAATGGATGATGACTTTATAGATAAGATTCCGAGATTCTTTAAAAATATACGCTATACTAAAGCAAATAAGATTTCTTGTGTGTTAAATGTACCAAATTAAAAGTAAGTAAAAAGTATCATGATAATAATCGGTATCGTTTAGTACAAGGCTACAGTATCACTAGGTTTTATTAATGCTTTATAAGATGAAAAGGGTATAAAAAAAGCGCTTACTTTTTTGAAGTGAGCGCTTTTAAATTTTAATCCTCAGAAGACTTTTTATTTTCTTCAGAGATCTCTTGTTTGATTTGTGTCTCTTGATCTGAGTCAGACTCTTCTCCCTCTGTGGGTTTCGGTTCTCTTTCTTCAGCAGGCTTAGATAAATCGACTTTAGGTTTAATTAAAGCTATTTTAGTAGCGTTCACCAACTCTTCACCAGCCACTAGTTGCTTCAGCTCATCCTTTGTAAGAGTTTCGTACTTTAATAAAGCTTCTGCTATAGCAACAAAAGCAGTCATATTAGATTCGATTAACTCTTTAGCCCTTTTTAATTGTTGAGTAATCATTTCTTTGACTTCTTGATCAATTTCTCTAGCTGTAGTTTCAGAGTAAGACTTACCCCAATATTCATTGCTCTCAGTGTATAAAACTGTCCCGAGGTTTTTACTCATTCCCCATTTTGTAATCATAGCTTTTGCAACACTAGTAGCATGTTGAATATCGCTAGATGCTCCTGGAGTATAAGTGCCAAACTGTATTTCTTCTGCAATTCGTCCACCCATGGAAACACAGATGTCATCGATTAGTTCTTCTTTCGTTTTCATTTCTTCTTTTGGAAGATAGGAAACCATTCCAAGGGCTCTACCTCGGGGGATGATAGTTGCTTTATGAATCTCCATACTATTTGGAACTAGCAAGCTAATCAAAGCATGACCAGCTTCATGGTATGCTGTATTTTTAATTTCTTTGTCTGGCATAACCTTAGAGCGTCTTTCAGGTCCCATCATAACTTTATCTCTAGCTTCTTCAAGGTGTCTCATACAAATCGTTGCATCTTCGACTCTTGCAGCTAAAAGTGCAGCTTCATTAACCATATTGGCTAAGTCGGCACCAGAAAAACCCGGAGTTGCTTTTGCTAAAACCTCTAGGTTGATAGAATCATCCATTGGGACATTTTTGACATGAACTCCTAGGATTCCTTCTCTACCTTTGATATCAGGAAGATCAATAGTAACTTGACGATCAAATCGACCCGGCCTCAATAAAGCTTGATCTAAGATGTCTGCACGATTAGTTGCAGCAATCACCATGATGCCTGTATCACCATCAAAACCATCCATCTCCACTAAAAGTTGATTTAGGGTTTGTTCTCTTTCGTCGTTACCACCACTCATGCCATTGCCTCTTTGTCTACCAACAGCATCAATTTCATCAATGAAGATTAAGCAAGGAGAAGACTTTCGCCCTTGTTCAAACAAGTCACGTACTCGACTAGCTCCTACTCCAACAAACATTTCTACAAAATCAGAGCCAGAAATATGAAAGAAGGGGACATTTGCTTCACCCGCTACAGCTCGAGCAAGCAAGGTCTTACCAGTTCCTGGAGGGCCCATCATTAAAACACCACGAGGAACACGAGCCCCCATTTTTAAAAACTTCTTAGGGTACTTCAAAAACTCGATCACTTCAGAAAGTTCTTCTTTTGCTTCATCACACCCTGCAACATCTTCAAAAGTTGTTTTAACTTTACTTTCGTTAAAGACTTTTACTTTAGACTTGCCAAAGCTCATTCCTCTTGGTGAGCCGCCTTGCATTTTATTGATAAAGTAAAACCATAGACCTATGAATAATATCCAAGGAGCCAAGTTTAAAATAATTTTAAACCATTCTGGCCATTCTTCTTGAGCCTGAAACTCTACATTAACGCCTTTTTCTATTAATAAATCGAGATAAGGTGGATTTATAGAATGAGGAGCAGTTGTAACAAACTCTTCATTTTTTTTGTCTTCATACTTTATAGTGAGATTGCGAACAGTAACTCTAAGGACTTTTTCACTTTTAACAAGTTTAATAAAGCTAGAATAAGGACGAACCTCAGTGTCTTTTTGACTAGAAACTCCAGCAAAAAGTGTCAGAATAATAATTGCCATTATTATATAAAGGGATATAGTTTTAAATTTAGGTTGCAAGACTAACTCCAGTGTATAGTTCTAAAGGCCTACTTGAAAGGACTTATTTGTATAGATTTGTGTTGAATAGTGAACTATAGAGCTAGTAATAATCTGTATATAGATAGCATCGCTAGTCTAACATTCTAAGGCAAGATATCATAAGTATGCATATAGAACAATGGATGTATACTCAAATAGAAAGGGTTTTATTTTTTTTAGATAAAAGAAATTAGTCTCCTCGCCTTTAAGCTTTGTATTTTTAGCAACAAATAATCGAAACTAAGAGTATTTTATTAAACTACATTGTTTGTTGAGTGAGCAAAGGGCATGCTTTAGTATAAATTCTTATGGAAATAGATTATA
This sequence comes from Candidatus Cloacimonadota bacterium, assembly GCA_023954715.1. GTDB lineage: Bacteria > Muiribacteriota > UBA6191 > UBA6191 > UBA6191. The sequence continues at coordinate 197,502 of JAGSHD010000002.1, read as the reverse complement.
GCTTTCGGTGTTGATTAAATAGATCTAATAATTATGATTGGTGACTTCAAACAGATATGGACTTGTAGCACAAAAATTGTTAAGAGCTACTAATTATTAGTATTTTACTTAGGAACTTTCCTTTGAAAAGTTTAGATAATATGGTTAGATGTAAATAAATAACAGGGGCCCTATTTTTAGGATTTCTTTGAGTAGATTATTACTGAAAACTTAAGGCTGGATTCGCCTACAGAGTCATAGAGGTGTATACTGTAAAGCTCATCAAGAAATGATTACTTTTGATATAAAGTCCCTTGATTAGTATTTTGAGTTTTCATTATATTGAGGATAAGTAGTAGGAAAACATGGAGAAAATCGAATTATCCAAAGGTGGGGTAATTGTAAATACTCATATTGGTCCAATACAATATGGTTGTCCACCAGAAACTATTAAAGATTCAATGGGTCTTGATTGTGGTGTCCCACAAGTTTTTCTTTTAGGAGACAACTTATTTGACGCTCACTCTGGTACATGTTTAGCAGAGTTAGAGTTTCCTGCTTATTTTAACTTTTTTGTAAAAAGTCAAAAAACCACTGTAATTTGTACACCAGAGCAAAAAGAACGAATATTGATCATATTTGAAACAGCAGTTTTTGGTCCAAAAAACTTAGCTACTCTTGATGATGTGAATCTTAAGGATTTGTTGGGAGAGGCAAGGTTTTTTAGAGGTAAACCATTTGGTAGTGATGATTTGATGCAATGGCAAGATTTTTTGGATTTTGTATTTGTTGAAGATGAGATTAATTTTCGTGGTGTTACTATTAAAATGAGCCATGATAAGATCCAATTTACCGAATCATCGCAAAAAATTATTATAGATAGTCAAATTCAAATAGATCCTCAAGAAATCTTAGATGAAATTCCGACAGTTCCATTTGTTCCTCCTACATTTGGCGTAACAATCATTGGTAGTGGTCATGGTTTTGATAAGGCTAGTAAAACATGTGGTTTTATAATTTGGGCTAATCAGCGAGGAATATTAGTCGACCCACCTGTAGATACAACTCATTGGTTAAAGTATATGGGGATTAATCCAGCCCTACTAAACTCAATATTGTTAACTCACTGTCATGCAGATCATGACTCAGGCACCTTACAAAAAATACTCGAAGGTCGTCGAATTGAGCTATTCACAACAGAAACAGTATATGAGGCTTTTGTGGCAAAAGGTTGTGCCATGTCCAATATGTCTAGATCAGCCTTTGAAGAGTTGTTTGACATTTCAATGGTCAAAGTGGGGCAACCAACATTTATTAATGGAATGGAGTTTCGGTTTCGCTACTCATTACATTCTGTTCCCACCATTGGATTTGAAGTTTTTCATGCGATGAAGTCATTTATCTATACTTCAGATCACTTAAATGATTCTGAGATTGTCAGTCAACTGTTTAATGGTGGATTTATTTCAGAAGCAAGAAAGAACGAGTTAAATTATTTTCCATGGCATCACAAGCTTATATTTCATGAAGCAGGTGTGCCCCCATTACATACTCCTTTGGCAACTCTTGAAAAACTTCCTTTAAAAATTAAGAAGAGAATGAGACTTTTACACGTTTCTGAGTCCCAATTAGATGAGTCCTCTCCTTTGCAAATAGCAAAACCTGGTCTTGAAAATACAATTATTTTGCGAGAAAAACCCAGAGAAAAAGACAAGAATGTCATGTATTTAGAGACAGTGGCTAGAGTTGATATTTTTAAAGACTTTAAAATAAAAAAAGCAGCCGAGTTTCTATCCATGTGTGAGGTTATTGAGTTTAAATGTGGAGAGAAAATAATAAAAGAAGGTAGTGATAATAAAGACTTTTATATTATTGCCCAAGGCGAGGCTGTGGTAGAAGTTCATAGTCAAAACTTTTCAAAAAGCTATGGGCCATCTGATTATATTGGTGAAACAGCGATCATTTTAAACATTCCAAGAACTGCTGATGTAATCGCTAAAACAGATGTAACTTGTCTAGGTCTTGGTGAATATGAGTTTTTGTATTTTATTAGAGATTCTGATTTGGCGAAAACTTTAACAAACTTATATGAGATTCGTGAGAGTGAGTCTTGGCAATTATTAGATCTCAATCCTCTTTTTAAAGAGTTGTTAGCCAATCAAAAAACCTACTTACAAACCATCATGGAAAGAGTAGCTTTTAAGTCCGGTGATAAGGTAATTGAAAGCGGAGCTCCATTAAAAGGTGCTTATTTGATTAGTAAGGGAAACCTAAAGGGGCGAAGTCGTTCTTATAGTATTGGGGACTTTGTTATAGATGGCCCAGCACTGTTTGAAGGTACAAAGTGTCGTGATACAATTGTAGCATCAGATGATGTGGCTGCTTTTTTTGTGCCGGCCAACTTACTATTAGAGTTTTTAAAAGATAATCCTGGCTTTGGTTTGCGGTTCACCATTGATGTCAATGGTGGAATCTAATTCAAGAGTAATTATTCAGGCGGTCTCTCAGTTAAAAGGAGAGGTGCTTCTCAGCTTTTGCTTTATTGATGTACCTAGACGGTATCAACCTTTGTGAACAAATTGAAAAATAATAGCTGAATAGTTATATTCAACAACACTACAGGCTCAAACAGTTAAGTAATTTACTAGTCCTTTCGATCTAAAATAAAGCGACTTTCATATTGACCTTTAGGTTTTTCACTGACTACATAGTGGCCTTTAAACCAATAATCCGTTTTTTCTCCAGCATCTGATACTTCTTGGATAGAGTCCTCAATACCTTGTGCAGACTCTTCTATATAGATATTCATAGAAGTTTTACTAGATGAAGTGCTGTCCTCTATCTTAACTATTTTGGCGCTAGAGTTTCTCTTAGCTGCTCTTTCCGTTGTGAAAATTCGTCCTGTTATAAAGACGATTTCTCTCTCAAAATTTATATCTTTAAAAATATCAGGATCAATATCTATATCCGCTGTTTTATTAACAATATCAAGCTCTTTAGAGAGAGATATATTAATGCTTTTTGAGCTTGAAGCTTGTAATTGTAGGGTCTTAGTCCCAGCTTTTTCAGAAATATGACCTGTATCTAAAAATTCAGTATCGTGGGTATCCCTATCTAATGCACTTAACTTACTTTTATCTACAAAAACTACATCTTGTTTAGTATCAGGGAATATGGCAATGGACAATAAACCTTGTTTGTTTTCAACTTTAGGTGGGTCGTTAGTATAAAATGGTTTCTCGGCGTCTTTACTATATATGACTACTATTTTGGTTGAGTCATCAATTTTCTTTTGTACTACATCTACGATTTTTATTGGTGTTTCATCTTTTTTAGTGGCGTAATAAGCAACTAGGTCATTTTTTGAAACAGAGGGCATTTGAGTGGTAAAGCCTGCAATTTGCATCCACATACCTGGATTTACTTTACTTCCTTTAATAACACCCTTACCTGATTGATCTGATTTTGTATCCACGTGCTGTATACGTGGTTTACTAAATGTTTGTGGCTTTTCACTTTTTTTAGGTTTTTTGGTTTGAAAATAACCAGGATTCCGGCTCCCTGTTCCTTGGTATGGGATATAAGGATAGCTTGGCATTCTGTAATTATAAGAGTTGAAGTAGAGTCTATTATAGTGATTATAGGCATTAGGAGATGTAATCACATTAGACTGATATAATCTTTTGTTTGGTAATTGTTGAATTGACTGGCTCGGGGCGTTCAGCCCTTCAAAATAGTTGACTTTACTTAGGCTTTCAAAGCTCCAAGTATGATTGGATAAAGCCAATAGTATTAAGATATATTTAATAAACTGCATAGTAACCTCAAAGTGTTTTTTGGACTTTGGTATTTAGATCAATTTTCATTTTGAATATATAGATCATATAATACTACGAGTTTTACTCAAAAATGTTTCCCGCTAATATATATTAACTCGATTACAGGGATGATAAAATTTGCTTTGTAGCACCTGTTAAACTTTTTACAGTAGAAAAAGCATTTTTACTTAATTCTTGTTGCATCATTGTGTTTCCAAAAAGCAACTCTAGCTTTGTTTTTAGATCTTCAAAATCACTACAGCGTAAAGCAGCGTTGCTTCGTTCAAAAGTTTGGCAAATCTCAATGTTGTTTTGCATGTGAGGGCCATATAAAATGGCATTGTGAAAAATTGCGGGTTCTAGGATGGAGTGTCCTCCAATGTTTTCGAAACTACCACAAATAATAGCTATGTCAGAAAGGCAATATATAGATGAAAGTTCACCGTAAGTATCAAGAAAAGTGAAGTCTGCTTTTGGGTTTAACCCCTTACTTTTTAAGTTGAAACTTAAATTTTGGGCATTGGCCATTTTTATATATTGATTCAAAAAATTTAGATGCCTAGGAGCGATCACAAAGTGGTAATCCCTGTAGCGAAACTCTGAGATTAGCTTAAGTGCTTCTTGAGTTTCAACTTGATGTGTAGAACCAAAAATTATAATTTTCTTGTCAATATGTTGAAAATCTTGTTTGAGTTGATTTGGTATGGGTGAATCAAGATTGGCTTGAAGCTGATCGTATTTTAGGTTACCTACGTTAATGGCTTTAGTAGCACCAAGAGAGATGATCCTTTTTAAGTCTATTTCAGATTGCATAAAAAATTTGGATTCTTTGATTAGTGTTGAAAAGTAGGACTTAAATAAGCCATACCGTTCATAGGATTTTTGAGAGATTCGTCCATTTATAAAAATAGTTTCAATGTTGTTTTTTTGACATTCAGTTAAGAAGTTTGGCCATATTTCAGTTTCAACAATAAATACTTTTGTGGGTTTGATTTTTCTCAGAAATCGAGATACAGAGTCCTGATAATCTAGTGGAAAAAAAACAAAATCATCTGCTGGGATAATTTCTTGAGCTCTTTGGTGTCCTGTTTCAGTTACATTTGAAAAAATTATTGAATAGTCAGGGAACCGTTTTTTCAATTGAACTACAAAAGGTTGTGATGCAACAGTTTCACCAACAGATACTGCATGAACTAGTATTCTTTTGTTTTTAAGATTAGTTTTAAGTGAAATCCAACCCAATCTACAAGATAAGCTCTTTTTGTATTTTTTTACTATATATTTGGAGCGTAAAAAGTGAAGGATAAGAAGTGGCCAGGCTAAGCTAAGAAGTAAGTTATATATTTTATGTATCACTTTTTGTGTCTCCTCCAGATATCATGAAGCCAAAAGTACTGTTCAGGATATTTACAAACGAGTTCTTCTAGTTTATGAGCAAAGACTTTCATTGTATTTAAGTACGTTTCTTGATTGTTAGATCCATGGATTATCGGGATCTCTTCGATTACTTCATGTACAATATGTTGACCTTTTCTTATTCCTACAGTAAAAATTATAGCTGAATTCGTTTCTATAGCCAACTTGACGGGACCCGCTGGAAATTTGGTTTCATGGCCAAAAAATGGGATTGGAATGGCTCTGCCTTGATCTCCCACATTGCCTAGGACTTCTCCGTTGTTTAAACAGTTTACCATTGTTTGACGATCTGTTTTTTTGATCAGTTTCACACCAATTGATGAGCGTAAATCGATCAAAAGATCATCCACGAATTTATTTGATTGTTCTTGGTAAATAGGCCACAGGTTGTGGCCAAATTGAGAAAAAGTACCTAAGGTCTCCCAATTGCCAAAGTGGGCAGTCAACATGACTACACCTTGTTTCTTTTTTACTTTGTCTAAAACTAGCTCTTCATTTTCCCAAGATAAGTACTTACCAAAGCGCTTTTCCATAGAGGGGTTAAATAAAAGCTCTAAGAAAAGATTTCCATAATGTTTATAACAGTCTTTTGCAATCTTGTTTGGATTGGGATGATCCGGGAAAGCCAATTTAATGTTATCAATTGTTATGACACGTCGTCTTTTTGAAACAAGCCAAAACAGTTGGCCAATAAAAGAACCGATAAATAGGTGACAAGATCTAGGAAGGATACAGATACATTTGCCGAAAAATAGGATTAAACTTTTCAATGAGCTCCTTTTAAGATGTGAAATTTAGATCAAATAAAATTACCATCAAAACATATAAAATTCAATTGAGTATGATGGAATGGTTTTCATTTTGCATGTTGTTTCAGGAATTATTGATAGAAGATCGTTAGATTGTTTTTCTGTTTTATCGATAAGACGAAAGATTGAAGTCTAATTGTGTTTGATAAGTTGGCTTCAAAATTAAGTCTATTTTTAAATATAGGGATTGAGTTAGAAATGAAATTATTTTTTGTAAGTTTAATATTAATAGCGTTTATAGGTTGCGGTGCAAGTACAGGTACAGGATTAGATACGGTTGCTCCGACCCCAAAAAAGTCGGTTACTATATCAGAAATACTGGCGGTGGATGATAAAATTATCGGTGGATCTGTAATAGTGGGGACAAGTATAGATGCTGCTACAGGTAAAATAGTCTCCCCTTTAGATATTCAAAGCTTGGCAACAGACTCGAGTGGGAAAATAGGGTCTTTTAGTTTTAACCTGGATACAAATATCAATACCTTATACTTTCAAGTTAGTGGTGGTACTAATGGCAATGGTGGACCAGCCATTTCTCCAAATAGCTCATTTTTGGGTGCTATGGAGCTTGATGGGACAGGGAACTTAACTCAAGCAAGAGTAAATATAAGCCCTTTGAGTACCTTAATTGCCTACACTAAAAATAAATCTCCTAATTTGAAACTGAGTAATATTACAGGGCAAGCTGTATCTAAGATGTTTCAATCAACGGCTGTAGGGGTAGTGGATATTAACTCTGCTACTTACCTTGGAAATACAAGTACAGTTCTTGAAACAAATGGGGAAGGGCCTTTGTTTCAACTGGTTAATGAAATGATAAAATTAGCGGCTAAAGATTCTGCGGGAACAGGAGCAGATCAGATTTCAAATTTTGTTCAGAGTTTTAATGGTCAGATTACAGCAGGGTCGAATATCTTTGAAAAAGAGAGTGTAGTTCTTACTAAAATAAGTACGGTTTCAAGTGACTTGAGTACAAATTCAGCAGGTTTTTCAAGTTTCTTTTCTCAATCCTTGAGTATTTTATCAACTTCTTCTGCGTCTTTTAAACCGAGTGCCTTTACAAGTAAAGCTGTAGAACAAAACTTTGTTTTGTCTTCGGTCGTTTATATAGATAATGTTTTAGCAAAAATAAACTCTGTATCAGATAACACAGCTTTTATAACTGCTTCTGATGGATCCGCTTTAGTATTAACATCTCTACCAAAAGAAATGAGATTTCTTAGGACAAACCTAGACTATAAAAGTGAACTAGATACCAGTCTTTATTTTTTAGTAAAAAAAGCTAGCAACGATTATTTTGAAGCTGAAATTACTCCTACAAAACTAGATGCAAAAGATGTGTTCCAAATTATCTTTCCAGCAGCAGCAAAGATTACCGGAACTCGTGTTGAGCCAACTTCTAGCTTTTCAACAGGTATTTTAAATCAAGGAGAAGACAAATTTCCTTCGAGTGGTTCTTATATAACAATCCCTATTGATCAATTTATCAAAAAAGGGGAGGGTGCGTCGGGTGTAGCGTTTCCTAGTTTTTCTAATCAAACCTTGGATATTGATATTCATTTTGATCAGAATGTTAAGTTTAAATTAAATTCGAGCAATCAGTTTTTCTATAAATTTAAAGTGAATCAAGTTCAAATTCAATAAATAAGTTTTCATTGCCCCTTTAAAATATTATCGTCTAAAGGGGCAATTTTTTTCAAAAAATCATTTTTTAGTCTAACTTTTGTATAGACTTGAAAAACTTGATGTAAAACTATACATGTCCTTGTGAATTTGAGGTTTGATAGGGACGAAAAAGTAGCTATGAAAACTTTATATTTTTTTATCTTATCTTTCGTTTTGTGTTCCAACTCTTATGCCTTTTTAAATTCACTTGGAAATCATCCCACTGCTTTTATGATGCCTAAAGGGCAACTTGAGAGTACCCTAACTCATTATCAAATGAACTCTACGTTAGATTTGTTAAATATTCGTGATCTAACCCCTAATCAACCTGATGTATTGGGAAATATGAAAGGGAATGGGCTGAGTTTAAAATTTGGTGCTTCTGATCTATTTACAGTATTGTACGATCGTAAAAAGAATAATTACTCTTATACTAGGGGTGATGTAGGTATTACATCTGAGTATCTCGGTGTAAAATATGTAGTGAAAGATATGGGTCCTGATAAGCCGTTGATTTCTTTGCAAGTTGGAAATAGAAAAAATCGAGGTGCTGGCATATCTAAAACTTTTACCAATGTAAGTTTTCAAAACGCAAACTTTGTTTTAAATCCAAGTGCAAAACTACAGTTTGGTGGTGTAAAGGATCAGGCAAAAACCTATATGTTGGTAGCTTCAAAGCAGCTTCGTAAAAAATTAATGGGAAGTGCATTTGTTGAATACTCCTTTGGAAGTGTAAGATCAGAATTGGCAAGTAACATCCCGATTACTCAGTTGAGCAGCATTTTAGATGTACTGAGTTACAAAACAAGAAAAAGAGATTTTGGATACTCTTTACATTATCAAATGGACTCTAAAAATATGTTGAGTATGGATTATCACTATACTTTAATGGATAGAAGTATAGATGTAGCAGACCCAATTGATGTGAATGAGCAAATCAACGCACAATTCACCCAAGGTATAAACAAGCAAAGTGAATGGTTTTTATCTGCGAAGTATATGAAAAATAATTTTGTGGGAGAGCATTCTTTTTTATATAATAAACTATCGGCTTCTAGATTTGATAGAAAATACGGATATTTGGGAGTCGGCTACACCTTTAGATATGGTTATTCAAACTAAAAATAGTGGCAGGAGCTTTTTTGCTCCAAAGTACTCGCTCTCGTAGCTCATCTGGATAGAGCACCTGTTTCCTAAACAGGGGGTAGTAGGTTCGAGTCCTATCGAGAGTATCTTTTAATCCCTCTAACAGTTTTTTAAAGCTATTAGAGGGCTTTTTTTATCTTAGTCCTAAGTGTGAGCTGCCAAACAATTGGGGTGTTTGTACTATTTTTGTGAAAATGAATAGTATTTTTCTTTACTGTCTTGATTGAATTGCAAAAATACTTGATAGTCTTTCTTTTTGTATGCTAATTAGAAAATTGAAATTATACATTAAGAGGAATTGCTTAGTAACTTACTCTTATTGACGATATACCGAAGGTATTCGCAGGACTCTTTTGATTAAGGGCTTGTGTTTATAGTGTTTAATAGAAATAGAGCAGAGCTAAGAAGAGCTTTTGATCTCGGAGAATTTATGAAAAAACTAATATTATTTTTGCTTTGTTTAACGGCTTCATTGGCAGCTCCAGAAGAAATAAAAGATAAAATAGGTGTTGCATCGTTTAAAAAAGAGTCCGAAGCCAAAAAGCTTTTAGAGCTAGAGACAACAAAAGAAAAAGCAGCTGCTTCTCAAGGTTTTGAAAAGAAAATTGAAGTGGTAGAAGATTATGGGACCTTTTCAAGCATCACACATTTAAAGAAAATTTCTCCGGAGTTTTTGAAAGGCGTAGATTCTGACAAGTTAGAATATTTTGGACATAGATTATTCAAAAAGTTAAATTTAGAATTGTCTAAGATAGCATTGCAGTCGGTAAATGTGGCGGACGATTACAAGATTGATGTGGGAGATCGTTTCAGCATACATATTTGGAACCAAACGCAAGATGAGATTGTTCCGGTATCTGTTAACTCATTAGGGATGATTAAGTTTCCTTTGGCGGGAGAAATTTTTGTCAAAGGGGTGGAAAAAAACAAGTTGGCAAATCATCTTCTAAAAAAATTGTCAAAATATTATAAAACATTGGATCTGTCTTTTGAATTTATAAAACTACGTCAGTTTCCTGTTTATGTAACAGGGGAGGTTAAGTCACCTGGCGTGTATATGGCAAATGCTATGTCAACCCCTCTTCAATTAATGATTGCAGCAGGAGGCCCTACTTTAGAAGGTAGCTTAAGATCTCTTGAGATAATTAAAAGAGATAAAACTATAGCCTCAATTGACTTGTATCATTATCTACTAACAGGAAAGTTTAAAAAGAGCCAGCAGTTATCTCCAGGAATGTCATTACATGTACCTATAGCAAAAAAAACAGTAGCAGTTTTAGGACAAGTTCGTAGAGTTGGTGTCTTTGAGTTAAAGCCTTGGGAAAAGCTAAGTCATTTAGTCACTTATGCCGGCGGAGTCCTGGCAGAAGCTAATACAAGTTCCCTTCAGTTAATTAGATTTGGAAAAAATGGGAAAAGTTCCCTAAAAGATTTAAACTTTTCCAAGCAGTCCACAGCAATTTTAGCAGATGGCGATGTGCTGTTAGTCCATCCAAGGCTAGAAGAAATTCAAAATAGAGTTTTTATAAGTGGGAATATCTATAGAGAAGGTTCTTATGAATGGACTAGTAAATTAACTTTGAAGTCATTGATAGAGAAAGCGCAAGGCTTTAAGAAAGATACATTTTTTAATCGTATAGAAATTAGCCGAATAAAGTCAGACAAGATGAACTTTGTAGAGGCTAGTGGATTAAATGTAATCAGTAATAGAGAATTGATAGTGAAAGCTCTATCAGAAAAGAGTAACTATGATTATAAGCTAAAAGCTGGGGATGAAGTAAAAGTTTTTCACTTATCAGAAGTTCAAAATAGCCCTATTGTATCTATTTCTGGAGAAGTAGAAAAACCCGGAAGCTTCCCATTACGATGGAATGCAAAAGTTAAGGATGTTTTAATTTTAGCCAAACTAAGCAAAGATGCTCACATGGATAAAGGTGAGATTTATCGAGAGTCAAAAAAAGGAATGAAAATCATCAAGTTTGATGTAAAAAAAGCCTTGGATGGATCATTATTTCATAACTTGCGATTGAAAAATCGAGATAAAATTACCGTTTTCAAAGATCCCTTACGAATCAATCAGGGTTCAATATCAATCTCTGGAGAGGTGCCGTTTCCAGGAGTCTATCATTTTAAAATGGGAGATACTTTGATTGATGTTTTAAAGCGCGCTGGTGGATTGACAAAAAACTCCTATTTACCAGCAAGTCGATTTCATAGAAAATCTGTTGCGGTGAGGCAACGAGAGATGAAAGAAAGATTTGTAAAGCGAGAAAAAGAAAATATTGGCAATATGCAGGCTCAGTTGCTGAACAGCGAAGCAGAAAGTGAAGATAAAGAAGCTCAAATTTCATCTCTAAAGCAAGTGGAGGCGGTAGTAGATCAACTTGATGGCATAGAAATAGCAGGTCGTATTTTATTGACATTTAATGATGCTGATACTATAGAAAGCTTAAAAGGCTCAACAGTTGATCTTACTTTAGAAGATGGAGATGAATTTGTAATCCCTCTAAAGCCAACGGAAATATCTGTCTCTGGACAAGTATACTCCCCAATAACAGAGTTATACAGGAAAGATGCTAGCTTGAGTGAGTATATAACAGATGCTGGGGGTTTAACAGACTATGCAAATCAGCAAAAAATATATATTATACATGCTAGCGGCGTAGCTACTCCTGCTAATATGATGAAGAGAGCAATAAAGAGTAATCGATATATAGGTGGGGTGAAAAAGAGTAAATTGTCTTTTTCTGAAAATTTTTTAATGCCTGGCGATTTTATTGTTGTTCCTACAAAAATACGTTTGGGTAGAAATAAAATGAAAGAAACCCTAGATAGTGTTTATAAAATGGCTATTACTGTTGGTGCCTTGGGCGGACTTTTTTAGTTGCAGTTTCAGGTGTTTGGATAATAAGCACTACCTGATGTGAACTTTTAATACATTTTGTTAGAGGCTGACGCTTGTATTGGAATAAAATATAGCCCCTTTGGTCGTAAGATAAAAAGTCTTTCTATACTACCGAATCATTTTTCTGGGTTTTAGTTTGTTCTTTTGATGGGAATAATGTATCCTTCTCATGGATAGAGTACTTTACTATTTACATCTAAACTTAGCACAGAAAACTATAAGACACCTATGCAAATTACAGAAGAATTAATCCGGCAACTTGTTATAGAAGTTGTTGAAAAACTAGAAGGTTTAAAAGAGTCTTCAAACCTTGCTTCGAATCATTCTGTAGAGCAGTTTCAAGGTCGTTTATTAACAGGTGAAGATATTGAATATTGCTTCCGTCGCAAGGTGGATACCATGCGGATTCCTAAAAAGACGATTATTACTCCATTGGCAAAAGAGCGGTCCAATGATCTTGGTGTTTCATTAGAAATTATTTAGATTAAGGTTTACGGGACTTTAATATGGCCATGACGAAAGCAATTGGTATCTACGTTCACATTCCATTTTGCATTAAGCGCTGTGCTTATTGCGATTTTTCTACAGATTTAGAAAAAGGTAACGATCGCGATCGTTTTTTAAAGGCTCTTCAAAAAGAAATAGCTGCTTCATTATATTTAGGTTACTCCGTGAACTCCATATACTTTGGAGGGGGGACGCCTTCCTTATTAAACCCATCAGAACTTGACTGTATTTTAACTCAGATTCAAAGTTTGTTTACAGTGACTTCTGATTGTGAAGTGACTTTAGAAGGAAATCCTGACTCCCTAACTCCCACTAGAATAAGTGATTTTATCAAGGTGGGAGTGAACAGATTTTCAGTTGGGATACAAACTTTAAATGAACTTGAACTGAGTGCATTAGGTCGTGGACATTTAGTAAAAGAAAATCACCAAACTATCGATGCACTATGTCGTGCAAATGTTCGTTTCAACGTAGATTTAATGATGGGTATTCCTCATCAAACTATAACTTCATTTAAAGAGACATTATCACTGTTACCAATAGAGAAAATATCTCATGTGAGTGCATATCTTTTGTCAGTGGAAGAGGAGTCTCCTTGGTTTGACAAGATAAACTCGGGAAAAATAGTCCTTCCAGCGGAGGGTATGGAAGGAGAAGCCTATTATCTTTTGAAGGACTTTTTAGAAAAACAAGGTATCTATCAGTATGAGATATCTGCATTTTCAAGAGTTGGGCAAGAATCTATTCATAATTTGAAATACTGGGAAAACGAAAACTACTTAGGCTTTGGGCCCTCTGCAGGCTCTTATTTTAATCAAGTTCGTTGGCAAAATCAAAAGAGTCTAAGCTTATATGAGGCTCAGCTTGAGGGTTCTATAGAAAAGTTTCATTATGAGGAATATGATTCAAAAAATGCCATTTTAGAGACAATTATGTTAGAATTCCGTAAAATAAAGGGAATTTGCATCAAGAAATTAAAAAAATGGTCGATTGAGCACCCAGATTTGAAAATTGAAGAGAAAATAGAAAAATTGTTAGTCAATAAAAAAATAGAAAAAGTAGACTCTAAAATAAGGATTACAAGAGAATCTTTATTGTTTGCCAATGATATATTTATGGAATTTGTAGAGTAATGGATCCATTTGCAATAGTTACAGAGCCAGCTGAACAGATTCCTATACCAGCAAAATCATGGGAAAACTCCCCAACTTTGGCTTGGGTTCTTTCGTTTTTTGTATGGGGTTTAGGTCAGCTTTATAATAAAGAGCCTAGAAAAGCTGCTATATTTTTCTCAGGACAATTGGTTTCTTTATTGTACTTTTGGGATTTTTTAAGTAGAGGCGTTGTATATCAGGTGGTCGTGAGCCACACAGGTATTTTTATCTATAGTTTCTTTATATTTTGTTTCAGTTTATTTTCTCTCTTTATTTGGCTTTTTAACATATTTGATGCTCATAGAGTGGCTTCATTTTTAGAGTTGGTTTTCAACAGAACAGGAGTATACGATACCTCTAGAGAGTTAGGCTGGGAATTAACTCCAGCTTCAGGTGAGTTTGAAAGACCGTTTCCGTGGGGGAGTGCTTTCTTATACGTACTGGTTGTTATGGTATTGGTAAAATATATCGTTACTGGTACTAAAACGGGATTTGAAAGTTTGGTAGCATCGATTGAAAAAGATCCATCCAATGTGGTTTACAGGCTTCAACTAGCTGATTTTTGGAAAAAAAAGGGTAAGGTAAGGCGCGCTGTTTTAGAGCTAGAAGAATACACTGAGTTATATGCCTATACTTTGGATGCAAAACAGAAAGAAAAATTAGCAAAGTATTTGTCTGCAATGAAGCAAGGCGAGTTTAAAAAATCCTTTAAAGTGGATAAAGTACTGCAAGAAAAAGAAAAAGTTATTGATTTTGCTGTTTTAAGAAAAAATTCAGATTGGGATACTTTTGAATTAAAAGCATCAAAATATTTGGAAACTCATTCATTACCGAAAGATTTAGAAGATATTTTATTGTATGAATATTTTCAACAAGAAAGTTGGGATAAAGCTCGATGGTTGGTCGCTAAGGCAATGAGGGCAAGACCACACGATCCAGATTTAATTCGTAGTTTAGCTACAATTGAAAACTCGATTATTGAAAAGAAAAATTTAAAAAAGTTACAAGAAACAAGACAACAGCTTTTATTGACAGCAATAGAAAAATTTAAAAACCAAGAATATGATATTGTTCAACGCTTGATTGAGGAGTATTTGGGCCTTGGGGGTAAGGACAAAGATGCCTATATATTATTGGTAAGTGCTTATCAAAAGCAAAAAAAGTATCGTCCTGGCATTTTAGTGCTAAACAAGGCTATTACAAACTACCCAGAAGATGTTGACTTTCAACTATTTTTAGCTAAATTTTACTATTTCTTAGATGATTATACATTAGCTTTAAAAAGGCTTGATAGAGTTTTTAAATTGAGCGCTAAAAACTTAGAAGCTAATAAGCTATCTGGGATGATCTATAGAAAGCAAGGCTACTTTAAAAAGGCAATAACTTATTTTGAAAAAGTGTTGGTTCAAGAGCCCAAAAATGAAAAAATTATGTTTCTTTTAGCTTATTCTTATTTTAAAGATGACAAGTACTTAAACGCATTAAGATTATACCAAAGAATATATGCTCAAAATCCAAATTATAGAGGCATCAAATTTTACCTAGGATTAGCCAAAGAAAAGGTGGGAGACTTTGAAACTGCTTTACGATACTTTGAAAGAGTTCCATCGGATTCTGTTTTTTATAATAAAGCCCAATCTATTATTAAAAGCATACATGAAAAACTCTCTCCAAAAATAGAAGAGAATGTAGTTCAAGATGAGATAAATGATGAGCCTGCTGTAGAAGCAGGGGTTACGGTGTTTGGTACAGAGCCATCCGATGTGGCAGAAGAGCCTGTAATCAATGAGAAAATTGATAAATTAGCTCTTTTAATTAAAAGAGCAGAGCAGTCCTATTATGATGAAGACTGGGCTTTAGCGATAGTTTCATATCAAAGGGTTTTAGAGTTTGAACCACAAAATCAAAGAGCTTTAAAACAGCTAGGAAAAGTTTATTTAGAGAGAGAAGGGGACTTTTCAAAAGCTAAATCATATTTAACTTTGTTTCAAGAAATGAATGAGGATGATGTCTGGGTAAATAACGCTCTTGGAGTGATAGCAAAATCGGTTTCGAATAACGAAGAAGCTGCAGGATATTTTGAAAAGGCATTAAAGCAAAATCCAGAAAATTTAAATGCAAACTTTAACTTAGCCCTATTATATGAAGACTTAAACAGAATTCAAAAAGCAAAATATTATTATCAGCAAGTAATTAAGTTTCATAAGCAACATCAACTAGCATATAACTATTTAGGAGATATCTTCTTTAACGAAGGAGAGTTTGTTAAGGCTGAAGAGTACTATAGGGGGCTCTTGAAATTAGCTCCAGATAATACTGGAGTGTTTTTTAAAATGTGTTTATGTCTCGAGAATCAAAAATTATATTCTTTAGCCTTAGATGAACTCAAGGTATTGCTTAAAAATTCAGAAGGCGAAGATTTAATTGTAGATGAGATTGAAATTGCTATTGCACGAGTTAAAAAGAAGATATCAAAAAACTAGTGTGAAGTGTGTTTAACTATTTTTGAAATATATTTAAAAACTCTTTAATCATAATTCTGCCTATGATAGTATCCCATGGTTAAATATACACATTATAAGTTTTATCCTTAATGGTGTGTTTTGAAAATTAAAAGTTAATTAAAGGTGGAAACGGTGAAGATTGTTTTGGGTTCAGATCATGGTGGTAGTAAATACCTAAGTGAGATAGATGAATTTCTACAAAAGCTCAATATTGAAACAATTGTTCCTTGTGGTTTTCCAACAGATTCCATTGATTATCCTGATGTTGTAAAGTCTTGTGTATCTTCATTTGGTCAAAATGAGGCTAATTTTATAATTCTAATTTGTGGCTCTGGAGTAGGTGTATCTATAGCAGCTAATCGCTACAGTCATATTAGAGCGTTAGTCACAGCGGACTTGTATCAAGCAAAATTAGCAAGAGAGCATAATCATGCAAACTGCTTATGCTTTGGAGAAAGATTGTACGGGATCGATCAAATTAAAGAAGTTATTAAGGTTTTTATTAATACATCTGGTTCAAAAGAGCCTCGGCATTTAAACCGAGTTGAAAAGTTAGGAGACTTATAGTGGCTAAATTGGTAGTTTTTGATCATCCTTTAATTAAGCATAAAATAACAAGATTAAGAGATAAAAATGTGGATTCCAAGCTCTTTAGAGAGTTGGTAAACGAGTTAGCGTCTTTAATGGTGTATGAGGTTACTCGTGAAATGCCGGTTTTAGATGTTGAAGTTGAGACTCCACTTACAAGATGTAAGGGGCATGTGATAAGTGGGGATTCTATTGCTGTAGTTCCTGTTCTTAGAGCAGGTCTTGGAATGATGGATGGTATTATGAATGTAATCCCAATGGCTAGAGTTGGGCATATTGGACTATACCGATGTCCAGAGACTTTGAAACCTGTGGAGTACTATTGCAAATTACCAGAGCCTTTAGATGAAAAGTTTGTAATCTTAGCCGATCCAATGTTGGCAACTGGCTTTTCAGCAGCAGCAGCAATTGATCTTTTGAAGGCTAAAGGTGCAAAGAAGATAGTATTCGCTTGTATCTTGGCAGCTCCAGAAGGCGTTCAAGCCTTAACTGACTTGCATCCTGATGTGGATATATATACAGCAGCTTATGACGAAAAATTAAATGAACATGGATATATTATCCCAGGTCTTGGAGATGCTGGCGATAGAATTTTTGGAACAAAATAGACGGAGTAAATTATGACAAAAAAACGATACTTTTCATCAGAATCAGTGACGGAAGGTCATCCAGATAAGATGGCAGATCAAATATCAGATGCAGTATTAGATGCAATTATGGCTAATGATCCTAACGGACGAGTAGCATGTGAAACTGCACTAACTACAGGTATGGTAATGGTTATGGGTGAAATCACTACAGACTGTTATGTTGATGTGCCAAAAATAGTTAGAGATGTTGTAAAGGATATTGGGTATACTGATGCTTCGTATGGTTTAGACTATAATTCTTGTGCTGTATTGGTTACGATTGATGAGCAATCTCCTGATATTTCTCAAGGTGTAACAGAGTCTTTAGAATTTCGTGGGGATAAAGCTGATAAATATGATGAAGTTGGAGCTGGCGATCAAGGAATGATGTTTGGTTATGCTTGTAGAGAAACCGAAGAATTGATGCCGTTGCCAATCGTTTTGTCTCATAAATTAACTAACAAACTTGCTGAAGTACGAAAACGTGGATCCTTAAGCTATTTAAGACCAGATGGAAAAGCCCAAGTTACTGTAGAGTATGATGGGGATATACCAAAAAGAATCGAAGCTGTTGTTATTTCAACGCAACATGATGAAGATATCACCTTAGAAGCTTTAACTGAAGATGTAAAGGCTCAAGTTATATTAGCTGTTTTACCAAAAGAGTTAGTTGATGATGAAACTAAGATTTATGTAAATCCAACAGGAAGGTTTGTTATTGGTGGACCTCATGGAGATGCTGGTTTAACTGGTAGAAAAATTATTGTAGATACTTACGGAGGGATGGGTCGCCACGGTGGCGGTGCTTTTTCTGGCAAAGATTGTACAAAAGTAGATCGATCTGCTGCTTATGCATGTAGATATATAGCTAAAAATCTAGTAGCAGCAGGATATGCAGATCGACTAGAAGTTCAAGTTGCTTATGCTATTGGTGTGTCTCGACCAATGTCGGTATTAGTAGATACATTTGGTACTGGTAAGCTTGAAGCAGAAAAAATCGAAGAGATCGTAACATCTGTGTTTGATTTACGACCAGGTGCAATTATCGATAACTTAAGATTAAGAAGACCTATTTATAGACAAACGGCTGCTTATGGTCACTTTGGAAGAAATGATTTAGATCTTCCATGGGAAGCATTAGACAAAGTTGAAGAGCTAAAGAAACATTTATAAAATTTTATTTTAGTGCTTTAAGTCAAATGTACAAAAAACCTCCATAGTATATGGAGGTTTTTTTGTTTTAAGGTGAAAAATAGTTGGTACGATAGTACAGTCATACAAAATAATAAGTCTCGTCATGAGAATGTATGCTCCCTGAAAAACTAATAATAATAGCTCCAATAGATTATCTAACAGATGATAATTACTACCGAAAATTAGACTGTAAATAATAATTTAATTATAGATTATAAGTCATGATTGTATCGTCTTATTATTGGAGCGAAGATGAAGTACATAATACTAAGTACATTGTTAATAGTTGGGAATGCCTTTAGCCATAATACTTGGTTTGGCCCGACAGGCCTTATTATGATGCCTACAACAACATTGGTTCGCCCCCAAGAAACTTCTGTGTCTACATTTTATTCTTTTGGGAGTGGAGACAATTATCAAGGAATTAACGCAAGTTTTAGCTTTAGTGAAAAGCTAGAGATATCATTGGCGGATATGGGGGGTAGAAAAGATAGAAAGGGTTCTTCATCTATTTTTTCTTTCAAATATTCTCCGTTTTCTAATTTAGCTGTTGGGGCCATGTTTGATAATCATTCAAATCACCAAAACACCATTTATTCGGTTATAGGGTCGCCTGAAAACTCAGTTTATCTAGGGTTAGGTGCAAACTTTGGAAGTGGGAAGCGAGCATTACTAGGAAATTATTCTACCGGTAAAAATGACATGGAAACGTTTTTTTTTATGGCTGGTGCTAGAGTAGATCTATCAGAACTATATCCTTCATTAGAAGCACTCCTTGAATTTAATGGCGATACTATGTCAGTAGGTTTCGGGTATGTGCCAAAAACAAACTGGGACTTTCAAGTAGATTACATGAGTTCTGGAGATTTACAAAAAGATGATAAATATACCATGTCAATTGGTTCTAGGTTTTGAGTATTAGGAGAAAAAAATGAAAATATTAATAACACTTATGGTGGGTGCAGTAGCAAGCTTAGCAACAGTGGATGCTTATAACTTTAGAAGTAAAAAAGCCCCTAAGGTACAGAGTCATAAAAATTATCAAGGGCAAAGTAGCCGAAATCATACTAAAAGACGAGTTCCATCAAGGCATGTGAGTAGAAATAATCATCAAGTTTTCAATGAAAGCGCGCAAAATCAAGGTGGGTTTGGTTTTGAAGGGTTTAATACTCCACCGAGTCGACAAGAAACTCCTAAAATACAAAAGTTGGTTTCTAGGTCAAGAAATATGAGTAGAGGTCCTCAAAGAAGAAATCAAACCAGACAGATACAACAAAGATTAGTGCCAAAGAAAAAATCACCAAAAATAGCTGCAATGCCGAAGCAGCAAATGCCTCCAAAAATTCAGGGATACAAAGGAGAGTATTATGGGGGTGGAAACGCCTTATTCCAAGTAGATCCAGGACTGATTGGGCGTTGGAATAAACCAGGGTTAAGTGCTAAAAATAAGTTTTAAAAATAATATAGATATGATGGGGCCAAGTGTATATAGACACTTGGTCCCTTTTTTTTATCCAAGATGATATTAATAAAAGGTGATTCTATTGAGCAACTATGATGAACTTCTCAAGAGTGTCAAAACAAACTTAAATTATATACTTTAATTCATCAATTGGGTATGATACACTTACTTTCCTGTAATATGCGTAATGGAATTCTGTTTTGAGGCCTACAAATTTTTGCAAGGAAAGTTGATTCAAGGCTTGTTCTTGGTCGCTTATCTGCCTGTTTTTAAACAGGCCTGCAAAACCTTTTCATACGGTATTATGGGACTTTTATTTCACTTGTCTTTTAAGTGAAAAATAAATTGATTGTTAAATTAAACTTGATTGGTAATCAAGTTATTATAAATAAAATATTTGTGGAGGATTGCAATGCAAGTAGGCGAAGCTTTAGGAATGATAGAAACCAAAGGGTTAGTTGGATTAATTGAGGCATCTGATGCTATGTGTAAAGCAGCTAATGTTACTCTGGTTTCTTGGGAAAAAGTTGGCGGAGGAATGGTTACTGCACTAATTCGTGGTGACGTTGCTGCTGTAAAAGCTGCTACTGATGCAGGTGCTGCTGCTGCTAACAAAGTAGGGGAGCTTATTTCGGTTCATGTTATTCCAAGACCACATTCAGATTTAGAAGGCGTTTTTGGTTTATCTCAAAAGAAAAAGTAAACTATGAAATTAGGCCGAATAGAAGGTACTGTAGTTTGTACCATTAAAGATGATAGACTGAAGGGTCTAAAATTGTTAGTGGTACATGAATGCGATGTGCACCTCGAACCAACCAATGCGTTCCATGTGGCAGCAGATACAGTACAAGCAGGACCGGGGGACTTAATTATGTTTGCCTCGGGTAGTTCTGCAAGACAAACTGAAAAAACTCATGGTAAAGCCATAGACTGTGCCATAGTAGCTATAGTTGACAGTGTCAATTTAGTATAAAAGATAATCCATTGCTATTTTAGTGATGGATTTTTCAATTGTACCAAAAAATTGATCTCACAGTTTAAATAGAAAGTTATATTTAAAACTATAAGTTACTCCAAGTACGTGAATTATGTTTGATATGGTTTTGTTACAATCAAATTATATAGCTAAGCTAACTAAGTCACTCTTTTGAGTTGTATTTAAGTATTGGGAGAGATAAATGGATTATTCTTCAGATGATATTGCACGAATTGTATCAAGAGTCGTTGAGCAGCTCGATAGAAGCGCTAATCAAAGTACTGTTCCGGGGGTAAGCCTCGGAAACAACGGTTTTTTGGGATGTTATTCATCAATAGACGAATGTGTAGATAAAGCGAAACAGGCTTATGGATCACTAAAAGCTTACTCCCTTTCTCAACGCGAACAATTTATTTTTGAAATTCGAAAAAAATGTATGGCTAATTTAGAAACCTTAGCTAAAATGTCCTTTGATGAAACCTCTCTAGGGCGATACGAAGATAAGCTAGCTAAAAATAAGCTTGTAATAGAAAAAACCCCAGGGACAGAAGACTTACAACCAAATGCATTTTCGGGTGACAATGGACTTACCTTGGTTGAATGTGCTCCTTATGGTGTAATCGGGGCTATTACGCCAACGACGAATCCAACGGAAACAATTATCAATAACTCTATTGGGATGATTGCTGCGGGTAACTCTGTTGTATTCAATCCTCATCCAAGAGCGCGCCGATGCTGTGCTTTTGCAGTCCATTTGATCAATGAAGCAATTATTTCTTGTGGTGGACCAAAAGATTTGGCAACAATTATGGAGCACCCTACTATGGAGTCTGGTCAAGCTCTAATGGAGCATGATGGAATTCGAATTTTAGTAGTTACTGGTGGTCCAGGTCTGGTAAAGGCTGCTGCAAGATCAGGTAAAAAAGTTATCGGAGCAGGACCTGGCAATCCCCCTTGCGTTATTGATGAAACCGCGGATTTAGATGAAGCAGCTAGGCATTTGGTTCAAGGTGCGACCTTAGATAACAATATTTTATGTATAGCTGAAAAAGAAGTTTTTGTTGTAGATAGCGTGGCAGATGCATTTATGCAAGCATTAAAAAGAAATAATGCATACCATGTTATTGGTGCAAATGTGGCAAAGCTTGAAAAATTAATTTATCAAGATAATCACATGAATGCAGATTTTATCGGTAAAGATGCCTCATTTATTTTGTCTCATGTTGGGATACATACAGATTCAAATATTCGATTGGCCTTTATGGAAGTTGATAATGATCACTTTTTAGTTCACACTGAACAAATGATGCCAGTAATGCCTATTGTACGATGTAAAAATGTAAAAGAGGCTATTGATCGGGCTATTATAGCAGAAAAAGGTTGTTTACACACAGCAACGATGCACTCTAAAAATTTAGATAATCTTCATGAAATGGCTGTACGGTCTGAGGTAAGTATTTTTGTCAAAAATGGGCCATCTTGTGCTGGGCTTGGTTTTGGTGGAGAAGGTTATACAACAATGACAATTGCGGGGCATACAGGAGAGGGCTTGTCGTCGGCTCGAACTTACACTCGCTCTAGAAGATGTGTTTTGAAAGGTCACTTTAGGATAGTATAATGTATAGAATTTCAATTGCATCAGACCATGGTGGATATCGTTTAAAAAATGTTTTGATCAAATACCTTCGTGAAGAATTATCTTATGAAATAGTGGATGACTTAGGTCCTTTTGATTCAGGAAGTGTAAACTACCCTGAATATGCATTGTTGGTTGCGCGATCTATAGCAATGGGGCATTATGATATTGGTATTATGCTAGATGGAGTGGGTATTGGGTCAACAATGTTGGCTAATAAAGTAGATGGAGTAAGATGCGCTATGTGTTATGACGACTTTACTACAAACAATGCTCGTGAGCATAATCATGCAAATATGCTTTGTATTGGTGGACAAACCATTGGAGATACCTTGGCAAAAGCAATTGTTAAGAAGTTTTTGAATACTACTCCAGCTCCAGGTAGGCATGCAGACCGCGTGCAGATGATCATGGATGTTGAGCTAATGTCATGATTTTGGCTAAAGTTTGCGGTAATATAGTTTTATCTCATGTAGAAGAAGGCTTTCTATCTCAGCCCATCCGCTTGGTACAAAAACTAGATCAAGAGCTAAAGCCTTATGGGGCAATTACTTCTGCTATCGATCGGATTGGTGTGGGTAATGGTGAAATTGTTTTGTTGGAAACATCTTTGGAGTCTAGCTTAGGGTTAAGCGCATTGTGTGCTTCTGATCAAGCTATTATTGCTATTGTAGATAAGATGGTGGGATAAGATGCCTAGAATTAGAGTAAGTGGATTATTGCTGAGAGACCAAGAAGTATTGTTGGTGGAGCACAAAAAGAATGATGATATTTACTACCTTTTACCAGGTGGTGGAGCTGAAAAAGAAGAAAACTTAGAGGTTTCGTTGCAGCGCGAGTTTCAAGAAGAGCTCGGCATGAATGTGGAAATCGGTGGACTAGTTAAAATAGCTCAGACTATTTCTCCAGATAAAAAGAGAAACATTGTTCATTTAATCTTTCGTGTAACTTCAAAAGATGAACCAAAAAATACAAATATAGATGAACGTGTTAACGGTTTTAAGTGGTTGAATACAAAAAAGTCGACAGATTGTCTATTTTATCCTGATATCTTAAGTGATATTCTTGAACTAGCTAGAGATTCACAATATAATGGCATAGACGTTAAGTATCCTAAGTGGAAAAACTAGGATTGCAAAAATTTTAAGTAATATCTGATATCAATCGATTAGACCTAAGGACTGAAGTTTGAAAGTTAAATTTTGGGGAGTTAGTGGCTCCATAGCATCTCCGTGTACATCACAAATGATTCGATCAAAAGCTGAGACGCTTCTTCTTGATGCCTCAAATGAAGATATCAAAGACGAAGATTCAATACAGAAGTTTTTGGACTCACGTCCCTTTCATCAAGTAGGTACTTATAAAGGTAGTACCAGCTGTGTTCAGGTTATCCCCGATAGTGGTGACACTCTTATTTTTGATTGTGGAACAGGTGGGAGAGCACTTGGTCTAGCTTTGATGGGTACCCCATTAGGGCGTGGTCAAGGGACAGCACACGTTTTTTTTACTCACTTACATTGGGATCACATTTCTGGTTTTCCATTTTTTACCCCTGCCTATATTCCTGGCAATAAAATAAATATTTATGGAGTGAGTGAGTCACTAATCGAATCTTTTCCCAAGCAAATGGCCTACCCATTTTTTCCTGTTCTATTTGATCAATTGGGTGCAGATGTAAGCTTTAGAGAGTTAGAAGAAAAAGAAGTAGTGAATATCGGTGAACTCGTTATTGAAAATGAAAGGTTGTACCATCCTCAGGTTTCACACGCATACTCTGTAGTTGAAGGTGATAAAAAAGTTGTATACATGACAGACTCGGAGTTTAACTTTGCAAATATGGAGTTGATTCAAAAGGCAATAGAGTTTTGTAAAGATGCTGATGTTTTTATATTTGATTGTCAGTTTACTTTTGCGGATACAATTTCAAAAATGGACTGGGGCCATAGTTCAGTATTTACTGGTATTGATATTGCAACTGCAGCTGGTGTCAAAAAACTCGTGTTGTTTCATCATGAGCCATCTTATGATGACAATAAAATTGATAAAATTATTGAAGAAGGCCTAATTTACAAAGGTAAAGTAGGCAATGAAAGCTTAGAGATTGTAGGCGGTTATGAAGGCCTAGAGCTAGAGTGCTAAAAAAATCAGTATAAAAAAAGAACCTCAATTGTGAGGTTCTTTTTTTTATGGACTAAATGCTATAATTAAAATTCTGCAGCTGCTTCTTCATCAGTTTGGTATATATTTAGAATACTAGTAAGTTGCAGTAAATCAAAAATACCATAAACTTCTTCAGTGAGAGAAGAGAACTTTAAGTCACCGGAGTTTGCTTGAGCATCTTTATAGCTAGACATAATAACGCCAAGATGTGTTGAAACAATAAAAAAGACCTCTGACATATTTAGTACAATTTTATAATTGCCATTATTAAACTCTTCTGTAAAGACTTCTTTGAAGGGATCAAGGGAAGTCATATCAAGACGACCTTTGAGGTGGATTGTTACTACGCCGCTTTCTTCGTTTTTTTCTCTTTTTACAATAAGAGGATTGCTCATATTTGATCCTTTTTCTATGGTATATTGATTTATATGTATAATGAGTAACTAGTGTTCACTGCAAACAAAAATATTGTCTATATATGAATTAAACCTGTTGTAGGTATCAAGTCGCATAAATTCTATCATAGAGCCGTCATTAAAAAAAGAAAGTATGGAGATCAATTTTACTATATTAACCTTCTACTGATTGTTACATAAATTAACAGAAGCTGGGCAAATCAATTACAGAGTATGGATTCGTGTATGGCTCACACAATTTAGATGTACCGAAACAATCAATCATTGGGTATAATGATTTTATAGTATTTTTGATTTCGAAGCTGAGTGTTATTAAATAAGGTTTTAAATGAAGTATTTTGTTTTATTTTTTGTGGGAGCAATTTTAGGCTATTTTGGGCACAGTTATAATATGCAAACCATCCCAAAAATCCCAAATAAAAATCTTGTCAAAAAAGTTTCTCAGCCAAGCCTTTTGACTCGACTCTTAGAGGTAGAAAAGCGCTACTTTGATTATGTAGAAGTACAGAAAAGTGAGATAGAGAAAGTCTATCACTCAAAAAATGTACAAAAGTTACGAAGAGGCCCATTAAGAAAACTATATTCTTATGAAACAAAAGCTGACTCTAAGCAGGCTACTTTAAGGTATTCATTTTATACGGTGAAAGAGTCTAAAGGGAAGTTAGAAACTCGAGCAGTTTTCGATGATTTTCGCTCTAAGATGTTATGGGATCGCTTGATTAAGGTGATGGCTAAACAGGCTTTTTTGGCAAACGGTGAAAAGGTGAAAGAGTCAGAAGATAAAATGAATTCCATGATCTCCATGGTAATGAAGGATAGTGGTTTATCGCAAATTCAAAACCGTTCTGAGTTTCATCATCTAGAGTTATTAGGTGACAATGTTTTAGTGTTTTGGGATTCGATTTATAAAAAGTGTTCTCAAAAAAAGAGAAAAGAGCTTGGCATTCAAAAGTGTGTTAAGGGCTTATTTATTGGAGAAATAGATTTAAAAAATACTGTTAGAGACTTTTACTTAGAGCATTCCAATGAAAATTTAGGTTGGGCAGAATATACTAAGTCTAAAGGGTTAAAGGTATTGAGTCACTTGTACCCTACTAGTGAAAGTAAAAACCTTACATTATATACTAAATTAAACGAGTCACAGGCATTAGGAGTACCCTTATTTTTTAATACATCGGGCAAAAACTATTTAGTATATCCATCTCAAAAACAGGCCAATACAATAATCTATCTTAAAGAGTAACCTATCTATAGCCAATCTGGAAGTGGTTCATCTATTTGTTTTTCAATACTATTGTTAAAAAATAGATGATGGGACAAAGGGTTGAGTCGTAACTCAATAGGGCTTAATTTTTGGGATGATATGATTTGTCTCTGAATTAGTTCGAGCTCAATACTCTCCTTTTCATTCAATGAAAAAAGGCTTTTTGAAAAATCTCGATTTCGTCTTTTTAATTTTGATTCTAGCTCTTGATTCAGGGATTTGCTATACGGAAATGTCTTTCTTCTAATTTTTGCTTTGTCAGCGATAATTTCTTGCTCTGCATACGAAAAATGATCCTTTATATTTTGAAACTTTTTTGCGATCCGTGGTACTTCTTTTTGAATTTTGTTGATTAGATTATCACTGTCTTTTAAAACTAAGTTTTGAGGAGACTTTTGCCAATTGTTTTTTTCTGTTGTTATAACTAGTTCAAGCCATTCGTTGATGTTATAAAGGACGCTTTCTAAGTGAAGTATTTCTCGTTGATTAATTTCAGATAGAAAAGAAAGATATGAGTTTTGATAAAACTTTAGCATCTGTAATTCATGGTGAACCTTGGAGTAGGGTTGAGTATCTAAAAGCTCGAGAGCAAGTGTTTTATGTTCATCCAAATGAAGGGTTAACGTGGATTTGGAACGATTAATAGAAGCTTTAACAACGATAGCAGAATCTAAAACTCTTTGAATAAAATTTTTCAACTGATGAGTTCTAACCTTAAATGTATTGAGTTGACGACTATTTTTGTTTTTTAGAAATTCAAGATACTGTTTAAAAAGTTTTACAGAAGTTTTGTAATTTACGTGGAGTACAGATAAATATTGTTCACATAATGGATCAATATAGTTTCTAGATTTTTGACTTGAAGAGCGTTGCTTTAAATGAACCCGTGGTTTAGCTTTAATGTGCCCAGGTTTTAAATAGCTTCTATATTTATCTAATCTAGAGGATAGGGGAGTATTTCTACTTTGACTATGCGTAATGCTGACAAGATAGACTCCAAATACAATACAATATACTAATAATTTCATAACTTTTACTTTGATTTAATGATGTTACACTTATTTTTCGTAATAAAGTGCCTGAATATTAAGCTTTTTGTGTGAAATTGTTTGTATTGGATAAATTCGGATTTAGTCATGTTAACTTAGGTGTTCATTCTTGAATGGATTTGAAAAAGATAGTTAAGTATGGTTTAATTCTACCCTTTAGAATTACTCAGACTTTTTTGTATATAAATAGATCAAAGTAATCTAAATTTTAAATTTAAGTTTTAATAAAAATTGTACCCGAGTTGAATTGATTGACAATTATAGATGGGTGCTTTTGGGAGTCGTTATGTATACCTTGGTTCAAGGAATTCACGTTGTTGCAGCTATATTGTTAATCATGATTGTATTATTTCAATCTGAAGAAGGTTCTGGTTTTTCTGGAGCATTTGGGGCATCAATGAGTGGTGGTGGAAATAGCGGAAAAATGTTTGGAAAAAAAGGGGCAGCTGGTGTTGTAGTACGATTCACTGCAATTTTAGTTAGTATCTTTTTGTTAACCTCTTTTTCATTAACTTATATGGTTAGTAAAGGTTTGGTAGAGGTCGATGGCGTTCGAGCTCCTATTTCAAGCAATCAAAACTAAATAGACTTCAAAAATGCCTTCTCAATATTTTGAGAGGGCTTTTTTTTTGTCCAAACACTTTTTGAAAGACAGTCTTAGTGCTTACTTTGTTTATTTTGTTTGCACTGAGTTTTTTTTATAATTTTTCTCGAGGTTCTTTATGATGTAGCGTTTGAGGGTGATCGATACCTAAAGTATGAAGAAAAATATATTATTAATCATATTGTTCAGTGTCGTTTGCAATAGTCATACTGACGCTGCAAACTCCATACAAGTACTTTGGATGAAATATCCGTACTCTTTTCAAGTTGAACTACAAAAGAGCCTTGAAAAAATCAATTATAAACTGGTTAAGCAAAAGAATATATCAAAAGACTTTATAGAGCGAAATATGCTTAGACTTGAACTATATGTCTTTTTAAGCGGATCCTCATTGTATCGGTCTACAGAATTTGGGGATATGGGGAACATAAGCCATAATCCTTTTGAAATTGAGTTGAACATTAATGTATCTGGAACAAACCTCAGAGGCCAGAAGATACACGAACACTTAATTTTATCTTGTTCAGACTATACTGGTAAAAAAACAAGTATCGAGTTATATGAAGATATTATCAAAGACTTAATATCAGAGATAGCCCGAATTCAAAACATTTCAAAAGCAGAGTCTAGATCAGTAGCAAAGATTAAATAGTATTCTTTTTAGATACTTTACTTGTTTGTGTTAAAAAAGTTTTTTGATCAATAACATGTGGCCATGCCTCTTCAAGTGAGACTCTTCCTGTGTTTACCAAATGTTTTAATGCTTGATCTAGAGAGATCATCCCATCTTTTTTAGAGGTTTCAATCATAGTTGGAAGCTGCTCTGTTTTGCCATCTCGAATAATATTTTTTACGGCAGGCGTATTAGTTAAAACCTCACATACTGGGATCCGAGATGTACCGTTGATATTTCTTAATAATCTTTGAGAAATAATAGCATTCAAGTTAAACGAAATTTGTTTTCTGATATGGTGTTGTTGCTCCTGACCAAAAAAGTCCATCAGTTGCTCCACAGCGGTAGTACAAGTAGGAGCATGAAGTGTGGTTAAAACTAAGTGACCTGTCCCTGCTAAGGTAAGAGCAGTTTCAACACTCTCAGAATCTCGTAACTCTCCAACTAAAATAATATCAGGATCCTCTCTTAGGGTTGCTTTAATACCAGCGGAGAAAGAGGGTACGTCTTTTAAGACTTCTCTTTGTGAAATGAAACACAGTTGGGACTCATGGATGTATTCTACGGGATCTTCAATACATATAATGTGCTTGTGGCTTAAGCGATTGATATAGTTGATCATAGAGGCCAAAGTAGAAGTTTTTCCTGAGCCGGTAGGACCTGTTAAAATTACTAAGCCGTTTTCTACTAATGAGAGTTTTTGCATTGTGGCAATAGGGAGCTGTAAGTTATCAAAGGTTGGAATCTGATCCGATATAAATCTTCCGGCAATTTCGTAACCTATATAAGTTTTGTATATATTGATTCGGAGTCGAATCCCATCTACAGTTTCATAAGAGGCATCTACTTGCTGATTAATTTCAAGTCTAGTAATTAGGTTGCTTGGAAGGATTTCTTTGATGAATATAACGATTTGATCAGCACTTAAAGCATCCATTTTTAAAGGCACAAGTTTAGCCCGTGTACGAATAATCGGGGGGTGATTTACTTTCATGTGAATATCAGAAGCAGTTAAGTTGATACATTGACGGAGTATCTCATTGAGTTGAGTTGCAAAAAGAGCAGTTTCGGAAGTGTCTGGAAGAAGCATCCTTGTATC
This sequence comes from Candidatus Cloacimonadota bacterium, assembly GCA_023954715.1. Lineage (GTDB taxonomy): Bacteria > Muiribacteriota > UBA6191 > UBA6191 > UBA6191. Next base: position 167,849 of record JAGSHD010000002.1, on the reverse strand, counting down.
AGACATCATGGCTTCTTCGCTATGATACTGCGCTGTGGATGTTTTTTTAATAGGCGACTTAGTACTACGACTTGGTATTTGTTCTTCGATCTCAATAAGAATAGGGTTGGTCTTTTTAAGGGCTTTTTCAAGAATTTGAGGGGGTACTAATCGAAGATTTCTAATTGTTAAATGAGGGTTAGAGTCTGGTTTTTCATGAATTTGCTCTAGGAGGTTTAGATAGCCCTTTAGTTTCATGTTTTCTAGTGTTTTTTGGCTCCAAAATTTTATATTTTGATTTTTAGAAATAGAGCCTTTTAATAGTAGAGGAATAGGAAAATGAGTCAATTTTGGGTAGAGTTCGCAGGATTTTTGACGAACTTCCCAAAGGGGGTTGTCAAAAGCCTCTAGTAGGTGTTCACCGCTTTCTTCGGCTTGGATATTAAGAATTGTATGTAGTGATAGCATACGAATATCTTTGGTCGCCGTATTTAATAAAGAGGCTATAGAAGGTATAGTAGATGCCTCTTTTAAATGTCCTAAACTTTTTAAAGACCAAAAAACAAGATCTTCGGTTTCGTTTTGAAGAGAGTCGATTAATGGACCGATGGCATAAGTTTTAAGGGTTGTAATTTTGTCCATAGCAAGTTTTCTAATCGACCATTTTTCATCAGAAAAAAGTTGAATTAATAACTCGGCAGTTTTTTGATTTTGAAAGTTTCCTAAGTGAGAAACAGCCAAATATCTAGTTTGATAATCCTTTGATTGAAAGAGCTTTTTTAGCTTTTCAAGACAGCTTGCATCGGCTGATTTTTCTACCACTCGAAGAAGCATTTCAGAAACTCTTTTGTCTTTGCTATGTAATAGGGTTTTGAAGATTTCTTCTTCAAAGGGTTTGTAGAGTTTACTTATGGAGCGAAAAACTTCTTCAGAGATTAAAAATGAGTCGGTTTTCAAAAAATTAAGAAGAGTATGTATTACTTTAGCATCCTTTATTTCTCCAAGATTAGAAACGGCAAATGTTTGAAGCTGCTCGTTTCCAGGGTTGCTTTTAATAAACTTAGAGAAATATTTAATGGCATCACTGTTTAGTATGTGAGCTAAGATTCTAAAACTCCAAAAACGTTGATGTGAATTTGCAGTATCAAAGGCTTGTTCGATGTACTTTACGGTTTTATCTTGATGTGCGTGTAAGAGTTTAGAGGCTTTTTCACGAACGTCCCAAAGATCACTACCTATACATTGATATAAAAACGGAATTCTTTCTTCAAATATGTGCTCTGATAAGTGGGTGAGGATATGAAGTTTGATTTGTTCATCGCCTGTATTATACAAAAAATATGCTTTTTGAATGTTTTGGGGAGACAGTTGAAACAGGATGATGGTTCCCCAATAACAATAGGTGTTTTTCTTTTTGTTGTCACTTTCTGATTGGATTGTTTGACATAAAAAATCTAAGCCAGTTTCTTCCAAATCTAATAATAGTTCAGAAGCTCGTTTTCTTTCATTCCATTTTTCATGGTTTAGGTAGACAATGATCTTATCAAAGGACTCTTGTGGGTTTGTTTTACTCAGTTGAATAATTTCTTGTTGCACTTCGTGTGTTAGATCCATTTGATTCCTTCGTTATGTGAAAATTTAAATGACTTCTCTATGAAGTAATCAAAGTCATGGCAAAAAATCAGAACGCTTAAGTCTGTAGCTTTTGAATATTTTAAGATTAAAATTTATGCATGAATGTTATCATTTAGAGATTTACTTCAAAAGAGATTTGCCCTTTAATTTTGGAATTTTTTATAAAATTATTTTTAAATTAGAGTATACTTTGCTTAAGAGTGGTATGACTTATAGTTCAATACACATACTTTATAATAGTTGTAGTGATGTCTGATGAGGAGAAAAATTGAGCAAACGGTGTAAAATAGGAATGATTAACTTTCTGAATGGCTTGGTGCCAGATTATAAATTTGAAAGTGATTTGTTTGAAAAAGTTTATGGTCTACCCTCTGAGTTAAATCAGCAACTTCGTGAAGGTCAGCTGGATATTTCTCCAGTTTCTTCCATGGAATATATGCTAAACTCCTCTAAGTATAAGATTCTTCCTGGCTTGTGTATCTCAGCCTACAAAGAAGTGGAAACAGTAGGTGTTTTTAGTTCATTTTCACCAAGGGACTGGGATGGAAAGAAGATTTATTTAAGTGGGGCTTCTTTAACATCTAAATATCTACTTCAGATTTTATGTAAAAAATACTTGAAAGTATCTCCAATTTTTATAGATCAAGATATGTCAGTTGCTGATAGCGAAGATTTCCATGATATCATTACCAAAGTAGATGGTATTTTATTGATTGGTGATCGAGTTTTCGAATTTCAAAATAGTTTCGATTGGAAGTTTAATGATTTGGCCACCCTTTGGTATGACTTTACAAGCTTGCCCTTCGTTTTTGCTTTATGGTTAGTGCGAAACGAGTATGCTGATAATAATAGCGATTTAGTATCCAAAATTCATTATAAACAATTAGAGTCGGTTACAGCAGGGCTTGACTCCCTAGAAGAGATTTATTCTATGGACTCTAAGAGTTTAAGCTTAAGCCAGTTTAAAAACTTTTTAGAAAATGTAATGAACTATCAGATGAGTCCTTTTGAGTTATCAGCTATGAAGCGTTTCTCCCAAGACTTGTTGGAGTTAAATTTAGTTAAAGACTTTCAGGGTTTTAACTTTTTTGACTCTCATTGTTAGGATCTATCTATCGAGAACTACGCTTACTTTATAGCACTATTTAGTTTTTTGGTTATACTATACCCAAGCTATATATACCCAGTTTTACTGACCTTTTTTAAAGAGGTGGAGCTAAATGGCGAGGACTTAGAGTATTATAAGTCTATTTCCCTATCTCTTGTAATTGTATTGAAAAATGAAGAGACTTTTTTAAAGAAATACAAAGAGCAGTATAGGCAGGTTTTAAAAGAGTTACCAAATTTAACAATTCATTGTATTGATGATGGATCAACAGATCAAACTTTGGCTCTATTGAAAGAGTGTGAACAAGATAGGTTTAGTGTTGATAGTAATGGATTAAGTCTAGGAAAAAATCTTCGTATTCGTGAGTTTATTGATGAAAATCCATTATTCTTTAAGGGAGCACTTTATGCTTTTGCCGATGGTAATACTCAATTTACCAAAGAGTCTATTATTCAGATAATGAATGCATTCCAAGATAATCGAGTTGGATGCTGTAGTTCTGTACTTGAATACAATGATGGTTTTCGCTATGAAGGTACTTATTGGCAAAATGAAAATAGAATCAAGAAACAAGAGAGCAAAGTATCTACTCAAGTTGGAGCTACAGGAGCCTTGTTTGCCGTTAGAGAAGGAGTATACCAAGCCCAAAATGATAGCTTTCCTATCGATTTAGCTTTATCTTTGAATGCACTTTTGAAAGGCTTTGCCTCTATCTCAACTTATAAGTCTAGGGTCTTTGAAGATATTAATAGTAAAGACGTTTCGACTCGAAAGCACCGTACCTTACTGAGGGGAATGAGTTGTGCTTTTTTTTATTTACCATTATTGATGCGAAGCAAAAAGTATCTAACTGTCTTTTGTTTGGTATCACATAAAGTGATTCGATGGTTTAGTCCAATATTTGTGATTTTAATATTAAGTGGATTAAACTGGTTTTCATTTGTTTTAATGATGATGGTTACACTTGCTTTTATGCCCTACTCTCCAATATATTTATTGAAGATGTTTTGGTCTTCTGTGAAGGCCTTTTTATTTTTTATAGTAGGGAAAAAAATAAGAAAATGGTGAAAAATGAAATTAATTTTATTTATATTTTTGGTTAGTACATCTAGTTTTGCATCCATATCATTTAAAGACAATACTATAGCCGACATAGTTGAGCGGGTTGGGCCTTGCGTAGTAAATATCGTTGCAAAGTCTAGGGGGTTAAATCAGATCAATCCCTATGATCGTGGAATATATGAACTTTTTTTTGGAAAGCCAAACAACATTGTCCCCAAAACTCAAGGAGAGGGAAGTGGCTTTATTTATAGTAGTAGTGGTTTAATTTTAACCAATCAACATGTGATTCAAGATGCAGATATATTAGAGGTTACCTTGTTTGATGGACGTAAATACCAAGCACGATATGTTGGAGGAGAACCAAAAAAAGATATAGCTATTATTAAAATCGATGATAAAAAGTTTAGTGGGACTTTCCCAAAAGACTTAGTTTGTGATTTTGGAGACTCAACAAAGCTAAGAGTAGGTGAGTGGGCAATTGCAATTGGTTCACCATTTAGTCTAGATCGTACAGTAACGGTAGGAATCATCTCTGCAAAAGGAAGAAGCTTATCCATTTCGGATGATGTTAGTTATGATAATTTAATTCAAACGGATGCTTCCATTAATCCTGGCAATAGTGGTGGTCCTTTATTAAATGTGCATGGAAAAGTGATAGGAATAAATACTGCCATTAATGCTTTAGGGCAAGGACTGAGTTTTGCCATACCGATTGATTTAGTTAAGCGTATCACCAGCGATATAGAGGCCTTTGGTAGAGTCAGACAAAGCTTATTGGGTGTTGCTTTAGAGCCTTTAACTGACAAGCATGTTAAGAAGTATGGATTGAGTTCTAATAGAGGAGTTATGATTGCCAAGGTATTTGATAAAACTCCGGCAAAAAAATATGGTCTAAAGCCAAAGGATGTGATCTTAAATATTAATGGTACCCCCATCGAAAACCTCGCAATATTAAAAGAAAAGCTTCAAGAAATCCCAGTGGGAGAGATTGCAAAAATTACTCTTTTCAGAAACTTTAAAAAACGTTTTCTGCCGGTTCGTCTTGAAGAATACTCAGAAGATGCATTTGTAATAGATAAAAAACAAGATTTTAATGCTAGAACATTAACCTCAAACGATAAGATTCAACTGAGACTGGACCCATCTTTACAGGGCGTACTTGTGTTACAAAGATCTAGAGAGTTAGGTTTATATCGTGGGGATATTATCATTCAAATGAACAAAGAAAAAATAAGTTCATTGAGTAAATTGAAATTAGAGCTATCTCATTTACGAAAAGGTGAGCCATTTTTGTTAATTTTAATTCGTGAGGGTTTGCTTACCTATATTGAGTCAATTAAATAGAGTTTGGGCTATTTATGTTGATCCACCCCAGGATGATTGCTTAAGCATTCATACAAAGATTCGGTGATTTGTTCTTTGGTGAATGGCTTGTGAATAAAGTGTTTTACTCCAAGAGTTTTAAAAGTTTGAATGTATTCGGGGGTTAATTTACCAGACACTGCCACGATTAAAGGCCTTTCATTTTTAGGAATTCGATAAATCATTTTTGCTAAGGCAAGACCATCTAATGGTGGCATGTTTATATCGGTAAAAATAACATGAGGAAGCTGTTTTGCTTTTTCCATTGCTTCTACTACACTGGCTCCGTTACTAAACTTGGAGACTCTTGTAAAACCCTCTTTAGTTAAAATAGAATATAAATGATCAAGAATAAAGTCTTCGTCATCTACTATGTAAACTGTTGATTTGTTTAGATTATCATCACTTTGTAATGAGGGTTCCATTTTACGGACTCGTCTTTGCTCTAATGGAATTTTGATGGTAAAAGTGGTACCTGTTTTTAAGCCTTCTCGAAATCGTGCATCTACATTCATGATGGTTTCTTGGGTTACTGTATCTATGGATACCTTTCCACCGTGATTTTGAACAACAGAAAACACCATAGCAAGTCCAAGACCGGTACCTTTTCGAGAATCTCTATCTTTTGTTGTGAAAAAGGGATCAAATATTTTTGGTAATATCTCTTTTGGAATTCCGGTCCCTGTGTCTTTAAACTTAAGAATAATATTTCTTTTAACAAAGGAAGAAGAGACTTTAATCTCCATTTCATTAAGGGGATCGCCACTTGATTCACAGTGTTCTTGCATAGAATGCATAGAATTTGTGATTAAGTTAACAATAACATCTCTGATTTGGGACTTATCCATTCGACTTGATGGGATTCCAGGATCTAAATCTAAAGAAAGTTTTATTTTTTTCTCTATTATTTGGTCATGAATGATGCCTACAGCATCTCTAATAACATCATCAATCGGAGTCATTTCTAATTTTGACCCATCAGATTTACCAAGAGAAAAGAGGCGTGAGGTAAGATCACTAGCCTTGGTAACATTTTCTAAGATTTGATTTAGTTTACTTTCTAGGTTGGTGTGCAAAGGAGATTTTTCTTCTTTTTCTAATAAAAGTAGAGAGATATCTGTAGAGAAATTGATTGCAGCTAAAATGTTGTTAAAGTCATGGGCAATACCAGCGGCTAAGGTACCTAAACCTGCAAATTTTTCAGCTTGAATTAGTTCGTCTTGGGTTTCGATTAGTTTTTCTTCAGTAACTTGTTTAGCTGTGATGTCTCTGATAATGCCGATGGTACCAAGAAATTTTTGTCTAAATCGATGATCTTTAATCCAAAAGCCACCAGCGTTTACCTCTGTATAGAAAATACTACCTTGAGGATTGTCTAGATCCATAGCCGTAATGAGTGCTTTTCTTTTACCCGGTTGAATTCGTACTCTTGTCTTTTTAGTTGCTCGGTCTCCCTGTCTTCTTTCATCAAAGAGGCCAGGAGCAGCTTTGTCCCCAGTTACTACACCGACGTAGTTTGGTAGTACATGATCTCTTGAAACTTTAAAATAATCTTCTTCATGTAGAAGATTGCTATAATGTTTACCTAATAGATCCTCTTTGTGGTATCCCCATTTACTCACTTCTTCACTGATAAAAGTAAAACATCCTTCTTCATCTAATTTGTAAACCACATCGGGCATGTTTTCTAGGATAGAATCTAACTCAATCTTAGAAGAGAAATGACTACAAATCATAGAGTAAAGTGAGATGTGACTTGATAGGGTATCTGCTACAATTTGAATGGATTGAATATCATTTTCATCAAAGCCTGATTGACTTCTCTTATTTAAAATTTGTAAAACCCCTAGAACTTCTTGATCTCTAAATATGGGAGAGACTAAGATAGATTTTGTTACATAACCACTTTGTTGATCAATTTTTTTTTCGAATTCATCACTTTGGTATGGTTGATTGGTAAACAAGGGCTTTTTTTGGGCGTAACAGGCTCCAACAAGGCCCTCACCGGGTTTTAAGTTGATTTCTAGGGTTCGTCCAAGACCTTCTGCCCACAGATCTTCTAAGGTGTTTGTTTCTTTGTTATAAATATAAAAAGTAGTGCGTTCTGCATTTAAAAAATCACTAACTAGAGGGCAGCTTTTTTCAATGAAGTCAATTTCTTGGCTTGGCTCAATAGATTTTATTAAATCATTTAAGCGTTTTTGGGCATTGAGTAGATCGGTCTTTTTTAATAGTGACAAATAATCAATATGTTGTTCTAAAACTTGGGTTAAAATTTCAATATAAGAGTAGGACTCTGGTTTAACATCTTCTGGAAAAGATAGTGCTAAAACTAAGTCAGAGTCTAAAGCGTGTAAGCGGTAAAGCTTAAAGTCCAAATTGCCATACTCACTTTTAATTTGATTTTTGTTTTTTGACAAATCAAAATTAGGAATCAATTCTTGGGCTTCTTGGTGATCTAATCCTATAGCATCAATGAGTAGAAAAGGAGAGTCAGACTCAAAGCACATTAAAAAATGCGCTTGAGATAAGTCATACATCTTTGAAAAAAGTGAAAGAAGATAGCCATGAAAATCATGAGGCAATGATTTTAAAGATAGAATCTCTTTTTGGAGTCGAATAAGTTTAGAAAATGTATTTGTCACTGATTTACCCTGCTGTTCTCATTTGTAGTGCTACTTTAACTGATCGAAATAGTTCATTCATAGATTTTACTCGTAATAGGGCTTTAAAAATGTAATCGGGTCTATAATAAAACTCTAAGTATGCTTGTTTACAATAAGCTTGAATTTCTTCATCGGGCATTGTACATCCAGGTCTTTGAATAGCGATTTGATGAGATGGTCTTTTTACAAACTCTCTCCAATAATCATGTTGAAACTCTTTGAGGTACATAGCATAAAGTTGCGTTGCTGGCATGGGAGTTACTTTAGAAAATTGAGCATAGTCTAAATTGAGTGTTTTAGAAAAGTTGATGGTTTCACGAACAGTTTCTTTGGTTTCCCCAGGGGAGCCCACCATAAAATAACCGAATGTGCTGATGCCTATTTTTTTTGTAAGGTCGATTGTTTTGCGCATTTGTTCAAGATTCGCGCTCTTTTTTAAGGTTGTCAATATACAGGCATTTCCTGATTCGATTCCGTAATATATTCTGGTGCAATTCGCTTTTTTCATCCAATGAAGCATTTCTTCATTGATACAGTCGACTCTTGATCGAACTGACCAAAAAATAGGTAAGTTGGAGTCTATAATTTTCTTACAAATATTGATCACTCTATCTTTTTGTATTGTAAAAGACGAGTCAAAAAAGTCAAACTCCCGGATCCCCTGTTGCTCATAAGCTATCTGTAGTTCTTGGACTATATTTTCAGCGCTACGTCCTCGAAACTTTTGCTCCCCTTGCTCACAAAAAATACACTTAAAGGGGCAGCCTCGTGAACTTATAAATGGCGTGAAGTTTTTATATTGGGTGATGAAAGAGCTGTATAAAGAATTGTCTATAAGTTCTCGTGCTGGAAAGTGGGCATTATCCACATTCATTAAAACGGGAGTGTTTCTTGTTCTGAAAGTTTGATCTTCTTTTCTATAGATAATACCCGGAACTTTTGCAAAGGCTTCATAGTCCATAACGTCACATTCTAAAAAAGCGGGAAGAGAAAAGTCGCATTCACCAATAAAGCCAACATCAATTTCGGTATGGCGCATGGTTTCATCCGGATAAATGCCCATGTGGACTCCGCCTACTACAACAGGACATGGATAGACTGATTTTAATTCAATAAGCCAGTCTAGGTTTTCTTTTAATTGGTAGGTTGTGATTGTATAAAAGATATAATCGGGCTGAAACCTTTTTAACTCTTCTAAGACATCGTCTTTGCTGATGTGGGTTGCATTTACATCTAAAAAAAGAACATCGTGGCCTGCTCCTTGGGCACATCCGGCAACATAGAGGAGGCTTAATGAAGGAAATACACCATAATTGTCTTTTACAACTTTGAGGCCTGGTTCATTGTCTATGCTTCCATAGGGCGGATAGATGATAGCTACTTTTTTTTTAGAGCTTGTTCTAAAGCTGCTTAGGTTTTCTTCTTTAATGTTTATCATAATTGAAAAATCGATAATTTATAAAATGGTAACAACGGTTTAGCGCTGAAAAGCCATTGTAGATGAATGATGCAAAAGCCAATGAAGGTGACTTATGGGTAAAAAGTGACGAGTAAACACTGACTAATATCCAATAAAAACTATAAGTAAAATAGTTAGGTATTTTAATTTTATGAAATAAGTGGGCCTTTATAAAGAATTTGTTGTGATTATTTATCATTTGCATCATTGATTTTACAGAATCGTTGCGCAAATGATGAACTTTCAAGCCTGAATTATAAAATATAGGAGAGTGTTTTTTGTATCGAAGCGAAAACTCTACGTCTTCACCGTAGTTAGTCCAATTAAGTGAAAATTCTCCATACTTGAGAAATTCTTTTCTTTGTCCAGCAAAACAAATTCCCATAAGAAAAGGGCAATCTATGATGTTTTGATTCCCATGGGTTTGTTTCCAAAAAATAGAACGAAAGGCGTTACTCAAGCCTTGATTTGGGCTAGAAAACTCTTGTCCTGCGATAACTTTGGCTTGATTCCATGATTTGTTTAAGGCTTCAAAAAAATCTGGATAAATGACAGCATCGGCATCTAAAAACAAAATATTATCATCGGTACATGTTTCTAAAAGCTTATTTCTAGAAAAGCTTAATCCTTGATTAGTTTCATTTGAGATAAGAGTGAGATCTAAGTTATTGTAAGTGGGTAGATTGGGAGCTAAGCATCCATCTATTAAAAGTAGGACTTTGCAAAGACTTGGGCAATAATCATTGAGTGCTTGTAAAACTTCTTTGATGGAATCTTCTTTATTAAAGTAGGGTATGAGTACGCAAAAAGAAGTCATTTAGGGTAATGTCACTTATGATAGGGCTATAGATAGTGCAGTAGTAAGTTTTAAAACATCAGAGTTTGTCTTAACTAATCTTTCTGCAATGATTTCAGCTAAGTTATATAAAAATATAACACCCATTTGAGGGTCCTCTTCTATCATATCGGATAAGCATTGTTTTGAAAACTTTAAAAAAGTAGAATCCTCCATAGCAGTGACAGTTGCTTTTCTCTTTCCGCTAGACAATAAGCCGTTTTCTCCAAAACAAGGATAGTGGCCTTCTTGCAGTATGATCAATGTTTTATCTCGAATCTCAGTAGCCATTTTTTCAGATAGTAGCGGAAGCTTTTGTGAAATTTTTACAGAGCCCTTAGTTAAAAAATATAGGTTTTCTCCTGTAGAACCTTCTTCAAAGAGATCTACACCAGCTTCAATAGTTGCAGGAGTCAGTTTTTTGGCAAAAGATTCTATTTGAGCATCATTAAATCCTTCTAAGATTTTAAATTTATTTAGGGCTATTGTTTGATTAGACATTTACACTCCTAAATGATTTGATTTGCAATCAAAATTGCAAAGTCGTTATCCCCGATAACCGTGTCATCTGAAGGATTTAGAACTGTGCTTTTTTGTTTATGTGTGGCGTCTGGAATTTTCTTTTTAGATCGTTCAAAAGCCATTTTAATAAAGGCATCTATGGCAGAGCTCTCTGAATTTAAAATTTCTTGTAAACCAATATTTTTTGCCTCTGTGATAATACCAATGGCGATTGCTTGATGCTCCTTACGAAAATGTAGAGCTACATCCAAAAAAGTTTTTCCATATAAGCCTCTTGGGATTTTCACTTTGGTAAAACTAGCTCCCTCATCAGAGTGATCCATTAACTCCCTGAGGATATCTGACATACCTTGATCACAAGTGGCTGATGAAAGTAAAAATGGGTTAAACTCTCCATTCAAAATGATTTCATCGACGTGCGCTCTTTTTAAGTGATCTACATTTTCAGAGTTATTGAGTTCAGCTATTACTTTCACCTTATGGTTTAAGGACTTTATAGCCAAAGTTTTCAATATAGTATGATCATCACTAACTTTGATGCTTTCTTTGTTGTCTGATAAAATTACTACGAGTTTACATGCCACTACATTCGTACGTTTTAATATAACTTCTTTAGAAATATCTCCTTTTACATAATAAAAGCTTAAATCTCTAAAGCGATCTCGTATCTCTGCCAGTTCGGTCTCTGCGAAAACTCCGTTTAGCACAATCTCAGTGTTATTGTCGAAAGCTGTGTCTTTTCTTAGGGTTTCTAAAAGTGATAGACCGTTACTATTCCAGCCACTTATAATTAAGTGGTTTTTACAACTTACTGTTTCAAGACCTTTGTTCACGTTGATCCTTCTTTCAATCATGATGGATGATATGGTAGCAGTAAAAACGGAGGTTAAGCCGATTCCACCAAACATAACAAATACCCCAAGTATCTTACCTGTTGGGGTGACTGGGGAAATATCTCCGTAGCCAACAGTCGTAATAGTTACAAAAGCCCACCAAACTGCATCAAAGAAAGTTTTAATACCACTAGAGTTTGACGATTGCTCCGCGATTAATACTAAAAATCCAGCTACCAAAGCAAAAACTACTATGGTTTTTACAAGTAAAGGGAGCTTTTCCTTTTTTATTAAATTAATAATTTCTTTCATTAACTGCATTTTACTACGAATACAAAGAAAGTACATTCTTTATTACTGTTAAATTTCTTATCTAAAAGTGATCGAGGGCAAGGAGTTAAGTGAAATTAATTTCTTGAAATCTTCGTTTTGTTAAATAAAAAAAATCTACATATTTAGTTGTGAAAACAAGAAGGCTAAACAAAAATAATCAAAATCAACACAAAAATGTCATCTAAAGCGTTAATAAGATGCATAGAAACACCGAATTATGGACTGTATGATTAGGACATTTTTATTATTTTTTGTATTATTTTTGTGTAATCCACAGTCTTTTGCTTTTTTAATTAAAGGAAAGGTTGAGGTGGTCAAAGGACGTGCACATATATTCCGTCAGGGTAGGATTTTACAGCTTGTTGACGATATGAATGTTTATACAGGTGATGTCATTGAAACAGCCGCAAATAGTTCTGTTTTGGTAGAAATCATGGATATGGGTTTATTAAAACTCAAGCCAAAGACTCAGATTGAGTTTCCTGAGGGTGACGATGGTCAGATTCAATCTTCTCGATTAAATTTAATGTATGGTGAAGCCTGGATTAAGATAAAAAAACTAGTCCCCGGTGAAACTTTTGAACTAAAAACTCCAAATAGTGTTTCTTTGGTTTCTAACTCCATTGCAGTGGCTACTTATCAAAAGAGAAGTAAAAAAGCCACATACTCTGTAATAGAGGGAAATATTGAGGTCCATATCAAAGAAAATCACTACTTTATGATGAGTGGTGAAAAGTTGATACTTGATGATCGTAGAAACTCAATGGCTCGCCATAGAAAAATCGATTCATTTAAATTAAACCAACAATGGAAGCAAACCATAACGATTCGGGAGAAGCTTCAAAGAAAAATAAGAGAAAGTAAGCATCTTCCTACCAAAGACGGTAAAGTCGATGCAAAAATTCCACTTGTACATATTGTGTCACCTATTGAGGGTGTTCCCCATAAAAAAAGAAGAATGCGTTTAAAGGCTACCATCTATGAAGAACATTTAGATCGCCTTATTTTAACAGTAAATAAAAAAGTTGTTAAAGATATTCAAACCAACTTAAAAAACTTTGATCATGATATTGTGCTAAATCCTGGCAAAAACGAGATTGAGTTAAAGGCTATTGATCAGTTCGGAAATATCGGTAGAGATATTAAGACCATTACTTTGCTGGAGCATGCGCCGTCAATCAGTGTGTTCTTTCCTTTGGATAACCAAGAATTAGATACTCGTTTTGTAGATTTACAAGGCGTTGTAGATGATGTAGATGTAAAAGAAGTAAAAGTTTTTGTTAATGGAAGACCTATTGCAACAGATCGAGCAATTCCTACTTTTCATGTACCAATGATCTTAGATATTGGTCAAAACGTGATTCGGATTGAGGCTACTAACAGCGTTGGCTTAACGGGTGAAAACGAAATTATTGTGTGGACAAGTACTAAGTCTAAAATCGTGATTGATTTTGAGAGATTTTTTGAATAATGATCAATAGATTTTCGTACATATTTATATTACTAGCTTTATTTAGTTCCAGCTTTGCGGAAGTAGATTCAAAGCTCGAAGAGCTTCTATCTGGGGTAGAGTCGTCAGAGTTGTTTTCTCCAATTGAGAGAAAGTTTGTAGATTCTTTAATAAAAAACTCTAGTAGTGATGATACAGTTTTAGATACTTTAATGAACTCTGAATTGGTTTCGGATAAAAATAAAATATACGCTAAAGAGTATTTTACGAGCGGAAAAAAACCTCGTAAAATTAAGTACTTTGATAAGGACTTCGATAGAAAATTAGAGCTAAAAACTCCTCGCATGCAGGTTCATGGTGACTTGGATATGAGATTAAGAAATGTGGATACAGCCAATGATGTTTCTAATGTATTTGCTTTAGAAAATGCAACCTATGATCCTTCGATCGCCTACTTGTTAAAAGGTCAAATTCGGTATTCCAAAGAAAATGATTTAAATTCAAAAGCCTTTGGATATGTGGACTTAGATTTACAATCTTTAGATGGTCAACAAGAAAAAATCAACTTTCACTTTCAAAATAGAGATAGCTTTATTGAATTGGGGACATTTTTGTCTCCATACTTTTCAGAGTTTGGTTTACGAAATACTGAGTTTAGTGGAGTGTATACTCACTTAGAAAAAGATAAATGGGCACTTGATTTTGTTCGAGGAGATACTGTTGAGGATTATATAAAAGGCTTAAATAACTTGTCTGTTGGTGGATTTTCGGTAAAACGTGCCGTAAGTCAAGATCATAGAAATTATTTAGGTTTAAATTATTATGACATGTCACAGTCGCACTATCTAGGAGCTGAGGCTCAGAGCTTGTTTTTAGATGATCAGTTGAGAGTTTCTGCTGAATTTATGCACAAGGACTCTCCAGGTCTAGGAACAGATGGCAATGCATTTGAATTAGAAGTAGATTTTGATGGAAAAAAATTAATGTTAAAAAATGAGATGCAAAGAATGAGTAAGTTCTTTTCATCTAGTCTAAATCCAGAGTATGCAAACTTTAGTAAAATTGCCTATGAAAGGGATATACAAGAGCATGCTGTTACCTATCGATTTGATCCTTATGTTTCTAGCTCTTTTATAGCCACTAGACGAAGTCAGCTTCCTAATAATGGTAATCCAAAATTAGATCGAATGGATATGTCTTGGGTCTTAATCACACAAAAGCCAGATCGTCCAAAGTATATGTTTTTGGTAAAAGCCTTAGAAAAGGATGACAACTCATTTACAACGAAGCAATCACAATTACTAGCTATGGCAAGAACTACCTTTAAAGCAAAAGATATAGTTACCGATGTAGATATGCGACATACCAATTTTTCTGATGACATGAAAGTAGGAGAATCTTATTCTTTGAATTCATATAGCGTAAAAGTATCTCGTCCATTTTTAAAGAAGCTAAGAGTGAGTGAGAAGGTTACCTTTTTAGACCAAAACTACAATAATGACTCCTTTTCAAATGAATCTCAAAGTCATATATTTGAGGCTAAATATCAGTTTAATCGAGCGGACTCCATTCGTGGAAGTCATAGGTACAAAAGGGTTGCTAGAAAAGCTTTGCCTAACAAGTACAAGACCGTATACTCTATGGAGCTACGAAGACGAATCGATCAAAATTTAGCTTATAAATTAAGATTAGATTCCTATAACTATAACGAGTTTACTCGCGGCTATGACGCTGGACTCGTATCAGTTGGTGCAGATTTAAGTTTCTAACGCAGTCTTGTTTCCTATTTCAATCAAAAATTGTTTTCCTTTCAGACTAGCGGTTTGACGCTTTTATTAGTAAAGTTTAATTATATACTAATAAAAATGGAGTAAGTCGTGGATATGAAAAGAAATAAACTATTATCAAGTGCCATGTTTCTCGGCGGTTTTTTTTATTGGTTAGATATCTCTGGTGTTTTTGCAAGAGGTGATAGTAGCAAATGGATGCTGTATTGGATCTATAAACTAAAACAGTGTGGTATCGAGCTCGTAGATATTTCTGTAGTTTACAAGTCAATGTACCATTCAACGGAGCCAAATCTTATGTTTTTGGCACTTGCATGTGTTTGGTTTTCTATCATTTGTCTTATTTTTAGCAAAAATATTCAGATCTTAAATTATTGTATCTCTTTAGCTCTAATTTTAGGTCATGGACCAAGTTACCTATTTGGTGGTAATCTATTTTCGCTGGGATTTAATGCTAAAGGAGTGGTTGAAAGTACAGGGTACAACTTGTTGGTTTGTACTGTAATCGTTTACAGCCTTGACTCCATATTTTCTCGTTGCAAGAAGGTAGACGAGTCGTAGCTTCTATAAGAGCCTATAGATAGAAAAAGAAGGCTCCCCTGACTTTATCCCCAAATACACCCAAAAGGGTTCCCTACCGTTGCTTCCATCACAGATCTGGCGGAGTTCGGGATCTTCTGCTGTCTCTGAGAGTCAGGATCAACACCTTCAAATTGCAGTCTATGTATTTAATAAGTAAAATTCAAGGGTCGATTGATTTGGAACTAAAAATTCTACAAAAATGAGAGTTTTTTGTTGGTCGTTATGGATGGATTTAAGCTTGCAAAATAATGAAGTTCTTTATAGACTCTGCCTTTCAAAATACATTTATCAAAAAAGACGCAGATAGCAATATTTTGGTTTTCAAATGAAAATGACTAAATGCGCCTATAACTTCGATGTTAAAAACCAAACTTCTAAGATAAAACTAGTGGAGAACAAATGAAAATTTATTGTCAGAAAGATGATCTTTTAAAGGGTCTACAAATTGTTTCAAGAGCTTTACCTTCAACAACTGCCATCCCTGAACTTACACACTTTTATTTTCAGGCTCAAGAAGGGGTCTTATCAGTTTGTGCAACCAACATGAAAACATATATATCTACTAAAATACCGGCAGAGATTTTAAGACAAGGCGAAATCTTAGTACAAGGTAAGTTCTTCTTAGAATTAGTTCAATCATTGAATAGTTTTGGAAACAAGCATGCTGTAGTAGATGTGAATGAAGATAATAATCGGGTGTTGTTTACCTTAGAAGGGGAACGTCTAAAATACGAACTCACTGGGCGTGGTAGAGAAGAATATCCAGATGTTGAATTAATTGAGGCCGAGACAGAGTTTAAGATTGATGGAAAAATGCTCAAAGAATTGTTTAAATTTGGATCGATCGCCTCAGCAGCAACAGAGACATCAGTACAAGGTTTTCGTGGGGTTTGCATGGAAGTAAAAGAGTCCAAAATGACTGTAGCGTCAATGGATGGAAATCGCCTTGCTATGAACTCTCGGACTTTACCTCGATTTGAAAATTTAGATTTTAGGTGGTTGCTATCTTTAGATGTTGTTTCAGAATTGTTAAAAATCTTGCCTGATGAAGAAGTATTAGTACAACAAAGAGATAATAAAATACTACTACAGTTTTCAAGTATTGTTTTTCAAACCATGTTAAATGAGGGAGAGTTTGTAGACTATGAAGATTTTATTCCAGATGACCTAGAAGGTGGAATAGAGTTAAGTAGAACAGAGTTTTTAGATCACTTGAAAGGTTTGCAACCTGTATCTAGAGAAAGTGGAAACAGAATCGCTATAGATATATCAGCAGATGTGTTTGGATTGAGTTCCTTTAATGAAAAGTTTGGAGAAGCTTATCGTGAGATTAAAATTGAGGGAGAAAACGAAGACGTAAATCTAGCTTTTAACGCTAAGTATATTATGGATTTTCTAAACTCTTCATCCGATCAAACAATTTTGATGTTTTGCGAAGGCGAAGGAATGCCGGCTTATTTTTGGTCAAAAGAAAACATTCCAGAAGCCAATGATTTATGTGTAATTATGTCTTTGACGGTTCAGTAGAAATTATTTTTGAGATTCAGATGAGGCTTTTCATCTCATTGAATGTTGGTAAGAAACAGTTTAAGATAAATCATTAATGACCTGAGTCAAAAGAATTAGTGAGGCAGTATGGAAAAATTAGTTGAATTGTTAAATAGTGATGATGTGGAAACGCGACAAAAAGCAGTCTTATCGATTAAAAATCGAAAAGATGAAGAGTTTGTATTGTTGTTAGTAGAGTCTTTAGAGGATTCATCACCAAAAGTTTCGAGTGCTGCATTAGAAGTTTTAGAAAGTCAGGGTGAAAATATTTATCCTAATTTAATACGAGCTCTTCAACATTCTTCTGAAAAGATTCGAAAAAAAATATCAAAAATACTCTTGCACTCCGGGGGAGACTTAGTTTCAAAATTAATACAACAAGCCAAAACAAACAATGAAGATATCCAATTTTGGATTAGTGAGATTCTTCCACATTTTGGGGCTTTGTCTTTACCAACATTGATCGAACTTTCTGATTCAGAAATAATGCCCAAACGGCTCTGTGCAATTAAAGCACTAGGTAAAATGAACACCATAGAGGCTGTAGATCCTTTGATTAATCACTTAAGTGATAAGGAATGGATTATAAGAAAGGAGTCAGCAGTCTCTATCTTGGCTTTAGCAGAACACTCTATGGAGCATATCTTGGAGTTGGCTAAAGATACCGAGTTTGATCTGCAGTTTTGGGCGATCCAAATCTTAGGTAAGATTGATAAACCAGAAGCAAGTAAAGCATTGATTTCTATGGCTATGAACCAAGATACTAAAGTAGGTCATAAACAAGCTCTAATCAATATATTCAAGTCTTTAGACTCTGTTGAATTTGTTCCTCCTTTGATTTCGATGTTTTCTGATGAAGATTGGTTTATTCGAAAACAAGCTGGTGAGGCAATCTGGGAGATTGGTCCTGAGGCTGAAGAGTATTTAGTGGAAGCATTAGATAGTGGGGATAATAATATTCGCTATTGGGCAGTTAAGGTTCTTGGAAACTTACAAAGTCAATATCAAACAGAGCGGCTTGCAGATATTTTAAAAAATGATAAATCGTGGTCTGTTCGAGCAGCTGCTGCCCAAGCTCTTGGTGAGATCGGCCTTGAGTCGTCTAATGAGGTTTTGGTTGGAGCGCTGAAGGATACTTCAGAGTATGTAAGAAAAAACTCTTCTCTAGCATTAAATAAAATAAGAGAAGTCAAAGAGGTTCGTGCTGAATCATCCGAAAAATGGGTAGATGCCTACACTTATGAAGTATTTGCCAATTTAAAATCAAAAAGGAAAAGTTCTATGTTAAATCGAGTAAAGTCATTAATCACCGATGTGCCAGATTTCCCAAAACCAGGGATTATTTTCAAAGATATATCTCCATTACTAGCATCAGCCCATGGCTTAAGTGATGCAACAAAGCTATTTGCTTCAAGTATTAAAGACTTAGATGTAGATTTAATTTTGGGTGTAGAATCTAGAGGTTTTATCTTCGGTTCAGCGTTAGCTCAAGAGTTAAATATAGGGTTTGTTCCTGTACGAAAAAAAGGGAAACTTCCTGGTAAGTTATTAGCAGAAAGTTATGATTTAGAATATGGCTCAGCTACACTTGAATTGCAAGAAGGGCACACTACAGGTAAAAAAGTTATCATAATAGATGATGTATTGGCTACAGGTGGTACAGCAGAAGCAGTAGTAAATCTTGTGAAAAAAGATGGTGCAGAAATATCTGCTTTATTATTTTTGTTAGAAATCGACTTTTTAAAAGGTGCTGAGCGTTTAGCGAATCAAAGAGTAGAGTCGTTAATTCACGTTTAGTCCGTGTAAAATGATTCTAATAAAATGTTTTTTTGAAGATTTAACTTTCATGTTGGGGCCATGTAGCCCTATGATAAATCAATGCTAAAGTGTCTGTTTCATTGCCTGTAGGACAAAATCATATGGGCCATTGTATGGACAAGCCCTTTTATAACTCGTATAATGGTAGATGTCTAATGAAAAATACAGATTTGCTATGGTGTGTGTCTTTAAAAAGTAGTACACACTTAGGGCCTTTAGCTTTTGATAGACGTACGGTAGTTTGAACTAATAAAAGCTGTAGATTAGTCAAATCTAAAGGAGCGAATGTGTATAACTTAGAAAACGAAAGTATGTCTTTTTCATCCTCTTCCTTTGTTGATGCTTATGAAAACTTTGAAGAAGATGTAGACTGGGAACTACGATTTTCAAAATTAAAAAAAGTTTGTACCTCTGAAGTAGACCTCAACGAAAAAATTGAATATCTTAGAACTTCTTTAAACGATAGCCATCGTGCAATTCGCTATACAGCTGTTAACTCATTAAAGGATTTAGATCATGAACAGGTAGAAGAGCTTTTAATTTATGCCTTATCAGATTCAGATGAATGGGTGCGAGTAAGAGCAGTAGAGGGTTTAGGTAGGATTTCGAGTCCTTCTGTTGTTGAAATTTTTGTAAAGTATTTAGATCAAGAAGAAAATCCTAAAGTAAAGGCTACCTTAGTAAAACACTTAGGTTCTTTTCAAGAAGATGGTTTGATACCTACAATTGCATTTTATTTAGAAGATCCAGATGCCCGTGTACGTGCCAACGCAGTAGAAGGTTTGGGGTTTTATCCAAGTGATAAAGTTTTGCATATTATAAAACCCTTTTTAGAGGATGACAACGCTAGAATTAGAGCAAACGTTGCTTTGATTTTGTCTAAGATAAGCGATACAAAAGCTCAATTTACAATTGATGAAATGCTAGATTCTAAAAATTCTTATCAAATTGTCGGAGCAATTTTTTCACTAGGTGAATTAAAAGATGAGAAGTATTTGTCTAAATTGTTTGAATATTTGAACCATCCTTCTTCATTGATTCAAAGAAATGTGAGAGATGCTTTAGTTAAATATGGTATTCAAATTCAAGGAGCATTGCTCAAAGAGATTCGATCTAGAGCAGGAGACTTTTTTACAATTGGTGCGGTGCAGGTTTTAGGCGAAATTGGTGATAAAAAAGCCATTAAAACTTTAGTTAATTTAATGGAGTCTAGCGAAGGCGAAATTCGATCATTTGCTGAAGAAGCCATCGATATGATTTGTCAAAGAGCTGAAAATAAAGACTCTTAAAATCATCAGAAGCAAAAGATAGACAAAACTTGACTAAACTAAGCCTATTTTGTTAGGTTCAATTCTAGGATTCCTTTTCGATTATTTATGACTTTTTGTAGTTTTTGATATATAATCGTTTGGATTTGTTTGTTTTAGCTATTATTCTTAGGGTTATCTCTCTTGAAATTTCTCCCTGTTGTATACATATTTTTTCTGACCTTTGTTTTGGGTACTCATTCGAGCGCTGAAAAACTGCATTTCAGTGCCTCTTACCAAGAATATAATCAAAAATTGGGTATTATTGTCTTAAAAGATCAGGCATCCATTGTAGGGGCCGACTTTCAAATTGAAGCAGATAATTTACAGTACAATTTGGTCACTGGAGATACCTATGCTAGAGGCAGTGTAAAACTTTTCAAAGAAGAAGATGTCGTACGCGCTAAGAGTCTAAAATTTAATGTAAAAACTCAAGAAGGCTCTATGGAGGAGTTTAATACAATTACCTTAAATACTTTTATTTCTGGTGAATCGGCAATTATGCTTCCTCAAAAAATGAGGCTTAGTGGAGCTCATGCTTCCACATGCGATCATAGTCACCATCATTATCATATTACTGCCAAAGAGATGATTTTGATTCCAAATAAAAAGCTATTTTTAAAAGGGGCCTCCTTTTATTTAGGTAACAGAAAAATTCTAACCGTTCCTGCTTATAAGTTCGACTTGAATGGCGGTCGAGCTGATGCACCACTAGTAATCATACCGGGCTATGATAGCGCTAGAGGGATATATACTAAAATCAAATGGGACTATTATGTAAACGAAAACTTCTATGGTGAAATGAAGGTAACCCCAAGTTCAAGACAAAAGTTAGATTACGAAGTAACAGCAGAGTTGAATGATTCAAAACGGGCTCCGACTCGGATCGCTATTTCAAGAAATAATGATAATTTTACAGGTAATACTTCACAGAGATTGAGAGTTGATCAAAGCTACTCTCATGAAAAAGCGGGCGATGCCAATTTGCAAGTTAACTATTTAGTTGATTCCTCTAGATTCTTTTCAGATAACAAAGAGTTAGATTATCAATTTGACTATAGAAAGGACTTACAAAAGGGTTTTGTTGCGCGTGTGGAGGTTCAAGGTCGAGAGGATCCTGATAAAAACTCATATACCCAAGATAGTTTAGTCCAAAGTCTTGGTAAAAAGCCATCTGTATTTTTGGATTCACCAACAAGGCGTGTAGGTGGCGGACCATTTCAGTACCGATATCAACTTGGATATACAAAATATAAAGAGCAGTCTTACACTAATGTTGTGGATGTGGCTGCAAAGGATCTAGTACTTCATGGCTATCACGATACCATTGATGCATTAGGTGGTACTCTACGTACCAATGGTATGGTTAAAAGGACTTACTATAGTGGTGGTACTGATCGAGACTATGTTCGTTTAAACACAAGTTTAAATCACAAGTTAGGTAACGATTTTGGGTCATTTTTTCAATATAATTGGCATGATGTTAAAGGGACAAACCCTTTTGTTAGTTTTGATAAACTCAATGATCGAGAGTTGTTAACTCATCGACTGTCTTATAATTCAAAAAGATTTTCTAGTACTCTATTTCAATCTGCATTTGATTTGAAAAACAGCTCCTTTGGCTCGCTATCTTCTAATGTTAGATATAGAGGGGCTAACCAAGTTACGCCTTGGTCGCTTAGTTTAAGAGCTGCATATTCAAATGGAGGCAAGAAATCCTCATTGAGTGGTTTAAAAGTGGCTTCGTTGTTTACTAATTATACTGTCAGAAAGCCAGATGTTTGGGAGTTAGATTTTCGTGCACAGTACTCTAATTTAAATTCTAGATGGGAGAGCTTTACTCAAAGCACAGAGTATATAATTAATCGAAGAAATAGATTAGAAATGTATAGCCATTATAATTCAGTAACCAATGAGTTAACCCGTTTGAGTTTAGGTGTTACCAAAGACTTTCATTGTTGGGAAGGAAAACTCGACTGGGATTTCAAACAACAAGAAATTTCTGTTCAGTTTTATTTAAAGCAAGGGTCTAGTCAAGGAATCGGACTCAAGTTGAATTACGAAGAAGCACTACGAATATCACCTGATCTACCAGGCATAGACGAAACAGTATAGAAAGGAAAGCTTCATGGCAACCAAATCCAAGGAGATGAATTCTCGGCATAAAATTGCTGTTTTTCTGATGTTTTTAGGTCCAGACTTATCACGAGAAATAGTTAAAATGCTCAGTGAAGAAGAGATGGAAACCATAGCGGTTGAAATCGCAAGAATCAGAAGAGTAGACCAAGATGATCGTGATTTAGTTGTAGAAGATTTCTATAATATGCTTAAGGCACAAGAGTTTATAACAAACGGTGGTGTATCTGCGGCAAGAGATTTTCTACGTGCAGCGGTAGGCGATGAAGGTGCTGAAAATATTATCTCCAAATTAACTTCTTCATTAGAAGTGCAGCCATTTGATTTGATTCGAGCAGCCGATCCAGAACACTTAAAAAACTTTATCTCTGGAGAGCATCCTCAAACTATTGCTTTGATATTGGCATATCTGCAATCAGATAAAGCAGCATTAATTTTGTCATCTTTTAATGCAGAGACTCAAGTAGAGGTTGCAAAACGTCTAGCTATGATGGACAGAACAAGTCCTGAAATTGTACGTGATGTTGAGTCAATTCTGGAGAAGAAACTTTCTAGTGTATCTCAATCAGATTACACATCTGTTGGTGGAGTAGATTCTTTAGTTGAGATTATCAATCAAGTGGATCGTGGTACTGAAAAAGCGATTATTGAAAACCTTGAAATTCAAAACCCAGATCTAGCAGAAGAAATCAAAAAACGAATGTTTGTATTTGAAGATTTAAATATGTTAGATGATCGTGGTATGCAAAGAGTGTTAAAAGAGGTAGATAGTAAAGACCTTGGCTTGGCACTAAAATCAGCTTCTGAAGATGTGAAAAAGAAATTCTTAAAAAACATGTCTAAACGTGCATCTCAAATGCTACAAGATGAAATGGCTTTTATGGGTCCTGTAAGAATCAAAGACGTAGAAGAAGCTCAGCAAAAAATTGTAAACGTAGTGAGAGGTCTTGAAGAGAACGGTGAAATCGTTGTATCACGTGGTGGTGAGGATGAACTGGTTACATAGTTGATAAATATTTGTAATTGTTTAGGTGGCCTCTTTGATAAAAGTTGAGGATCATGCAAGTTTTTCGTAGTTTTTTCTTTATTGATACGGTTTAGTTCATCATCATCTTTTGTATCTAAAGCTTTTTTTAAGTAGTTCACTACATTTCAAAATCTTTAGAAACAAAATATATATCCATCCAGATTTGGTTTTACCGTTATACGGAAAACCAAGAAGCTTGAAAAGCTTCTTTAAAACTGCGTTTAAAACTGAACGGGTATCATGAAAAATAGAAAGCCCATTAACATGGGGTTTTATTTGTTCAGTATAAAAAAAGTAAAACTATTTGTATTTGGGTATAACAATGATTAAAAACTTAGATGTAATCAGGCTTTGTAAAGGGATTGAAAAATTATAGCTGAATAGTTGCAAAAAATTTACAAATAGTTGACTTTTTCACACAAGTTTGATATTGTCACCCAAAAATATTGTATTTAATAACTGAAAAAAGGCTAATGATGGCAAAAACCGACACGATTGAGGTAGAAGGAACAGTACTCGAAGCTCTTCCTAACGCCATGTTTAATGTAAAACTTGAAAATGGACATGAGCTAC
Source organism: Candidatus Cloacimonadota bacterium (assembly GCA_023954715.1). Taxonomy (GTDB): domain Bacteria; phylum Muiribacteriota; class UBA6191; order UBA6191; family UBA6191. Next base: position 143,827 of record JAGSHD010000002.1, on the reverse strand, counting down.
TAGCTCATATTTCTGGAAAAATGAGAAAGTTCTACATTAGGATCATTCCGGGAGATAAAGTAAAGATCGAAATGTCTCCATACGATTTGACTCGTGGCAGAATCACATACCGATCTAAATAGAGTTTACTCTAAACTTAGAGAAAAAACTTTTAGTAAAACCTTTCCTATTGCTGGGAAGGTTTTTCTTTTATCCCTCTCTGGTGGCGCGGACTCCGTTTTTTTGTTTCATTTTTTGGTGTTTCTAAACTTAAACTATCATTGTACATTTGAAGCAATACACTTTAACCATCAACTACGTGATCAAGAGTCAGATGAAGATGTAGATTTTTGTAAAAATTTATGTAAGAAACATGGTGTGAAACTTACAGTTCACAACTTAAAATTTAAGTCCGTAGCAAATTTACAAGAAGATGCCAGAAACTCTAGATATAAAATTTTAAAAGAGAAAATGTCTGGGCAAAGCTGCTATTTGTTGACTGGTCATCATGGTAGTGATTCTATTGAGTCTTTTTTGATTGGTTTTCATCAAGGCAGATTAGATAGCAGGATTCTAAAGCTTCAATCTGTTTTATCTGTTCATAATATATTAAGACCTTTGGTGCATTATGACAAAAAGTCTATTTTGGATTTTTTAGATAAAAATGGCTTTAAGTATCGATCCGATTCATCCAATGAAGCTATTAAATATCTAAGAAACTATTACAGGCATTCTTCCTTGTCTAAATCGACAGATTGCATATCAAATATTCAAAGTTATCTTACAAACGTAGAAAAGCAAAAGGTGATATTATTTTCACAGATACCCTATCAAAGTGAAGAAGGTGTCCTTAGAGTTATAAAAAATGATATGGATTGTATGAGTAAATCTTTGAAAAGAGAGTTTTTCTATTATTTACATCAAAAGTTTTATGCAAGATTTATGAGAAAATTAGACATGAAAAGAGTAGATTCGTTGCTCAATACCAATCGTTTTGGAAAAAAGATCTTTCATGTGTCAAGCCATCACCAAGAAACCCTAAATATCATTGAGTATAGCAAAAAGTATGAGTTTGTAATTGTATAGTTGATATAAAACTGCCATACTTTTAGAATATCAATATTACAGCCTTTGGAGAATATTAATGATTGAAGATGCATTTTCAGACAACTTCACTTTATTTGTTTTAGGGGTTTCCATTGTTTTAAGCTTTGTACTAAGAAAGCTAATTAATGAAATCCAGTTAATTAAAGATAGTTACTCTAAAGACCTGATACTTTTTACAAAAAAAATAGTTGATCAAAACCCTTCATTAGAGCATTTTTATCAAATAGCCTTGTTATTTTATAAGGATAAAAACTATTTAAAGTCACATGAGTATTTTGAAAAACTGATCGGTGAAGGGGTATTTGAAAGAGAGGCCAAGTTTTATTTGATTTTGACGCTAGTTGAGTTGGGACGTTTAGAAGACGCAAAAAATATTTTGTCTACTTTAGACCTTACTTTGTACTCCAAAAAAGAGGTGCAGGATCTAACTTTAGCAGTTCGAAAATCACGTAGTTTTTTACGGCTAAAAGAGTGGATGTTAAATGTTCTTTTAACAAGAGTTCCATTGCAATTGTCATACTCTAAAGATCTAGTATCAAGTAAAGAAGTTCAAATAGTAGGGGCTTTACCTACTCGTTATAGTAATACCACATTAAAATATCAAAATGAGGATGCTTATATTTTTGATGCAATTGATCAACATTTAAATCGTGATGTAGAGTTATGGGTTTATAAATCAGATGAGTCAGTAACAAGTGAGGCACAGTTTTTGGAGCTACCAAAAATCTTAGCAAATTTACACTCAAGATCTTTTCCTGAGGTGTATGATTTACAGCAAGGTAGTCTTGTTTTTTATAGTAGAGAGAAATTTGAGGGAGAGTCGTTTTTTGAGTATTTAAACACTCTTGAAAAGACCCAAAAGTTTTCAGAATGTTTTTCGTTGTGGATTTCTCTATTTTCACAACTAGAGTTTTTAGAATTGAATGGCTTATGCCCAGAAAATTTAGACTTTCAACTTTTGGGTTATCATTCAAAAAAAGACTGTATCTTTATTTTTCAAAAGCTTTTATTATCCAATCAAAAGGATACCACTAAAGTTTTACTAAAGATTCAAAACTCCTTTATTGATTATATGAATAAAATGGTAAGTAAGTTTCCATCGGAGTTTGAACTGCTAGCAAAGTATGTAGACAGAATTGATTTTAGTGGATGTAATCTAAAGCAAAGCATTTATGAAATTGAGGGAGTCTTACAAGAGTACTTAAAAGGGTCTCGATCTGATATTAAAGATCTATTGCAGCAATTAGATTTATTAGAAGAGATTCATAGATCCTGTATACATGGTTTAAAAGGTAAGTTTTCAGTATATCAAAGATATGTTTATGACCCTCAAAAACTTTTACAGACATTTTTTAGAGAGTTAAATGTAAAAGATGTAGATATGAAGATGAAGCATCTAATTGTAAAAGTAACTCAGTTAGCAAATTTACCAAAGCTTCAATCCTTTTCATTAACAGAAGAGTTGCTTGCAGTGGATTTTGAAAAGCTCTTACAAAGAATGCATGAGTTACAAAGCAATATGGATAGCATGGATGGAGCAAAAGCAGCTCAGGCTTTTCTTCAAGCGCAATCGAGTTTTTTTACAAATCTAAGTGAAGCATGTTCTAACTTCTTTAAGGATCATGAGTACGATTTAGAGGATGGGATCATGGAATTAATTAAGTTAAATACAGAGAGAGATAATATTCAGGTTCATATTGATCCAAAACTGATTTCAAAGAAGATTCGAGTAATTCATAAATCACAGTTTGAAGATGAAATTTGTTTATTGTTTGATAATGCATTGAATAACTCTTTTGAAGCGGGGTCAAAGACTGTAAATATTCATCTAAAAAAGAAATCAGCACATGAAATTCAGTTGCAAATATTAGATGATGGGCCGGGAGTTGATGAAGACTTGTTAAAAGATCTTCATGGTGATCTATCCTATCAACTCGGTGATGGAGGTACAGGTCTAATTGCCATTAGAAACTCATGCAATATTATTGGAGCTCAACTAGATTTAAAGAATATGCCAAACAGCGGTCTTTGTTTGAGTGTTGATCTTCCATCCTTTAGAAATTGATTGAAAAGATTTTGGACTTTAAGATTTGCTTAAGGTAAATTAAAAAAGCATACCAATACTGCTTAATGTGGGAGAAACAATGATTCAAGTTCTAGTAGTTGAAGATGATGAAAACTATGCCTATGAAATTTCAGAAGAGTTAGAGAGTAAGCTAGAAGAGGTCGCTGAGTTTTCTTATGCTAAAAATTTAAGTGAAGCCACTGAGTTTATTCAATTCAAGAACTTTGATTTAATGATAATGGATATTATTTTCCCATTAAAAGAGGGAGATATCAGTCATGTAGATTACAAAGCAGGCGTAAAGCTGCTGGACTTTACTATTGATCATCGTTTTTCTGGTAGTATTTTAGTGTTGTCTTCTCAAGATAAATCCTTTGCCGTTGATCTGTTAATTAAATATAAAAATGTAAAAGATTATGCTTTTAAGGATTCCTCATGGAGAGAGATTTTTTATAAGGTTCAAAAGCAAATAGATTTTATTAGTGAAAAAAAGAGCTTAGTATCTCAAGTACAAGAAAGGTTTCCCTTTATTGGCTCGTCAAATGACTTAGTTAAGGTGAAATCCATTGCTAAAAAAACAGCAAACTTAGACACAACAATTTTGATTACTGGCCCGAGTGGAGTAGGTAAAGAAGTAACTGCTAGACATTTTCATAGTGTTTCTAATCGCTCCTTAGGTGCGTTTATAGTTGTTAATTGTGCAGCTGTACCAGAAAACTTATTTGAAAGTATTTTGTTTGGTCATAAAAAAGGGGCTTTTACAGGAGCTACAGAGGACCAAACGGGACAATTTGAAGCAGCAGATAAGGGGACTATCTTTTTAGATGAAATTGGAGAACTTCCATTGATGATGCAGGCCAAGTTGCTTCGAGTGTTACAGGAAAAAAGAATCACGCGTGTAGGAGAGCTAGATCCGATTGATATTGATGTTCGAGTTATCGCTGCTACAAATAGAGAGCTTGAAGAGGCTGTAGAAAACAAAACATTTCGAGAGGATCTATTTTTTAGATTAAATGTTTTACCAGTTAAGATTTCTCCTTTAAAGGAGCGTTTAGATGATCTAGCCGAGTTAAGCTTGTTTTTTGTAGAAGCTATGTTTACAAAAACTGGCCTCAAAAAATCTTTTAGTCCTCAAGCCAATGAGTTATTTTCAAGATACTCATGGCCTGGTAACATCCGCGAGCTAAAAAATACCATTGAGCGCTTGGTTATATTAACCGAGACAGAGATAATTTCTTATGAAGATGTAGTATCCGTTTTAAATGTAACAGCTGAATCTGATTATAGAGTGGGGTTTCCACTGACGAATTGTAATTACAAGGATATTAAGCAGGGCGTATTAGATTGCTTTCATCGAAATTTTTTTAGTCACTACTTGAGAGAAAATAATTATCAGATTTCAAAAACTGCTGAACAAATCTCTTACAATAGAAACGATTTATCACAACATATTAAAAAGCTAAAACTTTTAGAAGGCGAGGAATGAAGCTTTTACAATAAGTAGGGTGTTCATGCATGTAAAACCTTGCATTGAGATTTTTTAATGCATGTAAAATCTTGCATTTTTCACCAAGATTATAAAAAGAGGTAGCTTTTTGATTTGGCATGAAAATTTCTATAGACATAGTTGTAAATCGAGCTTGAATTTTAAATTAAAATGTTTTAGTTTTATATTGTAGATTTAATCTTGAGGTAGGCTTTTAAAAATTTAAGCCACTTTAAATAAAGTCAAGTATTTATAAGAGTATGGTCAAGAGGTGATTATACTTTGTAATTTCTTTCATATATAAGGAGAAAGTTATGAAAAAGAGCTTATTAGCAAGAAGCTTAAAGCGAAAAGGTTTTACCTTAATTGAAATTCTTGTTGTTATCGTTATTATCGGTATTTTAGCAACAATGGGTATTGGTAAGTATGCACAGTTTTCAAGAGATGCTAGAAAGCAATCTTGTGTAAGTAATCAAAATACACTTGAAAAAGGTGTTGGTATGTGGGAGGCAAAATACGTTGCTATTAGAAACCCTGCATCTGGGTCGACTCATACGATTAACTTTCTTGAAAATGGAGATATGGCATCAAGTTCAACAGCATTACCATCAAGAATCAATCCTATTACAGCAAGTAATAAAGATCAAATCTATGAAATGATTCAAGATGATGTTGTATTTGTATGTCCAGAAGCAATCTCAGCTTGGAGTGGTATCGAAAATATCACTAACAAAGCAACTATTGAAGATTATCAGTGGATCATGAACAATAGATCAGATGCTGCTAACAAAGATACTAACGGTAAAGTTAGAGGAGTTGGTTGTATGGTATGGGGTACTATTGCTACTTCAGGTGCATCTGACAGAAACACTGTAGATGTTGTTCCTGGTGGAGATGGTACACAAGGCCCATCTGGTGGAACTGACGATTTACACTCTGGATCTATCTAGAAATAATAGTGGGCTAGCTTTAGGGCTAGCCCCTTTTTTTTCATTCAACACATCATATAACCTTAAGTTTTGAAGATGATTCACAAAAAAAAATAATTTTATCCATTTTTAATTTAAAAAAAACTAGGATAGTACTGTGAAGAATGTATAAATTGGGTATAATTAATAGTGTAGAGATAAAATTAGAGCAAGATATGTTATTAATTACAGAGGAACAACCATGAAACAGCTAATCAATAGAATAAAAGCATTTACGATTATTGAGCTTTTAGTCGCAATTTCTAGCTCCACCATCATATTAGGTGGTTTTTTAGTGGCTTTTTCAAGCTTACAAAAAGTATCAAAAAGACATGGTAAACAAGTAAAGCAACTAAGTGATTCAACTACAGCTCGAATGATGATTCAAAAGGTACTCTCAGGAGCAACAAATGTAGGGTTTATCAATGGTCAATATAATGATGATGGGCCATTAAACGGTAGTCAATATGTAAATAATAATACAGGCCGTAATCATCAAATTTTATACTATTACAAGTATGACTCATTAGATAAATTAGTTGAAGTAGGCTATTTCTTTACTGATATCCAGCAAAAGTCAGATGCAGCTTTTACAGATTATAACTATACAGATGAAAACAATGCGGCCAAAAACTTATATTTTCATAGAATGGTTGGCACCGATAGTGATCCACTAGGAGGAGCTTCTGGTGAGATTGCTCCAGCTGACTTTGAACTTGACTCATCGCAAAGAGTTACAGTTATAAAGCAGGTTCCGGATTTTTATGCGGCAGTTGAGCAACTTGAAGTTAACCAAGGGGGAGATCGGCTTAAAAAGTTTAGCGTTGATTTTCAAATTACCAGTAAGTCTGGTTTTACTCCTAGTGGAGGTACAGAGTCTGCAGATACACAAACTAAAATCTTTCGTGGAACAAGCTTTACCATGGGTCGAGTGACAGGCTAATTATGAAATGGATTCGGGATAAAAAAGCCTTAAGTTTAATAGAAGTGTTAGTTTCTTCTGTAATTTTGTCTATCGTTTTGGCAACTTACTCCTCAAGTACTCAAGGTAAACAACGAATATTAATGCAGATGAAAAACTTGGGGGTTTATCAGCAGTTAGCTTTATCCGAGTTAGAAAAAATAATGAATTTTATTGGTTCACAAGAGCGAATGGAAACAACTTTTGCATCTAAAACAGCTCTGACAGTTGATGCAGATCCTTTAGTTCGATTTCGAAATTTCACAAAAATATTTTCACAAGAGGGTAGGAGTGGGGAGCTAGATGAAGATAAATGGTCCGGGGCAGCTACTGGTCCATTACCTCGAATTGATCTTCTACAACCACAAATCTTTGGGTTAGCAGGTGCAGCAAACTATAGCGATGTTGCTGGTACTGCCGCTCAAGATAATGTCTACTTGGGCTTTCCTTATCCGAAAGAGCTAAGAGAAAAATCTATTTATAATGTTGCTCCAACCGTTGTATCTCCTACTGCTGGGACTTTTCATAATATAACTCCCTTGTTAAGAGAGTTGTCTTACCGAGATATTTTACCCTTAGTTTCAGAGGAGTATTTAACAATTTCAGATGGTACTGTGGGCGATGATATCGATGATCGTTATGACCAAATTGGCTTTGACTCTAGTGGTGTACAGGCAAAGTCAGATGTGTCTTTGTCCACAGGTCTAAATTTGTTTGCTAGTGGAGCAGCTATCTCAGCTGATGGTGCGGATGGAGTCAATTCCTGGAACAACGAACTCATTCGAAGATTTGTCTATTATCGTAAAATCCGTGAAGGAAATCTGGTTTTTTCAAATGCTGTTCGAGGCAAGGCTGATACTTGGAGCGGACTAGATGCAAATGATGATGCAGTTGATAAGACAACAAGAGGAGATAAGTTTTCTAAGCTGAAGAGCACTGATGTGGATATGTTATACATCCAACATTTAGATGATTGGACTGAGGCGAATGGATCTTCTACGGATGGAGCAATAACCGGTATCAAGGGAACGGCTTTCAAAGATAAGATCGGTGGTGTAGGTACACATAGTATCATGGTAATGATAGTGGTAAGAGAGGCAGACCCTGAATACGCTGCGGGAGTTACTACGATTGATGATACATCCTTTGTAGAAAATTCGACTATAAAGTCTGTAGCTCAAGGTATCGTATCTCCTAGTTTTGGTAAAAATCTGTTATGGACTCTTGATTTATCGTATCATAGATATCAATGGTCTCGTATACCTGGAATCCGTCAACGCCTATTGCAATACGAAGTTGGGGATACGATGCAATGAAAAACTTTAAAAAAAATACACATAAGGGTGCTTTTATTTTGATAGCAATAGGTATGATGGCATTAGTATCATTTTTGACTACTAGTGAACTTGAGACTTTGAATATCATGCTACAGGACAAAAAAAGTAAAGAATACTCGCAAGTTGCAAATCTAGCAGCAAGGTCTGGTATAGATTATGGTTACTCTATGCTTAAAAATGTAATGGAGTCTATGAGTATTATTGACTTGCGTTTTGCAACTCATATTCATACAGATAAATCGAGTCCTAATAATGAAACGATTGTGGCTGAAGTTCCTCCAGCATGGCAAGAGATTATTAATTTTTTATATGATGAGAGAGCAAGAGCTGATAGAGCCGCAGACGCCACTAATACCGCGCCAGATTCAAATCATGGCGGAAGACTGTGGCCAGGTACAGACTCTCATTACTTGCGATTAAACGCTGAAATGAGGCAAATTACAACCGCTGATGGGGGTTTATGTACAGCTGGAAATAGAAATGCCTGTACTAATGGGATAAGCAACCCTTACGAAGAAGCGATTGATCCTAGGATCCCAATTGATGCTGTGCTAAGGCCACAAGTAGGAGCATCTACTGTAAATGGTACTATTACAGATTTTGCTGGGGGATTTATATCCAATATAAAGTCAGATTTGATCAGTTTACAAAACGCAACTAATTTACAGCAATATGCAACTTTTCACAGATCTATTGTGGCATCTCGTCCAAGTGATGAAGATGACTTTGCAAATGATTTAATGAGAGACTGTCCAGTTGAGAGACTTTTAAGTGATGATGGTACTACTCAATATTGGCATATTTTAGCACCTGAGCCGACCTTGTCTGACTTACGTCCTGGTGTGACTCCATCAGTAAAGTTTGGAGCAGCTTGGTCACAATATGATCATTGTGATTTTAGATACAATGTATTGTCAGAAAATTTAGAGCTTGAAGGTGGTCCAGCACTACAAGCAGTAGAGTGGGATGACTCAGGTGGTGTGACACCAGTAGGCTATTTTTTGGATTCTGAAAAAACTGGCTATGATTTAGGTCATCTACAAACTCGAAGATGGCACTACTATAACGAATGGGATTTTCAGTTTTCAGGCACTTATGCTGCTTATAGTAGAAACATAGACTCAGAGCTAAATGGTGGACCTGGTACAGGCGGTACAATCAACCGTAAACCGGATGCACTTGTTGGTGGTCTTGACTTTGATGCAAATAAAGAGATTTTGTTTGATCGCTTGATCAATCGTTCAATAAATTACTCTCAGACTTTAACTTACCCTTACGAGCCACAAAACCCACGAGAGCAATACAATGTAGAACTGCAAACTGTACTTGATTTGGACATGAAAAATAATATAGACAATGAAAAGTACTTTGATCCAACTATTTATGACAATGTTCGATATAAGACTTTCTTCAAACTGTGGTTAACTAGAGATAAAGACAGAGATGGTTATGATGGTGCTATTGAAGGTTCTGCTCCAGTTACATCCAGTTTTATTCCAGGTATAGCTCTAAAAGATTATAAAGGTGATGATATTTCAACTGAATTCGATACACTCTATTCTGGTGAGTTAGACTTCAATGAAAGACCAAAGGATTTACATCCTATATGGCAGATAAGAAGAGACCAAACAACCTTGCCTATGGTTGGTCCTCCTTACTCTGGATTGTTCGACGGTAGTTACAATTGGAGTGATACATCTTACTGGAGACCAGATTATGCCCGTGATTTTTTAGACACAAATGGCAATAGCGACCAAGACGAGTTTTTGGGAGTGTTGCAGTTTCCTATGCCATATTTGTCTTATCAAAGGGGGGACGTAGATTACTGGGTGCCAAGCGTTAGGGGAGATTACACACAAACTACAGATGTTGCTAAGACTCTTCCTTATTATACGACTTATTCTTTGTGGTCTTTGGGCGAAGTCAAAATTGTGACAGATAATCTACTGAACTTAAATACACCACGAGCACAAGATCAGATTTTATATAATGATTTTAGAACAGTGGCTAGAGTCCTCTATCGCATGGACTTTCATATGGATATCCGTGGAGCGGATGTAGAGGATCGTGCTGTATTTAGAGGTGCTAAAATGGCAGCTGATAAATCTTGGAGTGAAGAAAGCATAGATGATATCAATGGACCTCCTGGGGACAAATTAACAGATAATGAAATTTGCCAAAGGGAGCCAAGCGTTCCCATATCTTTGACTGTTGATTTATATCCAACTATAACAACAAACCGTGTAAACGAAGCCTACTATGCCAGTCGTTTGATACCTATATGCGACTTGGATAATACTCAAACCTATTTTAAACATATAGAACCAGAAGGAATATCTGTCAAAGAGATAGTCCGAGTACCTTATAGAGGTTCGGCCTTATGATAATGCTGCGTAAAAAAGCTTTTACAATAATTGAACTTTTGGTTGTAATCACTTTAGTAGGAATTATGGCTACATGGGCTACTTGGTCTTTAAGGTCAACTACTAATTATTATAAACAAAAGCAGGCAGCACAGATCATTAGTGCGGCAATTCGTTCAGCTAAATCATCAGCTTTAAAAGCTGAAGTTGATGAGGGTAATTCGGTATATTTTAACTCGGATTATGCTACATCTACTAGAAATGCTTTTGCAATATACATATATCGAGGAAGGGTAGATCCAGAAGATGTTACACATACAATAAGTCATAATGATGCGACGGATAACCATGAAGCTGGGTACTCAATTTTAATTGTAAATGATAGTGGTCTCGATACTCCAGATAGAGTTCGAAGTCCATTACAAATTAATTCCAGTTATACATCTTTAAAGGATCTAGCTGACCTAGAAACTAGGCAAAAAATTATCAACTTACCAGAAGGTGTTGTCATAAAATATCCTGGCAACGATGAGGACTCTCCAGGGGCTGATCCTGCTACGAGCATTTTAGATGATTTGACGTTTTTTTCTTATGATAGATTGGGTAATCTCAACACAAGACTAGGTGATACGGATGGCTTTGATGGTTTAAACAACATAACTGCTACGGGTCTTTCAGATAAAGAGAGTTATTTAGTTGTCATGGTTGGTGCGGCAGGAAGCGATGAAGCTAATGCTGACTATGATCCGATTTACATTGACTTAAGAAACGGTAACCTAATTACTATAGAGGCTGAAAGTGAGTTTTCAACAATCGATTGGCCCGTATTTACTAATAATCCTTAATCTAATTAGCTTCTCTAAAGTGTTTATCCCTTAGTTGCAATTGATTTGCTGTTTGCAAGGATTGCGTGAAATCTATTTTTAACTGCTTTTCTATATCAGATTTTAGCAAGTAATTCACGTAAAAGTATGGATGATTGTCAATGGCAATGTTTACCTCGTTTAACGCTTTTTTATACTCTTTTTTTCGTATAAAAAGGTAAGCTAAAAGTCGGTTTGGTTCAAGATATCCCTTAAAGTACTTTGTAAATATACTATGATAACTATGGGATTTTTGACTGTTTCCTAGGTTTACATTTCTTATAAACTCCATGTATTCATCACGTAATCTTAAATCAGATAGTTGTGAAATTAGAAATTTTTGACTAAAGTCTTCGTTTTGTAATTGATATTGATGATTCTTGACTGAAACTTGACTCCTAAATAGATTTAAAGCTAAATAAAGAGCAAAAAGCCCTATGCATGGACAAAGATATCTAAAAATGCTTTTAATCATATAAGTAATCCTTTGAGGAGCTTAAGGCGGCAAGTAAAAACATAAAGAATATTTGAGACTCAGGATAATTTAAGTGAATAGAAAACATGGAGGTTATTACAAGAGTCAACAAACACGAACGGACAGGGGATTTTTCAAAACTTATCAAATATAATATGGCATAAATTAAAAGAAAAAAGGCCAACAAGCCCGACTCAAATCCTATTTCTAGAATGAAGTTATGCGCTTTGTATAAAGTGTGATGATTTGGGTTTGGAAACAAATGATGAAATGTATCCGGTAAAAACCTTTGTATTTTGTATGCAAAGAGTCCAGTACCATATCCAAGGGGTTGATCAACTATAGCTTGGCTTGTGGCTTTAAAAATCTGAGACTTAATGCTGAGAGCTTGACTCAACTGATTGCGAAACTGTGATAAGGGATCTTGATTATTTAGAGTAAAAAAAACATAGGCAAAACTAATAAATAGCAGCATTTTAAATAGCTTTTGTGAGTTGCTCCTATTATATATAGCACCACCTAAAAGATAGAAACAGTAAATTAAATAAGCAGTTTTAGAGAAACTAACTAAAAGTAGGGTAATAGCAAAAATATAGAGTACTTTATTGCTTTCATTCTTACTATGAAAATAGATGAGTATAGAGCAAAAAGTAATACCAAGGACATTGGGGTGAAAAAAGTTCGCATCAAAGCGATGGGTATTGTGAAGTGGCTTTAACAAAGAAAAAGCCTGTAATAAAAACACGATAAAACTACTGTAAGTTAAAGCCTTAATACTTAAATCCAGAGTTTGATAATCTAATCGTAATATACGAAGTTGCAGATAAAAAATGAATAGAAATAGCTCAAATGATAGGGTTGCTAGAGAAGGAAAAAGACCTAACTCAGGGATATAAGTAAATGAGCTTACAAGTCGTAGTAAAAAATAAAATAGCACTATGTAGTCAAAGTGCTTTAAGCGAAAAAATAAAGAACTACTTTTAGAACAATAAAAGAAAAAAATCGACTGAATAGCAAGAACTAGCAAAAAAAATGATTGCTTCAAAGCAAAGCTATCAAAACTTTGCTGAGTATATAAAAATGGAGCTACTGTGAAGTAAAAAACCCACAAAACCTTATGCACTTTCTACTCTAGCCTTAGTAATTTCAATGTGCTTTGAAGAAGGAGCACTTTGCCTCATTTTTTTAGTCAACTTATAGTTAACATCTCCAAAGTGAAAAATATTAAGATACTCCTCATCCGTGATTCGGCGACCTCCAAGGATAATCTTTCTTTTTCTAATGTTGGACTCAATCATTTGAATTCCGTGATATAGGCCTCTTACAAAAGATACTGGCTCACGGTTGATTAAGAGCTGATAGAAAAACATATAAAATAAATGACCAAGAAAAGGTATGAAGTTTAGTTTAATTAAGCTTTTAGGTACATTTTTTACCAAAAGCGAGATCAAATTGCGGCTTAAATAATAGGTTTTAAGACCGGGATAAGAGTTTGCAGTTGCAGATCCTATATGGGTTACAACAGCTTCAGGGACGTATAGGCACTTATACCCAAGAGTTTGTAGTCTAAAGCTAAGATCCACATCCTCAAGATACATGTAAAAGTCCTCGTCCAGCTCGCCAGCTTCTAGTAGAGCAGTTTTCTTGTAGAAGCTAGCTGCTCCAGTTGCTCCAAAAACCCATCTTTGTTTTGAAAATTGTGGGCTATCTAAGTTTGCATTACCGATATTAAAGCACTTACCCGACGATGTAATACCATCACCGGCAGAATCAATCAATCTTGTATCATGTTGACTTAAAACACGACTTGCAGCAAAGCCAATTTCATCCTCGTTTTTAATAGCGTTGATTAGGGTTTCAATCCAGTTAGGCTTGGCTTGCGCATCATTGTTGAAAAAAGAAATATAATCCCCTTGTGCAACACGAACACCTGTATTAACTGCAGCAGCAAAACCAGTGTTAGAGTTAAGTGACATCACTTTTACATCAGGAAACTCATTTTTTATTATAGAAATAGATTTATCACTAGAGTTGTTATCAACAACGATGATTTCTGTGTTTTTCCATGTTTGATGAACGATAGAGTGTACTGCATTTCGAAGGAATGCTTCTCCATTAAAGTTAGGAATAATAACAGAGACCAAAGGATCTTTTTGATTTGCAACAGGTGTTTTGACTCTATTTCTTTTGGAAACGTGAATCATCCACTCGTTTTGAGCATGAGCTACAAAATCTTCGAGCTCCTCATGAGACATTGCTTCTGTACGGACACAGGAGGTTCTCATACCATCTGCGTCAGTAACATCCTTAACAAGATGGCCAGTTTCTTTGAGCTGTTTCATGAAAACTGACCCAGGAAAAGGAGAGGCTACTGTTAATTGTAGGCTTTCAGGGTTAAGATCAAGTGCCAAGTCAAGGGTTGCTTGGCAAGACTCTCTAGTTTCACCTGGTAGTCCAAACATAAAAGTTAAATGGGTTTTTATTCCATGATTGTGGGTCAAACGGATGTTTTCAATAGCTTTTTTAAGATCCAGTCTTTTTTGCATTTGATCTACTGCTGTTTGATCAGCAGATTCTAGGCCATATTTTACAGCTTTGACACCAGATTTTTTCATGACCTTGAGTAGACTTTCATCCACAAGGTCTGCTCTACACATAGCAGCCCAAGGTACTTTGATTCCTCTTTTTATGAGTTCGTTACAAAACTCACGAATTCGTTTTTTGTTAACATTAAAAGTATCATCATCAAAATAAACAGATTTATAGCCACATTCTGTGACTAACCATTCAAATTCATCTGCTAAATCAATGATATTTCGAGAGCGGTAATCATTGTTACCGTACATAATTTGCGGCCAAGCACAAAAAATACATTTGTAGGGACAGCCTCTACTAGCCCACATTTGAACCGATGGAAGGGGGATGTTTCCTGGTTCATCATGGTAGTTTTCCATGGGGAGTTGGTCTCGTGATGGCCAAGGATAGTCATCAATGCTTCCGTTGAGTGAGCGTCTTGTAAATCCAGAAAACTTACCATCTTTTTGAATAAAAGTTAGTCCAGCCATCCCGATAGGCTCTTTATCTGCTTCAATGCTTCTAATTAAATCTAAAAGAGTCTCTTCGTATTCACCAACTAAACAGTAATCGACATTGTTGCTGTTTCTAACAAACTCTTCTTCTTTCATTTCATTGGCTAAACCTGCGAATGCAATAATAGAGTCTGGGTGTGATTTTTTTATAAGTGCAGCGAGCTCTAAGTCACTCTTCATAGAAAAAGAGGAGATCTCCATAACAACGAGTTTAGGTTGAAATTTGTCTACTTCTTTTAAAAAATCTTCACGACTTTGTTTTAAGGCGAGTGAGTCGATCAACTTAGGCTCATAGCCATTGTGCTCTAGTAATGATGTGGCATGAGCCAAGAAAAATGGAAATGGCATGTAGTCAAAATCATCATTTTCAAAATGTGGCCATCTTGAACCGGCTCTTACTGCATAGTAAGGGCCTTTTTTAGTCCATGGTGGATTAGATAATAGAATATTCATATAGGTCGCTGCTTTTTTAAAAATTTAGCTAAATTTAACTTAGAACTACTATTAACTTACAATCATTCTATTTAAATTTAGTGAGTGTCTATAGTCTATCAGATGGTTTTGTATGAATACAAACATAGTACCTTTTAAATTACATTTGTTTCAAAAAGTAAGAATAAAAATAGACTATTCTATTAAATATCTCTTATTATGACACAAATTTATAGCGATAAAGTAAGGGTTTAGAGCTGTATTAATACAAAAAGTTAAAAATATACATAACTTTTGTCGATAGATAGGCTAATGAATTCTGCCAAATTATTAGAAAATGACGACAAAGACTTAGGTTTTCAAAACTTAGAAAAGTTAAAAGCCTATATAGATGAGAAATACTATCAGTTACGATTGATGCCTCATCTGTCTTTTCACGAACGTCAAAATTTATTTGAAAGATATGATTCTTCTTTGCTGTTAAAGCTCTTAACAAAGCTTAGAGACCGCGAAGGAAAGGCCGAATTTGTAGAGAGAAGAGTACTAGCTCCCTTAGTTGATCGAGTGGTATTTTTATTAACAGCTGTAGAAAAAGAAAGACAAGAGCAGCTTAAAAGAGGTTTATACCCTGCAAATAAAAGTTCATATAATGAGCATATTCGGTTGTGGAAGGGAGAGCTTCTTAAAAAACTGAAAAATATTGACATTCCAACAAACATCGAAAAACGACTTAGCGCTTCTATTCTAGCTATGGAAGGCCTACACTCCCAAGTAGTACCAACGCATATTCATGAAAATCCAAGTATCAAAGCTCAGAGTAATCATAAAATGAATACTTTGTTAGATTATCATTTGGAAGAATTGTTTTTTGAAATTTTTCAAGGAAATGGAATTAAAAAAGAACCTCTGTTTCGATTTTTGGAAATGGACTCTGAAAAAATATTGAGCTTTTTAGAGTTTAAATTAGAATCAGAAACAGTGGTTGAAAGAAAAAATGCTTTAGAATTAGTTCGCTTCGTGAAAAGAAAACAAGCTATTGTTTTAGTGAGTCGGGTTTGTATACACGATGAAAACCAAAAAATTAAAATTCGAGCAATTGAAATTTTAAATTGGATGTCAGATCAAGATTGCTTTAGACCTCATTTAAAACTAATTCACTTTTGTTTAGATCAGATCAAATCTCATGCAAATAAACCGGTTCTATCAGAAAAAGAAAAAGCTGCAATTGATTTTAGAAAGTCTTACTTTGATTCTTTGAATTCAGCCGATGAAGAACAAAGAGCTGCTATGATCAAGGCAATGACAAACAAAGATTATGTTTTTCATAAAAGCTTGGTTCAAGAAGCTTTCAACAAAGAAAACTCGTTGTTTATCAAATCTATGATTCTTGGTGGTATTGCTAGGTATCGAGTTGAAGAGTTATATTCATTATTTGAGGGTGCACTAGAGAGCGGTTGTGACAAAACAGTCTATCATGCGGTTTTAGCAATAAAAGAACATTCTTTTACTGAGATGGTACCCGTTTTAATGGAGCATACAGAGTCTATGAACTATTTTAATCAATTGTTTGCTAATCAAGTGATTAAGCAGCATCAGTAAAGTTAAAAACTCCCGTATAATTGCGCTTTTGTAGTTTTATTGACAAATTTACAGTCTAAACTAGACAACTATTTTTTTCTAAGTCGAACCGAAGAAAAGAGTGTTACAACTCCGTATTGCGTATGAAACAAGGTACGAGTAAGATTGGGTACCATAGAGTATATATGGGAGCCTTTACCCCAAAATACACTGGGTGGAGAAATGTTGGTCTTTACATTGGACTTAGCTAAAAATGCACTGGCTCTTGCAGCTGCTAGGTTACCTATTTCAGCCATTGCTTCTCTAGTAATTTGATCGTCTACGGAGTCGGGGTCCATATCAATAGAGCGGGTGATATTTGTAGCAACATCCACAGCAAAAGACAATACACAAAAGCCTTCTATTTCTTCGAATAAGTAGATTAAAATATCTACTCCTGATGTTTCTATGTATTTATTGTCATGTAGCTTTGCTTCTGGCTGACTATCAAGCTCAATAGCATACTCTTTGAAGACAGACTTTAATCCTCTAACAAAAAAACTGGAAAAATCGGTGTCTGCTATCATGTTTACCTCATTACAATAGTTAGGTTGGAGTCTTCATTGACTAACAAGATACTATGAAAAATATCTTTCACTATATAACACATTTTGTTGGACTCTGGCTTTGAAAAACGCACTTGATAACTAGTCACGCGATCTTCTTCTTTTTGAGTAGTGGCGGCTTTATTATATTTCATTTTTAATAACTCAGTTAATTGAAGATCCATTCCATCACTAAAAAAATTAGAGCTAGGAATATCTAAGATTACTTCATCACCAATTTTTGCGAATTGTAAAAAACAGGGCAAACCGACTGGTTCCATTATAAAAAAGCTTAAAGAATCATCACTTAGGTATGTATCTATTTTTTCTAAAATTGGTATTATCACTAAAACCTCGAGCTAAGCCTATATCCAAAAACACTGGTGTTTATTAATTTCTAAATTGTAAACTATTTATATCCAAATGCAAATGATCTTACTGTTTTTTAACTGAGTGGATAAAATCAAAAATTAAAAATATATATTTTTAGATGATAAGCGACCCATATAAAGGTTATTATCAATCACACTTAAAAGCTTATTTTTATAGACCTCTCAGATGTCACTTCAGAAAACGAAATTAAATACTATAACGGCTGTTATACGGTCGTCAAACAAAGTGAAGAGATTTAAGGTACAGTTGTGGTTATAGACTGTTAATTGCTATTCATATAAAAATCCACAAGAGCAAAAATAAATTTCTGGTGCTTGTGGATTTATAAAAATATAAGACAAGGAGTTTGTATTACTCTTTTTCAGCTATATATCGTTCTGCGTCAATAGCAGACATACAGCCTTGTCCAGCAGCAGTGATAGCTTGACGATATACTTTATCGGACAAGTCTCCTGCTGAAAAAATACCTTCTTTTGATGTTTTAGTACTACCTGATTGTACTATAACATAGCCTTCTTCATCTCTATCTAAAAATCCATCTAAAAAGTCCGTGTTAGGTAAATGGCCAATGGACAAAAAGAAACCAGAAAAATTCAGAGTAGAATCTTCGTTTGTAACAGAGTCTGTTAAGATTGCTCCAGTAACACCATCGTCTTCGTTTCCTAGGATTTCTTTTACGTTTTTGTTCCATAAGATGTCTACTTGAGGATGTGCGATGACCTTATCCGCCATCACTTTAGACGCTCTTAACTTGTCTCTTCGGTGGATCAAAGTTACTTTGGAGGCAAATTTTGTTAGGTAGATAGCTTCTTCACAAGCAGAGTCTCCACCACCAATTACAACAATCTCAAGGTCCTTGTAAAAAAAACCATCACAAACTGCACATGCTGTAACACCTTGTCCCCAATATTTTTGCTCTGACTCTAGGCCTAATCTTCTGGGTTTTGCGCCAGTGGCAACGATGACTGTCTCTGTTTCAATGTCTCCACTTTCGGTTTTAAGCGTATATGGTCCAGATCCAGTGATTTCTGATACATGGCTTGCTTTGAACTTTGCACCAAATCTTTCAGCTTGTTTATGCATGTTTACGATAATATCAGGTCCCATGATTCCTTCAGGAAAGCCAGGGAAATTTTCAACATCTGTTGTTTGATCAAGTTGCCCAAGTTCAGCACTAGAGCTTAACACTAGTGGTTCTAGGCCAGCTCTTGCAGAATAAATTGCCGCTGTCAAACCTGCAGGACCATGTCCAATAATAGTTACTTTTTGCATATATGCTCCTTATAGTTAATCTATGGTTTTAACATCATAGATTATTCATTTAATTTGTAAATCATATTTTGATCTAGGTCACGATTAGTAGACCAAAATGGCTGTTTTTTACTTAAAACAATGTTGTGCTTTAAACAAAGAGTTTTAATAGTGAAGGATACTTTATTTTTGGTAATTGTTCTATAGAAAGAAAAGAACAAGTTTTAAAATCTTGAATTCAAGTAATTTTTTGTTGTATGCTGTTTTCTGTAGTAGTGCAAATGATTAGGGGCTTTAATTTCTCTAGTTCATTCTAGCATTGCTTTGGTACGAGGAAGAGTTATAGCAAGGTTAATCTAGCCTATAATGAAGCGTAGAGAGCTTCAAAGGGTTTAAAATCATGAAAAGATTATTATTGAGATAACTCCTGTTTGGAATAAAATATGCGACTTCAAGGAAAAATCGCCATTATTTCTGGTGGTAACAGAGGGCTTGGATTACTCTTAGCAAAAGCCTTCTTAAGAGAAGGGGCTAAAGTAGCAATCTGTGCTCGTAGCCTAGAATCTCTAAGAAAATTAGATGATATTTTAGCGGAATACGAAGGTAGCTACTTTTATGCTGCTTGCGATATTACAATTCCTTTACAAGTATCTAACTTGGTAAAAAAGGTTGTTTTAGAGTTTGGTTCTGTAAATATATTGATAAATAATGCTGCAAAATTTGGTGAGGTTTGTAAGGTCCATCAATGCTCTGTAGACAATTTTAATTCGGTAATTAAGACCAATTTAATTGGTTCCCATAATATGGTCCGTGAAGTGGTACCACACTTTCTAGAGCAAAATCATGGTAAGATTATTCATATTACGGATTCAAGTGTCGCTGATGGAGATACAGAGCATCGGACTGCTTATCATATTTCAAAATCTGGGATAGAAACATTATCAAATTTGATTTCGGTTCAATACAAAGAAAATCACATTGATTGTAATTTGGTTGATCCTTCTAGTTTAGTGGTATGTGATGAGCTAAGCGGAGAGATTGGCCATGCTAAGCAAGTATCATTTGATGATCAAGAAGTGGATGTAAAAAGCTGTTTACAAAGTGCTACAGAGCTTTTTATTTGGCTTGCATCTATAGAGTCTAATGGAGTATCAGGGAAGCGAATAAAAGCCAGTGAATGGTTAGCGAAACAGGATAAATAAGATGGATGAAATTAGATTGATAGGGTTATCTGAAGCTGATATCGATTTAATTATAAATATCAAAGGCTTTGAGGGTTTTAAATTTCTTATTTTTAAAAGTTTTGAAGATTCACTAACACAGTCTATATCTAGTGAGGCAAATTATTCATTTGTTATTTTTGAATCAATTGAGAGTGACTACCAAGCTTTTTGGCAACAAACTAGATTGCAATGTAATGCAGTGCAAAAATTAAACTTTTGTTACCTTTTTTCTTACGGACAGTTAGATACAGCGAAAAATCTTTATCATAACGGCAAGATAAACCTATATATACAAAGACCTTATTCACAGTTTTTGTTGGTGAGTAGCCTACTTGCTTTATATTATGAAAAGGGACCGCTTTCTCATGTTATTGAAGAAGTATTAGAGCTTAGTTTAGATGATGGTTGTGATGCGATATCTGAATACATGGCACAATATCGTAGAAAGTTACTTACTAATTACTAAAATGCTGTGGAAATCCACTCGTTGAGTACCCTTAGCTTATTGATTAAATCATCCAAGACTACTCTAATCTCTGAAGAGGGAAGCTCGCCTGTATAGTTTTCAAATTGCATACAAATTGAACCGACTTCATCCAGACCTAAATTAATAGCAGCACCTTTTAGATGATGTGCTGTTTTTTGAAAAGCCATCAGATCGCCTTGGTCAAAAAACTGGTTGAATTTTTCAATACTTGTACGTGAATCTTCTGAAAAAATTTGAAAAACTTCTTCTAAGAGGGTGTCTGCAATCTCTTCGCCAACACTGCTAATGATATTATCAATTTGTCCTCTAGAAATATAATCAGGAAGTTCTTTCATTTTTGGTCCTTAAGCTAATTAGTTGAATTAGTATAAATGTCTCTGAGAATTTATTTTATACTATTAAGTGTTTATTTGACCATAAAATATCATGCTTATTTTTATTTAAATTTATGTTTCGGTATTGAAGTTTGTAGACTATTTTCATGGAGTAGTATATATCCAAAATCATAGAGATAAAAATTTGGAAAGAATTATGGAAAAACTAAGTCAAAAAAAGATCGATAAAAACGCTACTATATTGTTTGATAGTGTTGGTTGTAAGTTAAACAAATATGAGCTTGAAATAATGCGAGCACAGTCAGAAACCCTTGGTATGGTCCCTTTGGTGAAACAAAAATCGGGAGATGTTGTAGTTTTAAATACTTGTAGTGTTACTAATTCAGCATCTGCAGACTCTAGACGAATGATTCGAAAATATAGAAAACACAATGAAAACTCTTACATTGTAGTTACAGGCTGTTACTCACAAACAGATATTGAAGAAGTTAAAGAGCTTGGCATCGATTTGATTTTAAATAATATGGAGAAAGCTAAGTTTTTCGATATTATCAAAGAAGATATCAATGATTTAGATGATTTAGACTTACAAAAGCAGTCCATAATGTCTTCTGTAAAATTTCAATCCAGACCTTTTTTGAAGATTCAGGATGGATGCGATGCCTATTGTAGCTATTGTATTATCCCAAGAGCAAGGGGTCGCTCAAGAAGTGTTGATAGACAAGAGGTTTTAGATCAAGTAAAAGAGCTATCTACTACTTATCCAGAGCTCGTTATAACAGGAGTAAATTTAGGTCAATATGAAGATCATGAAGATTATGGCCTTTTAGAACTATTAAAGGATATGGTCGCGATTGACTCTGTAAAAAAGCTACGCATATCATCTTTAGAGCCAAATGACTTAACTCCAGAGTTTTTAAATTTCATGGTAGAAAACGAAAAAATTTGTAAACATATCCATTTGCCTTTACAAGGTGGTGAAGATCAGTTACTTAAGGATATGAGACGTCACTACACCATGGAAGAATATACAGAAAAGTTGAGAATGGCTCGAGAGCTTTGCCCAGATTTTTGTTTAGGTGCAGACATTATGGTTGGTTTTCCTACAGAGGATGACGAATGCTTTGAAAAGGTAAAAGAAAACTTATTAGCCCTTGAGTTAGATTATTTTCATGTATTTACTTTTTCAGCCAGAGATAAGACCGTTGCAAATAACTTGTCTCAAAGAGTAGATCCACAGGTAAAGAAGCAAAGAAACCGTTGGGTAAGTGATTTGTCTTCAAAAAGAAAACAAGCATTTTTGAAGAGACATATTGGTAAAACTTTTGATGCTGTAGTAGAGAGAAGTGGAAAAACCACAGGGTTTATGAAAGCTTTGACAGATAATTACATCCCGGTAATTTTTGAAACTACAGAAGATTTAGCCCTTAAATTTGTTAAGGTAAGAATTGACGAAGTTGGTACAGATAAAGTGTTTGGTACTTTGATTAAGATTCAAAATAAAGAGATTTAAAAAAAATTTGTTTTAACTTTATCTTTTTCTATAGATATAACTTGATTTGCCTTGCTAATTCCCTTTTGTATCAGGGTTCTTTTTAGTATACTTGCACACAGCATTTACTATTGGTTAGTTAGGAACCCATGACAATCAAATCTCGCATTTATTTTTATTATTTTTTAAGCCTGTTTTTAGGCTTATGTAAAACTTTTGTTTTCTTTGTTTTAGCTCAAATTTTATTTATATTCGCCTTGAGCAGCTTATATTTGAGTTCTTATCATTTTGCATCCTTTAATAATATATTTTTAGGTGTGCTTTATGGTTTTGAACTTTGCGCCATATTATATATTTTATATAGTCTTTCTGAAATTTTAAAGATATCCCTTAAGCGTTTTGTATTTTTGTTTGAATCAGAAAACCAAGATGAGATACAAAATAATTTATCAGCCTATTTGTTTCCTGTTCAAAAAAAGCAAGTCAGTGATGTTGCCCAAGAGTATGTTTATTTACTTGAAAAACAATTAAATAAGAGCTTAAGTAAGACAAAGTTTAAAGGCTTGTTTCCATTCAAATATATGGTTTTGGCTTGTATTTGTATTTTTGCTTTTTCTAGCCCATCATTAAAAGATGATGTAATGCAAAGTCGTCAATGGATTGCTTTTCAATCTATCTACAACCCTCTAAGTTCTCAACTTACATTTCAGCTTACAGATGCAAGTAAGGCCTATTTAAAAAATCAAGCATTTGCTTTAGATATTGCTATTCAAGGTATTCCTTTGTTTCCGATTCAAATGAAAGTCTTGGATAAAAATGGAGAGTTGCTTGAGCAGCATGCCGCATCTAAGTTTATTCAGCTGGAGAAAAATAAATTTAAGTTGAGTTTTCAACTTAAAGGCTTTTCACAAAAGGTGTTTGTGCAGTGTTTATCGGGGGCCGATCAATCACAGCAATTTGCTTTGAATATGGTGGATTTTCCACGAGTTACAAAAAGTGCTTTTGAACTAGAGTATCCAAAATATTTAAAAAAATCCCCTAAACAATTGTCTTACTTGCCACAGGCAATTTTACATGGATCTAATTTAACGGAGACCGTTTCTTTTAATAAGTCTTTAAATGAAGTTCAGGTACCCAATGCTGAAGTAAAAGCAGGGCTTGAAAAAAATCAATATCAATTTTCATTTGATGTACAAAAAAAGCTTGAGTATCAAATAGAGTTTCAAGACCATGATGGGTTTCATTCAAAAAGTAGAAAACGTCTGGTAAATGTTAAGCAAGATGAGCTCCCAAGTATTAAAGTATTATCTCCTATTAGTCCTAAAAAAATTCCTTCCGGAATCTTAGAAAGGCTTCCTGTTAAGTTGAAGATTTCGGATGATTTTTTAGTAGAAAGAGTTCAAGTTGAGATTACTTCGAGACAAAAATTTGAAATGACTTATATGTCGAGTCAGGAGCAAATAGAGATTCCTATTAAGTCATCGGATCAATTAGTTATTGAGACTTCATTGGAGTTGGGTTCTATTTACTTACAAGAGGGCGACAAAGTCAAATTTGTTGTAAAAGCTTGGGATCAGTTAAGATCTAGAGGTCCAGCTCTTTCTATGACAGGTATTTTATATGTTCCTTATATGTTTGAAGAGGCTATGGAGTCCGAAGAAAAAGCACAAGATATCATGGAGGATTTACAAGAGATTGCAAAAGAGCAAAAAATTCAAGAGGCAGCTAGTAAAACCCTTTCTAAAAAAAGAGACTCGCAAAAGAATGTAAGTGCTGTTGATCAAAAAAAGTTTAAGGATTTGTTAAAAAAGCAAAAGGCATTACAACAAAAGGCAAAAGAAGTAGATAAAAAAATCTCCGAATCTCTAAAAAATGACCGAGATAAAAACTTGTTAGATGAGGCAACTTTACAAAAGTTAGAGCAAGTAAAGGATATTTATCAAGAGTTGATGAGCCAAATGGATCGTGATGTATCTAAGATGGCTCAAATGAATAATTCCATGAAAAATATGTCTCAAAAGCAAATGAATAAAATGATGAAAAAGTTTGATTCAAAAAAATACTCTCAAGAGTTAGACCGTACACTAAAAGCCTTGAAAAAAGTACAAGCCAAACGAAAACTTCAAACAAACCTAAAAAAGATAGAACAACTTAAAAAAGAGCATGACAAGTTACAAAAAGCTCTAAAAGAAAATAAAGGCGATCAAAAACAAGCTTTGAAAGATTTGCAAAAGAAATGGGAAGACATAAAAAAATCTTTAGAAAAATTAAAGAAAGATGAAAATTTAGATCAAGCATTAAAGGATGAACTCGAAAATAAAACAGATACAATGAAAGAGTTATCTAAGCAATATCAAAAAATGTCTAAAAATTTACAAAATCAAGATAAAAAAGGGGCTAAGCAAAACAATAAAGAGATATCAAAGTCATTAGAGAAGATGAAAAAAGACATCAAAGAGTCTATTGCTAAAGCCAAAAAAGAAGTCATGAAAGTTGATTTGGAGAAGCTTGATAAATTTTTAAAAGAGTCGAACGCCCAAAGTAAGTTTTTACTACAAATTAAAAATCAAATATCCTTTTATGAAGGTTTAAAAAGAAAGAGATATGCAGCTCAAGAGTTTTCATTTTTAAGAGCGAGCGCATTACATCTTCAAAATCAAATGAACAAAGAATATCAAGAAAACTTATCCTTTAGTAAAACCTGTATCCGCATAGCAAAACTTCTACAAGAGCAAATCACCAAAGCAGTGAAAGACTATGAGTCCGATCGTCCTCCATTAAATGCTAAGCCAATTTATGATGCATTTGCAACTAATAATCAACAAACCTTACTGCTGCTTAATTTAAAAGAGCAACTAGAAAAACAAAAACAACAATCTCAAATGCAGCAGTTTATGGATTCTTTAGAGCAAATTTCTAATGATCAACAAAAACTAAATCAACAAACTCAAAAAATGGGTCAATCCATGAGTCAAAAAAGTCAGTATGAACAAGAGCAAATGCAAGAGCAGATGTCTTTTCAACAAGAGTTAATCAGAAAGTCCACTGAAAAACTATATGAGTCTTACCAAGACAAGTTAAAATTAGCTAAAAAACTAGGAGCTATTTCCAAGGAAATGAAAGAAGTAGAACAGGGCATAAAAGCGAATGACCTGTCTAAAGGCTCCAAAACTCAAAAAAAGCAAAATAAAATTGAATATAAACTCTTAGAAATGCAAAATGCTATGAAAGAGCAAAAAGAGTCTAAAAAAAGAAAGGCAAAGTCCTCTAAAAAGCAAAGCTTACAAGAGGGTTTAGATAGTGAAATTTCAAAAACCAAAACTCAAGTAAACATATATCGAGACCTAGATATACCTAAGAGATTTCAAGGTTTGATACAAGGGTATTTTCAATCTGTTGATCAAAAGTAATTTATGATAAAAGCACGAATAAAATTTATAGTATTTGCCTTTTTATACTTTGCTTTTGTTTACTTTATTTATCATCGTTTTTTGAGTTTCCCTATTTCTAAAATGACCTATTGGGTTTTGGGATCTTGGTTAGTACTATTGCTTGTTCCTACAGCTTCAATTCAATCTGTATTTTTAGGTATTACCATCACTTTGATCCCTTGGTTGGCCTTATTTATTTATTTGATTCATACTCTGTCAGGACTATGGCTTTATATTGGACTGGTATTTTGTGTTAGCTTGTTAGTCGCTCTACTCCACTATTTATATTTTGAAGAGTACCTATTGCAAAAGGAGCTTTCTTTAGGGCTAAAATCATTGATTGATGGTGAGTATAAAGAGCAAATTTCCAGCAGTAAAGATTCTCAAAAAAATAGCTTCATTAAGTCTTTAAATAAGTTACTAAACAAGCTTCAAGAAGAAGATTTTATTTTTCAAGCTGTAAGTGAGGATCATTGGGCTGAAAATCAAGGTGAGATAAAACGTGCCGATAAGCGAAACGGTGAGACCTGGACTTTAAGTATCTGTGTTTCTTACAAGTTTTTAGAAAATGACTCCATCGAAACCAAGCTCTCCTTACAAAAAGAGTTTTTTGAAGAAATGGTAGAAATCTCTAAGATTAGTAATATGGGACTCAATCGTTTTTCGAA
Source organism: Candidatus Cloacimonadota bacterium (assembly GCA_023954715.1). Lineage (GTDB taxonomy): Bacteria > Muiribacteriota > UBA6191 > UBA6191 > UBA6191. Next base: position 117,260 of record JAGSHD010000002.1, on the reverse strand, counting down.
TCAGGGCTGTGAGTTTTTGTTTTTTAAACGAGATGAATACTATGAAAAATTTGCTATAGCAACTTTTTCTAAACTTTTAAATAGTAAAGTAAGTTCAAAACTAAAGTTTTTTGGTGTGGTTTTACGAGATTCATTTTTAAAAACAGGGGTTTTGTTTCATCCAGAAGGCTATCAAAGAGTCGGTATGGGTGCAGCCATACGACAAGACTTTGAATTTTTAGACGCATTGAAAATAGATGGAGAGCACTTCTTTATTCATCAATCCTTTAAAAATGTAGGAGAGCAGGTATTTTGGATAAAAGATGATGGCCAAACAGATAGTTATTTTGAAATAGGTGGAGAGAAGGACCTAAACCATCACATTGAAAACTTGTCCTCCAAGATTGTGGAAGATAAATTGGTCAGTATTCGTATGATTGCAACGCAAAAGGCTGTACAAGGTTTAGATCTTTTAATTGAATTGTTAGGTGATGTATCTCCTAGGATTAGGGTCGCAAGTGTGAAAGCTTTAGCTCAGTTAGTGACAGCTGAAAATGAGCAAAAAATTGGAGAGTCATTTTTACAATGTCTAGCTAATGAATGGAATCACGATATTCGTGCTACATTAGTTATTTCATTGGGTGATTTGAAGCGCAAGGAGTTAGTCGATCCCTTATTTGAACTATTAAAAGATGAAAACGATCGAGTCAGGGCTAATGCCGTAGAGGCCATTGGTAAGTGTATGGAAAGAGGCACTGTTTTAAGATACTTGAATGAACTTTTACAAGACAAAAATAATAGAGCTAGAGCGAATGCTGCTATGGCTATATGGCTGATGGGGAGTCCAAGAGGATTTGAGGTTTTATTGCAAATGGCAAAAGATGAGGATGAGCTATTATCATGCTCAGGGCTTTATGGCTTAGGAGAAATTTTTGTAAATGAAAACATTGAGATCGCATCACGATTTTTAGGAAGCCCTGTTGAGTTTTATTTTAAAAATAAAAGTCTGATAGACCAAGCTTTAGAGGTGTCTTATTCTAAAATATTTCATTCTCATCCTTTTGTTGAGCGAAATTCAATTTTAGCGTTGAAAAAGATTCGCTGTCGTAAAAGTGTAGCTATTTTACACGAAAAGTATTTAAAAACTAACTCAGTTGATTTACGACAAATGATTTTAGAGAGCATGCTAGAAATGAAAGAATATGATTTGGTTCGAACATTACGTGGAGCTGAAGCATGATTAAGGCTTATAAGTTAGAAATCTTAGCATTCTCTTTGTTGTGCTCTTTTGTACTATGTGTGTATCTATTATGTGATTGGCAGCAAAGTCAAAAAGTAATTAATTTTTTAAAGACAGAAGATAGAAAATACACTCATTTAAAAACAGTAGATCACTTAAAATTAGTGCAAAAAGAGTTAAAAAGAAGATCCTCTTATTATTTCTTTAATAAAAGACCAGATTTGTTTATATCTTATATTCAAAATATATATAAAGGACAAGCAACAATAAAAGGAGTTCTGTCCTCAGATAAGCTTCATAAAGATAAGCATGTAAAAAAGTTTCGATGGATGCAAGATGGACAAGAAGTTTTGGTCGAAGTAGCTATATCCGAGAGAGTTCTAGCAGAAGCATTTGCCTCTTTTTTCAAAAAAAATAATCAAACAAATGAAATTGGGCTTAGTTTTTGTTTGGAGTCTCCAATACCCGAAATTTCAGCTAAATCACTTCGATTAATGAGAGATATTGCCCCATTGCGCAATGGTGCGTTTCAAATACCAGATGGGGAGCGTTTTGTCTATCATGTCTATCCTATTGCAAATACAAGCTTACATCGTGTAACTCAAATTTCAAATGCTGAGATTGAAAAGGATTTTATTTGGTCCATGACATTTTGGGCTTTTGTTTGTTTGTTTTTTTATTACTTAATTTGGTATTTCGTATCTTATAAAAAATCTAGGTTAAATTATTTTCACCGAATTCAACTGATTCAAGTATTGTTGTTTTATGGGTGTATAGGATTATTTTGGCAATCATCAACGATGTATGATAATTATGATCAACAAGTGACCACTAGAGCACATGAGCTAGATGTCTTAGAGGGTAGATCGCTACAAAAATTACATTTTTCGTATGATGAACTCCGCAATATTTTACCCTTAGAAAAAGATGTGATATATCAGTTAAATCAATTGGGCTTTAAATACTATTTAAAAATTCAAGACAAGAATATACTCGGAAAAAAACTTGTGGCTCAGAGTGTTCAAGACAAAGACCAAATTTTGTTGTTAGTTGTACTTTTTTTTGGATTTCAAGGGGTCTTATATTTATTACTTCGTGACTATAGTCTCTTTTATATTCGGGCAGCTAAAGCAATAGATAATCAATTTGAGGGGTTTAGTGAAGATGACTTATTAAGAGATATGAGCTTTGATTTAAGGATCATCCAGTCATATTTTATTGATGTGTTTCATTCTCTAAAGGATAGGAGTAATAAACAAACATTTTTAACGAAACAAATATACGAAGCTTTGTTAGAAAAAAAGACTGAACTGGATATGGAAAACTATAATTCAAAGGATGTTTTTACCTTGTATTTACAGTTGTCCGATGTAGAGCGAATAGAAGACATGGCTTCTAAAAACTATTTTTTAAAGCAAAATTATATGATACAAGTCATACGAGGGATTTCCGCTCGACAAGGTGGGCAGCTATTTCATGAAGAACAGTATTCATTTTGTGTGTTTTTTGCCCATCAGCGAAAAAGTGTAGCATTACAAAGATCAATAATTTCTGCCATGAATATAGTAAAAGATTTGGCTAAAGAGGATTTATCCATGAAAGCTTATATCTTTTTTGAGCAGTTAAGTTTTTCATTGGCTCAAACGCAAAGTAAAAAAGATTTAATCCTACATTCATCCTTTAATGATAAAAAACAAGTGATTTCAAAAGAAAACTATGGAGTTTTTTTAGAGGAGTCTGAAGGGCAAAATTTAGATACCGCTACTTTCGAAAAATTAGATAAGCATGGATATATGGAAGTGGTATCGGTAAAAGATATCGAAAATCATTTGTTATTATTGTCCTCAGGCTCAGTAGAGCTGCAGAAGTCTGTTTTAGATTTGGTCTCTTTGAAGCAAGATGATTTAGTTTTTGAAAGTATTTTAAATAATATTTCAGAATTTGATGAAAGCTTATCAGATCAAGTAGCCATGATATTAGGAACATATTTTGACGATTATAATAAGCGGCAACAGCTTCTTGAAAAACTACAATCAATTAAATCTCAATCTAATAGTTTTGCTATTCGAATCGTCTTAAAGTGTTATAAAAAGCTTACATTCTCTTTAAGTGATGAAGAGTTAAATATGATTTCATCTTTAGATTTTAAGGAGTTTGAAGAAGATATTTTACATTTATGCTTAGATGGTGAAAGTACCCAGAGATCATCGATTCACGAACAAAGAGTTAAAAACTCCACAACTAAGGTTCAAGCACATTTTTATATTTTACAGTTTGAAAAAGATAAAGACCCACAATACTTAAACAAACTGTATCAATGTTTTGAAACTGTTTACAATGAAAATAATGAAGATAATTTAGCTTATGTTTTAGGGCTTTTTTTACGAATCGGTGCACATGAAAATAAAGAGTTACTATCTATTTTCACTCAATGGTTTGAACAAAATAACGCTATTTCTTTTTACCTCAAAAAAGGTATCGATCATCCTAAGAGAAATATAGTGTTTTTATACTTAGCTGTGATTTCTTCGTTGCAGTTACAAGATATGATAGAGGTTTTAGTTGCCAAGTATCAACGAACATTAGACCAAGAATTACAATCTGAAATACTAGAGACTCTTATGCACCTAGGAAGCGATAACTTTTTGATACAGTGTCTAAGGTAATAAATTGATATGTGATACACTTGCCACGGTTTAAGGTATCTAATAATCTACTTTAGACTGTAATGAAAGAAAGCCACAATTGGTCTACAGATTCTTTCAAAACCGAGCATTGCTTATATCAGGTGAAAACATGAACTCTAAAGAAATTGAAAAGACGTTAGTAAAAGCAATTGGACTAGTAGAAGCTGGTCAAAAAATAGAAGCACTAGAGTTTTTCGAACAGCTAGACGAACACGCGAATGGAGATCCTCAAGTCTTGTATAATGTAGGTATCTATTATTCAAGTATTGGAGAGCACTTAAAAGCATCGGATCGATTTGACCAATGTTGTGCTATAGAGCAAGACAATGAGTCATATTTAATGCGAAGTATAGTAGAGGACTTTCATATTGGTGGCGGACAACTCATGGAGTCCGATTTTATGGCTTATGATGTGAGTTATTTAACAAAGGCAAAAGATAAAGTTGCCAAGCTTCTAGAAAAAAAACCGAACCATGAAGATGGTTTAGACCTCAAAGAAAAAATTGAAAATGCTACAATAAAAAGTAGACTAGCTTTTAAGTTCTTAGAAGGAGACTTAGAGTATTGTAGAAAAACCATCACTAGAAAGCGTGAATTAAACGTCTTAGACGAGAGAGTTTTAGGTTTTTTGAATCTTTTGGATAGTGGTGAATATCAAGTGGTATCAGGTGAGTTTCGAGTTGAAAAGCGTAGTGATATACAAGCCAATCAGGGCGGCTTTTTAGAGAGACTCAGAAACTACGTTCTTGGCATAGAAAAGTAAGGCTTTTAGTTGGAGTTTAAAATGAAAATAGCATTTTTAATCGACCCCTTAGCTTCGTTAAACCCTAAAAAAGATACAAGTTTATCATTTATGGACTTTGCTAGTCGCAATGGACATGAAGTTTATGTGTTTACCGCTAATGATTTATATATTGAGACCGAAGTACGAGCCAATATTCAACAAGTTACAATTGACTTAAGCCAAGAGCCCTTTTATAAGATTGTATCCTCTGAAAATAAAGATATATCCTTTTTGGATGCAATTTTTATCAGAAAAGATCCGCCAGTAAATGATGCTTATAACAATATGTTACAAATCTTGTCTGTATTAGAGGATCAAAGTGATGTATTTGTTATTAATCCATCGGTATCTCTATTAAAAGCCAATGAAAAAATATATGGGACTCGTTTTGCAAAATATGGCCCTAAAACTAGGATAACAGCTAGTTACGATGTAGCTTTAGACTTTATTAAATCTCAAGATGGTAAGTGTATTATCAAACCAGTAAACGATTGTGGCTCCAGTGGAGTGTATCTAGTAGACAAAGATGATCCAAATCTACGTCCTTTACTAGAGCAAGGTCTAGAGCAAGACAACTATGTCATCGTACAAGAGTTTTTAGATACAGTGTATCAGGGCGATAAGCGCATATTCTTTTTAGAAGGTGAGGTCGTGGGTGGAATCAAAAGGATTCCTCAAGACGGAGAGTTTCGTTGTGCTATGGGGCTTGGAGCAAAAGTTGAGTTAGCAACTCTTGCAGATGAAGAGCTAGAGTTAGCACAAGAGCTATCAGAAATCTTTAAAAAAGATGATTTATTTTTTGTAGGAATTGATTTAATCGGTTCAAAATTAATTGAAGTGAATGTTACATCTCCTACTGGTGTGCAACAATATAATAAGTTAAGCAATGAAATCCTCGAAGAAAAAATCTTTCAAAAACTCGAAGAAAGAGTCAAAAAAAATAGATCAAGATCTGTTAGATAGTTTTCCTATTCTTCCTAAAGAGTTAAGAGAACAACTCCTAGAGCACATCGAAGATTATTTTGATAAGAAATCTAAAGATGAGTAACTCTTAAAATTTTGGCGGGAAGACAACTAGAAAGCTCAGTAATAAAGGTAAAACAGAGACTTTACAAAAGTGTATTGCTGTACCGATTTTCATGCCGTAAGTAGCTTGATAAGCTAAAAGCTGTCGAAAACCTTTTGTATTTTTGGTTATATAACCTAAGGTACCAAACAGTCCTTGTATAAAGAAAAATGCACTAAAAATATATCGGGCTATAATAACTTTGTCGGCTTCCATGAGATCCTTGCTTTTAACTTTTTTTGGATGAATTGCTATTATACAAAATACCTTTGAGTTTGTCTGTTATGGGATCAGAAACAAACAGCAAGAAATTAGAAGTTTACAATAAAGGTCTTAATACATTATCAATGTAAGAGTAAAGCTCACTTTTAGTGATAAATTGTTTATCAATGGCTCTATTTTTTTCAATATGGCTAAGACGATCAATAGCCTCTTTTGCAAACAAAGAGAAAGGTGTGTGTTTGGCAACATATTTGTAAATGCGAGTCGCTTCTGTCCAATGACTGTCACAAGCTTCTGTGTTTATTGGTAGTGCCACTTGGCAAGCGTACTTTCCTCGTTCGTAGTTTCTTTGTGCATAATTGTTTAGTTGATCAAAAAAGTGAAAAAATATCTGAGCTTTCTTTGGGTTTTTCTTAAAAAACTCCGATGCACCGGGCAATTTTGGATAGACTTTTATGAGTTGTTCATATACATCCACAAATGATTCGAAGTCTTCAAATTGTAGGGCATAAAACTCTAAGTGAAGTTGAATTTCTCTTTTTACAGAATGCTCCGGATTCAAAAGGTAAAAGCGTTCGGCTAAACTTCTGGCTTGATCTAAGTAAGTTTTAGAGCTCATTGGCAAATAAGCTAGAATATTTTCATGGTATAGAATTTTAAGGTATCTTTTAAACTGATCTACAATCAATTGAGGATTTTTATTTAGGTAATGATAATAGGTCCACTGTAACTCTGGGCTCTCTAAGGCTTCTGCTTTTGTTTGAAACCATTCATAACTCTTATTGCTTTTAAGCACTTTTGGATTGATATGATGCACTAGTTTTGCAAATAATGGAGACAAAGCAAATAAAATTTCAGCATCTTTACTTAGGAGGTAGCTTTTTATCTCATTGAGTTTTTTATCGGGTTGATTTAAGACCTCTAACAAAATGGAGTGCACAATTTTATCTTTTAAATGCCTAATGGGCTCAAGTGCAGTTTTTCTCATGTGAAAAACATTGTGTTCAGTAAATAAATTATATAAATGAAGGGTTTGAGTTAAGAGTCGAATATCTTTTACAAAACGATTTTTTTTGAAGTCTAGCTCTAAAAGATCACTTTCAATTTCAGCTAAAGTAACATGAAAAAATCGAACTTGTGTGTGGATGAACTGTTGAGTGTAAGGACTATAAATAAATCGTCGTGCCTTTTCTACTTTTTTCATTGTAGGAAACTTAATTTTTAAGTTTTTATCTATCTCAACAACACTAGAAGTACTCTTTTTATCTTTAGCACTAATTAAATCAAATGTAGGGTTTTTCTTTTGTGATGGAAGTTTATTTTTACTCGGTAGTTGAAGACGTTTTTTTTGTACAGACTTCACTCTTTGTTTTACAGCCTTTGGACGACGCTTTGACTTTTTACGTTTTAAGTTGGCAGCATCAGGACTGTGAAAACTTAATACAAATAATAATAAAAAAAATCGAATGACCATAATAAAAAATAATCTTTAAGTTACATTGACCCTATCAAAAAAGTATAGGCTATACGCCTACTTTTCGGAGCTACATACTCATCCATTGATATATAGAGTTCATATAAGCGAATGCCATAAGCAAGGGGAGATAAATTGTAGTGATTTAAGGGCTTTTTTATCTGTGTATAGCTAATTTTATATTTCAGCTTATGACAAAATTACTATTTTTTGGAGCCTTGATAAGTATCAATCAATTCATTTAATTCAAAATTAACAACTTTGTTTTCATTTTTTAATGGGATTGATTTTTTAATATAGATATTAAAGCTAGGATCTATTTTGGGAACCTTGTATTGATGATAGAGCTTGTTTAATTGATGGCTAGTTTTGATACGTTGAAAATATTCAAGAGCAAACACTTGGGCAAACTCGTTCAGGGACTTTTCATTATTAATAAGAACTTCTACCAAAGAATCACTAACTCTATGATCACTTTGTGTGAAAGGTTTTAAAGCTTCGATGATCAAAGGAAATTCATGAGAAGTCTGCATTTGTGAAAATATTTGAATGGGGTTATCAATAGTTTGATTTTTTAAAGCACTTAGGTCACTAGCTAGGCTATCTTCAAGTTTAGCAAAAGTAGGATGGGGAGCTTGTAAGTTGTAAGGTAAATATAAACTAACTTGAGTATGTTGGTGGAGATTGATAAAAATTATTTTATTTTGATGAATAGGAAAGTCATAAGCAGAAATGGTGTGCTCAATTTCTTTTCGTATCTTAGGTATTTTACAAGATTGCCATGATAGGTAGTTTATGTAAGTTGTGTTGAATAAAGAAGTATAGACCTGGTCTCCTAAGTAAGATGACTTTTTATTCAGATATTGTAATGAAGGAAAAAAGTTGCTAAAAATAATTTCTCCAAGAATTATGAAAATAAAGGCTTTTATATTTTTGGACTCGCAAAAGCTTTGATGAAAACAGAGTATTAACGGTATGGCAAAAATATAAAAACTTTTTCCTATGTGAGAAAAGTATAAGAGACTAGCTACGACTAGAGATATGGCGATGAATATATAGGTAAAACCTCGTAGCTTAGATAAAGTGAAAAAATATGAGAAAGCACTTATGATAAGACTATTTATTAATATTATAGCAATGCAAAGATTCGAAGGGCTGTAACGAGGCTGTACAACAAAAAAACAGATGATAGTGGATAGAAGTATAGGTAGTATAAAGTAGCTGAATAGCTTAGGTAGTACTACTTTATCACTTGTTTTGTAATTGGTCACATAAAAAACACAAGTAAAAAAAATGACTATAATAGCTGTAATGAATAAGAATTGATTCGTGTTAATAGAGTTATTATGCGCAATGGCATTTTTTAAGTAAATTAAACTATTGTTAATGGGATAAAAAGATAAACCAATGACCAATGAACAAAGATAAGCAGCAATCAATTGGTAGTTAAGATGTTTTCTGATAATAGACCAAGTTGCAAAAGAAAATCCAAGACAAATAAAATAGAGAAGTCCAAGATGTTTAATAGATATGGCTAAAACTGAGCTCAACATAAAAATAATAACTTTGGATGGTTTGACTTTGTATATACATGAACGAAAACTTAGAAAAGAAATAATTCCAAAAAGTACAATAAATGAATGTGGAGAAAAGCTACGAATGCATAGGGTAACTAAAGGATTAAAATAGAGAATTAGGGGGATTAGATATTTGTATTTATGTTTGCTAAAAAATGGGACTAGACATATTGTAATGATGATGAAAATCGATAAGAGATAAGGAAACTTTAAAAATATGGACTGCAAAGACAGGCTAGAGATTAAATATGCAAAAAAGTAAACTCCTATGGGATAATTACTAGAATTAAGGTTCTCCAGTAGAAAAAAGTAATCATTACCAATGAAAATACTTGCATATAAATAATTTAAAAATGGAAAGTAAAATGGAAAAATAGAGTCTTTTTCAGGATAGGGCTCCACCATGTAGATCCAAATAATATGAAGTAAGATTAAGGTTAGACAAACAAAGATTGAAGTTTGTTTTGAATTGTATTTTTCGATAATCATCCTTAGGCTTTCATCTTGTTATGGATCCAATATATATTAAAATCTTGTTTAATTTCAAACTTTAAGATTGTTTTAATGGAGCTTCTATTAAATTCGGAAACTGTTTATAAATGAATCATTATGCGACAAAGTAAAAGCGAAACAGTATAGTTCAGATGTATTCAGATAACTTTTAATAATAGATATGAACTTACAAACAATCGAATCATCAGTCTTTTTAAAGCATTGGATGGGGCAAGTGATTGGCCCTAAGATGAGAAAAAGTCATGAGTTATATTTTCAAGATAAAAATGAAGATAAAAAGCTATTGAGAGAAAATGAGATAGCTTATTACTTTCAAGTTATTTCGGGTATGATTGATTTACAGATGAAACAATCTCATATTGCGTTGAGTGATTTAGGTTTTCAGCTAAAGATTTATGACGACCAAATAGAATGGATCATTAGTGATGAAACTTTGGAGTTTAGAGATTTGTTTGAAACACTGTTTAAGGTAATAAAATCTAGTGAGCAAAAAGTGGTCTTTACTCACTTTGATAGTTGAAACTTAGGATAAAATGAAATTTGCAAATATATTATCGACCAAAGAATTGATTCAAAAATTTGAAACAAGGGGAGTAGTTCGTTCTCACAGAACTCGTTCAATACTACGCTCAGAGGTCATGACTACACAGCTTGGTTTTGGGACTTATCGAGTCCATGTGGACTCACCAGAGCATGAAACTTCTATGGTCGTTGCCTTACAATCTGGGGTTAATTTAATCGATACATCCTCTAATTATGGCTATGGTGGTTCAGAAGAGCTAATTTCAAAAGTTTTAGATAAAATGAGTAAAGAAGACTCCAGAGACTCATTTATTATAGTAACTAAATCTGGTTATATTCAGGGGGCACTATTAGAGCAAATTTTAAAATTAGATTTAGAGGAGCAAGCCAAGTTTGAAGCGGTTAAGCTCTCTGAAAACTGTTGGCATAGCGTTCATCCTGATATTTTATTGATGCAAATGGAACAGAGTTTAAAGCGAATGAATATAGATGCTTTAGATGTTATGTTATTACATAATCCAGAGTATTTTTTACAAGATTGCCAAAAACAGGGGATTGAGCAAAAGGCAGCACAAGAAGTTTTTTATGCAAGGGTTAAAAAGTCTTTTTTATTTTTAGAAAGCCAGGTTCAGGCAAAAAAGATTAAATATTATGGAGTAAGTTCCAATACACTTTGTTTGGATGAAACTAGGTACGACCGCGTAAGTTTGTCCAAATTAAATGAGATTGCTTTAGAGTGTGCTCAAGAGTTGTACTCTAATGATAAACATAATTTTCAAGTGATTCAGTTTCCTTGTAACTTGTTTGAAAGTAAGGGTGCTATTGATAAAAATAATGTTTATCAAGGCCAAGAGTATACTACTATTGAGTTAGCTAACACGCTAAAATTGGACGTACTATTTAACCGACCTTTGAATGCCTTTCATGAAGGGCGATTGATTCGTTTGGCTCAAGGGGATTATAATCCTGATTTAAAATACTCCTATGAAATTGAGCAAGCATTCAAAAAAATCGATGATCTAGAAAATAGTGCTCAAGTCTATTTTGATAATCATAAAAAAGTGATTGGAAAAATGCGTGAAGCAGCTAGACGAACAGGCTTTTTTGAAGTTGTAAAGTCGCTACCTGATTTTGTTGAAAAGTGTCGAGATAACGAAGAGTACTTTCAAATGGTACAGACTTGGTTATGGCCATATATTTCCACATCACTGGATTGTTTTCATAAGTTTTTTGAAGGGGATGAACATTTTGACTTATCTCAATTTACCAATGACTATTTAAAATCATTTGATGCTTTAGAAAAGCTTATTATACAGCGTAATAATCAGTTTCATGTACAGTATAACTTGGACCCTATTAAAAAGTGTTTATCTCTTGATGACTCCATACCGTTTTCCCAGGTGTCTTTGAATATCTTGGCTAGTTTGCCTGGTAAACCGGTTGTGTTAAATGGGATGAGGGATCTCAAGTGGGTTAAAGACTCTACCAGTATTTTGATAGAAGATCAGGTTTCAAGTAGTGTGGAGTTATTAAAAGAAATAAGAGATTCACTTACTTAACTTTAGCAACACACCTAAAGCCTAAATCAAGAGCAAAATGTCCCGGGGGATAATGGCGTCTTTTAGTAATTCGCGTATCTTGTCTTTTGCTATCAAACGAAGCTCCTCGAACAACCTTATGACTTTTATTCATGACGTTAGGGGTCTTGTTTAATACTCTTAGTTCTTGGTAAAAATCTTTAGAGTACCAATCATACGTCCACTCCATGACATTACCTGCCATATCAAATACTCCATAGCGACTTTTATCAGCATTTAATGCCTTTGATTTTTGAGGTCGCCTAATCCAAGCGGTGATAGGACGGTTGTTACTTCTCTTACTTGCCTTTTCCCATTGGATTTCTGTGGGGAGCGCTTTGTTGTAAAAAGAGCAAAAGCTTTGTGCTTCGAGCCAAGTTATACAGGTAACAGGTTGTTCGTCATGAGATAATCTTCTAACTTTTGCACAGCGTGGAGATTTTTCACCAGATAGCTCTAAATAGTCTTTGTATTGTCCATAGCTTACCTCTGTTTCATCTATGTAAAAGTCATTTACATATACTATACGGTCCGGTGTTTCATGTTTTATGTAACGTCGAATTTGCTCTTCTGAAAGATCTCTATTTTTTGTAAGCTTGGCAATCCGGTTGTGTATGTTAATTTGATCAAACTCAGATAAGCCAATTTTGACTCTACCAGCGGGGATTAAGACCATTTCATTTTTTCTTTGATTGTCTATTTTTCTATTGGGCGGAATTTCTATTAGGTCTAACTTGTGCTCTTGTCCATAGTTTGGAGGCGTTTGTAATACCAATTGTTGTGGTTTATATCCCTTTTTATTAATAATGTAGGTTTCAACTTTTTTATCAGGAAACACAAGTAGAGGACTTCGTCCAAGGTAGTGATTATAATCTTTATCTTTAAATATTTTTGCGCCTCTAGGAGTCGTTTTTATTAGGACTAGGTGAGAGCTTTCTAATTGATCAATGGGTACGAACTGTGGGTAGTCATAAGTTTTTTGTAAGCGTTGAAACTTTTGTATTGAAGCCTGGCACCGAAATAAAGTATTTGAGTTTCGTTTTCTGATTCGTTGGAAAGAGCGTAAATATAAATTTTTATTACGGATTACTTTATATTGATTAGGCGTTTGATTGATCGGATTTAGGCCTTTATAGCTAGGGTGTGGGGACTCTCTGTAGTAGTCGCTTAACCATTCATTTTGATCAACTTTGGTAAATTCTTTGGTATGAAAGGAAGATAACCACTCGGCTTCACTAGGAATATTCATTCCATAGTGTTTACAAAACTCTTGGGCCTCTTCAAAATGAACTCCCACTGCATAGGGGCCTTTGGTTATTTTGTTTAGATTGGATAAGACAGGATCAATTTTTTGTTTAAATTTTTTCAAATAATGAAAATACTGTCTTTTTGAGACTGGCTCATAGGCCATATAAAATGAGCTAACAGCTATTTTTCTTTCAGAATTTGTATCAATAAAAATATTGAACTCTTTTGAAGATATAGGTATGAGTTTAGTACCTGTGTAGCATTGGAAAATATGATTTTTTTCATGTAAATCACGTACAAAACAATCTTTAGTAAAGGCTGAAAACGACTCGACTCTAGAAAGAAGGGAAAAAAGTATTAAGAGGCCTAAGTTTATCATGTTAATTCTATCGGATAATGGTTCGATATACTTAGTGTGTATATTCCATTTTAATTTACTATGTTCTTGGGTATAGCGAAATGTAAATCACTTTATTGTTTTGAGTTGATACCTATCTAGTTCAAAACGTAGTTTTGATTAAGCGTTACAAGCTTTTTGGTTTTTTCACATAGCGGTAAAACCAAAAATAGATGGGTATATAATTACATGAGTTTAAAAGTATTGATTTTTAAAGGACTAATAATCCTTTTTTTTATTTGAAAACTTTCATTGTCTAATGAATACAAATAAAGTAGAAAGGTAGTCTTTAGGTTATATATGGCATCAGAGCTAGAAATAATTAGAGCAATAAAAAATGCCTCTAGTATAGAGATAAAAGTTAGAATCATTGACCAGCTAGGCGTTAAAATAAAGCCTCAGCATCGAGAATTGATTGCATATTTAGTAGAAGCTTCTCGGCAGGAGCTTGATTCTGAAATCTCTTACGCTGTAAAAAAGTCTCTTTTTCAAATTCGAAGTAGATATAACATTACTAACTTTCCATTGTTTTTAATGGATCCTGTAAATTTGCTGCAATCTTCTGATCCAGCTTATCGCTTGAAAGCATTAGATATTTTTGAAAAGAAAAATGTGAGTCTGGAGCAATGTTACTATTTTTTAGGTAGCATATATTTTGAAGATGATCCCTTTGTTTTGTCAAAAATGATTAAAGTGTTGCCACTATTGGTGCATCATTTACCTCTAAAAAAAGTGCAAAAAATTCTAGAAGACTTTTTAGAACATGAAAACTCAAGAGTTCGTGCCAATGCAGTAGAGGTTATTGCAGAAGTCAAAACCAAGATGAAAATTAATTATCTAGAGACTCTCTGGAAAATCTTAAAAGATCCTGATCAAAGAGTTCGTGCGAATGCAATTCATCAATTATTATTAGAAAACAGAAAAGATCTCGAGAGTCTTTTGCTTGAGCGTGCTCAAAATAGCTCAGACTACTATGAATTAATTAGTATCCAAGAAATAGCAGAAAAAATAGAGTTTGAGTTTGATAAGTCATTGAGTAAATCAATTGTATCGAGAGCTAAAAAACTACAAAAGACAGAAGAAGAAAAAGCTAAGAAATCTGAGAGTAATCATGCTATTCCATTGTCTGTTGAAAGACAATCAAGTGGTATCAATTTGGCCTTAGTCAAAATGATTCCATTCAAATCTATAGCTTTAATAGCTATTGTGGGGTTGATAGGTTTTTATCTTGTTTCTAACAATAAAAAGAAACAAACAATAGTTGCTACTACAAAATTAAAAACAGAAATTACTCAACTCAAAACAGAATCTAAAGAGCTCAAAGAAAAAGTAAAAAAGATGTCTATTAAAACTCCTATACATGAGCAAAAAATAGCACTAAAATCTAAGTTAGAGTTGCTTAAGAGTGATGGTGCAGATCTAAAAGCGTCTTCTAACAGTTTTTTTAAAGAAGCTAAAGATCTTTATCAGCATGAAAAATATAAAGAGGCAATCAATATTTATAAAGCTGTCTACGAAGTTTATAAGGATAATCGTTTAGCTGTTGACTCGGTTAGATGGTTGAGTAAGACTCAAAAAGTACAAAATGTATTATCATCTGTAGCAAATTATCAAAAGAAAAAACAATATATTTCGGCTGTAAAAAAACTAGAGGAGATTCGTCATTTAGTTTCAAAAGAGATATATGAAAAACACTTACAACGATTAAAGCTAGAAAAGCAGAACCAAAAGAAATAATAGCTACATTAGCTGTTGTAATCTCATCCATATTAAAGGGACAATGAATGATTTCATATATTAAAGGTAAACTTTTACTTAGAGAGCCAAGTCGCGTTATCGTGTCTACTGGTAATCTAGGATATAGTATTTCTCTAGACCAAAAAACAGAGCTCACTTTAGGTGGTGTTGGCACAGAGGTAGAGCTTTATACTTACCAAGTTGTAAGAGAAACAGAGTTATCATTGTATGGTTTTGATTCTTTGATGAAACTTGAGCTTTTTGAATTATTGTTAAAAGCCAACAAAGTGGGGCCAAAAGTTGCTATTAGCTTTTTATCTTCTTTGTCTCCACAAGACATTTTAAAGTGTATTGAATCAGGGGATCCAAAAAGCTTTGGAAAAGTTTCGGGTGCCGGACCGAAATTAATGATGAGAGTAATCTTAGATTGCCAAGCTAAAGGCAAGCGACTCATGGAAAAATACGGAATATTCACGACAGAAGACTCGGCTCAACTAGAGTCTGGTGAAATTGTAAACTCTGGAAACTATGATGGAGAGATTATAAAGGATGCTTTAATCACTTTAGGCTTTACTAGCAGTGAAATCAAAGACTCATTAAAAGAAGTGGGTAAAAAACGTGGTGCAAACAGTTTTAACAGTGAGTCTATGATATCAGAGTGTTTAAAGTACTTTTATTCTAAAAAGTTATAGAGTGACTACTTTAGTAGATCGAGCTCTTCTTGGGCTTCTTCTAAACCTAGTTTTAGTGCCTTTGTAAAATACTCTTTTGCTGTAGATAAATTTTTATCAACGACTGTATCTTTTTTATATAACATTCCTAAAAAAAATAAAGCCGTAGCATTATTTTGTGTAGCTGCTTCTTTACAATACTTTAAGTTTTCGTTGGCGTCACCTAAACTATAGTCTTGTTGTAAAATAGCGCAGAGTCTAGCTTTTGACTCTAAGTTTCCCGATTGAGCGGACATACTATAAAAATAATTTGCAGTGCTGAGACTTTGATCTACACCATTACTTCCTTCAAAATACATATCACCTACCAACAATTGTGCTTTTGGGTCACCAGACTCAGCTAGTTTAACCGCTGGGATAATTGGATCGAGTCGTAAATAAGAAATTTGCATTTCACCACTCGCATTTAATTGTAAAGTCTTTTTAGAGTAAGCTTCTTTTTTAAAATAAAAAGTTAAGTCCTTTCCAGAGGAATCCACCTTATAGCTAAATACGCCTTTGGAGTCACTGGTACCAAGTTTCACTCCTGATTGATTATGGACGTCTACAAAGGGCGGTTTAACTTTAAATTGTAGCAGAGTTTGCGAAGGGGAGTGTTGTACTACTTCTGGCTCTACTACAATTGCCTCTGTTTTTAAAGAATTAGATGAAGGAGCTTTTTGTATAGTGGGGCTAGGCTCTTTCTTTGTATTATCATTGGAGTTACAACCAATAAAAAGAAGGCTGATCAAAATTACTAGGCTGTTTTTTTGGAATAAATACATAAATCTATCTCTGAATTTTTGAAAATTTGTTTTGTTTCACAAAATATTACATCAAAAAGTAGCAAGAAAACAGTGGTTTTGTTCGATTATTTATCTAAAGTTTGATTTTATCACTAATATATGATTAATGATAATTAGCAATATAAAATTGTAGAAACTTCAGATATGAGATTTATAGGCAAGCAATCTACATTTTTTTTACATCATAGGACACAAATGACTGTTATTAGAAACTCACCATTAAGATCTAAATTATTAGAAAAAGATTATTTTGTAGATAAAATAAATTCGATTCAATTAATAATAGACTCGTTAGATGGTCATGAGAAAAAATCTCTAGTGGCTGAACTTGATCCAGAGAATCTTAGAGAAAAACTACAGCAGTTATCATTTTTAGCTAAGAGCAAGTATAGAAAAAGAGTTGGCTCTAAAGATTTAAACTATGGTGGCTATATAGCGGTGCATAGCTTATTAAACGAAGAGAACTAAGTAAATTTTTACTCTTCATTTTGCATTATTTGCAAACAATGATCTAAGATTTCTTTTGGCTCCGAGTCGGCATGACATAATAGAGCACAGTTTTGCTTATTTGAGCCAATACCGCAAGCCAAAATAGAAATAGACTCATCAGTACAGTTGCCGTGGCATCGAGATTTGATCATTCGATACTTACTCCAAAGACCTCTTTTTTCCATTAGTTTACGCACAGATTTTCTGATATCTGATTTACTTGATAATAAAGAGTTGTCTTTCAGTTTTTCTTCACAAGGCTGACAAAATAAAAAAAGTCCCTCATTTAATGGTGATTCTGTTTTACTTATCTTTTTTTTCATAAATTTAGCTAAATTGGATGATTTTATCGGATTTAAAATCATTTCGTTGGGTTTTGATTATTGTTGAAGCTTCTATCTTAGGATCATGTTCATAAAACAAAATCCAATTCTTTTCAAAGGCTTCTTCGAGGATGATTTCTTTTTCACTAAGAGTTTGTAAAGGATTCAAATCATAGCCCATAATATATGGCAGAGGAACATGAGAAGCAGTTGGTATCAAATCGGCACAAAATAACACTGTGTTTTTATCATCCATAATCTTTAGTAGACATTGATGAGGGGTATGGCCATGCACTTTTATGATCTCAGTATTTTTGAAAAGTTGCTTTTGATGTCCTCCGTCAAACAGGTTTAATTGTCCATTTTTAATTAGGACATCAAAGTTTTCTTTTAAAAATGATGCTCGGTCTCGTCTAGAAGGTTTAATCGCCCATTCAAAGTGAAACTTGTCTACGTGATAAACAGCATTTTTGAATGTGGCTTTTATTTCACCTTGATCAAGATAGGTATTGCCACCAGCGTGATCAAAGTGTAAATGAGTTAAAAATACATCAGTAATATCGTCAGTTGAAATGCCATGTTTTGCCAATTGAGAATCTATAGCAAACTTTGTATGGTCAATTCCAAACATCTTTTCTTTTTTGTCATCGAATTTATGGCCAATACCAGTATCGATTAAAATTTTACGTTTATCAGACTCTAGGAGTAGAGTACGTAGTCCCATATCAATTTGATTATTTTCATCGGCTGGGTTTGTTTTATTCCACAAAACTTTTGGTATAACACCAAACATAGCTCCACCATCGAGCTTAAACATGCCACTTTCTATGGTGGTAATCTTATAGTTTCCGATTTGCATCATAACTCCTATTCATTGTGTATAAGTCGAGATATAATTTATACTAACTGATCAGAATAATCTACATTTGGAACTAATAAACAAAATAATTTTGTAACTATTCAACTATAACTTTTCAATTTCTTTACAAAGGTTTATTACACCTAGGTTTTTGATCATTATTATATTTTGTATTTACAGCTTTTGAAGTGTAGTGAACTACTCGAAAAAAGCTTTATATACAAAAGATGTTGATGAGATAAACCGCATTAATAAAGCAAAAAGTGAGAAAAACTTATATGCTCTGCGCCTTTTATCGAAGAGATAACCTGAATAATTACATAATTTTAAAATAAAGATATAGACCTATTTTAGGAGAAGATATTTCCAGGGGAAGAAAGATTACAAGGGTCCCAAAATTGTTTGACTTGTTTCATCTGATCTATATCTTGATTGGACCATTGTAGAGCCAAAGCCCAAGTTTTTATTTTGCCAAGACCGTGTTCACCACAGGCTCCACCACCTAGTGAAACTGCTTTTTGAATGCATTGCTTCGTGAATTCAAGAGATTGATCTTTTAATGTTTGGTTGGTAGCAATCATATTTACATGAGGGTGTCCATTACCGATATGGCCAAAGATGGCGCATTTACAATCAATATTAGCTTGAAGCTCTCTTAAAAAAGTAAACATTTCAATAATCTTATCGTTAGGAACCCACCAATCAGAGCTTACTTTACCACCACCCATTGATTTATTAATAGTGGCCAACTCATTAATTGTGGCAGGAACATGGTGTCTAACTCTTCTGAACTCTAAGAGTTCAGAGTGATCCTGTGCAAAAAGTGCTTGATCAAACAGAGAATCATCATCTGGTAAGATAGCATTGTATTCGTTGTATAAGAGTTCAAGGATAGAGTCTTGATCTATAGAAGAGGTTTCTTCGATTTTGAGGTAAATTGTATATACATCTTTTGGGATAATGAGTCTTTTTGACTTTAGTCTCATATACTCAGTTGCTTGAATATCCATGTACTCTAGACATCTTAAGGATAGCTTTTCTCTGAAATTATGAATGCTGTTAGAGAAATTTAAGGCATCTGGTTCATTTGGAAAAAATAGTAGAAAACTTTGAAACGGATTTGGCTTTGGCAATAATAAGAGTTTAGCACTACAAATTATTCCTAATGTGCCTTCGCTTCCAATCCAAGGATCAATTTCTTCACCTAAATGAAATCCAGCTAGATTTTTCTTTTTGCTTAGATCAAGTGGGGAGGCTTGCCTTTGGATTGTTTTGAATTGTCCTTGAGCATCAATTACGTCTAAGGAGAGTATGTAGTTTCGTGTGCTGCCGTAATGATAGGAGTTTTCACCTGTTGCATTTGTAGCTATGGTACCACCTAAAAAAACCTCTTCTCTTGAAGTAGGATCGGGAGGATAGTAATAACCTAGTGACTCTACGTGGTCTTGTAAATCGCTCAATAATATACCGGGTTCGACTTGTATAGATGCTAAGCCCTCACTATTTTTACTAATCTCACTGACAGATTTAAGTTTTTCTGTGGAAATGACAATAGATTGATCCGAAACAGAAGCCCCCGTTACAGAAGTTTGGTTTCCACAGGGAGTGAAGGGGATTTTATGTAGAGCACATAGCTTTATGATTTCTTTTAATTCGGATAAATTTTTTGGTCGCAATACAGCCCAAGGCTTCAGAGTTAGGACCACATCGCTTTCATAAGGATTGGTATCGTCGTTTATTAATGGAGAAAACTGAGAGAAGATTTTAGCTATATGGAGATTATGGCTCATTTTTGGCTCTTTTATTTTGGAAATTTTAGATTGTAGTCAATACTAACGTAAAATAGTTTTAAAAAAAATAAAATAATTTGCTGAAGCTATAGACACTTGAGTTTAAATTCTTACACTCACGAGAAAATTTTACATTTATTTTGTGAAACTATTTTTTAACTGATATATTTATTGGTTTAAGAATGAGTCTTTGTATAACTTATTTTTAAAGGATAAAAACTAGAAAATAGCAATGTAAAATTCTATACTAGAACTCATAGACTTTTCAGGTGTCGAAAAGATTGAATTGTCTGTCAGGTGTGTGTAATATGAACAGCGATGGCCCAATAAAGGGCTTATTAGAACAAATTCTAAGAATCGATGGTGAGGATAATCGTAAAGCTGAGAAAGCCGACCGAAAATCCCAAATAATCTACTCCAGAATCAAAGCAATTGTTTCTGAGAAAGATAATTTAAAAGACGACATCAGTAATGAAGAAGACAAGGATACTCGATTAAGATTGCAGCTTCGAGTTATGAAGCTAGATCGTGAGTTTAACGAACTTCTTAATGTTTTATCTATGCAAAGCATGGAGTTTTAGGAGCAAATATGAATTCAGAAAAGTTGATTGCATTATCAGACAAATACGGCGCAAAAAATTATTTACCACTTCCTATTGTTATTGCTGAAGCAGAAGGGGTTTGGGTAAAGGATCCAGAAGGCAATAAATACTTAGATTGTTTATCATCTTACTCTGCTCTAAATCAAGGTCACCGACATAAAAGAGTAATTGATGCCTTAGTTGATCAAGCAGGGAGATGTACTTTAACATCTAGAGCCTTTCATAATGATCAATTAGGTCCATTTTTAAAGTTAATTACAGAAGTTTGTGGCATGGATATGGCATTACCAATGAATACAGGTGCTGAAGCTGTAGAAACTGCTATTAAAGCTGTAAGAAAATGGGGATATACAAAAAAGGGTGTTCCTTTAGACCAAGCGGAGATTATTGTATTTGATGATAACTTTCACGGACGAACTGTGAGTGTGATTAGCTTTTCAACAGAAGATGCTTATAAAAAGTATTTTGGCCCGTTTACTCCTGGATTCAAGGCAGTACCTTATGGGGATATTGAAGCTCTTAAAAAGGCTGTAACTAAAAATACTGTAGCCATCATGGGCGAGCCAATTCAGGGAGAAGCTGGAGTTGTTGAGCCTGCAGCAGGATTTTATCAAGAAGTACGAAAAGTCTGTGATGAAAATAATATCGTAATGGTAGCAGATGAAATCCAAACAGGTCTTGGACGTACTGGTAAAATGTTTTGTATGGAGCATTATGGTGTTAAACCAGATATGTACATCTTAGGAAAAGCACTTGGAGCAGGAGTTTTACCAATTTCTGCTGTAGTTTCATCAGAAGAGGTACTAGGTGTATTCACTCCAGGTGAGCATGGATCAACTTTTGGTGGAAACCCACTAGCGTGTCGTGTAGCTATCGAAGCCATTGAGGTTTTGAGAGATGAAAATTTAGTAGCTAATTCATGTGATTTAGGCAAGTACTTTATGGACTTGTTAAAAACAATAGATAGCCCTCACATTGAAAGTCTACGGGGTAGAGGTTTATTAATTGGTATTGTTTTGAAAGAGTCTTCTAACGGTGCGAGACGATTTTGTGAAGCTTTAAAAGATCGAGGACTTTTATGTAAAGAGACTCACGATCATGTGATTCGATTTGCTCCACCACTAATTATCACCAAAGAAGAGATTGATTGGTGTTTCTCTAGAATCAAAGATGTTCTAGAAAACGTAGAATAAATTTTAAAAATGCCCTTGATAGTATAGCTATCAAGGGCATTTTTTGTTATCTAGCAAAAAAGTTTGAATATATATTTTTATAAGTTGTTTAATCTAGCCACTGCTGTACTACTTAACAGTTTTTTGCCTAGGCCTTGTTGTATTTGAGCTAAGCAGTTTTGTGCTTGTAATATGGTGTAGCCAAATAGACTTATATTTTGATTAAAAAGATCGGGGATAAACGGTACGCTCGGTCCAATTAAAAAAACTTGTTTGTCTCTTGATAGCTGATTTAGTCTCTCAAAACTTTTATTAATCAGTGTTGCTCCTGTCATGAGTACGAGGTCTGCTTCTTTGATTAGGTATTCTGCGGCTGTATCGGGGTACTCATTTACTTTAGGATTTTTTTCGATCACTTTAATATGAGGGCTATTGATCCTTCTTAGAAATGCAAAAGAACCAATAGAAACAATTGATTTATTAAGATAGTTTGTTTCAATCAAGTCACATAGATCTATAGAAGATGGTATATCAAGACTAGGATCAATAGATTTTAATTGTTTATCAGAGTTGTAGTGACAGTTAACAGCAGCCATAGCAATGGAGGCATGCCCAAAATTAAAAGAAGAGATTTCTGATGCTAGCTCTTTGAGGGATTGCTTTTTGTTTAGATACTGTAAATCAGTAGGATGATGTGAGGGACACATCATGGCAAAACCAGAAGATTCTTTGGTTTGTACAATGCACCATTTGTCAGAGTATTCTATATTGGTGATAGGATCATCAGAAATATTTTGAATCAGTTTTTGGTAGAAGCTAGAGAGTTGTTGTGATTCCATGCTTAGAATCTATACTGTGCACTAGCCAAGACATTGTCTTGTTTTCTTCCAAACAAATCATCGTAATCCCCACTAGATACATAGCTTAGTTGTAGCGTACTAGTATCTAAAGACAAACGAATTCCAGAAGAAAAAATATCTCCATTATAATCAAACAAGAATTGCACATTTTTACCTAAACTGACTTGTCCACCAGCAAAGCCAAATATTTCATCGGGTCTACCTTCAACATCTGTTAAATTAGGCTGTAAATTTCGATTTGCTTTAACTCTTCTAAGGCGATATCCACCAAAAATTGATGTACCAAAGGAGTCCATATCAATAAAGCTGATTTGCTCCAGTTTTCGTCCACCAAAATTGGTACCGCCACCAATGTAAAAACTTTTCCAACCAAAAGTTGCTAAAGCTGAAGAGTAATCTCTACGAGTACCAGGAGTATAAAAAGAAAATGCCATAGGAATAGAGTCCGATGGTAAAGCAAGTTTCATGCTATACAATGTTCGGTTTCTAAGTTTGGCAGCTCCACTAAAATATTGTTGAGTGATTCCAAACTCTACGTTTTCTAAAACACCAGCGGAAAAACTTATATCATGATTTGCTGCTCTATCTCGTACATTTGTAGATTGATCGGTGGTATCATAAAAATTAAGTGAATAAGCAAGTGAACCCTCTTCCACTTCTCTAGTAAATGGAGAAGGAGTAAGTATTGCACCAGTCAAACCATAACGTGTAGCAAACAAATCATCAACAGCAAAAGTTTGACTTTGGATAAGAAGGCTAAGCATAAATATGTAACAAAATTTCATTTTCATAGTCCCTTTATGTTCGACAAAATAGGGTATCTGTTTAACGCTTTTGTTAAAGGTGTAAACAGGAATTAGACTAGGATTGCTGTAGTCTTTAAACCAGTAATTACATTTATGAGTTGAAATGGACAAAAATGGCTAAATACGGTATATACTAAACATCCAAAAAAGATCAAAATAAATAAGATAAATCAAAAGTTTTTAAACTGATTTTGACAAAACGAGCTTACAATCCAGCCATGGATTATTTAGATAAGGTAGCTATGGAATTACATTTCAAGAGTAAAATAGACTCATACGAAGACCTTTTAACTGACTTGGTTCCTTTTAATGTGGAGCTAAAAGAATCTTCTATAGAAGAATATGTGAAAATTGAAGATAAATATTATCGACTCTTTAAATCAAGTGTCGCGTCGGATCAAGTTCTAGTACATAGTTTTGATGTGTTAGATGGCTTAAACAGGCTCGTTGATTTTTATGACTGGACTAGCTGCTTTCATCCATTAGATATGGTTCAATGGCAAAAGGTTTATGATCATTTTGAGTTAGGAAGTTTTTTAGAATCTAGTGTTTTCTCAAAAAATATTCAGAGTCAAAAAAGTAATCTAGAAAAAGTTTCTAAAGTTGACTTGAAGCTCTTAAACTTACTCTTAAAACAAAAAGTTGATTTTCGAATGATTGCATTTTTGGAAAGTTTTGGTTTTAAATTAAACGTATTTTTTGAATATCTATTTGAAGAGGGATCGTTTAACTTTCAAATGCAAAAGAAAATCATAGAAAACTTTGGCTCATTTTTTCGTCGAAATAAAACGGATGTGGAAGAGTTTCTAGAAGAGAATAGAGAGTGTGTTCAAGAGAAGATAAACAATAAAAGTAGTTTTATTCAATGGATGAATGAGTTAACTCGTCCTAGCTTAATCAATGAATTAAAAAGAAGAAGCTCTTTATTAAAGCAAGTGGACTTTGCTCAACATATCTCACTTAAACTAGATGAGACCCTAGAGGACGCTTGGATCAATATACAGTTTCAAGTGGAAGGCATGGATGAATATGATGAGACCATTGAAAACTTATCAATGCAAGATAACAAAGATAAAGTCCGTGTTTTTTTTGAGGAATGCTAATGTTTGAACGAATATTTATAGACAAAGAAGTTACAGATTTTACTACAGTTAATCATGTAAAAGAGTATTTTCCAGATATACAGATTGTTGAGGTATCTTCTAAAGAAGAGGTTTTAGAGTTTGTAAATGATGACTCTATGAAAGATAGAATTCAAAGTGGAAAAAAAATATTGTATCTCAATAACTATAAAGGACAGTTTGTAAAATTCTGCCCAGCTAGAAGCCCTGAATGTTATATGTGCTGTAATTTACATACAATTAATCTACAGTCGAATTGTGTGTTTAATTGTACTTATTGTATTTTACAGTCGGTTTTGTCTAATCCAGTGATGCAAGTACATTGTAATTTAGATGAAATTTTTAGTTCTTTGGTGGAATATGATAACTCTTTAACTGAGAAAACAAGGATTTGCACGGGAGAGATAGCAGATAGCTTGGCTTTAGATCATATTTTTAATCAAAATAAGTATTTGGTGGAGTTTTTCGCTAAATCAAAACACTTATATTTAGAGTTAAAAACGAAATCGAATAATATTGAACCGCTTTTAGGTATTGAGTCAAACGGTAGAACAGTAGTATCTTTTTCTTTGAATCCTAGCGATGTAGTAAAAAAAATAGAGCTACAGACAGCAAGCTTAGAAGAGCGTTTAGACGCAGCTAGAAAAGTATTAGATCATGGATATAAAGTTTGTTTTAACATTGATCCTATGATTTATTTTGAAGGTTGGCAAGAGGCCTATACAGAGTTGATCGATACCATATCATCTCGTTTTAAAGCGGGTGAAATTACTTGGTTTCATGTGGGGATTTTAAGATCAAACCCGGGACTTGCAAAAATTGTTCGACAGAGGTTTCCTGGACAAACTATTTTTGATGAAGAGTTTGTTTTAGGAGTAGATAAAAAATATAGGTATCCTAAACATATTCGAGACGAAATGTATCACTTAGTATATTCTAAATTAAATCAGTTTGATGCAGAGCTTGCCTCTTATGCTTGCGTTGAAAAAGCTTCTCACTGGAAAAAACATAAACATTTTGTACCAAAAGATGTTCATGACGTAAATCGTTATTTAACTAATCGATTATAGGACAAAAAAGATGCACCCCATAATAAAAAGTTTTGTAGACTCCATTGAAATTGACAATAAAAGTAATGAACTCTTAAAAAGTATAGAAGAAATACGAGATAAAACTCCAGTAAGTATTTTTTATAATGAGCAAGCCCACGTGGATGCTGGTTTTTTGGGTGCTTTAGACATGATTTTGGGTGATTTTATTTACAGCAATCGCATTGAAATACTATTGTTTCAATTTTCAACTTCTGAAACTTGTGAGTTTGAAGTGGCAAAGTACCTAAGTGCAAATATAGGAGAGTATAATTTAGTATTAGACTCTAAACTAAATCGAGGGGCGTATTTGATAGCTGGAGCGAAAGACTTAATTTTTGGTAGATTGGGGTCTATAAAGAGGTATTTTGCCACTGTTAAAATGGATGGTAAAGATATTCGTTCAGAGCATTTAAGCATTCTTGAAGAAGACAATAAAGATCCATTAGATCATTTAGATAAAAAACAAATTTTAGTTTTAAAAGCCAGCGAGAAAGAGATTCAAAACCGATTAAAATATCTAACAGCTTCAGATCATCAAGATCGAATTAGTGGTTTGAGTGATTTGTCTTGTGGATGCGAATCCTCTTTAAATAGACACGATTTAAAAAGAATCGGATATGATGTTTTTTCGATGGAGAGTTTAGGGTTTTTAGCAAGCTACTCTCAACTGTCTGCTTTGTATCAGTCTTTGGCAAGTATTCAAACAATGATTGAGGGAGTAAAACCGGAGGATAGACGACCGGATATGCCACATAGCAATGTGGACTTTAGAGCCAAAGCTCAAGTTTTAGCAGTACTAGAGACTCCTAAAAAGAGATTGATTTGTTTTCAGATTACCGAAGAAAATCCTTCTCGCAACACACAAATTTTTTGGGTTGAAAAATAAAGTTCTCTAGGAGCTCAAGTTTTAGAAATAAACTTTAATAAATTTTGACTCTTTGCATCTATAAATAATATACTTCTTTGCGAAATGTAGAACTACAATTTTATTGTAGTTTTTAGCTTATCATCAAAGTTAAATTAACAGTTTGGTTACAAGTTTTAAAATGCGAAGGAAAGCGAAATGAACAAAGTAAAAATTAGTATTATGGCTTCTCAAGATTGGAGCATGCGTTATGCAATGCAGGAGTTTGTAAAATTTCTTAATCCAGAGATTAGTTACAAAGGTAAAAAATACGAAATTGAATTAGGCAGAGTTAAAGCAGATCCAATTTTATGTGGTTCAGATTTAAGAGATAAAGCTGATGTTGTAATCGACAGAACAATCCACTGGAACGATTTTTATAAGTGTTGGGGGCAATCAGCTCAAAACTGTGGTGTTTCTATTGCAAATAGTTCATTGACTTTTTCAAATTTAGATAAGCATTCTACTTACGATTTAATGGCAAGAGCAATGCACCCGAAAGATCGATTTCCTACAACTGTATTATTGCCAGATTTTCAGCCATATACGCAAGAGCAGTGGACAGAAGACCTTTGGAAATACGAGCAATCTTTAATCACGAAACATACTAAGTTTGGTTGGGATCCAGCAAGAAAAACAGTTGATTTAGCGGCTGTAAAAAAAGCAATGGATCGAACAAGAGCACATCTTTCAAAATCAAATGAATTACGTCAACAATTTTATCCGCAAAACAATTATTTAGCAGATTCAATGGAAAAACATTTTAACAATCAATATCCTGTATTTCTAAAGAAAGCTTTTGGTGGTGGTGGATCAGACGTTTTTAAAATTGATAACCTTGATCAGTTGTATAAGCAATATGATCAAACAGGTGGAAAGGTATTTCATATCCAAGAAGCTGTAGAAAACTATGATACATTTATTCGATGTATGGGAATAGGTCCAATGATTATGCCTATGACTTTTCAACCGGATGCACCATTGCACCAGCATTATGCTCCTGTTAAGCCAGTAGTAGATCCTAAACTATATGAAAGAATAAAAAATTACGTTCAGTTTATTAACTCTTATCATAGATGGACTTACAACTCTTTTGAGTGTCTAGTTAAAGATAACGTGATTTATCCTATTGATTTTGCAAATGCATGTCCTGATAGTAACTTTACTTCTTTACATACTCATTTCCCATGGTTGATTTGTTCTTTAGTTAAGTGGATGAGTTTTATCGGTGTTTCTAAGAAGAATATGAGAACTGATTTAGATCAAGAAAAGTATACAAAAGTATTCATGAACCCAAAGACTTCTCAGCAAGCTAAATATGATTACATTTGTGAAATGAATGAAAAATATTTTGAGCCTAAAAAGTTTGAAGAATATTGCGATACAAACTTCAAAAACATTGATGATAAAATGATTGAGTTTTACGATAAGCACTTTGATAGAATTATCGAGTTCGCTATGGAGCATTCAGACTTTCCAGATCATGAAAAAGGTCAATTTTTTAACTATTATAAAGATATGATGGAAACAACATTTAGACCAAATGCTAAAGACTATTTAAAGACAGTCCTTACTAAATAAAGCATTATTCTGAACTACCCTTCATATAGGGTAGGACAGTTTTTTTGCGAATTTAAAATACGCCTTCAATTGTTACAATGATAATTGAAGGCGTTTTGTTTAATTAAGATTGGAGAATAAAATGGCTATTGAAGTCACTTGTTTATGTAAAAAATCAAAACTAGAGTTTAATAAAGTTGAGTTAAATGTGGGAGCCTGTCACTGCAATACATGCAGAACATGGGGTGGCGGCCCTCTAATGGCTGTAGAGTGTGGTACGGCAGCTAAATTGAGTGGCGATTTTATCAGTGTATATGATTCATCAGAATGGGCTCAAAGAGGATTCTGTGGTTATTGTGGGACTCATTTGTTTTATCGGTTGAAGTTAAATCAAATGTATATTGTTCCAGTAGGATTGTTTGATGGCCAAAATATGGATTTTGACTTTGACTATCAAATCTTTGTGGATCAGCAGCCATCGTATTATTGTTTTTCTAACGAAACCACAAATAAAACTGGCGCAGAAGTCTTTGCAGAGTTTGCATAAAAATTAGGGGAAAAAGTGAAAGTATCAGATGAGATAAAAAATCGATATGAAGAATTAATTGGCTTGCGTAGACAGTTTCATAAAATTCCAGAGTTATATTTTCAAGAGTTTGAAACATCCAAACTGATAAAAAAGTTGCTTGATGAGCGTGGTTTATCTTATGAGACTTATGCTAAGACAGGATTAGCTGTTACCATTGGCAAAGAGATTAAACAAGATGCATTAATGTTTCGGGCAGATATGGATGCTCTTGAAATTCACGAAGAAAACACTTTTGATTATTGTTCAACTCACCCAGGCCATATGCATGCCTGTGGCCATGATGCTCATATGGCTATAGCTTTGACAACTTTGTTTTGGCTTTTAGAAAACCAAGATCAGTTAACGCGCCCAGTTAAGTTTGTTTTTCAACCTGCTGAAGAAAAGTCAGGTGGAGCGAAAGTAATGGTAGCCGAAGGGGTTTTAGAAAACCCAAAGGTATCTCAAGTTTTTGGTCTACATATAGCTAACCGAATACCATCCTATGTATTAGGATTAAAAAAAGGGATTGGGTCTTCATTTTGTGATGAGTTTAAGATTAAAATTGTTGGTAAAGGTGGTCATGGAGCTCGACCTTACCAATGTGTAGAGCCTATCATTTTAGCAACACAGTTTATAAATGATGTCCAAGTAATGATGGCAAGAAGTCTAAATGCTTTAGATAGTGCTGTTTTAACATTTACCAGTATTCATTCGGGTAAAAGCTTTAATGTAATTGATGATACATGTACGCTTGGTGGTACGCTTAGAACATTAAGCATCAAATCACGAGATTTGATTATGTTGAAAATATCTAATAAAGTCAAAGCCTTAGAGCAAGAGCATAATTGTAAAATTGACTTTGAGTTGATCGAAGGATATCCAGCGATTCAAAACGATGAAGACGCTACTGATTTAGTAGCAAAAATTGCCAATGGAATTGTAGGAAAAGAAGGAATCATTGAAGACGGACTTGGTATGGGTGGAGAAGATGTAGCCTACTTTTTACAAGAAGTACCAGGATGTTATTTTTTACTAGGAGTTGGCGGAGAAAATCTAGAGTACTCTCCCCATCATTGCTCCACATTTGATTTTGAAGAAGAAGCTTTAATCGTTGGAGTTGAAATCTTTAAACAAATTATTGAAGAGATAGCGATGTAAAATGCGATAGCTTAGTTTTATTTTCTTTGTTTATTATTTAAAAAGATAGTGATTGCTAAAGTGTGGTTCAGTTGTTACAATCGCCCAAAAAATTCATGTACAATAAAAAGGAAACACCATGAGAATATTTTTAATTGCGATATCAATGTTAATAGCGTTAAATTCAGCAGAAGCAAGACCCAATAAATCTAATTTAGGCAGTAAGGATATAGAGGTGTTAAAAGCCCGTGTCCAAAAAAACAAATTAGCTAGAAAGATTCGTAAAGGAAAGCGGACCAATAAAGGTTTAGCTGTTTTTTATCTGATGCATGAATGGCATGATAAGGCACCAAAGACAATCAAAATTGAGGATGTTACAGATCCACGATTTGAAGGATTTACTTTAAATTTATCATTAAAAGATTCTTTCGTAACTAGAGTAGATAAAGTTGAGAAGGATATCAATCCAGTTGCTGTTGCAGCATTTGGTTTTTTAGGGGCAGCTTTAACTAGAGGGAACAAAAAGCGTAAAGTTAGAGCATCGGTGTATGTTGGTGAGCAAGAATTGGATGCAGGCACTTACAACTTTAGACTTTCGTATAATGCTAGTCAAGGCCGAAAGAGAAAAAAGAAAGACTTAAGAAATACTATATTGAAAGATATTAAAATTGAAGCAGGAAAGGTTTCTTTAGTTGATTGGCATTGGGGAGAGGCAAAACATTTCACAATTAAAGATGCTCCTTCAAAGGCATACTTCAAGGCAATGAAAACTAATTTGGCTATGTATTTACCTTATTTACAAGATTATGAGGTTGTCAACTCTTTAGATAAGCCATCGATCTCAGTGAAGTTAGATATGGATTATAAAGAGAGAGGTCATGCGACTCGACCTAGAGTTTGGATCACTAAAGCGTTTTTAGCGAAAGGTCAAGTGACCATCGAAGGACTGCCACTATTTGAGAAGGTTAAAGCTTTCGGTGGGGGAATGGATCGATATACTCACTCTTATTACGAGGTAAAGTTCCCTATTGATAAGCTACAAAAGGGGGCGTGTTACGATATGGTCTTAGAAGGATACTCATTGTTAGATTATTCTGATAAAAAAGTTTTTGAACCAAAAGGTAAGATCACTGAAAAAAAACTTCTTTGCATAGATAGACTTTCTGACTTTCAAGTAAAAGTTGTAGGAAACAGGGTTACAGGTTCAACCTGGAAATTAGAGCTTAAGCAAGATTAATATGTTATCAAGATCTATGATCTTGGTAATTGTTATTTTCAACCTACTATCTTTTGGTTGCATCTCAGCAACCGAAAGATTGGAAATAGTACCTAGATTGAAACAATTGGGCCAAGAGAAAAAAGGGCTCCTTGTATTTTTTATTGCAAGCTTAAATGCTAGTACTAGAGATATTTCGGGAGTTGTTTTAAAGCAAAACCAAAAAAAAGACAGATTAATACCAAGAATAATCTATGACCATGTAGATTATAGTCGCTATGATCAATCTAGATTGGTAACGACATATAGCGCACAAGGCGCAGGAATCCCCATTTATATAAATAACAGAATTGAGAACAATACATTCAAATCAGTTTATTATTTAGAGCTAGAAGTTCCAGTTGGTGAATATGATTTTTCATTATTCTTTAAGGGAGGAAAAAAGAAATATGATCGCAGTAAAAAACTTGCAAAAATTATAGTAAAGAAGGGGGCTTTTCATTTAATTCAGCATGTTTGGAAATCTAATAGAGCTTTTGCTACAAATGAAGTCATGGACTCATCTATAAGAGAGTCTTATATCGCATGTCTAAACGAGTTTAAGGATTATATCCAGGGCTTTCCTATATCTGATTCAGATGTAAAACTAGAACTTTTACTAAGTCTAGATTATCAAGAAAAAAATAGGGTCTTTCTAGAAAATGCACTTTTACAGTCTAGAGGATTTAAGCATTATGCGGATGTGAAATTTAAAAGTTTCAACAAACGCAGATACGGACTTTTTAAAGAAAAATCAACAGTTACAAGTAACTATAGTTTGCGCTTTAAGGATATAACTGGCCTTGAAAATATATGCTATAGGTTAAAGCTCAAAGGCCATATTTTTAAAAATGCTTCCAATATAGATATATTAGATAAGTTACGGGCAGTTAGAATAAGTAAAGATAACTTTAAGGTAAGCTTGGATTTTAATAACTTATCTAAAAGTAAAAATAGAGTTTGTGTGGACCCGAAACAGAAAAATAGAACCTTTGATATAGAAGCTAAGAGAGGTAAAAATCGGCAGTGGAAATTTGAGGTTAACTAGATTTACTTCTTTTTCTTCTTGTTTTTGTTGGGCTCTTTTCTGTGGATACTAATGACTTCATTTAAATCTTGAATGGCTGTAATCAAGTTGTTGAGTTGACCTACATTTTTTACTTGGAACAGTAAATTTAAAACACCATACTCTTTTTTGGTACGGCCGTTCATGCTTAAGATATTGATTTTAAACTTTGAGATAATCGAGGTGATTTTAGCAAGTACTTCAGAGCGGTTTTGAGAGATAATTTCGACTTCTGTTTGAAAGTAGGTATCACGAGCCATTAAAGACCTTGGATCCCATTGAACATCTAGTTGTCTCTCTGGTTCATCAGCCATTAGAGTGACTGAATTGGGGCAGTCTGCTCTATGGACACTTACTCCACGTCCTCTGGTGATAAAACCGGTAATATCATCACCAAACAAAGGGTTGCAACATTTTGCAATTCGAACAAGCATATCAGGACAGCCTGCTACTAATACTGTGTCTCGAGATTTTTTTGCTTTGGACTGCTTTTTTTCTAGAGTCTCCATAGACTCTTCGATATCTACTTCTTTTTGAAAAATCTGTAGATGGTTTGCTAGGCTTTCAAATCGAAACTCACCTTTACCAATAGCTTCTTGTAAATAGCTAATATCTCTAAATCCATAGGCCAATGAAACTTCAGCGAACTCTGTAGAGTTAATGATCTCACGCCAAGAAACTTTTTTGTCTTGTGGTAGTCTTTTGATTCGTTCTTCAAGTGAGCTCTGTATTGTTTTTGCCCCTTGAAAAATAAAGTCATCTTTAGAAGATTTTCGTAAAAAAGATAGAATTGCTTCTCGAGCTCTTTTGGTTTTAACAATCTCAAGCCATCCTCGTGAAGGGCCATTATTATTGTTAGAGGTTATAATAGAGATTATGTCACCATTTTGAATTTGATAGCTAAGTGGGACTACCTTATCCTCAAGTTTAGCGCCTACACATTTGTGACCTACTTCGGTATGAATATAAAAGGCAAAATCAATAGGAGTTGAGCCTTCACGTAATTCAATAATTTTACCGTTTGGAGTAAAAGCGTAAACCATATGTTGAAACAAATCTAGTTTAACATTTTCAATAAACTCTTGAGAGTCTCGTATATCCGAATGCCAGTCCACGATTTCACGAAGCCATTTTAGCTCTTCTTGTTTTTTTAAGGCTTTGTTACTTCCTTCTTTGTAATGGCAATGAGCGGCTACGCCAAACTCTGAAGTTTCATGCATATCAAAAGTACGAATTTGGACTTCAACTCTTTGACCTTTTGGGTGAAAAATAGTGGTGTGTAAACTTTGATAGAGATTGGTTTTAGGTACGGCGATATAATCTTTAAAGCGATTTTGCAAGGGAGTCCACATGGAGTGAACGACTCCTAAAATACCATAGCAATTTTCTTTGGAGTTAGTTAGTATTCGAAGGCCAATTAAATCAAACATATCATCTAGATATTTAGGGTTTTTGAGTGATTTGAGGTAAATACTATAAAAAGACTTTGGTCGGCCAGTGATATCAACTTTAAAGTTGCTATCTTTTAGCTTGTCATTTAGCTCTTCAATGACTTCAGTGATAAAGCTCTCACGTTCTTTTCTCTTTTGAGCAATTCGCTTTAAAATATCATAAAAAACTTTAGGGTTAGAGTACTTCAAACAAAGATCTTCGAGTTGCCACTTTATAGATGACATACCGAGTCTATGGGCCAAAGGGCAATAGATATCAAGAGTTTCTTGTGAAATGGCCACTTGCTTATGCTTAGGCATGTGTTCCATAGTACGCATGTTATGTAAACGATCACATACTTTAATGATGATAACGCGAATGTCTCGAGTCATTGCTAAAAGCATCTTACGTAAAGATTCAGCTTGTAACTCAGCTTTAGACCCAAACTTTAACTTTGATAGTTTAGTAACTCCATCTACTAAATGATAAATTGTTTCACCAAACTCTTCGGTAAGCTTTTCTTGTGAAACATCACAGTCTTCTAAAACATCGTGCATTAAAGCACCGCAAATAGAGGCACTATCTAGTTTCATTTGATCAATAATTATAGCTACAGCAAAGGGATGTAAAATATAGGGCTCACCAGATTTTCTCTTTTGCTCAATATGAGATTCATAGGCAAATCGCGCTGCTTTTTCGATCAGTTTTAGATCACGATTTGGGCGATCTTCTTTTAAAAGATAGCTCATAAACTCTTCTGGAGTATGAAGGGAAGGACTATGAAGTTCGAGCATAAAAAGTTACCAAGGGTAATGAGATTAAAACGACATAAATTGTAACACCCAAAAAGTAGCTAGAGCAAAGTTCTAAAAGAGTTATTTTACTTTTTTTGAAAAAAGGTGAAATCCAGTAAAAGAAAGTGTAAATAATAGAAGTTCTGGTATAGGGCTAAATTGAGAAGGAATCTTAGAACAGCCAAAGGAAAGTATGATACATAGTATAAAAACCTGGATCAGCTTAAGTATTGATTTTATAGAGACTAGATATACGCCACGTTTGGTTAAAAATACATATAAAAAGAAAACTTGGATGTAGCTAGCAATACTTGTAGCAGCAGCAATTCCCTTGTTTTGCCACAAAGGAGTAAAATAATAGTTAAGGATCACATTAATAATGACAATAAATAATGAGATAAAAGCAGGGGTTTTGGTATCTGTGCAAGCATGAAAAATCTTTATAATGAAGGGGAGTACAAGTAAAGCTAGTAAGCCAGGAGAGTAATATTGAAGTGAACTACTAAGAAGCTCTAAAGCCTTTTGATCGAACATGGAGTTAACAGATAAAAATGCAGGTACTTTTATGAAAAGAATCGAGCAGATTTCATAGGAGTATAGGTGTAAAAAAATAGATACAGGAAGACCAATACACGATAAGTAATAGAAAGTATCGGTAATTTCTACTTGAAACTTTTCATGATCATCACTAGCTTTTAACTTAGCAATTATAGGAAATATTACGTTGTTTGTGGCAACTCCAATAAATCCTAATGGTACATTAATTAGTACAGTTGCATAAACTAGAGAGCTTAGGCTCCCATTGATTAAGCCCGAAGCAAAGTTTAGATCAATCAAACGGTTGATCCTAGAGACCATTAAACTAAAAATTACAGGAATAAGTAAAATAGACATTTTTTTTAAATGTGGAAGTTTAGATACGATATTTTTTATATTGAAGGGAGGTAGTTTTATACTTAAGAGTAATAGGCACAATTGCAATAAGCCTCCAATCATCAGACCTAATGCTAAAGATTTAGCTTGTTGATTTAAAGGATTTATAATTCCACAGCTAATGACAGAAAAACTAAACAAAACAGGATGAATGGAGGAGTAAAAAAATTTAGATTTAATTTGGTGGTATAGCAAAAACATAGAGGCCATACTAATAAAAACTAAGTACGGCAACATGATTTGAGCAAGATCTTTTGTATTGTGAATCTTTTCAGGGCTAAAATCTTTAAGCCATATTGTAAGTATATCGCTCAGAAAAAAGTTCAAGCTAATAAATATCAGGCTTGATAAGACAAAAACAAAGATACAGCAAAGATAAAAAAATGAAGACGCAGAGTCTTCTCCTTCTTGATGCTTTACCTTAGAGTAAATAGGGATAAATGCACCTGACATAGCTCCCTCACCAAAAAGCTCTCTAAAAAAATTGGTCAAGCGAAAGGCTGCCATATAGGAGTCTGAAAAACTACCAAGACCTAGTAAGGTTGTTTCAACTAAGGTTCTTATAAATCCGATGCCTCTGGATAAAATTGTGGTAAGTATAGATGTAAGAAGACTTTTTTTCTTACTCACTTTGAGGGGCTTTCGATTTAAAAAAAGTAGACTCAATGATGGTATAGCAAGCGAGTAGAAAAATAAGTAGTAAACTAACTCCAAAGAAAATCTCTAAGATCCAGTTTTTGTTTTTCTTAAAGCTGATGATACGAAGTTTTTTTAAACTAGCTTTGTGTGAAGGGGAGATATTGAGTGTTTCTTTAAGAGAGAAGGACGCCATATCCCAGTCTTCTTCTTGTATATACTTTGCACTTTGAAGCTCTAAAGCTTCTAGTAAATATTTGCGAGCTATTGGATTTTGTGGATACTTTTTAAGAATTTCTTTAGATTTAGAAATAATGGTTTTTAAATCAGAGTTTCTGTAATAGTACTCTAAGTCCTGCTGTAAAAACTCTTCTTCTTTAATTTTCATTTTATAGACTGATTTTTTAGTTTGTATATATAAATTACCCTTAGAGTCAATATTAAACGAACGAGCTGAAATTAATTTGGGGTAAAAGTAAGAGCTTTTTAGTAACTGATCTTGTAAATCAAATGCTTGATCAAAGACTAAAATACTATCGAGTTGGCTATCAAAAATATAGATAAATCCATATAGATCAATATTAATTTGATGTGCTTTTTTAAATAAGTTTAACTTTGTTTTTTTTAAATTATATTCACTTAAAACTTCAGTGGTCTTAGCATGAAACTTGACTAACTTTTGCTCTGCAGGATAGAGGGCAAACAAAAAATCTTGGTAGAGGCTAATACTTAGTGGGGCAGCTAGCTCATTGCTAGCTTTATCACGATATAAAAAGAACTTAGTTTCAACTTTTTGCTGATTGTAGCAACTAATCTTCATGTTGGCATAATCAGCTAAAAAAATAGAGCTATCTTTTGGAGAGATTGCTATTTCTTTTGGATAATTGAGCTTGTTATTTGTTTCAAAAATCCATTCAAAGCTTTGATCTTCAAGATTTAACTTTAAGATATTGTTAGTGATTGTGTCACTCATATACAAGTAGTTGCTATGATGAACAAGATGGTGGACTTTTTTAGTTGGTAGTTTAACTTCTAGAGTGTTTTTCTCCTCTTGTATGTTTAGGGTATTATTTTCAATGTGACATTGTCTTTTGTGCCCACATGAAGTCATTAATAAAGGGCTACTTTTAGAGTTTAAGTCTTTTAATTGTCGTTGAAAAATAAGTTCTTTGGTGAATTGTGAACTAGCTGAGAGACAAGTTAAACTAAGATAGAAAACTATAAAGAATAAAATGTTTTTCATATTGTTCCACAGAGCTCTTGTTTTAAACTGCTTTTCATTAATTTTTGAATGGATTTTTTAGCAGATTGCCCTTCAAACAAAATTTTGTGCATAGCATTTGTGATTGGCATATAGATCTCTTCACTTTGAGAGATTTGATATACACTTTTACAAGTATATACGCCTTCTGTAATCATTTTAGAGTTTTCTAATGCTTCGTCAAGGTTGTGGCCTTGGGCTATAAACATCCCGAGTCTATTGTTTCTACTCATTTTAGACATACATGTGACAGATAGGTCACCAAATCCAGCAAGGCCCATAAAAGTAAGACTATCTGCTCCAAAGACTTTGCCAAAGCGAGTCATTTCCATAATACCTCTGGTCATCAAGGCTGACTTGGCATTATCGCCTAAATCAAGGCCATGGCAGATACCTGAGCCAATGGCAAAAATATTTTTTAGAGCTCCAGCGATTTCAACTCCACATAGATCAGTATTAGTATAAATACGAAAATAAGATGAACTACAAAATACTTGTAATTTTTTATTATATCCAGTATTTGTACTAGCTACAACCGAGACAGCTGGTTTTTCTAAGGCAATTTCACCAGCAATATTAGGTCCTGATAAAGTTGCAATACGGTCACATTGTGGAAAGAACTCTTGTAGAATTTGTGAGATTCTTTTCTTTGAAGATATTTCTATTCCTTTTGAAAGGTTTAGAAAACTAGGTAAACTTGTAAATCTATCTAAATTATCATGTATGAATGTTCGGATTGAGTTGGTGGGAATCGCAAGTATAATTAAATCATCTCGATCAAACTTTTTTGGAAGTTCTTGAGTGAAGTTTAATTTGTTAGGGAGTTTTATATCTGGTAAATACTTTGAATTAAGATATGTGCTTTGTAACGCTTGACACTCATCTAATTTTCGAACAAATAGATTAATATTATCATGTTTTTCTGATAGGATTTTAGCGAAGCATGTTCCCCAGTTTCCTGATCCAATGATGTAGGTATTTCTAAATTCACTCATCTTTTTTGTTCCATACAAATTTATTTTCTTTACCATTTATTAATCGATGAACATTTTCTCGATGTTTATAAGTGATGAATAAAAAAAATACAAAACCCAGACTACAGAGGGCTAGATTGCTTGGATCTAATAAGTAGCAAGATATTGGAAAAGCCAAGCTAGCTAATATGGAACCTAAAGATATGAATTTTGAAAAAAAGACAGACGTCACAAAAACGAGTAAAGCAATGCCAAGTGCTTGTGGAGCTAGGGCTAAAAAAGCCCCAGCGGAGGTTGCTACACCTTTACCACCTTTAAATTTGATAAAAATAGATAGTGTGTGTCCAATAACTGACGTGGCTGCAATCCCAAGTGCTAAATTTTGGTTTTCTGGAAACTGCGATTGTATATAAAAAACCGGAAGAAAGCCCTTTGCAATATCAAAGAAGAGTACAAAGAGGCCGGTTTTCTTTCCAAAAACTCGAAAAGCATTGGTTGCGCCTAAGTTTTTGCTTCCTTCTTCCATTAGGTTTTTCTTGAATACTAACTTACCAATCACAAAACTGGTAGGAATAGCACCACAGAGGTAACTAGCGATAAAAAGTGGCAAAAACTCCATACTTATTTTTTTCCTTTAAATATAAGCTTTAATGGGATTCCCTCAAATTTATAGGTATCTCGAATCGTGTTTTCTAAATATCTGTAATAAGAAAAGTGAATCAAGTTAGAGTCATTTACCTGAAAGATAAAGATTCCATGTCTATTTTTAAGTTGAGATACGTAATAAATTTTAAGCTGCTTTCCTTTAAACATTGGCGGTTTATGGATCAAGACTGCTTCTTGGATCAATTTATTTAAATGGTTTGTATTTGTTCGAATATCTAATTGATCAGATAGTTTTAAAATAGCATCTTGCAGCTTAGGTACTTTAGTACCAGTCATTGCTGAAATATATACGTGAGGACAAAACTTTAGAAAGTATAGTTCTTCTTCGTATTGAGTTTCTAGCTCTTCTACTGTTTCTTCTTTATTAACAACGGTATCCCACTTGTTAATAACTACGATACAAGGTTTTTGTTCTTCAAGAATTTTACCAGCAATACGTTTGTCTTGGGTACTCAAAGGACGACTTGCATCTAAAACATATAGGACTAAATCAGCTCTTTCAATTACTTTATCAGAATAAATAACAGCAATTTTATCAACGTGCTCTTTTAGTTTGTTTACTCGTCGAATACCTGCAGTATCAATCAAAGTAAACTTTTTCTCACCTAATTCAAAAGGCTCTTTGATGGGATCTCTAGTAGTCCCTGCAACAGAATCAACTAAAACTCTGTCGGTTTTTAAGAATCGATTTAATAATGTAGATTTACCAACATTTGGCTGCCCTACAATAGCGATTCGAGTCCCTTCATCTTCTATTTCTTCTGGCATTTCATGAGAATCAAAATATTCATGAACCTTGTCAAAGATTTTATCCATATTTACACCGTGCAATGAAGAAAACCAAACAGGATCTCCAAAACCAAGATTGTAAAATTCATAGATGCAGTCTCGTAGATCGTAATCGTCTACTTTATTTACAAATAAGTAAACTTGCTTTCCTGTTTTTCTAAGAAAGTCAGCTACGTGTTCATCAAGAGCGGTTAAACCTTCTCGACCATCTACCAAAAAGAATATGACTTCAGCTTCTTCAACAGCAATTTCTGCTTGCATGTTGATTTGCTTTTGAATATGGTCGTCTTTGTTTAATAATTCAAGACCACCAGTATCAATGATTTCATAATATTTATTTTGCCACTCCATATCCCCGTATATACGGTCTCTTGTGGTTCCTGCTGTATCCGTCATAATGGATTGACGAATTCCTACTAATCTATTAAATAAGGTAGATTTCCCTACATTTGGTCTGCCAACGATTGCTATACTTCTCATAATAAATTGATCCTCAATTGATGATTCATTGTCTTTGTAAATGTACTGGGCCCTAGATGAGTTTGAATTAAAAGGGGAGTGCAGTTTAGATTTTTTAGGGATATGAATCAGAGCCTTAAAAAATCCTATATGCCACACCAGTGCATATGAATTATTTTATAAATTATAAGAAGAGCTTTCTATGCTTATATATCCTTGCTCACTTAAGACATTTTTGATGTGTAGTTGTCATAACAGTATTGATCAATGTAAAGATTGAATCGAGAAAGTAGCTGAAACTTTAAATTATCTAGAGTGATCCTTAGGCTTGATGCCTTGGATTTTGAATATTTTTAGAGTAGTTCGTCCTAATATTAACCGTGCATTCTACCAAAACAATGATAGCGTGCAAGCCTTGTTAAAAAAAGAATCAATTTATATTGAAAAGAAATCAAACATGGATAAAAGGTCTTCGTTATAATCTTTTTTGTATGCCCTTAGTATGTAATCGCTTGGACAATAAGAGTCCTCTAAAACAAGCTGCATAATTGGCTCTAAAAACTTTTCTTCATTAGTAGAACTAGTTTCTTTTAGACCTTTATGAGATAAGTGCAATAAGTCCTTTAAATAGTCTATAACTTTAACGGATTTAACTGGTGTATGGATCGCTGTTGTAGGAATATCTAGCATTAACTGTTGGATATCATCTATTGAAAAGTCCTTAATAATCTCATAGGCTTGATCCATAATGCTACTTGAAGAAAAGAGTCCTTTATAAAAGGCAGGTACACACATTTGAAATTGAGGTAGCTGAGAATCTGTAGATCGAAACTCGAGATATTGATTGATTCGTGTTTCGATAAAAGTTTGGCTCATGTGTAAAAAGAGTTTATTAAATGCATCCTCTTGGTTTTCAAACTCAGGATACGAGCCTAAAAATCCACCTTTATTTAGAGCTTTGTATGTACCATTTTCTGAGATAAACATGGGTTTAAGGTCTAAGATATATTGGCAATACTCATCAAGACTGAGATCTTTTTTCATTAACTGAGGAGGTAAGCCTTGTCGATCTGGATCAACGTTATTCCAGATATGAGAACGTAACGAAAGATAAGGTGTTTTTTTACCTGCGATAAATGGAGAAGATGAGAAAAGCGCCTTAGCAAATGGACTTAGATATAAACTAAGTACATACTTTTTCATTAGATCTGTTGGGTCTGTATAGTCGATACAGACTTGAATAGATGTACTTGCTCTCATCATATACTTTCCGTGAGTACCTGTGGATTCAAAGAGCCGATTCATGATTTGATATCTCTCTTTTGGCAGCAGCGGAATTTGTTCGGGATGTAAATATGGGTTTGTAGGACTAGCTAAAAAACTAATATTACAATTATTCCCAATATCTTTAAGGGCCGTTAGATATTTATTTAGATCTTCTTGTAGCTCATTCAGTGTCTTTCTAGGAGTAGCACTGAGTTCTATTTGACATCCAGGCTCTATTGTTATGGATCCAACTTTAGCTTTTAAGGAGAAGAGCTTGTCGTTAATTACTTCACCTGACTCTAATTTATATCTTGATTGTAGGCTCTTTAAGACACACATGATAGATGGTTTTTCTGTGAAACTTACTGGAGTTAAATCTTTTGTAATAGAGATCAGCTCATACTCAGCACCGATTTTATGATCTTCAATTGGTTTTGCTCCACTTTTGATATAATTGCTTAATACTTCTAACATAAAAATCCTTAATTTGGTGTGCCGTAAACTTATTGTGTAATATATGTCTCTATAATTGGATTTTACTTACAAGAATTGAGAAATGCAATGAAGATCTAATCGAGTCTAGTTTGATTGTATAAAAAATACCTAGAAAAACAAAATACAAAATAATAAAGTGAATTGAAAGGGAGAATCTTATTTCTATATCTTTGACTAACGATTCGATTCAATCTAAAATGAGAAGCCTATCAATTTAACCCTTTGGAATAAATCAAAATGAACAAACGCACTTTAAATTTGGATCCTCAAAAAAAAATTGAATATATCAAGGAGTTAGTCGAGTTATCTGAGTTTTCAAGAACTCATGGTCTCCTTGCTTTGAAGGATCAACTCGAAGATAAAGAAGGATTTATTCAAGAGTGTTTAAGAATGATTATCGAAGGATATTGCTTTGAGGATTTTAAACAAATTGCAAATCAAAGAGTAAGTAGTTTAGTTTCATACATAGATGGTCAAATCAATTTAATTATAGCTGGTAGTTTAGCCGTGTATGGGCAAAAATCAGAAAAAGTAGTAGATTTGACTATAAAATCACATAGTTTCTCTAACTTGTCTATTGATGATGAAGGGCATGTAGCCTGTTGCTCATTAATAAAAAACTGGCCAAGCTCTATATTAAAAGTAGATGAATTAAATTTGAGTGTTTCTGTAAAGCTGTTTTGTCTTTATGCTCAAGAGCTATTTGTTAGTGAAGTAAATCCTGGCGATGTAATTTTATTGCTAAATCAGAAAAAAATGAGTGTTTTAAAAGAGTTTCGACAAACTTTAGAGCTAATTTTGATTGGGATATTATCTATTGAACAAGGGGACAACCCTGTAATCACTCAACGAAAATTAGACTGTTTGAGTCATAATGACTTTTTTTATCCAACAGATCCTCCCGAAAAAGAGTTAAGTTCAATCAAAGACTGTAAAAATACTAATGAATCATCCCATGAGTTAGTTAGGCATAGTGGGCAAGTTTCAAAAAATCTTTCTATAGAGTTTATTCTAAAAAATCTTAGTAAAAGCTCTATGCAAGCCTTGATTTCTCAAATTGACTATGAACATCTGGTAGAAATCTTAGTACATGAACCAGATACAGTACAAACTTTAGTATCTAAAAGTATGAGTGATGTTGCGGCAGGTGTTTTAAAAGCAGATATTAAAAATAGATCAGAATATGGAGGATTTCGAAACTTAGAAGAACTACATCTAAATTTCATTCACTTAATTTTTAAATTTATTGAAGATGGAAATATTATTCTTGGGTTAGGAAAATAAACTAAATCCCTTAAAATAAAGGGTTTAGAAGTATTATAGATGAAGCGCAAAAAAATAAATTAAATAATTTAAAAATAATTGTTGACACAGGGCTCAATATAACATACTATGTATGTGGAACTTAACAACCAAATGGAAGCGAAAAGCCATCAGACGGAATTCAGGAAACAAGGACACTGACTAACGGAAGATGGCTTTTTTCATGTAAAAACGCATTCGAATAATTTTTATTTGAGTGCGTTTTTCGTTTTTATTTAGTTTTAGCTAAGCAGTGTTTGTGAGATTTGAGATAGGTTGCAAAAGGGTTAGGGAGTTCGAAGCATGAATAAAGTTTTTAAGACAGCTAGGTGTACTCTACGACCTTTATCAAAGAGAGATTACAGCGATGTACAAATAATTTACTCCGACTCTACAACAAGATTGTTTTTAGGTGGAGTGATTGAATCTGATGAGTTTAGAGTAAAGTTTGAAAATTTGATGAGTAGTGATGATAGTTTTCACTGGCTGGTTAAAGAAGTATCTAATGGATCGTTGATTGGCTTAGTAAGTTTAAGTAAGTATCACAATCAAGAAGATATTGAAGTCTCGTACCAATTACTATCAAGTCAATTTAGTAAAGGCTATGCTTTTGAAGTAGTTAAAGTTTTAATTGATTATAGTTTTTTGGATTTAAAACACAAAAGAGTACTCGCAGAAACGCAGTCTAAAAATGTAAGATCAATCAATCTTTTAGAAAACTTAGGTTTTCATCTTGATTCAAAGCTTGAGCGCTTTGGTGAAGAGCAGTCAATATATGTACTCTCTTTTCAATCATAAATCATAAATAATTGTTTTAAACTAAGACTACAGATAGTTTAAAAATGTTTCTTCACAAATTGATGTTCCCTAAACGGTTTAGTATAATTCTTCACCAATCACTAAATAACCATGTTATGGAGCCACTATGAGAAGTTTAATTGCTTGTCTTTTGATATCATTATCGTTTGTAAACTATGTCCAAGCCAAAGAAAAATTTAAAGTAGGTTTGGCAAATATCTATTTTTCAGCAGCCTTGTTTGAAAATAATATTCGTAAGCCCTTATTTAAAAAGATGAAAAACCCGCCTAGCAGAAAAATAGAGAGAGAGTTTGACCGTTTAAGTGCCGAGTATTTAGCGCGATATATCAAGTATTTAGATTCAGATGTATTAATTATATGTGAGTCGCCTAATGATCCAGAAGTAGTAAAAAGATTCGTTCGTGAAAACTTAAATGATCGATACGCTGTTGTTCATAATGCTCCTGTAGTTAAAAATAAAAAGTATTATTATAATCAACAAGTTATGGCATTAGTGGATAAATCTAAGTTCAATATTAGAAGGTATGAAGCGTTAGATAAAAAAGATGTTACAGCTGATAATTTGATGTATCCATTTCCTCCAAATAAAACAGTAGATTATGAGGGTAAGCCAACCAAGTTTTGGTGGAGTAGGTTTCCGATTGAGTTTGATGTTTCTTTAAAAAGTGATCCTAAGCATTGGTATAAATTGATTGCTACTTATCCAAAGTCTAAATTTGCTCGGTCGGACAAAAAGGCGTTGAAAGCTAGAATGCAAAATAATGTACATCAAATGATGATTCGAGAGCGACTAGAAGTAGTAGACTCTGACTTTGAGGATATCTTTGTTTTAGGAGACATGAATGACTCTATGGGTATGGATGAAAAAGAAAAGCAATTGGGTTTAGATTCATTATCTACTTTATATCAAGGTGCTAAAGATTCAATATTATGGGATTCTGTATCTTATGATAAAAATGAAGGTACATATGTATATAAAGGCGAAG
Organism: Candidatus Cloacimonadota bacterium; assembly: GCA_023954715.1. Lineage (GTDB taxonomy): Bacteria > Muiribacteriota > UBA6191 > UBA6191 > UBA6191. Next base: position 72,307 of record JAGSHD010000002.1, on the reverse strand, counting down.
CCCAGGTCATAGACTTCATATTCACATCACATGGTTTAAAAAAAGGAAAGGGCATTGTAAAGCCATCTAAAAATAACTTCTTTCACTTTTTTAAAACTATGATTCAGCATAATCATAAAACGCGTCCTGATCGATTAAAAAATAGGGAGTTATTTTTATCGGATCATGCTCCTATTGTGATAGAAGTAGAACATTAAAATAGGACGTAATTATTCAGGAGGTCTCTTCGATAAAAGTTGAGGAGCATACAAACTTTTTGTTATTGATGCAGCTAGGTGTAATCAGCCTTTGTAAAGACATTGAAAAGTTGTAGTTGAATAGTTGCCTTATTTATAATTTAAGTAAAAAAATAGCCCCACATCTATAAAAGATGTGGGGCTATTTTTTATTTTGATTATCCTAAGAAGGGATAAGTATATTCAGTAGCAGGTACTAAAACTTCTTTGATGGTTCTTGTGCTGACCCATCGTTGAAGATTAGCTTTTGATCCGGCTTTATCATTAGTACCAGAGGCTCGTGATCCACCAAACGGTTGTTGACCCACAACTGCACCAGTACATTTGTCATTGATATAAAAGTTACCAGCTGAGTGCTCTAGAGCTTCTAAGGCAGTTTGTACACCATATCTACACTTAGACATAATAGATCCAGTAAGTGCGTATTGAGTTGATGTGTCTACCAATTTAAGTGTTTCTTCGAATTGATCATCCTCATACACATATACAGATAAAACAGGTCCAAAAATTTCGTCTACCATTGTAGTAAAGTGAGGGTTAGAACATAGTACTACTGTTGGGTCGATAAAATATCCTTTTGAATCGTCGTAAGATCCGCCAAAAATAATCTCTGCTTCATCAGAAGCTTTAGCTTTATCAATAAAACCAGAAATCTTATCAAAAGCTCTTTTGTCGATAACGGCATTAACAAAGTTTGAAAAGTCTTCAGTTGGACCAACCTTTATTGTAGCTAGTTGTTCTCCCATTTTAGCTTTTAGCTGTGGCCAAAGGCTTTTTGGAATATAGGCTCTAGAAGCAGCCGAACACTTTTGACCTTGAAACTCAAAGGAGCCTCTAACTAAAGCAGTAGATAAAGCATCAATGTCATCAAAAGAAGGGTGAGCAACAATAAAATCTTTTCCACCTGTTTCACCAACTATTCTTGGATAAGACTTATAAGTACTGATATTGTCCCCAATCAACTTATAAAAACTTCTAAAAACATTAGTAGAACCAGTAAAATGTACCCCTGCCAACTCAGGGTGAGTACCGGCAATATCAGAAATTTCTTGATCTACACCATAAACAACATTAATCACACCATCTGGCAATCCAGCTTCTTTAAAAATATCAATGATTACCTTAGCAGAGTAAACTTGTGTATCAGAAGGCTTCCAAACAACTACATTTCCCATCATAGCAGCACAAGAAGGTAGGTTTCCTGCGATTGCTGTAAAGTTAAAAGGGGTAATAGCTAAAACAAAACCTTCTAGTCCTCTATATTCTACTCTGTTCCAACATCCAGGTGAGTTTTCTGGTGGCTGTTCTGTATAGATTTCCTCCATGTATTTAACGTTGAATCTTAAAAAATCAGCAAATTCACATACAGAATCAATCTCAGCTTGGAAAGCATTTTTTGATTGAGTTAACATAGTAGCAGCATTAATTTTGTATCTATAAGTAGTAGTAATAAGCTCAGCTGCTCTTAAAAAAACTGCAGCTCTGTTCTCCCATGGAAGGGCAGCCCATTTTTTTCTAGCTGCTAAAGCAGTATCAATTGCATCATGGATATTTTGTGTAGTAGCTTTGTGAAATTTAGCTAAAAGATGTTGGTGATCATGAGGGCATCGACTTTCACCAAAATTATCAGTTCTTACATCTTTACCATCGATATACATTGGTATATCAATTACTTCTGAACGATAGTCTTTCAATTGTGCCTGAAGTGCTTCTCTTTCTTCTGTATTTGCACCATACTGACTGATTGGCTCGTTTTTTGGGATTGGAAGTGTGAAAATTCCGTTACTCATAATTGGCTCCTTATATTAACTGATGTTTTTCATTCATCTTGTTTAACGCTTCAATGGCACTCATGGTCATATCTAGATGACATTGATTGAATGCATCAATAGCAATTTTTATATCGTTTGAAGTAGCCGCAAGAGCTACAAATTGTGTTTTTAGTTTTGGGTTATTAAGTACCCTCAATTTAATCGCTTTTGAATTTAAAGAGATAGGGTGATAATAATGAAATCCTAACAGACCCATTAATTTGGCTTTGTTTAAGATTAGGTTTTGAGATTCATCGAGGTTAAATTCAAAATTGATGAATAGCTGATAACCTTCATCGGAGGTTTTGACAAAAACTTCTTGATTCCAAAAGCTAATATAAAAAGTACTTTCATCAATCATTTTTCCATCTAAAAAAATAGAATTAAGCTTTTGAAGATCTGAATTTGCCATAGTTTCAACATAAATATCTAAGTTATAGTTTTTTTGGGCAGTATATACTTAAACAGACAAGTTAATCAAATCCAATAAGGGTATTTTTTGTGGTATTTTACAATAGAGAAATACTAGGGTTATATGTCCATCCAGAATTGATTTTCCTGTAATACGAAAATACAAAATACCTGAAAAGTTTTTATCAAAACTAGGTGGTGATTATGAAAAGTACAAAGCCTATTAATATGGGGTTTTTATCAGTAAAAAACAGAAAAACTATTTACATTTGGAAATAGATTATAAAAGTGTGAGCTTTAAAATCTTCTTTTATGTACACTTTTTTTCTATATTGAATCACAGTATTGTTAAAATTAAGTAGTTTTAAGATATTAAAAAGATAGTGTAAGATATAAAAATTATACAACAAGGAGAAAAAATGAAAGTCGTATCATCAAAAAGAGCACCACAAGCAATTGGACCATACTCTCAAGGCGTAGAGGTAAATGGGTTTATCTATTTATCAGGGCAAATCGCATTAAATGGTAGTACTGGGGAGATGATACAAGACAGTTTTGAAAATGAATGTAAACAGGTTTTTCAAAATATTTCTTATATGTTAGAGGATAATGGTTTGAACTTTTCAAATGTTGTTAAGGTAAATATCTCCATATTGGATATGGATAAGTTCTCTATATTGAATGATATATATGCCACATATTTTAAGGCCCCATTTCCGGCCAGGGCTTGTGTTGCTGTAAAGTCATTACCAAAAAATGGAAATGTGGAGATTGAAGTTATCGCTGCTCGCTAAGTTTACCAATCATTGTTTTTCTCATAGTTCAGTTCTATAAGCAAATCACCGGCTATCTCTTTGAATTTAGCTTTCATGTCAGGAGTAAACTCGTTTTTCCATCTTGAAACGGACGAGCTATATAATTTTTTATTGACTTGATTAGCACTGGACTCTGAATTTAGGTCTCTTTTTATTTCAGAAAAATTTAAAACTATCGGATCCCAAGGCTCTTCAATAAATTCAAATAAATTTTTTAGGGTGCTTTCGGGAGTTGCAACTATGTCTTCATACTTTATTTCAATATATCGCCCTTGACTTGAGGGGATTTTTTGAACAAGTCTTGAACTTAAAACTTCGTCTTTCCAGTATAAACATGCTTTTTGAAAGTCTCTTGTATAATCTAAGGGTTGATTAGTACTGGGATCAACCCAATCCATTTTGAGGAGACTGCAAACTACATCTCTACCATCTCGAATAACTTGTACCAATGGGCTTTGCGGAAACAAATAATGAATTTGTTGAAAGAATCTGCCGTTTGTAGGGGTTTTTTCAGCTAATCTTTGTTTACTTGAGCTTTGTAGTGCTCTTTGTGTAAGGGTGAGTAGCATTTGCTGACATAGGTGTTGCAAGTCTTGATTAGATAACTGATATGCTTTTAGAGCAGGTGATGAGGCCTGTAAATCTAAGTGGAGTTGGGCAATTAATGGTGTGACTTTTAGCTCAGGACCACAATAAATGTTTGGGTGAGAGTCTAAAATTACTCTCAATAAAGTTGTACCTGATCGCCCTGAGCCGCCTATAAATATAGTTTGATTATTTTTCATGGTTGTAGCATAAATCTTTTTAGTAGAAATGAAAAGAAAGCTAAAAAAAAACACTTACTTTATAAAATAAAGTAAGTGTTTTTATTATTAACTAGCTCAATGCTCTTAAAAAGAGCATTGAGTAAACTAAAAATTAACCAAGTAGCTGTAATGCTGTATTACCAAGACCCTTAGCTTGAGCAAGTTGGGCAGTACCAGCTTGAATCAAGATTTGGTTTCTTGTAAATTCAACAGTTTCTTTTGCGATATCAACATCTCGAATCTTAGATTCTGTTGCTTGTAAGTTTGTACTTGTTACAGTTAAGTTATTAACTGTAGAAGTCATTCTGTTTTGCAACGAACCTAATTTAGATCGTTCAGATGATACTTTTTGAACAGCATCATCAATTAATCCAAGTGCTCGAGTAGCTGAATTAGTATTTGTAAGATCTAGTCCTTTAAGTCCTAGACTTTCTGCACTAAAGTTTGCTACTTGCATTTGAAGTGATTGACCTTGATTTGCACCTATTTGAAAATTTAGACTTCGATCAGCAACATGTAAATTAAAGTCAGTTTTTCCGCTGCCTTGGGCAGACTGATTAACATTTATGCCTAAACTAGCAGTGGAGTTGGCGCCGTCAGTAGCTGAATTTTGTGTTAATACTATTCGTGATTCTTCCCCAATAGTGTTCGAAGTAAAATCCAACCTACCACCAGCATCAAATGAAAAGTTTACATTTGTACTAGATAAATTGGTAGCTCCAATAACTGAAGTTATTTGGCCCTGAGAAATGGCAAATGAATCTCTCTTTAAGGCAGACGATCCAGCAGATCCAACTCCAGACGTACCTAAAACAATGGTTCCTGAGGCAGAACCAAATTGATCTGTTACACTGAAGCTTGATACTCCGTTCATTACAAATCCTGTGGTTGCTGAAGAAGAATTAGTCTGTCCAGTATATACAGCAGCGTCTCCTCCACTACCAACTGAATTTTGATTTGCAACTAACCCCAGATTTGACATACCACCAGATCCGTTGGATACAGCTGCGATAGAAATTTTAGCATCTCCACCAGTTTCTCCACTTCTAAACTCAAGTGAACCAGAAGAGTTGATACTAGCTGTTATGTCTAAACCATTACTTGAAAAAGAGTTATTAAATGTATCTACAATTGAAGTTGCTGAAAGAGCAATACCTCTTCTAAATAAAACATCTTCTGACGCAATGTTAGAAGCGCCTTGGCCGCCCACGGCTCTAGACCTGAAATCTCCATCAAAAACTCGAATTCGAAGGACATCATTTAATGCATTTGTACCAGCTAGAGTTACACCACTACTTAAGTTAGTGCCACCTGTAAGGACAGCAGCACTACCACCACTACCTAAGGTTTTTCCAGATTGAATTCCTAAGACATCGGTAGCTGCTTGACTGGCTACGATAGACAAAGACCCAGAGCTACCCCCCACACTAGATGAAAGTTTTAAATTATATCCATCAAAAGATGCGGTAATACCAGGGACACCCATATTAGTAGACATAGGATTAGATGATAAATTTGAAAAGCTTCCAGAGCCATTGCTTGAAGCACCTTGAGCGGATAGGTTTACAATACTAGAAATAGATGTCAATGAAAAGCTTCTATTTGCTGTTAATCTAATAGTAACGCCATTGGTACTTGTAGTACCAGCTTCTTCAGATAGTCCTGCATTAGTGTCATGTACTGTGAAAATAATATCAGAAGTCCCTACTTGTATAACTTCTTGTGCTGCGACAGATCCGTCAATACGAGCTTCAGAAGCTAAGTTAAACTTAAAGTCTAAGCCGCTAACAACTCCAGATGCAGTATTTGTAGTTGTGTTAGCGCTTGTTGTCACTGAGTTGGTTGTCCCTGTATTTGTTGCAGATACTGCGTAAGCGGCATCTACTGAACTTGTAGTAGTTTGAAACCCTAACGCTGTCAATACTCCTTCATCAGAAGCAAGTGATATCTCTCCTGCTTGTCCATCTCTACCTGATTCAAAAATATACTGTCCATTTGTAGCATTGAAGGCAAAAGTAGAGCCGTTGATCCCTAAACCACCATCTTCAGCACTAGCTGTAATAGCATTTTCAACTGCTGTTGCAAACTCCTCATTTGTTGAATCACTTGAAAGAGTAACATCAGCTTTATTGCCATTACCTCTTATAGTTAGAGTTGTAGGAGTTGCAAGAACGCTATTCCCAGCAGAATCGGTAAAGCTTGATAAGGATCCAAGTTTTGTTGAAAGCCCCGCTAAGTTTCCAGAAGCAGAATCTGTTTGGATAGCAGACTTTTGAACTTCTTTTGTTCCGGTGGAGTTAATCTTAATATTAACATTATAGTCGCCCGCAGAGATTTCACCAGTTTGAAAGGCTTTCAAATCAGATGAGTCACTAGATACTAATGCAGAGGCAGATCCATCAAGTAGTTTTTTAGTGTTAAATTCAGTAGTTGATGAAATTCTATCAATTTCATCTACCATCTGATCTACTTCTTTTTGAATCTCAAGTCGATCGTTTGTTGTCAATGAATCAGCTTGTGATTGGATAGAAAGCTCTCTTAGTCGGTTTAAAATAGAGGCATCTTCATTTAATGCACCCTCTGCAGTTTGCATAAGTGAAATACCGTCTTGGGCATTGGCAGCTGCTTGATTCAGACCTCTGATCTGTCCTCTAAGTTTTTCTGAAATTGTTAATCCTGCTGCATCATCAGCACCACGATTGATTCTAAGACCACTAGATAGTCTTTCGATTGAAGTGGCAATTCCACTTTGTGTTTTGTTCAAATTTCCCTGAGCTACGAGCGCAGAGATATTGTTGTTAATACGAAAACCCATGATTGATCCTCCATGATTGAATAGCAGACTATCCTTAGTCTACTGGGTTCAGATTTACATAAGTAACCAGATTAGATTTATATATATACTTTCTTTTGAAAGTTAAAAGAAAGTTTGGGCCTACACATAAATATATGGTTGCTTAAAAGGCGCACAATGCGCGAAATATGTCTTTTGGAAATTAGAAATATTAAAACTGTGGGCCAGCTGAAAAATTAATAGATATAACTTACCTTATCATAGTTATCGGCATTCTACAGAATTAATTTAGCTGTAAAAAAGGATACTGCAACTAAATATGTTGATTTTATGTTTATTTACTCGTAATATCTATATAAAGTAACACTTTTTCTTTTTTTGGAATTAATTTATGTCAGATATATTTACGGAGCATTTAACAACTAGAAATAACTATATTGTAAAAAGAGCCAATGAGCTAAGAAATGAAGAGTTTCTTCAAAAATCAGTTAACTTGTTTGAAGTTTCATTACAAAAATCACCTAATGATTTTAGGTTGTATTTTGAGTTTTCTTTGTTTTTGTATCAGTCCTTTATGTACAAGGAGTCTTTACAGATTGCAAAAATTCTTGATCAGCAATTTAAAATAGAGTCTTCAAGATTGAGTCACTTGATTGCAGATTCATACTTTAAGTTAGGAGATGTAAATGAAGCGATTCGATGGTACGAACTTTCTTTAAAAAGAGATATGTATTGTGAAGGGGCTGCGATCAACCTATCAGCCATTTTAGGAATGCAAGGGAATATCAATAGGGCAATTGAAATCTTAAGCTTATTTTTGAAAAATTCTGAAAGCTTTGATGCCAGTCTCAATTTAGCTAATTTAAAGTACTTGAGCAAAGATTACATTGGAGCGAAAGATTTATACCTAAAATGTTTGCAGCAACAGCCAGATCATTTAATTGCTCAAACAAATATTGGAGAATGTGCGCGAATTACTTGTGATTGGGGTCTTTTAGAAGATATAGAAACTCAAATTTCCGTATCTACTGCAACTGCTTTAGCAAATGGAAGTAGGGTATATGAGTCTTCGTTACATCATCTGTTTAGATGTAGTAAAGCCAAAGAAAACTTGCAAATTGCCCAATCTAATTTATTAGAGTTAAAATCAAACATTGTTTTTGATTCTACAATAAAAAATAATAATAGAAGCTTAAGAGTAGCTTATTTGAGTGATGACTTTGGGGAGCACCCTGTTGCTTATCTATTGTTACCTATCCTAAAATTGCATAAATTAAGTCAAACTCAGACTTTTTTACTGCAATATGGAAGTACAGATAATAGTAATATTCGAAAGGCTTTATATGATAACTCATCTGAAGTCTTAGAGTTACGCGGTTCTACAGAATCTATTATAAAAGGAGTTAGAGACTTACATATAGATATTTTGATCGATCTGAAGGGTTTAACTATAAATCACAGACAGCATTGGCTTCAGGAACGATTAGCTCCTATTCAAGTTTCGTTTTTAGGTTATACAGGTACTACAGCAAATCCCTCAATAGACTATATCATCTCTGATAATATGGTGCTTACTAAGCAAAATAAAAATTTTTATACAGAAGAGCCTCTATTCATGGATCCTTGTTTTATGCCTATGGATTTAGATGAACAGGTGGATTATAGCCATTTTGTTCGTAGCGATTTTGGACTACCGTCAGATAGAGTCGTTCTTTTAGTTTCTGTAAAACCCTCAAGAGTAAGTAAAGAGTTGTTTCAGACTTGGTTGGAAGTATTAGTTTTAAAAGATTCAGCGGTAATTTGGTTTATAAACTATAACGAAGCTTCCAAAAGTGAAATGATGAAAGTACTGTCAAAATATGGTTTATCTGAAGATAGGCTTATATTTCAGTCGAAGCCTAGCTGTGATCAAGAATCATATTTAAACAGAAAAGAACATTTAGCTAGGCTGTCCTTGGCTGATCTAGTTTTAGATACTTGGAATTACAATGGTCATAGCACCACTGTAGATGCGATCATTGCGAGAAGAGAGGTTCTAACCCTAAAGGGAGAGGACTGGAGTTCTAGGGTATCTGCAAGTATATTAAACGCCTTAGGAAATGAAAATTTAGTCTATAAAACAAAAGAAGGGTATAAGCAAGGTATCATAGATAGAATGAATTATATTTTAGCGAATCATAAAATAGGGGATAATCAGATTGATCTTTCTAAGAGTACTTATAGTTTAGTAGACTGGTTTGAAAGCTATGAAAATTTACTTAAAGATCAAGTTCTCCTAAAAAGAAAAAAGACTCCTAATCCGTAGATAGGAGTCTTTCAATATAAAAATGTTCAGCTGGCCCACAGCTATTCATTCTTAGAGAATCACTTATAGTATCGGGATTTAAAGTAAAGAACTTTAACTGGATTTAGCTCGATATATATGGATTGGAATAACTTATATCACAATATCGCTTGTTTTCTCTTTTTTTTAACTAATGATGATTTATTTTTGGGATAAAAAAAATCTCCCCAGTGGACACTGAGGAGAACCAACCTTTAACCCTAAAGGTTACTGAGCTATTGTAGTAATTGCATTGCGTTCTGAGGTAGCGCTTTTGCTTGAGCTAACTGAGAAGTTCCTGCTTGAATCAATATTTGACTTCTTGTAAAGTCAACTGTTTCTTTGGCAACATCCACATCTCTAATTTTAGATTCGGTTGCTGTTAAGTTAGTTGAAGTTACAGTTAAGTTGTTAATTGTTGATGTTAATCTATTTTGTAATGACCCTAGTTTGGATCTTTCACTTGAAATAATTTGTACAGCTTTGTCGATGGACCCTAAGGCTTTCGTTGCAGCTTTGATGTTTGTAATATCTAAACCTTTGATTCCAAGTGCTTCTGCTGAAGTGTTTATGATTTCAAAGCCTAGCGCTTGAGATTGATTTGCACCAATTTGAAAATTTAAGGTTCTATCTGTGATGTGAAGCTTAAAATCAGTATCTCCAGTACCTTGAACGGCTTGATTAACATTAATTCCCAAGCTGCTTATTGCTGCAGATCCATCTGTACTTGAATTTTGAGTCAATACAATTCTAGCTGATTCGCCAATTGATTTCGAGGAAAAATCTAATCTTCCACCGGCATCAAAAGAGAAGCCAATATCTGTACTTGATAGAGTAGATGCACCGACAATAGAGGTTATCTGGCCTTGAGAGATTGCAAAGGAGTCTCTCTTTAGTCCTAGTGACCCAGCACTTCCTACTCCTGCTGTTCCAAGAGCGATGGTACCAGAGTTGGAACCAAATCTATCAGTGACGCTAAAGCTCGATATACTAGACATTACATAACCAGTAGTAGCGGCAGATGCAGTTGTTTGCCCTGTATAAATAGCAGCGTTTCCTCCGCTTCCAACTGAGTTTTGATTTGCTACCAAACCAAGGTTTGACATTCCACCTGCACCATTAGCAATTGCTGCAATTGAAATTTTAGCATCTCCACCTGTTTCACCGCTTCGAAACTCAAGTGATCCTGCGGAATTTATGGATGCAGTAATATCTAATCCATTGCTGGAAAATGAGTTATTAAAAGTATCAACAATAGATGTGGCTGATAACGCAATTCCTCGTCTGAATAATACATCTTCAGATGCAATATTTGATGTACTTTCTCCACCAACGGCTCTAGATCTAAAATCACCATCGAAAATACGAATTCTAAGGACATCATTAAGAGCATTTGTACCAGCTAATGTTACACCATTACTGAGGTTAGTGCTTCCTGTAATTACGGCAGAAGTACCCCCATCACCAAGAGTTTTCCCCGACTGAATTCCTAAGAGATCAGTAGCTGATTGACTTGCCACGATAGATAATGACCCAGAACTACCACCTACACTTGATGTGAGTTTTAAATTGTAACCATCAAATGAAGCGGTTATACCTGGAACTCCCATATTAGTAGACATTGGGTTTGAAGATAAAGTAGAGAAACTTCCTGCTCCGGTAGTAGATGCACCTTGAGCAGATAGATTGACAATGCTAGAGATAGAGGCCAGTGAAAAGCTTCTGTTTGCAGTCAATCGAATGGTAACACCGTTGGTACTTGTCGTTCCAGCTTGTTCTGAAAGGCCAGCATTGGTATCGTGTACCGTAAAAATAATGTCTGCTGTTCCTACTTGGATAACTTCTTGTGCTGCTACACTTCCATCAATCCTGGCCTCTGATGCTAGATTAAACTTTACTGAAACCCCATCGATTATTCCTTGGGCTCTATCTGTTGTAGTACTTGTAGTTTGAGTAGTATTCGTAGTTAATCCAGAAGTCGTAGCAGAAACAGAATAAGCAGCTGCTACTGACTCAGTAGTGATTTGAAAAGCAAATGCTTTTAATAAATTTTCATCAGCTGACATGGAGATTTCACCGCTGAAACCATCTCTAGAAGATTCAAAAGTTATCTGCCCAGTTTGTATATCTAAAGCAAATGTAGATCCTTGTAACCCTAAGCCTCCGTCCTCGATTGATTTGGTGATTTGTCCTTCTACAGCTGCAGTGAATGATTCTAAAGTCATGTCACCAGAAACCGTTACATCAACTTTATTTCCATTTGCTCGGATTGTCAGGTTCGTTGGAGATTCAAGAACATTGTTACCGCTGTTATCTATAACAGAACTTAAATCGTTCAGTTTTGTGGATAGCCCCGCAACATTTCCTGTGGTTCCGTTCTTTAAGATACCAGATTTTTGTGTTTGTTTTACTCCGGTTTCTTTAAGATTCACTCGTACATCGTAATCCCCAGCAGACTGCGAAGCATTACCAGTTTGAAAAGCTTGTAAATCCTCTGAGTCTGTACTAACTAATGAGCTAGCTGTACCGTCTAATAGCTTTTTAGTATTGAATTCTGTAGTTAATGCAACTCTATCGATCTCATCAACTAATTGATCTACCTCTTTTTGGATTTCTAATCGATCATTTGTTGTTAATGAGTCAGCTTGTGATTGGATAGCTAATTCTCTTAAACGATTCAACATTGATGCATCTTCATTGAGTGCACCTTCTGCAGTTTGGATAAGTGAAATTCCATCTTGAGCGTTTGTTGCAGCTCTATTAAGACCTTTAATTTGGCCTCTTAATTTTTCAGAGATTGTTAAACCCGCGGCATCATCAGCACCACGATTAATTCTTAACCCACTTGATAATCTTTCGATTGAAGTTGATAAAGATCGGTTGGTTTTCATTAAGTTGCCACTGGCAACTAAGGCAGTTACGTTATTATTGATTCTAAAACCCATGATATCCTCCTTGATAGGGCTTGGTCTACTCATCCTTGAGTAGTATTTATTATAATGAGGCCTAGAATTGTCCACTTCTAATTGGTCTCATACTACCTTTCGGAAGATATCAATCAATAACAATAGAGAGATAATTAGCGATTACGCTAATATATGAAAAAAAACCGAAGAATTTCTCCGGTTTTTGTGTGATAATGTATGAATGTAGGGTTTCTATCAAAAATAATAGAAACCCTAATGAACTAAGTTCTATCCTAGAAGCTGTAGTGCATTCTGATTCAGACCTTTAGCTTGGGCCAGCTGTGCTGTTCCTGCTTGCATCATAATTTGATTTCTTGTGAAATCGACAGTTTCTTTTGCAACATCTACGTCTCGAATCTTAGATTCAGTAGCCTGTAAATTAGTTGCAGTAACTGTTAAGTTGTTAATAGTACTATTCATTCTATTCTGTAAAGATCCAAGCTTAGATCTTTCAGATGAGATTGCTTGTACTGCCTTATCAATAGCTCCCAATGCTCTTGTTGCTGACTTTACGTTTGTAATATCCAAACCTTTCAGTCCAAGTGCCTCAGAGCTGGTATTGATTACTCCAAACTTAATTGATTGCTTTTGATTTGCGCCAATTTGAAAATTCAAACTTCTATCGGCAACATGTAAATTAAAACTGGTTTTTCCGTCACCTTGGACAGCCTGATTTACATTTATTCCTAAGCTAGACAAGCCATTTGCAGCATCTGTAGCTGAGTTTTGGGTCAAAACAATTCTAGACTCTTCACCAATTGAGCTTGAAGTAAAATCCAATCTTCCACCTGCATCAAAGGAGAATCCGACGTTTGTACTAGACAAGGTAGTTGCTCCGATAACTGAAGTTATCTGTCCTTGTGACATAGCAAAAGAATCTCTTTTTAGAGCTGAAGAACCAGCACTGCCTACACCTGCGGTTCCTAACACTATCTGCCCAGAACCAGATCCAAATTGATCGGTTACAGTGAAACTAGAAACTCCGTTCATCACATACCCTGTAGTTGCAGCAGATGCATTTGTTTGACCAGTGTAAACTGCAGAGTTACCTCCGCTACCAATAGAATTTTGATTAGCAACTAATCCTAAATTAGCCATCCCACCAGAACCATTAGATACAGCTGCAATTGAAATCTTGGCATCTCCACCAGTTTCTCCACTTCTAAATTCTAGAGATCCAGAAGAATTAATACTAGCAGTAATATCTAAGCCATTGCTCGAAAAAGAATTATTAAAGGTATCTACAATCGAAGTAGCAGAAATAGCGACTCCTCTTCTAAATAACACATCTTCAGATGCAATATTAGCAGTACTTTCTCCACCAACGGCTCTAGATCTAAAATCTCCATCAAAAACCCTAATACGTAACACATCGTTTAGCGCGTTTGTACCAGCTAAAGTAACACCGCTTGTAAGGTCGGTACTCCCACTAATAACAGCGGCTGTACCTCCATCACCGAGAGTTTTTCCAGATTGTATTCCAAGTAAATCTGTAGCAGCTTGGCTAGCAACGATGGATAGTGAACCTGAACTACCTCCTACACTAGAAGTGAGCTTTAAGTTATATCCATCAAAGGATGCTGAAATACCAGGAACACCCATGTTTGTTGACATTGGATTGGATGAAAGTGTAGAAAAACTACCTCCTCCATTTGTAGCTGCACCTTGAGCAGATAGATTTACAATGCTTGAGATCGAAGCTAAAGAGAAACTACGATTTGCAGTTAGTCTAACGGTTACACCGTTGGTACTAGTTGTACCTGCCTCTTCAGATAGTCCAGCATTTGTATCGTGTACCGTAAAAATAATATCGGCAGTACCGACTTGAATCACTTCTTGAGCAGCAACTGTTCCATCAATACGAGCTTCTGATGCTACTTCAAAATTTAAAGCAAGTCCACCAACAACTCCACCGGCACTACCAGTAGTAGTATTTGCAGAAGTAGTAGTTGCTGTAGCTACACCAGTTGTTGTAGCAGATACTCTAAAGGCAGCGTCTTCTGATTCTGTAGTGATTTGCATTCCCATAGCTTTTAGTAATGGCTCATCAGCTGCTAAGGCTAACTCTCCGTTACGTCCATCTCTACCGGATTCAAAAATAATTTGACCTTTTGTAATATCAAAACCAAAAGTTGATCCTGTGATCCCAAGTCCACCATCCTCAGTAGAGTTGGTAACAGCAGTTTCAATGGCACTCGTTAGTTGCTCAATAGTCATGTCAGAAGATACATTTATATCTGCTTTGTTTCCATTTCCTCGAACAGTTAGAGTTTTAGGGCTATCTAGAATAGCGTTTCCACTAGCATCTGTCATCGTGGAAAGGTCTTTCAACTGTGTACCTAATCCAGCAACATTTCCAGTTGTTGCATTTGTTAAAATAGCTGATTTTTGAACTTGTTTTTCACCAGTTTGGGATAGGTTTACATCAACTCGATAATCACCAGCAGATGCTCCAGAGTCACCAATTTGGAAAGCTTGTAGATCTCCATGATCAGTAGAAGTTAAAGAGTTTGCAGATCCATCTAGTAGTTTTTTTGTATTGAATTCAGTAGTATCAGCGATTCTATCGATTTCATCTACTAATTGATCTACTTCTTTTTGGATTTCTAAACGATCACCAGATGTTAAAGCATCGTCTTGTGATTGGATTGCTAACTCTCTTAACCTGTTTAGCATAGAAGCATCTTCGTTTAGTGCACCTTCAGCAGTTTGGATTAATGAGATACCATCTTGAGCATTCACTGTAGCTCTGTTAAGACCTCTAATCTGACCTCTTAACTTTTCGGATATTGTTAAACCGGCCGCATCATCAGCACCTCTGTTAATTCTTAATCCGCTAGAAAGTCTTTCGATTGATTGAGAAAGACCCATTTGTGTTTTGTTTAAGTTACCCTGTGCAGTTAATGCAGTAATATTATTATTTATTCTAAATCCCATGATAAATCCTCCGTGATTATTGGGACACAAAATCATCCTTGATTTAGTGCGTAATTTTTAAAAATTTTGAAATTCCAAACTATATAAAGTTTGCTTAAGGTTGGACTTTGATTGTCAAGCAATTTGGGGGACAATTGTTAATGAAACCAAAGGAGTGGTTACACAACGTAGAATAAATATGCTAGGGGCAGAAAGTCACGATTTTTTTGGAAATGGTGTTGGTGCTATCTTATGGGTCCTCCCCTCATTGATTTTTAAACTGACATACAAATTATTTTTATTTTATTATTTACGTATGGTATGAAAAAATCTCAAGAGAGGGGGAAGAAAATGATGCGCAACTATAGTGTAGTAGGCATTCGTGCTCGTTCCTCCGTGAACGTGAGTTTCGATCATCCATGATCGCTTATCTATTTTATCGGAAGAGTGAGTTGATTAAGTGAACTCAGTTATGTGGTGATATGGGGGGATTACTCTAAAAATCTGTAATTTAGAGCACTTTAGCTATAGAAATAGCTTTATATATTTTTTTTATCGACAAATAAATAAAAATTATTAACTATTTTGTCTATCTTTTTATTTTTCGTAATTTTTTATTATAAAGCTTCTACTGACTGACAGCTTTTTTATTTTTATAAAAAGGTAGATAATATATCTAGGTTTAGCTAGTAGATTGTTTCCTTGTCTGAATAAATTGCTTTCGAGAGTAATTAATTGAGCTCTTAGCTTTTAGAATTACTATGAATTAGGTATCTTTCTTTTGTGAAGTAAATAAATCGTAAAAATATAAAACTTTCAACTCTAAGGAGAGGTTATGAAACAATTAGCTCTAGAACTAGCAAGAATAACAGAAGCATCAGCAATAGCATCAGCAGAATGGATTGGTCGTAGAAATGCAGAGGCCGCAGATGCAGCAGCAGTAGATGTAATGAGGCAAGGCTTTAATAATCTTGATATTGACGGGACAATTGTAATTGGTGAAGGAGAAAGAGATAAAGCTCCCATGTTATTTATTGGTGAAAAAGTTGGAAAGGGTAGTGATACGATTAAAGTAGATATTGCTGTTGATCCGCTAGAGGGTACGAGTTCAGTGGCTTATGGTCGTCCGGAAGCCATGTGTGTGATGGCAGTAGCTCAATCAGGAGAATTACTAGCAGCACCAGATGTATACATGAAAAAAATTGCAGTAGGTCCTAAATGTCGTGGTGTCATTGATATTAATGCATCTGTAAAAGAAAACATATGTGCTGTAGCGGATGCTCTAGGTAAGTTACCTAAAAATATAACTGTTATGGTATTGGATAGAGAAAGACATTTACCTTTGATAGAAGCAATTGTGGCTACAGGGGCAAAGGTTCATACTTTTAGTGATGGTGATGTATCAGCTTGTATGGCTACGTGTGAGCCAGATTCAGGGATTGATTTATATCTAGGAATCGGAGGAGCTCCAGAAGGTGTATTGGCAGCAGCTGCATTACGATGTATGGGTGGAGAAATCCAGGGGCAACTTTGTTGGATCAATGATGATGAAAAAGAAAGATTGGATGCAGCAGGTTATACTGATTTAGATCGAGTTTATCGTACAAGAGACTTAGCATCTGGAGATGAAATCTTTTTTGTAGCTACAGCGGTGACAGATGGGGCAGCATTAAATGGAGTTAGATACTTAGGTAACAATCGTATCTCTACAGATACAATTGTTATGCGAACATCTAGTGGTACAATTAGAAGAATCTCTGCGGTTCATGATTTAAACAAAAAAGATTTATCTACTATATAGTATAATAAATAAAAAAAATCCCATCTCAATATTGAGGTGGGATTTTTTTTATTCAGATTGAATAGTAGGAGTATTGAACTCGCTATCTCCAACAAAAAGATCAATTTTTATCCAGTGCCCACATAAATTACAGTCAAAGTTCATAGAGTAAAACTTTTTAATAGTTTGAATCAGTGATATATCGACTACAGTAAACTTTTCACATTTAGGACAGCAAACTTTTATTTCATGTGTTTTTTTAGGGATTGAGTCCATGTGTCTTTTTCCTTAGGTGAAATATTTGTAGAAGGTAACTCAAACATTGGACAGTCAATATTTAAATTGTTTAGGATGGTTTGTAATACTTGAATGAATATGCCGCTACCATCAATTTTTTGGCAAGATTCAATATCGTTGGTAAAAATACCTTCCCAATTGGGGTTTGATGAGACTACATGAGTAGCACATGAGGGACTGCCTTTTATTCCGATGACACCAGCAATAATTGTATCATTATTTAAGTAGTCTTGTAGTTGTGGGATCAACGGCTCTAAGATTTTTTGGCTATGAGATTTAAAGAATGGTGTATCATATTGTTCAAGGCTCATAGCCCACCGTTTTTTTCCTAAACAAGTTAACTCAGGGCAAGGTAGTTGAAAAAAGCCATAGCCTTGCGATAAAAAGTGCGTACATATATCAGAAGATAAATTGGTATTAGATTTTTTTGGCTTGATCACGCTATGAGGGTTAAAAAAGCAATGTGAAACTAAGATGATTTTATCCATTTTTGTTTTGTTTCCTTTTTTTAAAAAAGTCTTGTCGTTTTTGGATTTCTTTTTCAAAACCTAAATCCCCCGGCTTGTAAAATGAGCTATCTTTGAGTTCAGAAGGCAAAAAACTTTGTCCAGAGTAATGGTATGGTGCGTTATGATCATAAATATAGCCTTTACCGTAATCCATTTGTTTCATAAGTTTTGTAACCGGGTTTCTTAAGTGTTTTGGAATACTTAATTGACCAGTTTCTTTTACTATGGATTTTAAGTTTTTTTCAGCCATGTAGATAGAGTTGGACTTAGGCGCATTGGCTAAATATGCTACGGCTTGATAGATACATAAATCTCCTTCTGGAGATCCAATCGTTTGAAAGGCGTGTAATGCGCTAATTGTTTGTTGTAGCGCACTAGGATCAGCTAAACCAATGTCTTCACTAGCAAAGCGAATCATACGTCGAAGGATAAATTTTCGGTCTTCTCCACCTTGTATCATTCTTTCTAAATAATACAGTGATGCTTGGACATCAGATCCTCTTAGTGATTTATGAAATGCTGAAATTAAGTCATAATGCTGATCTTTGTCTTTGTCGTGTAAGAAAAGTTTTTTAGGAAGATGACTTTCTAAATCTTTGATTGATATGTCTTTTTTTACAAAGAGATCAGAAGACTGAAGGAGTTCTATTTGATTTAAGAAAAACCGCGCATCTCCATCACATAGATTTATTAATGCATTTAAAGCACTATCTTCAAATGTTATGTAGATATCATTGGATTTACGTCCTCTTTCAAAAATTTGCTTTAGAAAGTGGTGATTATGTTTGGTAAATTCAAGTACATGTACTCGTGAAAGTAGTGCTCCATTAATTTCAAAGGACGGATTTTCGGTGGTTGCTCCTATCAATAAAAAAGCTCCACTTTCAACATAAGGTAATAAAACATCTTGTTGTGACTTATTAAATCTGTGGATTTCATCAACAAAAAGTAGAGTTTTTTTAGCAAAATTTTGAAACTGTAAACTTGCCTTTTCTCCTAGTTCTTTTAAGGTTTTTGCTCCACATGTTGTGGCAGAGACTTCAATTGAGTCCATCTTTAAGTCTCTCACTATAATACGTGCTAGACTGGTTTTACCACAGCCCGGTGGACCCCAAAATAATAAAGAGGGGAGCCTCTTCTTATGAAACAGATCTAAAAATATAGAATTGGAGTCAAATAGATGTTGTTGGCCTAAAAAATCATCGAGACTTTGTGGTTTGAGTTTTTCTGCAAGAGGTTTAGAAGGCGTACTTTTGGATTCAAAAAGGCTCTTTTGTCGCATATTTTTTAGGCTGTAAAATTAATTGTACTACCCAAATGATTTATGGGTGCCTTTAAAGGAAGAATGGATTTACTTCTGCTAGATGGTTTTTTGCTCTTTTTTAACAAAAACTTTTTGTTAGCACTTTTTTCATCTTGTAAAAAATTATTTAAACTCTGTGAAAATTGTAACATTATTCTCTCCTTTCTTAAGTCTATCGACAAAATATAGCAAAAATTGTACTTTTTTGTATGATTTTGTTTAAAATAGTTCAAAAATAGTGGATTTTTTTTGGAATGAGATAAATTAGACGTAGCAAAATCAAGGTTTTACTTTCAGACAATGAATATATGCTTTAAGATGTTAAACTTAGGTTACACAAGCGAATTTAAGCGAAATTGACTAAGATATTTTAAAATAAGGTATTGAAATGAATATTGATGAATGTTTATCACAATTAGAAAGTGCTGATTTGAACGATTCTTTGAAGTATTTGGCTTCTATAGACAGTTTTTTTCAGGACAATGAAGACATTGACGAGAAGCATGTACATGCATTGATTCAGTGTTTAGGACATAAAATCTGGTATGTGAGATCCAAACTATTTAATTTGTTTCGTGATCATCAAGATAAAGTTTACCCATATTTATCAGATTATTTGTCTGACGATAATGTAGACATTCAATTTTGGGCAATTCAGATTTATTGTACAGTTAGTCAAGAGTATTTTGAATATGCTCAAAATGAAAAAGATACCACCAAAAGTAAAAAATACCTAAAATTTGTTGATCGAAATGTAAAGCGATTAATCTCGGTTTACCCAGAAATTGCAGAAGCTAACCAGTTGATTATCTTGTCTGGGTTGTCAAAAATTAGTTACTCTAAATTAATCTCATTTTTTGCAGAACAATTAAAGTCTAATACCTGGGTTATTAGAAATGAAAGTGCAAAGGGCTTGATTGAAATTGGAGATGCCTCCGTTCCTTCTATGAAAAAATTGATTCTAGAAGGAACCAAAGATCAATGCTACTGGGCATTTAGGGTACTTGGCACCCTCCTTGGAGAAAAGTCATTGGATCCATTTTACAGGGTAATTCAATCAACGGATTATGCTGATGAAGTACGAGTATACGCTTTGGCAGGTATAAAGCAAATTGGTGGTGAGGCCATAATTCCTTATTTGATACGTTGTCTATCCTCTGATTTATGGGTGATTAGAGCGCAAGCGTCAGAGACTTTAATTGGTTTTCAAGGAAGCGTAACAGATAACTTGTTACAATGTTTAGCAGCAAAAGATCAAAATGTGAGGTACTGGGCTCTAAAAACTCTATCTGAAGTTGTTTCAGAAGAAGACATATCTAAAATTGAGCCTTTTGTATCGCAAAAAGATCAAGAACTACGTTTTTATACTATAACTGCATTAAAGAAAATTGGGTCCCATAGAGCTGTAGAAGTTATAGCTAGTTGTTTCAATGATGATGCATGGTTGATTAGAAAGCATGCAGCAGATTGTCTGATTGAAATCGGAGAAGCATCTGTTCGTCCACTAATGAATCTACTGAAGCTATCACAAGATAATGATGAAACTATCTTTTGGGCTGTGCAAGTATTGAGTTCTTTAAAAATTGAAACTGTTATACCTGCCTTAGTCCAGTTTTTATCTTCAGATAATAAAAACTTTAGGTTATATGCAGTACGAGGAATAGGACAAATCCCTACCGAGAGTGCTCTTCACCAGATGATGAAGGTTTTTTCTAATGATTTGTGGGTTGTTCGACAAGAGGCATTTCGAGTTTTACAACGTTTAAATGACTTTCATGTCTTTAAGATTGCATTATCTTATATAAACTATGAGGATGATTCTGTTTATTTTTGGTGCTCTAAATTGATTAAAGAGTCTAACTATATTGGTGCAGTAGCCTTAAGTGAAGAGTTTGAAAAACTAGATACAAGTGAAATCAAAAAACTATCAGTGCTGTTAGATGAATTGCAAGATAGATATTTAGAAGATTTGTTAAGCAGTCCTACTGCTAGTATAGCTACGTTAACTAAGTTAGCTACAGACCCTTTTAAATTAAAGGATGCTTCAAAAGCTGTTGTTCATTCTCCAGTAACTCCTTCAGTTGTGCCATATCAACCAATCCCAACACAAGACCTACAATCAAATCCAAGTGCAAATCTATTTCATTTTGAGGATAATAATTATCAAAAGTATGATTCAAGCCTAGATGAAATTTTAGACAAAATGGTTTTGTTGGGAGGGTCTGATTTGCATATTAAGGTTGGGCAGCCTCCTATGGTGAGGGTAAATGGTAAGATTCAATCCACTAGTTTACCTGTTATCAGCGTAAATCAAATTAAAGATTTATTTAGAAATTCTTTTAGTGTTTTTCATCAGCGAAAGTTTTGTGATGATTTACAATTAGATTGTTCTTATACAAGTGAAGGGTTAGATCGATTTAGAGTCAACCTATATTACACACACTTAGGGATAGAAGCAGCATTTCGGCATGTAAAATCGGTAATACCAAGTTTTCAAGATCTAGGCTTGCCTTACGAATCGTTTGAAATGCTAAGTTCTTATCAAAGTGGTTTGGTTTTAATTACTGGTGTGACGGGATCTGGAAAAACCTCCAGTTTGGCTAGCATCATTGGTGCTATCAATCAAAGAGAACAAAAACATATCATAACTATTGAAGACCCTGTAGAGTTTATACATAAGAGTAAAAAGTGCATCATCTCTCATAGAGAGTTGGGGGAGCATGTAGGTACATTTGTTGATGGTATCAGAGGTTGTTTAAGAGAAGATCCGGATATTGTTTTAGTTGGAGAGATGAGAGATACTGAAACAGTTAAAGCAGTATTAAAATTAGCTGGAACAGGACACATGGTATACTCAACATTTCATACTTCATCCGCTCCACAAACGATTGAACAATTAATTCAGTATTTTCCACCAGATGAAAGACAAAATATTTGCGCTCAGTTAACCTTTTGTCTGAAAGCGGTAGTATCACAAACTTTAGTAGAAGATAGTAAAGCCTTATCAAGAGTACCAGTTTTAGAAATAATGACAGCTAATAATGCTGTTAAAAACATGATACGAGAAGGAAAAACTGAGCAATTGTATTCTGTTATGCAAACTTCTAGTGGAGATGGCATGATTACAAGAGATAAATACTTAAAGCAATTATATCAACAACGAAGAATTTCTAGAGAGACATATGAACTCAATCTACAGGATAAAACCCAAGCGTTTAACTGATCTAACTTGTAAAACAAAAATGGTGGATTGGGATGAAGTAGAGTTTGCCCAAGTAAAAAAGCCATTGTTAGATTTTGATGGTACTTTTAAATATTTTTACGAATACGAAACTAAGATTCGGGTAGATCATTTTTTAAGCTCTATTACCTTTACAGTTTCAAGATCTTTTTGGGCCAAGGCCATTGCTTTAGGCAAAGTTTTGATTAATTCAAAACCTATCTGTAAGAACTATTTGTTACGATCCGGTGATTTGATAACATTTGATTACTTCAATATTTGGTATCATTTAAAGGGTACTGATCTTAGAAAAAAAATTCCATATCAAATAATTTTTGAGAATGATGATTATATGGTAGTTCATAAGGACTCAGGCTCTTTAGTTCATAGAGTTGGGTTTTTAGATTATTCTATTATTTCTCAGATCGAGTATGATAAAAAGCAAACATTATACGTGGTTCATCGAATTGATAAATACACTTCAGGATTACTTTTAATAGCGAAAAGTAAAAGTTCTTGCACTAAACTACAAAAAATTGTAGGAGATCACAGCGTTCAAAAGTATTATTTAGTGTGTACAGAAAAGCAATTAGAAAAGTCTTCTGGAGTTATGGACCAAGCCATTGGGGAAGGCATCCCTAGAGTTCATAGAAAGCACCAAAAAGTAGACTTTATTAATGGACTGTTTGCTAAAACCCGTTACCGTTATATAGCTAAGGCTAGGGGACATTACTTTTATCTTGCCCGTATATTTACAGGAAGACAGCATCAAATACGGGTACATTTTCAATATAATGGAGCTCATATTTTAAATGATGAACTTTATTCTTATGAAGATTATTCACACATTGAACCTATGCATAACTTCAATGAAATAAACCTAGGCTTACACGCTTTTCGATTGCGCTTTTATTGTCCTTTTGAGCAGAAGATGGTTAGTTTTACATCCTATCCGGAGCGTAATCCATTTTATTTTAAACGTAAGGTAAAATAGTTATGATTCAAGAGACTTTGGAAAAGGGTTTATTTGCTCATCAACAAGGGGATTTAAAAAAGGCTGAAACTTTATATAGAAAAGTTTTGAAGATTGATCCAAAAAATGCAGATGCATTGAATCTAAATGGAATTATATATGCTTCGACAGGGCGTTTTAAAAAAGCTGAAAAAAGTTTTAAAAAAGCCATTTCTTTTTTTCCAAAAAATGTAGACTATAGATATAGTTTGTTTAATTTGTATAAGGATCATTCGCATTTTGATTCGGCGATTCATGTATTGTTAGAGTTGTTAAAAATCGAGCCCAGCAACTTGGTAGCATTAAAGTCATTAGGTGGTATATATTTTAATTCAAAAAAGTATGGACTTAGTAGAGAGTATTACGAAAAATATTACTTTTTAAACTCTGGAGACACTGAAGTTACATTCTACTTAGCTAGATGTAATTTTGAAGAGTATGACTTTAGAGCTTCTTTAAAGCTGTTTCAAGAAGTTTTAAGATTGAGTCAAGGCAATTTGGATTGTATTTTTATGATAGCTTTAGTCCATTATCACTTGTTGGAATATCCAGAAGCAGTCAAATATTTTGAATTACTTTTAGATCATCAACCGAAGCATATTGAAGCCTTATACTATATAGGATCCGCACACTATGAAATGGGGGAAAGTGATGCAGCTTATGCTGCCATTTCTAAAATGTATCAAATAGCTCCCAATAATAGTTCAGCAATATATAAGTTAATTTATTTTTCAAGATATTACATGAATGGATACTCAGATGATTTAAGCGAACAATTAGATCGATTATTGCATCAGGGCAGTTTGGAACAATGGACAGAAGAGCCCTCATATACAATTCGTAGATTAGATAGTCCTTTGGTTAGTTTAAATTCTGCCAAGGCTTATGCTTTAAAGTTAGAAAGTAAAATAGAAGCTGAGCCAAGTACTTATGTGCATGGGGATAAAATTCATGTTGCTTACTTGTCGTGTGACTTTAATGATCACCCTGTTGGGGTGTGTATTGAAGGGCTCCTTCAAAATCATTCAGATGATGAACTTTGCTTTTCTCTTATATCAATATCTCCTTGTACAGAGTCCCCTTTATCGAAAAGATTACGAGATACAAACTTAAACTTTTATGACTTTAGCGAGCTATCTCAAAAGGAACTTGTCAATGCAATACGATCCTTAAATATATCTATTTTGGTAGATTTGATTGGATATACAAAAAACTCATGTTTAGAAGTACACATTCGAAAAGCTGCGCCGGTTCAAGTTTGGTATTTAGGATACCCTTCAACTTCTGGTTCACGGTTTGTAGACTATCTAATATCAGATAGAGTTTGTGTACCTGAAGAAAGTAAAAAGTATTTTACTGAAGAGATAGTATATTTGGATGATATTTATCACTCTTATACTCCGATTGAAGATTTATTTATAGGGCCTACAAAGCCTAATTATAGTTATAAGTTTACTTTTGGACTCTTTTCTAATCCAAGTAAAATTAGCAATAATCTTGTAAGTACTATTGGAAAAATCCTAAATCAGGTACCAAACTCTATATTATTAATTGGTCAAATGAATGAATTAGCATTGAAAAATATTAAGCAGAGATTATTAAATCTTGGAATTAGTGAGTCAAGATTAGTTGTATCGAGCTACGCAATAGATAGACGAGATTATCTGAGTAAAATTCGCTCTGTCGATTTATTTTTAGATACAGATGTATATAATGCGCACTCTACTTTACTTGATTTTTTGTACATGGGTGTTCCTACCATATCAATAAAAGGCCAGCAGTTTGCTGCACGAGTTTCTGAAAGCTTTTTAACAGAACTAGGTTTACAAAATTTACTTGTTGACTCTTTTGAAGAATACATTAATATGGGAGTACAGTTAGGTCAGGGTACGAAAGAATATTTTGCATTGCGGCAACAATTAGCAGATTCACTAAGCAGAACTAAAATGTTTGATCCAGTTATCAAAGCAAGACAATTAGAAAGCAGCTATAAATTAATGTGGAAAAAGTACCTAGAAAATTAATGAGGGACTTCTTTCCAAATATTAGCATTTAGATGATGCTCTGAATTGTTAGATAGTTTTTGAATAAATTCTGATTTATCTCCAAGATTACAAAGAATATTTTTTCGAAGAATTAATGGATTGTAGTTTTTAAAATGAATTAGCTTACTCGTTCTAGCAAAACTGCTATCACCATCAAAAATACTGCTATAGTTTCCATATACCTCTTGAATGTATATCAGTTGCTCCTCTAGCCATTTAGGGCTAAGTGTTCTAGCATTTTCATACTTTTCATCAAGGGCTAGAAAGAATGAGTTAACTTCAAGGGTTTGATTGTTAATGATTTCTTGTAATAGGTAGTTAGCTAGCTCCATGGCAAGAGTGATATCCCGAATTTCAATGGAAACTCTAATCAATGATAAAGTAGCGGGTACTTGTGGATTGTTAATAGCTATCTGTCGTAATGATTCGTAGGATTGTTTAAGATACATGTGTCTATCATTACTATCTAATCTTACATCTTTAGAGGCTAGAAAATAATTTATAGAGTCCCAATAATTGCTGGAAACTCTTTTAGTGTGTTCAAGTACTTCTAGGCTAAAGCCTAATTGTTGGTAGCAGTCGTTTTCTGTAAAAAACTTGGAAAGATAATCATTGCTTAGTAATTTCATTGGAATGTCTTCAAGAATCAAGTTTCTTTGTTTAAGACTTTCAATCATAATATTGGGTATGGCGAATACATTTAAAAGTAAAGGGTCTGAGATATTCTGTTGAAAGGGGCGTAGCCTATTTAGAGGGCTATCTAACTGAAATATTGAGTAACCAAGTTGTTCCAAGGACTTAAGTAAACTTAAGTTAATTTTATCTGAATGTTTAATTTCAAGCATGACTATAGGAGTTTCTTTGCTAAAAAAGTGGTGTGCGCCATTTAAAACTTGTTTTTCGTGACCTTCTGCATCGAGCTTTATAAAGTGACACCCATTAAAATTGTGCATTTTATAAATATTATCTAAGGTATCTAATTGAATAGTTTCAAATTCACCGTCTTTTTGTTTTTCATAGGTTACCTCATTTAACTCAGAACTTTCTTGGATAGATAAATAGGCATCCGTTTTACTATCAGATAATCCAATTTGTACAGGGGTGATGTTGGTAAATGAATTTGTAGAGATGCTATCTTTTAGACAATCCATGGTACTTTTACAAGGCTCTATAGATAAAATTTGCGAGTTTTCTTTTTGTAAGTTGGCCATAAATAAACTATAAAAACCATAGTTTGCCCCTATATCTATAGCTTTGAAATTATCTGGTAAAAGTTTAGCCAAAATACTTTTGTCCGTTTCAAACCATGTTTCCTGTTCTAAAAAGGTAAACGTTGATATTTCGGTGATATCGTTAGGCACTGTAATAGAAAAGCCATCGGATAAATTAATGGATAAGTGTTTTTCATTGGGAATAAAAGGAATGCTCATATTGTCTACGATCTGTTTTGGTTATCTAAGTAATTTACCAAATTAGAACAAAAAATGGATCTAATTTAAAGCGAAGAGAAGTTTGATTCTCAACTATGATAGTATACTGTTTTCAGTCATTTTATCACAAAAAAAGGTATAATGCAGACTAATATGTATGGCTTTTAACCCCAATTATCTTAAAGAAGATTTTTATGAACCAATATTTACTTTCTAGTTATAACTTTGATTTACCTCAAGAGTTGTTAGCACATACCCCTTCGAATCAAAGAGTAGAGTCTAAACTACTAGATTATTCTCAATCTAAAATCGAGCATAAAACCTTTCAGCAAATTCAAGAGATCTTCAGTGAACCTTGTGTATTTGTACGAAACAACACTCGAGTCAGAAAGGCTAAAGTTTGTGGACATAAAGATACTGGGGGCAAAGTAGATGGTTTGTTTTACAAAGATCACCCCAATAATGTTTGGGAAGGGTTGTTTAAAAAAACAAAAAGATTAAAAATCGGTGATATTGTTACTTTTCCAAATAATGTAAAGTCTACTATTGTAAATAAGTTAGATGGTGGAGTCTTGTATATTCAGTTTGATCCCGAGTTTAACCTGGAGTCCTATCTTGAACAGTTTGGGGATACTCCTTTGCCTCCTTATATTAAAAACTATGAGGGAGATGAAGAGCGTTATCAAACGGTATACTCCGAAAAAATTGGAGCAGCAGCTGCGCCTACAGCTGGTTTACATTTTGATCAAAAGTTGATAGATCAAATGGAGCAAGCAGGTTATGAATTTTGTGATGTTACATTACATGTGGGGCCTGGTACATTTAAGCCAATCGATACGGAGGATATTCGTGATTTTCAAATTCATAGTGAGTTTATAGAGGTTAGCCATGAAGCAATTGAAAAATTAGCTAAAGCCAAAGAAAGAAATATGAAAGTAGTTGCTGTTGGAACTACAAGTTTAAGGGCCTTAGAATCGGCTTTTCTAGAAAATGAGCTTACAAAACCTTACGCAGGTTGGACAGATATTTATTTATATCCAGGAGCCAAAATAAATTCTATAGATTACTTATTAACAAATTACCATTTGTCTGGTACTTCTTTATTAGTTTTGGTAGCAAGTTTAATTGGCTATGAGGCTTTAATGGATATATACCAAGAAGCGATCAAAAATAAATATCGTTTTTTTAGTTTTGGCGACTGTATGTTGGTCCCAAATTTATCAAAGTCAGACTAGTTTCTGTTTAATGATTCAAAATCATTAGTTTAAAAGCCTAACAACTCATAAGCATTTGAAGTTATTTTTGTGAACTATGAGTTAAAACGTAATTTATTAAGAAATCAACTTGTCATCTGGAGCTTTCTAGAAGTCGAAAACTTAAGTATTGCAATATCAAGATTAATCGTAATTATTTAGGTGTCTCTTCGATAAAAGGAGAGAAATATACAATTTTTTCGCAGTTTTTGCTTTATTGATGCACCTAGATGTAATTAACCTTTGTGAATAAATTGAAAAATTATAACTGAATATTTACGATTAATCTTGGTGGCTTTTTCGTTACATTGAGATTTTACAACTTGGATTGTTATGGACTTTAATTATTTAATTTTAGGTTTGGTACAAGGGCTCACAGAGTTTCTTCCTGTTTCTTCATCAGGGCATTTGTTTTTGTTTGAAAAACAATTATTAACTGGGGTAAATGAAAATGCATTATTACTAATGAATATTTGTTTTCACATGGGAACTCTAATCGCAGTTATATTATTTTTTAGAAAATTTTTGTGGGAATATATTGTAGAAACGTTCAATTTTTTAAAGTCTCCAAGTAAAAGCTTAAACCCGATTCAACAAGAAGTACTTTATGTAATTGTTTTGAGTGTTCCAACAGCTATCATTGGGCTTGGGTTAAAAAAATCAGGTATCGAGCATATTTCATCATTGGCCATCTTAGGGGCTCTATGTTTTACAGGTATATTATGTATTGTAGTGGATAGAGTAAAAGATGGGGATCAGGGCTTAACATTTAAAAAAGCAATCCTACTTGGTATTGTTCAAGGGGTTGCTGTTATTCCGGGGATTTCGCGTTCGGGTTCGACCATTTTAGGTGGCTTAGTGCTAGGATTATCTAGAGAAAAAATGGCTAGTTTTTCATTTTTAATGTCTATACCTGCGATTGGGGGGGCATTTCTTCTTGAAATGAAGGATGTGTTTGATGTGGGCTTGGGAGGTGTAGACGTTTTATCATTAATTATGGGCACTCTCATGGCTTTTATATCAGGCTATATTTCACTTATCTTGTTAATCGGTTTATTAAAAAAGAAAAACTTCACTATTTTTGGGGTGTATTGTTTGTCTGTTGTGGTTATCATGTATTTGAGAGGTGTTTAAATGAATACTTCTTATAATAGAAATAAAAGCAACTCTGGGGTTACTATGTCGAAAAAATTTCTAAAACCATCAAAAACGAAAACTACAAATAGTATTGCTAGAAAAACAAGCCAATCTCAGGGGTTTGATTTTGCCAAAACGATTGAGTTTATAAGAGAGCATACTCGTATCAGAAACGAAGTGGTTGGTGTAATTTATGTGACGATTGCATTGATAGCTATTGCGGGCTTGACTTTAGATGAATCAGGCTATGTTAAGCAATTAATGAATCACTTTACTACTTTGAATGGAGTAGGTCCTCTATTTCTGATCGCCTTTGCACTTTTTTACGGTATAAGAAGAATTTACGGAATCACTTATGATGTGAAAAATACTCAATTATTGGCTTTTCCTGTAATGTACTTTGCTTTTATTGGGTTTGTATCTTCTGTAGTTTCTCCATCTTTAGATGGGAGATCTTTTGGAGGAATTGTAGGAGATTATATATTTTGGTATACAAAAACTTTATTGGGGTTATATAGTTCTCGAATCGTATTGTTTAGTGCGTTTTTAATATCTTTTATGCATATAACAGAGATCTATGTATCCGATATTATCAACTTTTGCATTGCTGTATGTTATCAAACGGGCACTAAAGTCTATAATTTCATCAAATACTCGCTGATAGCTACCAAAAAGTCATGTTCATTTTTATTGAAAAAATCTCACTTTTTGCTTTATACGATAATGAACGATCTAATTACCATTTGTGATCGAGGTTTTTCATCATTTCGTGATTCTGTTTTTCAAAAAACACTTCACTATGAAGGGGAATCATGGGATACAGACTTAGATCATACGGAGGCAGTTGAAAAGCAAAAATCTGATAATGTCCCGTTGCCAACAAATGATGTGAAAGAAGAGGTAGCTCCAGAAGCTTCTCAAATTGAGAAAACAATTACCCTAGAAGCTGAGAAAACTTCTCAATCAAACAATAATCATGTTGAAAGTAACAACGTGAGTGTAATGCAAAAGCTAATGAGTAACAAAAAGACTCCTATCATAAAAGAGGTGGAAACGAGTCAAAAAGAAGATAGCTCTGAGGACTTCCACCACCTATCAAAAGAAGAAGTTTTGGCTAACAATAGCAAGATTAAAAAAGCACCGGAACCAGAAAAGAAAAAAGAAGAAATAGTTGTTTCCAAAAAGAAAACGATTGAAAAGATAGCTCCAGTCAAAGTAAATAAAAAACAAAAGACTATAGAAGCAGAGCTTGAGGAACCAATACAAATTATTCCTACGAAGTTAATAGAAAATAAATCAGAGGCACAAAGTATAGAGAAATCTAACGATGTTAATATAGAGAAATCAGAAAGTATTCCAGAAGCAATCACAGAAAGTAAAACAGGACTATTTTCTAAAATTAAGTCAAAGATAAAAACAATTCATGAAGAGATTGTTGTGTCTGCACCTGTTGACTCTGTAGAGATAGATGATGATCAAAATGAAAACATTGAAGTAGAAACGAAACAAAGCGAAAGTCCTAAACAACAAAATAAAATTAGAGCTATCGAGCCTGTACATATAGAGGATGAGTTAGAGGAGGTTGTTGTTGACCCGATCGAAGTCTCAAGTGATTTAGTAGAGGATGTAGTAGAAACGAGTCCTATTGTTGAAGTTTTAGAGGAAGCTGAAGAAGAAGACCTTTATGATGATGACATTTTTCAACCAAGAGAAGCGATTCAACCTTCGATAGACTTTTTAATGGATCCACCAGAAGATTTAGTAGGAGATTCAGATGATGACTTATGGGATCGTGGATCTTATTTAATCCAAACTTTGGAGACTTATAAAATTAACGCTCTTTTAGAAAGCTTTGTTCAAGGACCAACAATTACTAGATTTGAATTGAAACCGGCTCCAGGTACAAAGTTGTCTAAGATCGTTGGCTTAACAGATGAAATGAAGATGGCGTTAGAAGCCAAATCTGTGAGAGTAGAGGCTCCCATACCGGGG
The DNA here is from genome assembly GCA_023954715.1 of Candidatus Cloacimonadota bacterium. Taxonomy (GTDB): domain Bacteria; phylum Muiribacteriota; class UBA6191; order UBA6191; family UBA6191. Next base: position 41,251 of record JAGSHD010000002.1, on the reverse strand, counting down.
ACAAATAAAGTAGGTATAGAGATTCCTAATGCTAATCCTGTTCCCGTCTTTTTTAAAGAAGTAGCTGAAGACATAACTGGCCCAGGAAATGAAGATATTCATCCTTTAGCCATTGCTTTTGGAAAAGATATTGCCGGAAACACAGTGATATCAAATTTAGCAAAAATGCCTCACATGTTAGTTGCTGGTGCCACAGGATCCGGAAAATCAGTTTGTGTGAATACTCTAATTTCATCAATCTTGTTTAAAGCATCACCAGATCAGGTTCAGTTTATTATGATTGATCCAAAGCAAGTAGAACTAGCCGTATATCGAGGAATTCCTCACCTTATAACAGATGTTGTTACTGATCCAGAAGAAGCAGCGGCTGCCTTGCAGTGGGGTGTAGATGAAATGGAGCGAAGATATACTTTGCTTTCCAATTTTGGAGTTCGACATATTGATTCGTTTAATGAAAAAGTATTAAATGGTACTTTACATCCAATTGCAGATGTTGATGGGATTCCAAAAGTTACTTTACCTTATATTGTGATTATTGTGGATGAGTTAGCTGATTTGATGATGGTTGCTAAAAAAGAGGTAGAAACTTCTATTTGTAGAATCGCCCAAAAGGCTAGAGCTATCGGGATTCATTTAGTGATTGCTACACAAAGACCCTCTGTAGATGTGATTACTGGATTGATTAAAGCTAATCTTCCTTCTAGAATAGCTTTTATGGTGAGTTCAGGTATAGACTCTAAGACAATTTTAAATCAGGTGGGAGCAGAGCATTTATTAGGTAAAGGGGATTGTTTATACTTTCCTGCTGGGCAACCAAAGCCAGATCGTGTTCAGGGAGCTTTTATGAACGATGATGAAGTGGCTATTTTAGTGGAAACGGTAAAATCTAATTATGGAGGAGCCCAATACCAAGATATTACTTCTCAATATATGGAGCCCGAAGAAGAAAAACAAGATACTAAAGAGTTTAATGATGAAAAATATAACTTAGCTCTTGAAGTTGCTCTTAGAGAAAATAATATTTCTACTTCTATGTTACAAAGGCACTTAGGGATTGGATATAACCGTGCAGCTAGAATAGTAGATGTTATGTTTGCTCGAGGAGTGTGCGGAAGCCAAGAGGGTGGTAAAAAAAGAAAAGTTTTAATTACCGAATCTCAATTAGCGGAGTTTAAAATTTAAATTCCTTAAAGTATTGTAACTATTCAGCTAAAATTTTTTCTATTTATTTATAAAGTTCGACTACACCTAGGTTTTTGATCATTGTTATATTTTGTTTTTATAGCTTTTGAAGTGTAGTGAACTACTCGAAAAAAGCTTTAAAGACAAAAGATGATGATGAGCTAAACCGCATCAGTAAAGTAAAATATGCGAAAAACTTGGTTGCCCCTCGTCCTTTATCGAAGAGATCACCTGAATAATTACAAAGTATTTAGATAAAAATACTGTAAGCCCCAGAGCAATGTCTGGGGCTTTTCGTTTTGTAAATGAACTTTTTTCGGACAAATCCTAGGAGTTTAGGTATACTCACAATCAAAATCACATTATATTTTGAAACACAACCAACCTGAGCAATGCTCTTTAGCCCGGACACAATTATGACAAACAGAACAATTTTTGGTAGAAATCCAATTCTTGAAGCAATCAAATCAGAGACTCAGAAGGTCGAAAAAATATTTTTTTTGGATGGTCTAGATAAAGAGGGGCGAAGAATTCTCCAAATGATTCGAGATAAAGATATCTACCATGAAAAATTAGATAAACATGAAATTTTTAATAAATGTCAAAGTAAACAACATCAAGGTTTTGTAGCAGTGACTGCACCTATTAGAAACTCATCATTAAATAGAATATATGAAAATAAAAAACAAGGCTTAAGAGTGGTGATGGTGCCTCAAATTCAGGATCCTCAAAATCTGGGGGCTTTGATTCGACACTGCGAACATTTTGCAATTGACTTACTGGTTGTTGGAACGAAGGGTTCTTGTGATATACAACTTGGGAGTGTGGCTAAAACTTCTGCTGGTGCAATCGAGCATATGCCAGTTCTTTCGAGCTCAAGAATTGAAAAAGTCTTGGATGAGTTAAAAGAAAAAGAGTTTTTAATTTATGGATTAGAAGGAAAGTCTGAAAAGAGCTTGTTAGATATAACTCCTAATGATAATCATAATTTGTGTTTGGTGTTAGGTTCGGAGGGGTTTGGTTTGAAAGAGTCAACTTTAAATCACATAGATAGCGTAGTATCTATACCGCGACAAGGAAAGGTAAATAGCCTTAATATTTCTGGTGCAGCACTAACTGGTGTTTTATGGCTAAAGGGTTGGCTAAAGTCTAACTAATCAATGGAGAGATTATGTCGAACAAAGTAAATATGGTTGAAGCTTTGGCTAAGTTAATTTTACAAATTGACCCAAAATTAGCCTTTACGATATTAGAGATTGGTGCACTGCCTTTAGAGGGCTCACCTGAGCCATTCTATTGTTTGGTAGATTATTTTCCCGCTTCAAAAATTGTAGCTTTTGAAGTGGACCAAATGCTATGCGATGACTTAAACTTGAAATCGAAGGATAATATTCGGTATTATTGTAATGCACTTGGTGGCAAAACTGAAAAACGAAATTTTTATAATACTAGGCATCCGATGTGCTCTTCATTATATAAACCAAATGACAAACTGCTACAGTTATACAATGGTATGGATGTAGTAGATTTAGAGACTATTGAACCAATTGAAACAATAGGTTTAGATGAGTTTGTAAATCAAAACAACATTGGAGACATCGATTTTATTAAAATGGATATACAAGGGGCTGAGTTAGAAGTGCTTCAAGGCGGAGAGGCTAGCTTACATTCGGTTTGTGCTATATTGAGTGAAGTTGAGTTTATTCCATTGTATGAGAACCAACCATTGTTCGGAGAAATTTGTAAATATCTAAATGATCATGATATTAGTTTTCACCACTTTTTAGGAATTGCGGGTCGTGCATTGAAACCCCTGATTTTAAATAATAATGTAAACCACCCATCTCAACATATGTGGTCCGATGCTTTTTTCATTAAAGATTTAACTAAAGTAGAAAAAATGAAGGATCAAGAGTTGTTAAAGCTTGCTGTTATGTGTGCAGTTTACAATATCCCAGATGTTATTGTGTTTTGCTTAAACCATTACGATCAGCGTAAAGGGACCAACTTACAAAATCAATTTATGAGTTTATTTAATTAATTTAAAAAAAAGATTGACATTGGGTTCACATTAGTATACTATAACGACCTTCCGAAAGGGAGAGAGATGCCCAGGTGGCGAAATAGGTAGACGCGTTGGACTTAAAATCCAATTCCAGCAATGGAGTATCAGTTCGATTCTGATCCTGGGTATTCGCTTTATTTACACGACGCGGGATGGAGCAGTATGGTAGCTCGTCGGGCTCATAACCCGAAGGTCGTAGGTTCAAATCCTGCTCCCGCATCCATCTCTTTTCCCAAATCACGAAGTATCTAATCGACGCGGGATGGAGCAGTATGGTAGCTCGTCGGGCTCATAACCCGAAGGTCGTAGGTTCAAATCCTGCTCCCGCATCCAGATTATTATGGCGATGTAGCTCAGTAGGTTAGAGCAGTGGAATCATAATCCACGTGTCCGGGGTTCGAATCCCTGCGTCGCTATTATTCAAGACTCCTTAGTTTTACTAGGCGGGTCTTTTTTTTTACACTTTTGGAGAAGTATGAAAAGCTTACAAGAAAGAATGCAAGAAGCAATCAATTTATTTCATTCCGGTGGCTATCTTCGTCATAATACTCGTAGACAAGAGCACTTGAATAGCTTACGTCTACCTATTCAAGGTAAATCTGTTTTAGAGGTCGGTGCTGGTATCGGAGATCACTCTACTTTTTTTATTGATCGTGGCTGCGATATTACAATTACAGAGGTACGAGAAGAAAACCTAGAAATCATACGTCAAAGGTTTCCGCATTTAAGTACGATGAAGTTAGATATGGAAAACCCTCCCGACTTTAATGGTGTACAGTATGATATTGTTTATTGCTATGGGCTTTTATACCATGTAGAAGATCCTAAAGTATCATTAGATTATTTAGCTAAATGTTGTAAAGGGCTGCTTTTACTAGAGACCTGTGTTTCTTCTGATTTGGATTCTGAAGTAAATACGGTAACTGAAGCAGATGACCAAACACAGGCTTATTCCAGAATAGGGTGTAGGCCGACTCGTTTTATGTTATGGAAATACTTAAAGAGTTTGTTTCCGTATGTATATTTGACAAAAACACAACCAGCTCATGAGGAGTTTCCTTTGAATTGGGAGTCTCCAGATTTAAGTCATTTGACTAGAGCGGTTTTTGTAGCATCTCAAACAAAGCTAGATAATGATATGTTAAGCGATGAATTGCTTATGCAACAAACCTTAGAGTTATAGATTTAGGGTCTATGTTTTCGCTTTTCTAGTTGGATCATTTCGTAATATGTTTTTTCAAGTTGAACGATAAGATCATCCATATTTAGTTGATTTTTGTTTAAATTCATGAGCTCTTTGAGTTGCTTGGTTTTTTTAGGATTGTTAGCAAGATCAACTGCTTTTTGCACATAGTCACTTAGGTCACTTGCAATGAGATCAGATAGGTTCATTCTTGTGAGGATGCTTTGTGAAACTTTAGATGCGAAGTGGTTGCCTTTGATTGTTAAAACAGGTGTTTGAGCAAGTAAGGCATCATTAGTTGTCGTATGTCCGTTATATGGGCTAGTATCTAACAATAAATCAGCAAATTGTAATCGGTTTAGATGGTCTGCTTTATTCAATTCGTAATTAGCAAAATACACTCGATCAGGGTTTATGCCTTGGTGAGTTAAAGTGTTCATAAGGTTGTTTTTACTATACTCTGTTGCGTAGGCGAGCCACAATACTGAGTTTTCTACTTGCTTTAATATTTGGACCCAAGCATCAAAGAGGGCTGGAGTAATTTTATATTTAGCACAATGAGATCCAAAAACAAATGACTCTTTTGGTAAACCGAGACATTCTTTGGACTTATATTTATCACTAATCTCGTGTTCATGATCTACTAAGTGATAATAGCAGGGTAAGTTGAGTACAGTTTCTGAGTAATATTTTTTATGCTCATTGGGTATCACGATATCATCAGCTATCAAATAATCATGAAAACTAGAGCCAGTTGTTGATGGGTATCCTAAATAGGCTGCTTGTATACGAGATGGACGAGCCGCAAGAATCTCCATACGGTTTCTTTTTGTATGCCCACTTAGATCAACTAAAATGTGAAGTTTTAAGTCATGAATTTTTTTTATTGCTCTCTGATTTGAGTCTTTGGAGATATCTATAAAACAATGAGAATTTTGTTCAATAGTTTTTCTAATCTGGCTTTGATCATCTTTACCATAAGATATGGCATGGGACAGAATGTTTTGAGAGTGTTTTTTAAAAAGATTGACGATAGCTTGACCAACGGGATGCTCATTAAAGTCACCGGAGATGTAGCCAACTTTTAAGGGCTCACCTGTTTTTGGAAGCGGGATCACGCGCAATCTAGTTTGATCTAAGGCGAGGGCATTGCATGTGTGTTGAGCAATTGCCAAATTTATTGAAGGGTCATCATTTCTGGCAATATTCAAAAAAGGTGGCTCAATCATGGGTATTTCTTGCTCCATATAGGAGAAGTTTAACTGATCCATAAGTTGCCATATGGCAGTGGTATTTTGCCATTGGCAGGTGCTTAAAGTGATATTATTGAGATTGGATAAAACTTCTATATCATTTTGTGCCAATTGATAGGCTAAAACTGCATGATCAAAGGACTTATCTTCTGCTTTTAGTTCACGATACACATTAGATAGGTTAAGATGAGTATTTACACAGTTGGGATCTAAGTTTATGCCTTGAAGTAAAGATTGTAGTGATAGTTGTAATTGTTGGTGCTTTAAGTAAAAAGCTCCTAAATTAGAGTGAGCTTTGGTATATTTTTTGTCTAACTTAATGGCTTGTTTATAGTGCTTTATAGTATTTGGGTAATCATTTAAATGTTGAAATGTATTGGCTAGATTAAAGTGGCTGATTGCGGAGTTTGGATCGATAGTTAGACTTTTTTTTAAGTAAGATAGAGCTTGAGTAGCTTGATTGTTTTTGAGTAACTCTACAGCTATATTACTATAGTGATTAGCAGATTTTGGATTTAGCTCTATTAATTTTTCAAATGTTTTTATGGATTGATTGTATTGCTTAGTATAAGAAAAGCTCTGCGCTAGATAAAACAAAACACCTTGATGGTCGGGGTGGCTTTCTAGTAAATTTTGGCACAACTCAATTGCTTCTTCAAATTCACTAAGTTGGATTAAGGTTTGAATATCTTTTGTATCTATCATTTTTTTGAGGATATGAAGAGCTCAATAAACTCTTGGGTATATGAGTTTTGTTGGTTTAAGTTTTTTGGAAAAGGTCTACAGATCTCCATTAAATGATAGCCGCTCTTTAGCATCCATAGCCCCATAAGTGAGCCCTGTCCTAACTTTGCTGCAAACTCTTGAGAAAACGCTTCAGGTGCTAGGTTAAGTAAAGTTTGGGAGCTAGAGGCGAGTAATGCTCCTGTACCTACATTTCGTAAAATCCAAAGTGTGCCTATGGGGCCTGGTCGATATCCATAATGCTGACAAACTTCTTTTACCATGGATAAATAGATTAAGATAAAAAAAGTAGCATCTACTAAAGCAATATTGGAGATACCTGTACTAATAGCGCAACGAAGTACTTTTTTATGGATAGTAGATTTCACTTTTTTATCGATTTCAAACAAGATTTCTTCATCTAGTTGCTTTAAATATATAATGGGCTCTACTTCAATCTTATTTTTGATTCGATGTTCTATTTCAAGATTTAAGTCTTTGAGTCGTCTTTGGCTATACTCAGATTGTGATGTCCAGTTGGAAGATAATTTATCAAAATAATTTTTAACATCGGAGAGAGGGATGAGAGCCCCTTCAGATAGTTTACTATATAGTTCAGAGGCTTCAACCCTTAGTTTATATGAGGTCTTAAGTCTTGAGATCGATCTTAGGTCTTTATAGATCCATTGAAACAAGCCTAAGGCAAGGCAAGTTAAAATAGCCACAGAGGCGTATCCATTGATGGGTGAAAGTTGAAATGAGTATTGGGCAAACTCAATAGAAAAATTAAGAAATACAAGGATAACGAATGAGATCAAACTGATCAAAAAGAGCTTGTTATGTTTATAGGCTACGGGAGCAGAGTTATATTGAGTATCTACTTTGATGGTATGCTCAAAGTCTTTAAAAAATGTTTTTAGCTCATCTTTTGATACAGGGCCGCCTACAATAGATAGCTCTTGTGTTGGCATTTCTTCTTGTTTTGTTTCGAAACTTGGTGGAGTGCTCTCGTTGTTTTCGACAGGTCCGCCTTGAACACTAAAATTATGATTGTCCATAGCTAGTCCTTATAATAGTAGGTCATAGAGTAAAAATCGCATGACCTCTCCTAGGTTTAAATTTTGGGTGAGTGGATTTCTCCATTGGGCATTAGGGTTTAGGTTCATAAGCGGAAGTAGTCTCTTTGGCAAAACCTTCATATCTTGTGAGAGTTTATTAAAATCCATTGGGTTTAAGATTTGTGTGGGGAAGTTTCCTTGAAAAGACCACTGATATTGCCGGTAAGAGTTTTGGTATTCTTCTAGTGCCTTGAGTAATATAATATCTTTATTGTCTTTGGTTATAGTTGATGGATGCACACATAAAATGGATGCGATTACAGATAAATCCCATTGATGGTCTTCTAGCTTGTCTAGATCTAAGCAAGACTTTAAAATCTCTAATAAATATTGCTTTACAAACTTTTGTTGGTTACTTGGAATATAGTCGATCTTACTAGCCACAAACATGATTTTTTGAACATAATTTGAGCTGTCAAAAAAAGAGGGTTTCCACCAGGGGCGATCAAAGGAAAACTCAGCTAGTGTTGTTCTGAGTGATTGAATGAAGTCTTGATAAAGGTGAAAATCACCAGAGGCAAGAGGTGAGATTAAATCTACCAAAGTAAGTTGTCGGTAGAATGATTGAAAGGTATCTTCAAAAAACGGAACTACATATACATTGACATAGCTTTGATATCTTTGTGATAGTTCAGAAAAAATCCTATCTTGAGTAGGGCATGCAGTTTGTTTCATCAAATGAAATGGAAACGGGCAAAATTTCATATTGGCTTGTTCAAACTTAGCGTCACCAGGCATTACAAATCTTCCGGGTTGAAGAAAGTAGTAACCAAGCTTTTTAGCGTCTTCTAAAAATGTACGATATAAATGAGATAGTTGATTACACTCCTCTTGAGGATTGTTGTCAAAATGAAATCTGCCTTCAATAATATCTAAACAATAATCATAAAACTTTTTGTAATTGGGATTGTTTGCGTGATATGAATCATAGGTATTTAAAAGTGATTTAGACCAATTTTTATGATTTGATTGTCTTAGGTTTAAATCTAGTAGCCATTCACCAGGGTAATCCACAAATCTAAGTTTCAGTGTGGTTTTACGATTCATTCCGAAGTTTTTAAAAAAATTATTAGAAACAAACTTCAAATCTACATCATAATAAGTAATGCAATCCGTAGACTTAGGAAACTTTGGTAAGATTTTTAGATTTTCTTTCCCTTTGATACTTTCAATATTTTGATGAAGAGGAAACTCTGGTAAGTGATGAGGTAAAGAGCGTGACTGAGCGCTGAACTCGCGATTTCCTTTTGGGAAGAAATTGCTGAGATTTTTTTCGTACAAAAGCTGATTTAAGATGGAGCTTATAAATACTGTCTTGCCAGATTGGCGTAAACCTGTGATTCCGAAGTGTATTCTGTCATCAATAAAGGGCCACATAGGTGAGCTTTCAGTGTTGGTTGTAGCATGTAGATACAAGTTCAATACAATGATTTGATGTAAGAGATTATACTTGATAGATGGATAAATGCAAAAGAAAGCCTTTTAATAAGGCTAATTTTAAGATGTAGAGTTTTTTATATGTAGAATTTGGTTGAATTATATGATTTCTCTGGGAGATGGCATATTTATTGCTCAGTCTTATTTTTACATTATGAAGGTTGAACTAGGAGATATACGTGAAAAAATTAATCTTTACATTACTATTGAGTTTTAATTGTGTACAAGCATCTGGAACTCAAAAACATTTTAATCCATCCGATAGCGGTAGGATCATTCAAGAAGTGAATATATTAAAATCGGGACGCAGAATTAGTGCGGATTTGTTAAAGACTCTCGGCGGGGTTTTGTCACAATCTATCCGTAAGAAAGGGTTGGTTGACTCTATCAATATGTGTAGTTTGGAGGCTATCCCTTTAACTGAAGAGTTAAAGAAAAAACACAAGTTACAAGGAATCCAAAGAGTGAGTGAAAAGTATAGAAACCCTTTGAATGCCCCCGATAAACTAGACAAAATTGCCATAGATTATTTACAAAAAGAAAAGTTACCATCCTATTTGCAACAAAGAGTGAAAGATGGAAAATTCTATTATCGTTTTTATCAAGCGATTGGTGTAAAGTCTAGTTGTCTACCTTGTCATGGTTCAAAAGATGAGATGAAAACTACTGTTCGAAAGAAAATTGAACGAATTTATCCTCAGGATAAGGCGACTTCTTATAAAATTGATGACTTTAGAGGTGTAGTAAGACTAGAATTCTAGAAACATCAAAGTATATAGGCCTCGAATGATCGGGGCCTTTTTTCTTTTTAAAGGGGTTTATATTAAGTTTTTGGTATGTCCAAAAGTAAAAATGTGTGTATTTTCTTTAGAAAAATAAAATTAATTTTTATGCCATTGAAACAATTTCTAATGGTCTATCGTAGTAGATAACGTAATCATTAAAAATGAATTGGATATTGCCATGAAGAAATTAGTAAAACAAGTATTAGGTAGTTTAGCTACAGTAGCATTATTAACATCAAGTTCGTTTGCGAACTATGGATATAATAGCACTCCAAACTATGGGTCTAGCCAGTATTATGGAGCATATAACTCTGGACAAGGTTACTCAGGTAATGCATATCAAACATCTTACTATTCTCAAGGATATAATTCTTATAACCAAGGTTATCAGGGTAATTATCAAAATCAAGGCCAAGGAATGGGAAACAACTTCAGTTATGTAGATAATAACTGGATTGAAGATCAACTTAAGTTTGCCGTTACTGATGTAAATCAAAACCGACCGTATCAAGCAATGCAAAAACTGTATTCTTTGAGCTCTTATGTTCGTCAATTTGGTGATTCAGAGCTTTACAGAAGAGTACAATTAACGATTCAGTTAGGTTACAAGTCTAGTTTAAAGACAGAGATTAACTCTATATATGGGTCTTTTAAATCAGGTGGAATGAGATTAGGCTGGGAATCTGGTGCCAATCAGAGTTACCAAGGTCAAGATGATCTTTCTAAGCAATATATTATCAGTCAATTTAATGCTGTAATGGCAGACTTAAATGCTGGACAACAAAACCGTGGTCGACAAAGATTAATGGCTTTACAAAATGCTATTCCACCACAAGGTAACGAAAGATTAGTTAGAAGAGTATATTATGCTTCTACGGTAAATAGACCATCTCAAATGAAAGCTGAAGTTCAAACAATTATTAGTGAAATTAATTCAGGTACATTGGTGCTAAACGATACTGAAAATAACGCAGCAAACTTTTATGGTACAGGTACAAGTCCTTATACTCAACCAGATTATACTGGAATGGGTGGAGGATCTTACACACAAGGTGGAGGATCATATAATCAAGGTGGAATGCCTGGTGGATTTACTGATGGTCGATACTCAGATGGTCAACAATATCAACAAAACCCACAGCCTACTACTGGTTTACCTCCGTTCAACGGAAACAATACTGGGCAAAATCCTGGATATGGTACTGTAAACTATACTGATCAGCAAAACCAAAACCAAAACCAGAATCAAAATTCTACTGGAATTGATTTTAATCAAAATAACCCATATCAGCCGTCAACTACAACGGGTGCTAGTGCTCCTTCTACTACACAGACGCCACAAGCTCCTGCAGTAGATATCGCTCAATTAAAGGCGAATGTCAACGAAGCATATAGTAAGTTAAAAGCAGCTTTAGCTACAGGTGATGGAGAAAAAATCATGGCTGCTAGAGCAGAATATGCAACAGTTCAAGCGGCTTATGAGGCTGGTAAAAATCAGTAGTGATTCAAAAACTTATACGACTCTTTGCAGTATGCGGGTTTTCTTATTTAACATATAAGCATTGCTCGCATTATCATCACTTTTATTGGAAGTCTCTCTGGTTAATGGAGGGGCTTTTATACTTTGGTTTTGTTTTTGCTTATTTGTTTCGCAAAGACCCCGTGTCAAAAGCTTCAGGATTGAAAGAGATTATACTTCCATTGATATGTGGAGTTTTACCATTTTTTTTAATGTATGAGATACCTGACATTTCGCAAGTAATTCATCTATTGAAACAAGACCCATATAGCTACCAGGCTTACAATTCGTTACTACGTTACTCTCCTCTTATTGCACCTGAGTTCCATGTATACGCGTGGTTTTTTTTATTTGTTGGTACATGTATAACGGTAACAGCCCTATATACACTTCGCTCTTCCTTTAGTATAATGACTGAAGCACGAGTTTTAGTTACAAGAGGAATCTACTCGTATATTCAGCATCCAATGTATTTTGGGGAATATATAGCCGCTTTTGGTTCAACTCTTCTAAGAAGCAGCCCTCAGAAATGGGGGATATTTTGTCTTTTTGTTGTTTTGCAGTGGATTCGTTTAAAAAATGAAGAAAAGAAACTTACGAAGGTGTTTACAAAGTACGAAGACTATAAAAAGAATTGTTGGATTCGATTCTAGTATTTCTTTTTATTATTACTTTTAGAAAAAATAGATTAAAGTTTCAGTGGGATCAACATGGCAAATATTTTTTTTGGTAGAGGAAAAAGAGAACAACTAATCGTAGAGGTCTGTAGTAACGGACTTAGGGCTTTAAAGTTAAGCAATGATGAAGAGTCTACAATTCAATCTGTTTTTTTATCAGCGTGGCCATACCGACTTTCCAAAGAAGAAGAAGACTTTACTGATCAACTAGCTAAAAGCCTAAAACCATTGGCTGTACAGTTTCCTCCAAAGCAGCATTCTGTGATTGTGTGTAGTACGGATCATAGTAATCGTCAAAGGTTTGTTCAAACGGCCATTATAGAAGATGAAGATGAGCTAGAAGAAATGCTTTTAAGTAAAAAGATGATGCCGAGTGAAGACGACTATATATCAGAGATTCATGTAGTTGGTTCTAGTATTTCTGAGGTAAAAAAATCACAAGATGTTTTGGTGCAAAGTGTTTTTCGTTTTCCGGCTCAAGATACTATGGATGCATTAGAAGAGTTGGGTTATGAGCTAGAGTCTTTGGAGTATCCAACCAATAGCTTAGCTCCTTACTATGAAGCTTATTATGATGAGGGGTCTGAGTCTCATGATGTGATTTTAGCGATGGATTGGGAAACATGTATTTATAATGTTTATCACCATGGGGAGCTTCGGTTTTCTCATTGTATACCATTTAAAATGTCTACTTTCGTAGAGACAATAATAGCAAAGATGGAGTTAGACGAAAACTCAGCCATTTTGTTAGTACAAAACAATTTATTTAGTTATGTAATTAAAAATGAACCCTGCCCCCATGATATTCCTGAGGATATTGTGCAAGAGATTAGAGCAGAGGTCGAGTTTTTGAAGCATGAATTAGATAAATGTCGTTCCTTTTATATTTCTAGAGCCTTAGAGTGGAAACTTGAAGATGTATCTAAGATTATTTGTACAGGTTTGTTGGCTGAAATACCAGTTTTAATCGAGCAAATTAAAGAGAGTTTGAGCATACCAGTAACCTCATATAAACCAGTAGAAGAAATGACTCTAACAGAAGAAGTCGAGGCAAAACTTAAGGGTGGCTTACATTATCAATTCAATTGCGTTTTGGGGCTAGCATTAGCCTATCAAGGAGAGTAGTTGAATCATGGCAAAAAAAAGGGCAAAGAAAAACCAAAAAAAAGGATTAGATCAACGAGACTATATGGTCTATGGGGTCTATGTTTTATTACTGTTTTTTGTTGGATTTAGTTTATTTGTTGGAAAAGGTAATAAGTCTGAAAAAGCGAAGGTAGAGAAGACAAAAAAAACCTTAGAAAAAGAAAAAAGTAAGATTAAGAAAAACTCCAAAAAGCTAGAAAAAGAACTTAAGACTTGGAGGGCGCGCCGTGATGAAAGTAAATCAAAACTAAGTAAAGAGCAAAATGAATATAACTTTGTTGTGGGTACTTCTCTAGAGTATGCAAAAAAGACTAAATTATTGATGGCAATATGGGAATCAATTGATAAAGTTCGAAACCTAGGGATTGCCTCGGTAACTGTAGCAAAAAATGAGGTTGATATCACCATGCATGCTCAATCGGATGTGTATCTAACTGAGTTTATGTCAGAGTTAAACCGAAGAAAAGACATTATAGAAACGATTCAAATAGTAGAATCACGTATTGAAGTTGTGGATAAAAAAGAAGGAAAAGAAGTTCTTCTAGGGATACTTAAAATTATAGCTAAACGTCCAAAAGCTAAAAATAAAAAGGAAAATGATTTAAGGGTTGAAGATCAAAAGGAAGTTCAAAAAGAAGATATAAAGAAAGGCGAAAAAGCCAAGAAGCCGAAAAAGTCTAGATCCAAAAATAGAAAGAAGAGAGGATAGATTATGTTCGGAAGTCTTCGTTTACAAGAAAAGATTCTCATTGGTATCCTCATAGTTTTCATACCAAGTTTTACATTTTATAACAGAGTTATAGCACCAAAATTTGGGGATAGAGCCCTAAAGAGTTTAAATCGTAGAATTACAAAATTGAATAAAGAGTTAGGTAAATTGCGGTCTACTGAAAACGGTATGACTTCAGAAGTAGCATCTTTAAAATATACTATCGAAACCAATGATAAAAGAATAGCGCGTATGCGTAAAGAAGCTGACGAATTTAAAAAGTTTATCTTAGGGCTAAATTATGAAACAGAGTTATATCAATATCTGTTTGGCCGTGATGCGAGATACAATTTAGTAGCTCTTGGAAACAGTCCAAAACGTGTACCGAAAAATAGTTACACTGAGGTAATATATACTTATTTGGTAAAAGGTCAATTTATTGACATTGTTAAGTTGGTAAAAAAGGTTGAAAATATTTCAAAATCAGTTTCCATATCCTCTCTAACTTTGGAGAAACCCAAGAAGAAAGATAAAGATGCCAATGTTAAAGATGATGGCTCCGTTCGAGCTAAGTTAAAAATACATGCAATTTTTTCTTCTTTAGGGACAGCTTTATCATTCGAAGAATTCAAAAAAAATGAACCAAAGCTAGAAGTAAAGAAAATTGATGGAAACCCTTGGAACTCAAATTTTGGAGAAGCTGAGAAAACTACAGAAGGGCCAAATAGTGCAGTTCAAAAGTTGCTGTTGACCTCTGTTATTTACGCTTATGCTGATGCAGAAAGATCAGCGCTTTTTGGACATGAAATTGGATGGAAAAAACAAGGCGATGAATTTCTGATCGAGAATCGAAAAAGCCATACTATGGTTCGTTTACTTCATATTGGTGGCAACTATGCCGTGGTAAAGCATTTAAACAAAAGCCAAGTATTTAAATTGTCTATCAATGTAAATGCAGAGGAAGAAAGTGAGCAAAATATTGTGGAGCTAATTCCTTATACGGGTGAAGAGTAGATCACAATCTATCTTAGCAAAGCCGTATCCACTAAAATCATACAAAATCTATTAAAATCTTAGGCTTTTTGTCCGACTATTGGAACAGGGAGAAACTGTAATTTTCCCTTTTCAATCTAATGGAGATCCTATGCTAGGACTAAATAGAGCTATTGCTTGGTGTTTAATAATTTTTATGTTTATGGGTAGCTTTTCCCAGTATACATGGGCTGAACCAACTACAACTAAAAAGATTCCACGTAAAAAACGACCCACAAAAAAAACAAATAATCCAAAAAAGAAGCCTAGTACAAGTGCAAAGAAAAAAAAGCCAAGCACTAAGAAGAGTACAGTAAAAACCATATCAAATGAAAAGTCACTAACGAAACTACAAACTAGTGCTGTAACAGAAGAGAGTAAGCGTAGGGATGCCAAAGATGCTACGAAGAGACTGGCTCCAAAAAATACTCCTTGGACGGAGGAAATTGATTTGCTAAGTGCCCAAGGAACGGGACCTATATTGGCAGACTCTGTATTTGGGGCTAGAGGAAAGCAAAAAATCAATCTCTCTGCTGCTGATTTAGAAATAAGAGTTATCATGGATCAGCTAGCTTCTGAATATCGTTTAAATATTGTTTCAAAAGCTATCGGAAAGGGAAATAAGATTAAGGCGACCTTATATGATCTGCCTTTAGAAACAGTATTTCAGGTATTGTTGGATCAAGCGAGTTTAACTTATATCAAAAAAAATGGGATTATCTATTTGCAAGATAGTAAAGTCAAAGATCAATTTTTGGATGAAGACTTCTACAAATTAAAACAATATGCTGATTTTGACTTTGCTTTAAAGCTCATAGAAAATATTGCTACTAGCAAAGGTAAAAAAATAATTAAAGATCCTGTTAAAAAAACGGTGTTTGTTATTGAATATAAAAGAAACCTGAAGAGAATCAATGATGTACTTAGTGAATTAGGTTATCTAGAAGAAATGGATCCAGAGAGTAGTAGCTATTACTATCACTATTTAAGTTATAATTATGTAGACAAGTCTGTAGTTTCTGACATTATTAAAAAGTATATTTCAAAGGATGGGAAATCATCTAGTGAAGAAAAATCGAATCGTTATTTGGTTTTTGAGACAAAAGCAAATTTCAACAAAATGAAAGAAGCATTAGCTTTTATTGATGTACCTAGAGGTCAAGTTTTTGTAGATGTAATGTTTGTTGATTTAAATGAGTCAGATACAGACAAGTTAGGAATAGATACGGCTTTCAACTGGAATGCAGACTCACCAGATAATGCCGATCAATTAATTACATCATTATCATCTGATGTAACAAACTTCTTTAAACTCTCGAACCCTAGTAAGATAACAAATATTAAAGTTACAGGAATCAAAACAAACTCAAAATCGAGAATTTTGAATAACCCAAGAATCATGGTTTTGAATAATGAAACAGCTACCATTGATGTAACAGAAAAGTTTCCTTATGTAACCAATGAAAATAAATCAGGAGTGATTAGTTCAAAAATTCAAAACGAAGATATCGGTGTTACTCTTAAGGTGACGCCAAGAATCAACGCAAATCGTGAAGTAGAAATGGCTGTAAATCCAAAAATTACTGTTTTGAAAGAGGTTCGAACTATCATAACTAAAGTAGTAGATACCAATCAAGCAAATGCTCAAGCTACAGAAACTTCTTCGGAGTTTCCTATTACTGATGAGAGATCTATTGATACAAAGGTAGTCATTCCAACTGGTAAAACATTGGTGATCGGTGGTTTGATCAAAGATACAGACAGAAAAGCAGCTGATTCGATTCCAGGATTGGCTAAGTTACCAATCTTTGGTTCTTTGTTTAAAAGAAAGAATAATGGAGGAGAAAAGTCACAACTATATATCTTTATTACTCCAACCATTGTCCGAAATGCCCCAACCTCAAGTACATTTACTACAGATTATGGTGATGAGAGATTGACTTTATTTCCAAAGGGAAGCATTGAAGATGAGAAGAAGCGAAGAGTATCTGGTTTGAAAATAGAAAATTCGGATAGTACACCACTAAACAGTCCTAGAGCTGAACAAGCTAAAAAATTAGCAAGACAAGCGTCTGAAAGTACTGATTTAGCCAAAGCCAAAGAAACACCTGTAGAATCTAAGCAAATCGGGGAATCTCCTGTTGATTTTTCAAGTTTCTTGAAAAAAATAAAATATCTCAAAGAGCGTAAAAGTATTGCTAGCAAAAAAAGTGAAGTTAAAAAAGTTGAAAGAAAGAAAAAAGAAAAAGGTTTTGATAATCTAATAGAGCTCTTAGAAAAAGACATTGTTCATTCTGAAAAAGTAATTCAGAGTAAACAAAAAGTTGCGTCTGAAAGTGTGAGTAAGGATTTGAATAATAAAATAGCTCAAAAGAAAATGGATGCTAGCGATAAAGTTGTTGGAAAACGAGCTCAAAAAATAGCGAATTTACTCAACCTTTGGGACGAAGATCCAAAAGATGGACTAATGGCTGATGAAGATAAAAAAGTGGTAGAAAAAAGCAGTGAGAAAAAATCAGGTGTAAAATCAGTTAAAAGCAAGAAAAATGAAAAAACATCTCAAGCGACTCAAGCTAGGGTAGAAAAACCAGTTGCTAGAAAAGTTCCTAAAAAACGTCAAGTATTTGCTCCGCTTGTAGAAGATGCAATAGAAATGAAGGTTTTATCTCCATTGGATATTGGTGGGTTTGATAAAGCTAAATTATTAGATGTAGGTAAATTCAACCTAGGTGATACTAAAATTATAGATAAAAAACCTAAGTCTTCAAAAGCAAAATCAAGTAAAAAAAGTAAGCGTCCAAAAAAACGTAGAAAGAAAAAGAAGTTAAGTTATTTGGAAATTAATGAGGATCTAATTTTTGATGATGAGATGTCAAGTCCAAAGCTTAGTAATGGTGTCAACTTAGCTATGGATAGGATTCAAGAAAAGCATAGTGATTTAAAGTCTAGAAATCATTCAGAGATAAAGAAGATTTCTCCTGTAAAAAGTACAAGAAAAAATTGGCAAGATGATTTCTTTGAAAAGGATTTGGCTGTGGTAGTATACAATGAAAATGTGGAGCACCCACAGGTTCAAGCTAAGACATTAGATAAAGTTTTAACGGTGGACAAAAATGTAGAGCAGCCTGTTAAAAAGCCTGCGGCACAAGTTAAAAAAAGTCAGTTGGCAAAGTTTATAAATATTCCATCGAAACCAAAGGCTTCTGATCGTGTATTAAAGAAGGCAGTTGCTACATCAACGAACCCAAGGACGCAGCAGATCTTTGAAAATTTATTTACTAAGAATACCTCAAAAAATAGTCCGAAAAAGGCTGTCAAACAGGTCAATGAGACAAAAGCTTTAGCTAGATCATCAAATCTAAAGACTCAAAAAATCTTCGATAATCTTTTGAAAACAGAAAAAACAGTAGAACTTCCAACAAGTAGCTTTGCAAAAATTCCTAAAGAAAAAAGGAAGATAGACCCAGTTAAGAAGAGTAAAGAAGAAGGGGAGTTTGAGAGCTTTTTAGATGATATGTTTTCTAATGCCAATAAAGTTAGTGAGCCCGTGACAAAGATTAAGGTAAAGAGACCGGAAGCTAAAAAAGTCGTCCCTAAAAGTAAGGAGACTCTAAGTAAACTAGAAGAAGAGTTTATGGACTTTTTAGAAGAACTTTAAAATTATGAGAGTATTTATTGTTGATGATCAAAGATCGATTCGAACTTTGTTAATGCATACTTTAGGAGATGAATTTGAAAAACAAGAGTTTTCAAATGCTGTTGATGCTTTCAATGCTGCGATAAAGTCTCCACCAGATGTAATCTTATCTGACTTAAAAATGCCAGAAATGTCTGGCATAGACCTAATTGTTGCACTAAAAAAAGTCAATAATACTAAAGATATACCAGTGATTTTACTGACAGCCCATCAAGATGTGAGTAAATTAACACAAGCGTTAGAAGTAGGAGCGTTTGACTATTTGATTAAGCCATGTGAGCCTTTAGAGTTACGTGTACGATTGAGAGCAGCTTATCAATTTAAAATGGCTCAATATGATTTGCAGGCTACCTTGAAAAAGTTAAACTCAGCTTATCGATTGATAAAAAAAGAGACAGAAGATATAGGGCGCCTACAACGGCTATTACTTCCTGGTGATTCTTATATAGAGAATGATAGATACAGGGTAATTAGTCACTATGAACCAAGTATGGACTCGGGCGGAGACTTTTTTGATATTGTTCCCATCGATGAAAACAGAACGGTTTTTGCTGTTGGTGATGTATCAGGGCATGGTGCAAAATCTACGGTTATAATGGCAGTTTTAAAATCATTGTTTACAGAATATGTCTATGATATTAGTGACCCAGCAGAGTTATTATCCGTGTTAAACGAAAAGCTGATACGATGCTTACCTGTTGAAAATTTCATCACTTTTTTTATCTGTACTATTGATTGGAAGTCCATGACTTTGGTCTATTCATCAGCAGGCCACGAAAACCCTATTTATTATAATGCTATGAGCTCAGAAATAACTGAACTAGAAAGTGATAGCGGCTACCCTCTTTATATGGACAAAATAGCGGATTATTCTAAACATGTGATACAGGTGAGTAAGGGTGATAGTATCTTGTTTTTTACTGATGGTGTATATGATGTAATGAACCGAGCGAAAGGGCGATTAGGGTATGAAGCATTTATGCAGATTGTCTCTGATAACATCGCTACCAAGCAACCAAGTTTAATGTCAGAAATCTCAACACAGATTGAAAGCTTTCGTGCAGGGGAAGCAGCGGCTGATGATATTACATATTTCACTTTAGATATAAAGTAAAGATTAGAAAATCTTTGGCTCAAGAGTCTTGAAAAGTTTTGCCTATGGAAATTAAAAAAATTGTGGTAAATTTACTTGCTAAATAAATTAAAGATCTAAAGGGAGTTCCCTTTTATAAGTGTTTTTATAAAGAACACAATCTTCTATTTATAATGATAAATTAAGCAAGTATTCGGAGATATCATGGAAATCATTGTAAGTAATCAAACAGAGAGTGAAATCTGCATCAAGTTAGTCGATAAACAAGAAGCCTTTGGAATCGATATATTATGGTTGCCTGTTATGGATGAATATTTTAAACAAGTATTCGCACCATCAATAGATAAAGTAGTCATGAATCTAGAAAATGCAGATTACATAGACTCTTCTGCTTTATGGAAACTTGTTAATTATACTGAAATATTAAAAAAACAATCTATTGGCCTAGAGTTAAGTAATGTGAACGATCATATTCTACGAATTTTAAAACTAACTCGTTTATTAAATAAACTAACCATTCAGTAGTTTAGGGTGCCTGGATAGTATTCTTTTGTGAGTACAGGGATTTTAACTCTATAATCGGCTCGTCTCCACGATTAAAGCTAGGGGTAGTCATTTGACTCAATTCTAAAGGAAAAAATTCATCATCTGGTGGATTTTGAATTTTCCAAACCGCCATAGAGATTAGGTAAGTTACCTGAGTATTTGTTGATAGTGTTGTATCTTTTTCAAAAGTGCTTAAAATTCTAAAGAGGGACTCATTATATAATCCTTCTTTTAGCTCTCCATCAGCAAGCACTCCAGGACCAGGAGAAACAACAGTAAACTCATTGGGATAGCTTTCGGCAAAGTTATCTATCAACTGAAATTGGTTTAAGTACAAGTCCATCTGAAACTTAGCTAAAGAGAGAGCACTGATTTGATCTTTTTGTCGTATTGTGGAGTTAACCACATTTGAAAAAGCAGTTAATAAAGGAAAAATCCCTACAGCAATAATGGTTATAGCTATCAATAGCTCCACAAGAGTTATGGCCTTTTGGCTTTTTATTCCCATGCTAAAACCATTTCTTTACTTTGATCAAACCGTATTAATGGCCTAACATACCCATTTTCTTCATAGGGAGTATCTTCAATAAATGTCATAGAGGCAGAGGTAACGATTGTCTTTGTTAAAGAACTATAGGTGGCACCATAGTTGGCTTGCCAGTAGTTTTGGCTTTCGCAAACTCCTTTGACATTAGGTTTGTCGCATTGTCCAAAATCAGTGTAAGTGCAACATGGCTGAGTAGGTTCGGCAGCTACATTACAGACATACTCACCAGAATCAGGAGTACTAGCCCATGCAACACAAAATCGATTTCGAAATTGGGCAAACTCTTTGGTGGAAACAAGGGTTCTACTAACATCATCTGACAACTTATTTTCAGCATCAACTAAACCAGCGTTAGTAATATACTCTAATTGAGTTTTGGCCACTAAATATTCTATAGATTTAGATTGGGATATGATTAAATCATTGATACCAATTGATAAGGTGGAGAAAGTGATCACAATAGCAAGAGTCATGACCAGAATATTACCTTTTTTATTTATTTTTTTTCGAAATCCCATGTACATATTATAGCAAAATTAGTCTTGAATAAAAAATATACAATCTCTACACAGTGATGTAGGCATGAGATTTTTAAGCGACTTATTGAATAGTAGACCATAAATACGCTATATGAGAGTAAAATTTAGGGCTCCATCTACAAAAGTTATAATTTATATGGTATTTTTGTCAGATGAATAAGATATATACTATAGTTCTTTTGGCCATTTTTTTAATAGGCTGCGGAAGAAAACAAACTCCAATTGGTAAAATACCTGTCCCTAACTTTAAAAAGAAGATTGACCTGTTACCTTCATTAGTTAATGTACGCTATAACAAAGGTACATCTGGAGTGGAGTCCTGTGCTAAGTGTCACAATGAAATTTATGAAGAATGGCAACAATCATTACACTCTCAATCTATGATTTCAGAAGCATTTATCAGAGAAAGTAATGACTATAAATTTACAGAATGTATAGGTTGTCATGCTCCTAGTGGGCCTGGAGAAGGCTTAACTCGTCCAAAAGCAAGAGATTTTAAGCTCCATGAGGGCATAACATGTTCTTCTTGTCATGTGGTAGGTAACCGAACTCTTGGTCCAATTGGCTCGAATGCGCCACACGGTGTAAAAAAGGATAAATCATATTTAACATCAAAAGTTTGCCAATCTTGTCACCAACAGACATACACAGAGTGGAAAGAGTCTAATTTGCAAGATGAGGGTTTAACATGTCAGGCTTGTCACATGCCTACAGTCAATCGATATATTTCAAATCACAGTAGAGGCATATACAGTAAAAAAATGTCAGCAAAGCATACATTTGAAATAGAATATAAAGATTCTTTAAAGTTAAACTTAAAAATGAGCCCTTTGATTAAAAACCAGATATCACTAGAGGTAGAAAATATTGGCTCTGGCCATGATTACCCTACAGGCACTTATGGCGATAACTCTGTTTATTTAGAGTTAAAAGTTTTAGACAAAGACGAAATAGTTTTCTTTAGAGAAGAAAAGTTAAGCGCTAGAGAAGGAACAAGTATCAAAGCAAAGTCTAAAAAACGTTTCTTTTACACATTTCGTCCGCCAAAGAAAAAGAGTTACTTGTTACGAGCGAGAGCATTTTATAGTTCTTCTAACTTAAAAGAAGATGTAAAACTAGCTGAGTTTGAAAGATATTTTGAATTCTAATGAAGATATATCTTCTCTTTTTTTCCATTATCCTCAATGGTTGGTCTCAAGAGGTCATCTACTCTGGCGATAAAATAGTTGTTCAAGGTGATTTATATAAAGCACTGGATGATTATTATATACAAACCAAAGAAGGCCTTAGCTTATTGGTACTAGGTGAAGTAGACTACTATAAAGATGATTTAAAGTCTGCCACACTAGAAGATGGTGAAAGTGTGAGCCTAAAAATTTCAGGTACGTATCATAATTTTACCGATGGAGCCGGAAAGCAGATTCACTCCATTATAGCTGAACGAAGCTCTCATAAAATTTTAAAGTCTCTAAGTCTGAAACGGGGAGATTCTAAAGATCCATACTACTTGATTGAGCCTCCAGCTTATTCGTGGGAGCAAACTTCTTTTGGGCTGAAATCAGAGTTAAAAAACTTTATGCTTCCTTATTTAACCTATGTAAGAAAAGTAGATACAGACTACCAAAAAAGCTACCAAGAGTGGCAAAAATTAGGCAATACTTCAGACTCTTATATGGATAGTATTTATCAAAGATCTCAACGGTGGGAGTCCTTTTTTAAGTATTCTTCTTTGTTTTATAAATTTACAGATGCCTTAGAGATTTATCGTGCCAAATTTGAAAAAAACTTTAAGTCAAAAATCGATCCTAGCAATACTTATGTGAGAGTAGTAAAAAAAGACTTTTTAATCTATTTACTTGAAAAAGAGACAGATAAAGTTGTGTTTGTTTTCCCCATGTCTTATGGAGGAAACCCTGACGGTAAGAGCAAGGCTTATGATTCTGATTATCGAACTCCTGAAAGCCCTAAAGAAAAACGAAGTTATAAGACAACTCCTTTACAGATAAAGCGTAGACTCAAATATTCAGCTGCCCCTGGTATGACGACTCGGCTAATGGGAATTCAAAGTCAATTAGAAGAAGATAAGTTTTGGGTTAAGTTTGGAATGAATATTGTTATTCACGGTAGTCCCGTATCTTCGTCGATTGGAACAAAAGCTTCTCACGGCTGTATGAGGCTATTTGATAAAGATGCACTATCTTTGTTTGAGCTAACTGATGATACAACACCAGTGGTAATCGAATAATTATTTGTAGTTATTCAGGGGATCTCTTCGATAACTATTGGGTACTATACAAGTTTTTCTTGGTTTAAACTTTGTTGGTGAAATCAAGCTTTGTACGCAAAATAAATAATTATAGCTTAGTAGTTACAGTTATTATAAGTACACTAGGTCTTTTGCATTTCATAATTTTCTAAGGTACATTCTAGTAAGGCAGTAATATTATATATAATTTACTAGACAAAATTAAAAGATAGGGTGGGTTTGGTATGGATAAGAGACTAAGTGTAGTGATGCGGGAGTTCTCAGCGTTATCCAATGAAGCAAGAAAAAAACGTTTAATCTCATGGGTAAAGAAGGGGACTTTTTCAATAATCCCCATATTAAAGAAAATTTCTAGTGATGACCCTGATGTACAAATTAGATATTTAGCTCGAAAAGGCATTTATCATTTAAATCAAAGATTTGAAGAAAAACAGTATCAGTTTACTGAGGCAACTAGCCTCGAAGTATTACTTCAAGAGTTTGATAGTGGAGTTCATTCAAGAATCTCGGCAGTTTCCGATTATTGTGTGTTTTATTCTAAACAAGAGGTCCTCCCCTTTTTAAGAGACTATCTAAGTGGGATTGAAGATCCGTTTATTTTATCCACTTGTATTGTACTATTAGGAAAAATAGGTCAAGAAGAAGACTATGTTTTAATCGAAGATTGTTCAAATAATGAAGACTCTAGAGTTAGAGCAAGTGTTTTAGAGGCTTTGTCATCATTAGATCCTGATCGCTGTCTTCCTTATCTTTTGAAGGCTATCGGGGATGAAGATAACCGTATTAGAGCAGTTGCCTTACAATGTTTGCGATTCAGAAACAAAGCAGTAGTTTTTCAGTCATTAGAGGAGATGAGTAAGTCTCCTCATGTGTGGATGAGATCCTCAGCAGCCTATGCTTTAGGTGAATATAAATCAAATGAGCCATTATCCTACCTATTAAGTTTACTACAAGATGAAAATGAAGTAGTGAAAAAGATGGCTTATAAGTCTCTCAATCGAATGGCTGCTAATGGTAATACTAGAGCTCAAGAAATTTTAAAAAAGTCTTCTGAATTAAGCGAAGAAGAGTCCATTAGTGACTTTTTTCAATTAATGGAGTCCAAGGTAAGTAAAGAAGAAAACTTACTTAATAGTGAAGATTCTCGCAAACGTTTGATTGAAATCAACAAAATCACTCAAGAAAGAATCAAGGATCGTTATCAAGAACTTGAGCGACGGCTGTTGATTGAAGATGATAACTATGTTATCGCTTCCTTAATACTAGCTTTAGGATATGTTAAAAAAGAAAGTAGTATTGAATTGATTCAGGCTTACTTAAACAGTAATATACCAAGATTAAGAGCGAATGCTATTGAGTCTTTATCACATTTTTGTGAGCCAAGGTATTTAAGTAAAATTTTATTAAATCTAGAAGACACAAATAATAGAGCAAGAGCTAATGCAGTCTTAGCCTTAAGAGACTTTATTTATGTTGATAAATATAGAGTATTGTTGGATATGATTGAGAGCGATCAAATTTTAATGCAGCAGTCTGCTTTTTATGCTATTACTGAGTTAGCCCACGAAGATTATTACTCCTTATTTGAATGTCTATTACAGCGGGTAGAAGATCCAAAGATACTCTCTAATATTAATGATTTCTTAAAGATGAAACAAGATGAGTCAGAAATTTGTAAATCTTTAATTGTTGAACCAAAACAAGAAGAAGGCTCTAGAGAAAAGTTTGATGCTCTGGTCGAGCTTGAAACTCAAGCAATGGAGCAAGGATTAGATTCGAGTGATTATGTTCATGAGGACTTTGATGGATTTACTCCAGATGATTTAGAAGAAAAGTCTTTTGAATCTATTAAACTGGAAGATTTTTTAAATGCCAATGCAGAAACAAAAGTTCAAATGATAGAATTCATGAAAATGAATCAAGGACAGTCGCACTTTGATGTGTTGAAATATGCTGAAAAGGATAAAGATTTTCAGGTAAAATGTTTAGCAAAAATGGCAATGAAGCTGTACTCAGCAGATGACTACGCGGACTCTCAAGTGTCTGATATTGTTGTTAGAAAAGACGGAAGCGTTCAAGTGGTGGATAAATCCTTTTTGGCTGAAATAGGATTAAAGATCAAGAAAGTGGATTATGATGGTGGAGAACAAATTGATTATTTGAATCAAGACCTGATTAAAAGAGAAGAAGGATTCAAAAAAAGTGGTATTTGGAGAGGGCAGTTTAACGATCAACTAGCTATGTTGAACGCCATGAGGCTTGATACTCAGCAAATGATACAACAAATATTAGGTAGTGATCGCACCGAGGTTTTGAGTGTTACTTTAGCTTATTATAGTCCAAGTTATAAAGCCTATCGTGAAGGTAAAAAGTCTTTAGATATGTTGCAGCATGAAAACTTTATTCAGTTAAATACATTTAAGACTCAAGTGGTATCCCAAGTAGAGTTAAGTCCTACCGATCGAATGATTTGTTCCTGTGCTTCACCAAAGTATATGCTGTTGATTCAACGAAAAGATAAATTGATCTTATTTTTACGACAATTATTACAATTTCAAACAGCTGATTATGTGGAGATTCCCATAGATTGGATTAAAGATTTACAAGCTAGTGAGCAAGGGAGTAGACATCATATAGACCTAGTGTTAAAAGATGGTATTTCTTTGAGGATTCCCAATATAAATGCTATAGATAGTCAGACTATTTCTAAGATTCATACAGAAATAACTAAAGCATAGTCTTTCTTTCAATGAGTTGGCTACCATTTATTCTATAGGATTATCATGTTACATGAACTGCATATTTCAAACTTTACAATTATTGAAAGCCTCCATATAGACTTTTCTAAAAACTACAATATTTTCACCGGTGAAACCGGAGCAGGTAAGTCAATTATTTTGACGGCACTCAATCTTCTGTGTGGTAAAAAGTTTGAACAAAGCTTAGCTAGAAATAAAGAAGAAAAAGTAGTGGTAGAAGGAATATTCGCACTCAATAACTTGCAAAATACATGGCTTCAAGAGCTACTAGAGGGAGAAAGTTTAAATGATGTCTTGATTCGTAGAGAGGTTCTTCCTTCTGGTAGAAATAAATGTAGTATTAATCAGCATATTGTTAGAGTATCTGACTTAAAATCTATTTATACATCGTTAGTAAATATACACTCTCAACATGAAACCTATGCACTTTTAGACTCTCAAAATCATTATGGTTTTCTATGTCAGTTTGGTGGTGGAGACTTTGAAAGGGTAGTACAAGATTATACTACAATCTATGAGGCTTACTACAAACTTCGAAAGAAAAAAGAAAAACAGTCACAAAGAATGCAAGAGCTGAAAAGAGAAGTGGATCGCTTGCAGTTTGAGTTAGATGAAATATCAGATGCTAACTTATACGAAAATGAAGAAGCTGAACTATCAGAACTTCATTTATCCTTGGTCAATCAATCGACTATAGATGATAAATTGGACCAGGTAAGAAATCTCACCGATGCAAGCATAGACGAAAGCTTGGCTCAACAGGTCCATCAAATGAATGAGACGATTCAGGAGTTGCTAGAGGTAGATATAAAGGCTAAAGATTTAAGTTCGGCTTCTATGGCTTTGGTAGAGTCACTAGATTCTTTGAGTTTCAATTTAGCAGACTATGAGTCTATGATTTCACAAAATGAAAATAACTCTCTAGAAGAAATCGAACAACGAATATCATTGCTTGAGCAGCTTAAAAAGAAGTATGGTTCTAGCATTGTTGAGGTCATGGACTATGAAAAAAAATCAGCAAATAAACTGTTTACGTTAATCGAAGAAGAAACATCTTTTGAAAATATCGATCAAGAGATTTTTGAAGTTGAAGAAAGCTTACTAAAGGCGAGTAAAAAACTAAGCAAACTGAAAGGTAAAATTGGAGTAGAATTATCTAATAATATAAATGATGTGCTTTCATTACTAAATATGCCCCATGCTAAGTTTAAGGTAGAGAGTCTTGCTCCAAAAAGTGCAATAAATATTGAAAGAGAGTCTGGTAGCTATACTGTTGGAGTAAATGGAGCAGAAGATCTGGAGTTTTATTTGTCTTCTAATAAAGGTCAAGAGTTTCAGCCATTGATCAAGGTAGCATCTGGTGGAGAGGTTTCTCGTGTTATGCTGGCATTGAAGCATTGTTTTGCCTCAATACACCCAGCATCTACATTTATATTTGATGAAATAGATGCCGGAATTGGCGGAGATACGGCCCATAAGATTGCCAATGTTTTACGAGAAATAGCTCAAAATAAGCAAGTTATAGTGATTACTCACTTGGCTCAGGTTGCTCTAAAGGCTGATAAACACTTTGTTGTACAAAAGTCGGATGAAAAAGATAAGACAGTTTCGCAGATTTCAGAAATTAAAGAAAATGAAATTCAAATCGAGTTGGCTCGAATGATGGGACTAGAAGATTCTGTATCGACCAAAAAAGTTATTCAAGAGTTATATAAATCTAGTTAAATATTTTTCGTTTTTCTTCGATGTATAATAGAGCTAACTAAGTGAAACATGAATTTTGTAAAATGCAATAGTTGATTGATTTCATTGGTGTAGCTTTTTAATACCTATTTAGAAAGATGAGCAATTATGTTATTAGTAATACACCCAGAAAAACCTCAAGAAAGACTAATTCAAAGAGTGGTAGACGTTCTTAACAAAGGTGGGATCATAGTTTATCCTACAGATACTAGCTACGGGATGGGATGCTCTATTTATTCTAAAAAAGCAATCGAAAAAATCTATCAGATTAGACAGTTCGATAAAAATAAGCAATTATCTATTGTTTGTTCAAATTTATCGGATGCTTCTAAGTATGCAAATATGTCTGGTCTAGCTTACAAAAGTATGAAAAGACTATTGCCTGGCCCATATACCATGATCATGCCAGCTACAAAACTAGTACCAAAGAGACTTCACTCTAAGCGAAAAGAAGTAGGTATTCGGATTCCTGACAATGCTATTTGTCAAGCTATTGTAAGTGAGTTAGGTCACCCATTATTATCGGCCGGAACAAGAATCGAAGAAGTAGAGTATACAGCAGATATTCCCCATTTTATCCATGAAGAATATGGCAATATGGTTGATATTGTAATTGATGGTGGTTGTTTACAAGATGCCTATTCTACTATGATTCAATTTGATGGCGATTATGCAGAAGTGGTTAGAAAAGGACTCGGGAACGTGGACTTTATTTAATGGCCAGTGTTCTTGAAATTCATTTAGCTACTAAATACGAGGGGCGTGTTCCTACTATAAATGAGGCATACTTATTGGCAGGGCATTATGTATATCTATCAAATAAGTCGTTTGAAGAAGAGCCCTTTCAAAACACTAAGTCTTCTAAAAGGTTTGTTGACTTTTTAACTAAAAACTTTGATTTTGTGAAGTGTTTTGATGTACAAGAAGAGTTCCTAGAGTCGATTCAGCTCTTGCTTTTAGAGCAGGATGGTATGATTGTTTTTAAGAAAAAAGAAACGGACTCAGATTGTTTGATTTATTTTCCAACAAAAATTAATAATCTTCGAAAACTGCTTCGAGGAAAGAACTTGCTGTAGTATCTGTAACCAAAATATCTGTATTTAAGTGTTGGTTTATGTCATCAACAGATAGATCATCTAAAAAAAGAGGACTATCAAACTTTAAACAGTTTTTAGGTAGTAAATAGCGCTCACAGCTATGTGGAGCTACTTGTTTAATAATATCTCCACCGACCATAAGACCAGAGACAGTGACAGACTCCCCAAAGTGTTGGTTATCAATTTGAAGGATTTTGAGCTTTTGTCTATGGGTTTCATTCAATAGGGGCCAGATGTAGTCTTTGAAAACTATGGCTCCGTCCTCAGAGGTTATGATTCCTGTAGTGCCTTCAAAACAGTTGAGGCTATCATCATAATTTTCAAGAAACTCGTCTACAAAGAGGCGTATAGAGCCGATTCCGTTTTCTAGGAGTTCGTACGAGCCATAATGCTCCTTAGCCGGTACTGGAGTTTTTGCTTTTAGGTAGAATTCATCCGCTACTTGTACAAATGGGCTATCATGAGTTTCTAAAAACTTCAATTGAAAGGCTTCAATTTGTTGAACACATTGACGTGCTTCATCTACATTATGAGGGCTGATCCGTTTTAATCGAGATTGATACTGAGTTAGCCCTACCGGAACAACTCCAAAGTGCTTTACCCCAGGATATAGCTTTGAAATGTCTGTCATTGTTTGCTCAAGAACATCACCATCATTAACAGAAGGGACAATTACTGCTTGTGTATGTACTTCAATACCAGCGTCTAGCAAAAATTGAATTCTTTCTATAATATCTTCAGCGTTCGGGTTTCGAAGTAGGGTACGTCGCTCCTCTAAATCACTTGCATGAACACTGACATACAAGGGAGAGAGGTGATACTCAACTATCTTTTTATAATCAGCATCTGTTAGTCCAGCTAGAGTGACATAATTACCATATAAAAAAGATAGGCGATAATCATCGTCTTTAACGTATAAAGATCGCCTCATTTTTTTGGGTAATTGATAGATAAAGCAAAAGTCACAATTGTTTTGACAGCGACGGATTCGGTCAAACAATACATCATCAAATTCTACGCCTAAATCATCATCGTATTCTTTTTCGATTTCAAACTCGTATGCTTTGCCATCACGATATATTTCGACTGTTACTTCTTCTTCTGCAATTTGGTATCGATAATCTAAAATATCGAGCAGTTCTACACCATTGATTTTAGATACGATATCACCGGCTTGAAAATCAAGGTGTTGGGCAATACTATCCGGAAAAACAGTCTCAATGACTCCACCGGTTACTTTAGAATAGTCTACTTTATTAGATTGCATTAGAAGCTCTTTTTATTAATTGTAAAATAAATGTTATGGATTTTAGTTCACAATATATCAATGTTAAATAGTAGCAAAAAAGCACTAAACAGTGCTTTTTTGAAATATTTGGTTTATGAAAAAATTCATAAACTCAAATTAAATTATGCTTTTGCTCGTTCGATGTATTCACCAGATCGAGTATCAACTTTTACTTTTTCGCCAATAGACATAAACAAAGGAACATCGATTTCGAAATCAGTTTCCAGAGTTGCTTTTTTAGTAGCTCCACCAGAAACAGTGTTACCTTTAACTCCTGGCTCTGTGTAAGTGATCTCTAAAACAATCGATGGAGGAAGCTCTACAGTTAGTGGTTGCTCTCCATGAAATCGTACAACAATATCCATGTTGTCTTTTAGATAATTGATGTGATCTCCTAATATATCTTTACGTAGGATAAATTGCTCATAAGAAGTATTGTCCATAAAATGATAATCACTACCATCGTTATATAGATATTGTACTTTTCGATCGTCTAAAACAATTCGTTCTACACTTTCAGCACTTCTAAATCTTTTTTCAAAAATTGCTCCAGAATCAAGGTTTCTTAGTTTGATTTGTGAAAAAGCACCACCTTTTCCTGGTTGAGTAGAGTAGAAGTTAATAACTTCCATTAGGTTACCGTTAACTTCTAGAATCCAGCCACGCTTTACTGTATTTACTCCAACTTTCATTTTTTCTCCTATATTCTTGTTGCTAGCAAACGACGAGATACAAAAACTGAATGTTTATATCGTAATTGATTGGAGCAATCTAAGATTGATTTAGCATAATATTAAGATCTAAGTCTGAAAATTGATGAACGATTCGAAGAGTTTAGTGTTCTTAACGTATTATAAAGATAAAAAAATTATATCAGCAATGTTATTTTTTGTCAGTATTAGAGCGCGTTTTGGACCACTTCTAAAATTGTTTTGAGTGGATTTGTAAATTGTGATAATTTTGCCCATAAAACTATCGAATTTGTAATCAACTTTTAGGCGACTGTACAGGTCCTGGAGCAAGATTGAAAAAACTAAAGAACTACTTTTTGGATGAAGACCCGGTTATAACAGATATATTTTGGTTTTGCTTTATGGTTGGTTTTAATACTTCTTTATTTTTAGTGTACCTACCCT
Organism: Candidatus Cloacimonadota bacterium; assembly: GCA_023954715.1. Lineage (GTDB taxonomy): Bacteria > Muiribacteriota > UBA6191 > UBA6191 > UBA6191. The sequence continues at coordinate 9,711 of JAGSHD010000002.1, read as the reverse complement.
TATACCTCCCATATATGGGGTTAAATGATTTGAAATCAGTAGGAGTATATATTGCTACACCGGCAATCGTTGCCGTCTTATCCCAAAATTTTTGGGGTTGGCTTTGCTTACGGCAAGATAGATTCAAATTAATGATGGTATTGTCCATTGTGCCTTTTTTAGGTATGTACGGAATTTTAGCCTTTTTCAATGATCCCAATATATTATTTTATTTCTTGTTTGTTCATGGTTGGTTTGCCTCCGCCTTTTTGCCAGCCTCCCAAAGTTTAGTGACCTTATTGAAACCTGACTGTAAGGGAGAGGTCCTTGGTAAGTTACACTCTCTCGAATCTATTGGCTGGAGTTTTGGCTGCCTATTGGTAGCTTCAATTTTATATTTTTTTGATTCGTCTAAAGATGTATATACAAGTGTATTTTTGATATTTATAGCTATAGATATTGTATACTTAATCTATTTTTTCTTACGGTTTCCAGCTAAAATTCAAGGATTAAATTGGGATACGATTCAGTCAAAATCTATGGGCGGTTATGTACGGATTTTAAAGCGTAAAAAATTAATCTTTTTGTTTATATTTATTTTAATTATCTCAACGGCAAGTAATTTCTTTTTTAATTATTTTGGAAGATATTTGAAAGAAGTTTTACAAGGTCCAGAGATGTTGGTTGGTATATCAATGACTCTAGCTGCAGTTTTAGGGGCTATATTTTTCCCTATAGTTGGTCGCTTTGTAGATAAACATGGTACAAAAGTAGCTCTAATATCCTCGTTTTTTGGATATATAGCCCTGTTTGTGAGTTTAGCCTTTATAAAAGACCCTTATGTATTTGTTATAGTATATTCTGCCCCACTATATCCTATTTTAGCAGTTTCTATAAATACTTATATTGCTCAAGTAACGGCTCAAAAGGATCGTGCTATAGGTTTTGGATTAGTAGATACAATTGTTTATTTGGCAGGAGTGTTGGCTCCATTGATCGGAACTCAAATCTTTAAATATTATGGGTTAGGGGATTTACCTATGCTAGCTTTAGGCGTCGTTTTACCGACAGTAATTTTACTGCCATTTTTGGTTTTTGGAAAGAGCTTCAAGCAAGCCCCCCAAGAGTCACTTACTTAATTTGGCTTAAGTGCTGTTTTTGATTTAATGTTTGATCATTTAATTGTTGGGTGAAATCTAACTCAATCATATGTAGGGTTTCCCATACAACCATTTCTGAATAACTTTGCAGAGGCCCTAAATGAGGTGCTTTTAGTTTTTCAGGGTTCGCCAGATAATATAGGTCTTTGTTGCTGATGGCATCCTGTGTTTCTAAAAGCATTGTTAGTTTAGCTCCACTTAGTAGATGCTCCCCACGTCTTAATGATTTGAGTGGAGTCAAAAAATCCTTAATTTTTGGTCGAGATAGCTTCTGTCCATTCAATTTGCATAATTGGACATATTCAGAAATTTCAGTTAAAAGAGCTTTATATAGAGTAAAACCGAATCGATCATCAAACTTTAAACCTTCTTTAGCATAGGAGTTCATCCATCGATCAATATTATGAAGTGCTTTTTTTATAAACTTCTCTACTTCTTGGTATTCAGGAAGTTTTTCAGGAGTGCTTAATAGCTTGAGTGGTGATTCCTCAATGTCTTGAAAATGAGCTTCATCTGATTCTATTTGTAGTTTGGATAATGAGTTAGTCATGGGAGTCTCCTTCTTTATATACATTCGGAAACATTGAAGGACTTAATTACATTCAAATCAGGATTGCGTAGAATAAACAAAAAATTATTTAATTTAAGTACTTTTGTATGACGTGTAAAAATTTGAATAAATGCTTTTATAACAGTATAATGTCCAGAAACTTACGTTCGTATTTATGTGCAGTATTCGGGTGGAATATAGTAAATACTATGTGGTCGAAGTATGTCATTATTAAAATGCAAATGAACAAAATACCTAAGGTGTCTATATATGTGTGAAAAAGCTATAATCTTAAGAAACATACTCATTATCGAAGATGAAAAGTTATTTTCGCAGTTATTGTCAGATGCTCTTCAAGATGACGGAAAATACAGTATTGATTTAGCAGAAAATGGCAAAGAGGCCTTTAAACTGATGCAAGATAAAGAGTATGAGTTAGTTATGACTGATATTCACATGCCAGAAATGAGTGGACAAGAGTTTATCAAGGCTCTACGTTCAACAAATCAAGATATTGGTATTATCGTCTTAACAGCTTTTCCTAAGGTTAACTATATTAGAGAGTTTAATGACCTTGGTATTGAAGAGTTTTTAACAAAAGATGATTGTGATTTAATGGCACTACAAGAGCTAGTACAAGAGTTTTTTAGAAAAAGAGATATTGAGTTTTTAGCTGATGACTTTTAATTAAGAGTTACTGTTTACCCATTTCAAATATTCAAGCATAATATCCTCAAGGTCTCCATCTAGTACCTTTTCTGCAGAAGTAGTTTTATAATTACTTCTTAAGTCGTTTACCATTTGATAAGGATGTAAAACATAGTTTCTGATTTGAGACCCAAAACTATTTTCCATCTTCTCTGCTAACCCCTTGTTAATCTCTTTTTCACGTTTTTTCATCTCGAGTTGTAATAAGCGGGACTGTAAGACTTTCATGGCGGTTTTACGATTGCTTAACTGAGATTTTTCATTTTGACAGGTAACTACCAAATTTGTTTCAAGGTGAGTAATTCGCACAGCAGAATAAGTAGTGTTAACACTTTGTCCACCAGCCCCTGAAGCACAGTAAGTATCTACTCGTATATCTTTATCGTTTATTTCAATATCTATGGAGTCATCGATTTCTGGAGAAACATCTATACTTGCAAATGAAGTGTGTCTTCGGCCAGATGAATCAAAAGGGGAGATTCGTACCAATCGATGAACTCCCATTTCTGATTTGAGATAACCATAAGCATAGTCACCTTCAAGCGAAAAAGTGACTGATTTTACTCCTGCAACATCTCCAGCCAAATAATCTAGGGTTTTAAATTTAAATCCCTTAATATCAGCCAATCTTTGATACATGCGTAAGAGCATCGATGCCCAATCACAGGATTCTGTACCTCCAGCTCCGGGATGTATAGTTACAATAGCGTTATTGTGATCGTATTCTCCATTGAGCAAAAACTTTAAATTTGCAGCTTTGAGCAGTTTTCTAAAGTTAGTATTAAGATTTTGAATATCAGGAATCAGTGATTCATCCGAATCATCTTTAAATAACTCAAGAGAAAATAAAAGCTCGTCTTGCGTTTCACTTAAGAGTTTGTAATCGGCTAAGTTTTGCTTTTTAATTTGAAGCTGTTTATTTAGATTAGCTGCCTTTTCTGGGTCACTCCAGATATTTGGATCTTGAGCAAACAGGTCTTCGGTTTCTTTGATGTTCACTTTTAAGGAGTCAGGTGAAATGATCGATTCGATAGATTCAAATGTTTGAATATACTCTTTTAATTCATACTCTATGTTTTCAACAATTTCATTCATATTAAATTAGACTCTTTCAAGTATTGTTTATGATTTCCCGTGACATCTTTTATACTTTTTACCAGATCCACATGGGCAAGGGTCGTTTCTTCCAACTTTTTCTGCTTTATGAGGAACATGCTTCATTTCTTTTTGTTCAGCTAGTTCTTCCATCTCTTCTTCTGTTGAAGAATAGGTTAGTTCAGCACTATCTTGGCTTTCTATTTCCATCTCTTGGTTTGGATCAAAATCTAATTTAAACAACAAAGAGATAGTATCTTCTCGAATTCTTTGAATCATTTCGTTAAACAAATCAATAGACTCTAATTTGTACTCTACTAGAGGATCTTTTTGACCATAACCTCGAAGTCCGATTCCTTCTTTGAGTTGCTCCATTTGCGATAAATGCTCTCGCCAACATTGATCAACGGTTTGAAGTAAGATTGCTTTTTCAACATGCCTCATAAACTCTTTGCCAAAATGCTCTTCTCTTTCTAAGAATTGCTCTTTTAGGCCTTCATAGAGAGACTCTCTTAGTGGCTTTGCATCTAGTTTAAACTGGTCTTCCGTCATTTTATAGTTGAAGAGTTCAAACATTTGAACCTGAACCTCTTCGTAATCCCAGTTTTCTCTAGGAACTTCTTCGTGGACAAAGGAACTTGCGACTTTTGCTACAGCCTCTTGCATCATCGTATCGATCTGATCTTGGAGGTTTTCTTCTGTTAATGCTAGTCTTCTTTGTTCATAGATAATTTTACGATGCTCGTTCATAACATTATCATATTTTAAAATGTGCTTTCTTGCCTCAAAGTGCATGTTTTCTACACGACCTTGAGCACTTTCTAGGGCTTTACTCACCATCTTAGAGTCAATAGTTTCTCCGTATTCCCAGCCGACGAAGTTCATCATATTACTCATCCGATCTCCACCAAAGACCCTCATTAAGTCATCTTCAAGTGATAGAAAAAACTGTGAAGTACCAGGATCACCTTGACGTCCGGCACGACCTCTTAACTGATTGTCAATTCGTCGTGACTCGTGTCGTTCGGAGCCTAAAATAAATAAGCCTCCAATATCAGCAACTCCTTCACCGAGTTTAATATCTGTTCCACGACCTGCCATATTAGTAGCAATAGTTATTGCTCCTTTATGGCCCGCTGTAGATACAATTTCAGCTTCTTGTTGGTGATATTTAGCGTTTAAAACATTACAAGGAATGTTTTCGTTTCTAAGAATATTTGCTATTAATTCAGAGTTTTCGATTGAGATTGTACCGATTAACATTGGTTGACCAGTTTTGTGGCACTCTTTCGCGGTCTCAATGATCGCTTCGTACTTTTCTTTTTGAGTTTTATAGATTTTATCGGGAAGATCATGCCTTGCTAATACTCTATTTGGTGGTACTGCTATTACATCAAGGTCGTAAATTTCACCGAACTCTCGAACCTCAGTAAGTGCTGTTCCTGTCATTCCGGCTAAGCGGTCATATAAACGAAAAAAGTTTTGAAATGTAACTTGAGCTAGAGTTGAGCTTTCTTGTTGAACTTGCACGCCTTCTTTGGCTTCGATTGCCCCATGAATACCATCAGAGTATCGTCTACCTGGCATCATTCGACCAGTAAATTCGTCAATAATAACGATTTCACCATTTTGAACAACATAGTTTTGGTCTAAATGGAATAGATTTTCTGCTTTAAGTGATGCTTCTAAGTGATGTAAAAGCTTTAGATTTTCTTGTGCATAAAGGTTTTCGATTCCGATTACTTTTTCACCTTTAGCTATTCCCTCGTCTGTTAAATATACAGAGTGCGCCTTTTCATCAACAGTAAAGTCGATATCTTTTTCAAGTAGTTTTACCCATCGAGCCATTTTATTGTATAGATCAATGTTTCCTTCACCACTTCCAGATATGATTAGGGGAGTTCTGGCTTCATCAATTAAAATAGAATCAACCTCATCGATAATACAGTAGTTTTTTCGTTGTACCATCTCAGAGACATCGGATGCCATATTATCTCTTAGATAGTCAAAACCAAACTCATTATTTGTACCATAGGTAATATCACATTTGTAAGCTTCAGCTTTTGGTTCGTTTTCTTGATTATGGTGTATCAAGCCAACTGTAAGTCCTAAAAATGTATGAACTTGTCCCATCCATTCAGAATCTCTTTTTGCTAAATAGTCATTGACTGTAACAACGTGAACACCTCTACCCATTAGACCATGTAAGTAGGTAGGAAGAGTAGAAACAAGAGTTTTTCCTTCTCCTGTTTTCATTTCACAGATATTTCCACGAAACAAAACGATCCCACCGATTAGCTGACAATTATAGTGTCTTTCTCCTAGGAGTCTTTTAGCCGCTTCTCTTACAGTTGCAAAGGCTTCTGGTAGAACAAATTCTAGAGCTTCAAAATATTCAGCTCCATCGTCTAATTGCTCTTGGACCCTTGTGCGTAAGATATTGGTCTGGTTTTGTAGCTCACTATCGCTCAGTGCTTCCATTTTAGTTTCTAAGGCGTCTATTTCATCAACTATCAACTGTAGTTTTCGAACTTGTCTATCATTATAAGTTTTTGGTAAGAAAGATTTAATTGCATCTAAAATCATATTATTTGGATCCTATTTAATTGTGCAAAGACAATGAGGGACTAATGATTGTCTTTTGTTTACTGTATATTATAAATTTACGTCTACAGCCTACGTATATACGGAATATAATTACAAGATGAGTGACAAAATAGTCAATACATAGCCACATTATAAATTATATACAAATATCAGTTTGCAGTTTACTGAAAAAATCTCTTGGATTCAATGTTGATAGAGAAAAGAACAAAGTATTTCTATAATTTTTAAAGTCAAAGAATACTTCACAAGGTTGCATCGATTTATTGTGTGCAAAGTTTTGATTTAGACAATAAAAAAGCCTCCCAAAAAGGAGGCTTAGATAGAATTATTGAAAGTAGCTGTTATTTAGCCTGAGGCTCAATAAGGCCGATATTTCCGTCTGTTCTTTTGTATACAACACTCAAGCAATCAGAGTCAGCATTATTAAAAATGATAAAATCTTGTTGCATAGTTTGAAGTTGTTCAGCAGCTTCATCGATAAACATAGGTTTAGATGCAAAATTATGTGATCGAATAATCTTTGGTTTAGAATCTTTTTGATGCTCGGCTTCTTGGGCAGCAATTAGCTCTTCATCAAATTCAAAAACTGCATGAGTAAATGCGGATTGGTCTTTTTTATGCTTACGTAATGGTTTTTTCTTTCGCTTGTCTTTATATCTTGTAATCTGTTTTGCCAGTTTATCAAGAATCAAATCAATAGCAGCATACATATCTTTATGAGATTGTGATGCTCTAAAATTTATACCTTTAGCCCAAACGGTTACTTCTGCTGTATGCATAAGACCTTGGCTTTTTGTTTTTTCGACAGATAGTATCGCATCAATTTCATCGATGTGATCAACGTATGAAGCAAGGGAATCTAATTTTTTTTCAGCAAACTCTTTAAGTGATGGGGTTAACTCGATTTGTCGACCAGTAAGCACTATTCTCATGATCGCCTCCTTAGGAACTTATATTAATTTAGTGGTCCAAATGACCAAAGTTGACACCTAATTTTAGCATAGGTTGTTTCTGTATTCAAAGAAGCAGAAGAAGAAAATTTCACTTTTTTTTTACTGGTATAGATGCTTATTTTGCAAATATTTTCAAGTCTTTGAATGGCTTAATTAATTTTTATTTTTTATAGTCTGTTTTTGTGTTTAATTGATTGAATTAGGTGGTTAGTGAATAATTCATGGATGTAGGTAATTATTGGATAAGTCTGTTGCTATATCAATTTAAGATGATACTATTTCATAAGAGTTGCTATATGAAGTAAATAGTAAAGCTAAAAAATATATGTGCGTCGAATTCCAAGAGAATCTTTTAGAAGTTTATAGATGAGGATTGAATGTTTTTTATTGAAGATGTAATGGTATCAGAGGGTTTAAAGACACTTCGTTTTGGGTGTGATTTAGAAAAATGTAAAGGTTTATGCTGTGTGGATGGAGATCTTGGTGGCCCAGTTACCTCAGAAGAAGAAGACTGGATCGTGTCCAATAAGGATCTTTATTTTTCAGAACTAAATGAAGAGGCCAAAAAAGTTGTAGAAGAAGAGGGTCTTATCTATAAAGAAGATGGTGGCTCTTATACTCCATTAGTGGAAGAAGCGGGAGCTTGTGTTTATTTAGCCGAAGATAAAGATGGAATACAAAAATGCATCTTTGAACGTCTATATTTTGAAGGAAAGATTGACTTTAGAAAACCATTATCTTGTCATTTGTTTCCTTTGTTGGTCTCTGAAAATGCTTTCTCTACTGTTTTAAGCTTTGAAAAAAGAGCTACATGTAATGGATGTTTTAATAAAGATCAACCCTTAATGGTTGAATTCGAGAAAGATGCTTTAACTAGACAGTTTGGAGAAGCTTGGGTCAAAAAGTTATATGATGCACTAGGTGTTACTGCTTCGTGTTTACCGAATCAATAAAAAACTTGGCAGCGGAGTTGAAAGACTCTTCAGTTACTGTACCTAGTTTTGTATCAAACTTTGAAGTAAAACCTTTTTTAATATCTGCCCATTGTTTAGACTTACTAGATAACTGAGCGTCTTCTGCTTTGGTACTCGAATTTACAAAATCAACTCGAATAGTAGTTTTAGAATCTAGTAGTAAATAAGCAGTTCTTTTCAAATAGTACTTGTCATTTTTTTTGATAGCATAATCACAATAAAATAATTGGTCTCCTACTTTGTTGACCTTTACCTTAATGGTTTCTTTTGTGGTTTCAGACTTTTGGATTACTAAGTCCTTACCATAGTGTTTACTAATAGAGTTTGAAGCACTGGTTTTTGAGATACTAGAAGCAAATACGCTAACTCCTCCCCATGGTAAGTTTTCACCTAAACTAAATTGAGATCGTAGGCTAGTTTTGTTGTTTAACAATGGGGTCATGGCCCATTGTATGGTTTCTGGAGTGTTAGTTTTTGACTTTTGTAAGTATTGGTATATTCCATATCCACCACCAGTTAAAACTATTGTAATTACTGCTGCAACTATAAACTTTTGTAAATTTTTTGATTTTGGTTTTTCACTGAAATCTGTAGGAGGAGTAAATTGTAAATTAGACTCTTCTTCATCAAATATGGACTTTGACTTAGGAGTGTCATCTTCAAAGGCATCTGTTAAATTAGTTGTTGTTGAGAGCAATGCGTCTAGTTGGGCTTGTCGATTTGCTTGAATTTCTTGATCGATTTCTGGTTCTTCATGAGCAGGAACGGCTTGTGTTTCTTCAAGCTCTTCATTAGCTTCTTTAAGCATTGCAGCCATTTCTGCAGGATTTAACTCATCTTGTCGTGGTTCTTGTGGCATAGATTGTACAGGAGTCTGAGAGTTTGGTTCAAACATTTTAGCGATTGCTTCATCGCTCATAACATCATTGGATGCGGACGTGTCTTGTGTTGGAGGAGGAGAGTTAAACAGAGACTCTATTTCATTTTCTTGAATGTCTTCATCCTTTTGGCTATCCATTCCTGAGCCACTAAGTAAGTCTTGAATGTCGTCTTGAGATAGAATGGCATCAGAGTCTGGTTGCTCTTGTCCACTTAGAATATCAGTTTGATTGGCATCAGGTTCGACTTCATTTTCGTTTTGACTTTGAGCCACAAGTTTTGCAATATCATCAGCATTCATTATAGAGTCATCATCTTCATCTATATCTGCTGTCTTGGGTGTCGTTTGACTTTGAGCTACTAAGGCAGCAATATCGTCGGCTTCCATGATAGCGTCATCATTATCTTGCTCCGATGACTGCTCGTTTTGAGCCACTAATGCTGCTATATCATCAGCACTCATAATAGAATCATCTTCTTTTTCTTCTGCTGCTTCTGTTTGAGATTGAGTTACCAAAGATGCTATATCATCAGCACTCATAATAGAGTTGTCTTCTTGTTTTTCGACTTCTGGTGGAGCTATTTGTGTTTGCGCAACTAAAGCGGCTATGTCATCTGCTCCCATTAAAGCATCGTCATCGTCTTCAATTTCAACAGGAGGAGTCGGGGTTGCTTGTGTTTGTGCAACTAAAGCGGCAATATCATCCGCCCCCATGATAGCGTCATCATCTTTTTCATCAGCGGGAGGTGGAGTTGCTTGTGTTTGTGCAACTAAAGCGGCAATATCATCCGCCCCCATGATAGCA
>JAGSHD010000026.1 GCA_023954715.1 Candidatus Cloacimonadota bacterium | reverse complement strand
GAGTCCACATGATATCGATGCTACTACTTAGGTTTTGTGTAGATAAATAGCTATTTATATCTACTAGACTGGAAGACAATGGAAAATCTACTTGGTGATAACCATCCTCACTTAACGTGAATTGTTGCGTGAATGATACATTCAGCAAAATTAAAAATACGACAAGAAATCTAAGAAAAACCATAACATTACCTCTCTCAAGTAAATATAATTTGAAACCTTTTAACAAAGGAAATCCCCCATAAATAGCTAACATATACATTATATACCGCTAAGTAAACTTTATTATAGAGTATTTGTTGTGTACTTCACAAGAAAATTAACTCAAAATTGTAAACTATGACAAAAAAATGTCGATACGATCTCCGCTTATTTATAGTGCATAGTACATGCCAAGTTTTAAGGAACCCGAAATAAGGTCAAAAAACCTAGTTATACTATAGAAAGACGGCATCATGTAAATATAATAAAGTGACCTATAGGTCAAAAATGATGTACAAAAAAGTCACTTTAATATAGTAATATCACTTTCTCGAAGCACATTTGAAATAAAATATGAATAGTGTAGAATCATAATCTTTAACAAATATATTATAAATGAATAGAATAAATTCAGGAGAAGGACTATGCCAGACTATCCGATTGTAGAAGACTTTGGAAAATTTACCTTTAGTAAAAGTGTGATGAAACAGAGATTACCAAGAAAGATCTTTCAAAAACTATGGAATAATATAGAAAATGGTCAACGGCTCGACCGTTCTTTAGCAGATAATATAGCGCATGCCATGAAAGAGTGGGCATTAGAAAACGGCGCTACTCATTACTGTCATTGGTTTCAACCATTAACTGGTGCAACAGCAGAAAAACATGATTCATTTTTAAACTTTCGGGGAGATGGAGCTTATACAAGATTTTCAGGTAACGAATTGATCCAAGGAGAGCCTGACGCGTCTAGTTTTCCTTCTGGTGGAGCAAGGTGCACCTTTGAAGCAAGAGGTTATACAGCATGGGATCCTTCATCTCCAGCATTTCTAATGGAAGGGCAGAATGGAAAGTTCTTAGCAATTCCATCGATTTTTGTAAGTTATAAGGGAGAAGCCTTAGGTAAAAAACTTCCTTTGCTTAAATCAATGAAGGTGATTTCAGATGCTGGGACACGTGCACTTTCATTGTTTGGAAAAGAAGTAAAATGGGTTAGGCCAACTTTAGGTGCTGAACAAGAGTATTTCTTAGTTTCTAGAAAACTATTTAATGAAAGACTAGACTTGAAACTGACTGGACGTACATTGATCGGATCACCAAGTCCAAAAGATCAGCAATTAGATGACCATTATTTTGGGGCAATCCCAGATGGGGTACTTGCCTTTATGGAAGAACTCGATAAAACACTTCTTGAGTTAGGTATTCCGGCGAAGACAAGACATAATGAAGTAGCACCATCTCAATTTGAACTTGCTGTAGTTTATAACTTTGCTAATGTAGCAGCTGATAATAACCAACTATTGATGAATGTAATCGAGTCTGTAGCTCACAAGCATGATTATGAAGCCTTGTTACATGAAAAGCCATTTGCTGGAATCAATGGAAGTGGTAAGCATAATAACTGGTCCTTAGAAGACTCTAATGGAAACAATATTCTTGAACCAGGTAAAACTCCTGCTACGAATTACCAGTTTTTATTATTTTTAGCAGCAATTTTAGATGGAGTACATAAATACGAAGGCCTAATTAGATCTGCTATTGCTACTGCTGGAAATGACCACCGATTGGGAGCCAATGAGGCACCACCAGCAATTATATCTGTTTTCTTAGGAGAGCAGTTAACAAACATTGTTGATTCAATTTGTAATGGTAATGACTTATCTGTTGTTAGAGATGCAGTTATCGATGCTGGACTAGACTCAGTTATTGACATCAATAAAGATAAAACAGACAGAAACAGAACCTCCCCCTTTGCTTTTACCGGCAATAAATTTGAATTTAGGGCAGTTGGTTCTCAACAATCTGTTTCTATTCCACAAACCTTTATAAATGTTGCTGTAGCAGAGTCGCTAAGTATTTTATGTGATCAAATAGAAAAAGGGTTGGAATCAAACACCAATTTGGTAGAAGTGCTCATGCCTATACTTAAAGAGTCTTTTATTAGCTCCACGAATATACGGTTTGAAGGGGACAACTACTCCAAAGAGTGGGAGGAAGAGGCAGCAAAACGTGGTTTAAGTAACAATCGTAAGACTCCTGAAGCTTTACAGATATGGGAAGAACAAAAAAACATCGATTTACTAGCAAAATACGATGTTATGACTCCACATGAACTCAATTTGCGATATCACGTTAAATTAGAGCAATATTCTACTAAGATTGCCATCGAAGCACATACATTGTTAAAAATGGTTTCGTCTAGCGTGATTCCAGCTGCGATGGAATATCAAGCTATATTGGCTTCGAGTATAGACTCAATAAACTCAGTACAAAGCTTGTGTGGCTTAGACGATAGTTCTTTAGAGATTCAAGGAAACGCTCTAAAAGAGTTAACCACTTCATTGAGTTCTATCATTTCAAAAAGTAAAGAGTTAAAAGAAAAATTACTTACAGCATCTAATATAGAAAATGCGTATAAAATGGCATCATTTTATTGTGAAACAATATTGGTACTGATGGATGAAATTAGAGATAGTGCGGATACTTTAGAGGATTTAGTTGATAAGGATCTATGGAGAATTCCCGATTATACTGATTTAATACATTCTCACTAAAACACAAAAGCTGTGAGATTTATCTCACAGCTTATAATGTAGGATTTAGTATAAAAGTTTTAACTACATGCTACTAGCATTTATGGACTCTTCTTCAAGTAAGATAGGTATATCTTCTCGAATCGGATATATGGTTTTTTGATCCTCTGTAATTAAGGCACCGGACAAGCTATAGCTTACCTCACTGCCATCTTTAAATTTTAGCTTTTTTTCACTTTGTAAACTGTTTAATTTTTCTACTGACTCTGTAGAAAGTAAAGTTAAGCCCTGTTTTGTAGTTGGACAGCAGATGATATTTAAGAGATCTTGTGAAATGGACATTGTCTTTCCTTATTAGATATAATAAATATCTATTGATTATTGGAGATGATCATTTAATGTTAGTTTTATAGCATAATCATTTGGTTCATTTAAGCGGCCCAAAAATTTAAAGCTAACATCAAAAGGTTGGTGTTTAAAAGTTGCTTTCATATTTTCGAGATCTAAGTTTAATCTACATTCTAAATAATCAGCTTCGGTTTCAGTAATTGTACCATACTGTACTAGTGCCATCGCAATACATTCCATAAGTAGCTCTTGACGATTTGGGTCATAAGAGTTAAGGATAATATCGCCTATAGTGGGAATAATTACATTTAGACTATTTGGATCAAAATCAGCGTCCAATTTATATTGGCTAGGAAGTGCTGAAATTGCCTGTTGAACAATACCTTTACTGTTAGTATCCATTGAAAACTTAATAGCTCTATAAACAGATGATTTCAATAAAATTCGATGGTGCTGTTGTAACTCACGTACGTGTTGAGGGTTTAGCCGAGGTAGATAAGGTTGCAGCTTTATACAAAGAGCTTTCATTGAATTTATGTATTTGGCAACTTCATTCATTAGATGTGATTCGTTTTCCTTTATGTTTCCAAGTCGTTTATCATACGAAATATTTAAGCTTGGATACCATTGAACTATAAACTGGGTCAGCATAGAACATAAGCTAATGGTTTTATCTGCTTGACTCAATAAATCAAATTTAGCATTACAATGTTCTATTTTATCAATGTCTGACTCAATTAAGCAATGTCGAATCATTTTTGAAAGGCTATCAATATTAAACTTGATCCGTTTGGTGTCTGCGGGATTATTGTAGGGGTGTCCAAAACATTGAATATTGTAAAGTAAAAACTTTCTACGAATTGCATCCATCAATGGTTCGTAGGATTTGGGCAATTGTAGCTTTAAAGTAGATATAAAGTCTTCTAATTGTTGAATTGTATGAAATGGAGTATCTAAACTTTTATCAATAAAATATTGAGATATAATTAAAACAGTTTCGGTTTGATTTAAGGGAATAGAAGTACGCAACTTTACTTGAATAGCATTTAGATAGTGTTGTCTTTGATAGGTCATTTGAAGTAGGTCATCCTCAGAAATGCACCCCATGTTTTTTTGTTCATCTATTAAGTGATGAAACAAAACTTGTTGTAATATTAAATTTGAAAAGCTCACTAAAACCTCAAATAACAATAAAGACAAAGTAATTAACTATAAAAAACTTCAAGACAAAAATATTATCTCATACTAGATATAAAATACAAAACTTGATTCAACATATAAGTAAAGCTAATGGTGTACTTTAAATTTATTAACCCTCATATTAAAGAGAAATAGCAATTACCTTTGTAAATAAACTTATAAAGGGGAAAAATGAAAATATCAAAACTATTGATTGTTATATTGGCTATAATACAAATCTACTCATTGCTAAAGATGGGTAAGACTACAAATATAGCTAAATATATTAGGGATGGAAAAATACCAAACAAATTAACAGAGTATATAAAAGACAGAGAAGAAAATCCAAGAAAATATGAAAACTTGCCATATAGTATTATTGAGAAGGAGCTTTCAGACCAGAGTTGCGATGGTTTTAATGAGTTTGTACCAAAAATGAAGCAACGGGTCTATTTCAATGACTTTAGAAGAAAAGACAATCTAGAGTTTTATATAAATCGAGCATTAGATAGAGTTTATTGTGAAGAAGATCCGAAAATTTCAATAGCAGCATACGAACTATCAAATTCAAGTTTAGTAGAAAAAATATCCTACCTGAAAAAAAGAATACCAAAATTAAAGGTAAATATTGTAATAGAGGGTGATGTAATAAGTAAATCAAAGCAAAAACAATCAGTTATAGAAAAACTAAAATCAATAGGAGTGAGCATAAAATCAGATGCAAAGGTAAGAGGCAACAACTTGATGCATCATAAATTCATAGTAATAAATGAAAAGTGGTTGTTAACAGGATCAACTAATTTCTCCAATAGAGGAGTAAATATGAATGGAAACAACTTAGTAGAGATATATTCAAAAAAAACATGTGAAGTTTACTTAAAAGAGTTTGATAAATTATGGTCTAAAACCTTTTCAAGGGCGAAAAAAAATAGTGGGAAGATTATGGAGGTAAATAAAGATACCAAGGTGATCATGGGTCCATCAAACAACATCAACAATAGCATGTTTAGATTGATTTCTTCAGCAAAGAAGTCCATAGAAATATCAATGTTTTCATTTTCTTCATCATCTACTCTAACACTATTGTCTGTACTAAAAAGATCTAATAGAAAGATAAGACTTAAGTTAGATAATTTAACTTTAGGACTAAAAATACAATTTAATGGACAAAGAAAAAGATTAAAAGATCATTTAACAAATCTAAAAATTAACTTTGAAAGTGATGGATCAAAATCGATGTATCACCATAAATATATGATCATTGATGCCTATACTGCTAACGCAATGGTTTTAGTGGGGTCCATGAACTATTCAGATAGTGGATTTTATAAAAATGATGAAAACATTCTAATTATAAAGGATAAAAGAATTGTAGAAAAGTTTACAAAACATTTTGAATATAAGTATTCAGAAAAAGTAACAACTAAACTAAACCCAAAAAAAATTCGTTGGCCCAAATTTAAGTCGATTGAAAAAAATGGAGATGAACTAAAAATATCTGTGTTAAATGATTTAAGTGAAATTAGTATAAAGTTAAAAGATAATAAAAGGTGGGTAAAGTACCACACAGACTATGGAACCAAAAAAGAGTTTGTGGTTCGCGGAATTAAGAGAAAGCATGACTTGAAATTATATTCTGACAGTGGTGTGTTGTTTCAACAACTAGTAATCAATACTAAAAATAGTGTAATACAAATTCCCAGAAAACAATGCACGTACAACTATCTAAAATCAAATATGTGGTATGACTGTTGATTACATCAAGAGAGTAGATTGAGACATATTAGAGGGATTTTTCTATATTTTGAATGTCTTTATTCCAATTAAAGCTACCACGAAAATTACTGGTGTTCAATCTATTGAATCAGAATAAAATTTAGTCGTTTAAATAAATCGAACGAATATATTAAACGGGGTGAGTGATGAATAAAAATCATTTAACATTTGTAGCAATAGGGATTTTAGCTTTAGTAGTCTCTTTGATCTCTACACAAAAAATTGTATCTGAACATAAAATCAAAGCAGAACGATCTGCTTTATCTATCAGAGCGAATGGAACAAAAGGTTTACAGAAAAATAAGAATAAAGAGAAGAGTAAAAAAGTAGACTTATGGCAAATTAATGATGCCAAAGCTCAAAATTAGGGGTAATTATGTCAAATATAAAAGAAAACAAATTTTCAGGGATAAATGAGAAAGACTTAATTGTATCATTTCGCTTAAATAGAAAAGATACGATTAAGATTCCATTAGATTATTTTATTACAGTAGCGCCACTACGAATCCATTGATATGGCGGGAAGATTTAATCATGCCTTAGGATTAAGACTATTGTGGGGAACTATTCTTCTGATGGTAGTAACTGGTTATGTCAAAAGCTACTCATTAAAGCAATCGGCACCAGAAACAACTCCTAAATACGCTAGGGCATGGATTAAATCTGCATATGGAATGAACCAACTGTCTATTCAAAGAGACAAAATACCAATCTTGCCAAAAGATGGATGGAGTAATCCATTTTATAATTTTGAAGAAGAGAAATTGTTGATATCCGCTGGTAAAGATGAACGGTTTAACACGAAAGATGACTTAATATTTCCCATATTCGTGTCGAGTTGTACCGATAAAATGCAAGACCTAATATTAGCAAAAGTGAGTAAGGCCCATAACAACTTTACAGACTTACCTAAATCAATAACATTGATAAATTCGAAAAATACATTAATTGAAGGTTCACAATTTTGTCCAATTCCCGACTTTAGTGGACCTGATAAAGTATATGGCACAAACGACGATTTAGTTAATAACTTGATAGTCTTAAAGAGATGAAACTTAGTCTAAATACTCTTGGCAGCATTCATCTAATAATTTGATATATCGTTCGTAACGGTCTTTTGGAAAATCACCGTTTTCTACAGCCTGCTTCACTATACACTCGTCTATAGTTTCTAAATCGTGGTTACAGTCTAAATATCTACAGTTTCCTAGCCTGAAAAAATCAGAATAAGAATGTCTAAGGTCAAACTTTGAGATATGTGATAAAAAAATTTGACTAAATCCTGCCGTATCAGCTAAAAAAGTGTCTTTCCAGAGAGGAAAAATCTCAGTTGCAGTTGTAGTTTGTGGCCCTGTTTTACATTTGTCTGACCAGGTACCAAGACGGATATCAATATTTGGTTCTAAGAACTTTACTAAAGAAGATTTACCAGCTCCAGAAGGGCCAAGCATAAAATTTACTTTAAGATCCATTTTGTCTTTTAGAATACAGTGGTTTATATCTTCAACTATGGAGTGACACATAATGTCGACTCCGGCTAATTTATATTGAGCGATAATGGTTTGAAAATAGTTTGACTCTTCTTGAGTTAAAAGATCCCATTTATTTAAAACGACTACAGGATTAAGATCCATGTGTAAAATTATAGCAAGAAAGCGATCGAGCAATAGGGGGTGGAAATCAGGCTCCTTAACAGGAAAAATAATTAAAACCTGATCAATGTTTGCTATTAAAATCTGAGCTTCTGACTTTTTGCCAGTGTATTTATGGTGAAACCCTTTAGCTCTACGCATTACCGATCGTCTAGGTAAAATCTTGGTGATTTGACCTTTGTCTTTGTCAATGACTTCAAACAATACTTCATCTCCGGCTACTGCAAGATTTTTCGATTTACCAGCTTTTTTGAGACTACCTTTTAATTTACATGCGAATTTATCTAGGTTTTGGTCTAAAACAAAGTAGTATCCACCGAATCTTCCACTAATAATTGCTGTATGCTCTTTTTTCATAATCTCCATGCTTTGTGATGATTGTTTGGTGTTATTAAACAAAGCTAAATAAAATGTTGAAGGTTAAGTTTTTATCACGATAAATTAACATAGTACCAACAATTATAGTAAATTTTTCTACAAATGCACTCTTTATAGAGAATGTAAATTAACAAGACAGTGTTATTGAACGATAATAAAACTATGTAAAAAAACGAATAACTAGTATCACTACTGAATTTAGGAATATGTTAAATCTTTCACAAAAGCTAGAAAACTGTATAAATAGTACAGTTTATGAACAAAATAGTAAGACTTTAGGCTCACAACAGATTTTAAACTTGTTTTTTGTTGCATTTCAAAACATGAATGTAAAAGTTGAACGTAAAGAACTACAATTATTAATCAACGATGGACTTGTAAGTTTTACCAATCCGGTGATAATGGATCACCTGTATATACTGCAAGGCTTAAAAGTCTTTATGGACTTAGAAAAATCTACAACAAAGTGGGTTATTCTAGTTGAGAAAATGCACTCTATTTACTTTACAAATCTATTGCTTAAAACAAGTGAAATTGCAGAAAAACAAGATGTATCTCAAATAAAACTTTTGAAGATATTTCAGTGGTATGAAGAAAATCCAGACAATATTCCGCATATTGCTTTGTGTACAACTGTAATTTGTAAGTTAAAAGATTTTGATATTTTTAAAAATTTAGATGTTGAGGTTTATGGCTTGTTTATGTTTGCTTTATTTGTAGTCAAAAATACTCCTATACCAAACATAGATTTAAAAGGATATAAAAACTTGATGGGATATTTTAATACCTCAAGCCAAAACTCGGATAAATTACTAGAGTTAGTTTTGGATTTGTATTATAGCAATTATCCAGAAGAACTAGAATTAACCAGTGAAGATCAAGATACTACACTTACATTGCCATCAAATAAACTAAATGTTGTGATTAATGAATCCAAACGACAGCAAAAAAAATTATTGGTTCACGGTTTTTCTAGACAATATGCGTTAGCAATAAAGTCTATACATCAAAAATCTATTGAAGATTTATCAAGTTTAGATAATACAACAATATATCATCAAAATGATTACATCTTACAAAAGAGGGATTTGGTAAATGTGGTAAAATCTTTAGAAGATAAAACTCTCTTGAGTTTATTGTCTACTTTAGATGTCTCATGGGTTTTTGAAAGTAGGATTCACTTAACAAGTCGCTTAGGCTCAGGTAGTAAAAACAGGTTACCAAACAATTTCTTTCATAGTGTATTGTGCCTGTGTGGAGATGAAATAATTCATTTCCACTATCTAACTATCAGTTATCAATTAGGTGGAGATAATAGGATATACGGTACAGAAGTAAAGCTAAAAGAACTTTTGGGTTTCAAGACTGTAAAAATTATTGAAAACAAGTTAGAATCTATCTTCAAAAGTGAAGTAGAACAAAAGTATCTTTACAATTTTTTATCAAGACTAGAAGAGGAAACGCATAAATGGCAACAAAAACAGTAACTTCAGATCGCCTAGGTATATATACTTATATGCATCACATGGACATACGTAGACTCCGTATACGTAATTCTACTGTCTATAAAAAAATGATAGATAGCAATGAATGGGAAAAGCTTAGCTTAGATAATAATCCTATTTATGGTTTTCTACTTCTAACGGATCTAATACTTGGTCAAATGGGCCATGAAGACTTCTATATATTTTATGAAAAAATAGAAGGAAGTACAGAGACTCTAAGAGCTATGTTGTGTATTTATTCAAGAGATTTGGGTCCAGCAATAGCTGGAGTTAGAGTGAACAGCTATGATGCTGAAGAAGATATGGTGGAAGACGCAGTTATGTGTTCGAGGACTACCGCTAGAAAGGCAGCTTTTTCTAACTTAAAACTAGGTGGAGCACAGTTTATCATTGATCATAACAATCCCAAAGAAATCGCCTACAATAGATCGAATAGTTATGCTTTAATAGAAAATATCGGTAAAATTGTAGATGAGTTTCAAGGACAAATAATCGTAGGACCAGATTTGAATACTGGTATGCATACTATGCATATTTTACAAAGATTTACAGAACACGTTATTTGCAATGTGGACCAAGACTCCTATATTTGTGTTGAAGATGGACGCCAAGAGACAGGAAGCATAAATGGATCAGGTGATCCTTCACCTTTTACAGCTTATAGTGTGTATCAATCACTAAAGCGTGCAGCATTTAGTATCACTGGTAGTGATAGTCTTCAAGGTAAAAAGATTTTGATTATTGGCTTAGGTAAATGTGGCATCTCACTCATAGACCTTCTTCTGCAAGAGGGTGCACTATTAATGGGAGCAGATATTGATCCTCAAGCATGTCAGATCATTGAGGAGCTGTATCCCGTTAAAATATTGGCACGTAGTCCAGAAGAAATGGTTAACGCATATTCTACTGAGTGCTTCGCTCTTGTTCCTTGCGCAGGTGGAGGAATCATTTCTGAAAAACGTATTGAGTTATTCAATACTCAGATAATTTGTGGGGCAGCAAATAACCAGTTAAATACTGATATGGATGCTGTATTGTTACATGATAAAGATGTATTATATATCCCAGACTTTATTTCAAATTGTGGTGGCTTAATCAATGCGGCTCAAGAGGTTCCATCAACCCCAAAACAAAGAGAGTATAGATTAAACTATGATGAAAACATGGTCTATAAACAAATCGATGCGGTTGGTGCATCCTTGGCAGCACTACTTGAGGAGCTAAAAGCACAAAACATATCTCCTTATGAGTTAAGTCAAGCCAAGGCTGATCTTAAAATGCAAGATAAAAGAAAACTAAGATGGATAAATTATGTGGCTAGTAAGTCCGTAAAGTCCCAAATAGACAATCAATAATTATAATAAGGAAGACAATGGCCAAAGTACTTTTTTCAAAAGAAAATTTAACGATAGAAACAGATGAACCTATCAGCGTTTTATCTTTAGCGCTAAATAATAATATTCCAGTTACACACCGATGTGGAGCTGAGTTAAAATGCAGCTCTTGCAAATTCAGAATTTTAGAAGGCAAAGAAGCATTCTCAAACCCTTCCACAGCCGAAGAAAGGTTGTTAAAGAAGTATGATTATCCTGACTTTATTCGACTAGGATGTCAAGCCAAAATCGATCCAAATTATGAAGGGTTGGTTGAGGTTGGTACAATCATAAAAACACACAATAAGCAAAAGCGTGTTGTTAACACGAAAAAGTAGTAATCTCCAGACTAGATAAAAGTGCATCCATTTCGGTGCACTTTTTTTATAGTCTTAAATTTTTGCTTTTACTTTATCTAGTGTAGCTTTTAATTTTCTTTGTTTGTCTTTATAGACTTTAAGCATAGCTTTTAATTCGAAAACAGCCTGAGCGACTTTTTTATTGTCTTTCTTTCTTAAACTAGCTTGAGCTGAAAGAAGTCTAATTCGAGTGTCATTTGTTAAAACTTTTGCTTTTTTGTACTGGGTATAATAATAAGCATACAAGTTTTCGTTTTTAATATCCTCTAATAGCCCCACAGAATGTTGGTTGAGGGTACCCATCCAAACAATAGAAATAACACAAACTGTTGACACGGTTGCAGCGACAGCTTTTTTTAGGGCGGAGTTAATAATTAGTGCCTCTATTGCAACGGGCAAAATTAACAAAGGTAATGAAAAAAAGACATAAGCAAATGGTTTATAGTGTGGCATTTGATAAAACATAATATCTATACTGTCATGTGACAAAAAGTTTACAAGAGAGATATTTAGGTTTAGCGCCTCTGTACAAGGAATAAACAAGAATAAAGAGAATCCGATAATCGGACCTATGATTAGTTCTTCTTGCTTGATTTGGTCTTTGTTCTGAATATAAAAGTAAATGAGTGAAAGCGGTAAGATAACTGACATACCAAAGACAAAGAGGCTATTATTTAAAAATATTAACCGTAGAGTTTTAGATATATATGAAATAAAAAAATGATTTGGGAGTATTAATGATGAAATCAATATTGATGTGAAAAATGCAAAACTAAGTAGTAGTAATATGAGAGAAGAGAACTCATAATCGCTGGCAGGCATGTTTTGCCCAAAATCTAAATCAGATAGCTTTCCTTTAGCCTTTTCTATGAACTCTAAAACAGGCTCCAACTTATTATTGGCTTTTTTAGATTGCTCATCACTGTATACTTGTTCGACTTCATGATGGCCTACATGTTCAATAATGTCAGGGGTTGGCTCTTGAGTTTCAGTCTCTGTCGAAATAACAACTTCTGAAGTTTTTGGTAGCTGAATCGTTGGTTGGATATCCTCTATTGTTTCGACGAATACTTTTGGCTCTGCTTTCTTTTTATTTTGTTGTTGCGCAGGAACAAAAGCTGCCATTCGGAGCTGATTTTGTTTAATAAAACGATGAGCGATAGCACTATCTTGACTTAGGTCTTCAAGAATTTTGATCATTTTTTCACGTACATCTGGATAACTAGACTCAAGTAAGTACTCACTATGCTTTAAAAATTCATCTTCACCAATTGCTCCCATCACGAAAACAGCTGTTAATTGCTCATTTTTTGTATTGGACTTAATCAGAGCATGTAGCGCACTTAAAGATTCTTCTTCATATAGTTCGTAAAGGGCCATAATAGCATTACCAATTACTCTATTATTAAAATCGGATAAGTATACTTTAAGATCAATCAATCTTTCTTCAGGGAGCAGTGCTGCTAAACATTCTACGGCGTTGGCCCTAATTCTGTCATTTTTATTGTCTAGGTATTTTTTTACGAGAGGAACATCTTGGAGAGAGCCAATTCTTGCTAAAGCAGATAAAATATATGAGATACATTTATCACTAGGGTTTTCAGTAGAAATACATTTTAATAACTTGTTTCTAGCAGTTTCAGCTGGTAGTGTTAGAGTGTCTTTGATCCAGCTTAATAAATTTTGTTCACTAAGAGTATGATCTACCTCTATTTTTGGGCTTGGAGCAGTTTGATTTAACGCTTCACAGGCTTCTTGTGAGCCGTCTTCTGCAAGGGCTTGGAGTCCTGCGATTGCCTTTTCTTTTACACTTTGGGACTCATCATCTAAGAGTTCAACTAGTAGTGGTATACTACTCTTAATTTTCATTTCTTTTAGAGCATATACAGCTGAGTTTCTATATGCAGTATGCTTTGATCGAATCATCTTCTTAAATAAATTTAATGCAGAGCTATCACCCAGGTTGTACAGAGCTTTCATGGCAGTAGCTTGCACTCTATTGTGCTCATGTGTAACAAGTTGAGCAATAAGACTTAGGGCTTTAGTATTACCAATACTTTCAATAGTCTCGATGGCTATAGAGACAACTCGTGGATCTTGATCATTAAGATAAGAGCTAATGTCCTCAAAATAAATTTCACCACCTAAAGAGAGCATAAATTTAAGAACCATTCCTTTTAGATATGATGAGGCCGAATCATTAGCGACCTTCATCATTTGAGGTAAAAACTGCTTAAGTCTATACTGAGTAATATAACGAAAGGCTTTATGTATTTGCTCTTCTTGGCCAGATTTTAAAGCAGCTTCGACCTTAGTGATGTTAGGATTAGAAGCACTTTCAGTCTTGCTTGGGTTAAGCTGTAACTTACGAAGTAAGCCAATACCTTTTCGAATTTCAAACTTAATCTGTACATCTGTCTCTTGCTCACTAAGCTGCAACAATTGATCGATATAGCTAGGGTCATGTAAGGATATTAGATCTTTAATAGATTGAATTCGTATTTCTGGATCTGGATGACTCAGTCCTTTTTGAATGTCGGATTGTTTTAATAGAGAAGGATTTTCAATCATTTTAGTAGTTTAACCCTTACAGATAGCGGCTTAAAGTCCCCATCTTCAAAATAGTACTGGAATTCGAAGGATATGCTTAAGTCAGAATGAATTGACCCTGTACAGATAAGTATACCGCTTTTATTTACACCGGAAATTGGGTTTACCTTTATCTTAGTGGTTTTGAAATTATGCTTAACAAAATCTGAGATCATGAGGTTTGCATACAAATCATTGAGTTCATAAGGCTCCATATCATCTTTCCAAACAGTAGAAATGCCTTCATAAAACTCTTTCATTGAGCCTTTTCTAGCTGCACCATGAAAATCTTTAAAAGTTTTTTCAACAATTTTAGTCATTTGGGGCAATGTTGGAGCGATCATACCATTGTTTTCAAAGTAGGTTTTTAAGTCAAAATCAAGGTGAATTATTTTAAAAGCCTTTTCATCCATGCCTAAGCTAAACACAACAGGAATATCTAAATAACTTTTGTAATTTAAATTACCTGTTGCCTTTGCTGTTGTTTTTGTAATATTGAAGCTGTCTATTTGGCTACCAGATATAGTATTCAGTTTATAAAACTTACATAGCTTATGAAACTCGCTCAAATTACTATTTTTTTGAAACTTTGGATGAGTCAAATAATAGGCATCTGTAATTTGATCATCTTTAATCGATTGTATGAAGCGATCTATAACTGGCTTTAATAATTGGGTTGGAGTAAGCACTTCACTATTGTTGCAACCTGTAAGGAATAAGGTGCAAGTCAATACTATAAAAAGTGCTAAAAGTTTTATTGGTTGGTGGGACAATTTGATTCCATTGTTTGATTTTATTGATAAGCGCTTAAGTTTACCAGTTTAAAACAAAAAATAGAAGGATTAAAGGCAAGGAAGTTCAGTGATTGTAAGGATAAGTAAATATCCGCTGTAGTTTAATTTCTAACAAACTCCAGAGAAAGAACATGTAATATTTTAAATCAATGAACCTGTTGAGGCGACTCTATATTCATACGAATCATTAGTTGGGGGTCGAGAATTATTAATCGATCTTGAAATTTGTCTTCATCTCGAAAATCAACAAGATAATCATTTAAAGTATCGCTAGTATTTATTACTTCTATTTCAACAAGATTGTACATGATTCCACCAGTGCAAATAAGAAAATTATTAGCACTAACATCGGTTTCATGTACTAAATTGTTTAGTCTTGTTGAATATAATTTACATATACTTATTTTGGATATCTCGTTTGACTTCTAAATAATGTAAATTCTCTTTTAAAGATCGCTCTAAGTTAGAAGGAAGGGCTTTATTTAAAAGCTCTTTACTAGCATCGATGGAGTCTTTTAAGTGGGAGAACGGATATAAGATAGACCCATAATTTTGTGAATGAATTCGATCAGAGTGATTGAAAATATGCTCACAGTTTTCGAAATATTTACTAACTAGGCTCTTTGTTTCAATGATTTGAGGGCCACTGAACATGCCTTTCATGTATGCTTTTAATCGTTCAACAGAGAGGTCTGTATTATGTAAAATTTGCTCAAAATAATGATCCTTGTTGTCAGCCAGAGCTACTTCAATTTGTAGTTTATTTCGTTCTACATTATCACCGTGATCTTCTGATAGTAAAACTTCTAAAAATTCATTGGTTTTTATATGTTTGTGGAAACTTAGTTGTTTACAAATGGACCATCGTTTAACGATATCTAAGTCAAAAGCTCCAACTTTACAATTATTAAAGGCATCAATTAGACCTGATAGGCGAGTTTTGGACTTACAAAATTGAAAATAGATCGAATACCAAGCATCTTGACAATCATGAGACAGAGAAGTGTCATTTAAGTGAGATAAGACAAAGTCAAAATATTTGTCGCTGAACTCTTGTTTCTTTTGTTCAGAAAAATAACTAGAAAAGTATTGGCTAACAAAAGATAAGACAGTAGGGTAGATAGTTTCAGAAGTTTCACCATCGATTGCATCAAATATCATAGAGCTAAATTGAACGGGATCTAAGTCTACATCTGTAACCATATAATTTAATGAGTTATATACAAGTTGACGAGTTAATTCATCACTAATCTTGTTTATATTTTTAAGTAGGTATGATAAGGAAGGCTTATCTAGATACGGTTTAATATAATCTTCGTCCCCTAAGTTTGAAAATATAAAGTCAGGTTTTGTTAGACCAACAAAGTCAGAGATATCTGTACGCTCTCCTTGAAAATCAATGATCGATGTATGTTTCAAAAGTAGTTCACCATTTTCTTCGTAAAATAATCCTACTTTGGTTCTGTGTAAACGAGTTAAACCATTATCCTTTGATGGAAGCTGTTGAATGTGAAACGAAGTAATTTTGTTATCACTAGTTTCAAAAACAGGATAGGTGGTGTTAACTCCAGAAGTATTTAGCCACTCGTCAAACCATCGAGTCATGTCATAACTACTATATTTTTGAAAAGCTTGGACAAGGTCATTGGGTTCTACATTTTTATGTGCATGCAGTTTTAGGTAATCACGCAGTGCTTTAGTGAAGTTTTCTTCTCCAAGTAAAAAATGAAGTTGCTTCATAGCAGAAGCACCTTTGTTATAGGTAATACCATCGAAGTTTGCAAAAGCAGTATTGGTATCATCACAGACTGCGATTACAGGGTGGGTAGTAGATCTTTGATCTTCATAAATGGCACCACCTTTCATTGAAACTGAAAAATCTAAGAGTGCTTTTTTATGTTTGGTGTTTCTTTGAAGAGCAATAAAGGCAAGATAAGTAGCAAAAGCCTCATTCATCCATAAGTCACCCCACCATTTCATGGTTACTAAGTTTCCAAACCACATATGACATTCTTCATGGACTATGGTATTTGCGAAGTCCATTAGCTCGATTGTTGTTGCTTTATGTTTGTGCAAGTAACTCTCAGTAAAAGTAATTAAACCGGTGTTTTCCATAGCACCCATTGTATACTCGGGGCAAAAGACGGAATCATATTTTATGTATGGATAGGGAATTTGTAAAAAATCCTCATAAAACTCAAAGCCTTGTCTAGTTATCTGGAAAAACTCTTCTTCATTAACATATTGTCTCATTGACTCTCTACAAAAGATACGTAAAGGAATGCGTTCTTGTGAGTTTAATGGGTCCTCGATCATTACAAAATCACCACAAACAAAAGAGAATAAATAAGTACTAGTAGGTTGAGATGGAGTAAATAATACGTGTTTTCTATCTCCTTCTATTTGTTCTTTTTGAACGGTAGTGTTTGAAATAGCAGCAAAAGCTTTAGGAACGAAAACATTCAAATGAAAAATTGCTTTAAGATCCGGTTGATCAAAACATGGAAAGATTTTGTGGCATTCAAATGGCTCTAAATCTGAAAAGTAATATTCTTTTTGGTCTACTGGATCTAAATATCTATGAAACCCAACTCCATTACGATCAAATAAAGAGAAAAAACTTATGTTGATAGTATTTTCTCCACTATGAAAGTGATTGCCTGGGATTATTAATTTAAAGTCTTTGGCCCGTACGTTTATTGGAGCTCCATTAACGCTAATACTATTTAATTTGGCTTGGCGTGTATCTAAAGTAATTTCAGAAGGAACTTCATTTAAGTCAAAAGAAACTCTTACATCTCCAGTATAATGAGGTTGCTGACCCGGAACATCAAGGTTAACAAAGTATTGAACATTGGAAATATATTTGGCTCGAAATTGAGCTAGAGAAATTAAAAGATTATCGTTTAATGACATAAAATAGTCCTTGTGAAAAAAGATTTAGTTACTAGGTACAGAGAAGTTGAGCAGTGCTAAAAGTCTTTGTGTTTTTATAGTTTACTTTATTTACTACCTTAATGGAAAAATAAAATCAAGAGATATTGAGGGTATGGAGTGTAAAATCTTTCTATTTGAGTTCAAAAATATAATTTTCCAAAAAACTATCATTTGATTTTTGCTTTTGATGGTCAATCAATGTGAGATGGGGTGAAAGATGAGTAAATTCATCTTTGTCTAAACAAAATCTCTTTGGAAAACCATGCACTAGGTGTTGGTCAATCGAATAAGTATGTAAGAAGATCCGACCCTTTGGATTGAGCCTAGAGTAAAGTAGCTGAAACAGCTTAATCGAAGGTTTGAAAAAAGATATAATGATATTATCAAACTTATCTATTTCTTGAAAAGCCTGTAAGTCATCTAAGTCCATGATAATAGAAGAGATCTTTAGGTTTTTATCTGAAGCAAATTGATTCAATCGCGTTATGGCTTCACTCGAAATATCTAGTAGAGTAACGTCATAGTTTTGTGAGGCCAAATAGAGAGAGTTTTTACCATCACCACCAGCTAAGTCTAATATGGTTTTACCTTGTATTGAACCAATATTTTCCACAAAAAACATATCGGGATGTGATATGTCCACAGTTTTAACCTTATATTTTTTATTCCATTTAATTTGATCTTCGACCATTTAATCTCCCAACTTTGATTTGATAAATCGTATCATGTTAAGAGAGCTGACTACAAAGATTTTTATTTTAATGGTGAATTTGTTGTGTATCACAAATTCAATGTGAAAGATTAAACTCAGTACATTTACTAGAAAAAGTAGAAGTCGATATACCAATATTAGCGAATTGATTTAAGTATGGAAAGCGACGATTAACTATGAAGAAAATATTTTTATATAGCTTATTTATAGCAGTTTTATCTGTTAAGAGTGATATTTGCTCGGAACTATCAGAAATGAAGAAAACAGCTTTAAAGTTGATAGAATCCAATAAAAAATTAATAGACTATTTGAGACTTCAAGAAAATAATAATTTTAAAATTTTAAATGAACAGGGGGAGTGGACGAAAGACAAAAGTCATGTTATCAAGCTTACCCCAAGGCAGAGAGTCAAAAAGATCACTCCAAAGTTTAAATTGATTTCGGGCAAAAAAGTAAGAAGAAAATTTAAATTCATTAATAAAATGAGTAAAGGCAAAGGCCTTTTAACCACCTCTCAACTCAATCAAGAGTTTGAGCTATTAAGTGACCAAGAAAAGACAAGATTTCAAGAAACATTTCCCATATATAACTTTGAAGTGGGGCTACGTAATCTAAGTGATGGGTCAGGTGATGGCTTTAGTAACGATCAAGAGCTGTATTTTCACGTAGGTAAAAAAGTAAACAAAAATAGAGAGTACTTTTTTGAAGTAAAACATGCAAACTTGGGATATGAAGGTGATGCTAACATAAAGCGTTTAGGACTCGGGATAAAAAACTACTTTTCAGAGAGAGATAGAAGATTTAAACCCTATGTATGTCTTGGTATGGATTCAGTGAATACAAATTTTAGAAGCTATCAAGGAACGAATATAAAAGATGGGTATCAAACTAAATATGTAGGTATGGCTCGCCTGGGGTTAGATTTTGACTGTTCAGAAAAATTTGCATTTAACACATTTTATGAACGAACCGGTGGGACCATGCGCTTTGATGATGTAAATGGGCGAGTTTTAACAGTAAATGCAAATAAAAATATATATGGTATGGGAGTGAAATACAAATGGTAAAGCTAATTGTTTTTATAGGATTTCTGTTATTGAATGGATGCGGTGGTGGTGGCAGTGGTGGTACTTATAATATTGTGGACTCGACTGTCGTACCTGGTGTACCTGTAGTTACGAGACCGATAGTGATATCAAGTCCAGCCTATGATGGGTCACAAATTGTTGTAGGCTCTCCTGACTCCGTAGTATATTCCTTAAATGTAAGTGGCTCTATTTTATGGCAATTTAATACGGGATCATCGGTGGACTCGAGTCCAGCTATTAGCGATGACGGGACAATTTACGTTGGATCCAATGATCAAAAATTGTATGCGTTAAATGGGAATGGATCTGAAAAATGGTCATTTCAAACAAACGGAGCAGTGAAATCCTCTGCCTCAATTTCAAAAAATGGAAATGTTTACGTTAGTTCAGAAGATGGCTTCTTATATTCAGTGAATGCTATTGGTACCGAAAACTGGAAATATAATTTAGGCTCTGCATCTAGCTCTAGCCCTGTTGTATATTCAACAACAGTAGTATTTGTAGGTAGTGACAATAGTAAAGTATCAGCTATAAGCACAACGGGTACATTGTTATGGGACTTTGATACAACATCCGCTGTAAAGTCATCTGTAGCAATGGATGTAGATTCAAATATTTATATTGGAACTGAAGATGGAACGGTATATTCACTAAGCTTCTCAGGTAGTCAAAACTGGTCATTTAAAGCGGGCGATAGTGTTCGGGGACAGATATCGATAGATGCTTCAGGCAATGTGGTTTTTGGATCAAAAGATGGATTTATCTACTCTCTAAGCAAAGCTGGGGTTTTAAATTGGAAGCAATCATCTAATGGAGAGGTTTATTCAACTATAGCTATCGATTCAAATGATCAGCTTTATTACGGAAATACCTCGGGTATCTTAGAGACACGTTCCCAAGCGGGAGCAATAGTTAAAACAGCAAGTATTGGAGAGAAGTTATATTCGTCCGTTAAATTATTGAATACTACAGGTGCATATATAGGAAGCTATGACAATAAGTATAGTTTTGCTATGGATCAATCACTAATAAAGAGTATTATTCCTTTTTCTGATTTTCGTAATGGCTTAAAAAACCCTGGTCGTATGGATTGTTCTACAACGCAAGATATCGTAGCTAGTTTTACACGTTTTGGTTTATCAAACTGGGGACCAGATCCTAGTGGTGTTTTAGAGTCAAAAGATAATCAAAGTTTTTCTGGCATATATAGCCCAAACACACTAGAAGACTATGACTTTGAAGCAGAGCTATATTCACCAGATACGGACGATGATACTATTGCGTTGATCGTAGCTTCTCATCGCGATAACTCCAATAACTTTCATGCTTTGATTGCAACTAGGGGTGGAGCTAAAATCGGGGGAGCAATAGGAAACATATATTGGGGTTTGGTATATATACAATTAGATGCTGGGGATAATATTGTTAATCAAGCAGTAATAGTAAACTCAGAAGCAACACTCGCGGATGGTCTTGGATCTTGGTCTAATTTTTCAGGTGGGACTAGAATTAGACTTACAAGGCGCAAAAATATCATAACGGCAGAAACCTCTTTGAAAACAAATACAAGTTTTAGTAACTATGTAAACTTAGCTACGATCAATTTTGATCTAACTAGTGATGCCAATACAACAAGGTTTGTTGGCCCACAATCAATTGGATTTGCTGCCCACTCTCAAGCAAATGCTCGATTCAGAAGAATCAACATTAACGGAGTGGCAGCTTGTAAATCGATTTAGAAGTCACTCAAGTATTGTTCAAGATTGTAGTTCTTTAGCTCATTTTTAGGAATAAACTTTAGTGATGCTGAATTGATACAAAATCTTTTGAATGTAGGTTTTGGACCATCATCAAAAACGTGACCCAAATGAGAGTCAGCTAGCTTGCTTCTGACTTCTACCCGTGTCATCCCATGCTTTGTATCGCTTACAAAAGTAAGTTGATCATCACTTAGGCTTTTAAAAAAAGCAGGCCATCCAGAACCAGAATCATATTTGTGCTTACTAGAAAACAAAGGCTGTCCGTTTACAATATCTACGTATATACCATCTTCTTTTAAATCATAATACTGATTTTGGAAAGGTGGTTCTGTGCCAGATTGTTGTGTTACTTGAAACTCCGTTGGACTCAATAGGTCTTTTAGGGCTGCTGTACTAGGACGTTTTGCTTTAAAGCCAATATCAGACCACGTATCTTTAAGATAAGAGGCTCTACCAGACCCATTTTTATAAGCAAGATAATGATCAGGCTTTTTTCTATAATAGTTTTGATGATAGTTTTCAGCGGGATAGAAATTTGAATACTTTTCTATTTTTGTTTGTATGTCTTTTGAAAATCTCTTTGATTGAATTAATTCATCTAAGGATTTTTTTGCTAATTTATACTGTTCGTCATCATGAAAATAAATAGCAGTAGTATAGTGATGCCCTTTGTCCGCAAATTGTCCCAGTGCATCTTCGGGATCAATTTGAGCCCAAAAGATTTCTAATAACTTTTCATAGTTAATAAGTTTTGGATCAAAATATATCTGAATAGCTTCTCTATGAGAGGTGCGTCCATAGGCTACATCTTCATAATCAGGGTCTACCTCAGTGCCACCAGAGTATCCACTAATGGCAGCTTCTACGCCTATGATCCGATCAAACGGTTCTTCCATACACCAAAAACATCCACCGGCAAATGTTGCAACGCTAAATTTTTTCAATTCTTGAGGGATTATATATTTCATTGAGGATCTCCTTGGTTTAAATAAGTTTCCTGATGCATATACTAAAAGGGTACATAAGGTACAGAATAGGGACAGGATTAAAGTTTTTCGAAGCATAATGGTATCTTTTTTCAAACTTACATGAGTATCTCTACCATAGGGTTACACAAGTAAGAAATTTACTTTTATGGATGCTTTGTGAAAAAAATGACTCGATCCTTACAAAATAATTGTAATAAATTGAGAGTTTTTCACAAAAAATAAATACTTTGCTGTATCTTAGCATTTTAGATATCAATTATATACCCATCTTGAATCGGTTTTCTCGCTATACAGAAAACCTAAAGCTTAGAAGCCTTTATTAAAACTTGCATTTGGGTACAAATCACGGAGAGTAACATGTCGGCATTAAATCAAATAGCAGTGTTAAAGTTAGATGACTTTTTCTCATCGGACGATGAAGTACGAAATAAGTTTATACAAGATTTGGGTGATTCCTTAAAAGAGTTTGGCTTTTTTGCCATCGGAAACCACGGAGTAAATCAAGAATTGATTGAAAAAAACTATGCTCTTATGAGGGACTTTTTTGATTTACCAGAAGATGTAAAAAAGAAATACGAGTTAGCAGATTACAATGGACAACGTGGATATACTTCGTATGGCAAAGAACATGCTAAAGATTCTAAAACAGGGGATTTAAAAGAGTTTTGGCATTTAGGGCGTGAGCTTCCTGAAGGACATGAGCTAAATAAATTCTATAAGTCAAATATTTGGATCGATGAAGTTCCTGATTATAAAGAAGCATCTTTAGATCTTATGAAACAATTAGATGGGTTAGCTATTAATTTGTTGAGAGCTTTGGCAATTTATTTAGGCGAAGAAACCAGCATCTTTGATGGGTTGATCATAGATGGTAACTCCATAGTAAGAACAATTCACTATCCAGAAATACCAGCAGATGCAGAGCCAGATGCTGTAAGGGCTGGAGCTCATGAGGATATTAACCTAATCACGATACTATGTGAGGCTACAGCACCAGGACTAGAGCTTTTGAGAAGAGATGGTACGTGGATGCCAGTACATGCTCAAGAAGGATACTTGGTTGTTGACTCAGGAGACATGCTAGCTAGGATAAGTAATGAGGTGATTCCAGCTACAACGCATCGAGTAGTAAACCCAGACAATAGTAGATCCAAAAGATATTCAATGCCATATTTTGTACATCCAAGACCGGATGCACTATTAACTTGCCTTGATACCTGCCATTCAGATGAGTCTCCAAAAAAGTATCCTGATATTACTGCCGATGATTTTTTAACAGAGCGACTAAAAGAAATTGGACTAATATAGTTTTTTGAACCTTTGGATATAAATTATAATGAATCAGTTAGAAATATTGAAAAACCTGTCAACGCATATTGCAAACACCTATGTTGATACTAATTTTGCTAAATCGAAATGGCCTAGTATTGAGGCCAATGCTAAAGCAAGGATCGAAAAAGGAATCCATCAAAGCGCATTTCATACTTTAATGAAACAAATCGTTAATGAATTAAATTTAAGTCATTGTGAGTTTTTAACACCACAATTGAGTGATAAAAGTTCCCAAGATATAATTCCAGATTTTTTACAAATGACGATGAAAAGCACAGAGGATTACGTATATCTAAGAGTACCTACTTTATGGGTACCTCATTTTGATTTTGATAGTTTTAGTGATTTTATAGAAAAATCAGGAGACAAAAAAGTTATCTTAGACTTAAGGTTAAATACTGGAGGCTCTTTAAGTGCGGTAGGTAAAATCTTAGGCCTGTTTGGTGGATCGGATAGACCTTTTGCTTATACAAGACTTCGTCAATGGAGAGAGTTCACTATGCCAGGGTTGGTCTATCCTCTTGAGGACAAAGACAATCTAAATCAAGTAGGTGACGTGGAGAAGGTTTGTTCTTTTCCTCATTTGGAGTGGTGTACTGCAAAACCGGTAAATTTACATTTAAAAAAAGAAGTATATGCGTTGATTGGACCAAGTACATTTTCATGTGGAGAGTTATTGGCGCAAGGCATACATGAACTTAAAATTGGTACAAGTATAGGTGAAAAAACAGCGGGTAAACTTACTCTGGCTCGGGATGATTTTGAATTAGGTTATGGATATCATGCTTGTTTGCCTTTTGCTTCTATTGTATCTAGGGAAAGATATAAGATTGAAGGCAAAGGAGTAAAACCAATGATAGACCTAGTTATTGAAGACTCCATAGAAAAAGAGCTTTCACACGATCGTATACTAGAAATACTACAAATAAATTCCCAAAAAGGCGAAATATGAAAAAACATGACTTTCTTCCAACTACAAAAGAAGAATTAATAGAAAGAAACTGGGATCAATTAGATATAATTTTCATTTATGGTGATAGTTATATTGATAGTCCTTATAATGGCGTTGCGTTGTTAGGTAAACTTCTCGAAGAAAAAGGTTTTAAAGTTGGCATTATTGCACAGCCTGATTGGCAAAATTTAGATGATATAAAAAGACTAGGAGAGCCAAAACTATTTTGGGGAGTTAGTTCTGGTTGTGTAGACTCTATGGTTGCTAATTATACAGCCTTAAAAAAGTGGAGAAAGAAAGATGATTTTACTCCCGGCGGAACAAATGATCGTAGACCGGATCGAGCGGTCATTACCTATACAAATCTTATAAAAATGGCTTTTAAAAATACAGCACCTATTATTTTAGGTGGAATTGAAGCCAGTTTACGTCGAATAAGTCACTACGACTTTTGGTCTAATAAAGTAAGAAAGTCAATTCTGTTTGATGCTAAAGCGGATGCATTAGTTTATGGAATGGGAGAGCATGCTTGTTTAGAAATAGCAGAGAAACTTCGAGACGGTTTGGATTATAAAGATACTCGGGGTATTTGCTATATTGGAAAGGAAGTTCCTGAAAAGTATTTAACTCTTCCTTCACACCAAGAAATTCTAGAAGATAAACAAGCGTTTTTAAAAGCGTTTGGTACATTTTATAAAAATATAGATCCATTAAATGCAAAAGGATTAGCCCAATTACAAGATAATCGATATCTAATTCAAAATCGACCTGCAGCTCATTTGACCCAACAAGAGTTTGATCACTTACACGAGTTAAACTATCAAAATGATCAGCATCCATACTATGAAGCGAAAGGCCCAGCAAAAGCATTAGAGACAATTCGATTTAGTTTAAATTCACAAAGAGGGTGTTACGGTGAATGTAACTTTTGTGCTATTACTGTGCATCAAGGCCGAACGATTCAATGGAGAAGTGAAGCTTCTTTAGTTGATGAAGCTAAAAAGTTCACGGAACACGAAAAATGGAAAGGTATTATATCAGATGTAGGTGGTGCTACAGCTAATATGTATGGTTATGAGTGTGATAAAAAACTAACAAAAGGGGTATGTAAATCCAAGAACTGTGTTTTTCCTACGAAATGTTCATTACTTGAGCCGGATCACTCTTCACAAATTAAGTTACTCAAAGAGCTTAGAGAGGTTGAAGGAGTAAAAAAAGTCTTTGTCGCTTCGGGTTTACGATATGATTTAGTCTTACAAGATAAAACTCATGGAGCAGAATATCTAGAGGAGTTGGTAAAACACCATGTATCTGGTCAGCTTAAAATTGCGCCAGAACACACAGAAGATAAAGTTTTGACTCATTTAGGAAAACCTAACAATGGGCAAATGATGGAGTTTTGTGACATGTTTAATGAGTTTTCGGAGAAGCATAATAAAAATCAATTTTTAACATACTACTTTATTGCAGCTCACCCTGGGTGTGAAAAAGAAGATATGGCTACAGTTAAACAATATGCAACGAACGAGTTAAAAATTAACCCAGAACAGGTTCAGATTTTCACCCCAACTCCGTTAACATGGTCATCTGCTATGTACTATACAGAGTTAGATAAAACTGGAAACAAGGTTTTTGTGGAAAAAGATCCACGAAAAAAACAAGAACAGAAAGATGTTTTGGTAAACAAAACCTTTAAACAGTTTAAAAGTAAATCTAAGTTTGGACAAAGGGCTAGATACTAGCTTTAAAAAATTAAATTAAAAATCCTGAGTAGACAGACAATGTTGTACTCGGGATTTTTTTTTGGTTTATGGCCTTAGCCTATGGGAGTAATATAGTATGACTTTGAGACGCCTTCTACATCATGATAATAAAAAAAACAGTCAGAATCTTGTTTTTCTACTTCTTGTATTAATTTTGGGAGCTCTTCTTTTGTAATAATGGTACGAAGCATCGAAAAGTTCTTTGTATTACAAACTTCCTCTTCTGTTGTATGACCTTCAACTGCAGACTGTACAGTGAAGGTTCGATGATCAAAAGTATCAGTAATCGCCTTACTGATCTTACCAGGGTTCTTAGTTATAACTGTAAACATAGTAATCTGAAACTTTTTATACAGATTATTTAAGGTTTCGGTAGAAGCAAAAATATAAATACAAGTATACATTAGAGTATTTATTACTGCTCCAGGATTACTGTCTTTAAGATAGTTCATAAAAAGGCCAAATGCTGTAGATGCAACAGCAGCGATAACTGCAATAGCACCAACTGGCTTGAGATACTTCATGGCAAAGTAGGCTGCAAGGATATCTTCATCTGCTGTAGAACCTTGAGCTTTAAAGGCCATAGCTTTCCCAACACCAGCTAAAATCCCACCAAATAAGACTAGAATAATTCGTTCGTCTTGAAAATCTGGATGTGCAAAACGAAATTCTGGCAATAAAATTAACAGTATGACGACAGTACAAACAGTGACGAGAGATCGAATGGCAAATCGTCGACTAACATGAAAAAAAGCAAAAGTTAGTAGAATAGACTGGAATACAGAGTAGAGTCCAATGAATAACCAGAAATTAGAAAAATAATAACTAAGTGCAGTGGCGATACCTTCAGTTCCTGTTAAAACAACACGTGAAGGGAAAACAAAGTATTTAAGTGCAAGAGCATATATAACTCCACCTGAAACAACTAACAAATAATCTTTAACTTTTTGGTTCACAGACAGACAACTCCGATGAGATATATTCTTGCTTTATGAAGAATGTACATATTTATTTTGGGCCCCAGGAGTATAGAATTAAGAAGAAGTATAATTTTAATACTGACCTAGATGATTATATTACAATAATTGGAGTTTTGGTCACATTAAATTATCCCGAAATAAAAAAATAAAAAAAAATAAAATAGTTGTTGACTTTAAATCAATGAGGGTATACTATGTCCTTCCTCCCGAAAAACGAGAGGACGTCGCGAGACAGACAAACACGAAGCGATTCGAAGTGGGTCAAGGCTTCAAAGCGACAATGATTTTTGAAAACAAAATAGGTTATAATCAATTTTTTAATAGACAAATTGTTAGGTCTTCGGATCGAAGCGATTTGTATAAAAAACTTTAAATATCAGAGTTGATATTTAAAACAGAAGATTAAGAAGAGTTTATTTAAACGTAAGTTTAGTAAACGCGACATAATCTTTTCGTCAAAGCAATTTTATTACATGGCAACATGTAAAAAGAACCGATGTAG
>JAGSHD010000014.1 GCA_023954715.1 Candidatus Cloacimonadota bacterium | reverse complement strand
TTACCAAGGGTGTGCTCTACCTCTGAGCCATGTGGGCCGGTTGGAATAATAATGGGGAGAGAAGGATTCGAACCTTCGTAGGGAAAACCCGGGAGATTTACAGTCTCCTGCCATTGGCCACTAGGCGACCTCCCCGCATTGGAATTACATATTACATGTGACTTTTTGCTATGTCAAACTTTTTTTCTAAAATTTGAAAATAAATTAAGCTGACTTTGCTTTTTCTGCATCTTTTTTATAGGAATCGCTTCTATATTCGGTTGAATAGAAGCCATTACCCTTATAAATAGAACCTACTGGATGAATTATTTTTCGAATATCTTCCTCGTTGCACAACTTACAAGAAGTTAAATCTTTAGCCGACATACTTTGCATAATCTCAAATGTATCTTCACAACTATTGCACTTGTATTCATAAATCGGCATTTCTATCCTCCAAGGATCCTCTAATAATCAATTCTTTGTAGCTTGAACTACTTTAACACACAACTATTACTAATCTACAGTACGTAAAATTCAACGCGCAACAATAAGTAACAAATATGAGCTTTTATGAAAGTTTTCAGTAAATTGTCGGGTTATAAGTCTCTTAATTGTAATACACAATCGCTTCTAATTGTTTTTTATTGCATTAGTGTTCAAATAAAAAACATATAAAACTATACTCAAAGCAGTAGCTAATCTCATGTGTACAAAATATGTTTCATCTAAAATTAACTTTTCAGTCATAGTAAAACCAGAAAAACTTATCAAAACAACCTTTTAGATCAAATACCTATTATGATAAATACAAAACCCATTAACATTGGGATTTTATCAGTAAACACGGGAGAACCTTTTATATTTGAGTATAAATCCCGTAATTATTCAGAGACTATTATGTAAACTCTGTGCTATGCCAAGCCAGTCAGCTTTGTTAGATGAATTATTATTAAACCCTGCATACTTGTTTAACTCTTCTTGTTCAAACAGTTTTTTTAATTTAGAATAAGTATCATTATTTAATTTTCTCTCTTTTAAAATTTCTAATAATTCTTCAGGAGTTTTCTCTGAAACAGGCTGCTTTAATTTTCTAAGGGCAAAGTCCGTAAACACCTTACTTAAAGAGTCGCTATTTTCTATTTCATGTTGAAAAGTAGCCCAAGCACTATTATATTCAAAATCGATGCCAGACTTTTTTGACGTCAATTTTTCTTTGAATAACAAATCAAATAAAATTGTTATAAAAATCAATATGATAGAAATAAAAACAATGTGTGTTCTACTCAATAAAAACCCTGAAGATGCTTCATAATCCATTTCTAAGGGTAGGATATTATGCTTGAGTACCTTCACCTTTTTCTTGTTATTAGGGATAATGCCAGACGATGTATTATTATCCACTGGAATCACAAGCTCTGATGGTGCTTTTACAATCCCTTGAGAAACTTTTACCAATTGCTCCTTCGTTTGCACTTTAATAAACTTGTTTTGTTTTGGATGAAAATAACTTAACTCAAATGGACCTACAGGCATTTCGCCTGTTTGATTGGGTACCAAAGCATAAGAAAACTCTTTAATCCCACCTAAAAAACCATCTTGATCTTTCTTTTCAATCAAATCACCTTCGCCGTCTGGATATATTTTAAACCCAGGTACATCAACAGGAATCTCCACCAAATCACTCAAATTTCCAATTCCTGTTACTTTTAGCTTTAATGTTAAATTATCATCTGTACTTAAGTCTGTTTTACTTAAAGTTTGCTCTATTTTGAATGCTCCGATCAAATTAGAAAAGTTTGCAGGTTTTGTTTGCTCAATTTCATTTACTTCTAATTTTAAGCTATCTGTCCAAGATTGCTTCTTTTTTCCTCCACCAAACAAATCATCATCAAAAAAACTATCAAAAAAAGACCTTCTTCTGCTTCGTCTTGATTTATCCTTAACAAAGTAGTTGACACTGGCGGGTGGTATCTCCCATTGGCCAGATTTAAGGGCAAACATAGGTATAGAAACTTCTGTAACTTGATAGAGTTCATTGTTTACCTTTTTTTGATAATCTTTTTGGCTCGACTTTTTCTCTTCAAGAATTACATCTGTTGTTTCTGGTAAAGAAAAACTAATTCTTGAATAGTTTGTCTTGTTTACGGGGCGAAATACTTTTAAAACATATAGCGTCTGTTCTCCTGATACTAATTTGTTTTTCTTAAGCTCCGCTTCAATAAAAATATCTGATTTATCACTTTTTTGCAGCGCAGTTGAATCCACAACAATAACAATTTGGTTGGAGCGCAGCTTTTGATTATTATAAGACAGTTCATAGGGTCCAATGGTAAGTCTACCTGTAACCTTAGGTCTAAGTTGTAGACTAATAGTAGCTGTTTGACTTTTTTTACCATTGATAAATTGGATAGAACTTGAATTAGATCTACCCACAACATTAAATCCTGCTATGTCTAAGTTTCCGAGATTAGGAGAGTTACTTAATCCTTCAAAAATAAACTGGACCTCAACCGTCCCACCCATGGGAATCAACGTCTGGTCAGATTTTAAAGTTAATTTGGCTGCATAACTTGAAACAACAAAAAGATTCAAACAAACAATCAGTAGAATTTTAAAAATACTGTTTACCATTCTTTTCCTCCAGAGTTACCGTTTCCTTGCTTGTTTAATTTATACTTTATAAACTGTTTCATTTGATCTTTATTTTCTCTTCTCATTCTGTTTAGAAATCTTTGCGCTTCTTCTTTGCTTAACTTCTTTCCACGCTTCATTTGCCCCTTTTTGTCAGAGCCCTTTTTTCCATCTTGATCTTTTTTCTTTTTAGCCTCTTCAGCTTTCTTTTCTTCTTCTTTTTTCTTTTCTGAAGCCGACTTCTCTTTGGAACCTTTCTTTTGCTCTTCACTCTTATCTTTTTCTTTTTTTTGCTGATCTTTATTTTTATTCTGCTTATTTTGTTGATCCTTACTACCTTGAGAGTCTTTTTGAGATTGCGACTCCTTACTTTCTTGCTTCTCGCCCTTTTGGTTTTGGTCTTTATTTTGTTTTTGATCCTTATTCTGCTGCTTTTGTTGTTTTTGATTCTTTTTTTGTTTGTCCATTTTTTCTTTAATTTTTTTTCTGACAAACTCTAGGTTTTTTTTGGCTTTTTCATGGTCTGGAGTAGTTTTCAACACTTCTTCATAGGCCTTTATGGCCTTATCTAACTGCCCCATACGATAATGACTATTACCTAAATTATAATTTGAACTTGCTCTTAAGCTATCATCCTCACTCTCTTTTGATCTTTCAAAATAAGAGATCGCTCTTTGATAGTCACCGCTTTTATACAAAGAACTACCTACATTATATAAGTTTTTTGTAGATAAAGGGTTTTCTAGTTCAGCTTTGGCAAAAGCCTCGGATGCCTCTTTAAACTTTTTATCTTGAAAAGAAGACTTACCTTGAAGATATAGTTTTTCTTCGGCACTTGCCATACCAAAGTAGTTTACAAGATCACTATTAGCATAACTTACTTGAGACAAACTAAAAAAAACGAGAGCTAAGGTCTTAGGTGTAAGCACTCTTTTTATTAATGGTAAATGGGACTTTGCTTGTTTTAAGTATGATTCTAAAAATATAAATACAATAGCTAGTAATAGAAAAATTTGAAAACGATTTTCAAATCGCTTTTGTCTACTCGATTTTAGATTATTTTTTTGAATCTTAGTCTGAATCTCATTTACATAAATTAATTGTAGATCATCATCGTTGTTTTGTGCCTGAGCATATACTCCACCTGTTTCCAAGGCTATCTCCTGAAGGATTTGCTCATTCAGTTTTGATATGACCAGGTTACCATTACTATCCTTTAAGTTTTTACCTTTATGGGCTGGGTCGGGTATGGGATGTCCTTCAGCTGATCCAAACCCCATTGTATAAATTTTTATTCCCTCTTCTTTTGCTTTTTTTGCAGCTTCTAAATAAGCCCCTGAATGACCCTCTCCATCCGTAATCAATATCAATGCTTTTGATTTTTTTGCAGATGATTTAAAGGCTTCAATCGATAAATGTATAGCATCATCAATAGCAGTCCCTTGTTGGGGAATCAAATCCGTATCTAATAAATCTAAAAACATCTGAAATGCACCATAATCTAAGGTTAAGGGACATTGTAAAAAGCTTGTTCCGGCAAAAGCAATTAAACCGACTCGATCTCCTTCAACAATATCTAATAGATCCAAAATTTTTCGTTTCGCTCGTATCAAACGATTAGGCTTAATATCTTCAGCTAACATACTTTTAGAAACATCAATTGCAACTATTACATCCACACCATGACGTTTGACTTCCTCCCAATGAAAACCCCATTTAGGTTGAAGTAAACTGATAGATGATAACAATATGATTAAAAAGAACGAACAAGTTGCTAATTTTTTACTATTCGAACTCAAGTCACTGAGCAAAAACCCTTCGTTTTTATCATGTATCATTTTTCGAATGGTAGACTTTTGTTTTTTACCTTGAAAAATTAACAAAAGTAAAACAACCCCGCTAACGATAATCCAAGGATAGTTTGAAGGTACTCCTATTCTTAATCCAGAAAATAATTCCATCTCCATTATGGGGTCCTCCTAAAGTAAGTTAAGTCCAACAATAAGTATAATAACAATAAAAGTAAGGCTGGAATAACAAACAGATGGTATAGCTCTTTATACTCCATGTGATGCTTTACCTTTGATTTTGATTTTTCTAGAAGATCGATCTCGGTGTAAATCTTTTTTAACTCTTCTAAGTCCGTTGCACGGTAATACTTTCCACCCGTCATTTTAGATATTTTTTGTAGGCTTTCTTCGTCTAAATCCGATTGTATATATTGGTATTGAGGACCGAATGGAGTATCAATCTTTACCGGTACTTGGCCTCTTGAACCCACACCTATCGTATATATCTTAATATCAAAAGCTTTGGCAATTTCGGCTGCCTGAATTGGATCTATATCCCCTGCTGTATTAGCTCCATCCGTTAACAATATTAAAATTTTAGATTTACTCTTTTTTTCTTTGAGTCGGTTAACTGCCGTACCAATCGCCGAACCAATTGCTGTAGACTCTCCAGCCATACCTATGGTTAAACTCTTTAAAAAACTTAATAACACTCCATGATCTAAAGTCAGTGGACATTGAGTAAATGCCATAGTCCCAAAGACTACCATACCTAGGCGATCACTTTTTCTTGTTTTTACAAAGTCGTTAACTACATTTTTTATAACTTTTAGGCGATCTACTCGCTCTCCTTCTAACTCAAAGTCTAAAGCATTCATGGAGCCTGATGTATCAATTGCCATTACAATATCTACACCATGAGTGATTATTTCAGTGCTCTTTTTACCTTTTTGAAATCTGGAAAGCCCAAAAACAATCAAAACAAAGGCTATAATTTTTAACCATGATCTTAAGGGGTATAGCTTTACTTTTAGCGATGGTTTTATCTTTTTTAATCTTTTAATACTAGGATATAGTATAGATGGTTCTCTTCTATAAAACTCCCAGTAATATAAAACAGGTGCTAAAAATAGCAGTAACAAATAATAAGGATCTTTAAAGTGAAAAAAAATAGGGTTAATTGCATCTATCATATCATTCATCAAATTCCTCCCATTCACTTTCATCTTCCACACTTGTAGTCTGATCTATCAGTTCACTTAAAAAACTAAGGGAGTTTTTCATAACCTCCATACTAGGAAAAATTTCAGCATACTTAGCGATTTCATCTTCTTGAAAAAATAATTTGAGTCTATCTTTATAAGCGTCTAAATCTTCGATGCTTGCAATAGATACTAACATTTCTTCTTTGGTTGACTCTAAAGCATTTACTTTAAATCGCTTGCCAATATAACCTCTATATATATAGCTCAAATCTGTATAGTACTCTTTGTATTGTTGCTTATTTAGATGATCCTTCTTTTGAAACAAGTCTAAGGCCTCCAAAGCCCACTCTTGTGGGCTGAGCTCTTGCTCTTCCCATGTTTCATTGTTAAATCTTTTATATGCAAAATAAATTAAACCAATTAGTAAACTTAATATGAGTAGACCATAAAATCCTCGATAATCTCTTTGATATTTTATCAAATGTAAATCGTCAATATCTTCAATATCCTCCAAGGAGTCCTCTGACTTTTCACCATCAGCTAGTACTTCTACAAAAATACGTCCAGTAGAGATTGTTTGGTCTTTATCTTCATCCTTATATTTTAGCTCTACTTCAGGCAATACAAATGTTCCGGCAAAATCAGACTGTAATACGTAGGTTTTTTCTAAGTACACTCTTGAGCTCGTTTCTGAAAAACTCTCTTGAGGCTCGAGGATTCGAAGCCCTTGAATTTTTGGTCCCACTTCTGGAATTTTTAGCTCT
Source organism: Candidatus Cloacimonadota bacterium (assembly GCA_023954715.1). GTDB lineage: Bacteria > Muiribacteriota > UBA6191 > UBA6191 > UBA6191. The sequence continues at coordinate 127,367 of JAGSHD010000014.1, read as the reverse complement.
CCTAAAGACTTGTCATAGTTTAACTGTATTGTAAACTCTAATTTATCAGAAAGTTTTGAAGAAATTTCATCTACAAATGAGCTCAGTTCTACTTTATTTTTATGAACCTTATTTTGATGTTTTTGATCACACCCTACAAAAATAAGTAAACTAAATATAATGAATAGTTTATAAGCGATCTTCATGTAAAACCACCTCATATTTCTTAAACAGTTTAGTAAAATACTCTTGTTGAAAGTTTTGTTGATGCTCTTGTTTGTATGCTCGTTTGACCATCTCCTTGGCAGACTCATACTTTAAATCTTGAGCTTCTCTTTTATTATGTATCCAAAAGAAGTGTGTCCCTTTTGAGCTTTTCAAAGGAGAAGATAGTGAACTTAATTTTTGATTTTCTAAAAACTCCATCAAACCAGTTACTTTACCAGTTAAAGGTATAAAGTCTTTTTGAATCCAAGCCTCTATTTTACCTTGGGTGTTTTTATTTAAATCAATAGAAAACTGCTCCACTGCACTCTCAAACTCTTGTAAACTTTTTGGAGGGCTACTTAAAAATTGGCTAACACTGGTCTCTTCTTTAATAAGTAAGTGGCTTAATTTATAAGATTTTGGATATACATATTTAAACAAATTTGCCTGATAGTAGTTTTTCAAATCAAATTCACTAACTTCGAATTTGCTCATCTCTTTATTCATAAAAAATGAAACTCTTAGATCAGATAAACTTTTACTAGCAAAGCTTTTAAAGTCTGGATCTTGAAGAAGTGGTTCTGACTCTTTTTGCAATAGTTTTTTTACCAACAATTGAGAGATCAAATCTTTATTTTCTACTTTTTGAGGAAAATCTTTTGCAAAGTTTTCTAGTTCAGAATAATAAACTTCCTCACCTTTAATACTTGCTACTACCAAATTTTTTGAACCTTTTGTGCCAATGTTTTTAGACATAGAGGTAGCTGACTTTAAATACAACTCTGCATCTTTGTCTTTTGCCATAAGTTTTAAGATATCATAAGTCATTTTTTTATATTGAGATGATTTTTCTTCAGGATCTAAACTTTCAAGCAAGCTCAAAACTTTTAGTGTTTCTTTTGGATGCTCAAAAGCGTATAAATCTACCAATTGGCTCAGTATTTTGATCTTTTCACTCGGATTAAAAAGAGTCTGATAATAGCGATGAAACAAGTCTGCAGACTCAAGAGTAAAGCCTTTGGACTTTAAGCGAATTGCAGCACTTTTAAACTCTTGATGATCTATTTTGTCTGTTGTAACAGCAGCCTTAGAAACTGGCGTTTTAAAAAACAAGCCTACTACAAAAAGTAATATGAGCCCATTTAGCAAAACCAAAAAACCATTGCCAGATTTCTTTTTAACCATTTTTTTTGTTTTTATTTCTTCCATTTTCCACGATTCCTAAAAAAACCTACAATTGGATCTACATAAGATTGATGCGTATTGATATCAATTGTGTCTATTTTATTACTTTTCATGAACTCATTTCTTTGGGTTTTATCTCGATCAAAGAGGATTTGTAGAGCTTTTCTTGCTTTTGCATCCGAAGTATCAAATAGTAATACTTCTCCAGTTTCAGCGTCCTCTAAGTGTATCAAACCAATATTTGGTATCTCTCTTTCTCGCTCGTCGCTCAAAGAAATACAAATCAAGTCATGCCTTTTAGCAGCAACACGCAAAACTTTTTCATAACCATTACTAATAAAATCTGAAATCATAAAGATGACAGCCTTTTTTCGTACTGCTTTATTTAGATAATCAATGGCATTTTCAAGATCCGTATCCTCTTGGTCAGCTTGAAATGACAATACCTCTCGGATTACACGTAAAACGTGACTTTTTCCTTTTTTAGGAGGAATAAATTTTTCAACCTTTCCAGTAAAAAGCAGCAAACCGACGTTATCATTATTTTTGATGGCCGATAGTGCCAACATTGCTGAAATTTCAGCTGCTATCTCATTTTTTGTTTGTTCTTTTGAAGAATAGTATCCAGATCCTGAGATATCAACCATTAATATAACGGTTAATTCTCGTTCTTCAACAAACTGCTTTACAAATGGAGCGTCCATTCTAGCTGTAACATTCCAGTCGATTGTTCGGATATCATCTCCCGGTACATATTCACGTACCTCAGAAAACTCCATACCACGACCTTTAAAAGTAGAGTGATATTCACCAGCTAAAATGTCATTCACCAAACGACTTGTTTGAATTTGAATCCTTTTAACTTTCTTCAAAAGTTCTTTAGAAACTTCTGCCATTACGGTACCTTAACTGAGTCAAATACTTGTTCTATGATGTCTTCACTTGTTTTTTCTTCTGCTTCTGCTTCAAATGTTACCAATACTCTATGACGTAACACATCCATACCAATTGCTTTGATATCATTTGGAACCACGTAAGCCCGGCCTTGTAAAAATGCATAAACACGAGCTAACTTATTTAAATATATAGAAGCACGTGGAGATGCACCATATTGAATGAGGCCTTCTAGACCGGTGATACCATAAGCTAATGGATCTCTGGTAGCAAATATCAAGTCGATGATATATTGATTAATTTTTTCATCTACATGAACTAAATCAATAACTTTTCGAATTTCAATTAAATCTTCTACACTCATTACAGACTCAATCTTTTCAGATTTACTATAAGAAATCATTTTCATGATTTCTAGCTCTTCGTCTTTTGATGGATAGCCAACCGATATCTTTAGCATAAATCGATCTACTTGAGCCTCAGGCAGAGGATATGTCCCCTCTTGCTCTACAGGGTTTTGTGTTGCTAAGACTAAAAATGGCTCATCTAAATTGAATGACTCGTCACCAATCGTAACTTGTTTTTCTTGCATAGCCTCAAGAAGTGCTGACTGGACTTTTGCCGGCGCTCTGTTGATCTCATCGGCTAGCACAATATTAGCAAATAATGGTCCCTTTTTTATATAAAAATCTGCTGATTTTGGATTATAAATTTGTGTACCAATTAAATCTGCTGGTAATAAATCTGGTGTAAATTGAATCCTTTTAAAAGAAGTTTTTAAAGTTTTAGACAAAGCATTTACCGTTGTAGTTTTAGCAAGCCCTGGGACTCCCTCTAAGAGTATATGTCCACCAGCTAACAAACCCATCAGTAATCGTTCAATCATATACTTTTGTCCTATAACTTCTTTGGACATTTCTTGATATACTCGTTCAATTAAGTGATGTTTCTCATCTATCTTTTGTTTTACTGCTTCTAAGTCTAAAGCTTCACTCATATTAATCCTCCAGCACAGAAGCCAAAAATTGGTCTTCACGCTCTTTTTCAACAGTTTTTATTTGTGTCTTTTTATCTTTAAAGTTTTTTTCAATTTGTGCTTTTTGTCTTGAATTTAACTCAATACCAGCATATTTAACTTGATCGTAATACTCTTGTAAAAGTGCCTTATCCATAGCAAAATCTTGGTTTTCTAGGGCACTTTTTAAAAATAACTCATATTGGTTTGTCCGCCACAGCTCCTGAAGATCAATTTTAACATCAATACTCTTTGCCACTCTTTTTTTTACAAAAAAAGGCAATACACATGCTATAAGTAATAAGGCCCCACCTACTGGAAGCCAATTGAATTCGCTTGCTTTAGGTACAGATAGTGCTAGTGGACTAATTTCAAAATACTTTTCTTTTTGATCTTCCAAATATTTAACACTTAACTTAGGAAGCCTATTATCTATCTCCTTTAAAGAGATTTCATAGCGATATACGTAACTATCCTCAGATGAGTCTTTAGAAGATGCCAAAGACTCCATTTTAAGAAACTTAGCATTTTTCAATATGCTATGCCCTTTCAAGTTAATTGGAGGAACAATAATATTTTTGCTCTTATCATGACGAATTAATAGATCAAAAGTTATCATCTTTTCATCTAATAAGCCTAATAAATACTCCCCAGAAATCTGGCTATACAGCTGTGATGACAGGACTATGTAAGTAAAGATATAAATCAGTTTCATAGAAATAAATTACCATTAGATATTTTGATTTTCAAGGGATGAAAAAAAAATTACAAAAATTTTTCACTTAATACTATATAGTGCTAAAACCATCTTGTATGGCATGGGGCAGATAATATCATACAATCAATATTATTGGGGAACATCAATCAATAAACTAGTATTAATAGTCCGAGGATATACACTTAGATGAGCATACTTTGGAACGATTAACTCGTTTTTAGATTTTTTCTCTTTTCGAGTAATATCATAATAGCCAATTTGGGCGTAGACTTGAAACTTTTGCATTAAAATTTGCTCATTTAAATCGGTGGGGAAAACCTCAAAGGATAAGATTTGAGTATCTCCGCCTAAAAACGTACCTTGCCGGATCAACTCGGTTCTGTTTTTATACTCAGAGTAACGAATTGACTTTTCTTCTTCGATGTATTCGTATTTAATGGCATAACCATCATAATCATGTAAATTACTTCTTCCTAAAAACATAACAACTACATCTCGCCTTGGACTACCTTGCCACTCATAAGGGACAGAAGAGTCAGCAGGTCGAGTTGGTACATAAATCTCAATAGATTGCTTTAGCTCTTGTCTTAATTTTGTTAAAAAAAGTCGGACTGCTTGTTGCCCTTTTACCTTCTTCATTAGTTTTACAAGTCTATTTTGGTAGGTTATATGCATAAAGTAAAATACACTTAAAATACTCATTGCTAAAAAAAATGAAATGAGCATCTCAATTAAGGTAAAACCTTTTTTATGTCTTTTTGGAAATATCACTATCGTTCCCTATAAAAAGTGCTTAATTTTAGATTTACATCTTTTTTGGTTAAAACACTCTCCCACTGCAAATATACATCTACTCGCCTAAGTTCTGAAGCTTTTCCACCTATGACTTTATTATCGTAACTGCCTTCTACCTTAGTAATAAGCACTCCAATTCCGTATCCCTCTTCATAGTCTCGGTTAAAATATAGTAAGTTTTTCTTTTGAAATTCAGGAGAATTATTTCGTTGCATAATCTCAGTAATTTGATAAATCTCCTCTCTTGGAGGCAGTACATCAAAACCGGTGAATTTTACAATCTCTATAATCTCAGATGCAATCAAAATAGCGTAAGTTTTATCACTAGACTTGTAAACGCCCCTCGTACCTAAACCCAACATATGAAATATAGGAACAATCATCACGGTGGCCATTGTGATAGTCATGAGAATCTCGATTAAAGTAAAGGCTTTTTTAGTTTTCACTTTCAACTCCTTCACCTAATAGATCTACTTTCCATGAGTATTTTTTAATCTCATCAGTTAATGCTGTCCAATAATAATGTTCAGATTTTGCTCCCGTATCACTAATATAAAAGGACGGATCATATTTTACAGTTCCGCCACGTTTTAAATAGTTTAGATCTAAACTTGCTCCACCAATCATCCCATGGACTCGAAACATATGAGTAGATTTTAATGGATACATAAAACTATACAAACTGGCTTGAATCAATTGATTGGTTTCAATTTTTATTCCACCTAGAGCAATGATCGTCATTAATGAACTATTTTCTGAAAAGTCTGGCTTTAACAAGTCTTGTTTGGGCAAATCTTTATTTAACCCCACATCAATGATTACATCCCCAAAACTGATGATGATACATTTACCCTTATATTTTAAAGTCTCCATATCTCCACGAAACTCTGAAAATCGAAGTGGATTCGCTGTACCTACAATGTAAATGACTCCGTTCATCTCTAAAGTTTTGCTGGCTTCATCAAAATATTTAGCTTTCAAAACATTATGTTTTTCTTTTTCATTTCCGCCTTTACGAAAATCGTAAATCGAGCTCACATAATGAGTTGCTTTTCTATAATACAAAAACGGGTTTATACTCTTTAAAGGCACTTTTGGATCCAAAATTCCTTTAAAAATAGATTTGTACTCACCAGACCACTTTAAATCTAGCTCTTGATCTTGAGGGTTGTCTAAAAAAACACTTCCTCCCGACTCTCCTTCTTTTAAACCAATAGAAGGGATCCCTTTCTCTTGATCTGTCATTAAAGATAAAAGTAAGGAGGGTTTGGTTCTGTCTCCATCAATATAATTATCTGCTTTGAAAAAATTACCAATAGCCAAGTTATATGGAGCTAAAATTGCTCCCGCAGGGACTTCTTTGGCCAAATCTTTTCCAAAAAACACCTGCTGAGTTTTTCTCATTTTAGCCATATATTTAAAAAATGCAGGTTTACGCATAGAAGCGGGCAAATCCATAAAGTTTAACCAAGCGTCTTCAGGCCATCCAAGCTGATTTTGAAATTTAGACTTGTCTGCATCGGTCCAAGACTTATACTCTTCATCACCCTGATACTCATCTAACATAGATAAAGGTAAATCTGGTATTGGGTATTGACCAGGCCCTAATACCCCTATTTTAAACAAGCTTACTGCTTTACCAAACACATCTTTAATATCACCCCACAGACTATCAAACCATCCAGAGTCCGCATTAGTTCGTTTTTCACGAGCCTCTAACACTTTTTCAAACGCGCCTTTTCTTGTGTATTTATAGTCCATAACCTTAAAGTAGGACATCAAAACTTTACCGTAAACAAAAGTAGGAGAAACATTTACATGATAGTTATCATTTACAAACTGATCTAACAAGTAATCTTTAACTTTTAGAAGCTTGCCAAAAATACCTGTCTCATCATCTTCTCTTTGTCGCGCCTCTTTAGTTAGCTGCACTCTCCCAAAAAGGTCTAAACCAGATTTAGATGGATTTTTTTTATTGGTATCTGTCGCCCACTCATCCTCATTGATGTAAGTTTGAAAGTAATCTCCAAAACCTTTACGCTTTTTTCCATTTACAGTAACATCAGATCGTAGCTCTGCTCCATGTCCTATATATCTTGTATGAATTTCTCCACTTTCAGGAAAACTATCCGATAAAATCTTTTTTTCTTCATCAGAGATATTTTCGCCCGCCATACTGACAATTGCCGCTGCTGTTCCTTCATTTAAAGACACCATGCTTTTAGGAGGAAGAAGCTCTGTTTCTGCTGAGAAAAAGGCATTTTGAAGCATACCTGACTCGATATTGCCGTTGGTTAAAGGTACAATCCCAGAGTTTATGAAAATTCGACCTGGTGGAACCATAGCTTGCATTAGATGTTGCTCCATACCCTCGCGTAAACTCTTTTTAGAGTATCCATTACTACCTAAGGCTTCTTCCCAACCATGATCTAGTAAAATAGAGGTCTGCTCTTTATCATTTTTATTGCTATCTTTATGATAAGCAAAGCCTTGACTTGCAGCCCAATTGGCCATATATGGAAAGTTAGGATCATTGACAAACATGGTGAACATGGAGAGCGGTTGAACAGTAGTATTAATCACCTTTAACGACTTTGTAACTAAAAGCGTTTTTTTATATTCTTCGTATTCAACTGTAATGGCTATTTCAAGAACAGCGTCCTTTTCTCTCTTATCTACTATGATTCCTGGCTTGTGTAGTTTCTTTCCACCCTCTGCCTCAATCTTTGGGTTTATATTAATCTCACTGACATCTTTAACTCTTGCTATAACAGCCACATCACAATTTGTAATTGCCTGACACATAGCAACTGAGTTTGGAATCAAGTGGGTATATAAAAGCTCATCTTCAATAGGGATATCTTTACCTTCACTCAACTCTTGCCTAAGGAGACTATAAACACCTTTTACTGCGTCACACTCTTTGCAGTTCATGAGTATTTCAGTGTTATGAAAAAACTCTTCACTGACAGCTTCTGCCACATGAACAGCCACTTCGGATCGATAAACTAATTGAGTAGCATTTGCTTCGCCAATGGACATATCAATCACAATGGAGGCAACTGCAACTAAAATTGCCAATATGGAAAGTACCAAGTAAAATATACTTCCTTTATTCTTCACTTGGTCCCCACTTTTCACTCAGTTTTTCTTTGAAGTCAATCATAGATTGATGCTTTTGAAAGGCTTTTCCACCTGTTTTTAGCTTAAAAAAGTTTTTATAATGCTCGGCATACTTTTTTGCATTGTCATTGTCTTTTCGTTTTTGATAGGCTTCCATCAAATAAAAACTCAATTGCATTTTTTTTTCAATATCTTTAGAAGGAATCTGATGAAAGATATCTTCTGCAAAAAATATCATTTCATCTTTAGTCTTATATGATGTCTTATATTTAAAGTCGTCCCATTTTTCTTCTAATGTTCGAAAACCGGAGTCAGAGTTTGTAATCTCTTCTTCAATTGGCTCATCTACCACCTCAAGATCATCTTCATCTACAGTAGAAACTATAGGGGCTACTTTTTTTGGAGCTTTTTTAGTAAAACATCCAAGATTGGCAAAAGCCAAAATAACAATACAAAAAATCAGTAAGAATTTACTCAAAAATATACCTTATTATAAACATTACACATTGAAATCAAACACCTACAGAATATAAAGATTTAAACATAATTTTAACAATCAAAATTTGCTAACACCCTATTCCAAATAATAATTCAATCTAAAACTCATTAGATTGTACAATACTTAACCAAAATTGCCAATCAGCTTCAAATTCAAATGCATACAAGTTAGAACATTATTAGCCTGTAAAAATACAAAAGCTCAACAATAATCATCTAATTATCAATAATCTATTTGTAATCTGTGTTAAATACAGTATCATTCCTATCAAATTGTATGTTGAATTAGGCTTAACTCTCTATTCAATCATCATAAAATCTATGTAATCCCTTCCGATGAAAAGGACAAAATAGCAATGATCAAACAATTATTTGTCATATTTTTCATAAGCATTTCAAACTTTTATGCTGTAGAAACTGCTCATACTTTATATCTAAAAGCTTATGAACTTTTTTCTCAACACGAGTTCAAAAAGGCAGAAGCCACTCTATTAAAGAGTATTAAAAAGGATGGAGATTTTTCTGAGCCATACTTTTTATTGTCTAAAGTTTACTTTAAGCTAAACTCCCACAACCAGGCTATAAACTACTTTAAAAAAGGGCAAAAAATTAAACGAAAAATCAAGGAGCATTTAGAGTTTACTAAATCAAGTTCTCTTGACGAGGTAAAATCTGGAATAGACTCCGTCGCATTTTTGAGTATACGTAAAATCAAAGAAGCTAAAAAGGCCTACTTTGAGGGCAAACTTGCAAGAAAAAAGGGAAAGTGGTATCTAGCTATTGAACAATTCGAAAAAGCTGTTGATTTAGATTCTGCAAATTTAAATTATTTAAATGCTCTTGGCGATGCGTTTTTAGATGTAAACAGCCACTATGCAGCTGAAGAAGTATTTAGAGCTTCATTAGATAAGGATATTTTTCAAAGAGAAATTTTTCAAAAGTTAATCCAAATCAACGAAAGCTTAAGTAAACCAGAAAGAGCTATGCATTGGGTTCTAACCGGAAAAAAGGCTTTTCCTTCCGATCAATGGTTTAAAGACCGTGAACTATATTACGACTATAGAGTAAGATTAAAACTAAAAAATGAGCAAAAAAAATAAACAATCAACAGGTGTTTATGCCTTTAACAAAAGAGCACGACACGACTATTCAATTTTAGACACTATAGAGGCCGGACTTACATTAGTAGGTACCGAAGTTAAGTCCATTAAATCTGGTGGGAAAATTCAATTCAATGATTCCTATGTGAAAATAATCAACGAAGAAGCCTACCTAATTAATTGCTTTATTACTAAATACTCTCACTCTGCCAAATACAATCACGATGAAACCCGTACGCGAAAACTTCTTTTACATAAAAAAGAGATCATCAAATTGACTCATCGTCTCGTTGAAAAAAACCTAACCCTTGTGCCTACTAAGATTTATGCCAATAAACACTTGATTAAAATCGAAATAGGCATAGCCAAAGGTAAAAAAGATTTTGAAAAGCGTGATGACCTTAAAAAGAAAGACGTCAATCGAGACTTATCTAAACAATTCAAACAAGGACAATTTAAAATATAAGGATTTCAATGTTAGCATTAATCACTATCTGTATCCTATGCTTTAGTATAGATACAAACTTAATTCAAGAGCTATCCACACCTCACTTAAATACTATTTGGATTCCAATTTTAGCTTGGATTATAGCCGTATTTTTGTTTGCGTTCCTCGCAAAACATACTAAGTATTTAGTCTATCTATTGCAAATAGTCTATCTTGCTTTGTTTTGCCCACTAGTAAGTACAAATTTAGAGACTTTAAATGCTAATTTTTCACTACAAACTCTTTTAATTTTTACGCTTGCTATTTTTCTTGCTTTTATAGAAAGCTTTCCACCAAAGTTTGTTCTTCAAAAAGCGAATCTAAAAAACTCTTTTAATACCAGTCCATTAACAATTAATTTAAGCCTAATTTTAAAGTCCATTCAAACCTATATACTACTAGCTCTGTTTTTGATTTTCTATCTCATAAGCACTTTTCATCCATTATTCAATGGGTCAGATAGTCTTTTGGATAATGCACTTGTATTTATTGTTTCTGTACCGCTCATTTACTCTACTAGGAGACTAGAATGACACTAAAAATTGCCAGTAAAAACTATGCGTTAACCCTAGAGATGCAACAATCTGTTTATATTGACCAAAAAATCAATCACTCGATCCATTTCATCTCGAGTGATACTATCAAAAATCTACTTCTAAACGAAGATTTTTATACTAAGTTACAAAGTTTATCGGTCTTAGAGGTTTTTTCTATTTTTGATTCTTCCGATGAGGATTTAAAAGATTTTTTAGTAGATAGCCCGTTTGTACCTGTCTTGAAATCGAACTTTTCTACCCTCTTCCATACAGAACAAATTCAAATTATTTGCTCCTTGTTAAAACTAGCTCAATTTAACAATATCCATGTAAAATTTCCGGAAAGTTTTTTTAACGGATGTTCTCTTCACGCCTTATTTATAGGTTTAACTCAGTTGAATTGCACTTTAATTTGGGAAGCTAGTCATTTTCCGACTCATTGTGACTTTGATTTTTATGGTGATTCAACAGGTATAAAACAAGAACTAAGCCTACCTACTTCTCCTTCTCATGTTCAAAATTATTTTGGAGAAGAAACATACTTTTTACATGGTTCATTTACTAGTACAGACGATAATTTTTTATGTAAGTTCGGAAACCTAAACATTGAGTTAAGCAATGATGATAAATTACTCTTTTTAGGACTAATGAACCACAATGGGCTCTTTTCATTCATACCGAGTCAATTTACTTTTCACGCCAAAGAAAAAAAAGGTTTGATCAAGTGTGAATTTATCAAACAATATAAAAGAGCTACTATCCACTATGCGCATATTAGCTTCAAAGGTATTCCACTGCTCGTAAAATCTGTAAAAAAGTTTTCAACTCCTTTCATTTTTGTTAATCCTAACCTAGCTCAATGTTTAATTTTTCACAAAGAAAAGAGCCAACTCCTGTTTCCAATCGAAGAGAAGAAATCCTAGTTTTTTATGTAAAAAAAACCATATATCTTCCGTTATTTTATAGTGATTAAATGTGTTCAAACCATTTACACATCAGGAGTTTTTCTTTATACTAAAATGGAACTTAAAAAGAAGTACCATCTTATTTACCTCATATTCATGAGTCAAAGCAAAGTCACTACTATGAAACCCATCAAACTCAGAAGTTTTAAATCCAATAAACTACTATCAAAAGATGGAATGGTAATCCCAATGGTACTTGGCGCGATCACTGTGTTATTTATTCTGATCATTTCTATGTTACAAGCTAGCTCTAATACTGCTATGCAAACAAGTGTAATCAACCACTCAGTTCACACTCGCTTTATGGCCAGAGCAGCCATGGAAGAAATGCACGTAATTGCCTACGAAATGCTTTGCGATCCTCGTAAGCCTACAGCTCTAAAAAAATCATTAGAAATCATCAAAAGCGTCTATGGTGGAGGCAATTATGAGTTAGATCTTTTAGATAAGCTACAATTTTCATCACGTCTAGAGTCTAAGCAAACTAAAACAAAAAGTTCAAACTCTAAAAAGAAATCAAAAAAGCGCTATAAGGTAACCATTTCTGAGGCGAGAGCTACTTTTCATGATTTTAGTCATATTCTTTATAACTCATTAGGACTCTACAAAGATCCTAACCCATTTTATGCTTCTCCAGATATGGAGGGTGGTGTTCCATCTGCTGGTCCTTCTGGTTCACATCAAGATTTTTATGGATTTCTTACTTATAAAGTTACAGTACAACACGGCCCTGTAGAAAAAACCCTATCGCAAACTAAGAGTGTAAAATTGGTTAACATGAAACCTATGGGACGAAAGTATGTAGTCTATGAGATGGATCCTGCTCAAGGCAAAGACTTAAACGAAGGAGAAGGTTTTTATATCTACGGAAATGAAAAAGCTCGAATCAAAATGATTGGCCCATATAACCTAGAAGTAGGTGGAATTAATAACGGTCTTACAAGTGTTGGTGGTGGCTTTGGTGGCGGTGCTTTTTCTTGGAGTGGCTCTGATAATGATGCTTCAGGTAAAATTTTATCCTACCCTATCAAAGATGAAGGTGCATGGTGGGATGCAGCATTTGTCCCTCCTCCAAAACAACTACCTACATGTAACCTATGGGTAGATGCAGGTAGACTAAGTGGTAGCAAAGGCGGAGCTGCTATTGCAGTTGGCTTTCCTTGTATAGGAATTGGGCTTGGTACGGATCAACAAGGTATGGCAACTCCTCAAAGTTGGTCCCATAAATGGAACTCCGCCAAACTTGAGCCAGACGAACAAAACTTTTCACTTACCGGACGTCCTGGTGAGTTCTCTGGATTCAAAGGATTACTGTATAAACCAGGAGATCCTATGGATCAACCTATGGGAGTGACAGAAGAAGGAGTCTGGGACCCTGAGCCAAAAACAGAGATTCGCCATGAAGGAAACATAATCGGAAAGTATAAAATCCACAAGTTAGTTAAAATCGCCTATCAATTTTGGGTAACTATAGGTGTAGTTCCTGTGCCATTTACAGCTCATACATGGTTTGGTAATGGCGAAGAAGATCTAGAGTCATACTATGCCTTTCAGGGAGATGAAGAGCCTAAAGTGAATGTAATGATGGCTATTATTGGGGATGCTATTGGAGCTGTTGGCTCTTATGGTGTATCTGGTTTTGCTGATATGGCAAAAAATGCTGTCACTCAAATCTCTGGAAGTGGTGGACTCATGGGAATGGTTAACTCTATTTTTGGAGATAAAACTGGTTTTGGAGGCTTTGATGGTAAAGTCACTGGCCCAGCTGATATTAATAAGTATTTCCCTTCTGGTTTTCGACCTATTAATCGCGCCGCTGTTCGTAGATTTCCAAATTTGCAAACTGCCTTCTGGAAGAAAAACAAGTTTTTAATGGATGGAGTTTTTTGGATTGATGAAGTAAAAGCTAAAAGAGATTTTAAATACATGGGAAAAGGTTATATTGCTACAAGTGACGGCTTTGTGTCCCAAAGTGCAGAAGTTAAAGGTGTCCGTCCAGACAAAAAAGATCGAGATTATTTGAGTTTTTTCATTGAGTCGAGTAACCCTGGTGGTGATGCTTTTAAGATTGATGCCCCTGAAATTATCGCCTCCATCTACTCTCGTAACGGAGTCAACCCAAGAAAAGACGGATTCAATTTAGTCGGAAACATGATATCAAGTAATATATTTAAAGAAAACTTAGAACACGACATGAATGTAATATACAACGTGGATAAGCTAGCATTAGATGAAGAGGAGTATAGCTCTTGGATGGTTATGTCCTTAAGCCCTAAAATTGATGCTTTTTCTCAAACCATGAAACGCTTAGGTGGCGATGGTGATGATGGAGTACAAAACATCGTGGATGGAATATAATGAAACTATTTAATCAATCAAAACAAAAGGCCTTTACAATCATAGAAGTCGTTATGGTTACCGGCTTACTGGCACTATCTATCATTCCTATTTATCAATTGATTATTCATACGGATGCCACTGTGAAAACATCTAAATTTTCGTATATGGCTCTTAATTTAGCACGTGAAGAGTTAGAAATGATCATGTCTGTCCCTTACGATAGCATCGATGATTTTAAACATGGTTGGGAGCAAGTGAAAGGCCCTGTTGTAACCGAAGCCTTATTGAGTGTATCAAGAACCGGTGGAGTGAATAAAGCAACCGCTACAAAATCAGGAACCCTCCAAGGTGGGTTTTCTGGAGGCTCTCGATTAGTACCGGGAGATGCAGGTCTTGCTGTTATTGATGGAGATGTAAGCGTTGGTGAAGGCGAATATCCTGCTGAGTACCAACGTTTTTCACGAAAAGTAGACATTAGAAAAAAAAGAGGCAAGAGATTTAAACTAATCACTGTTTCTGTAAAATGGTACGGAAAAGGCTCTAAAGATGAGCGTGGCGGAAAGCTATATGAACTTAGCTCATTGATAGCTGATCATAGATTAACAGCACTAAAATAATTGGATGAATATGTTAAATAGAAACAAGATTAAAAATAAAGGTTTCACCCTAGTTGAAATCTTACTTATGTCTGGTTTAATGATCGGTATAGCTATTCAAATCTGGAACCTGCAAGCTCGATTTGTTCGAATACAAGATTATGACTCTAAATTAATTGGCTTACAAAATGGCGTTAGAAATGTAGTTGAAAATATGGTTCAAGATGTAAACTCCTCAATTGCTTTTTTAAATGTTAGTAACAACAAAATGATTTTAGCCCGTTATAAATCAGCAGTAAATAGTGACTTTATCGCGGTCAACGGAAGTGATGTGGTTTTTCCTTATAATATGGATCAGCAACCTACCACGATTTTGATCCCCTGTATTTTTGTTGAATATGCTCTTGAAGGTGGGTCTCAAATTGGATTGATCTCTAAAAATGGCGCAAATAAAAACGGTACGGTGGTTCGAAAATTTAAAGATGGGCAACTAAAAATGGAAGACACTGGTGGCGAAGACTATGTTTTAGATACTTTTGGCATTAACTCAGGGTCAGAAACAAGTCAAAGTAAAGTCATGGCTAAAAAAGTGAGCACATTTCAACTAGATTACTACGGTTATGATGATGATACAGGTCAACTGGTTACTATTGGGTCTTTTGGTGATGACAAAATGGCCGCAGCCAAAGCAGCTATGGTAGCTGCTCACGTAGCTGCTGAAGATCCTTATGCTGACCCTAACCTAAACCAAACCCCTCGAATTGAGATTTATACAAAAATGTGGTCTCAAAAGATTGTCAGTGAAAACCAATATCCTCAATATTTTGGCCATTTTGATCGAGACCTAAAGTTTTAATACTATGAAATCAGATCGCTTATCATTAATTTTATTCCTTTCTGTATTAGCAATTATCTTTGCATTTTTGTTTTACATATTTGGTGGAGACAGTAACAATCGTATAGATCAAGTCCAAAATACCTATATCGAAGATGATATGCTTGATGAAGATGATTTAGATGAAGACTTAGATGTCAATCGACGCCGTTTTCGAACATCGTATGATATCAAAAGTGGCAGTACAACGAGTGGTTCTTCATCAAGTTCAGATAGTGACGATGACACAGAAAGCTCATATAGTTCAAGTGGCTCTTCTGGTAGCTATGGCTCATCATCGAGTGGCTCTTCTGGTAGCTATGGCTCATCATTAGCTAAAAAACATCATACGTCAGTTTTTTACGAATATTACCGAAAGCCAAAAAAACTAAACCCTCTAGAAAAAGCACAAAGAGTCAGAGATCGACTCCGAAAAAAAGGCTTTAAAAACGAAGAGTACATCGAGATGAAAGCTCTTGAAGCAACAAACTATGAAGCGAAAGCAGCCTTAAAAACTGCGCTTCGCTATACTAATTCTGATTCACCGGAGAAAGCCATTGAGTTACTAGAAGATCAATTAGCAGAACTGAACCCTAAAGACCTTAAAACAAGGGGGAAAATCCAAAATGCATTGATGATGATCTACTCTAACTTTGGTTATCCAGATAAATGGAAAGAGGTAATGCAACATAATCTAGCATTACGCCAAAAAGTTATTAATATTCAAAAAAACACTATATTAGCTGACAATCCACGCTATCAAGATGTTTTATCAGAACAAGAAAATATGATGGCAGAAACAATGAAGTCTATTGGTGAAGGTGGAGCTGCAGATAGCTTTATCAATCATATGGTGCAAAACGGTGGCTCCCCACCAGAGCTTCAAAATGCATCAAAAGCTGCTCTGATTAACCTCTCTAGCCAATCTAAAGGTCAGATGTCTATTAAAGATGTCAACAAGTCTTATAAAAGCATTGAACAAACAAGATCAAAACACTGGGCTAATCCAAAATAGGTATGAAATATTTAAACAAGCTACATAAGCGTGGTATAGCAATACCAATTGTTTTAGGTGCCATTACATTAATGTCCATCTTAATCATATCCATGTTAGTTAATACATCTACAACTTATAATCAAATGTCAATTGTAGCTAATAATACGCAAGCCAAATTTTTAGCAAAAGCAGTAACTCAAGAGATCTCACGATTAATGTATGAAAGACTCTCAAGACCTGACCGACCCAACATCTGGAAAGAACCCCTATTGGCAAAAGTATTTTCATTCAAAGAGCATACCGAAGTGTTTGACCCAGATGAGCTAGAAACTCTAGGATTATTAGAAGGTAAGGACTTTAAAGATCGTTTAAATCCTGGAGGTTTTCAAGGTGGAGAACGAATTGTTCCTATCACTCAAAAAGACGACTCTAAAAATAAGAGAGCAGAGATTTTAAAAGCAGAAGTAAAATTTCATAATTTTTCATTTTTGTTGTTTGACTCGCAAAATCTATATAACAATCCTCAAAACTACTATCGTGATATTTTGGGTCGGCAAGGCGGCCAGCCCCCAAGAGGAGATCTCTATGGATTTGCTACCATTTTTATTCGTATGCGCTTTGGACTCATTGAAAAAGATTATTATGTGACCCATGATATCAAAGTTGTAAACAATGAGCCTATCGCCAAAAATTATGTTGCATTTTTTGGGGGTACTCCAAACTCAAACACAAGCAAAACTGATTTCAACAATGCCGGCAAGCTTCAAATTAGTGCCCGAGAAAAGGGTCGCATTATGATTATGGGCCCCTACTATCTCGATGTAGAGGGAATCCCAAGTGGTACAAGTGGTAAAGCAAGCCCAATGACCTATAAAGACGGCTGGGACGGATTAGCATTTATGCCTAGTCCAAGAGCTATACAAACTTGTGGATCTTTTTACTCTACAGGTATAGAACGACCTGATAAGACCAAAGGTATGACTGGATTTTCTATGGGAATCGGTGGTAGTGGCTGTATGGCAATGGTTATGCCTGGTGATCCAGGATACAAAGGAAACCCTGAGTTTCAGGATTACTGGGCTGCTAGTGTTGAAACTGGTGAACAGCAAGTATCTATTGTAGGCCCACCCGGCCAATTTAATGTTTGGCAGGGTCTACTTTACAAAGAAGATAAAGACGGAGGATCTAAGGGTGGCGGAACAGCAGACAGTGAAATTCCAAGTGGAGAGTTTAACAGCATCTCACAAATTGCCAATGGTATGGAAGGTCGTATTGAAGGAAATCTAATTGGAAACTACAATCAAATCGCATACAAGAAAAAACATACCTGCACAACAGCAATGCAAGTTTTCTCCGCATTTAGTGATATGGGAAGTTCTTTAGGCGGAATGTTTGGCGGAACAACAGGTACAGCTTCAACCTCAGGGGCCTCAAGCATTGTAGACTCTCTAACAGATAGTGATTCTCCTAACACAACTCCACAAAACAATAGTCTACTTGATGGTAGTTCCAACAATAGATTTTCTTTTCTACCAAATTCTAATGAGCTTAAGTCTGCTTTCTCTGAAGTTTGTGATCAAGTTTCTCAAAACTCTGAGTCTTATACTATGAACCCAATGCTAACTGAATTACCAATTCCAGCTTTACAAAGTACCTTCTTAGCTTTAAACCAGATTAATCAAGAACTTGCATTTGTAGCTTCAGTTATAGAGCTTGCTAGCTGTAAAGGCCACGCTTTTTTAAAATCTATTTTTGATTTTAACTTTTTACCTAAAGCTGAAGGAGAAACACCGGAAGCTGGGGAAGATGGTGGCGGTTTATTCTCTGGACTATCTGATGGAATAGGTGGAACCTCATGGGGGGATATTGGTGCTGGCGTAGGACAAGCAATACAGATTTGTTGGCATTTTTATGATACCTCGTCCAATAGTGGATTTCCTGCAATGTACTCTTTACATAGCGGATATAGTTCAAATATGAATAAAGCAGAAGCAATGCTTGGGGATGTAAATGACACCATGCAAGGATTAAGCAAATCAGGTAGTCAAAAAACCGGTGGTATAATGGGCGGTATTTCTGGCTCTTTAAAAAACATTCAAGCAAATGCCTCAAAAGCAGCCCAAATGAAAAACACCTTAAGTGGAGGGTTTAATCAAAAAGGTTTATTAGTTCCTGGAATGTTTGGTTCACTGCCATCTAACTTTAAACCTTATGTCCGTACAGCTGCAAAGAGATATACTAATTTAGACGCTTACTTTAAAGATACAGGCGGAAAAAAGACAGATCGAAACTTGTATTTTGATGGAAATCTCTGGCTTGAAGAACTAGAAGAAAGCGACCCCGTTACTTACATAGGAAACGGTTCTTTAGTAGTGAATCATATTAAGGACTCCACTATTTTTCCAAACATCCAAAAGGCAAGTCTCTCTGATTTTCTCCCTCTACAAAACGATTCAAAAAAACACCATGCCAATATTATCTACAATAATAATCATGATCCAGAGACTGGTGGAGGAATGTTAGGTTTACGAGGAACCATCATGGGGTCTGTCTACGCACTTCAAGGTGTCAAACCATCTGGAAATGCCATGATCAATGGAAACATATCTGGATTTTATTTTAACAAAAAACAATATGGTGAAGGCAACAATCTAGAAGTCATTTACAATCCTGAGTTACCAAAGTCAAATGACAAAAATCCTTATAGATATTACACTATATCCATCTCACCCAAAATCTCAGGTTTATCTACTGTAGTCAAGGCCTTCGGTGGCGAAGGTGATGATGGGGTTACAAACATTGTTGATAGTATTGATGACACGCCTCCACTGCCAACTGCTCCACCTCAAGATGGTGGTGCTCTCTCTCCAATTGGAGATGGTGCTATTCCTGCTCCCCCTTTACCTTCTACAAATCCATCACCTAGTCCAGAGCAAAATTCAGCTGTCGAAGGAAACTAAGTGCAAAAAACCGAAAAAGTATTTATTTTCATTATTTTAGTTGTAGGCTTTTTGTTTCTCTACGTCATGTCAATATTCATGGATTTTGGTGGAAGCGGTACAAATTACAATGCTCCCATTATCCAAGAAATCGACGAATCTGACCTAGATTTAGATGATGAAGATTTAGATATCTCCTCTAATGTTAGACGATCTAGATTAAAAAAACTTACATACAACGAACCCTACAAAGCTCCTGATGATGACTATCAAAGTAGTTATGAAGCCCCCAAAACAAGACAAAATACAAGTGCTTTACAAAATAGTATCCGTAATCAAATCCGTAACTCTGAAATATCTCTCTCCGAAAAAGAAAGCCTACTATCTAAAGATCTTGCCAAAAAAGGATTTACAAATCCTAAGTTTATTAATATGCAAATAGCAGCCTTAGATACTCAACCATACAAAAAACACCGCTATAAAATAAAACAAATGGAACTCAAAGGCGAGTTTAAACGTGGACTCAAATTGATTGATAAACTACTTGAAGAAACTTCTACTGAAAACTACCTACTTTTAGGCGAAATCTACAAAAAAGCTTACGAACTAGCCCTAGGCTCAGGTAGTGTTAAACTCATTGATAAATACTCTAAACTTTATCTTAAAAACACAGAGATTACTTTAGATATCTTTAGAGACTCCAGGTTTTCTGAAACTCATAAAGGTCGTGAAACAATCTATCAGTTGACTCAACAGCTTAAAAAAGCACAAAGTGGAAATGTAGCTACACTTTTTGCTGTGGTTGGATCAAAAGAAGTGAGCTCCTTAGGTTTGTTAACATCACTAAAAGCAAGTGCCAAGATTAATAGTGATGAAGGAGCCTTTTCTATTTCGAACCAAGATATTGAACAAGCTAGCTCTCACACAAAAAGTATCTTCAAAAATATCCAGCCTTAGCTCAATTAGACCAATTAAAAATGTAGCTCCTAACAAAAACTTCCAATGGTAAGTTGCATTGAGTAGGATTCATCATGTAAAATTGTAGCTGGAGCATATCTCTTAGCCAAAAGCTATGGGAAAAGAGTTTTTTATCCTAGCAATTAATATATACTAGGCGAAAGGTTACACAGATGGAAATCACAGAAGTTAGGATCCGTAAGGTAGACGAAGGTGGGAAGCTAAAGGCATTTGCTTCTATCACTATCGAAGGCGAATTTGTTGTACATGACTTAAAAATCATTGATGGAGCTAAGGGACTTTTTGTTGCTATGCCCTCTAGAAAAGGTAAAGATGGAGAGTATAAAGATATCGCTCACCCCATTGTTACAAAAACTAGACAAGAAATTCAAAAAAAAGTCTTGACAGAATTCGAACAATCAGATAATATCCAAAACGAATCGGAGGAATACTGATTCACAAACAACATTATTGGGATGTCGTCAAGCGGTAAGACACATGGTTTTGGTCCATGCATTCGAGGGTTCGAATCCTTCCATCCCAATGATGCTTTTTTTTTATCCAAGCAAATCTTTCGAATTATCAAAAGATGGCTCGCATGGCCTGTTGAAATATAATTGCACTTTAAATTGTAATTGGAAATAGCTAGTAACAAGCCAAAAAAGGAACAAAATAAATGCGTTTCTATGCACAATCAAGTCAAAGTATTTATTCTAAACCATTTAATTCGCATCAAGCTACCACGCCCTTGTACAATTGTTACACAATAATACTTAAATTACTTACCCCAAAGTCCATAGTAGCTAGCCTTTTCCTTTTCAATTTTTTATTCCTTCATCAAACAATAGCTCGTAACATAAGTTACCCTATTCTCAGCCCAAATCAACTACAGATAAAGTCACCCCAACTAGAAAGTGCCTATCAAAGTATATTATCCCAAGACTTCCCTTCTGCAAAACACAAACTAAATAGTTTGTTACAGTCAGATGAGAGACCTCAGGCCATCTATTATCTATCTCATGTTTATCTGCGTTTGGATCAAATGGATAGGGCCCACGATCAACTAGGAAGACTTAAAAGCTACCCATCCTTTCAATCTATATTCACTCATGCAGAAGCTGTATATGATAGCAATTTGGCCTGGTATTTTCTTAGACGAAAGAGATGGACAAAGGCTTTTGATTTGTTTCAAAAAGCAAGTTCATCTCAAAACACAGAAGATATATTAGAGTTTATCTCAAGCATTTATTTAGATCGAACCAAATTCTGGAAAAGAGGTCGTGATTTAAAAAACAAAATTAATCTATTAAAATCCTCTGTTAAGATAAATCCCAAACATGAAGAGACATTACAAATACTAACTAAGATATTGACTCAAAAAAATGAATATTCCGAAGCTGAGCCCTATCTTGAACTATTAGTCGAGCATTTTTCTACAAAGCAACGTAGACTTGAACTCGCTCAATTATATACATATACAAATAAAGTTAGAATCGCAGCTAAAATCTATAGAACCCTTCATAATCAATACCCTAATGATCGCTTCATCACAACAAAGTATAATCAGACGATTGATTTTTTAAAGCTAAACAGTGAAACAAATTGGGATCCATCCTCTTTAGAGATAGATAATAGTACCCGTACTCAAATGCAGTCTTTTCAAAAATTGCTTTTAGACAAAAACTATAAAGAAGCAGAAGCTCTCTTAGAAAATCTCATCGAGCACAACCCCAATGATTGGAAGTTTAGACAAGAGCTTATATCTTTGTATCGTTTACAAAAACAGTATCAAAAGGCTTTAGATACTCTACAACCTTTAGGTGAACGCTTCGGAAACTCCTACCAATATCAATACCAAAAAGCCCTTTGTCTTGAAAAGCTAGATAGCAAACAAGGTATTTCATTTGTTAAGGATCAACTTTTAAATCCAGAGTTAAGCCCAGAGCAAAGCTACCCCTATCAGGAAATTCTAGCCAAACTGTATCTCAAAACCGGCAACTTGGAGCTAGCCAGAGAAATACTAATGCAATTAGTACAAATAGATTACCCAACTAAGCATGTAGCTAATTTTTATTATGGTGTATACTTTTCTCAGATTCGTTTTTTTCAAAAATCTCTAGAATATTATCATCTAGCTTATGATGAACAAGGGAGCAATCCAAAATACCTTTTAGCTTTAGCTACTACACTGCGCCAACTTGGCCATCAAGAAAAATCAAAAATTTATTATTTAAAGCTAGTCAACTCCTTCCCTGGATCTCAATATGTTGAGTATGCTAAAAAATTATTCCCAAACGTAAAGATCAATGTCGATGATCATCAAAATACGGATAACACTCCTGCTTACCTTAAACTATTTTACTCAATTACCCAAAAGCAAAATAATTTAACATTAACTAAAACACTTGAACTTTTAAAACAAACTCACCAGTGGGATCTTTTAATCCAGTATCTAGAGTACGCCCTGCAAAAAAACCCTGAACAACCTGAATACAAATCGCAACTTGAGAACTTATATAAAAACTATACAAATTTAGATTTTTCTTATCAAATAGATAACTCCTATTATATTGAAGAAATAGAAAAAATGCATATCGAGTCTAGAGATGATGAGCTTGATTTATTTTATAGACATTTAAATCCGCATGTATCTATAACGCCTGAAATTCGTACTTTGATAGCTAAATATCTCTTAGAAGCTGAATTCTTCGAAATCCCTGAACTTATTTATCAGTCACTTTTAGATGATGGACCTCATAAAATACAGTATTACTCTCAACTAGGTTATCTTTATTTTACTCAAAAGAGATTTAGCGAAGCACTCAATGCTTACTATCAAGCTCTAAATCTTAATCCAGCTAATAGCACAATTTTGTTTAAGCTAGCTGAACTACTTAGAACCACAGGTGAACTTCAAAAGTCCCAATTAATTTACCAAGAGATAATTAATTTAAATCTAAGTAGCCAATCTGTTGAAGACGCACAGTTTTACTTAAGACAACTCAATCTTGAAATAAACTCAGCAAATGGAAACTAACCCTCTCACTCACATTCAATATTAAACATAAGGGATTTATATGATTATTGTTGGCCTAGGAAACCCTGGTAATAAATACGATAATACGAGACATAATGTTGGATTTATGGCATTAGATTACTTACAAAGCAACAATCTAGGCCCTGACTTTAGTTCAAATAAATATAACAAATCACTAGAGTCTAGTATATCTCTTGGTGGTGGCACTCTTCAGTTGGTCAAACCTCAAACTTTCATGAACTTATCAGGTGAATCATTAATTCGTCTAAAAAAAACAACCCCTCCTTCAAAAATACTTGTGGTCTATGATGATTTTGATCTTGAAATAGGTTCCATGCGAATCCGTCAAAAAGGTAGTGCTGGTTCTCATAATGGCATGAAATCAATCATTTCTATTCTTGGGACTACCGAGTTTCCACGACTTCGCATAGGTATTCGACCAAAACACCCTATTAAAGGTGCTGCATCTTTTGTCTTAGGAAAGTTTCAAAGTGATGAATTAGAGATAATTAACAAAGTTTATCCTTGTATTGAAGAGAGTATATCGCTTATACTAAATGGCAAGTTAGAAGAAGCCTGCCAAAAGTTTAACAAGAAAAATCTTTTAACTTAAAATTACTACAAATAGAGTGTAAGTCGGTAACATTCTTCTTCTTATACGCAACGAAATACTTACATCTAAGTTATAGGACATTAGTTCCATATATAGTTGTAGATATAACACTTACATGTTATAGTACAAATAAGCACATTTTGTAACACTAAATAAAAATAATGGCACAAGAAAATACAAGTAAAAATAACGAAGAAGAAAATCTAATTCAGATTACCGAAGTAAATGTTGAGAAACGCCCTTCTGCTAATCCTGAAAAAGACGATTCTAGTGATACTCGCGATCTATTACTGTGGACTAAGTACAAAGATACTGGAGATCCTAAGTGTAGAGACGAGCTAATTTTGAAGTTCTCCCCTTTCGTTAAATACGTTGCTGGTAGAATGGCTGTAAATCTCCCTAATAATGTGGAGTATGAAGATTTGGTTAGTTATGGTGTTTTCGGACTCATGGATGCAATTGAAAAATATGATCCAGGACGTGCTGTTCAATTTAAAACTTATGCAAAAACGCGTATTCGTGGTGCAATCTTAGATGAGTTAAGAGTTCTTGATTGGACTCCTAGATCAGTACGACAAAAAGCAAAGCGTCTTGAAAAAGCTTATGCTCACTTAGAGTCAGAGTTTGGACGAGAAGCAAAAGATGAAGAAGTTGCTGAGTACCTTGAAATCACCATAGAAGAACTACAAAAACTTCTAGAAGAAACAAGACAGAGTCTAGTACTCTCTTTAGATGAAACAGACCCTAACAGTGAAAATAGTGGACAAAGTCGCTTAAACTTTTTTGAAGATACAAATACTCCTACTCCAGAGCAACGTGCCACCAACAAAGAAGTCAAAAAAATGTTAGCTGAGTCTATCAATAAACTTTCTGACAGAGAAAGACTTGTTGTTACTCTATATTATTTCGAAGAGCTTACCTCAAAAGAAATTGGCAGCATTTTAGGAGTTTCTGACTCTAGAGTTTCTCAGCTACACACAAAAGCCATTTTAAGGCTCCGTGGTCGATTAAGTAGAATCAAAAAAGTCTTACTTGAAGATTAATTTAAATTTTTCATAACCATATCATAATCTTTTCTCATAACATGGGAGTTAGGATTCAAGGTAATAGCTTTTTTGAGATATGGTAATGCTTTCTTAAAGTTTGGTGGATTCATATCCAAATACTTATTGCCCTCAATCCATAACTCTTGGGATCTTTTTAAAATATTTTCCCCCTGTAAAGCATCAGCTATTTTTGCTTCTATGGCTATCAAATTATAATTTTCACTAAATTTTCTCTGAGCTATGGTCATCATGGCGTTGGCTAAGCGAGCATCTTTATCCAATATCTTAGGGATTAATTCTGTAAATTTTGAATACTCTTCTTGTAATAAAGAACTATTTAAGCTCCAGTCTTTGTCCATTTTTTCTAATGTTATTAGTGCTCTTCTTTTGTCCTCTTTATCAATACTAAAAAAAATAATAGATTCTTGAATAGCCTGACACAAAACTTTACTCTTTTTACAGTCTTCTAAGGCCGAAGCCTTAGCTTTATCCAACATTTCCTCAAAATGCTTTGATCCTTTGTCTTGTAGTATGTCCTGTATTTCTATATTTTCTTTGTAAAGGTCGATTAATTGACCAAAAGGCTGATAATCGTTACTTTTTTTTAGAGGTATACCTTTTAAAATATAAAAACTTATTTGATCTAGGATATATTTTTCATAATGCTGAGCCAAAAGCTTATTAGTTTTTAACCAGAAATAGTAGCTATTTTGCAAGGCAATAGATACATCTACTCTCAAAGGATAGTTGTTTTTGAAATCATTGATATCAATATTATTCAAAAATGATTTACATAACTCCGCTGAAGAAAGATCATAAATACTACTTTGAATCTTGCTAGTAGAGTGAACAAAGTACAAAAATTGCTTTTCTTTCAGCCAATGTAAAAACAAGTCCTCCCCTCTTTCACGATAATCAATGAATGCGCTACTCGTATCATTTTCGATTTTACGAATGAGAGTTTTAATATGAGGGTTCTTAATTTTTTCTTCTCCTAGGGTTTCTAAAACCTGAAACTGAAAAGGATGCATATTAACAAAACCTGAAAAACAATAATCTCCATATTGGCTAAGATCTTTTTGTATCAAAATATCTTGAATCGACTTTCTATTTTTAAGGATAGTGGATTTTTGCCAAGAGAGAGGGTTTTGATGAAAGCCATCCACATAATATTGATAAAAACTTGTTGCTGATGAACCAATAACCCTTTTTAAATTCAAATAGTTTGGCATAAAACTAGAAAGCAATACGAAAGATAAAGTCACTCCTAATTTTACCTTAAATGAACTACATTGCTTAAAAAATAGATAAATCATTAGAAGAAAAGAAAAGTAAAAGACATCCCCAGTTATGGCAAAACGAGTACCGTATAAAAATGTAGCACAACTATAAGATGCAAAAAATAAACTAGTAAATATAGCTCTGTCTCCCTTTGATCTATAATTAAGTAATAAATATATTCCCAAGAAAAATAAAATAATAGAGAGGAACATTCCGTAATAAAAGAATATTTTTAAATCTAAAATAACAAAAAAAGGCACAATTAAAA
This sequence comes from Candidatus Cloacimonadota bacterium, assembly GCA_023954715.1. GTDB lineage: Bacteria > Muiribacteriota > UBA6191 > UBA6191 > UBA6191. The sequence goes on along the minus strand of JAGSHD010000014.1, from coordinate 100,917 downwards.
GCATAGCCAATACAACATTAACTGGAGATTTAAACAAACTAGGGTAGTCTTTCTTTTCTTCATTCCCCTGCTTCAGTGATCTTGTAAACAAAGCTACAAAAATAACAATATAAGATAAAATAAATGGTAGTAGTAAACCCAAGTTGCTAGACAAATGTGGATTGTGTAAAGCTAGTTCACTAAAGGAGTACGAAGCATTATTAGAGTTTAAATAAAAGGGTACAGATATTATAAGTAATATACCTATATACCCGACTAATAGTTTAGCTTGGTTATTCGAGCGAAAACATAACAATTGTACCATAGCATAACAAAAAACTAATACGATACCTAGGTGCTTCAGTGTCATACAAAGAAATACTGCCAAAGTAAATACAGCATATTTTACGCCAAGGTTTTTAATATCATTCGAATGATATATCAAAATTGCAAACATAAATAAATATATGATAATGCAATGTATGGAAAATGACTTTAAAGTAATTTGACTAATAGGAAAAAAGTACAGCCCACATAAGAAACAAAGTTTACCTTTTAATGAAGGCTCTGCCATCCAAGAGATTGCGCCAATCAAAATCAAAACCGGAATGAATATAATCCAAGGGTTACTTGTAAATAAAGTACTCAAACCCAGTTTCCATATAATATACAAAAATATCCCTATCCCATGGGGGAATTTATCTGGAAACAATGTCATTAAAGTCCCATGATCTGGCAACATTTCACTCAAATATAAGTATGATCCCATAGGTGCATAAAAATTATAATGTCCATTCTCACTAGGAAAAGCACCCACATAATGAATCCAAACAAAATAGTGAGTTACGATAAGTCCAAGAACTATCAAGAAAGTTGCTTTAGGAGATAGCTTTTCTTTCATGAAGTTTCACCAAGTAGCTTTTTCCATAGAGAAATGTTGCGTGTTTTACAGCAAATCGCATCAAACTCAAGATCATTTTTCAACAAATAATCTGCATATTTTGTAATCTCTTCCTCTTTTTGGATCAAGTCAGGAGAAACTAAACAACTTTTTAATCCCAATTGCTTAAATCGATCCAAATGAGATTTTGTAAAATGAAGCTTATAAAAACAATCTACCCAAACCCAAGTTACCTTTGAAGCCAATACCTCTATGCTATCTAAACGTTCATATTCTGAAAACCTTAAAGCAATTTTATTGCAAGACATTTGAGTCAACATATTAATCATAGGATAAGAGCAATCTAAAAAAAAGTAATCCTCAATTCCTCTTTTAGATAAAGCTTCTAAAACATTTAATTCTATTCCAGCAGATTTAATATTTAATATCATTGTAGAGTGCTTATATTTGTTTAGATAGTCATCAAACAATTCGCCCTTACTAAATGGATCATGATGAATTATCAAATCACTCTCCCCATCTCGTAGATCTAGCTCTACGCCATATTTGGAATCTAAGGACTCCAATTCGGAGGATGAGTTAATCCTATGCGCTATGTATTTCATCTTCAAACCCTCAGAGCTAAATCACTTCACTTCTAAACTTTTACTTTAAGTATATCGGATCAAAATTAAAACTTAATACAGAATATTACATACATTTTATTGAATAGTAAAAATTACAAATATATAATACATAATCTTTACTTTAAAAGATTCAATCAATCCAAGGACTCAATTCATGCCCGACTACTTTCAAGATTTTATAGACATTTCTCACTTTGCAGGAGAACGATTCGATCTAGTTCAAGCGGGTGGTGGAAATGCTGCTGTAAAAATAGCAGACGACGAAATGTTGATTAAAGCATCAGGCTATACTCTAAGTGAAGTTTCAAAAAACAATGCCTATTCTAAAGTCAAAACTTCAAAAGTAAAAAATCTAATTAATCATCCTAAATTGCTATCTGAAACTGATAAAGTGAAACGTGGAAAGATATGTACACAGCTCTTACAAGAAGCTACGATACACAATGCCAAACCATCTATTGAAACTCTTTTACATTCACTCCTTTTAAGATATAGCTTGCATACTCATCCACTGGCCTTAAATATAATCTTGGTCATGCCCAACTGGCAATCCATCTTACAGGATTTGTTTCAAGAGATAGACATAGCGTTGGTAAACTATCATACCCCTGGTATTGAGCTTGCCATGGCATTGTCACGACGCCTAAATTCTAACAAGAAAAACCCTAAAGTTATCTTTTTACAAAATCATGGACTGATCATACACTCTGATAGCAAAAAAGACATTAACGACCTCACACAATTAATTTGCTTAAGACTTGAAAAATACTTGGGACTTGATTTATCTCATTATAGACTGTGTAACAAAATTTCTTCTCTTCTTAAAAGTATTCAAAGCAATACAAATATAACCTACCTCAGTGACGATCATATTTTAAACACTCATCTTTCACAAGATCCTGATCTGTTTTCAAAAGGCCCATTTTGTCCAGATAGTTTAGTATATTGCGGAGAAAAGGTCTTACATTTAAGTAGTTTAGATAATTCTTTTGAAGTTGGGCAGTTTTTAAAAGACTACAAGCAATTACCAAAAGTTATAATCATAAATCAACGAATATACTTTGTCGCTCAAAATATACACAAAGCAAAACAGATAGAAGAAGTTTTTAAGTTTCATATTAGTGTATTATCTCAATGTAAAAACCAAGTAAACTATCTTGATTCAGAAGAAATCTGCTATCTTAATAATTGGGATGCCGAAAAATTTAGACAAAATCTTTTAAAGTGAGAACCATGCATATCATTATTCCAATGTCGGGTACAGGAAATCGTTTTATCATAGGAGGTTATAACACTCCAAAACCATTGATTAAAATTGATGGTAAAGCCATGATCGAGCACGTAGTGAATCTATTCCCTAAAGAGACTAAATTTACTTTTATATGCAACTCTCAACATCTTCAAAATACTGATATGAAAGAGATTTTGACTCAAGTTACGAAAGACCCACAAATTGTAGAAATTGACGCCCACAAACTAGGCCCAGTGTACGCTGTTTCAAAAGTCTTTGAGATGATCGATGATAACGAAGAAGTCATCGTCAATTATTGTGACTTTGGGACTTATTGGGATTATCAAGATTTTCTTAACCACACTAGGCATAGAAACGCAGATGGTGCAGTAGTTTCTTACAAAGGCTTTCATCCTCACATGTTAGGTAGTACCAATTATGCATTTATGAGAGATCAACATCAATGGATGCTTGAAATCAAAGAAAAAGAGTCCTTCACAAATGATAGGATGCAAGAGTATGCATCTAACGGGACCTACTACTTTAAAAATGGCTCTTTAGTAAAAAAATACTTTCAAAAATTAATTGATTTAAATCTCAACCTAAATGGAGAGTTTTATGTTTCTCTAGTTTACAATCTATTGATACAAGACAAGCTAAATGTTTCAATTTATGAAATCCAGCACATGCTTCAATGGGGTACCCCAGAAGACGTAAAAGATTACAATCATTGGTCTAAGTATTTTAAAGATGCTGTTTCAAATCCAAACAATTCTCATAAGATTAGAGGCACTTGTATTGTTCCTTTAGCTGGACTAGGACAACGCTTCATTGACTATGGATATAAAACCCCTAAACCCCTTTTAGATATTAATTCTAAGCCGATGATCATACAAGCTACCAACTCTCTACCCAAAACCGACTCAAATGTTTTTGTTTGTTTAAAGGATCATACAAGCTCATATCCAATTGAAAAAATTCTCACAGATACATATCCAAAATCTAAAATATACCAATTGGATAAACCCTCACAAGGGCAAGCTATCAGCTGCTTTGAAGGCTTGACTCATATAAACTTTGACGAGCCTTTAATAGTTGGGGCCACAGACAATGCCATTGTTTATGATTATAAACAACTAGATCATCTGATCAATGACACCTCAGTAGACGCTATTATTTGGACCTTTAAAAACCATCCTACGGTGAACAAAAACCCACAAATGTATGGTTGGGTCGAAACTACCGACGATTTAGCAACTAATATTTCTGTTAAAAAAGCAATCTCAGATCAACCCAGTTCTGATCATGCAATTACAGGAATATTTTACTTTAAAAAAGCTCAATATTATAAAGATGGACTGGAGTTACTTCTTCACAAAAATAACAAAGTAAACAATGAATACTATATAGATAGTTTGATGAATGAGCTCATTCATCTAGGACTCAATGTTAAAGTCTTTGAAGTGCAACATTATGTTTGTTGGGGAACTCCAGAAGATTATGAAACCTACAAATACTGGCAAAGCTATTTTCATAAGTGTCTTGATCACGCCTACACTTTGGAGTTAGATGCAAATGTCGATCAAAAAGTCGCCCCCATCATGGCTCAACAATTTTTTGACTTTCATCAAACTTACTAAAATTTCTATTTCTTGATATAGTATTTAAAAGTCTATTTAATTTAAGGAAACAATCTTGAAACTATCCATCGTAGTGCCTTGCTATAACGAAGAACAAAATATTCCTTTAATTTTTGATCGATTTTGCCAAATTATACAACGCGATGATATTGAGGTTATCTTTGTAAATAATGGCTCTACTGACCAATCTCAAGCTATTCTCGAAAAACTCTGTTGCAAATATTCTTTTTCTAAGGTGCATCATGTACAAAAAAACATTGGTTATGGACATGGTATAAAAAGTGGTTTACAAATAGCTTCTGGAGATTATTTGGCTTACACACACGCTGATATGCAAACAGATCCTAAAGATCTTTTACTTGCCTTAAAAATCATTGAAGACCATGAAAACCCAAACAATATTTTTGTAAAAGGTGAACGAAAAGGTCGCCCATTATTTGATCAGTTTTTTACTATTGGTATGAGCCTCTTTGAAACATGTTATTTAAAAACACTACTTTGGGATATTAATGCTCAACCAAACCTATTTCATAGAAGCTTTTATGAAAATCTCCATGACATTCCAGATGACTTTTCCTTAGACCTTTTCTTACTCTATAACGCTTTTTTAACAAAACAAAAGTTGATCCGCTTTGAGGTTGTTTTCCCAAAAAGAATTCATGGTACTTCGAAATGGAATACAAGTTTTTCCGCTAAATGGCGATTCATAAAAAGGACTATTCAGTTTAGTAGAGAAATGAAGAGTAATATTTAATTTACCATAGACAATCAAAATACAGCTAATGTCTATATATATGTAAGATCTGAAAACTGTTTTCCTTTCTTTTTTTGCTCTTTTCTATTTTTTCCTGTAAAATTTTAGTAGAGGTGATTTATTATGAGTATCAGACCAATTGACATTCAAACAACCCTAACAGGTTCTACACAAGCTTCCGACATTCGTCAAAAACAACAAGGAGTTGAACATCTGCATCAAACCAATCCGCAAGGTGAAGTTGATCAAATGGATGATAAACTTTTACATGAAGTAAGCGAACTCAAAGAAGACCAAGAGGTTGATTCAGACGGAAGCAACAAACAAGAGCAAGAAGCAAAAAAGAAAGAAGCAGAAGCCAAGGCTGAAGCAGAAGCTAAAAAAACTCCTATTTCAGACGGAGTTAGAGGGTTAAATCTAGATTTTTCTGTATAATTTATGAAGACTGATAACTACACTGCTTACTTATACTTCCGGTTTCTACCAAATGATCGAGTCATTGGCGGCCTTCTTCTTTTAAATGAACAAAACTACCCTAAAGACTTTCGCTACTGTACAAGCGATGATATCAATCCAGTTCAAAAAGCTCTATACGGTGATAAACTCTCTTCTTATTTGATTCAGAGTTCATGCAACTCATTGTTAGATAAACTTGAGTTTGAGCCAAATTATGTTATCACGAATAACTTTTTGAGCAATGAAGTCCTTGATGCAACCTACCCTTTTTTTCATGCCAGCTTTTCTAATGGTGAAAGTCAGTTGCGTGCTTTAAATACAGACGAAAAAGAAATCCCACCTTCAATTAATGACTCTTCAATTATCACTGAATCCTTTAAAAGGATTGAAAACGCACTCAAAATTTTGATTCCGAAATAAATATTTACTATGAGGTCCCAGCATCCAATTCATGTAAGTTCATTTAAACTAAGATCTGATTTAATCGAAGTGCAAATCCTAAAGAAGCATTTTCGATTGAAAGCAATTGACCTTAAAAAAAACAGAATCCCCTTCTCTATTAGAACTTCCGTAACTAAAGTCCCAATCCAATCCATTAAGGGCGTAGTCGCTCATAGAAGTCCTTGTAATCTGAAGATGTCTCTTAAAAAGCTACCTAAAGGCTTTTACACACCAAAAACCCCTCGAGCGAATCGCACCAGAATCAATATTCCCGTGTTAAAAAAGCAAGGATCTATTGAATTCATGGTAAGAGAAAAAAACTTTCCTAGTGATAAAAAAGTCTTTCTACCTGCTATCAAAAAAAAATATCCATTACTAGCAGTAGAAGACATTGTATTTTATAAGTACTTTCCTCAAGTGGACGTTGCTAAACTAGTCAATTTTAAATTTGTTGAAAAAAAGCTGCTAATACAATTCGACTTTTCTATTCTAAAGTCAAAGCTTTCAGACTTAGTATTCTTCATTGATAGACAAAATAAACTAACTCGTTTTGTGGCTATCAATAAATAATATTTAAACCTAGTTCAATTTATTTCTATCAATCTTCTTTACCACATGAACATTTTTGTTTAAAATTGTTTGTGTTTATACAATAAGTACCGATTATAGTTAAAAAGGTAAAAATTCTGCTTAATTGACTTCTTTTGCTCTTAATTTGATTACTTTATTTTGTTAGTGATATACAAAAGGCTATTTGGCTCCACAACAAAAAATAGGAAATCACTACCTTTTGTCGTAACAAACTACTTACTTTAGGTTTTTAGATCTATGTATTTCAAACCATTTCTATTTTTTATATGTATTGCCCTATTTGCTAGGTTTTTATTTTGGGATAACTCTAGTACAACCAATAAAGTCACTCTTTCTATCCAAAATACTAGCTCTACTTTGGTAAACAAACTAAAATCTATCCAAGTAGATGATAAAAAGAAAAATAAATACATCTTAAACTTCTTGCTGAAGCGAAGTAGTCCATATCAAATAGAGTATAGCGCTAAAACTAGAAGACTGAGTGTAACCATATTTAATATTTCTAAAAAGCATTTCAAAAAGTACTTAGCTCTAAATAAAGACTACTTTCATAAATTACACCTAAGTTATTCAAAAGACCATATCTATCGCTTGGTTTTTGATCTAAAAATTGGAGTATTTCCTTTACCTTATAATAGTAAAGGAATCGATAATCAGATTCATCTGGGTTTTACAAAAAGCTATCGAGAGCACCTGCAAAATAAACCAAGAAAAAAAATACAATTAAGTGGATTACCAAGTATATCTCATTTGAGTAATCGCTATAAAAGAGAGCAAAGAAGAAAAAACAGACTCAATAAAACTAAAGTTAAAAGCGCAAATATTTCTTTGATTAATTATCAAGAAACTCTCGTTGAAAAAGGAATTGTTCAATTTTCATTTCAAACAGATACACCTAAAAATCATGCTTATGGATTTAAGATAAAAAAAGATCAATTAAAGAAAAGGTTAGATATTACTCTAGGAAAAGACAAGTTGCTTGGTTTAGAGACATTAAGCTCTATGTCTAGAAAAAACAACGCTTTACTTGGAATTAACGGCTCTTATTTTATTGCTAACGGCGATCCCATTGGATTGCTAATAAAAGATAAGAGACTTCTTAGTGTCCCTATGTTGATGAGATCTTGTTTTGGACTTCATGATAACGGAAACCCCTTTATTGGAAAACCCGAATTTCAAGGAGAAGTTATCACAGAAAAAGGCATCTTAACTATCGAAGGAATCAATCAAGTTAACAAGTCAAAAGCTACTCTATTATATACCCCGGAGTTTGGACTCAAAGCACCTCATCGCGATGATACTATCTATCTTACTATAAAAAACAATCGAATTTTAAAAGTATCAAAAGAAGCCCATTTCATACCAAAAGAAGGATATGTCCTTAGTTTTTCAAGACCAAGATTTCCGTATTTTGCTGATTTACTTCCTATGGATAAATTAGTTGTTAGCTATGGCCTTACTCCACCTTGGGGTAGTGCAAGTTTTGGTTTAGGAGGCGGCCCTTCTCTTTTGGATAATGGCATAGTAAAAGTAGGTACTGATGAAAGCTTTAACCCCTTCTTTATGAAAAACAGGGCTCCCCGAAGTGCTATTGGAATTGATAGCAATGGAGGAGTTATCTTTCTTGTTGTAGATGGTCGACAGGCTAGTTCTGTTGGAATGAGCCTAGAAGAATTAGGACATACTTTAAAACTTCTAGGGGCTCGCGAAGCTATGAATTTGGACGGCGGCGGCTCAACTGGACTATATATGGCTGGTAAAATTTTAAATAAACCATCTGATGGCAATGAAAGGCGAATCTCTAACGCTTTAATCATTGGAAGTTTAAACTAATCAAATTTCAAAATAGTAACTTTTAATTCACTCAAATGACCATACAATATGGTCATTTTTTGCTATTCACAGCGCATTTTGTAGCCCTTCTTAAAAATTGTAAAAGTCTACTAAAACTAAGTATTATTTTTCACCATATGCCATACGATAAGCGATGTATGGAGATGTCGGTTTTCGTGCTTACAATACAATTCTCTTTAAGTTTTGCTATGAACAAAGTCATAGTAGTATGTAATGTTTTGAAAAACTATTTTTATGGATTCTACAAATACTAAAGGACAAGGTTTTTTCTTCCAGCTATTTTATGTTCCTGGAGACTTTCTATACAAAATTATTTATGTATGGGGCGACATTACTATTCTCATCCTTAAAACATTTTATTGGATTTTACGCGGTAAGATTTTTACTCCAAATCTTATCCATAGTTTAAATCGAATCGGTGTGGAGTCCCTGCCATTGATTTCCTTTACTTCACTTTTTTCAGGCATGGTTTTAGTTATTCAGGTTGGGAATCAATTTTTAGAGCTAGGAGCAGAGAGCTTTATTGGTGGAGTGGTAGGTCTATCTCTAACTAGAGAATTATGCCCAATGATCGTATCTATTATCTTAGCTGCTCGAATAGGTAGCTCTATGGCCGCGGAACTAGGAACCATGCAAGTCTCTGAACAAGTCGATGCATTATCGGTAATGGCTACCAACCCCATCCATCATTTAGTAGTACCAAGAGTAATTGCTTGTGCCTTTTTCGCTCCTATACTCGTAGTATACGCAAATATCGTTGGATTATTTGGTGGGCTGTTAGTAGCAATCTATCAAATAGGAATTAGTCAAATCTCCTTTTCAACCTCTCTAATCTCCATGGTGAACATAGATGATTTGAGCTCGGGTCTTTTAAAAAGCATTGTTTACGGATTTATTGTTGCCATGATTGGCTGTTATAAAGGATTAAATACTACCGGTGGGGCAAAAGGCGTTGGAGTATCCACCACACAAACCGTTGTACTATCTATTACATGTATTTTGGTTCTTAACTACTTTTTTAGTTTGGTATTTTTTATCTATCAGAAATACGCATATATTTTGGATTTGTGATGAGTGAATCGATAATTAAGCTACATAATATCTACAAGTCCTTTGGTGATAAACATATTTTACAAGGGCTCAATTTAGAAATTCATCAGGGAGAAACTTTTGTAATACTTGGTCCTTCGGGTTGTGGCAAGTCCGTATCCCTAAAAATAATTACAGGGTTGCTAGCACCTGACTGTGGCAAAGTTGAAGTTTTTGGTAAAGACGTGAGCCGCTTTAACGAACATCAATGGAGCGATATTAGAAAAGACTTTGGCTTTTTGTTTCAAAACGCCGCTCTTTTTGACTCCCTAAATGTAGAAGAAAATATTGCCTTTACTTTAAAACAAAGTAAACAATACTCTAAAGAAGAAATGGCTCATATCGTAGACAAAAATCTTCAGCTCATTGGTCTACCTGGCATTCAAAAGAAAATGCCATCGGAGCTATCTGGTGGAATGAAAAAAAGGGTCGGACTAGCAAGAGCCATTGCCTTAAATCCAAAAGTAATTTTTTACGATGAACCCACAACAGGACTAGACCCTATTCGAGCATCAGGTATTGATCAACTCATCAATAAGTTAAAAGACACCTTAAATATTACTTCTGTAGTTATTACACATGATCTAAAGTCAGCCTTTACCATAGCTGATCGAGTGGGATTACATTTCGATGGAAAAATATCAAACATATCTACCCCTAATGAGTTTAAAAGTTCAAAAAACCCCATGGTCCAACAATTTTTAACAGGAAGCACTAGCGGGCCTATACAGTAAAGATTTTCATTATGAATCAAGAAATAATTAAATTAAAAATTGGAATCGTATCCTTATTAGGATTTATTCTTTTTGTCTACCTAATTTTCTTTTTACAAGATAGGGATTTTTATGTCTATCATGTTAATGTAGGTTTTTCTGACGTGCAGCTTTTAATGAAAGATGCCAAAGTAAACCTTGCTGGGGTAAAAATAGGTAAAGTTCGAAAAATGATTATCAATCTTAACCCCACCCTCTCTAAAAAAGTAATTGTCACTTTAGAAATAAACAAAAATTACCGAATCCCAAAAGATTCGGAAATATCTATCGCCAGTAGTGGTATGTTTGGAACAAACTACATCAAAATAGTCCCTCCAGAAGAAGTCCCAAAAGATGGTTTCACTTATCTAGCCTTTGAGTCCACAAAGGTTTTGCAAGGTTACTCAAGCGCAAATTTTGATCAACTCATGACACAAGGGAAAGAGTCGTTAACAAAATTGAACTTTCTACTCGATAATGTTAATCAAGTAACCGGTGATAAAAATCTAAAGGACGATATTCGAAACATAGTCCACAATCTTAAAAATACAAGCTCTCAAATGAATGACTTTATCTTATCTATTCGTACGGATTTTAAGGATATATCCAAAGACATTGTTAAAATTACCAAAAACTTAAATGCGGCATTATCTACGAATACAAAACACTTTACGACTATCTCTAAAAATATAGCGGATATAACAACTAGTAATAAATCCAAAATAAATTCCATCTTAGAAAAAATAGAGCTCATCTCAGATAGTGTATATGACAATGGAGAACTTAAAACCTCACTAAAACAAATGAGAGAAAACTTTGTCAAAATTAGTGACAATGTAGAAGTTATATCCAACAAAGCCAAAGATATTATTACAAACCCTAAATTTGAGACAAGTCTAAATGATGCCATCGACTCAGCAACGAGCGCTGCTAAATCACTTACTACAATAAAGACCAACTTAGACAGTATTCAAACTGATTTTACAAGCCAAGTTTTATACTCTACAGATAATAAAGATGTTCAAGCCAACTTTTACTCAGAAACCAAACTCAATGACAAGCACTTGTTAAAAGTAGGACTAGAGGATGTGGACAATCTTAATGGGATCTCAACACTCCAAGCTGGGGTTAAAAAAGGTCCTTTCACATATAGAGCAGGCCTTCAAGATAAAAAGTTCGGAGCTAGTATTGAACGTCAGATAATGAATGAAAATGCTAGTATTGGCCTAGAAGCGTGGGGGACTGGAAAAACAAGTGGTAGAGTCTGGGGAAAAGTAAAAGTTGATACTGATACAGACATACTCTTACGTGTTGATAAAATTAACAAAAAAAACAAAGAGTTTCTCATGGGAGTTTCGAGAGATTTCTAAACAAAGCTCTTTGCTAAATTGAGAATTATTTCCTACAGAAACTGTGCAGATTTGTACTATTTTGTTGAAATCTGTGCATCCTTACTATATAATCGCGCCAATAGATTTTTACATTCCCAACAGATATCAATCAAGGATAGAAGATGAACTTTCGTCTAAAATATATTCCCTTAGCGGCACTTCTTGTTGCTCAGTTATTTAACACTAATAGCCATGCTTTGGAGCTTTCATCTGGGCTAAGTGCCCCAGCTCCACAAGCAAAAGCACCTCAATATCGAATCACGGATATTGACGTTAGAGGTAATCAAAATACTGCCAAACAAATTATTATGCTCTCTATTGGCAGTAAAGTCGGAGACTTCATCACTAAAGACCAAGTTATAAAAGATGTAACAACTATTTATAAACTTGGTTATTTCCAAGCTCCACCACAGCCACAAACAGAAAAGCATGGATCAGGTGTAAGATTAGTTTTTTATGTATCAGAAAACCCTCAAGTCTCTACTATTAAAGTAGAAGGCAACACTCTTATTCCTACTGAAAATATCTTAGAAGATATTAGTACAAAAGTTGGTAGCGTCCTAAATATCCGACAATTATACGAAGATTTAGCATTAATCTCTAAGTTATATAAGGATAAAGGATATATTTATTCTGGTATTTACGATCCAACAAAACAAGTAAAAATTGATGGAACAGATATTGTACTTAAAATTAAAGAGTCCCGAATCAATAGCATAAACATCAAAGGTAATCGAAAAACCAAAAAATATGTAATTATGCGTGAGCTTCTCATGGAAGAAGGCCAAATCATCAAACAACAAAATCTTGTGGACTCTTTTAGAAACCTAAGAAACCTTGATTATTTTGAAATTGAAAACCCTGATATTGCTGTTAACCCTGAAAGTGGTGATGTAAATATTACTCTAAATCTTAAAGATACTAAAACTGGTACAGCTAGTTTTGGTGGTGGATATAGCTCCTTAAATGGTTTTGTTGGATTTGTTGATGCAACTGAAAGAAACTTTAGAGGAAAAGGTCAAACCCTTCGAGTAAAAACCCAATTTGGTGGAGAGCAAGCTTACGAGTTAGCCTTTACTGAACCCTACTGGAAAGGTAAAAAACAAGCTATTGGAGCATCTGTCTTCAGAACTATCGTAGATCGTGATGATATCAGAAATCAAACCCTCCTATCTCGATTTGAAGAAAAAAGAGATGGTTACTCCTTGTTTACTTCTTGGAGAAAGAAAAAAGATGAAAGCTTAACTCTACGATTTGTTGATGAAAGAATTTCAACTCGGGTATTAGCAGGTACACCAACTGCTCTATTTGATGATCACCAACAAACTATCGGTTTAAGTTGGATCCGAGATAAAAGAGATAACTTTCAAAATGCTACCGATGGTTACCGACATAGTGTATCTTTTAGTACAACTGGTGGAATCATCGCTGGTACAAACAACTTTAATAAGTACTCTTATGATTTTCGTAAGTATTGGCCAACAAAAATCTTTGCTAATGACCAAGTCGTAGCATTTAGAACAAAACTCGCATTAGCACAAAAAATCGATGGATTTATTCCTTATATTGATTTATGGTCTATTGGTGGTTCTCAGACTCTTAGAGGTTATGAAGATCGAGAGTTCGTTGGTAAGAAAATGTGGTTTACTAACTTAGAGTTAAGACACCCAATCTCTAAACAATTTTCAGCTGCTTTATTTGTAGATGCTGGATCTGCTTGGGGAGAATACAATAGCTTTGAAATGAAAAAGGCTTACGGTCTTGGAATTCGATTCAAAACCCCTCTTGGGCCATTCCGTTTAGATTGGGCTAAAGCTACCGATAGAAGTAGCGCTCAAATCCATTTTGGTATTGGAAACACTTTCTAGTTATCTGATTTTCAAAAAAAGTAAGAGAGGCAAATTAGCCTCTCTTTTCTTTTATTCCACCAAAAAATCTATTCACCCCCTGTGAGTAGAAAAAATTAATTCACAATTCTTTGACTCCAAATAAACATAATTTGGGAGAACACATGTCTAATTATATAACTCGAGAATGGCAAAAATTTAATGACTATGATTTGGGAGAGGATCTAGCTAATTTAGATCTTTTTCTAGAGGCAGCAAGATTAACTCATAAACGGACGGATCACGATGGCTACTTTTTAGTCAAACGAAATGGTCGAATCTTTGAAACAGGACCAGATCCCGTAGAGTTTTGTGAAAGAATCATACACCAGGCTCACGTAGAGGGATTTTCTCGATACAGCTTATGGGTTGTATCCTCTAACGCTTCTTCTCAGATCAATGGTAAAGAAGCAAAGCTCCTAAAAAACTATAAGCTAGATTCAATTATTATGTTTCCATCGGTCATAGGCGAAGAAAACTCTGTTCATTATTTAACTATAAAAGATGGCTCTATTATTTTAGATCAAATCATTAGTGAACAACAAGACAATCAATTTATTGTAGATAGCTATGCCTCTAAATCTTTTTTAAAAAGAGACCAGCAGATTGATTTTCATAAAAAAGACTACATCATTGAACAAGAAAAAAACAACTCCTTATTAGTTCAAATGGAGTTCACTAAACGTGACCTTAAAATCGCACGATCTACACAAGATGAAATAGAAGCACTGGCAAAAACTATTGAGTTGAATGTTTCTAAAGTTCTTAGCCAAAAAACTCCTCATCCTATTCCTGGTACTTTTATGGGTACTGGTAAATATAATGAACTGCTAGGACTGCTAGAAGGAGGAGAATACACTCACCTCTTAATGAGCTGTAATGTCCCCAACTCATTTAAAACAAGAGTCTCTGCTATTGGAGATGTAAAAGTATGGGATCGTACAGACATTATCCTATCTATTTTTGAAAAACACGCAAAAACTGATCGAGCTAAACTACAAGTGGAGCTAGCACGATTAAATTGTTATGGTGAAGCTCAAATCATGGAGAGATTAAAAAAGAGAAACACTGGTGCTGAAAGTGGCATGGATGGCTCTTTAGACTCCGCTAGATATTATCTAAATCAACGTAAAAAAGAGATTAAAAACCAACTTCAAAAGATTAATCAATCGGATATCACTAAACGAAAATCTAGAAATGAAAACCGCCCTCCTTCCATCGCACTAATCGGTTATACTAATGTTGGAAAATCAACTCTTTTTAATCAATTTTTAAGCCGTTACGAGGTCGAAGTTGAAAACGTATATTTCAAAACCTTAGATACAACAACCCGTACCCTAGAAATCTCCAAACACTCTAAAATTCTAATTTCAGATACTGTGGGATTTATTAAAAAACTTCCGCCTGATCTACAATTGGCATTTTTCACAACTTTAGCTGAGTCTAAAAACTGTAACCAGTTACTAATTTTACTCGATCCAGCCGGTGGTTTAAGTGTTAAAGAGCAAATGGACTGTATGACCGATGCACTGCACCAAGTTGAAAGATTTGATGAAGAAAACTGGTACTTTGCCGTTAACAAGGAAGATCTTGTAAATGAAGAAGAAAAGGCTCGACTCAGAGACGAGCTAGGTATTGATATCTTCTTTTCTGCTAAATGTCCTGAGAGTGTTGAAAAACTAAAGGCCTTTATCGTAGAAACAATCGGTTCAACAATGATCGAACAAGTAGTCAAACTAAGTTATGCTGACTATGGTAAAATCCATGAGCTAAAAAACTTTACTACACTGCCAGAGGATCCTGTTTACAAAGATGATTATATAACTATCAAGATTCAATATAGCAGTGAAAATCTTTATAAAATTGAAAACTGTTTAGGCCTTAAACTAGAGGATATTGCTATTCAAGAGGCAGAGTAGAGTATATAACTATCCAGTAATAGTTTTCTCGTTATACGAAAAACTTAAAAATTTGGAAGCTTTGTCAAAACTAAGTTTTGAACTGGATGGTCACAGTAGAAAACACAAAGCCCATTAACATGGGATTTTCATCAGTAAAAGCAAGAAAAGTATTTGTGTTTAGGTATAGCTCTAGTTACTTGTACCAAAAATATCTTTTAATGAAAAGTTCAGATTAGTTTCAGCTTGAACCTGGTCTGTAACTTTTTCAAATCGATCCACTAATCCATCTTTCAAAAACATTACTTGTTTAGTATGCTGAGCAATATCGTGCTCGTGAGTTACCATAATAATGGTTTTACCTTGTCGATTTAGATACTGTAAGATAGCCATAATATCATTGCCAGTTTTTGAGTCTAAGTTACCCGTTGGCTCATCAGCCATAATAATAGATGGATTGTTTAACAATGATCTTGCAATAGCAACTCTTTGACATTGTCCTCCTGACAGTTGAGATGGTCTAAAGTTTAATCGCTCCCCTAAACCAATTGCTTGGAGTAACTTTTTTGCTGTTTCAATAGAAACTTCATCATTTTGGCCATAATGCGAGGGCAACAATACATTTTCGAGTACAGTGTTTTGGGGGATCAAGTGAAATGCTTGAAATACAAAACCAATCTCCTGGTTTCTAATCTTAGATAATGCTGCATCATCCATACTGTCTACAGAGTGATCATTTAAATAATAGCGCCCCTTTGTAGGCTTATCTAAAGCACCTAGGATATGCATCAGGGTAGACTTACCCGAACCAGAAGGCCCCATAATAGATAAAAAATCACCTTCTTCTATTTCAAAATCAATTCCTTTTAAGATTTTGAACTCTTCAACTTCAGAGTAATAAGACTTAGTAAGACCTTTAACTTGTAACAACATAAACAACCGCCAAAATATGTAAAAAACTAGTCTATTGCTGATTACTACTAATAGTAAGCAATATTATAAATGCTTTTTTAGGATGATAGATGGATTTTACATGAGTGAAACTTTTATAACAAGCAAGACCATAATTTAATAATCTAAATTATCTAATCATTAAAAAAGACAAATTGAATTCCTTTAGGTATAATTACTTTTATAAATCACATGAAAAATTTTAAAGAGCACTAATTGCTCAAATCCAAGGAGTACCAATGGGACTAGATAAAGCAAAACTAAGAGCATTAATACGAAAAAATGCTGGACTAGAGTCTACCGCTGATTGTCCATGTTGTAAGGTTGGGCTCAGCCCAATGACAGTTGAAGGTGTAGAGACCGATTTCTGCCCAGATTGTCATGGAGTATGGCTTGACTCTGGTGAAGCTGCTGACATTGCAGAAGGAATGAATGATTTTCCTGATTTTGAATGGTCTTGGTCACAACGTAAAGAGAGTAAAAAGTTATCACCAAGAGATCCTGGTGTTTACTTATGGGAGCTACCTTATATGAAAGGTAAATCTTTACTTGTTGATTTTTGCCAAAAAAGCAAAGGCCTATGGTTAGACTGTTCTGAGATTGCCGAGCTAGAAGGTATTATTGCTGATCAAACAGATCCCAATTTACGATTAAACAAATTAGCCAATGAGTTGAAAAAAGGTGGATACATCGTTTTGACATAAGAGCTGTTGATTAAAAATTGTATAAGAGTTAGTAGTTTACTAACTCTTTTTTTATGCACAAACTCCTTGTAAGCTATTGACCAATCACTTGCAAAACAATCCTTAAGAGTGATATTTTGCCATCTAAATCATTATTTTAGTTAAGATCACTGACTGTTTGCTGGTCTTTATACATAAACGAATCAAAGGGTGGGATTAAAATGAGCGTTATTTCTGTAATCATGGCTGGTGGAGTAGGATCAAGGTTTTTTCCTTTATCTACTGATAAAAAACCAAAGCAGTTTTTAAATCTATTTTCTGACAATCCAATGATTTCAGATACTTTTGAAAGAATTTTACCAATTATTCCAAAAGAAGATATCTTGATTTCAACAAACTCAAATTTTGTCCCTCTAGTTTTAGATGCAATCCCCGATGCAAAAGAGTCCCAATGCGTCAAAGAACCTTGTGGTCGAAATACTGCTCCAGCTCTTGGACTAATAGCTTTGTTGGCTAGTAAAAAAGCAAAAGATTGTGTCGTAGTGTCATTACATTCTGATCACCATATAACTAAAGAGTCTAAGTTTTTATCTGTCATTCAGTCAGCTATCGAAGTTGCAAAAGACAAGAATATCGTTACTTTAGGCATTGAGCCATCTTATCCTGAAACTGGATATGGATATATTCAAGCCAATCAAACTACTTTAAATGAGTTTGGTAAACACGACTACCACAAAGTAAACGCTTTCAAAGAAAAACCGGATCTAGAAACAGCAAAGTCTTATATTAAGTCGGGTAATTATTATTGGAACTCTGGAATGTTTATCTTTCGAGCAGACCACATGTTAGAAGAAATGAAAACCCACTGCAATGAGCTTTATCAAGGACTTATGAATCTTGAGCAGTATATTGGTGACTTAGACTCTCCTGAATTTATTAAAGCCTACTCTAATCTAACTAAAATCTCTATAGATGTAGCAGTAATGGAGAGATCTCAAGATGTTTCTGTAATACCATGTGAAATTGGTTGGAGTGATGTGGGATCTTATCTTTCGCTGCATAAACTAAAAGATAAAGACAAAAACCAAAACGCTCTCATAGGTGATAATCCACTACAAACAATCGATGCTTCAAATAACCTTATTGTATCTGAGTTTGCCGGCAAAAGAATCGGTATATTATCTGTAAAAGACTTAATGATTATTGATTCAAAAGACTTTTTACTTATTGGAGATATAAACTCTAGTCAACTTGTAAAAGAATTTATAGAAGACTAAAACAAACATCCACAAGCTAGCTACTTTTGTTTTCAATCGTAGCTAAGTTTGAACTCAATCTCTCTCATGGACCAAAATATCTGGTACTAATTTATAATTAATACAAAAAGGCTCAGTTTTATACAAATACTGTCAAGACTTAACAGAGATTAGTCTCCCATAAACAGTAGATCTTCGTCATAGTTCATACAAAAAGTGATGATTTTGTTAATATTTTGTCAAGCTTTTGCCGATAGTAATTATGTAATTAAGAAAACATTGTATACGGAGGAACACTATGAGCGAGTCAGTACTAAAGGAAATATTTCCATACTTTACAGAAAAAACTACTAAGATTTCAAGAGATAATTTAAAGTCACTAAAGAAGTCAAATGGTAATTCAGTTAGTACCAATACACTAAAGCCCGAAGTGATTGATAGACTAGTTTCAGAAATAACAGATAAAAAATCTGTTAACAGAGCGGAACTCCTAGAAACTGTTTTATTCACAAGCGAAAATGAATTAATCAAAAAATCTGTAATCCAAGAATTAATTCGACTTAAATCAGTAAACTTACACGAAGTCTTAAAAAGATATTTAAAAGACAACAAAGAAAATACTCCATCTAAGCTAGAAGCCATTAGAGCTCTTGGTAAGGTAGCTATCCAAAGATATATGATCCGAAAATAAGCCTAGCTTTCCTCCAAAAAGTAAATGAGAACACAATGTGTTCTCTTTTTTTTTTGCATTTAAACCTTTACGTCCTAATTTTCTATGATACATTGCACACACATAATTGATGACAAGGATCATGCTGATGACTCAGATTACATTTAAACCAACAGATAAAGATAATTTTGATGACATTATTTCGTTAAAGGTAGCGCCCGATCAAGATGACTATATAGATAGTAATCTATACTCTATTGCCTACTCTAAAGTACACCCTAGCCTAGCGACCTACGGGATTTATGCGAACGATACTCTTGTAGGGTTCGCTCAGTTTGGAGAAGATCCTAAGAAGGATCGATATAAGTTGGCTGAGATAATGATTGATATCAAGTATCAATCTAAAGGATATGGACAAATTGCTTTAAAGCAGGTAATTGATAACCTAAAACAAGATCAACGCTTTAAATCACTAGTTTTAACTTTAGTCCCCGAAAATGAAATAGCAAAAAACATTTATTTGAAATTTGGCTTTGTCTTTATTGATGAAGTAATTATCGAGGATGAGTTGACTATGCAGTTGGATTTATAAGAGTATAAATTTACTGACTAAGCCAACTGTCCAAATCTCCACAATACTTTACTAGGGTCGGATAAAATGAAGTCTTTCATTCCCCACGGTTGTATCGAAATATCGCCAACAAATGCATCATAGTTTTCACCCAACTTCAATGCCGTTAGTTTATTATGCCAAGACTTCAAATCTTCAACTAATATATGCATCATAAAGTTACTGGCATGCTCTTTTACATAAAAGTTTTGTAACAAAAAACTACAATTGTCCAAGTGAAAATATGTTACATCATGAGAGTCATGACCTATTTTAAATCCAATATCTTGGTAAAACTGCTTAGATAAGTGATAATCTTTTGCAGGAACAAAAGCCTTTATCTCTTTCATCTTTAAATTTGCCATAGTAATCCCAATCTCTCTTATCTATAAAATAGACCTAGCTATGAGCGTGAATCTAAATCCCTGAAGCAAACATCAACTGACTCAAGTATTCTTTGTTGATTACTTTATATGAGCCCGGTACAGTTTGACCTGTAGTTACATAAGAAATAGTTTTAGTACACTTTTGCAATACACTCAACATAGAACCAAAAGAGCTAGTCTCATCTAGTTTAGTAAACAAAAACCCATCTACTCCTAGTCGATTAAATGATCGAAAAGTCTCTATCATATCTCGAAACTTAAAGTTAGCTGATAACAACAAATGAACTTCGGCATTGAGTGAATCTGGTAAGAAGTCTTTGATCGCTGTGATTTGTAAATCAGATTTAGGGCCTCGCCCTACAGTATCAATTAAAATCACATCTTTATCTTTATGCTTATCGATCAGAGGCTGCAATTGATCTGGCCTAAATGCTACATCTACAGCCGCTTTCATTCCTTTTCCGTAGAACTTTAACTGCTCGGTAGCTCCTACCTTAAATGTATCCAGTGTGATCATAGCTACTTTGTGACCTTGCTGTGATAAACCACAAGCTATTTTTGCAACAGTTGTTGTTTTACCAACACCAGTAGGGCCAACAAAGGCCATCACTCTAGGGCCATCTATATCTTTGTTTTTGACCTTTTCAAAAATTGATTCTCCAATTTTTAAAGTGTTTTTGAACTTTATTCGTAGGTTTTCTTTCAGATCATCAAGCTCTAAATCTTTTAAGTCCTCTGAGTCTTTTAGTATATCAATATAAGTTTTAACAATTTCTCGTGAAAAATCATTTTCTAGTAGCTCTTCTCTGATTTCTTCAAGTTTGATATGAAAAGCCTCCAAAGCTTTATCTACTTTTTTCTCAGGGATTACTTCTGGCTCTACTTTTTTATCTTCTACTTTAGGATCCGCTTTAGTCTGAGGTTGTGCTACAGCAAGTACTTGTGGATTTGTTTTCAAATCTGATTTTAAATCTAAAATAGCCTTTCGCATCTCAGACATCTGATTTTTTAACTCTAAGATATCTAAGTTTTCTTTGTTTGCTATAGGCTTTTCAACTTTTATTACTTTAGCCTTATCTACGGCTTTTTTACTTTGTGAATCCTTACTCATTTCATACTTAGAATGAGATTTTAAACCATCTTTTTTTGAATATAAAAGATCAAGAAGCTCATCGGATTCATTTTTAGAAAACTCAACCTTTTCTGGTTTTGGTTGAGAACGTTTTAAAGTAGATAATTCCTTACCAAACAGTCTACGTAGTGCATCTTTGGTTTCTTCTGGAGTTAAGGTATTTTGAGCTTTAGAGTGGAGCTTTGAACTCGACTTTTTTACTTTCTTAGCTTTTTTCTCAGGTACTTGAGCAATAATCTCATATTTTGTGGTTCCACCAAACACTCCAAACAATGCTCCCTCTTTATAGGAGGATGAGCTGAGTATTATGGGACTTGGACCTAAGGTTTTCTTTACTTCGTGCATTGCTTCTTCGTAACTATTTGATACAAAAATTCGTTTGTTTTTAGTATGCATAATTTATTTCTTCCTTGAGAATAACGATAAAATTGACTGAAAGAAGCCCTTTTTAGACTTTGCTTTTACCAAATGCTCTGTATTTACCCAAGAGTCTGCGAGTTTTCGAATACAGATAGCAGATTTTGACTCTGGAAATAAAGAAAGCAATGGACGTTGAGATCGCACTGCTTTTTGGATGGATTCATCTTCTAAGATGTAACCCTTATAATTTACTTTTACATTTAAAAACTTTTCAGACAAGGTAGTTAGCTTAGTAGAAACTTCATAAGCTTCCATAGGAGTATTACTTCGATTTACTAACACGCCTAAATTAGGTAACTCTTGCTTTGTACGAGTCAAAGTTTTGATAATCCCGTAGCAATCTGCCATTGATGTTGGCTCGGGGGTAGAGACCAAAAGCACTTCATCCGCATAGGATAAAAAACCTGTAACATTGCTAGAGATTCCGGCTCCCGTATCAATCAATAATATATCTGTATATTGTCTAATTTTTTGCAATGACTCCAAAAATGAATTTCTAGCTTCTTCAGGAAGCTCTGCTAACTGAGCAATCCCTGAGCCTCCAGCGATCAACTTAACATTTTGGTTTACGGAAGTAATTACTTCAAGAAGGTCTTTACCACCTTCTAAACAATGATATAAAGTGTATTTTGGACGAACTCCAAACAATACATCTAGATTAGCCATCCCAAGGTCGGCATCTAAAACCATAACTTTTTTACCAGCTAAGCCAAATTGTATTGCTAGATTGGAAACAATATTAGATTTACCTACTCCACCTTTACCTGAGGTAACGGCGATGGTAAAACAACTATCTTCTGTATTTTCTAAGTTTATTGTCATTATTTTATCCGTGAACTAAATTCATAAAACGATCTGCTACACTAACAGAACCTTTTAAAGGCCCAAGACCTTGTAACTGCCTAGCTAAATTCATAAAGTTAACTGCTGCTTTAGATTTTGCATATTGAGCACATACTAGTTTTTGCTCTCTACTTGCCTTTAACACATTAGAATCTTGATAGATATAACCCAAAAATCTTAACTCTCTTTTTAAAAATCTCTTTACAGCCAAACGAAGTTTATTTTCAGCTCCTCTAGCTTCTAGAGTATTTAAGCAACGATTAGCGACTAGAGAAATTTTAGCCAAATTATTATTATCATCCAATACCTTTAATAACCCATAGGCATCTGCCATAGCAGGAGGCTCTGGTGTTGTAACTATAAAAACTTCTTGAACCACATCTAAAAAGCACAGTACGTTTTCAGATATGCCAGCACCCGTATCAAATATTACATAATCATACTCATTACCATAATATAGTAGGCTATCGATGAGGTCTTTCTTTTCTGCTTCATTTAGTGTGGTTAATGAACCTACCCCACTTCCTCCTGGAACAAGTAATAGATTATCACTGTATGGTATGGATATATCTTCTAAGGTTTTTCCTTCAAAAAATAAATCTTCAATAGAGAACTCCGTATCTATACCCATAGATATACATACATTGCCAAGACCTAAATCAGCATCGACGAGTAAAACTCGTTGACCCATTTCACTCAGGCAGCTTGCTAAGTTACAGGCAAAGGTCGTTTTTCCAACCCCGCCCTTACCAGATGTTACGGCTATCGTTCTAGGACTCAAGTTCTTGTCCTTCCTCAGCCACTGCATTTAAAACAGCAACGTTATCTATTTGTATATCCATCATTACTTCATTATATGATATAACTACTAATTGAGGAGAAACTCTTTCAACCAATAATTTAAAACTTGTTCGTATCACAGGAGAGCAGATCAAGACAGGGCTGATCCCATTCACTAAAAGCTCTTCTACAATTTTATTTAGATTGTCAAACAGCACTGTTGCTTCTTGTGGAGATAATGCCTGGTGAATTGAAGAAGACTGTACAACTGAGTCTGCTAACTTTTGCTCTATGGTAGGGTCAATTGTAAACACCTTTAAAACACCATCTTGAACGTATTCGTTTGTGATTTGTCTTGCTAAACCTTGACGCACATACTCCGTAAGTGCAGCGATATCCTTTGCGTGATCAGCGTAATCTGATATTGTCTCTAAAATGGTTGGTAGGTTTCGGATAGATACTTGTTCACGAAGCAAGTTTTTCAAAACCTTCTGAATCACTCCTAATCTAGCGTTATCTCCCTCAGGCACACTGGAGTTAACTACTGCCTCATATTTTTCTCTTAATTTATCTACTAACTCTTTAACATCCTGTCTACCTAGGATTTCATCAGCATGTCTCTTGATCAACTCAGTTAAGTGAGTTGCAACTACAGATGGCGCATCAACAACTGTATAACCATTTAACTCAGCATCATCTCTTTGAATCTCTTCGATCCATAATGCTGGAAGATTAAAAGCAGGCTCTGTGGTTTGAATACCGTCCGTGATTCGCTCGATAACCATTCCTGGGTCCATTGCTAAAAATCGATCATGATAGATTTCACTGGATCCGATTTCGATTCCCCTCAATTTAATAGAATAAATATTAGGTGAAAGCTGCATATTGTCACGTATACGTATTGCTGGTACAACCAATCCTAACTCAAGTGCGATCTGACGACGGATCAACTTAACTCTGTTTAACAAATCCCCACCTTGATTAGGATCTACCATAGGAATCAAACCGTAGCCAATTTCTAACTCTAAGGTATCCATTTCTAACAAAGTAGAAACATCCTCCGGGCCTGATGAATCTTCACCCTCAGCACCGGCTGGAGCATCTCCTCCACCTTCGGGAGCTGGACCACCATCATCTGGTGCTGGACCGCCATCTTCACCTGCTTCTGATTTTAGTAGTGCCCAATCCACATCTTGCTCTAAAATATAGGCTACACTCCCTAGCATGGCAGACATAATAATAAAAGGCAGTTTTGGCAGTCCTGGAATCATAGCGAACAATAAAAATACAGCTGCTGTTATTGCTAGTGCTTTTGGTTGATTTGTAAATTGAGCTAAAACTTCAGTCCCTAAGTTATCATTTGAAGCTGCTTTAGTTACAACAATACCGGATGCAGTTGAAATTAACAAAGAAGGGATAATACTGACTAAACCGTCACCAACTGTTAATAATGTATATACTTCTGCAATCTCAGCAATCCCGTCAAACTCTCCAGAAAAGAAACCAATTAAAATCCCACCAATGATATTAATAACAGTAATGATAATACCAGCAATAGAATCCCCTTTTACAAACTTAGATGCCCCATC
Organism: Candidatus Cloacimonadota bacterium; assembly: GCA_023954715.1. Lineage (GTDB taxonomy): Bacteria > Muiribacteriota > UBA6191 > UBA6191 > UBA6191. Next base: position 76,108 of record JAGSHD010000014.1, on the reverse strand, counting down.
CATAGCTCCATAAAAGTCAATTTCTTTTTGTAGTTTTTCTCTTCGGTTTTTTGCTTGTACTTCATCAATTAAGCCTGCATTTAAATCAGAATCAATTGACATTTGCTTTCCTGGCAAAGCATCTAAGGTAAATCTAGCTCCAACTTCAGCAATTCTTTCAGCACCTTTTGTGATTACCATGAATTGAACAATCACTAAGATGATAAAAATGATAATCCCGACAACGTAATTACCACCCACTACGAAGTTACCAAAGGCCTGGATTACCTCACCATCAAAATTAGCAGCGTCCAATAATATCAATCTAGTAGAAGATATATTTAGGGCCAATCTGAATAGTGTAGTAATTAATAGTAAACTTGGGAATGCTGAAAACTCAAGAGCATCTTGGATATAAGTAGCTGTTAATATCAATACTAAACCAACAGCTATATTAACACTCATCAGAAGATCTAATATGATAGATGGGAGTGGAAGGATCATCATAGAGACGATACCAACAACAATCACTGCTAACATTAAATCAGCACTGCTTTGCATTTTAGTGAATAAATTTCCTAAAAATACAAGAACAGGAGACATAGGTTTTGTGTTTGAATCTTCGTTTGACATAGACTTTGATTATAAAGAAACAACCAAGAACTGTAAACAAATTTCGTATCATAAGAGTACTTTTTGTATGACTTTGTTTGTTTTTGTACTATTTCATTAAACTATTTTTCATGAAATGCCGATAAACAAAGAGTAATTAGAAAGATCCTTTACTTCTTTTGTTAAAATACATCTTGTGTAAAGTATCTTTAGCACTGATGGGTTAACCCTTTATTGTGTTCAAATTTAATCCTAAAATAGTACCAAAGAAAATCATCTTTACAGGGTATTTTAGATATGATAATATCAATTTGTTCATAAAAGATCGTTTGCCCCGTAACCACGGGATTCTCCAAGATGACCATTCAAAACTCAATCAAAATTCAAGGATCAACAGTTAATTCTCACCAAGAGAATGAATTAAAAAAACTGAAGAAAACTACGCAAGACTTTGAACAAATCTTCGTATCCATGATGTTGAAAGAAATGAATAAAAACTTGGGTCAAACTGGTTTTTTAGATAAAGGTCCTTATGAAAAAATGTTTAAGGACATGCTTATCAATGAACGTGCTAAAGATTTATCCAAAACCTCTGGCTTTGGTATCGCAGATCAAATGTATGATCAAATGAAAAATACAATTTTGGGTGCCGATGCAAAGCCTACTGAAGTAAATAATGCTCAATCCATGTTAAATAAAATGGATATTGAAAGGATCGCTCATGATTATAGGTATACCAAAAGAGATCAAGAATAACGAAAACCGTGTGGGTATGGTTCCAGGTAACGTCGAACAATTAGTTCATTCTGGACATCAAGTTTATGTTCAATCTACTGCCGGACTCGGTACAGGCTTCACAGACGAAGACTATATCGAAGCTGGAGCTGGTATTCTACCAACAATCGACGAGGTATACGCTATCTCTGAAATGATTATCAAAGTAAAAGAGCCCATCGAACCTGAGTACGAACTTCTAAAAGAAGATCAAATCCTTTTTACATACCTACATTTAGCAGCAGATGAAAAACTAACTCAAGTCTTGTTAGATAAAAAGATTGTTGGTATTGCTTATGAGACAGTAACGGATAAAAATGGTGCTTTACCTCTACTAAACCCAATGTCTGAGATTGCTGGACGATTAGCCAGTCAAATCGGTGCAACACTTCTTCAAAAAGCAAATGGCGGAAGTGGAGTTCTACTAGGTGGCGTACCGGGAGTTTTACCTGGTAAAGTTGTTGTTTTAGGTGGCGGTATCGTCGGATTCAATGCAGCTCAAATGGCTATGGGACTTGGTGCTGATGTTACTATCATGGATGTTAATTTAGAGCGTATGCGTTATCTATCTGAAGTAACACACGGTCGCTTAAAAACAATGATGTCAAATCGTGCAAATATCATTTCTCAAATCAAAGAAGCAGATTTAGTAATTGGAGCTGTTTTAGTTGCTGGTAAAAAGGCCCCCCATTTAATCACGCGAGACATGTTGGAGTTTATGAAACCAAACTCTGTTGTTTGTGATGTTGCTGTGGATCAAGGCGGATGTTTTGAAACAACTAAAGCTACTACTCATGATAACCCTACATTTGTTGTAGATAATATCTTACATTATTGTGTAGCCAATATGCCGGGGGCTGTTCCTTTGACAAGTACTTATGCATTAAACAATGTTACTTTACCTTTTGCTGTTCAAATTGCAGCACAAGGCATCAACAGCCTCAAAAATAACCCTCACCTTATGATGGGCTTAAATGTATTTAAAGGTATGTTAACTTGCCAAGCTGTAGCAGACGCCCATAACTTAGACTATACAGATCCTAGTGGGATAGCTGAGCTACAGTGAACATTTACCTTCAATTTATAATCGCATGTACAATTATCATTATATCCGGAATTAAATTAACGAAATATGGTGATGACCTTGAAGAAAAGGCTGGCCTATCTGCTGGTTTTATTGGGGCATTTCTTCTTGCTGCTTGTACCTCTCTGCCTGAACTAGTTGCATCATTTAGTTCTGTTTATATTTTGAATGCCCCTCAACTAGCACTCGGCAATATCTTTGGTTCTAACATCTTCAATTTAACTATTTTAGCTGTATTGGATCTATTCTTTATTAAAGAGTGTCTATATCATAAAGTAGACAAATCTATTGTAAAAACAATTGCTATTGGTCAGATACTTACCGTGTTTGCACTATTTGGTATTGCTTTAAACAATGAGTTTACTGCTCTACACTTTGAATGGAATAGTAAAAGTATTTTCAACATGAATGTATTTCTACTATTAGTTTTAATCACTTACACTTTTACTGCTTCTTTAATAACAGAAGATGATGAAGAGGAAGAAGAAGCAAAACCAGTAGTAAAAGTAGATGCCAATGATAAATGGAAAGCCATTTTGAAATTTGCTATCACTGGCGTAATTGTAACTGTATCAGGAGTATGGTTAACTTATACTTGTGATATTATTTCTGATGTGAGTGGTTTAGGTAAAACCTTTATTGGGTCTTTACTTTTGGCATTTGCAACCTCACTCCCCGAAGCAACCGTTTGTCTAACTGCTTTAAAAATGCGAGCCTATACCTTAGTATTTGGAAACGTCCTAGGAAGCAATATATTTAATATATTCATTTTGGCCGTCACTGATTTATTTAGCCCGCATCTCAATTTGTTAAATATCGAAAATATTAACTTAAATTTTATCACCGGATTTTGCTCCTTTCTTTTATCCTCAATGGTCTTATTAGCCATTTTTTATAAAGGGAAACGAAAGAAAATGGAGCTTATATCTATACTTATCATAATTGCCTACTTTGTGTCGTACTACATCATGTTTGTACAGACTAAATCTTAAGAGGATCCCCACATGGAAGAAAACCAAACCACTGAAGCCCCTGAAACAAAAAGCGTTCCTAAAAAAAAGGAAACAAGTAGTAGCTCATCAGAAGAAACTAGCTCCGTTGCAGTAGAAAAGCCTGCTCGTAAACCTAGAACTCCAAGAGCGCCTAGAAAACCAAAAACCGATGAAGCTAAAGATCAGCAGAGCCTAGCTCCCCTAGAAAAGTCTGAGCCACAAGCAAATGCTTCCAAATCTTCAAATAAAGATTCAAACAGCTCTGAAGAAACAAAATCTTCTTCCAATGAGTCCGACTCTAGCTCTTCAAAAGACAATAGTAAAAGTAGCGACGAACAAGGCCCTAGAAAGAACAACAATAATCGAAACAATAATAATCGAAACAATAACAATAATCGAAATAATAATAATCGTAATAACAACAATCGAAATAACAATAATAATAAGCGCCGAAATTATAAGGATAAGTCCAAGCCTCTAAATGCTAAATATAGTGAACTTATTGCTGAACCAGAAGAGGTTATTCGACAAAAAGCAGACGAGTTTGAAATTCAAGGGTCTGCTGCTTTTAGTGTCGAAGAGCTTGGATACCTTGTTTATAAAGCCATGGTTGAAGCAGAAAACTCTGGTTTAAGCATCTCAAAAGGTATCTTAGAGATCTTACCTGATGGGTACGGATTTTTAAGAGAAAAAATCTGTAAAATCGGAACAGCTGATGTTTATGTATCTAGTGCTCAAATCAAGAGACTACAACTAAAAACTGGTGATTTTATTTTAGGACAAACTAGAGCACCTAAAGATAACGAGAGTTATCATGCCTTGTTAAGAGTTGAGTTTATCAACGATATGGATCCTGAAGATCGTAAAAAGCTAGAGCCTTTTGAAAAACTGATCCCTTTATATCCAAACCAAAAGTTTGATTTACATACTACTGCTAAAGACACATCTACTCGAATCATAGATTTAATAACTCCAATTGGTAAAGGACAAAGAGGGTTAATCGTAGCTCCACCTAAAGCAGGTAAAACAACTTTAATTAAGCAAATTGCTAATGCCCTAACTACAAACCATCCTGAGCTTGTTTTATTTGTTTTATTAATAGATGAGCGTCCAGAAGAAGTAACCGACATGACTCGATCCATTGCTGGTGAAGTTGTTGCCTCTACTTTTGATCAACACCTAACCAACCATATTCGTGTATCAGAAATGGTGCTAGAGCGTTCAAAACGTATGGTTGAGCAAGGAAAAGACGTAGTTATCTTGTTAGATAGTATTACACGTTTAGCAAGAGCATATAACATCGCTATCCCTTCTAGTGGACAAACATTATCTGGTGGGGTTAATCCACTAGCATTGTACAAACCTAAAAAGTTTTTTGGCTCTGCTAGAAACATCGAATTTGGTGGATCACTTACTATTTTAGCCACAGCTCTTGTTGATACTGGATCTAAAATGGATGAAATCATCTTTGAAGAATTTAAAGGTACTGGTAACATGGAACTCCACTTGGATCGACAATTGTTCAACAAACGAGTTTTTCCAGCTATTAATCTACCTAAGTCTTCTACTAGAAGAGAAGAGCTATTAGTAGATGGACAGCAGCTTAAAGGTGTCAATATCCTTAGGAGAGTTTTTGAAACTCTATCTCCTCAAGAGGCTATCGACCTTCTCAAAAAACATATGAAGCAATCTAAAAACAACTTTGAATTTTTAGAGCAATTGCAAAAACAAGCTAAATTCTAGTTTATATAACTCAAAGACAAAACAGCCCTTCTTTAAAATAAGAAGGGCTATTTTTTTATATCCGATCTTTAGAAAAATTCGTTTTACCAAGCTTTATTTTGTATAATAGAAAAATATAACTAACTTTTTTGACGTGAATCTATTGAGACTATGATAAAACTTCACCATGACCACGCCTATCTTTTTGGAGCGGGAGCATCCATTTCTACAGGTATCCCTTTAACTAAACAGTTTTTGCCTCGTTTAATGCAAGAGTCTATCGATAATCGTCTATTAGGTTTAAAGTCTTTTGTAGCGGAGTTTTTTTCAGAATCCTTACAACTAGGTATGTTCCCGAAGTTTGAGCAAGTCTTAAGTTTATTAGATATTGCAATCGAAGAAGACCATTATATTAGTAACAAATATCACCACAAGTATTTACGACAATTACGATCTGATTTAGACTATTTAACCTGGAAAATGCTAGAGCAGAGCTCTACACAAAATAACTTTGATGTATTCGATCAATTTATAGAAAAAACCCCTGCATCATCTCTATTTTTGTCTCTAAATTACGATACTTTAATCGATCACTCTATTATTCGTAAATATCAAAATATCAATTATGGAGTACAATTCTCTAAGGTTCAGTCTAGTATAGATTTGAACTACAACAGCCTATCACCAACACTTCTAAAGTTACATGGATCGATCAATTGGCTGTTTTGTCCTAATTGCCAGACTTTTTATTGTTACATCGGTAATCAAGAAATCCGAAAAATATTTAACCAATCACCTGAAGTCTGTCAATACGATCATGCCTATTTAAAGGGGATTTTAATCTCCCCTACTTGGCAAAAAAATTACAATCTAGCGCCTATATCTTTAATGTGGATTAAGGCTGGTAAATTACTTAGAGACGTTAATAAAATAACATTTATAGGATACAGTCTCTCTGATATTGATATGAAAGTTATCTACCTTTTGAAGCGTAGTATTTTTAATAATAAACGTAATCCACAAATTGAAGTAGTAGACCCAGATCCTAGCGAAAAGGTCTTTGATCGCTACCGTCGAATCTTCGGGCAAATTTCCCCAATCAGAAGTACATTTGAACAATATGTTAGTGATCTAACACCTTCAAATCAAACTTAAGTTCAAAAAAAAAACGACTCTGAAAATCAGAGCCGAATACAATCTACTAATTTTTATTTAGATCCATTGATTTGCATAATGAAGTTACCATCAAACTTTTCTTTAAAGATTTTTTCAATGTCAGCAGCGTTTAGTTTTGCCGCTTCTTTTACTAGCTTGTCTTCATAATCTAAAGGATAGTCAAATCCAAACAAACTACCTAAACTATTAGCTCTCTTTTTGATGTTTAGTTTTTCTTGGTTTTTATTATACATAAAAAAGGTTTTCAACTTTTCAAGAACACTCTCACTAACTTTATCAGTGATTCTGGCTATTTTACGATCTAGCATATCCTTTAACTCAGCTGATTGTTCTTTAGGACCATCAAAATGTATAACCAAAGCCATTACACCACCTAACCCTTGAAAGCTAAGGTTCATGTTAATATCTTCAAAGCCGTCTTCTTTAAAATCTTTAGCATGAATCAAAAAGTTTAAAACAGAAATAAAAACAGCTGCTTCTTCACGAACAGTCAAATCCCCTTTTTCATAAATGCTACCTCGAAAGACTCTATACCTTGAGTTTGAATCTTCACGATTTACTTTTAATCGTTTGATCTCTTTAGTAACATAAGCAGATAATTTATCTAAGTTTACATCATACTGAGGGCTTCGTTTAAAAAACTTTTTAAATGATTTTCTTAATTTGTTTTGCATTGATTTAATACTAAAGTCACCCGCTAAAACTAGCTTTACCCTAGATTTTGCAATAGAGCTCGCAAGGTAAGCTTTAACTTTTTTAAAGTTGATTGTTTTAAGATGGCTTTGATCCACTAAGTGAGGAAACATTAAATACTTTCTAGGAAACAACTCCTTATAAAATGGTGAGTAATCTGCTTTATAAGACTTTAGCATTTCAGAAGTCTGCTTAAACTCTCTAAGGGCATTTTCAAAATCACCTTTAGTAATTTGATAGTCAAACACTAAGTGCGGTAACACTCTGACTATACCATCTAAATCATTCACTGGCATTTGAAATGAATTTGCAACACGATTAATCTGGATACTTGAGCCAATTTTAAGCCCTAGGGTCTTTACTCTTGCTTGAATTTTTTGATTTTTAACTTTACTACTAGCTTGCTTTAAAGTCATCATAGAAATCGCAGCTAATAAAGGGTTGGATCGATCATCATCAAACTGATAAGACCAAGATACGCCTACCATTTGTTGATTTGGATCTTCTTCTAGAAGTGTACTAACACCTTCTAGGTTGAATTTTTTGTGAGACACTACTGACTTAGTTTTATTTGCTATTGGCTCAATAGAATGATACTGGTAACTATCTAAAGAAATATATTTAGTAAAAACATCTCTTAAGTCCTCTGAACTTAATGCATCAATTTCACGAGTATACTGAATACTACTAGAAAACATAGAGTCATAAATACCAAGAGTGATTGCCTTTTGAACAAACACATTTGGATTGGATTGCATTTCTATGTAATTATTATGTAAAGTTCGCTTAAATAATACTAGTTCTTTTTCATTGATTTTAGTCTCTCGGTAAGACATTAAAACTTCAAAAACTTTTTTAGCAAACACCTCTGGTTTATTATTTTCGTCTTTGTAAGAAATATGTATCATCGAACCAGATTGCACTAAAGAATAGTTTATATCTAGATCATAAATCCCTTTAGTCTCTTTAGCTACTTTAGATAAAAGACCATCAAAACCAATCTCTAGCAAGTTTTTTAATTTGGTGAATTTTAAATAATCTTTTGAAGCCGGCTTAGGCCCAAAAAATGAGATCATTGCCATCGACTCTTTAACATCATCGTAATGAACCTTTTCAATGAGTGTCTCATTACGTTTTTTTACTTGAGTAACGGGCTTTTGGTTATTTAGAGAAGCCAAAGTCGAATCGACCTTCTTTAAAAGATCTTTTAAACTGATGTTTCCTACAACTGAGAAGCTTAGTCCAAGGGGAGTAAAAATTCGTGCATGGAGTTTTTGTAAACTCTCCATAGTTACAGCAGACAAGTCCTCTGGTAAGGGATATGCTGTTTTAGCTAATATAGACCCACTATGAGTCTCGTTTAAAGTCATAGTATGTAAACGACCCCAACTTAGCTTTTCTTTCGTGATTAACTCTACTTTTTTTACTGCTTTCTTTTTTATTTTTTCAAAGACCTCTTTATCCCATGTTGGCCGAAAATAATTTTTACAAATAGCATTTAATGCTACATCTTGGTCTTTTTTTAACATGGAAAACCAAATTTTTATGTAATCATTATACACCGCAAAAGAGTGCTCATGAACAGGCACACCATCTCCATATAAGAAGTGAATCAAAGACTTATCATGTTTTCTGAGATATTCACCCAACATGTAGTTTGTCCCGCCGTCTACGTCTCCCTCCATTGATGGGAGCTTTACAGCCATAGAAACATTGATTAAGTCTGCACGTTTGTTTTCTTGAAAAATCAAGGTAGACCCAGATCTTAATTTAAATTTTCTAACAGGTTTTTGAATCAATGAACCACAAAACAGTGGAAGCTGACTTACAACTAAAAATAAAAAGAGAAGTTTTTTCATATTAAACCTTAAAAATCATCCACATCATACGCTCGAACATCTTTGTGTTTGAACATAATTCGATTGAATCGATCATCATAAATAATGTATAAGAAACTCTTAAGTTCGATCATTTGCCAATTGTCTTTGCCGTAGATTTCTTCGGCGTAACCTCTGACTTCTGCAATTTCTTTACGAACTTGTTGATCAAAACCACTTAAGACTTTTTTGAATCTGGTATCTAGATAGTTTTCTTGTTTGCGAGTTAGAGTATATAAATACTCATGATCTCTACCATTAGAATCTTCAGCCTTAATCTTAATTTTCACCTTAGCAAAAGATAAAGAAGTACAAACCAAAAATATTAAAAAGTATCTCATAAAAACCACTACTACAGCATCAAATAAAGTACAAAATATTGCCTTCATTTAAAATTTTTAACCAACGTACTACTCTTTTTTAAACCATCCATTTAACAATAAAAAATCTTATTACTACTGGTAAAATTATGAAGAGTAAACATCGTAGTTCATGTTACTTATTTTATACAAATTTTTCAATGGAATCATTTAACTTTATTGTATCAAATTAAGAAATTAGCACACAGTATCTCAAAATATTTTTGTCATAGTTATTAGTTAAGAAAATTTACTTTTATCTTTATTAAGGGCTTTTTTAAAAATCCAACATCGTGTACAATCCCTTGCAGATTGAAATCACTTAAATAAGCTCACTTTTGAGCACTCAAATTAGGAGACACTATGCCAGTAGCAAGTTACGACCAATATTGCCAAATGATTGACAATGCCTTAGAAAAAGGATTCGCATATCCAGCAATTAATGTTACTTCACCAAGTACAGCCAATGCAGCCATTGAAGCATTTGCTGAAATGGGATGTGACGGAATCATTCAAGTATCTACTGGTGGAGGAGAATTTGCCTCAGGACAAAAGGTTAAAAATGCTGCTGTTGGGGCCATTACCATAGCACAACACGTACATTTAGTTGCTGATCACTATGATGTGCTTATTGCTCTGCATACTGACCATTGTCAAGCATCTAAAGTAGAGTCTTTTTTAGTTCCCCTAATTGAAGAAACTGAAAAGCGTAGAGCAAATGGTCAAACGAACCTTTTTAACAGTCACATGTTTGATGGTTCTGAGCTATCTTTAGAAGAAAATATCAAAATAAGTGTTGAACTAATGGAAAGATGTGCAAAAAACCAAATTATCCTAGAAGTAGAAACGGGTGTAGTGGGTGGAGAGGAAGACGGAGTAAACAACGAAGATTTACCTGCTGAAAAATTATATACATCGCCAGAAGACATGGTTGCCGTAGCAAAAGCACTGCATCCATTAGGTAGATACATGTTAGCAGCTACCTTTGGAAATGTTCATGGTGTATATAAACCTGGAAATGTAAAACTTACTCCAAAAATCTTAAGAGATGGACAAGAGGCAGTATTAAATCAGCTTGGTGCTGATTATAAGATTCCTTTAGTATTTCATGGTGGATCTGGTTCTGAGTTAAGTGATATTCACGAAACACTAAATTACGGTGTAATCAAAATGAATGTTGATACAGATACTCAATATGCATATTGTCGCCCTGTAGTTGCTCATTGTTTTGAAAACTATGATCAAGTTTTAAAAGTAGAAGGCGAAGTCGGAAACAAAAAGTTTTATGATCCACGTGTTTGGAGTAAAAAAGCTGAAAATGGTATGAAAGAGCGAATCAAACAATCGGTAACTGACTTAAAAGCGGAAAATACTAGTTTACTAAAATAAAAGTAACTATTTATCTATAATTTTTTAATTTATTCAGAAAGGTTGATTAAATAAAGGTTTTTTATCATTATTATATTTTGGTTTTTAAGCTTTTGAAGTGTAGTGAACTACTCAAAAAAAGCTTAAAATATACAAGATGATGATGAGCTAAAGCACATCAATAAAGAGAAAACTTGTATGTTTCTCTTTTTTTATCGAAGAGACCACCTGAATAATTACAAATAAATACTTCTTAATTGTGTATATGGCAGACTATCTTTTGCCTTGAATAAAATATAAATGCCTTCGATCATCCTATTGAAGGCATTTTTTTCGTTGCACTGAACTAGCATAAAACTTAGTTCCTTTTTTATTAAACAATACTAAATCTTTGTCGAAATTTATGATATGTCATCTTTATTCAAAAAAATCTTTCTGATTTCGTTTCTTACTTTATTGCTTACTCCTTCAAATTGTTTTGCCGGAGGCGCATTGGTGAATCTTTATAAAACCCCTGTCACGTTTACCTTTGGTATCTTAGTAGATATGAACTGTAAAATCTTTTCTAATAAACATACTAAAAGCTTATATACAACTCAAATGTATATTGGAAAAAGTGGAATCGTACAACTTCACATTAAATTTAAAAGAAGTAGACTCCCTGTAAAGAAACATGAGGCAGAAGCGTTAATCGAGGATGTATCTCTTAAGATTAAAGCAGAAGCTGATGAAATGATTCAAGGAATCTGGAATTTGTTTCCTGAAGAAGTTCCTGATGAGGCTTTCGTTGGAATCAAAGAGCTAGTTTCAGGAATTGTATTTTTGGACTTGAAACAAATCGGTTTTGCCGATGGAAATATCTTTTACTGGCGTAAACAAAAACGCCCTACCCAAGTAATGACAAACTCTTATTAATACAAGACTTTCAAACAACTTAATCCTAGTTACTAATCTACTTTGCCTTCTTTGAAGAATTAGCAGTAGGTTTGTAATAATTTTTAAAGCTTACAAGTTGGAATTCCCCTTTTCATAGTTGACAAAACAAGTTAGACTCCCGGCCTTATGGAAAAGAAAAAATATAGTAAAAAACCTGAATGGATCAAAGTACGTCCCCCTGCGTCTGAGGGATATTTTTATTTAAAAGAAAAAACTGCCAAACTAAACTTATCTACAGTCTGTCAAGAAGCCCGTTGCCCTAATATAGGTGAATGCTGGGAGCAAAAAACGCTTACTATCATGATCATGGGTGATACCTGTACAAGGTTTTGTAAGTTTTGCAAAGTTAAAACAGGAAAAGGTAGCGGCTTTTTAGACGAAGCTGAGCCACTAAACACAGCTCTTTTATTAAAACCCCTGGATTTAAACTACGTTGTAGTAACTAGTGTTGACAGAGATGATATTGAAGATGGTGGGGCAGAACACTTCGCAACCACAATTCATGAAATCAAAAAACACAATCCAAATACAACCTTAGAAGTGTTAACCGGTGACTTTTCTGGTAGTGAAGTATCTATCCAAAAAATCATAGATGCTAAACCTCATGTTTTTTCACATAATTTAGAGACTGTTCGTCGCTTAACCCCAAGTATTCGTGACCCACGTGCAACTTATGATCAATCTCTTATGCAACTAAGAAGAGTAAAAGATGCCAACAATGGTATCTACACTAAATCCTCTTTAATGCTCGGCTTGGGTGAAACAGATGAAGAAATCATTGAGGCTATGAAAGATATGAGAGAAAACTCCATAGATTTTTTAAGTCTAGGACAATATTTACAACCATCTCAAGATCATGCGCCTGTTATGAGATTTGTACCTCCGAAACAGTTTGATAAATTCAAAGAAATTGCATACAATCTTGGTTTTAAAATGGTAGCGTCTGGCCCATTAGTTAGATCTAGTTATAAAGCTGGTGAGTTTTTCATCAATGAATATATAAACAAACAACAAGCGTAGTTAGTAGTTTAGCCTTAATCTGATGAAGAGGGCTAATTACAGTGTCTATTATTAGACTCAAACCATAGTCGACTTAAGTTGATTTTTCAATTTAGTAATATGTCAAAAACATAAAACTAAAGTTGGCTATACACATAAAACAAACGATATGTATTTCTAAATAGAGATACATGGATTAGCAAGTTTTCTTGCTTATACAAAGAGGTATATATGAAATTTGAGATCGAAACTATTTCCTATCTGAATGAAGATGGAGAGATTCGGGATGGTTATCAAAAAACAATCTCTGATGACTTATTGTTACAAGCCTATAAAATTATGCTTCAAACAAAAAGAATCGATGAAAGAATGGTCACATTACAAAGACAAAGCATTGTTACCTTTGCTATGCCGTCAAGAGGTGAAGAAGCATCTACTGTTGTTTCAGCAGCAGCTCTAAAACCACAAGATTGGCATTTTTATCAATACAGAGAACAAGGTGCAATCTTCATGAAAGGTTTCACGATCCAAGAATATTGCGATCATATGTTACTGAATGTAGACGATACAGCTAAAGGTCGACAAATGTCGAACCACTTTGGTAAAAAAGAACTGAACGCCGTTACTGTTTCTTCAACTCTTGCCACACAAATCCCGCAAGCTGCTGGTTGTGCTTATGCTCAAAAGCTACGAGGCGAAGATGCTGTAACTATGTGTTATTTTGCAGAAGGAGCAGCATCAGAGGGAGACTTTCATGCTGGTTTAAATATGGCTGCTGTAACTAAGGCTCCTGTGATTTTCTATTGTAGAAATAATCATTATGCAATCTCTACTCCAAGTAAAGATCAATTTGCTGGTGACGGAATAGCCCCTCGTGGTATTGGTTACGGAATGAAAACATATAGAATAGATGCTATGGATGCATTTGCTATTTATGACACAGTTCAAGAAGCAAGAGAGTATTGTGCTGCCGGAAACGGACCCGTTTTAATCGAAGCTATGGCCTATCGAATCGGACCTCACTCTACGGCTGATGATCCGAGTGCATACCGTACTGACGATGAAGTTGCCAAATGGGAAAAACTTTGCCCTATCGAGCGAGTAAAAAAGTATCTTATCAAAAATAATCTTTGGTCAGAAGAACAAGATCTAGAGTTTTACAATGCTCTAATCGAAGAAATCGAAGAAAGTATTGCTATAGCTAAAGCTAAACCAAAGCCTGGAATTGACAGTATGTTCAATGAAGTATACAGCGACATTCCATGGAACTTACAAGAACAATATGATTTTCTTAAAGAGTTCACTAAAGAGGAGTCCCACTAATGAAAGTAATGAATATTATTGAAGCTGTTAATGATGCACTTCATCTTGAAATGGAAAGAAACGACAAAGTTGTTGTTTTTGGAGAGGACGTTGGTGGATTTGGTGGAGTATTTCGTGCGACTAAAGGTCTAACCGATCGTTTTGGTGAGCCTAGATGTTTCAACACTCCAATTGTTGAACAAGGAATCATCGGATTTGCTATGGGTCTTGCCATGAACGGTTTCAAGCCTTGCCCTGAAATCCAATTTGCTGATTATATTTTTCCTGCTTATGATCAAATTGTAAACGAAGTAGCAAAATCTAGATTTAGATCTGGCAACTCATTTACAGCCGGAATGGTTATAAGAACACCTTATGGTGGCGGTATTCACGGTGGTTGTTATCACTCTCAGTCTCCAGAAGCACAGTTTTTACATACACCAGGTATTAAAGTAGTTATCCCTTCTGATCCCTATGAGGCAAAAGGTTTACTATTAGCTTCACTTAGAACAGACGATCCTATCTTGTTTCTTGAGCCTAAAAGAATTTATCGAGCATCTAAATGCGAAGTACCTTTGGATGATTATGAAATTCCACTAGGACAAGCTCAAGTGGCTAGAGAGGGTAAAGACTTAACTTTGATTGGTTGGGGTGCTCAGCATCATCAAAACCTTGAAGCTGCTAAAAAGGCAGAAGCTATGGGTATCGATGTAGAGGTTTTAAATCTTCGTACTTTAAATCCTTTAGATATCGATACAATCATTGCATCTATCAAAAAAACAGGTAAGTGCGTTGTATCTCAAGAAGCTCCAAAAACTATGGGATTTGCTGCTGAAATTTCTGCATTGATCATGGAAAAAGCATTTTTACACTTAGAGGCACCGGTATTCAGATGTTGTGGTTTTGATACTCCATTTGCCAATGCCCATGAGCACGAGTATATGCCAGATTCTCCAAGAGTGATCAAAGCAATTAAAGATACTTACGATTATTAATTTTACAATTTTAATGGCTCTAACTGATTACTAGAGCCACTTATATAAGGACGAATTATGTCTAAAACAGTTACTGTTTGCCTTCCTGATATCGGTGAAGGTGTGGTTGAGGGTGAAGTTGTTGAATGGCTAAAAAATGTCGGCGATACCGTTGAACAAGATGAGCCAATTGTACAGGTAATGACTGATAAAGCATCGGTGGAACTACCTGCAGTTCATCCCGGCGTATTATCAAAACAATATATACCTGAAGGTGATATAGCATTTAAAGACAAAGCCCTTTACGACTTAGAAGTTGCTGATGAAGTAACGACCAAAGAAACAAAAGCTCCTGAAGAAAAACCAGTCGAAAAAATTGAGCAAAAAAAAGAGTGCCCTTTAAATTCAGCTCCTGTAGCAGCTAAAACTAGTGGTGAAAAATCATTAGCTACTCCTGCTACTCGAAAAGTTGCTAGAGATCTTGGTGTGGACATTAATTTGGTAGCTGGCACTGGAAAAGGTGGACGAGTTACCAAAGAAGATGTACAAAATTACAAAAATACTGGTTCATCTAGTGTCCCTATTTTTTCATCTCAAAGAGTAGCAAGTACTCCTGTTCATGATCTTGAAGGTGATGAAAGAGTTCAAGTGAAAGGCCTTCGAAAAATTATTGCTGATCGAATGGTCGAATCAAAATCGATTGTTCCTCACTTTGCATATTTTGATGAAGTAGATTTGACAAAATTAGTTGATCTTCGTGGACAACTAAAACAAGATGCACTTGATCTTGGTATTAAACTTACTTATATGCCATTTTTTATAAAGGCAGTTTCTTTAGCATTAACAAAGTTTGAAAATGTTAACTCTTCATTAGATTTAAACACTAACGAACTAGTTATACATAAGGTTCATAATGTGGGTATGGCTGTAGCTACTGACAAAGGACTTATTGTTCCTGTTATAAAAGATGTAGCCAATAAATCTATTTTAGAAATCGCTCAAGAAGTGAATACTCTAGCCCAAAAAACTAGAGACGGAAAAATTACTACTAATGAGTTAAAAGGTTCAACAATCACAGTTTCCAATATTGGATCAGTGGGCGGGTTATTTGCAACTCCAATTATTAATTATCCAGAAGTAGCTATCCTTGGAATGACTAAATTACAAGAGCGAGCTGTAGTAAGAAACCACGAAATTGTTATTCGATCTATGATGAATCTATCATGGTGTTTTGATCATAGAGTTGTTGATGGTTCTGTTGCTGCTCATTTTTCTAATGAAGTAATTGCTCTTTTAGAAAACCCTAACATGATTCTTCTAAGGAGCTAAAATGAAAGTAAATACCGTTGTTATCGGTGCAGGCCCTGGTGGTTATGTAGCTGGTATTCGATTAGGTCAACTTGGAGTTGATACTCTTGTTATCGAAAAAGAAAACGTTGGTGGCGTATGTTTAAACGTTGGGTGCATCCCATCTAAAGCCATGATTCATGCTGCTAAGTCATTTTACAAATCAAAAAATGAGTACTCTACATTTGGTGTAAATGCACAAAATGTGACTCTTGATTTTGAAAAGCTAATGTCTTGGAAAGACGGAATCGTTAAAAAGTTGACCACTGGAGTAGCAGGCCTTTTAAAGGGTAACAAAGTTAAACATTTAGCTGGTACAGCTAGCTTTGTTAGTAATAAAAAGTTAAAAGTACTTAAAGCTGATGGTAGCGAAGAGACGGTAGAGTTTGAAAACTGTATCGTTGCTACTGGATCTACTCCGACACAAATCCCAGGATTTGATGTTGACCAAGATAAGATTGTTGATTCTACAGGAGCTTTATCTTTTAAAAAGCTTCCTGAGTCACTCACTATTATTGGTGGTGGATATATTGGTCTTGAACTTGGAATGGTTTACGCCAAGCTAGGGACAAAAGTGACAGTTGTTGAGTTTATGGACTCTGTACTAGCCGCTTTTGACAAAGACGTCATTAAAGTAATCGAAAAGAAGATTAAAAAGCTAGGCATTACTGTTCATACAAATGCTAAAGCTCAATCTCATCACAAATCTGGTGATCAAGTCACTTTAAAGTTTGAAACAAAAAAAGGAATTGAAGAAGTTACTTCTGACCATATTTTTGTATCCATCGGGCGAACTCCAAATTCAAAGAGTTTAGGTCTTGAAAAGCTTGGTGTGAAAATCAATGATCGAGGTTTTGTAGAAGTAAACAACAAACTTCAAAGCAGTGTATCTAATATTTATGCTATTGGAGATCTTGTTGGTCAACCAATGCTTGCCCACAAGGCATCTAAAGAAGGCGAAATAGCTGCTGAAGTTATTGCAGGCCATAATGCTGTTTTGGATGTTCGACAAATTCCGGCTGTTGTTTTTACTGACCCTGAAATAGCACAAGCTGGTGTTTCTGAAACCGAAGCTAAGGATAAAAAGCTAAACGTAAAAGTTAGTAAGTTTCCATATGCTGCAATCGGTAGAGCAATGACTACAAATGAGACCGAAGGTTTTGTTAAGTTTATTTCTGACAAAGAGACTAACGAAGTTTTAGGGATCACTATAATTGGAGCAAATGCTTCTGATCTAATTAGTGAAGCATCTCTAGCAATAGAAATGTGTGCTTTTACTGAAGATATCGCACTTACTGTTCATGCTCACCCTACTTTTGGTGAGATTTTGATGGAAGCTGCCAAGGGTAATCTTGGAGAGGCAGTGCACATCATCAACAAATAGTTGTTTTGATAGTGATGGTATTGGAGTTTTGGGGCTTTATGGCTTTGGGGCTCCTTTTCTCTTTGTTGGGGCTTTTCTTTTTATGCGGTTTCAATTGATCGCGTCTTTTGTTGTTCTTCATTTTTTCTAGTAGCTCGCTACTATTCTAAAATGAGAAAATCAAAATACACTCATCACTTGTAACCTTGGGTTTGTTTGGATTATTTTGGTATGGGCTGTTTTGTGTGGCTTTATACTCAATTGCTATAGTTTATGAACATTTGTTTTTAACTGGAATTTTTATGATTGAATTTAAAATTGATGATGTTGTTGATTATGAAGAGGCTTTGGCTACTCAAAATGAGTTGGTATTGTCTAAAAAAAGTACTGACTCTGATCATTTGGTTTGGTTGCTTTCTCATCCTCCTGTGATTACTTATGGTATTAAGCGTGGGGCTATTGATAATCTTTTAACTAACACAGAGATACCGGTTGTTAAAATTAGTCGGGGTGGTGACATTACTTATCATGATGAGGGGCAACTGACTGGTTATTTCTTTTTTAAGTTAAAACCAGATCTTAGAGATCTACATAAATTTTTGTTTAATATTGAAGAGAGCATCATTAAAACATTAGATCTATTTATGGTCGGTGCACATCGGGTTGAGGGTAAAACTGGCGTTTTCTTCAATGATAAAAAAGTCTGCTCTATTGGTATAGCCTGCCGACACTGGATAACTTTTCATGGCTTTTCTTTAAACTTTACAAGTAATTTAAACCATTATCAACTAATCAACCCTTGTGGCTTTGAGTCGGGAATCATGGCAAACATAACTCAATTTATTCCTGACTTAACAATGAAACAATTTACTCAAAAATATAAATCAATTTGTACTACTATCTTTCAAAGTTACTAGCCTCACTGAGCCAATCCCTCCCCCTCCTTTCATTGCTCATCTAAATGTGGTATTTTATGCGATTAAATTTAAATCTTAGGCATTTTACCCTACTTAATCCCCTCACTTTGGTCTATAGATTATTTTATTAAGATAACTATACTAATAGGCATACTCAACGCGAAATTCACATTGCTGAAGCGATATAAAAGCCATACTTTAGTAAAAATAATTAGGAGCATTTTATGCAAGAAAGAGAACAATGGGGCTCACGATTAGCCTTTGTTTTAGCAGCAGCTGGTTCAGCTATTGGTTTAGGTAATATTTGGAAGTTTCCCTATATAACTTTTGAAAATGGTGGTGGAAGTTTCGTTCTTTTATACTTATTTTGTATCGCAATCGTTGGCTTACCTGTAATCATCGCTGAAATGATGATTGGTAGAGCTACCAAAAAAAGTCCCGTAGCAGCTATTGAAGAACTAGCTGGAAAAAACTCTCCATGGAAAATTATGGGTATCATGGGAGTTGCAGCTTCTTTTATCATACTCTCCTTTTATGCAGTTGTTGCTGGTTGGGTAATGCATTATGTATATCTCGCTCTCACTGATACTTTTTCAACAATGAAACCAGATGACTTTGGTACATTATTTGGAAAAATTTATGCTAATCCAGGTTTAAACCTTTTCTGGTCCACTATTTTTATGGGCGCAACCTTATTTATCGTAATGGGTGGAGTTAAAGGTGGAATTGAAAAAGCTGTTAAGATTTTAATGCCTGTTTTGATTGTCATTATGGTTTTATTAATCATTAACTCTATTTGGTTACCTAATGATGGTTTCATGAAAGCAATCAAATTTATATTCATACCAAATGGTGGTTTACACGGGGCTGCAATTTTAGAGGCTCTTGGACATGCTTTTTTTACCTTAAGCCTTGGTATGGGAGCTATGCTTACCTATGGATCATATCTTGATGATAAAACTGATCTATTTAAAGCCGGTTTAATTGTAGCCGCACTAGATACTGTTATAGCAATCATGGCTTGTATCATCATTTTCTCTATTATGTTTGCTTATGAAGGTGAAGTTGGCAAGAGTGTTGGATTAGTATTTATCTCTCTTCCTCAAGAGTTTATAAAAGTTCCTGGTGGATTTTTCGTTGCAGTATCGTTTTTCTTGCTACTATTTTTTGCTGCTTTAACATCTGCAATTTCATTATTAGAAGTACCTGTAGCTTATTTAATTGATAAAGGTTGGGACAGAAACAAAGCCTCGTTTACAATGGGAGTCTCTATTTGGTTAGTTTCTATCCCTTGTGCTCTATCTGGATCTGCTTGGTGGCAAGGTACTTTCAAAAACTTTGGTTTCTTAGAAGATAGCTTCTTTAAAAACAAAGGTACATTTTTTGATAAAATGGATTATTTAGCATCTAACTGGTTTTTACCTGTTGGTGGTCTATTAATTGCATTGTTTGTAGGTTTCGCTATGAATCATGTTTTAAGAAGTGATCAGTTTAAAATTGGTACCGGTACGCAAAGACCGATTCACTATAAACCTTGGTTGTTTTTTACTGCTATCATATCCCCAATTATCATATCAATCATAATTTTGATTGAGGCAGGTATTATTGATAAAAACCTAGTTAATCAATTTTTTGATGGACTTTTAGGCAACAAGACCGAGATTAAACAAATACATAAATAGTAAATCAACTTCTTATTTTTAAAAGCCGCTATATCTAAAAGTGTAGCGGTTTTTTTCATACCCAAATACAAATAGCTTTACAGATGAAAACCTTATGGTAATAAATTTTGTACTATTTATATTACTCATTCACTTTAAAACCGAGTTGCGATAACGTTTCTCAAGCTTTTTGGTTTTCGTATAATGGTCCAAATATTGTGATTGTATATAGTAAGAGTTTTATAATTATCCTAGAGCACTTCTCTAGATCAACAGGATTAATCGTTTCAAGCCATAGAAGATTATGAAAAGTAGCTTTTAACCTAAGTTATTGTGACAATATTTTTATTGGTAGCACAAAATTTTTTATCAAATTTTGTTACCGCAATTAGAGCAAAATTTACTTTTTCTATCTAGTTTATGGTCGCATTTTACACAATTGCTTGGACGGACTTTTGTTCCGCACTGACTACAAAACTTGGTGTCTTTTTGTAGCTCTGCTTGGCAAGAGTGACAAGCTTTTTTATCTGATTTACTTGAAGGAGTGATCAAGACTTTTGGACTGATCTTAGCATTTTTTTCCACCTGATTTATATCAAACAATAAATCAATAGATGGATTTAATTTTTTCGCTTTATTGAAATACCCTTTTGCATCACTCCACTTTTCTTCTTTACTTGCAATAAGCCCCATACAATTGTAGGCCATGGCCCGATAGGAGTTTTTTTGAAAAAATTTACTCATAAAGAGCTTCGCAAATTTTAATTGGTCTTTTTTAAGTAAATAACGCACTGTATCTACCAAATGAATATCTCGTTCCCAATCTTTTTTAAGCCTCTTTTGCATGTGAATGGCAAATTGTGTAACACGATCGTATTCACCAAGTGCGTCAAACACCGCTACTTGTATCCATTCAATTAATGCAACACTTGTACGCTTCTTATTCTTTTTATAATGCTCTTTTACGCCCTTTTCTAGGATCCGAACTGTTTTGGTGTAGTTTTTATCATTGAAAGCCTTTAGGGCTTGAAATGGGGGCTTTGGGCGTAGGTATTTAAATTTTTTGTTTAATTTTGTTGAATATTCTACCAGCTTATCAAATTGATAACGTTTTAAAAGCACAGAAAACAACCTCTCTCCAGAAATGGCATAATTATAGTAGTTGTTATAAATTAATTTATCTAATCCAGAAAAGTCTGTTAGCTCTGGACTCTTTGCTGATGAATTTAAAATATCCCATAATGCATAAACGTCTTGATTTTCATAACGCTTGGCCTGCTTTTTAGTATCTAAAAATCTCATCTCATTAAATATTTTGATATTAAAGTGATCTGCCATCGCTATCCAATAAAGCTTTGAATCGTACAAAATAGAAAAATATAGTTTATCAGTAGCGTCACCTACCTGTAGACTATTGTTAAAATCATAAATAGAAACGAAATGTTTATTTGTTAATGCATAGTCCTCTCCTCTAACATCCTTCTTTTTGGAAATATATACTTTTTTAGAACTCCCAAAAAAATATTTGATAGAATCTGACTCACCCTTCTCAATAATATAGTCCATGATCAAAGATGAGTTCTTGGGTAACACTAAGGGTCTCGTATAAGCATAAGAACTAAAGTAAGAAAAATAAACTGCCTTGTTTTCTATAGTTGTACCCTCAAATGAAAATTGTTTCTTGTGGGGGGTATAAACCAAATGATTTATAAGACAAGATTGCATGGTTTTACGATTTACTTTAGATAATAAAAGTGTCTGCTGCTTATTGAAACCAATATATAGTTTTAACTGGTCAGATAAACTCTTTGACAAATTTCTAAAACTTAACAATTGTTTTGGAGAATTTGAGATAATTAATTCATCAAAAAAATACTTCCAAATATTTTTTTCTCGTAAGTGCTTTAACTGCCTTAGTCTCAAATTATACTGATAAATCTGATTAGAGTGATCTCTTAAAATAAGAGTGTTTTTAGAGCTAACATACAAAACAATTTTTGTGAATTTCTGATTCAAGTCAATAGCTTTTACATCTACTAACCCAACTTTATTTTTAAATTTAGAAGAGTATAAGATTCCGTTTGATTTAATAAAAAATAATTTATCAGAGTAACGATCCGAGTAAAAATCTACCACGTCATCTTTTAATTTGACTTTACCTTGAATCGGTAAATGCGAAAAGCCATTCCAACTTGAAGTCAAGTTGCAATAGCTTAGATTCACACAAACTGTGAAAAGTATTAAAAGTTTATACATCACTACTAAGATTGGTCTGCTACCGTACTAGCTCCATTTGTTTGATTAGTACCGCCAGGTGTTCCATTTGTTGTAGATGGACTATTTGTAGAAGTTGCTTGAACTCGTTTTAAATCAATCAAATTAGCAACACTTTCACAATAAGTTTTAAGATTAGTATCTGCATCTCGATGAATACCCTTTAAAACCTTAATCGTACTCTCTTCTTTCAACTTGCTACTTGCTGCTGTATAAGCCGTAGTAAATCTATCGAGAGTATTTCTATTTGCAATATTACAATTAGAATTTTTAGCAATCATTAAGCGCTCTAAATTTTGACCACCCTCTGGCATCGCAATTCCTTTAATAGCCTCTAATCTATCTTTTAGCCCTTCCATAATCGCTTTATTAGCTCGATCTGTCTGTGAACTATTTTTTAAATCAGTAGCAATTTTTTGAGTGGCTTGTACTTTTGCTGCGCAAGCTTTAGCTTGATTAAAGTTCATGCTCCCTACACAATGTACTGCCAAACGATCTTTATCTGCCTGAGACAATAAGTCATAGCCATCGATGCGGGATGTGTCTAATGTATATGTATTAGCTTCTTTATTATGTTTTAATAGGATACCTAAATCGATAGCTGTTTCATTGTTACTGATTTGCTGTAAAGATGCTTTTTGAATCTCTGCTAAAAGAGCCTCATCTGCTTTCATTTTTTTAGTCTTGCCATCTACACTTACGGAAATAAAACCATCAGCATCAGGAGTACATTGCCCTGTATTACGGGCACAAGCAGCAATAATCTCATCCCGCTCCAACTTATCAGCTTCTTCATCAGATTTGTTCATCTGATCAGCCAGTTTTCCAACTACACCAGACACGGCTCCCATAGCCTCGTTGGTCATTTTCTCTTCTGCAGCTAATGCGGCTTGTGTTGTTGAATTGGTACGTTTAAAGTCAGCTGCTGCCTTGTTAATACTTCTTTGAAACATAGCATTTCTTTGGTTTTTATATCCAGCGCTTAAATATGCTGAATGTGGGTCTAAAATTGGAAACCCCTTAACTACAGAAGCCGCTTGCTGTTGTTGTGCTTGAGCTTGGGCTTGCTTGTCTGCCATCATATTTTGAAAGTCTTCTTTTTTTCCATCAACCTGAGCTGTTTCTTGAGCTGCTTGGGCTTCTTGATTTTGCATAGCTAGGCCACCCAACTGCTTTAAAGCAGGAGTCATAGAACTTAAAAAATCTCCACCAGTAGCACCTTCTGCTTGAATCGGTTGAATTAGCAATGATGCGAATAGCATTGCATTCATAATTTTTATTGAAGTTTTCATATAGGCTCCTGTTGAATCAATTTTAAAAAGCAATTTAGTACTTTAAAACAATTATATAGTAATCTAAGTAATAGGTAAAACTTTCCCATTAAATATATTATTTGATTATTTGCAAAATCCGTCAATCCCCAATGTCAAAATAATTTCATTTATTTACGTTTTTTATAGGGATTTAAAAAAAGAGAGACAAAAAGTATCGATATGTGCTATATTTTGTCACCTTTTTACAGTTCACTAATTTTTACCAAATCAACTATTAGCCTATCAATAAAAGCTATTATTTGAGACGCCTCCAAACAAAATATGAAAGTTTCTCCTAAAGTTTTACCCCGTATATATTCTGAGCAACTTAAAGTCAAACCCTCTAAGATTAGCTCTAGCCAATCAATTTTAAAATTGAAATATATATCAATGGATGAACTTTTAAGAATAGCTAAAAATGGCTTTGAAAAATTAAAACAACGCTTTAAATATAGCAGAGGAAATTTTATAGATTTGTACGTATAACAACCTTAAGACTGCTATACAGTACAAAACCTCAATATTGGCTATTTAACCTTAACAACAATAAAAGTAATATCATCTGATGGATCATTTTCTTTTCTAAAATCTTCTAAGTCCTCAATCAAGTCATCTTTCATAGTCTTAGCATCACCATCTACATGATCATGGATAAATTTTTCAAATCGATCATAGCCATATAGCTCTAATTTTGTATTTTCAAGCTCGTTGACTCCATCGGTGTATAAAATCACCCAATCACCAGACTCTAATGAGCTCTCTTTAGTCTCATAGTCTAAGGGGGCAAACATACCTAGCACAAGTCCTTTTGCGTTTAAATGCTCGAGCTCTTTAGTTTTATTTCGATATAAATACATCTTATTGTGACCAGCTGAAGAATAATAAAACTTCATTGTATCCAAATCTATGGTGCAATAAAATGCCGAAGCAAATAATGAGTTTTTCTTTCTATCGTTTGCATAATTATTAATACCCTCTAATGCGCCCCCAGGATTAAACGGATCTAATGCCAGCAGCCGCAAAAATGCCTTTAAAGTGGAGCCAAACAAAGATGGTCCAATCCCCTTCCCAGAAACATCCGAGATTAGAAAACCTATTTTTGATTTATCTTCAAACTCTACAAAATCATAAAAGTCTCCTCCTAAATATTTTGCAGCAATAAAATAATGCTCAATATCTAATTTTCCGTCTGAATCAGGTGCTTTTGACGGCATTAAACTTTCTTGAATACCTTGCCCTTGAACATTATCTTTTTGAATTTTTTCTAAATAAGCCTTAGATACAACAGTAGCAGCCTGAGACGATAGACTATTGAAAAAGCTCTGCTTTTCGACTTGTAAACTTTTAGTATCATTTATAGTTTCAAATAGGTCCTCAGATGGCTCTGCTAATAGTAAAAATCCCTCTACTGGCATTGTATCCGCGCCTTGCTTTTCTAGTTCTTCTTGGGAAGCACTCAAAACCTCTGCTACTTGATTTAAATGATCGGATTTGGCACAGATCCATTGTAACCAAAAATGCTGTACACCAAATTCACTAGCCCACTGAGGCGAGATCCATACTCCACCTTTGTCCTTCATTTTTTCAAGTTCAATACAGACATACTCATGAAGCTTTAACTTTTGCTCATCAGAAAAAGGCTCGTGATCTTTACGATAGCTTTCTGAGGCGATTAGCTTTTCTTTAGAAGTCTGCTCAAAAAATGCCAGATAAGTAAAATCAGATGGTAAT
This sequence comes from Candidatus Cloacimonadota bacterium, assembly GCA_023954715.1. Classification (GTDB taxonomy): domain Bacteria; phylum Muiribacteriota; class UBA6191; order UBA6191; family UBA6191. The sequence continues at coordinate 50,655 of JAGSHD010000014.1, read as the reverse complement.
TGTTGGCAAAACTCTTGGGCTGCATAAGAAAGTAAAGAGGACATTTTAGATTTTGAGTCTACGTCTTTATCCTTTTTTAATAGCATCTCATTCAATTTATTTACTGAACTCAACTCCATCACTTTCTGGTTAATAGAGCGAATCATCTTACGAAAGTACCAAGTCATTAATCCTATCTCATCATTTCTTTTTATTGTTACTTCTGATTCATCTAAACCTTGTTTAGTAAAGGTAACCACTCGATCTGTCAAAAAGTTTACTGGACTTACTACTTTTGATGATAGGAGGTTTCCTAGATACAAACTGATCAAAATTGTGAAAACCAGCACTAAAATTAACAAAGCTTTTAAGGTATCTAACTCACCATAAGCTAAATCTACTGGCAAAGATAAAAAGAAAAACTTATCTTTAAACACAGATGGATAAATGGTACCAATATACTCTCTACTCTCTTTTTTATAATGAAATGAATAGCTTGATGATGGAGATTGTAACCAATCTTTAATTGCAGAAGATTGATCTTGATTAAGATTAGCAATGTTATTAATTTGAGATAACAAGGAGTCTTTAGATCGAATCATTGAAAATGTGTTTTTACGCCAAATTGTATTTAAGTACTTTAAATTTGGATTACTTTGATCTAATCCCAATATATATAAAAGTAAACTCTTATAAAACTTTGAATCTTTCTCTAAGATTTTCTGATCAAGGGCTCCTTTTAAAATATATAATCCCCTATGTAGCTGAAATACTTCTGAGTCTATTACAGAAAGCTCCGGATAAGAGAGCATTCTCTTTTTGAAAAAATCACTTGATTGAATATACTCAGAAATACCTTCTCTAAACTCCTGATTAGATAAGTTATGAGCATCTGCAGAAATCTCATAGTTATATAAATCGCAATAAAACTCTACCATAGTACTATTTTGTATAGCGCTGACAATAACACCTTGGGGAGGAACTTCAGCCCCACTAAAGTAGTAGCTTAAATCATTCGATGGAAAGGAGTTCCAGTTCAATCGAAGCGTTTGGCCACCACTATTTAACTGAAACCAAGTACCTTTAATAGAGTCTAAATCATGAATCCCCAGTAAAGCACTTAAAATAAACTCTTTTTTAGGATCCTGCCCAAACAAGCCCAGCATACTTAACTTAGAAAACATTCGGATCCCAGTTGACAAAGCAGGCCAAACAGTATCATTATAATCACGAACTTCATCATCATTAATATCCTTAGATATTATAAAGTTGACGTTCATGTTGTCACTGCTGTTAATATTTAAATTAACCTTACTAAGTGGCTCATCTTTTAATTTTCTCTTTACGTAATCATAAATAGGAAACCTAAATGGCTCCGTGTGTTGTTTAAAAGTGAAAACTTCTTCTTTGTAAGCACTTTTATTTTTTAGCTTCACTAAAAGCTCCTGTAAAACTGCTCTCCTATCTCCATACATCTTAGAAAAGTTTTTTAAAAACTCTTTTTGAGCCTTTAAATAGTCTAACTCATTTAATGAACTACCTTGATATGAATGGGTAATCAAATATTGCATGCTTTTCATAAGATCGAGCCTTAATGACTTCAGCTCTTGAACTGCTTTTGACAAAACACCTATATCTACAAGTTCGTCTCCCTTTAGTTTTTTAACACTCGAGTAAAGTTTTGTTAGCTTTAGATCTGAAGACAAGTCATGCAGGGCACCACAAAACTCAATAAGTTCACTTACTTTAATTTTCGACCTTGCCTCTAATGCTTCATAAAATGTTTTTCTGATTTTTACATTTTTTTCTGTTACTGCGTGAATCTTTTTTATGGCACCATTTAAGTTTCTGGAGCTGCCGTAAGTTAAAACTTCATAAATATCTTTTTGATTTTTAGTTAACTCAAAACGTATCAATTGCATTCTGATAGGGAGTTTATTTTCATAATGAATAAACTTTTCAATACTGTCTTGCTTTTCAATAGCAAAACCTAATTTAGGTAACAACCTGTCCAAATAGTAAGAAATAGCCTCTTCCCGACTTTGTTCTTTATAAAACTCTTTATCAAAAACTATATCTAAGATTCTTGATGAATAGTCAGGAATCCAAGTACTCTTATAGTGATTCTCTACTTTCAATACTAAATCTAATTGGTTTTCTTGAACTCTTTTTATAAGTAAATCTTGACGAACATCAAAGGTATATAAAGTGAAAACTACCAAAGTTATCAATGGGATCAACAAGGCTAATGCAAACCAAAACAAAAAGACTTTTGAAAGCTTTTGAGAAAAATCCCTTTTAAGCATTTTCTTCCTCCAATTGCTTCAAAATTTTGATGCGAATATAAGTTATATCATCCGACGGGAAAATCCCTGCCCGAAAGTCTTCTAAATCTTTAGCTAATATATCCGACCAATCTTTAGAAGAAATACCTTGATGCTCTTTGCAGAAGTCTTCAAACTTGTCATCTCCATATAAATCTAAGTGGGGATTTTCATGTTCAGTAACTCCATCTGTATACAATATAACCTCATCACCAGGCTCTATCTCTATACTTTTTTGCTCATAAACTACAGGAGCAAACATACCAATAACTAATCCTTTAGCACTCAAATGAACTAACTCACCTGACTTCTTCAATAAAAACATCTTATTGTGACCAGCTGATGAGTAATACATAATCATATTTTTTAAATCAATCACGCAGTAAAACATTGTCAAAAATAAACTCGAGGATTTATCAAAAGAAATATTATCGTTCAAGTCAATTAGAGTTTGAGCTGTATCCTTTTGATATTTTTGTGACAAAACTTTCATGAAAGCTCTAGAAGTCGCACCAAACAAAGAAGGGCCGATCCCCTTCCCTGAAACATCAGCAATAGAAAACCCTAACTGTGTTTTGTCCTCAAACTCTAAATAGTCAAAATAGTCACCAGCTAATCCAATAGCTCCTTCAAAGTAACTAGCAATATCTAAACATCCCATTCCATCGGGATCATAGTTAGGCATCAAGCTCTTTTGAACTTCCCAGCCTTTTTCAGTATCTCCACCAATTTCATCTAATAAACTTTTCATTACAATCGTTTTAGCTTGTTCACACAAGTTTTCAATCATTTGAACTACCACAGACATATCTTTGTTTTGGTTTAGTACATCTGATATGTCAGACAAAAATAAAACACCAGTAACTGGTATCGTATCTCCATCATCTTGCTCACCTAAATAATAAATCAGTCCATTTTTGAGTGACGGATGAAAATAGTCTAATTGCCCCCTAGTTAAAACTAGTACTTTGCTATCTAAAAATGAAGATTGATTATCCTGTACAAACTTGAGCATTTTTGCAACCAATGCCTCTTGTTCATCCTGCGCAATCACAGCACTTTCATAGATAGAGTATTCATGTGCACGAACCGATAGACTTTTATGAAAAAAGCCAATTAATCCTAGACCGGCTCGGTATTTAACAGAAAGTAGATGTAAAATATACTTCAGCATAATCATTCTTGAATGATTACTGTTCATCAACCTATTAATATCATCAACAGCTTTCATATAAAATAGGTTTTCTTGAATACCATCAGCCATTTCATTAAAATGATGGGCTAATTTACCTAATTCATTGTTTTCGTTGATTTGAACCTTTTCATCGTATTTTCCTTCTGCTAGTCTTGCGATTTTTTTTGTTAACTCCGCTACAGGGTTTACAATTCTTTTTGACATCAAACCACCTAAGATGAGAGTAGATAATAGAGCTAAAATTACCAGACTGATTACACCATAAGCGATAGATAAAATCTCATCTACTAAAAAGGTTTCACTTTGGGTAAAGAAATAGACCTTTTCAGGAATGACTTTTGAGGGGTAAAGTGTCCCTAGCCACCTTTCACCACTTTTAAAGTATGTAAAGTGACTACTTTTACCTGTAGCTTTAACACGTTCTATGAGATCATAAACTGTTGCTTCTTTGACTTGATTACCTTCTGATGATAGGTAGTCATCTACCAACTGCTTTTCTAAGGCAAACTCTCCTGTCTTAGGATTTAAAATACCAATAATACTTTCAATCTTTAATAGTGTATCGTCAGCTTTCAATATAGTTTTAGAATTCGAGTCCTCACTCAATACAAAGTAACTACTATGAGGTTTTGAAATCTTTTTTCGCCTCAAAACTTCAAAACTAATCCCACTATTTGTAAATTTTTTAAATAATTCTTCTTGGCTGTCTTTCCATTGTTCATAGTCAGCTTGCCAATTAAAAAAAGCGATATCTTTACTTTTTTTGAGCGAAGATTTTAAGTCGTAGCATTTCAAAAAAGCTGTTAAAAGATATTTATAAGACATCATAAAGTCTTTAACTTTTGGATCAACGCCCTCACGAGATAAAAGTTTTCTATGTTTGTCTAATGACTTGTTTATTTTTTTTAATTGCTTCTTGATTCTACTCTTTTTAAAAGAACTTAAAAGCTGACCTAATTTTGCTGAAACCGCTTTTAAGTTATCTTTTTGTTGAAACCAGTTTTCTTCAAATACATCAAATGACTCTTTAACTTGGCTTAATTGTCTCTGTAAAAGTTGATAATCTTTATGTGTCGAAGCGAAAGTCTCTTTTAAATTATCAGGTAATTCAAACGAAGCAAGCGCAGGAATATCCCTCAATTTTGCTAGTTCAGATACCCAAAAGCTCAAACCCTTTAGTCCAAACTCTCTGTTGAGTAAAGAGAAATAGGTTGTCTCTAACTTGAAGTCATCAATAATGATGGCATAACTCGCTAAAGGCATCTCCAGTGTTTTGTGATATTGTAAGCTAGAAAATTTTTCAAAATTAAAATCTTTCGGGTAAAGTTGCCAGTAAAAGGTTACTGATTGACCAAATAAGTTTATATTAGTAAATTTTCCATGAGTTTCTTCAGGAAACTTTTGAAACAAGTTTTTCATGGAAATACGAGTTTCTAAACAAGACGATGGACCCACTATTTGATCTCGAAACATTTTACGAAAAATTTCATTGACCCCATCCCAAATCAACTTGTCTTTTTCTCCCTTATGAGGAAAAGTCAAATGAGCTGGAAATTGATCGAAATAGTCATAAATACCTAATTTTCCCCAGTAGCGTTCTCGTTCCTTTCGCGTGTTCCAACCTTTTGGACGAGTACCTTTAAACAATTCAAAGTAAGTAAACTTCTCTGACTCAATAGGTTTATTATAGTAAGGCTTAGAGAAAAATGATTTTTCTAAGACAATCACTTGCACGCTAATTGGACAATCTGAAGGATCGATAATATCATCGCTTTTACTAAAAACACTATAAACCTTACGTTGAAGCTCTTTATAATGCTTAATATAGGCACGTCTCAAGTTATTTATTTTATCCTTGGAAGTCTTTCTAAAAAAATCATCTGATGAATCTGTCCACAAATTTTGCTTAGATGAACCATGTAATTTTTTTAACACAGGAGCATTATAGAAGGATGTACCTAAACTTCTAACTAAATCTCGGTATGATATAAAAAGCTTATCTAAATCTTTTCCTGATTGATTATAATTGGCGAAAATCTCTCGCTTTTTTAATCGGATACTTTGCGAGTAGGAGTCTATTCCTAATCGTATTAAACCAATCAATGGAAATGAAACTGCAAGTGCAAAAAATAACATGAAAATTCGAGAGAGCTTCTTTTTTTGTCGAAATTTCAATTTAACCAGACCTTCCCGTAGTTACACAATCACCTAAGTCAGTTCTTGAAAACTACTATCTTACCCTATTCTTTTTTAGTGGAAATACAGTATAATATAAGTATGTTAAAAAATCTTCTTTTCCTATTGTTCTTTGTACAAGCTCATTACTCAAATCCTATTTTTAAACTGTTAGACTCTAAATTTAATCTCTCCAAAGAAGATAATATAATCTATATTTTTCAGAGTAAACATAAGAAATCTAAACTTACTCCCCAAGATATCAAGAATAACGCACTCATTGTCGTTAAAAAACTACACCAATGGAAAGTCCCTTTTCCCAAAATTATCCAAGTGCTACATATCAAAGGTTTACCAAGGTTTGTTCCTCAAAAAATGATTCGTAAAAAACTCAATAAAAAAGCCAAGGTTTTTGAAGACATATTGTTACCCATGCTAGATAAAGATGAAAGCCAGAGTTTTCAAAACATACAGTTTCATTGGTACATAGATCAGAATAAAAAGTTTTTTAAAGATCTACAACTTAATTTAGATGAGCCTCATTTATTTGTTAAGTCAAAAGGTATACCAGCCAAAAAGTCATCACCAAAACTGCTTAAAAAAAACGACTTCTATGCTTTAAATCCCCCTATAAAGTCAAAACAGAACCTTCAACCAAAGACTATTTTACCTATAAATTGAATCAAAACTAAAATATCTTTCAGATTCACGCGATACTTCCTAGAAAACTTAGATTATTTTTACTCAAAAAGGTATAATTTCTAATATTAAAAATGGACTGTTTTTTTATTAAACTATTGAACGCAATTTGCGACTCTTAAACTCTAATACCTTAAAATCCCTTGGGAGCACATAAGAAATGAAAATTATTAACTATAATATTTTACGTGGCGGTCAATTTGAAGCCGGAAATCGACTAGGGAAAATCATAGATTTTATCAAATCAGAAGATCCCGATATTATTGGACTGTTAGAGTGTGACGGTTTTCATGCAAATGATTACAGTATTTTGAACTTTGTGAAAAAAGAGCTTAATTTAAGAGCAATTTATCATCAAACTCCTAGTGCTGCTGATATGGTATTATTGTATAAAGATAGTGTTGACCTAACGCAGGGTAAAACCTACAATCGATTTATGTTTCATGGCTTAATCTGTGCTGATTTTAAAAAAGGTGATACCGATTTTAGAGTTATTCTTACTCACTTAAACCCCTACTCTTCTGAGTTACGACTTGCTGAAGCTCAAATTATTACCCAACTTGCTCACCGACGAGAAAACAGTTTAATTATGGGTGACTTTAACTGTCCACCATATAGATCAAACCTTACTCCTAAAGATTTCAAAAAAACATTTTTTTCTAGAGTTACAAACCATGAAGGCAAGCTTGACTTGCGATCTACTCAAAACTTTCAAAGTAATGGCTTTTTAGATTTATATGAATGCACCAACTCAAGTAATCTTCGCGAAGGATCCTATCCAACTCCTCTTGGCAATAAAGATGAAAACTATCCAAGCTTGGTTCGAATAGATAATTTTTACGGAAGTCGATTTTTTCAAAATAAATGTAGTCTAGTGGAGATCAAAAAAAGCGAAGCCTTAGATTATACCTCAGATCATTATCCTATTGTCTGTAACGTAAATATCTAATTTCTAGGATAATATTTTGAAGCTCGTTAAACGCATCTTAATACTAGTTTTGATTTGTGTAGGATTAGGATATATATATCAATCACAACACAGCCATGAAGTATCTCAAGTTGGTGCAATTGCCCCCAACTTCTTAAATACTTGGTTTGAAAAAGACCATAGCATAGACCTAAAAAAGCCTACTCTTTACATTGCATGGTCTTCTTCTTGCCCTAAATGTATTATTAGTGGACCCAAGTATAATAAACTCTATAAAAAATATAAAAAGCATATTAACTTTATTGGAGTCTCTCCTAGTATAGATGATGGCTCAAAGCAGCTAGCCAATCAATACAATAAGTTTCCCATGAACCATGATCCTAAACTAATGTTTTTCAAATACTTCGGGATTGACTCTTTTCCGTATTATGTGGTAGTTGACGCTGATCAAAAAATCATCTCCCAAGGCTCCACTTTAGAAGAAAATGATTTAATCAAACTATCACAATAAAACTATTTTTGCTTACTCAATGTGATTCGTTCAATCTCGTTTTGACTTAAACCAATAGTACGAATATCTTTCAGATCACTCTTTAACTCTTTCATCTGTTTTTTAGATAAGTGATCTATAAAAAGAGTACCCGTCAAATGATCTAACTCATGCTGAAAACATCTTGCCCATAAGCCGTCTTCTTCTCGAATCACTTCTTTTCCTTGCTCGTTGATATAAGAAACCTTAATCCACTCAGGACGAACTACATCTGAATATAAAAGAGGAAAGGACAAGCATCCTTCATTAAAAGTGCTTATTCCATCTTTAGAGATAATTTTTGGATTGATAATTTTTTCAAAGACCCCTTCATCCACATTCATGGTAAAAACGTTTTTATTCAAGCCTACTTGAGGTCCTGCTAAGCCAATCCCAGGGGCTAAAATCATAGTCTCTATCATATCATCCATAAAGTCTAACAGCTCTTGACTAATCTTATCTACGGAGGTCGTTTCTTCTCTTAAGCAATCTGCTCCAAATTTAAAAATTTCCACAATGAATCCTTCTATTTTTGAGATTTATAATTTGTAAAGTTGAAAAATATTTTGATAGTGGTACAAAACTTTACCCACCGCTTGCTTCAAAAATTTTAATTCATTAATTTTATCACAATACTAGCCATACGCTATAGAATTCCATTTCAATGCTGAAAACAGTTTAAAGACTTCATAATATTTGAGTTACTCTTTATTTTACTGAACATAAAATACATTAAACGAATCTTTTATGTCTTACTATTAATTGTAGACTATTTCTATGACGACAATATATGTAGAAAAATTATTATGGAGTACACTATGAAAAGTATCATTTTCTTATTAATATCAATCAATATTGCTTTTAGTGAAGCTAATGAGTTTGATCAAACTATATTTGTAAATGGCCAAGCTAGAAAAGCCACTTTCACACGCTCAAAATCATCAGAGTCATGGTTTTCTCGAGATAGATTTTTTACAAAATCAGGACAAGTAATCGATATTTTAAGCCCTGACACCTTTTTAATTCAAACAGAGTCACGGCAAGAAGAAATAAAACTCATCGGTTTATTAGATATTTCTTCACTCAATGATCATTTATCCAAATCATCAATTAAAAAGCAACTTAAAAAAAAATATCTAAATCGAAAGGTTAGGATATACAAACCCAAAGCTTATGTAGATAAAGGGCTAGATTTTAACCATGCTTACATTATTCAAAAAGAGGCCATCGTAAACTTAGAAATTTTAAGCCAAGGCCTAGGAATATTACATGATGGACAAGAAATAATAACTCCTATTAAAAATGCCTTCGTAAAGGCTATGGAACAAGCAGAAACAAAAAACAAAGGTCTTTGGGAAAAACTTTAAGATTCAGTTATAACTAATAAAAGCAATAAAAATTACTTGGATGTTTTCTAATAGAATACTGAATAGCTACAAGGCCTATTGTAACTATTCAGTTTTATCGAAGAGACCACTTATATAATTATGGCTTATTTTATTGTACCGCGGTAGTGGGTGAAATCTTGATCGTAAAAGTCCATATAAATGCCATTATTGGTGGATAAATATGCTCTACCATTAACACTACCCACCGGTCCAAACGTACCTGAGATGATGTAATAGTTGGTATCTTCTTCTAGTCTAATCTGAACGTCGTAAGGCCCCATTTTGCCTATAAACTCCATATCGGGTGAATAAGAGTAAAACACTCCCGATGTATCAAGCTTGTCTTTTGCCGTATTTACGGTCTCAATCGTGCCTACCATTCGATTCAAATGAAAGCGAGAAAAGTCAGCAACTATACTTTGTCCTAAAGAAAACTCTGGATGATCATTATCTCTTGAACAACCAACTAACAACAATATTATAAACAAACAATACTTCAACATGAAGATTGTTTCGGGATAAAGGAATCCTTATATAATAACTACCTTTAGCTTATCCAAATTGCTTTTGTAAGGGCTTACAAAAACTAAAGCTTTGATCTATATTGTGAAAATTTCGTAACTGCAATAAGAGCTTACGGCTGATTACCGCCCATAGCACCTTGCATATTTAACATTTGAAATAAAGCCTCTAATTGATTAATAGAAGAGCCTATTTTTTTATCTGCTCCCTTTTGACCTTTCATCTGCTTTAATCCTTCTAAAATGTTTTTTTGAAAGTTTTGAGATTTCATTTGGTTCATCAACTGATTTACTTGAGGACTTTCGTTTAGCTCAAGTAATTGGCTCTCTGAAATATTTTTACCTTGTAGACCCATCAACTGTTTGGATGCGCCACCATTCAAAAAAGAGAACACATCTTTTGGATTTGATCCAATTGTACCCGGGTTACTCCTTTTATTTTTATATAATTTTCGTTGAGCAGCAATTTGCTTTTGTAATTTATCAATCATCTGTTGATTTTTAGATGTCTCCTTACCCGGATAGACTAGGTTAGAGTCATAATCATACAGATCTTCAGCAGTAATAGTTTCTGATGACTTTGTTGGTTTTTTGAATTGTGACTGCGATTGACCTTGAGGCAATTTTTCACCACAAGAGTAGCAATATTTAAATTTGTCTTGATTTTTGGTGCCACACTCTGGACAAAACATCGCGAATAAGGACGCTGAAAACAGGATCATCAAACAAGCATATAATACAATTTTATTCATCTCAATACCTTATAATAAATCTAAAACTATCCATTCTAAAGAATTGTCTATCTTTAAAATTAACTGATACTACTAATGATACGAGTTTTTTATAAATAGTGCAAAAAAATATAAAACTTAGTCGTTAGTACCCATTTCTATCTTTTTCTCTACAATTTTCATTTCATCTAAATCGAGAGTAAAACGGTCTAGTTCACACTCGTCAAAATAGGCCTTATCAAGATCCATTGCTCCTAAAAACTCTGTCTTAAAAAAAGTACATTCAAAAAATTTAGTTCGTTGAAATTGACAATCTAAAAAAGAAGTTTTACTGAACTCACAATTTTCGAAACTAAAAAAAGATAACTCTTGATTAGCAAACAAACAATTTTCAAAGTGGCAGTTTTCAAACACAGGAAACAAATTATCATTATATGACTCGTCACATAAAAATATTGCACCTGAAAAATCTACGTTTTTGAAATGAGTAGACTGAAACAGTGTTTTGCTCAATACACTAGACTCAAAAGTACAATGCATAATCAAGCAATCTCTGAAAGTCGCCTTTTTCATATTACTAAACCGAACCTTGCAGTTTTCAATATTAGTATTCAAAAAAGTTGTGCGCAATAAATCACTAGATTCAATGCCACTTTTTAACAAACTAGATTCTTTCCAGATGGATGATGTTAGATTACTATTGGTAACGGTCATGTCTGAAAAGTCTACTTGAATCATTTGAGAGTTATTCAAATTTGCATTACATATCTCTTTATAGCGAAAATTTAGTCCAGTTAAAATATAAGTCTGCGCTTCTGTTAAACAAGGTTCAAGTTCTTCAAAACTTAAATCCATCTTAATAGAACCATCATGCCAAGTACAATAGTCCCCAAATCCATCTACTTCATTTAAACATGGAGGACAATCCAATTTATAAAACTGACAAGTCTTCGCCATTAAAAGTTATCCTTCATTTTTCTGATCTCTGCAAAAGCAATATGTGGAGACTGTTTCGCTTCAAAAGATAAGCTTGTAACACTTTTTAAATAGTTTGGATCATTTACTCGATAGAATGGGTTCCATGATTTTTCATCTTGAACAGAAGTAGGTAAGCTTGAACCCTTTTCACTTAAGCGCTTTTTAGCAATAGTAATGGCATGATTAACACAATCGTCATCTAAAAGGTGTTTAGCAAACTTGAGATTAGACAATGAATACTCATGAGCGGGGTACAATAAAAAATTAGAGGGTACAGACTCTAACATATTTTTAATACTAAAATGCATCTGTTGATAGGTTCCTTCAAATACTCTGCCACATCCTCCTAAAAAAACGGTATCTCCACAAAATACATGATTTGATATGATATAAGCCAGATGACCTAGAGTATGTCCGGGTATATCAATAACCTCTATCTCATTGTCTCCAAACAAAATTACATCTCCACTTTTTACAGATTGGTTTTGGTGAGGAATTCTTTTGTTTTTGTAATCGTAAACGCTCCCGTATACCTTTAAATCAGAATGAAATAGAAATTCGTTTGCACCCACATGATCATAGTGATGATGCGTATTTAAAATATGAGTTAAACTTAGTTTATATTTATCCAAGTATTGTTTAATATCTTCACCACATACTGCATCAACTAATGCTGCTATTTGCCGTGAGTGATCAACAATCAACCATGCATAATTGTCTGTAGCTTGTGCAAATTGTACAATTTCTAGTTTTTCCATAAAATCCTATTATTTACTTTTTACATTTAATTACTTTCAAAGATATCATCTCTCTAAGTCGTCAGGCTAATAATTTCAAATTTACAATAATAAAATCCCTTCGACTTTTCAATATAATCAGTAAATTTTTGAAGTCTCATTAATTAAATCACTAGAACTTACATTTAAAAAAAATGTGGATAAATCATCCTAAACAGAGATCACAAAGCGTCATAAAATTAGAATAGTTCTTGCAAAACAGTACAAAAAACCTTACATTCTGAATGTTTTGTTCATAAGCTTATACTTTGAACATGCAAAATCACCATACTTATACTTCACTCTAAGGACAAATAAAGCTAAACCATGTTATACCTTTTCGTTTTAACCCTCTTTATCGTTACATGGTTTTTTGTCAAAACTCAATACATTGTTTTGGAGTTAAAAGTCAAAGTACCTGATTATACTCCTGATCAATTAGTCATCATTGGAAACCATGAAACTCTAGGGGATTGGACCGAGCAAAGCCATCTACTATCTCGACTGGATCAAAACACTTTTACCACTACTTTACGAGTTCCTAAAAACACATCTTTAGAGTTTAAATTTACTTTAGGTTCCTGGGAAACAGTTCAAAAAGACCAATTTTTTCAAGATACAAATAATTTTAGAGTGATAGCTCAAAAGTCTGAAGTAGTTGAACTACAGGTTTACAATTTTGCTGGATTTGAAAGTGACTCATTAGATCATACTCGACAAGGCAATTTTCAATTTCTAAGAAAGTTTGAATCTAAATTTTTAAACAATTTTCGTAACATCATAGTATATCTTCCGCCATCGTATAAATCAGATTCAAAAAAGCACTATCCCGTATTATATATGAACGATGGAAACAACTTATTTGATGCCAATACAGCTTTTATGGGCAGAGAATGGGAGGTAGATAATACTACCCAAGAATTAATCTCTAAAAACCTAATAGAAGAAATTATCATCGTTGGTATCTATAATACTATGGGTAGATTAGAAGAATATACCCCCACTAAATCAAAGCAACATGGTGGTGGTAAAGCCAACCTTTACTTAGACTTTATTTCAAAAGAACTTATGCCCGTTATTGAAAAAGAGTTTCGAGTCAAAACGGGGCCAGAAAATACGGGTCTGATGGGCTCTAGTCTAGGTGGACTCGTTTCACTATACGCTGGTTTTGAATACTCACAGTACTTTGGTAAAGTAGGAGTCATATCGCCTTCTTTGTGGTGGGATGACAAATATATGTTTCGCGAATATATTCCAAAACAGAAAAAAAACTCCACTAAAATCTGGATGGATATGGGGACAAAAGAAGGGATGGACTCTAAAGGAGTCTCTCATGCCTTGTTAGACACTCAAAACATGAATAAATTACTCAAAGAAAAAGGTTATGATCAGGATCTTTTTTACTTTGAACATCAAGATGCAGCCCATGATGAATATGCATGGGCTAGTCGAATGCACATGCCTCTATTATATTTTTACGGAACCACAGATTTAAAGATTGAGTTAAGTAAAAAGTTTTAATTGAAACTACAATTTACAATCTAGAAAAAGTAATCTCTTATAAAACCATTTTTACAAAATTAATGTGACTTCATTTTGTATTCGATTGAATGTGTACCAGATTGTACATATTTGTTATGGTATAACCTTTGCCTTTACTTCAGTTGTGAATAAACTAATTTTTCTTATATTGTCAATTTTATGTATTGCTACCACCTTTACTGATGAAAGCTTAGACTCCTTTAATACCATTAACTTTCAAGGTTTTTTATCTGAAGCAGATACTGGTGTGCCTATTAACGGTACGGTAGGAGTAACTTTTTGGATTCATCCCACTTATACCAAAGAAGGAGACTTATCTAAGCCTCCATATTCTACCGCAAACATTCTAGACTCTTTCCAAGAAGGCTCCTATTGGGTAGAGCAGTTTCCAAAAATAAATATCAAAGATGGAATCATCTACCAAAGAATCGGAGTCCATCCTAATAATCGTTTAAGCACTTCACTTTTTGAAACTCGTTTTCGCTTTGGTGCTGCTGATCAAAAAAATCATCCTGTCATGCATTTATTGGTTGTACCTTTTGGTACAAACGAAGAAACCTGGGTTGGCCCTTTTAATATTGATGGAACTCCCTACTCTGTTTCATCGGTAGCCACAAAAGGAGAAGACATTAAACAAGGCCGATTAACTATCGAACCTCATCCTACTAACCAATCCTATAATCGGGACGCTCTTTTAGAGGTCGTATCTCCTGATGATGCAAATCCTCACACTGTCAATATCTGTTATAACCCAAAACTGGCAAATACTTCTAGTAATTGTCCAAACCCTCCTAGTGATGGTGGCTTAGATTTACCCTCAAGCCAATACACTGGATCTGGTCTAGTCATCCGCTTTCCAGAGCAAAAAACAGATGGTAGCGATTTCACAGCTTTTGACATGGCCCCTACCGAAGTCGGAAGTGCTTTTTCAATTCATATACCACAAAATAATAATGTCAGTCTCGGTTCTTCAGGTGATCTTGCTATTTCTGACGTTTCGGCCCATATAACGGCCGGTCGAGTCTTACTAAATAAAGGAGTCGAGGTCTCCCCATACAAAATTGGCGATACAGAGCTAATCCCCGCAAATGTCTTTGCTATGGATGCAACCGTTGAGGGAGAGATTACCGTTAACGAAATCGATGCCTTAGGAGAAGAAATACAAGGAGACCGTTTAGGAGCATTCGATAAATCAGAGGACTACAAGGACTTTCAAATTGACCCCTATGTAGTTATCAAAGAAGATGAAATTAATACAGGGACTAAAGTTAACTCATTGACCATTCTTCCAAACCCTGGCCTTCTTAGTTCTGATCCTGAAGACCAATCTCAGCTAAAAATTACAGGACCAGTAAGTACAGCAAAAACTGCTCATGTGAGTGTTGCAGGTGCAGGTGTTATCTACGCACCTAAAATTCTATCGCCCATAAAAGATGCCAACAATGTTAAAGCATATCAAGTATCTGCTGATCAGATTACTTCCATTGATTCATTAGTTTTATATAATCACAATGAAAACACAGGGGAAAGCGATAATATCTCAGATAATCTAAATACCCCCCTAGAAGTAGACATGGCTTTTGATTTATTAAGCCAGGTTCCTCTTTGTAAAATTGGCTTAACTTATCACCAAGCGCTGCGTAAAGATTATTGTGCTGGCATTGACGGTAAATCTGGTTTTGATGGTACCAACCCCGAAGGTAAATATTACGTTATTGACCCTTGTCGAGGTATTCCAAACTCCCAGTTACTTGGTACTCCCATCTCATGTTTTGACAATCCAAACTCTCCAAATATTATCGAGCACCCTAACATGCAGTCCAATGGTACAAAATACTTGGTTTACAAAGCTCATATCCATAATATTGATGATAATGCTACGGCCTCTGATTTAATTGATATTATCAATGGTGCTGATAGTTCCAAAAAGCGTCTCATCAAAGATATCATGCCAATCACAGCTGTTGACTCTACTCTTCCTCAGACACTAACAGCGGTTAACGAGTTTAGAAATCATGATGTAACGGCAAGTAACAAAATAATTGTCTCTAAAGCAGAAGGTCTTGATGTTTATATGGGGGCTGATTTAATAAATGATAGCCCTATCGTTATTGGTAGTAACAATAACACTCATGCTGTTTCTGAGATTCGTTTTGTTAATGAGCAGTATTGTGATCCCAACGATGGCTTATGTAATAAAGGCATTGAAGAACAATTAGATAATCAGTTCGGTTTAAACATACACGCTGGTGAAGCCTCCTTTCAAGATCTTGTTTCTATCTCAAGAAATGTCTCTATCACTGGTAACATAGACATAGATCGATCAAACAATTTAGGAGGAGACCTTGAGATTAGATCAACTGATGACAACTCAAGTGGTGTGCCTAAACCAAATTCTTATGTCTATATACCTGAGACTCTAAACATATTAGGCGAAATCAATTTTGGAAACCAAAATGTACCTGCCAAGATGACCGGATTAATTAACTTACATGATAATACCTCTTTTGGAATATCTGAAGTTTCAGCAGATGAGTTTATTGATCGTAACAATTTAGGAGATGGGGTCCCTTATAAAATTGATCCTAATAGCCTATCACACTTTGACAGCCTATCGATTGTCGGAACCTTCTATGTTGGAAACAAACTCGAGTTTGGAGCCAACTTAAATATTAGTTCAAACTTTAATGTTAATGGTAATCTAACTGCTGCTTATGCTTATACAACAACTTATTATGACTATGACAATCCTTCGTTTTACGCTACCCCTCATCAAACGAGTTACTTAGATGGCCTCTCTGTTTATAACAGTATTAATGTCACCAATGGTAACGCTTTTGTTCTTGGTAACTTACAAACTAGACATGTTGATCTTAACAACGGGCTAATTATTAAAGATGAAAGCCTTATTGTAGAACAAACTATCTATGGTACAAAAATTGAAGGTAAAACCAACCCGAATCGAGTAATGTACCCTTTAGGGCACTCTGTATTAAATAGTTTAAGACTTATTGCAAACGGCGATCTTTTAATGAAAGCAGGAGATTTAACTATTCATAATGGTAATTTGAGTCATGCGGGTGATGCAAAGTTTACCACTAGCCATTATAACGGCATATTACTTAACGGAGGTACAATCAGAACAACCTCTATAGTTGATATAGACAATATAGCTTATGTACTAGATCCCCACAGTAGCTCAAATGTACGAAACCTAAGTGCCGATACCATCAGTATTTTTGATAGCTTTGTTGTATCTGGTAATATGGACGTCCAAGAGCAATTACGTGGTGACGATGGTTTATATGGACAAGATAGATTGTTTGTATCAAAAGATTTCGTATATCGAGATGATATCAAAGTAATGAATGGGGGCTCTGTATCATTTCATGTGGACCAAACTGGTAGACTCTCAGCTAAATCTCTTCAGTTAACCTCTGATTTTCAACTTAATAATTTAGTAGTCACTGGTAACGTGGATATATCAGGGCCTGCTGTTGAGATAAACGCAGATACTGTCATGCACAAAATGGATATTGTAACCCATAGTATTCGCTCTGAAGATATATTAGCAGCAGGTTCTTCTAATCCTGTTACCTATTTTACCATTGATCCTGACGGAAACTTAACAAACTTTCATGATATCACTTATGACAAAAGCTTAACTTTTTCTGATACGATCCACGTAACAGAGCAAAGCGGAGATACACTCCAATTTTCAGACACCTCTGATCTTGTTACTAGTGTCTACATTGGTCAAACAGCACATAAAGAGCTTGTTATTTCTGGATTAGCTGCAAATCAGATAAAGGCTACAACGGGATACTTTCGATATTTTGAAGATCGGGATAACTCTAGTTTTTATCTATCCCCTTCTACTTTTTCTAATATACAAACTCTTCAGTTGAGCTCTTCTTTATCTACCGAAAACACTCTAACTGCTCCTCAATTTTTAGATTTAGACAATGATTTTCTAGTAGATTTAAATCAACATAGTAAGTTAAATTCTTTACAGGTCCTAGATCAAACTACAGCTGAATGGGTGAAAACTCCTCACATCCATATTAATTCAGATCATCAAACCACAAATACTACCATTATTGGATTAGATACTTTTCACGTTCAAAAAGCTAACAAAATTACATACACAGGAACATCAAAATTTCATAGCATGGCTTTATCTGTTAAAAATACAGAGGGTATTATTATCGCTGATAATTTTTCTAGTGGGTCGGGTATTTTAATGACACCTGGTGATTTAAATGTATTAACGAATCACTTAAATGCAGATTATTTACATAGGCACGATAAAATTGGTGGAGTATCCATAGAAAATATCGCAAGGCAAGATATTGATAATAGTATTCCTACTTCTGAGTCTACTTCAACAATCTATAGAGCCTTTTTAGATCAAAGTATTTTTACTAGTGATGGATTAGTTCTTTCCATTGAACCAACAACAGATTCAGGTACTAAACCACTCTTATTGGTGCGTACTGATTCTGGTAGTACAGTTTTTTCAGCAATGAGTACAGGTGGCGTCCATGCAGTTCAGTTTATTGGTGATGCATCGGGTGTTTCCAATATAGGTGGAGATGCTAGTACAAATGACGCCATCATTGATTTAAGCATCGAAAACATAAAGTTGAAAAACAATAGTTTAAACAGTAAGCTATTCACAAACAATTCTATACGCCAAGCTAGTTTACAAACATCTATCTTTCTAAGTCGCCATTTTCAAGAAGACAGCCTTAGCTCAGTGGTTATAAAAGACTCGTCTATTTTTTCTGAAAACCTCGATGATGAAATTATTCAAAATATACATATCGCCAATGGAGAAATTGATGGTACATTATTGATTGATGGCTCCATTCAATCCTATCATATCAATACTCTACAAATATCTAACTCCCACATTCAACCTTCTACCCTAACGGGAGAACTATTTGCGCATCAGTCTATTACTACAGATAAAATTTTAGATAACTCTGTTCGTTATGATCATGTATCTACCGGAGCAATTGACTCTATCAAAATACTTTTAGACTCATTGAGCGGAGATAATTTTGCAGATAAATCTATATCCACTGCTAAAATAAAGGACTACACTATCATCAGTAGCCGGTTGAAAGCATTGGATTTAACAAATTCTGATTTTGGTGATGGCTCCATTAATAGTATTAAAATTGATACCAATACTATTGTATCATCTAATATTTCCTCTAATACTTTAACTAGTTCTGTGTTTGCAATGGACTCCATTGATTACACTAAAATTGTTAGTCAATCCATAGCTACAATTGATATTGATACAAACACTATTGTTGCTGCTGCATTGAGTGCAAATCATAAGTTTGCAGATAAAATCATTTCTAGCTTAAAGGTAATAGATAGAAGCATAATTGGTGAACACTTTGTAGAAGATAATATATTACTTTCACATCTAGCTCTAAATACAGTTGATTCAAATCAAATCACTACCAATACTATTGCTCAAAGCGATATTTTAACAAAAACTATACGTGGTACATCCATACAAAACTTGTCTATACAATCCCACCAAATTGATGATAGTCAAATTATAGCTACTAAAATTGCCGAAAAAGTTTTTGAATCTAGCTCTATTTCTCAAAACACCTTAACATCACAAAGTTTTGAAGATGCCTCTATCACAAATAGTAAAATTGCTAGTAACACTTTAGATAGCATGCAAATCAAAAATAGCACTTTGATTGATCAAGATTTTGCTGCTAACTCTTTAACACTCCAATTATGGCAAACAAATACAATATCATCTGAAAAACTTGCTAACGAGTCCATTATACTTAGTAAATTTGCAACTAATGCAGTGATTTCTTCAAAAGTTTTAAGTTCAGAAATACAAACAGCAGCATTGAGCTCTAGCCAAATTGTTTCGGTGCACATTGCTCCTAGTGCCATTGTCACAGATAAAATTTTGAATGCATCCATACAGACCATTGACCTTAGAGATGATCAAATCGATACACGAATAATCGCACCCCAATCTATATATTCTACAAACATCATCGATTTAAGTATTATCAACTCCTTGATCCCAAACAAAGAGATTACTAGTAGTAAATTTGCTCTTAACTCTGTAAGTCAGTGGAAAATTCAAACCAGTCAAATATCTACAATCAAACTAAGTGACTTTTCTATTGAAACTCTCAATATCAACACAGATGCTGTTTTATCTTCTCATATTGATAGTAATGTTATTTCAGCCAGAATGATTGTTGACCAACAAATCCTAACAACACATATTATCGATTTAGCTGTATTAAATAATCTGGTTAGTGATCTAGCCATTGGTACACGTATTACAACTCAAAATGCTATTCACTCCTCATTAATTGAAAGTTTTACACTGACTAGCTCTGATTTTGCCCATATTATTTTATCTGATTCTCATTTTGCTTCTAACTCTATAACCAATGGAGAAATCAGTAATCTATCAATTTCGTATGATTTGTTTAAAACTCACACTATAGAAAATCGTCATATTGTGCCACTAACTATTACCTCAGCTAGCCTAGAAAGTAGCTTAATCACTTCTTCAAAAATTAAACTATCATCCCTCTCATCTGAAGACTTCTTAAATCAAACCATTACTGATGAACACCTTGATATGACAGCCTTACCTCAATCTGTTTTTGCTCAAAGTGCTATTACAAGTGGTAACATCCTAAACCTAACAATCTTACAAGAAGATATTAACGATGCTGCTATCTTATCTTCTCATATTAACTCAAGAGCGATTGAGTCAGATCATTTTGCAGACTCTTCTATTTTGACAACCCACATCTTAGACTTTACCTTAACTTCTTCTAATTTAGCCTCTGCCAGTGTAAGCAACGGAAACCTTCAAACCAGAGTCAGTGATTTAAGTACTACTCAGGGCTTTTATTCACTCAGCGACTCCAATCAACTAACTAATATACAAAAAGCTGTAAAACTACAAAACGGCAAACTCTTATTATTTGATAAATTAGAAGGAATATTTGAGTTTGGCTCTGCTAGTAAAAATACTTTAGTTAAACAAGATAATTTAACACCTACCTCTGAATTCACTAAAGCACTCAGTATTGATAAAAAAGTATGGGTCTTGGTAGACAAACAAAAATTATACCTGTCTACAAACCAAGGAGCACAGTTTGCTCTTGTGCAAGACTTTGGTGTGGACATTTATGACTTTCATTTTGAAGATGAGTTTCATGGTGTATTTATCTCTGATAATACAGCATGGATGACCTATGACTCTGCTTTAAGTCTACGAGAAATCCGTAAAAACGATGGCAGTGGATTTAGACGAGTTTACTCTTTGAACTCTTTACAGCATATTTGGATTGTACGAGAAAATGGGGCTAGCGCAAATTTTGATTACTCTTCCACTCAAGGAGGAGACTCTCTAGATGAGTATCTACAATTAAATCATACAGTCACCTACTACTCTGATCTACAATTCCAAATGACCTCATTAAATAATGGACAGATTTTTATTGAAGATAGAATTGTCCGTACAACAGATAACTGGAATGTTTTAAATACTTTTGATCTGGGTGGAACAACTTTCAATCACATCTGGATGAATACCGGTAACATCGATGATCATGTTGCTTTTGCACCTAGTGGTTCAGCGGCTGTAGCAACTGGATTTGGGGTTTCCTCTAGACCTATGGTTGATGGTGCCCTTATTGATATTATTGATACTGTATTCATTGATAAAAATAATTGGTATCTTATATTCAAAGTACGCTCAAACAACGACATTTCTATAGCAAAAACTTCTGATAACGGCTCTACATATAGTAACTATGCATCGTTTGGTACTGCCGACTCAGCTGAAGCAGCTTTTACTAGTTTACAGGTCTTAAACGAGCAGTATTTTACAGTCAACAACGCCCATAGAAACTATTTAAGTACAGACAATGGTGAAACATTTAATGCGGTACAAAGATCCGAGCATCTAACAAATTTTGAAGAGTTAATGTTTGTAGACTCAAGTACTGCTTATGGATTTGATCGAAATAGAGTCCTCTACAAATCAAGTACTAGTGGATCAACATTTTCTGTCCAATCTAACTTTGGCGGCACTGGACATAAGTTTTTATTTAAGAGTGAAAATGATGGTGTAATCATCATGGACATAAATACCAACGCATTTGTTACTAGTAATGGATTTTCTACCCAAACTGCACGAGCTTTAGCATCACAACCAAATGACTTAAATTATGGCAGTGCTGGAAAAGTACTTATTGGTGGAGATGCTTCAGTATACTCTATTTTAACCAGTGATTTTTCTGCAGCAAGTAGCTATACACTCTCAACAGCTGGCGTAAGTATTTCAGCGATAAGCTCTGATTATGGTGATGGAATTTGGTTTGGTAGCTCTGCAGGTAAAGTTTTTTATGTTACTAGTGCTGGAGGCCCCTCTCAATTACTCACTGATATTGGCGAAAAAGTTCAAGATATATCTGCAATATCCAATGAAATTGCCCTAGTTTCTGCTAGAGGACAAAATACTCTCATTACTTATGACGGAGGTAAAACATGGGAAAAGGTCCTAAACTCTGATTATGATGACCAACTATTTACTGCTTGTCATATCTCAAAAGACAAGTCCATCTTTTTAGCCGGTGGAAAAAGCATCCTAATGTCAAAATTTGGCGAAGGTATTGAACAACAAAAAATAGCGAATCGCACCCTCCTAGCCGCTAAAATATCCGCTGAGTTTGATCAAAAATCCTTTGTCACATCATCTATTGCAGGAGAAAAACTTGCTGCAAACTCCATATCAGAAAGCTCCTATCTTACTAAAGCTTTAATCAGCTCACTTTTTGCATCAAACTCTGTTAGCAGTGTTAAAATTAGCTCAGATGCTATTTCAACCCGCGTCATAGCCTTTGAGTCTGTCACCAAAGAAAAAATTAGAAGCGAGTCTATTTATGGAGATCAAAAAATTACTACCGACACACTTACAGGTGATGACTTTGCTAGTTTAGGTGGAATCGATTATCCTCTACTTCAAGTATCCAGCTTTGATGCAAGGTTATTTACTACAGATAATGCTAAAGCAATACAAGATAGTGATATTCAAACAGAGGCCCTAAACACAACAAATTTAGATTTTTACAGTTTTCACGGTAGTAAAATACAATCCGAAGCAATTTCTGCGAACAACATTAAAGATAATGCAATTTTTGGAATTCATTTTCAAAAAAACACATTAACCAGTGATGATGTGAGTAATGGTACTTTCTCTGTTTCTCGAATCTTACCTCAAACGATCACTAGTAGGCATATCATTAATGGAGAAGTTAAAAGCAATCACTTTTCGCTCTATGAATACTGGAATGATCAAATTGATGATTTATCTATCCAAGAGAGTTCATTATTATCAAATTCTTTTGAAGGAAAAAAGTTTAAAACTCGTGCCTTTATTAAGCAAAAAATTAAAGATCATTCAATTATCCACCAAAATATTTTGAATGAATCCGTTGAGGCTAACAAAATACTTTCTGATTCAATAACACTAGCAGATTTTGAACTCTTATCGTTGACGAATGATGTTATTAAGTCTGGTACGATTAATGCTGCTCTGTTGGATGAGGACTCAATTATTGGTCAGTTTGTGGTGAGCTATGATATTGAAACTTCAAAAATAAATGATCAAGCTGTAAGCGGAGTCCACATCAAACCAGCTGTTATTACTAACGATAAAATAGCAAGTAACTCTATTTTAGGAGAAGATATAACAGCCAACACGCTAACACAGTCAAAAATCAAGACCCTCTCATTAACAGATGGACATTTCAATAATCTAAGTAATGTCCCTTTTGCTACAGGTACTATGGACACCACAAAAGCAAGATTATACCAATCCAATGGAGGTTCTTTATATGTAACTCAATCTAATGGTGCACAAACTACTTTTGCATCCATTGGTGGTGGAATCACAAGATTGATTAGTCCAAGCGTATCTCCTGACAATAGTAAAATTGCATTCATTGCTAATGGAAATATTCATTGGTCCGATCTCTATCTAGAGAAAATTATCGATACGGGAGTCCCATTTAACGGTGACTCTACCCCATTTTTAACTTGGAAAAATACTAACGATGAGATCATGTATTATCATGAAGGAGACCAAAAGGTATATAGCTACAATCTCCATGACTTATCTACAACAGAAGTTAGCACTCTTGGACAAAGCGGGTTTGATAAACTTGTTTTTGCTGCTGACGATACAAATAAATGGGCCCATATTACAGCTGGTACATTAGCTGTTCAAGGCGGAGACTGCAATGATACTGTAGGTGGATTTAACGATATTAATATTACAAAGGATGGCTCATACCTTATAGGGGTAAATGGAACTACCGTAGGTGCCTGTGCTTGGGGTAACTCCTTTATTGGAAATAGCTGGGGAGGAGTAACTCCATTAAATCCAATGTATTTAGGAGATAAGTTTTACTACTTTGATACCAATAATTTATATGAATCGAGTTTTAGCAATGTTAATCAAAGAGAGCTAATCGCAATAACATCTCACACTGCTACCATTGACAAAACTAATGCTTTCATCCAACCTGCTCACAACCTAAAAGAAAATGCTGTTCTAAATGGGAATATCACAGCAACAACATTAGATGATACTCATTTAGCTGAGTTAACATTTCATGAATCATCTTTTAATGGCCAAGTCATTGAACAAAGTCATTTACAAGTTAACTCTATTGAAGTTGGCTTTATTGCCACAAATACAATTACTGATAATAAAATTGAAAATGCTGCTATTGAACAACAACATTTACAAGACCTAACTTTACAAGCAGAGACTTTTACAGAAAATTCTATTTTTGATGTTAAAATCGCTGCTGAAACAATCTCTTCAAATAAAGTAGTTGATGATCAAATCTTGATCTCTCACTTGGCGGCAAACTCTGTAACTAGTGGAAGCATTGCCGATAAATCTATATTAACAACACATTTGATAAATAATTTGATTGATAGCTCTAGTTTGATTCAAGATAATATTGTAACTGCATCTTTTATTGCATCCGATGCTGTGTCAACATTTCATATTGTGGCTGGATCTATTTTAACAACTCATATTGCTGATTTAAGTATCAAAGAAGAAAACCTCGCCTACTCCAGTATCACCAATACTTATCTAGAAAGTAACATTTTTCAAGCAGATCAATTTCAGCCGTCTGTAATTACCAACGATAAACTCATAGCTTCTGAAATTAAAGCAGGAGACGCTTTTATCGTTACCATTGAAGGAGGAGACATCTATCGTTATGACTGGGATGGAAGCAATAGAACTTTGGTGGATGACAACGCTACTGATTGGACTCACCTTCAAAAATCTGCGCACGGCAATAAGCTAACTGCTATGCTCTCTAATGACTCATATGATATTGATTTTATTAATACAGGCTCTACTATAATAGAGTCAAATACTACTAATACATTTCAAATCAGAGATAGATTAAATAATAAAACCTTAATCCTAGCTAGTAATGGAGATTTAAACTGGTATCGGGATGGTAAGTATTTATCGACTGTGGATACTAATGTTCGAAATTATGGAATAGCCTATCATGAAGAAACTGGTAAAATTGCTTACAGTAATAGTGCCTTTCCAGATGAAATGATCATTAACACCAATGGATCAACAATAGTTGCCTACACGGCTGTTAATACTACTTTTCGTGTAGCGTATCCAAGCTTTTCAAAAGATGGTAGCTCGCTTTATTTTATTGCGGCCACAGCAACTCAAGGTCGCCTTAAAAAGTACGATGGAGTTATTAGTAACCTAAGTGCTTATGATGCCAATACGAGTTGGGAAAGCCGAGTTCAATCTTATATAAACGATACTTTTGTGTATTACACTCAAAATAACAAAGACTTGTACAGGGCTAGAAATGTTAATAGTAATTTTGAGCATACTTTAATGTTAGATTCAGGTTCTGATATCACGGACTTCCAAGTCATGCCATTTTCAGCTTTTGCCAACAATACTTTTACTCACACTAATGTTTCATCCAATGCTATTACTACTTCTGTATGGTCAAATCGTGTATTAACTGGTGGTAACTTTACAGATACTACGATAGATACCCTTGATTTAGAAGACAATTCTTTTGAAGCAGAAGTCTTCTTAGATTCAGCATTCACAACTTCTAAATTTACAGGTTTTATTACTACAAGTATTATTGCTAGTCGAGCTATATCCTCTAGGGCAATTCTTGATGGATCAATCGAAAACGACCATATTGAAGACAACAGTTTTGCTACAGAGCACTTTGCACAAAATACACTCGATACTAACGATTTATCTGGGGCTAATATTGACGGCGAAAAGCTAGAAGATTTTGCTGTAACAGGTATCAAAGTAGACACTAACAATGAAATCCAAGGGCCAAAAATCGCTATCGAGAGTGTTGCAAATGATCAAATTACTTCTGGTGAAATATTTACAACTCACATCAAAGAAAACACTCTCATTGGGGAGGACTTTGGATTAATTAACGCATCTGCTTTTGCAAGTAACTCTATTTCAAGTACACACTTTTTAACTAATGAAATCTTAGCTGGTAAAATTACTTTAAACACTTTAGATAACTCTGTATTAAAAAGTAGTGTGATTACACCTGGCCATATTAACTTAAATGTTATAACAAGTGTAAAAGTTGATGATGGAACAATTATCGGCGGTTTATTTTCTGATGGAGTGATAACAAATAATAAACTGGCATCGGATACTTTAATTTCAGCAAACATTGTTGACGGTCGAGTAGACGGAGCTAATATGGCGTCTGATCTTGATGACTCATCAATATTAGATAGTACTTTAAATAATCTCGATTTAGCTCAAAATACTTTCAATGCAGGACATTTTAACGGGACAATAGTTCAAAATGCTAATATAGTTGCAGCATCCATTCGAAATGAAAAAATTGCTGATAATGCCATAACTGCCTCTTTGTTAAATAATGTTGTAGGCACTAAAATTGATGGTGAAAGCTTTGTTGATAACGCTTTTGGTGTAGCAGAGATTGATGATTTAACAATTACCTCTGCCAATATTTCCAAAGCATTAAGCTCTACCAACATTGGGTTAATTACATTAGAAGATACTGAATTTTTAGCATCCAACTTAGTAAAAGCTGATTTTGAAACAACTTTTGCTACAGAAAGAAATATTCTTGATGGTAGTATCAATAGTGCTGATTTAATTGCCGGAGCAATTATAAAATCAAGTGGAACAGACCGACTCACCTTAAATAGTCAACAAATCCTAAGTGATCATGTCTTTAACGATTTAGAAGGATCAATACTAGAAAACAATGCTATCGTTTCAGGTGATATTGGAGCGTCTAGCTTAACAGTGAGCAAAATAAAAGATACAATTATAGATAAGTCTAAGTTGGTACTATCTACTATTGTGAATGCTGACTTCGCTCCAAACGCCATCTTAAATGTTCATATTCCTGATAAATTGATAACAAGTGTAAAAATTGCAGGGGCATCTTTCACGGAAGCACATGTATCTGGTTTAAGTGGTGATGAAATTACTGATGGTTCACTAAGCGTAAATAACGTTGCTGACAATACGATACAAAATGTAGATTTATTAGCAGGATCTTTTGGAGCTACAGAAATTAAAACTATCGAGTTTGCTGATCTTGAAGCTACTGCAAAGTTTTCTAACACTCATTTTGCAGACCTTACAATAGTTAATGATGATATAAATGACAATCAAGTTACCGGGGCACATTTCAATGCAGCTATGTCTATTGCAAAATTTGATATCAACACCATAACTTACAACAAACTAAATTTTGGAAATACGGTGATTTCAGAGCTCTTTGGTGGAGGAAATGCTGACTCTCATCATAAACACGACATCTTAACTCAAGAGATACTGTGTAATGGAGTTGGAGCCTCGAAAGTTGGGACTTCTGGTAATGCTTTTTGTATCGTACCGAATATTAATGCTAAGTTCTTTTCCCAACATGATACCTATACTGCTTATACTTTAAACAACATCGTAGTTCGAGGTAGAATGTGTACTGCTGAACAACTTTGGAGAGCAGAAAAAGCTGGAATCTCCTTTACCAATCTTGATACACATCTGAGTTCTGATTTTATGGTGAGCCCAAAAGGCTTAGGAGGCACTTTCAAAACTTTATTGTTTAATGATAGTACTCCTGATAATCATTCTGGTTTTGGTGAACACGTTGTCACTGGTGGTGCTGATGGCGGTAACTCAGCCTGGTGTTTCTAGTAAATCATAGACGCCCTCTTTGAACCATACGGTTCACTTTCCTATTGGTTTAATTCTTTCATATATTTACATAGAAAGGATCCACAAAAACTATTATGAACTATAAAAACTTTATAATAAATACTATAAATCTCTTGAATACAATGCTTCTAAAGAGTAAACAACTTTTTGCTACGCAGACTTTGTTAAAAAATACCGCACATTTTTGTTGTACCTTTCTGTTTATATTATTTTGTTCTGTACCATATGGTGCAACATCTCAGGTGATTGAGTTTTCAGGGTCTGTAGTCCACCCCGCAGATGGTCCGTACAATCAAATTATTTCTATTCGTGTTGAGATTATTAAGAGAGTTCTAGATATAAGCCAACTTGAAGAGGGCCAAAGTCCTGAGACCATCGTCTGGAGTAAAACTTTTGAAGAAGTACAAATTCATAACGGTCAATACTCTTTAATTTTTGATGAAGATGATCAAGGTGTAGAAATTGGTGCTGCCGTTTTTGAGACAAAGTTAGAGTATGAATACAAAACTCAAGCAGAAGTAGATCGAGCTAATTTACCTAACGGAAACTATGCCTTACGTTTTTATATGAGACGAACCATCAATGAAGACTGGGAACAAATCAAACCAGACTTTAATATAGATTCTTCACCCTACTCTGTCTCCGCCCTGAAATTATCCGGAGCTGACACCAAAACAGGAAATTTAATCATCCAAGCTACTCCAAAAGTTGAAGATGGCGTTCTTGTAACTGGAGCTGTTTTAACAATTGATACAAAACCTGACGATACTCAAGCCAATCAACTTGCAGCAGGGTTTTATCTTGAAAACGGAACCTTAAATATATCCATGGGAACAACTAACAATAAAGCTATCGATATGGAAGGTAGCCTCTATTTAAAAGATTCTGTTTTAGAAGTAGAAGAAACTTTTATTGTCACAGAAGGAAACCTATTTTTTGAAAGACTTTGTATGTCTTTAAACTGTGAAGCGGATGCATTCAAAAATATATTGAGAGCTAATAAATTAGTCCTAACTGACAACTTTATTGATAACGGCTCAACAGAAGAGCACACCTACAATTTAAATTTAGGCGGTATGAGTCATTTTCAAAGCCTCTCTATCATGAATCTCTCCACAGGTATCAATGGCTCACTTCATATGAAGGGTGGAGCAGATATTCAGATTAAAAACTATGCAGGTATGAGGGTCAATGGCGTATCCGCTTCGGTTAATCTATTAGATGGAAACATAACTATGGACTCATCTGGAGAGTTATCAAATATAGATTCAACACATTTTAAGCTTGGTGTAGATAACAAACTGAATGAAAACGAAATTGACAACTATGGCGATCCACAATACTTTAAGTTGTCTGCCTCCAAGTTGCGTCCATCTAGTGAAGGCGGTAAGACCTCCCCCTACTTTGTTAAACCTTCTTCAACTTCTAATTTTAAGGCACTTCAATTTCATTTTAGAGACAAAGGTAAAGCAAGGCTACGACTCAATGCTAGAGTATCAGCACATCGATTTACTAGTTCGGCCTCTAAGCACTTCGTAAATGCAATTTTTGACCCTGTGATCACCGAAGAAATATATAATTCTTTGGTTTCTGGAGATCTTTTTGATTTTCATAATCATGATTTAATTTCTCAAGCTTCTGAAGAGGAGTTAATGGCTATTATAAATTCATCTGAGTTTACTGACTCTAAAACTATTGATTTAGAGTTTATTGATAGCTCACTAATGAAAGAAACTTTTGATAATGTTTGGCCTAAACAAACTTACTTTTATGGATTGATACCAGACAACTTTGATAAGGATTTGTTTTCTAGTCTTAAAGTTCGTGAAAACATAGAGGTATCTGCTGGTAATCCAGATATCGCACAAGCTCGAGTAGTGTTTGGTGGGGTTCAACATACAGACGATACAATTGAACCCTTTGTAGACTCAAGCTATATTCCTAGAAAAAGTTTTGGTATTTTCGGTACTCGATCCTCAGAAAAGCGAGATATAGTGTTTTTATATAAAAACAAACGTCTAGATGTTAAAGCTGGAGGACTTACCCTTGATCAACAACTAAAATTAGTACCCGCAGATAATTTAAGCTCTAAAATGACAATCTATGGTGAACTATCAGTAGATGGAGATTTAAATATAGATAACAATATGACTATCGACGGCGCATTAATCTCTGGTTGTTTTGGTCTACAAAATGTAACAATCGCATCTTCAATTGAATGTATGGATAAAACTACTTTAGCAGCGACTCACTTAAGTGATATCAGTACCTTAACTGCGACCATATATACAGATAGAGGCCCAGGTAATGACGGAAGTAAAAGATTTGTTAACCCAAATGAACATTCTATCGTAGAAAATATTGAAATCCATAGAGAGTTTAGCTTTTCTGGAAATACAAATATTGATGCCCCAATCGAAGTAACTTCAGATTTTAATGCCGAAATTGGTACCATTGGTACAACAGATAATTACATTGCATCCCAATCTTTTTTTACAATTGTTGAGCCTCAAAGATTTAAATTTGATCCGAACGGAACTTCTATACTTTCTGATCTAGATGTAAGTGAAAACGTTGATATTCGGAATGACTTTATAACTAGTAGCAACAACAAATTAGTTACATTAAGCTCTAGTATTTACACTACATCCATGGCAATTAAAGGTGTAACAACACTAGACAACGGTTTTGCTACTGCTCAAAACCTGATTGATTACACTAATGCTACTCGATTTCTTGATCCAAGTGTTCTAACCGAAGCAAATAGTCTACAACTAGATGGTGACCTTACTCTTAGTGGTAATAGCACCATCAACGGAGATCTTGATGTTAACACTGGTATGATAACCATTGGCAGAAATCTTGATTTTAACGGAGTTGTCAGAAACGCATCCAATATTATAGATATAAATAATCCAAACTATAGTGTAGATCCAAATCAAGTAAGTTCTTTTAACCAAATAAATATCCAATCTCAACTAAAATCATCTTATCTTACTGCCAAAAATGTAAGTATCCTTAATAATTTAACAGTAGGACAAGATAGTTTCTTCGATCAAAATTTAATTATTGATAAGCAGACTGAAATCTATAGTAGATTGGTTATGCCTGCTACTTCAGCATCTTATGTACCTGAGTGTAGGATGAATGCTGATAGCACCCTACCAAATGACTTAGAGTTTTGTGTTACTAATCAAGGGGTTATCTACGCAAGATCTGCACACTTTACGGATAATGTTACCGTTAACCAAGCTGGAGATTTTGACGGTACAGTGACAGTTTTAGGTAGAGTTGATATTCATTCACCTACATGGTTTCAAGAACTACATCTACACCTCAATGATATTGATAGTACTTTTAGTATTCAAGATCAATCTTTAACAACAGTATTCTCTATTGACCCTTTCGGAAACACTAGCTCTACAAAAGGTGGACTTCGATCAACGGGATCTATTCGATTTTTAGCTGACTCCGCTAAAGCTCTACTTATGCAAACCCATTGGACTTTTGCTACTGAAAACTCTAATATTCGACATATTCGATTTCAAAAAAGTGACGGTACATTGTTGCATTTGGACGCACAAAATTTACTCTCCCTATCAACAGCTGCTGGATCACTAAATTTTGAAATCGCTCAATCTTCTACTCTTCAAAAATACATTGACTCTCAAAATGGTCTACACAACGAAACCTTTAGCATTGTACTTTCTGAAACTGCTGTTCTAAATCAAATGACAGTAAACGATACTCAAGCGGTAACTCAAATATTGTCTCCTATAGTTTCACCAGACTTAAGTGACCTGGACGATACCAACTACTTTATAAACCTCTCTTCACAATCTAGACTTCAAGACCTTAGCGTAGATCAAGAGCTTATACTAAGAGATGATTTACGAATTTTTCCTGATGTAGATAATTATCAAACTAAAATTAGCATCAATGACACATCATCTTCATCACCATATATGGTTTTAAGTGCCGATGACTATTTTTCTATTGATCGTCTCGGTAACCTAAGTAGTAATCTTGATTTTTTACATCATGGTCAACTTGAAATAGTAAATTCACAACTAAACTTAGGCATAGGTACATCAACTTACTCAATTGGGCATTTGACTATGACTACCTTAATTATCCATCCAGGAGTCAGTTTTAACCCAAACTTTCAATCAAACTTTCCTCTTTATTTTGCTGATCATCTTCATACACATGATACGATAGCTAATGTTCATATTTCTCAAATGGCTCGAAAAGATTTAGAAAACATCTTTACTGGTGAAAACCGATTTGTAGATTCTAACGAGTCCATATTATTAACTCCTGGAGCATCTTCGCCCTCTTCATGGTTAAGTACAAGTACCGTTGATTTGCAAAGACATTTCCCTTGGGTATTGCCTAACAACGGATCTTTTTTAGTTGCTCATGGATACGACGACATTGACTTATCAAACTCAAATACATCAGTTTTAAATTTTAGTACTCAAACAAGTAACTTCTCAAACATTACTAACAATGCTAGTTTGTCTTTTAAACACCTCGGTTTATCTTTTGACGAATCTCTAAAACGACTCTACGTTACAGGGGGATTGAATGGAGTAAACCCATCTACACAGCTACATCAATATACCGTTTCTAGCAATATCTGGAATAGCTCTGCTGTTGTGCCTAAGCCATTGTTATACCATCAGAGTTTAAGTTTTGATGATGAAGTCTATCTGTTTGGTGGTTACGTTCAAAGTAACGGCATGATGTATCCTATGACACAATCCTTCGCTGGTGAAGTCTCAGGGATCACTGAGTTTAGCTCCAACTTTCCTGCTCATCAACAAATGCTTGAAGAGGCTTTGGTTTATGTTAGAGCAAATAGTATCTACCGAAACAATCTTGCTAAAAGTGATGAAAGACTAATTTATACACACGGATCAAATATCCATAATATTAATATATCTAAAAACAATACTGATATTTGTTTTCATGATGATAGTCGTAATCTTCATACTCTTGACTTAGTATTGGATCAAGTAACTGCGCTAGGAGTTGGCCACCATTGTCAGTGGGGACAAGGTAATGACAAAGATTTCATCTATTATATTAGCGGTGCCACGGATTACGGTACAGTATCAAAAATCCAAAGAGATGGAGCTGGTCAATCTACGTTTTCTGTTGAAACAGGTAAATACGGTGTTAGAGACCTCCACATTAATTCTGATAATTCTGTATCTATGATCGCAAAAGTAACTATGATGAACTTATCCGGTGAAGCATTATTGATAAAACAATCAGATAATTCCGTTATAAAAGTAGATAGCGATGATACTGATGAATCTAGCTTTATGAGTTCGGGTGATGACTTTCATGATTTAATAGTAAAGAACAATCAAATTTTCTCTCTATCTATGGCAAAAGCTCATAATTCTAAAGTTAACTTATTTGCCTCACTAAGTGATGGTAGCGATACTACTCAGGTTAGTTTCTTTCCACAAGGCATCTCACATAGACCAATCATTTTAGACTCACAAGAAGCTATTGTAGCTGTTACTGCATTTGCTACGCTTAATAACAAACTGCCCTTAAGTCATGAGCAAAACTGTTCTGCGTATTATCAGGATAAACTATACTTGTTTGGTTCTGGTGCTAGCGACAATCAAATTCAAGAGTATGACTCTATTCAAGACAACTTTTATACTCTCACAGAAACCCTACCCTTTAATACTCCATTTTCATGTAGCTATGACCAAACGGATAAAGTATACTTTCAGTCTGGACAAACTTTTTGGTATTTCTCTCTACTTGAAAAAAAGTTTTGGCCAATCGGTAATATTTTAGGTACGACTCCAAGCACTCAAGGCGCATTGGTAGCACATGGAGCAAGTGTCTATTTCATGGATTACCAAACGAGCTCCAACTCAGGTTTACTTGAGTATTCTGTGGGTGCTAATAACTGGACTGCAAAACTTAGCCCTGGCTTTGCTTATGACCAATCAAGTTTGATTTCAAAAGGATCTGAGCTGTTTTTAATAGGTAACAAAAATGGTATCTATAATCAAAAGTTTGCTACTGGCTCTAATACTTGGAGTCAAGTATCTACCCAAGCGAGTGTAGCTGGTACCAACGCTCATAATATTACACTTCTAAACTATGACAATGATCATATTTTGTTGATTGGAGGAGCAAACTCATCAGGAACAACATCTACTTTGATTTTATACAATGTAACTAATAATACTCATCAAAACTTATCTACTTTAAAGTCCAATATTGCAAATGCTGGTGCTTTTTACAATCAACATCAACTCTATTTGTTTGGTGGAGAAGATAACAATAGAGACCTAAGTATACATCCGGTAAATGCTATATCTCCTTCTTCTTTCCAACAAATTTACTCTTTAAATTTAAATTCTGGTAGTAAAACATGGCTATCATCTACACCTAGATTTGCTCATGCGGATTTAAGTTCAAATGAAAACTTCATCGCTTATTCTAGCGATGACTTCGGAATCAACTTATATGATATGGCAACAAAAAGTCATAGTTCAATTCGTGCTAGTACTTCTGGTACTCCTGTAACAAACTTATCGTTTGCCAAAGACAATGACTATCTCTATTTTTCACAAGATACTAGTACAAGTCAAGAGGTACTTCGAATCACAAGCGATGGTTTAAATCTATATAATGTAAGTAACCAACTCTTAAACGGTACAACGGGCACTATCCAATTTATAAGTCATGACCATCAAAGAGTATACTTCATCAAAGAAGGTAAACCATATTACTCTCAGTTGAATGCAGATCTTGTGCCCGTGCTTTTCAAAAATATTAGTAATGTAAAAGAAATTACTTATCATTCAAGTAGTATTGTCAACCAAAAAAGAGATGGTATTTTAGTACAATCTCCAGATACTAGTATGGCTCCACTCACTGATACATATTTTGACGAGCTCGTACTAAGAGAAGTACTAAAAGTATCGTCTGGCGACTATTATTTTTCTGCAAAGGCACATTTTGACACCACTAACATATACCGACTTCAAGCTGGAAAAACTAGTCCACAATCCATAACTAATCTATCTGGTACTACCTATGCTAAAAATCCTTTTGTATCACCTTTTGATAATAAACTCTACTATACAAAAGTTAATTCTGGCACTCCTGAGTTGGTACAATACCAAGATGGAGTAGAAACGGCTTTAGGATTATCTACTTCTCAAAATCTGATTGGGCAAAACTTGTTCCAAGCTAAAAACCATAAAAACTTGAGTTTTAAAGCCGGCAATCGTTTTTATACTTTAGTTAAGCAAAAGATTTATCGATCTCAAGTCTTAAATTCAACTCCTCAAAGTCTGACGTGGACTCTTTTTGATGAACTACCTCAAATCGACAACAATCACTGGCAGATAACTCAGTACAAAAATAAAGCTTACTTTTTTGATGAAGATAGTAAAAAGATCTATCAATATTACCCAGAAGATAAAAGCTTAAACTTTGTCTCCCAAGTTTCCACCAGTATATCTAGTGGTACTTTAGCCGTTACTTCTGATACCTTCTATTTCATCGGAAATGGCTCGATTGCCCAACTTTCTAAACTAGCAAACCCAAGTCAATTAGAGTCAGTACAAGTATTTTCTTCTAACGATAGTAATATTGACTCCTCTGCTCAAAAAGTATTTAGTTTTGATCCTTACGGAAATACATTTGCAAGACAAATGATCGGCAACGCCAATTTTACAGATCAAACTATCTCTGGTGGAAAAGGTGACCACGGAATCCTTGATGAGAGTTTGTCTTTAAATGACATCGCTAACACAACCATCACTGGATCTAAAATTATTGATCTAAGTTTTGAAAATAGACATATTTTAGATAACAACATTTACGCTAAAAACATAAAAGATAAAAATCTCTTAGGTCTACACTTTAACGACTCTGTTGTACTTTCAAGTAAACTTTCAACAAGTCAAATTAACACTAGACACTTAGCTATATCAACTATCCAAAGTCTTAAGCTTTCTGATGGTGGTTTTACTGATGCAGATTTTGCTGATCGTTCTATTCAAACAGATCATATATCTACTAACACTATATCAACAACAGTTATTAAAGACCGTAGTCTATATAGCAGTAACTTTCGAGACCAAAATATAGAGTCTAACGATATCTTAGATTTTACTATGGCCACTAAACAAATCTTAAATGGCTCCGTTCAAGACATTGATATTGATACGCAAACCTTAATCACAAGACACTTTCAAGAAAGCTCTGCCACGACTCAAAAGCTTTCTAACTATAATATTCTCACTGAAAAAATCACAGATTTTGTTTTAAAAACCGAAAAATTTGAAGATTTTACTATTGAGACTTCAGATATCGCTTTTCATACAATAACTGGCTCTTTATTAGTATCTGAAGCTCTTACTTCTGGACACCTTTTGGACCACACATCAGGCTTAAGTACAGCTAACCTAATGGACCTACTAGTTACAAAAGATAAAATTGCAGATGACGCTGTGGATGACTCTAAAGTAGATACTGACTCCATTGCATCCATTGATATCGAGACTCTCTCTATTACCTACCGTGAGTTATCTACAGGGTCGATTGATAGCAATGTAATTATGGATTTCTCTTTAGTAGACTGTCAATTGACTACATGGTCTTCTAATTTGCCTGGCAATTGTACTAGCTCTGTTTTAAAAAGCGATGCTGTAACAATCGGTAAGCTTGCTGATCTAACCCTTGGCACAATAGATATCTCTAACAATAGTATTTTTGATCGACACTTCTTTTCAGGTGGTTATGGCCAAGTAACTACCTTTGGCCCAATTGATTTTAACAGTAGAACAAACCCAGTGGTAGCCATTTTTGAAAACGAAATGTTAGTTTTTGGTGGTGGACATGCTTCTGCACAAAGGATTAATTTAACGAGTAAAACTTCACATGCACATCCTTCATTGGATGGATTAAGCAATGAGTATGCCTATATCTATGATCAAGACTCAATACAATTTTTTGGAGATTCACTATTTTACACCTATGATTATCCAAGCGACACATTAACCACTTATACATCAGCTACTTTTACTAACTCTAATGATTATTCTGCAAAAGCCCTTTCTCATAAAGGCGAGTTTTATTTTATAGGTGGAGCAGGTAGTCATAGTAACGATGCTCACAAACTTAAACTAGATGAGATTGTTAGCTCTTACACTAATGTATCTAATCTACCTAGTAATATGTCCCAATCTTCATCGGTGAAGTTTGGATCTCAAGTCTATCTATACGGTGGATACAATGGTTCAGCGAGCGATAAGGTTATTAGCTTTGATGGTAGTTCCTTTACCGATGCAGGTGTTAGTCTTCCTAGTGCACTATTTGGTCATCAGTCCGTAGTACATGGTGGAACTGTATATATCAGTGGTGGAGATACTGGAGCAGGATTCAGTGATGTAGTCTATAGTGCTGGTGATGCTCAAAACTTTACAAGTCTGGGGGCTACTCTTCCTACTGGCCCTATTACTAATCATACTATGACTGTATTTAACGGACGTATCTTTATTTTGGGTGGAGAAACTGCTTCTGGACGAACTGATGAGGTTCATTCATCAACTGACGGTATCACTTGGACTCGACATTCTAGGCCTCCTTGGAGTCCACGAAAAAGCCATCAAACCATCGTGTTTCAAAATCGACTATGGTTAATTGGTGGGGATTCCTTATCTGGATTATCCAACGAAATATATTCAACTGGAGATGGTGATAATTGGATACAGCATAATAACGGTAGTTTCTCAGCTAGAGCTGGCCATCATATCGTTAAAAATGAAGAATTTTTGATTTTAACTGGAGGAAACTACAGCGATGATACCTTTACATCACGAGATGGGTTTACCTGGAAAAATCAGTCGTCAAGTTCATTTACAAATGTGAGTGATCATCAAAGTGCTAGCTTAAACTCCAAAATCTATTTGTTTGGTGGTAGAAGTGCTGCTAGCACTTATTTAGATCAGTCTAAAGAAGCTACTCTAAATCCCTTAACAGTTACTACCTTAGCCCCTCTTCCTAATAATTTTATTGGTACAGAGCATGTAAGTCATCAAAATAATATTTACCTTTTTGGTGATGATAGTGTTTGGGTATCAACCAATGATGGCTCATCATGGACCGTAGATCTTAGTGGTTTTAATATAGATTTTACTGGATGCAGTGCTCACTCTTATAATGGAGATATTTACGTTTTTGGTGGGGACCAAGATAAAAACATGGTTTATCGCTTTGTTCCTGGTGTATCTATTACTCCACTGAGCACCTTTGATTTTGCCATTAACTCTGATAGTGGTACTAATCAAGTTGTGTTATACCAACACAGATTTTATATCCCTTCTAGTTCCGCAACACTTGAAAACTCTTTAATACTATGGCACCCAAATCTAGACGCTTCCGTTGCTGCAAGAAATATCGATGATGCTGGTATTCAATCAAACAACTTGAAGATGAACTCATTAGCCTCAATGAACTTTTCTAGTGACTCGTTTATCTCAGATAATATCATCGATGGCACGATCACAA
Source organism: Candidatus Cloacimonadota bacterium (assembly GCA_023954715.1). GTDB lineage: Bacteria > Muiribacteriota > UBA6191 > UBA6191 > UBA6191. Next base: position 11,989 of record JAGSHD010000014.1, on the reverse strand, counting down.
ATATAGATATAAAAGATAACTCACTAAGTGATCATGCTATTGCAGACTCTATTTTTACTGGAGAGCAATTCAAAGAAGACTCAATCACTTCTAGTAAAATTGCTTCTTATAGTGTGGATTCAAGAGTCATTGCCGATCAAACTTTAATTGACTCAGACTTTGACTTACAGTCTATTGATAGTAGAGTACTTGCTATTAACTCTATTGGTTTTGAAGAGATTATTGACTTTTCGATTACTTCTGACAAACTAAAAAATGAATCAATCACCCTATCTAAACTAACATCTGAGTCAGTTCATGGTGAGGATATAGTAACTCATCAAATAAAAACTGTAGACCTTGCTGATGAGTCTATCGACAATCGTGTTATTGAAGACTTTAATATCTTATCTACACATATTTTAAACCGAGACCTTAAGTCTCGTCACTTTCAAAATAACTCCGTCTCTAGGGTTAAAGTAAAAAGCTATACTTTAGAAAACTCTGATATTTCAGCTGAAGCAATCGATTTTACATCTATGTTTATCAATCGCTCCATACAGGCTCGACATATCCAAGACTTTAATATTACTAATTCAAAAGTATCAACTGCAACTGCTCATCAACTGACTAACTCTAGATTTCTTAGTAATAGTCTGACTTCTGATGATATTAATGATTTAGCTATCAAAACCTATCATCTATCTACATCTTCTATTATTCAAGAGTTAATAAAAACTCATGTACTACTTGATCGAAGTTTTGCTGCATCAGCTCTTCATACCCATCATTTAATGGATGATTCTTTAAGAGATGAGCAATTTTTATCTAATACTATTGATTATACTAGTTTTGCATTATCTACCATCACTAGTGATCAAATTTTGGATCGATCTATCCATGGTGAACATCTAATCAGCTGGACTCTTAGAACAGAAGACTTTAAGGATAATTCAATCGGTCTCTTAGTATCAGAAGACTCCATCGATTCTATTGAAATTTTATATAACTCTTTATTATCTGAAGACTTCGCCAATGACTCGATCACAACAAGAACACTTTCAAATGCGAGCATACTAGGTAGTCACATCGCAACTGTAACAACTTCTATCCATACAGATAAGGTAGCAGACTTACAAATTACTACTAGAAAAATCAAACCTAGTTCAATCATCACCGAAGATTTTGACAGCGCTATTTTCAAAGAAGATAAGTTTTTAAACGAAACTATTTCATCTAAAAAAATAGCATTAAACCAGTTGGATAGTGCCAATATAAAAGACAAGTCAATTGCTGGTGAATTTTTACAAACTAATACCATTATTACAGCAAGTATTGAAGACTCATCTATTAGTAGCAGATCCATTGCATCCTATCAAATCATTACACGTATCATCACAAATCAGTCTGTGTTAGCTGAACATATTGATACAGATGCAGTTTCTTACATCAAATTGGCTACTAATACCGGCGGTGTTTTCAAGTCTGAACATTTTATTGATGGTACAATTAGTGGCGATTCTATCATTAACTACAGCCTTAGCCATAACCAATTGTTTGTAGATGCAGTTCGTAAAGATATTATTCAAACAGGAGTGATCTCTCAATTCGCTATCGATGATATCAACAGTGATGTGGATTCATCTATCGGTATAAACCTTGGTAAACTTGGAAACTCAATTCGCCTAAATAGTGGAGAAGTCTTTTTAGTTCAAGATGGGTCTGGTACAGTTCAAAAATTATCTCCCCCTAATTACGATACCCTTACTGCTCTTGGAAATAATGCCTGTACTAATGCAGTGGATGCTATTTACTTTTTTAACGATAAAACAGGTTATGCTGCTTGCTCGGTATCTTTTGATATTATGTACACATCTGATGGTGGTGTATCATGGGCTAAGACAGATACCGCTCCTGGAAAAGTAAAAGATATTCATTTTTTCAGTCAAACTGAAGGAGTTTTAGTACTTGCAACCAACCCAAATGAGATCTACTACTCTGTATCTTCTGGTCGAAATTGGACCTTTTCTCATAGCGGTTCTAATGCGTTGTTACCATGGGTCATCCATGAGGACACCATTTATACTACCAATTTAACCGCTAACGAGTTTTTGGTGTCACACGATCGTGGACAAAGTTTTACAACTCATACAGACCTATTTTTCATCAATGAATTTCAATCATTAAGTTATAATCCAGACAACGGTAATTTATATGCTATTGTAAATAACTTAGGCATGAAGCTCTATACATCAGTAAATGATGGAGCAACCTGGACTCAAATTTCTTTTGATGCAGCACAACAAACAGCATTTGATGCCTCTAGCCCACAAGGGCTCATTGCTCTTGGTAACTATATTTATATAGCTACTAATGATTCCAATTCAAGCATGTGGAGATATGATCTTGTTAAAACACAATTAAAACAGTTTGTGGCTAATTTTGAAGCTGTTCGACTCTCTAGTATCCCCCACAATAGTGACTTAAACCCAACATATCTATCAGAAGGGCGCTTTTTAGTGACTAAGAATGATTATAACCTTGCTGTATTTGATACAACTTTTTTCAAGCATATACAATCAGAGTCATTAACTTCTAATTCTTTAAAAAATGGTGTGTTAACGACCCATCACTTTATACCAGCAAGTATCAGCGGGGATAAAATAGCAACTGACTCTATTGCAGCTCAACATATCCAAAACAAAGCATTTACCCATGGTGAGTATATTGTCTACGATAAGCTTGCAAGCGAAATTTATCGCTTATATCCAGTAGATGGAGGTAACAAAATCGTTGCATTTTACGAAAATCCACCAAATACAGAAATACAGATCAGCACAGATGGAGGGAGCACTTTTACTTCTATCAATATTTCAGAAAACTCTCAAACCTTTTCAGAAGGTCATGGACGAGGTACAAACTTTATCGTTGGAACTAGTACTGGTGAACTACGTATATCAACTGATAGTGCCTCAACCTTTAGTTCTGTTACCCATACTCCATATACAAGTGAGTCAATCGGTTTTGCATTTGACCAAAGCAACTTTTTTGCAGTTGGTATGATCAACAATGACTTAGTTCCGTCAAAATATAATCAAACTCTAAATGAATTTGTCGCTATAAAAACCTCTGGAAGTGGAAATGTAGTAATATCTAATGGAGTTGATATGAAACCTAAGTCTTTGCATTTTATTGATGGTAAAACTGCTTATCTTAGTGTTCGTAGGAGCAACGCAGGAGGAATAGTTTACAAAACTAGCAATGGTGGCGCCTCATGGACAAGTATTATGTCTACAGCAGTAACCACAAGAGCAGTGATGGATGTAATCGACGATGGAAAACTTTGGGTTGGTGCCGATGAATATCTATATAAACTAGAGTCTGATGTTGATACTTTAAAATATACTTTTTCATCAGAAATTAGAAAAATTCACTTTGTATCGGAAACACTTGGATTTGTTCTAGCAGGACAAAAGCTATTTTTAACTCGAAATGGTGGTTCATCATTTAAAGAGATTAAGAGTGGAACTGGTAACGCCAAAGCTTTCACGATATTACCAAATGACCGATTCTTGTATGCTGATAATGTAAATGTTTATGAGGTTATCCCACAATATGACCATCAACCTTTTGCCAATTTGATTTCTACTAGCTTTTCAAGTAGTAATCCCATGGGTGAAAAGCAAGTCGCTCACGGCTCATTAAAATTAGAGGATATCGGAGCTGGCGCACTCGGAAACAATGCTTTTGCAGATAATTCTCTTAGTGGGACTAAACTACAAAACAACAGTGTATTTAGTAATCATATCGTAGACTTGACATTAGAGGGCGGACATTTTGAGTTTAATTCTATAGATACAAGTAAATTGGCAACAGATGGGATCAGCGGCTTTGATTTAAAACCAAGAATCATAACCTCTGAAATGATTAAAGATGGTACTTTGGACTCTACTGTGATTGCTACTTCTGTTTTAGGGGCAGATGCACTTGGAAACGCTTCGATTACAACAGATAAAATAAAAGATGTATCCTTTTTTGGAGAAACTTTACAAAACTCAGCGATCACAACCAGTAAGTTGGTTGATAATGGATTTGACTCAGGTCAGTTTACAAACCTAGCCTTTAACAACAGAAACTTTGTTGAAAATGCCATTGATACAAGTCATTTATCTGCTAGTTTTTCACTAGAAAATGATAAATTGGCTACAGAGGTCTTATCCAACTTAAGTATTAGCGATGGAGAAATTAACTCTAGATTAATCAACGATGCTAGTTTGCTGCCTTATCTGGTAAACCCTGGCACCATTGTCGAAGCAAAGTTACAAAACTACTCTATAGATACCAAGCATTTTGCTCATCAATCGATTACAAACTCTATGTTGTTTACTAATATTGTTACAAGTGGCTCCCTTGCTACCCAATCTGTAAGTGGACATAGTTTTATCACAAATACAATCTCACGAGCTAGCTATTCTACTGTTTCAATCCCTTTTAACAAAATTGATAACTTAACAATTACTTCTCGAGAGTTATCAAACGACAGTATCGTTGCCGGTAAGTTTTCTACGCAGTTAGGTGAGCTACTTGATCAAGTTAAATTCACTAGTGATATTGTGGATCAAACTAAACTTGCTGGTCAGTTTACACAACAGTTTTTTAATGATAGAGTTTTTGTTAATAGTAAGTTTTCCAATCGACCATTTGTCATGTCTGATATGACTAGTCAAAATTTAACTTCTGGTCACTTTATCGATAGGGAGATATTAAATGCTTCTCTTGCTAATTTATCAATTAATACTCATAAACTATCAATCACTGATGATTTCTCTATTAAACTTGCTGACAATGCCATCAATAGCTTAAACATTGTTACTCATACTTTATCTAATGCAAATATAAATAACGACCTCACAGTAAATAAAGTCGATGCTAAAGCCATATTTTCTTCTCATTTTGGAGTATTCACAGATATTAATACAATCAATGACTCATCGATTCGCTCGCAAACTATCAAACTAAGATCACTAGCCAATGCAGACTTAGCAGCAAATGCCATTGAAACAAGTCAAATAGTAAACAAAACAATAACTTCATCTAAAATAGCTGATGGATTTGTTGATAATACGAATGTAACTACAGCTGTTGTAAACTCTGATAAAATTAAACTACAGGACATTATAAACGCTGACTTTAGTGATGATACGATTACTGGCTCTAAAATCCAAAGTCTTAGTTTAACTGGTGGAAACTTTGTTGACGACTTTTTAATTTCTTCTAGAATGCCAAGTATTACTATTACAACGGGTAAGATATTTAACTTAACTCTAACTAATCTTGAAATAGATGAAAATGCAATCATTACACGGCACATTGATGGTGACTCTATCAACATCGGTGCTATAAATGCAAATACCATTATTGCATCTGATATAGAGTCTCAAGTATTACTTAGCTCGCATCTTGAAAACGGGTCGTTTACTAATGTACAGATTGCCCCTTTTGCTATTGAATCAAAACACATTAAAGATCATGAGTTAGACAAAGATCACTTTGTCAACAATACTATCGAATCCTCCTCTATAGATAATAATATCCCTGAAAATAGAATCGCTTTAGGAGAAATCAAAGCCCCAGATCTATCTACCGTTTCAAAGATCAATGCCGTAAAGTTTAATGCAAACACCATAGATGCTGCAAAGTTTCAAACAAATCAAATTACCAATGCTAAAATTACCGATAGTACGGTAAACGGAAGTCAATTTACTGCGGGTAATATTTCTCAAAGCAAATTAAACTCTGGTTCCATTGAAACCCAAAATGTTATGGATGCTAGCCTTGATACAAACGAAATTGTAGCTGCTACTCTAAATGCTAGCCGACTTTTAAATGATACCTTGATAAACAGAAACTTTGCTATTGACGCCATTGATCAAAGTTCAATTATAGATAGTAGCGTAGCCACTGAAAAACTAGCTGAAAACTCAATCACAGCTGCAAAACTGGCTGGTGGATTAAGATTTAATGATTTTGCTAATCACAGTATTTTAAACTCTCATATTGTAGATAAAACTCTAAATGCTAGTTTAAATTTAGGAGCAATAGTAAATGCTGATATACAAGCTAATACTTTAACTTGGGATGACTTAAACGATGACGCTATAACTGCTACCCACATTAACGATGGAGCTATTGTTAAAGCTAATATTGTAAATGACGGAGTAAACTTAAATAAATTTATTAATGATACTATTGTTGATCGTCACTTTACTGATGACAGTTTAACTGATGACGCATTTAGCGCTGATATACCAGGATCTAAGTTTGTAGACAATACCATTGACTCCTCTGTTATTAATCTTACATCTACTATTGGACTTACTAAAATCACAGACATTATCGAAGCGGGTAAAATAGCAGACTCTAATGTTACTTTAGCCAAGTTTACTGCCACACTCCCTGTATTTAGCACTGCTTTAAATAGTCGTACAGCTTCAAACTCGATTAGCTCTGTTGAGTTTTTAGCCGCTGTTATTACTGGACAAAAGCTAAATGGAGCTATTATTGATTTACCGGCTTTAGGCTCAAATACCTTATCTAATACTGAGATCCCAGTTGATTTTATTACTAGTGGTATTATTGGGACAGATATTGATAGCACTAAAGTCTTTCAAGATGGCTCAGGAGTAAGCTCTAGTTTAATATCTACTGATAAACTTAAGGATGGCTCTTTTAATACTAGCCATATTACCAACGGAATAATTTCAAAATCACTTGTAAGTAGTTCTGACACTAGTTTTGCAAAAATCTTTGATTTGGGAGATGCAGAAACACATGCCGATGGAGTACATGTACATGCTCGCCCAACTACTATGGTTTGTCCTAGTGGCTTTACTTTGATAGGCACAGGAGATACTGATCTTTGTGTTATGAATGCAGGAGAATTGAACATGAATGATACGATTAGTCACTGTCAAAATCATAATGCACGAGTTTGTAACTTAAAAGACTATGTAACTGTATGTAAAAATGGCTCTGGTAACCTAACTCCTGGTAAAAATTATAATTCATCAAATTTTGTCGGCTCTACAATGATTAGTTTTAACTATCAAAGCAACTGTGACTTTGAAGATTCCCCTATATTCTTTGGAATAAATGATGGCGCCGGTGGCTCAAGATCTGGCCTCTGCTGCTACTCAAATTAATTGAATTAGCCTGCTGAATATAAATCCTCATAAAAGTCTATCGGAGACTTATAGCGTTGAGACTCTAGTGGATGGACAGCCTTTAAAATACAATGATTTTGATGTCTAGTTAAGGTAGAAATCATCTTAAAGTTACTAACATCAAATCTATTTGCTAAATCACTACCAAAAGGATATGACCCAGTCATCAAAAAATACACCATCGTGGCTATTGCATACAAGTCCATGGAGTGACTAGGCCTTCGACCTTTTAGATGCTGTGGGGACATATAAAAGCTTGAACCGTATTGGCAATATTGTTTACTTAAACAAAGGTCCTTTAGAAAACCTTCTGAAAAATGACAAAAGTCAAAGTCAGCCACATAGAGCATGTCATTTTCTATAAAAATATTATCTGGCTTTATGTCTCGATGAACTGCATTTTTAGAGTGTAGATAATCTGCAATGCGGACCAACTGAGCTAAATATACTCCCACTTGATCAAGAGTCATTACCCCACTTTTTTGTATCTTTTGATGTAATGTTCCCCCCTTTATAAAAGGGTAAATGGCTAATCTGGGATTAAGTTTCAGCCATTCTTGTGGCTTTAAAATACCTTCAAAATTTAAACTCTTTAGTTTTTTTTGCTGATCATCTAATTTATCTAAATCTAAATCCTCACATTGATCATATTGCTTGATCACTTTAATCTGTCCATCACTACTATCGTTGGCTAAATAGATAGAGCCATGGCCACCTTTTGCAATAAATGCTATTACTCGAAAACGGTCAGCTATCAGTGAAATGAGGATTCTCCCTTTACAAATACTAAATTATATTTATTTTAAAATTTTAAGTCCGAGAGGTAAAGTTTCTCCGTAAGAAATTTCTTCTTGGCTACTCTCTTCAATTTCAAATACATTTAAATTATAGCTCACTTTTAAGTCTTGCATCAATGTGTCATCAAAACCATGAAGTGCTTCTTCAGACTCTTTGAATAATACATTTAAGGTATTATGCATCTCTTTACTTGAGTCTACATGATTACATAAATATTCAAAAAATTGTTTAGAGACAGACTGATCTAAACATTGCTGTACGCTAGCATAAGATGGAGTAACAGATACTAACTTATGAAACAGATAAAACTCAGATTTTTTTACTCTGTTACTTTTAAACTCAGTAAACATAAAATTGAATAGCTCTGTTTTAGACTCTTGATTTAGGTATTCAAAAAAACAAAAACACTTTCTCATTTCTTTGATTTCTTGTTCATTTGGAAAACTTCCCGGGAGCTTTACAATAATAGCTTTTTTGAGTACGTAATTTTTATATGAGTCCCATAGACTTTGTTGAAACTCTTCGCTTAGTCCACCAGAAATTCTACGTAAAAATATCCAATACTCCACTCTGTTTTGTGTAGACTTTGGAAAATGTGTGAAGTTCACAAAATCTAGTTTTTTGATTAAATCTGCATCTCCTTCATGACCAAAACCAGGCCTTAAAAGGTATCCTGTTGCATTATAAAAATTAGCTTCGTAAACTTCTTTTCTTCGTCTAGCTCTTTGATTATCGATTAAAGTTTTTACTAAATATCTACAAAATTCAACACTCCACTCTGATTTTTTATTTTTGTAAATAGTTTCAAACTTTTTTAGTAAACCCAATGGCCCTTTTTTATCATTGGAATTAAAGGATTTGCCATAATATTGTAAAATTAAACGCTCTGCTTCTAGGGGAGCTTTTACTACTGATTTTTTAGAAGATTGCATCACACTCGTGCGAAATTCTAGCTCAAACTTTTCAACTGAATTTCTACTATTAATCATAAACATTTGAAGCTGACCCGTTGAATTTAGGCAAGACTCAATTTGAACAGGAAAGTGCCCATCTTTGCTTTTAAACTCAATATCGATATTAGAAACCAATTGCATTGTATTGTCACCTAACAACTCTGTACCAACCAAATGCTCTCGTTGAGGTGACATAAATAATGGAAAACTTACTTTTTGGTTTCCTTTAAGCTGAAATTTATGAGGACATAGTTTTTTAACACCTTCTAACTGACCTTTTTCCCCAATACAGTAATAATGGCTATCAACAGACTTAGTATTTTCGGTTGCAATAAAATAGGAGTGAGAAAGACCACTTTGAATCAAGTCTTGCTGACCGTTTTTAGCTAATGCGTATATACATGCGCCGTGTGAAACTCCTAGGTGTGAGTCTGGATTTTTTAATACTTTAACGCTATTTTTAAACCATGAGTTTAAGTTTTTTAACAAACAATCCTGAATAAATTGAGACTCTAAAGTCCCCCCATGAAATAAAACAGCATCAACACCATCAGGACAGTGCTCTATGACAAATTGCATCAAATGATCTGTAATATTTGGATTTTTCTCGTATGGTAAACCCATTTTTCTAAACCCTAGATCATTAACTTTTAATTTTTCTGATGGGCTGGGCTTATACTTCATTTGTGGAAAAAATCCATCTTTAATAAAGTCTCTTACCTCATTAGCTTGAAACTTGATAACAGCGTTTGAGTGAAATAATTTACTACCAGACCCTTTTAACACAAACTCCTTAGCAGAGGACTCTTCTCCTAAATAACCCTCTTTCATATCTCTACAAATAGTCAATACTTGCCAAAACTCATCAGGATTAAGCTTTCTTCCTAGCTCGGACTCTTTTTTAAAGGTCAATGCCAAATCGATATTATCTCCTCCTAAGAGTAGGTGATTACCAACTGCTTTACGATTCCAGAGCCCTTTGTTTTGCTGCAACAGACTAAAGTCTGTGGTTCCTCCCCCAATATCGATTACTAAAACCTTTTCTAAAGAAGCGTCCTTACTTTCTTGGTAGTACATCCAATTATAAAAGGCAGCTTGTGGTTCCTCTAGCAAAATTGCATTTTGTATCCCCGCCATCTTAGTAGCTTCTAGTGTTAAGTTTTTAGCATATTCGTTAAATGATGCCGGAACAGTAACTACTACATAACATTCACTATCTGTTGGCTTAACTTGATCATAGATTGTTTGTAAATATTTAGACTGGGCCTCAACTGGAGATATTTTATTCTTTGAATCACTTGAAGCACTAGTGAAAGGTAAAATCTTATTGGAACTTTGCTCATTATAGGCGCTGATCCACGACTTAGCACTCTGAACCACATCGTAAACATTGGTCTTAGCTTGCTCTTTTGCATAGTATCCCACAATCCCAGATAAATCTTCAGCCCGTGGGTAATGAGAAAAATCATCCCTGTTTTTTGGAATGTAAAAAAATGAAGGTAATTGGCTTTTTTCTTCAAATAAATCATCAGATACCGCTTGATAAATACTAGCATCTTCAATTATTTCACCCTTAGAAAATGCTGCTGAACAATTTGTTGTCCCTAAATCAATTCCTAAAAAAAACATATTACTATCCACCTATAAAAACTACATATTAATTGGGTTTATGAGATTACAGTTTTGTCTCTCATATCTAGGCACAGATAATACATTAGAATAGTATAGAGATCAATTTTCACATCTATAATATCAAAACTCTATAAACTGTATCTTTAATCAAGGATAGACAAAAAGTTATATTTTGAGCAAACTTATGTATGATTAATTAACTAAATCTAAAATATATTTGAATAACTCTAAACTTTCTCAATAAAATGGTCGATAATATTATTGGTGAATACTCTGTATACAACTGACGATTTAAACTAAAAAAAGGATTTTTTGTGAAAATTGGTGGTTCTGCTTTTTCTCCCATGAGAAAGTTATCTTCAAACCAGCTAATTACTTCTGTTACCAAAGGTAGTGCTACGTCTAAAGTAGCATCCATCCAAGGTGGAGAAGAAATTTCGCCTATCCAAGAGCTTCAAAACCCTTTTCACAAATCCAATACCAAAGTACCACAAAGTAAAAGCATTTCTGACTTAACCCCTACCCAAGTTTTTGAAAGGCCTCTTGATCTATTTTTACAAAAAGATCAAAACGCAGAAGGTTCTAATACAGAAAGCACTCAAGAACAATCTGGACTAAATCAAGAGCAGCAAGTCAACGCCGACTCTTCTAATGAGGATCAAGATCAACAAAATCAAGCCTCTCAACCAGGAGAGCTTACCGAAGAACAAGAAGAAGCTGTACAAGAACTTAAAGCTCGTGATGCAGAAGTCGTAACACACGAAAATGCACACAAAGCAGCTGCAGGACCTTATGCTACTGGCGGTCCTAATTACGACTATCAAAATGGTCCCGACGGAAAGAGATATAGAGTTGGCGGACACGTAAACGTCGATACTTCTAAAGAGTCAACGCCCGAAGAAACCATTCAAAAGGCCCAGGTTTTACAAAGAGCAGCAAATGCACCAGCTGAGCCAAGTGGTCAGGATAGATCCGTAGCAGCATCAGCTGCCCGAATGGAAGCTGAAGCACGCCAAGAGCTAGCAAAAGAGTCCACTCAATCAGAAGACCCTATAAAATCAAACTCTGCTCCTTCATCCTCTAGTGTATCCTCTTCTACGTTTGAAAAGCCTACACAAATTGTCAATCGAGCAATGAAAGCATATTCTAATACAAGTAGTATTGCCATGAATATCGCTCCAAAAACTCTAACTCCTAGTTTTCAACTAAGCGCATAATTCAATTTTGCCCATTCCCATTTTTTATTACTTTCTTGCTTGCTGCCCAATAAGGTAACTTCCCCCTGTACCTAAAGGTACAAATAGTGAAGGTATAAGGCTTGCAATCTAGTATGTGATGAATAGCCTATTATTATTTTTATCAAAGATTGTTAGATCCTATCTTTTGTATATTTTTTTACTCTTC
>JAGSHD010000025.1 GCA_023954715.1 Candidatus Cloacimonadota bacterium | reverse complement strand
CGAAGATGATAATTTAGTTGATGGAGATTATATCTCTATAGAGTCTTATACTTATGAGAATCATCAAGGTGATGAGCGACATGTAGAGTTACCAAATCCAATTCGATTTATTCATAGAGAAGAAAAATTTGGTGGGTTTGGACTAGCATATGCCAAAATTAGAGGGTCTAAACAATTTGAGATAAATTATTTTGGTGAGCCAAATATGGCTACAGTTACTTCTAGTAATTTTACTTTAAGAGTAAGTTCTGTTTTTAACGATGGACTATTTGAAACTGCTGCTATTTTAAGCATAGATAGTATTACTCACGAAGTAGCTACTGATGATCAAACTGATGGTAAGTTTTTGATTCAAATCGATAATACTGCTCTTGTGGATATTACTTCTACAGATAGCTATTTATCAATTCAAGTATCGACTGCTGTTTTATCTGTAAATGCTAAGCCGGTTCAGAGACGAAAGCATGTATTATCTAATGCAATGATTTATGAGCCAAGTAATACTATAGGTATCGTCAAATCACCAGATAGCAATATAAAATGGTTAGATGTTCGTGAGGATGATTTTGGATATAAGTCTGAACCATACTTAAAAAATGCAGCAACCATAAACAATGTTAGTTTTGTTCAATCGAGTGAATTTTCAAATGAATATGACAAACAGAGCTTTATTGAATTTGACTATGTAACGAATGGCAGTGGTTGGTCTTATCGTGGAATCGGTGCATCGAGCAATCTTGATCCTGCAAGAAACTATTTTGAAATACCTCAGACCAATGACTTTGATGTGTTTGATAGTAGCTATGAGCTAGAGGATGTATATGTTTTACCAAATGGTGCTCGAGTTGGAAATCAATTCAACTCTACCTATCGTGTTGGTTCATCTTTCACCCAAGAAAGCGCATCAGGAGATTTTGGAAATGATTACCGAGCTAAAGTTGTTTCAAATTCTACGATTTTAAGGGTATTGCCATCCATTAAAATTGGGGATTTAAGATTTGAGAACGCAGTAGAGGTAAGAGTAGTAGAAAAGCGAACATGGCCAACGAACTGGAATGACGAAGGTATAGCTACTGAATACTCCACTGAAAACTATGATTTACGCACTAGAAGGTTTTGGATTGCTTCTGGTCATGGAGTCGTTTTTAGCGATGAGAGAAACTCTAGCGTAAGCGAGTTCGATCAAGGTTCAACTTCAGGGCATTCATGGGGGCAAAAAACGAAAACTGTAGCTTATAGAGTTGGCTCTAATCCACCAATTGCTGGAAATGTTTCCGTTGAAAAATTAAAACTGAATGAAGAGGAAGATCTAGGGTTTGACTCTGTTCACGTTGAAGTTGAATTTGGTCAAGGAGCTAAACTATATAAATTAGTGGTTGAAAGACCAGATCATACAACAAGTGAAGGATATATAGTTGATACGACTATTACTGCTGATATAGCTAATGAAAATGCCTTAACAGAGTACTCATTTATAGAGTTTGATGTAGAAGATATAGATTCATCTACAGCAAATATCCCTTGGAGATTTAAAGTATATGAGTTTGAACTAGGGACAGCAGCAAACGATATGCTTGTTGTTACTGATACTCCTCTTGTTGCAGATATTCCAGTAATTATTAATGGAAAGCGACCTCATGTAGCTGTGCATGTTGAGGTAAGAGGTGAAGGTGAAGCAATTTCAAACATATTGTTTGTTGGATCTGGATTTAGTTTTTTAGCAGGACAGCATTTAGGCTTTGATGATGATAAAGCTGATATAGTGTTTGATAAACAAGAGTTCGGAAACGGATTTGTAATTTCATCAAATCCAACTTTGCCTAATGGTGAGGCATCAGGTAGATATTTAGCCAATGTGTTTATTGAAGGTAATGATATGAAAGAAAAGTTTACGAACTTAGTTTCAAATCAAAACTCATTATCTTTGGCAAATGTTGTAGTTGAAGATGAAATTGAACCAATCCCTGGGCAGACATATTTGTACTTTGGGCCTGGTATACAATCAATGAAAGATACTGGTAGTGATAAGGTTATCGCGGTGATTGGTATCACTCATGTGGATGAAGAAAACTTTGGTTTTGTTTACTTATTGAAAAATATTTTAGGTGATGAACTTAGTTTGGATTTTCAAGGTTTAAGTGTTAATAATAATCTAGGTTTTCAAGTAGTAGAAGATCACTACGCAAAAACGGTAAGACTTCAAGGTTTTCGCAGTCTAAATAATGGGCAGCGTAATAAAATTGATCTTAATATCGTTGGAGATGCAGCAGCAGTTCATGCTTCTGTGATCACTTCGCCTGAAATCTTTATTCATGTTAACCAAGACGGAAGTGCGTATACTTTTTCTAAGTGTCATTGTATTAGTGATATATATAGTCTCACTAACGAAGTGGATGGGTTTCAACTTCCAACAGCTATGAATCCAAATTCTATGAATCCCGCAACAGTGGTTACGACCGGCGAAGTATTTTCAGCTAAAGCTAGTTTCATTTTGTCTCATGCTAATGGAAATCATAGTTTGGTTTCAGTGTTTCCAAGAGGATCTGATGTAGGTGGAGTAACTAGTTCTGAAGGATTTTCTATGAGCTATATCACTTTAGTAGATAATGTTAGCGAAGACAGATGGATCCAGTATCAAGATGACTTTTTTGTAACTAGACTAAAGAAGGATTTAATCCCATTAGAAGTTCATCCTGTTTTGTTAGACTTTTCTTTAACAGGGCAAGAGTACGAAGAAATATCTGATATAAATAAAGTAAAGTTGGAGATCGAGATTGATCGAACAAAAGGGGACTTTAGTATTTTTCCTGCTAATGGAGTATTAGCAAACAGATTAAAAGGAGCAAACGTCTTTGCAAAATTTAATCTAGATGAACTAATTGATTCATTTAAAATAGATACTTTCAATGGCAATGGGTTTAGGCTTATTACAAAAGAGCAAGCAAATGAAGAAGTTAACCTAGGTGGCTTAAACTTTAACTCTAACTTAAATGGTAAATTTAGCTTTGATTTTATTGGAGAGGATCTTTCTCGCTTTAGAGGGCAAAAGATTCGTTTGGCTGAGCTATCTTGGGTTTTGCCTAGTAGTTCTACCATTTTTAAGACTACAGATATCAATGTTATTTTTGAATTTAACGATCAACCACAGACACCTGTAACTGACTTCGGATCAGGAATGAAACTACTTAGTGTTAAGAGTGTTATTACTACAGATGAGGGAAAATTTGTTGAATTTATTTTCGATAAAGATTTGGCAGATGATATATATGAATATCCTTACTTGATAAGTATTACTGAACATGTAGAGTATGATCCTGTAAATACTGGGACTAATGATACGGCAGATCAAACAATGCCAAGTTTCATTCAACCGATCGAGATTCATGGTCAAGCTAATGTTATGCGAGCGTATTTCTCTCCTACAGATGAGAGTGTAATTTTTCATCCAGAAGGTAACTTTGATCTAAGTATCTCGCAGGATTTTGGAGATTTTCAACCAAAAGGCATAAAGTCGATTGATGGAAAACTATTAGCTGAGATATGGATGAGGTTTGGCAATAAAAAGCTCTTTGTTTTTGATAGTGGCTTTAGTAACTTTTTACCAATTTCTGATGGGGACTCCTTTGTATATGATGTTGATTTTCAGTACTTTGAGGAGTTTCAAGAAGGAGAGTCAAGAAGTTTACAAGCAGTAACATCCTATGAACTAGATGGAAATGTATTTACTTTATATGACAATAAACATGATGAAGATAATCGTAAAATATTACAGGAGTTTAAAAATGATGCTGGGGTCTTGCAGTGGACTGATGGTCGGGCAGTTCGTCCTTATCCACTTTTCACTTCTGATACAACTTTGGGATCAGCTTTATATTTACCACAATATGAAACAAGTGCACGATTAGACGAGATCTTTAATAAGTATTGGCTTCGAGGTGTAGAGTATTCTAATGTTGCGTTGTTTTCTGTTAACTCTAAAGTTGATGCCTATTGGGATGGCTCTGTAAAACCTGCATTTAGTATTCATAAATATGCTTTCTCAGAAGGAATAGGACTAATCTCTCATACGCAAGAAATTATAACTACTGATACTTTTGAGGTTTTAGTTTATAAAAACATAGATTTAAAGGGCTACAAAGTCGGAAACAAGCAGGGTGGTGACTTAGAAGGAATTGCAGGTATAGAGTTTAATGGTGTTGGGGTTAAAGTAGATTTGATCGTGCCAAGTACTTTTCAAGCACCTTATTCGATCAAGTTTTTTCAATTGATTGATGAAACAACAGCTCCCATTTTATTAGAGTATGACCTAAGAAATGATAGTAGTCTTTTGTATACTGTGGATGCCTTAGAAATTTTGAATCAAGGACAAAATGTAGCTGATGTTAACTTACCAGCCTTTCACGCAGTAGATCATCCTAATGGAGTAAACACTTCACAAAATCAATACAAACTGATGGCTCAGATTGAAGATCGAAACGGAGTAATAGAAGAGAGAAATATCGTAGTTAGTAAGTTTCAACAAAATTTATTTTGGGTGCTAGACTTAACAAAACAAAGTACTGATGCGCCAAGATTAGATGAAGTGGATAGAGCAGCAGCTCTTTTGGATAAACGTAGTATTCAAGATGTTGAGAGTGCTCATCAAATAGCATTAGCTATGAAGGCTCCAAGTCAAACTCTTGAGACCCAAAATCAAGGGCATTTAATATATGCCATTACAAATTTAGCATCTCACCTAGCTACTGGACCAGACTCAGATATAGGTTTAGGACAACTATTAGATAAATTAAACTTTGAAGAAGTTGGTCGAAATGTTTTTGATTTTACAAGTAAAATGATAAAAAACAGTGATGACTCTTTAAGTTTAGGTGATCTACAAGGATTATATGACTTACAATCTTATTTTGTAGATGGAGATACATCATTATTATTTGCTATTTCTAAATCAATTCAGAGTTTGGATTTTATACTACAAAATTCAAGTTTTGGTTTGGATGAGATCATGATGGTTACACTTCATGATGAGACGACTCGTTTTCAAGTGAAAGATATATATGCACTTAAAGCAGGTATGCAAGCTCTATCTTTTGCTCTAAACTATTTGTCTGCTCATAATTTGGATATGATTAAAAGCACTCGAGATAACTTATTTACAAGTGATGGTGAGACAGCTCCTATTGCTACTGTAACTAGTTTTGCTGATGCTTTGGAGTATGTATCAAAAGATGAAAACTCTAATGTTGTAGATCAGCTCTTTAGAGATGAGAAGCTCTTAGATGTATTTAAGGACGAAGCTAGTCAGATGTTGGCTTTCCGAGATGGCTCAGGTGCTATCATGAACAATGCCAAGCTTGCATTGATGAATAGCGCAGAGAGTGCTATACGTTTTATGGACATCTTACTTGATAATCAAGGTGGAAGCACTGGATCAGCATTTTATATGAAAGAAAATGAGCTAGAAGATGCTAAAGAGCAGAAAAAGGTTTTACTTTCTATATGGAATAATTTAAGTGGTGCATATCATCCTGACTTTACTATTGATGGTAAGTCTGGAGATGCTTGGTATAACTTGAATGTTGAGGGTGATGATATTGTGCAATTTACATTTGAATCTAATGACAATAGATTAAACGGTTTTGATTTAAGTTATGTTTACACAAATTCAAATGAAGAAGCACGAGAATGGCGAAGTTCAGGTTATCCAACTTGGGGTAGTTATTATTTAAAAACTCCGTATAAAAAGAAAGTTTTTACAAAGATTCGTTTGGCAACTCTGTTTGATACCAGTTATAGAGACTTATTGTTGAATGACAAAAGTTTTGATTCAACTACTATAGCTTCTGTAGCTCATTTTGAAGATGAAAAGAACTACTATAAATCTATTAAAAAACTGTTAAATGTTCAAACATTAGATAAGTTACAAACTACCCAAGTTGTTGTGGGAAAAGCTAATGAAATTAGCTTACAGCTTAGGTCGATTTTTACTGTTGCCTCAGTCCCATTGGATATACATAGCAATCCAACTGCGTATAACTTTTATATTCAGCCAGCACCCGATATTAGAGTCATATATCCAATAAAAACTCCTACCGAGTATGAGGAAAATATTTTCTTCACAGGAAGTATAATAGGTGAAGAGTCTTTTGACCCTAGGGTTTTTATAGAAGATAAAACAGATGTTTCTAACATAAAATATTATAGCTGTAGGTATTTTAGCGATAGTACTATCTCTGAAACAAATGCATTTTTTTATTGTGAAGAAAGTACAAAATCTAAACTTGGTATAAACTTTGAAAAAACTATACCTGCTTTTAACCAAGCAATCACCTTCTTAGAAGAAAAAACAAATTTATCAACCCAAGCTGCTAGACAGTTAGGGCTATCTATGAAAGCTCCAAGTCAAACTTTAGAGACACAAAAGAAAGGTCATGTGATTTATGCGATCACAAATTTAGCAGCTCACTTAGTTGATAGCCCAACTCAGCAAGATGGTTTAGGAGGAATCTTAGATAAATTAAACTTTTCAACAGTAGGTAGAAATATATTTAATTTTACTAGCGCTTTAACAAAAGCACAAAATGGCGTATTACAATTAGGAGATTTACAAGGGATCTTTGACTTACAAGCTTACTTTGTAGATGGTACTAATTCGTTGCTATCTGTTTTAAATGATTCTATAGATAGCTTAGATTTTGTATTAGAAAACTCAGGCGATGGAATCGATACAGTGATGGTGATTGAGCTAAACAATGAAACAACGATTTTACAAAAGAAGGATATTTATCTTGTAAAGTCAGCAATGAATGCTTTGTCATTTGCATTAAATTATATTTCAGCTCATGACTTAGATGTTGACTCCGCACAAAGAGATAAACTGTTTACGCCAAGTGGTTCAGCACAGGTTATTGCAGGCGTGAATAGTTTTGCAAAGGCGATTGAGTATGTCTCAGATGATGCTAATGCTAGTACAGTGGATGATTTGTTTGTTGATGAAAAGCTATTAGATGCGTTTAAGAGTGAAACGAGTAATTTGTTAGGGTTTAGAAATAATTCAGCTCAAGTGATGCAACAAGCTAAGCAATCATTGATGGATGCTATTGAAGGTATTTTATACTTTTTGGATATTGCGAAAGGCCAAAATGGTGGATCTAAATCCACAGCTTTTTATATGGATTCAAAGTCTATCAAAGATATACTAGAGCAAAAGAAAAGCTTGTTATCTCTTTGGAATAACTTAAACAGAGGCTATCACCCAAACTTCACAGTCGAAGGAAAATCCGATGCAGATTGGTATAACTTTGATGTTAAGGATGGAGAGGTTGCTCAGATATTGAATGGTTCGACTGAGGATAAGTTGAATGGATTTACTTTAGATTACGTGTATGGTTTATCACGATATCCATTTTCAATTGACCATCCAAATTATAGTTATGATGACCCACGTATTGAGCGGTCTTTCTATAAAGTAAATTTTGCGTCCTTGTTTGATAAAAGTTATAGAGAATTATTGTTAAATGATGGAAGTGTGGCAGCTAGTACCATAACGACCTTGGACTACTTTAGTGATAGTGAGAACTTATCAAGTTCATTAAATTCTATACTGAGTGTTACATCTGTAGATGATTTTGTTGGAGTAAAAACTTTGTCCGGTAAAAGTACTTATGTAAATTTTAACATAGAAAATAAATTTTTTAATATTGATGAAAATCAGTCTGAAATTAAGTTATTTGAAAGCCCTGAAAGTTATAAAATATATATTCAACCTAGCTATTTGGTAAATGCTATATATTTAGTTCCTACTCCGCAATCAGCGCAAGAGACTATAGTATTTACTAAAAAGATTGTGTCACCTTCGGGATTAAGTATCAAGATAGTGGATATGACGGTAGAACATACAAGATATTTGACCTGTTTTAAGCGTGCTTCATTAGAAGGGTTTGATTGTAGAGAGGGAGCAAAGTTTGATTTCTTGAAATAAAAGCAATTGAATTATGACTAGATTATAAGTGGCTCTTAAATAGGGTCACTTATTTTTTTGATCAAGTAAGATCGTATAAATCCGTTGAAGATATGAGACTTATAGAAGCTTAGAGGCTATCTTTGTTTGGATAATAATCTATATCAACTCAACCTTAATATCCTTAATAAACAAAGTTAACTTTTTAAGCTTCCCATCAAATGATAGTTTTTTGATAGGGAGCTTTTTTTTATTTTGAGTACAGACAACATTATCTTTCATATTCAAAACAACCTTTTTTTGATCAAAAACACCTTTTGTAGAAGTACAAGTGATTGGCTTTTCTTTAATGCTATTAAAAACTATTTTAGGATTGTTTAGTCGTACTTCTTTTATTAGAGGGCTGTAGAACATAAAGATTTTCTTATCTTGAAAGGCTAATTGATCTCCACGGATTTCATAAGATATTTTTGATTCATTAAAACCAACGATATTAAACTTTTTGATAGTAGGAAAACCAAATGCATTGGTCTTTTTTTTATCTTTATCACTTTTATTGGGTAGTTTTATCTCTTCACTCAATCCAAAGTAACTATAGATTTTGTTTTTAAGTAGGATTGATTGTATTGGATAAAACACTTTGGCTGTATAATCTAAGCATGGGACAAGTACTACTAAAGAGATAGCCGCTTTTATCAGGTTTTGATGTTTAACCATTGATTACCAAATCCATAAAAATGTCATACTCATTCATAGGTATCAGATCAGGGTTTACCATCTGACTTTTAAAGCATACTCCAATTTTTTTAAAAAAGCCTTGTTGTAAAAACCGATCATAGTAGCCACCACCAAATCCCAAACGCTCACCAATTTCACTAAATACCAAGCCAGGAATAATAACCACATGTATAGAGTTAGCTGATACAGCTTTTACATGGTTCGGTAAGGATCGAGTACCAAATTTATGTGGGATCAGTTCTTGTATTGATGAAAAAGGCACTGCTTCCATTTTAGTTTTTGATAGTACTCGCGGTAAAAAAAAGTTCATTTCAGGAAGTAGGTCTAACAAAAATAAGACATTAACTTCGCCAAGAAGGGGGTCAAAAAGTAAAATATTACTATTACTAGGATAGCTAGCTTTAATATAAGAAGCCAGCTTTAAACAAATTTGCTTAGACCGTTTTTTGTGTGACCGTTTTGAGCCTTTGGCTCGGAGCTTTTTAAAACGTTTCCTTAGATAGTTCTTCACTTCAATTCTCCAGAAATTGATATGCCGTTTAGTGGCCATACTTCAAGTATACAAGTATTCAAGGTTAAAAAAAAGAAAAGCCCCAAATACAAAAAGTACATGGGGCTTTCTAGTTGTTCAATAGAACTTTCTAATCAATAATTTATGTAACTATTTTAAGTTCTTTACAAGAGCTGATTACACCGAGGTTTTTGATCATTGTTATATTTTGTTTTTATTGCTTTTGAAGTGTAGTGGACTACTCGAAAAAAGTGTTAAAAGCAAAAGATGATGATGAGCTAAACCGCATCAACCAAGTCAAAACTGCGAAAGTGCGTTATATGAACTGACTAACTTCGGAGAAGCTGCCAAAACACATACCAACTATAGTCCGTATTGGCTTAATCCTTCTATCTCTTCTTCAATTCGAAGTAGTTGATTGTATTTTGCAATACGATCTGTTCTACACAATGATCCTGTTTTAATTTGTCCAGAATTTGTAGCTACAGCTAAATCAGCAATAAAAGTATCAGCAGTTTCACCACTTCTATGAGAAATTACAAATGTGTATGAGTTTCTCTTAGCTAATTCTATTGTCTGTAGGGTTTCTGTAACAGTACCAATTTGATTAACTTTAATCAAAATTGAGTTAGCAACTTCTTCGTTGATACCACGAGCTAAAATCTTTTTGTTCGTTACAAATAAATCATCACCAACAAGTTGAACTTTATCTCCAAGCTTATCAGTTAAAACCTTCCATCCGTCCCAATCGTTTTCATCTAATCCATCTTCAATAGAGAAGATAGGGTAGTTTGCACACCAATCAGCATAAAGGTCTGTTAATTCAGAAGCTGTTAATTCTTTACCTTCACCAGTTAGTTTATAAGTTTTTGTTTCTTTGTCATAAAACTCTGAACTAGCAGCATCAATAGCGATTTTTACTTCTTCACCTGGTTTGTAACCAGCTTTTTCGATTGCTTCGATGATCAAATCCATTGCTTCTTTGTTAGATTTTAGGTTTGGAGCAAATCCACCTTCATCACCAACGCTTGTATTGTAGCCTTTTGCTTTTAAAACAGACTTTAGGTTGTGAAAAATTTCAGCACCCATTCGTAGTCCTTCTCTAAAGCTCACAGCACCAAATGGCATGATCATAAACTCTTGTAAATCTACACTATTGTCAGCATGAGATCCACCGTTGATGATGTTCATCATAGGTACAGGTAAAGTATGAGTAAAAGTCCCACCAAGATATCTGTAAAGTGGTAACTCACAATAAGCAGCAGCAGCTTTACAAACAGCCATAGATACGCCTAATATGGCATTAGCTCCTAGTCTAGTTTTATTTTCTGTTCCGTCTAACTCTAGCAAGAAGTTATCGATATCAACCTGGTCTCTAACATCTAATCCTATAAGCTCAGGGGCGATGATTGAATTTACGTTTTCAACTGCTTTGTTTACGCCCTTTCCAAGGTATCTTTCAGCATCTTCATCTCGTAATTCACAAGCCTCATGCTCACCAGTTGATGCTCCAGATGGAACAGCAGCTCGTCCTAAAATATCACACTCTAAGGTGACATCGACTTCAACGGTTGGGTTTCCTCTTGAATCCAGAATTTCTCTAGCACAAACATCTACAATAATACTCATGAACTTTCCTCACTTGATTTTGTGTAAAACACAGTTTGGTTTCGGCCGTTTTCTTTGGCCACATATAATGCATCATCTGCTTCCTTCATGAAAGCTTTGACATCTAAAGGGTTGTTGTCAGGCAAACAACTGACTCCCACAGAACAGGTAATTTTAATATCACCCGTTTCGTGAGGAATTCGTAGTGCCTCTATATTTTGACGGATTCTTTCGGCGATAATAATAGAGCCTTCTTTATCCGTATTTGGTAAAATTACACAGAGTTCTTCTCCACCATACCGAGCAGCTACATCAGCATCTCGAACAGATTTTTTAATTTCATCTGCTACGATTCGAAGAACTTGATCTCCCACGGCATGGCCGTAAGTATCATTAAAGTTTTTGAAATGATCAATATCTGACATTAAGTAGCCAAGCTCGGCGTTGTATCGTTTTGCTCTTGAAAACTCTTTGTTAATTTGAACATCAAAGAAAGATCGAACGTAAAGTCCAGTCAACCCATCAACAGTAGCTAGGCGATATAATCTAGCATTTTCTAAAGCAGCTACAATAATCTGACATAAGGTTTGCCAGAAGTGATCGTCAAAATCACTTAAAAAAGTAGAGAAGTTTCTTTTATGAATAAAAATAGCTCCGTAAGCACGATTATTTAAAATCAGTGGAAAAGCTAATGTTTGATGATCTTCTGTGAAGTTTAACTTTTCTTGTTTGTACTCTGGAAACTCGTTTAGTAGAAGGGAGGTTTGATCTAGTTTAAAATGCTCAAATAAAGAGCTACGCATAGTCTCTTTTGAGATAGCAACTAAAAATTCATCGTTAGTTGTACCAAAAGAGCTAAACTGAGGAGTATCTTTATTTTGGTCAATGGTCAAGATGACCCCAGAGTCTGTTCCTGTTCTTTGTTTAAAGATTTCAAATATAGAGTTAGCTAACTTGTCTGAATCCAAAACAGTAAAAAGCTCGTTGGACAGAGTATTTAGGGTCTCGAGGTGCAGCATCTTTTTTCGAAGAGATAAGGTTAGTTTTAAAAAGTGAGTCAATAAAAACTGTCCGACGATTAAAAGAAGGATGGGGGTAAAATCTATAATATAAAGGTGACTATTAAAAAAGTATAAACAAGTTACAAATATAATAGAGGCAACAATAAAGTTTATAATTAGAGATATAGCAAAGTTAAATTTTCGATTTACAAAATATAAAATAATAGCAATAAGTATCAAATATAATAAAATATTAGCATTAGAGTTTCTGTGTAGAAAGGAGCGATTGAGCAAATTGTCGATCACAGTTGCTTGAATTTCCATTCCAGGAAAAACTCCAAATGGTGTGAGCTTTTTGTCTAGTATTCCGCCTTCTGCATTTAAGCCGATTAAGATGATTTTATCTTTAAATATTGCAGGATTTACTTTGTTGGCTAAAATATTTGAAACAGACTCGATATGAAAAGGGGCTGCTATTGTTGAATCAAGATAATTTACATAAGCATAGTTAGAAAACAATTTATCTTCTATAGAGCTTTTAAATACCAAATCTTTAAAATTTGCCTTTTGATTACTATGCCAAAATGGTATTTGATATTGCCCTAAAAAGATATCAGTTTCACTTTTAACGTGTACGTCTTTACCATCCATATATGTTTTATATGTTTCTAGGGCTAAACTAAGATAGATTTGATCCTTGTTTTTTTTGGAAATAGGGACTTTACGAACTGTACCATCATCTACCCCAATATTAACGAAGCCATGAGAAGAGGCGAACCTTCTGAATTGCTCGTGAGGTAGGTTTTGATGAATGCTTTTTTTGATTGTACTAATGTCATTTAAAGAAGGAAGATCAAAACTGCCATCACTATTGCTTGTAAAACCATGCTTTAAAATGAGCTCTGAGGCTAGAACTACTTTTTTATTTTCTTTGATAGCTTCTATAAATGCTAAATCACTTTGAATGTTTCTCAGGTCTTGATCGAAAAAACTAACGTCAAAGCCAATAGCACTTGCTTGAGCTTTGCTTAAATACTTTAATAATTGGGCAAACTGATTTCTGTCCCAAGGCCACTTTCCGATGCTTTGTAAACAGTCCTCTGTGATCTGCACCATGACAACTTTATTAGAAGTATTAGAAAAATGATCGTTGTGGAAAGCTTTAGGAAATTTATTTTGAAGAAAGTTTCTAGATTGAAATCTAAAATCCATGAAATAATTTTCAAGGGGTTCAAGAACTCCAAGATAATTCATAGAGAAAATAGAAAAAATCATGTAAGCAGTAGCGAAAAGTACACACTTTTTAAAATGAGTTCTAAAGATTTCATCTACGGTGAGTAGTAGTTTTTGTAATGTTTCTTTCATAAAATCTTCGCTATATTTTGACTTGTTTACTTATAGAGTTAGCCGTTAACCTTAATTTATTTTTGGTAGATTTGCGTGGTGCAAAAAATAATATTCCAAAATATAAATATAAAGTTAAATTTTTGCACATTATACCCAAAGAAAATGGGTTTGGCTACATTCAAATTTAATCTTTTATATACATTTAATATGAAGACTTCATAATGCTTATATGATGTTTAATTTTTTCAATAAATATGGTTAGATATACAGCAACTTTTTAAAACAGATTTTATATGAGTTGAGACTTCTTGATTGAAGCTAATTATGAATAAAAGAGATAATAATGGATAATTCCAAGTTTATAGGGTTCGCTGCAAGTGTTAGTTTTTTATGTTTTTCGTTTTTATACTTAGTTATAGGACAATTACAGTGGCCTTTGCTTGGAGCTTCGTTCTTTTTGTGTTTTTTGCAAAACAAGTATGATAAAAATCGTCTTGGGACCTCATTTTATTTATTGGATAAAAATAAATCAGTGGATTTAAATGAGCGGTTGGTTGCACTACCAACTAGAGTAGGAGACACCGTTGCATTTGTACAAGAAAAACAAACACTGAGTTTATATGATATTAGTAACAACTCTTTTACCCACAAAAAGCTTGATGATAAATTAATGCCAATGTCTGCTTTTCATAGTAAAGATAAATGGTTGGTATGGGCAAAAAACAAGGTTATTATTTTTGATGAGGAGTTAAATGAACTAGCAAATTTACCTTTAAATAAATGTGGTGTTTCTTTAGTTTTTGAAAGAGTTGGTAGTTTATATTTTGCTACAACTAACGAGGTATTGTTTTCATACAATGAAGGTAGTTTTACACAAGTCAATTTAGATGGAATTGCATATAAGTATGATGATATTAATGATTATTTTTTAACTTCACAAGGAATCATATATAAATATACAGAAGAGGGGTTTGAAAAGAAAAATACTTATTTGAAAGAGGTTTTATCTGCTAGTTCTGCTCAAAATGATTTATTTATGTATAAAAGCAATCAGCAAATTTTAAAACAAAATCAAGAGGGTATATCTAACTTATCAAATTATCATAAAGAGTTTGGCTTTCCTGAAGTAGTGGATGATGTTTTATACTTTGTAAATTTAAATAGAGAGTTAGTTCAATTAGACTCTGAGTCTAATATTACAGTCATAAAAAAGTATGATAAGTCTCCTTTTATTCACCGTAAGATAGGTGATTTTTTGCTGCTACTATTTGAAGTAGGAAAATCCACCCAAATCGAGCTATTTTCATACAAAAGTCAAAAGACCTTTTCTTTTTCTAAAGAAGGATACTTTTGTCCTTTAGGTTTATCTGCTTTATCTTTTGATTTTTCTTATGATATGACTAAATATTATTCGTGGACTCTAGGGCAAGAAAGCCCAAATGAGTACGATAGAACCTTATCTCAAGTTTTACACTTCGATCAAAAAAAATACTACTTAGAAAAGTCTATTTGGTATAACCAAGAGGGGCAAAAGCTACAAGGCTTAAAAACCCAAGATTTAGAGATTAATTTTGATTTTCAAAAAGTAGGTATGATACCTATTTATTGATTAAGATGTTAATTTGCAAATCCACCGTAGTATTTGATTTGGACATTTAAACTGTTTAGCGGCTCGCTCATCGTCTTTAAATCTTGAATTGATATGGCATCTACATAAGATTGAGCGGGATCTCTTGCAATGGTGTAAATCTGTATAGTATCAATCTCTCGTCCACTTAACACACTTTCAATACGTGCTTTGTAATCCAAAATCTCTTGAGTGTCTGCTACTTGTCCATGTACTTTCATAAAACAAGTTTGTATTTGAAGCTTAATTTTGGGGGGGATGGTTTTGATATTATCAATAATCTTATCCAGTGAAATGTTGTATTGATTAATTTTTTCAAAGTAGCTTTGGCTGCCAGCATCGATTTTTGCCCAAATTTCACCATTTAACTGGCAAAGTAGATTTAGAGCTTGGATGGTTTTAGGCCGCTGGAAACCAGTAGAGTTAGAAATAATCACTACTTTTGGTATAGTATATTTTTTTGAAGCTTTTTCAATAATTTGTAAGCTTTCTAGTAAGTATTTGGAAACAGATGGCTCTCCATCACCAGCAAAAGCTATATCTTTGAAAACTAACTTATCTTTTTCTGTGTCTTTAAAACGGGGATGAGTAAACAAACTTCCATCTTCAATCATTTTAAGCATTAAAATCAGCTCTTGCTCTAATATCTCTAAATCTACAATGTGTTTACTCATTTGGTTTCTGTTTACTTGGCAGTATATACAACCGAAGTTACATATTTTATCTGGATTTAGATTGACCCCTAAGCTGAGTCCTTCGGATCTTCTAGAAATAACTGGATAAACATATTTTAGTGTATCAAAGTTTCTATTATGTGTGCTTTCATCGTATTGTTTTTTCATAAAACTCCAATTGCTCAAGCCATATCCGTTCATAAAAATGGTTTAGTATTAGACCGTTAGAATTTGAACCTATGTAAGACAAACAATAAAGGTTTAGGTATATAGTTTTATTGTTAAAATCAAAAATAATATAAGCATATTCAAAAGAGGGGCTGAGCGCCTATTGTTACGTTATATAAAATATAAAAACTTGGCAAGTATTGTTCTAAACAAAATTAATTTTTATATTTATAGTAATGTTTTTACAAAAACTACGACAAACCCTTTATACCATTAAAATAAATCATTTTAAGTTAAAAATGATATAGGACATCTCATGGAATCATTAGAAAAAACACATTCACTAGCATTACAAAAGCTAATCTTTGGAGCTCATTTAAATGCAGCAAATTGTTTGTTTGGTGGGCACTTGTTGTCTTGGATTGACGAAGCATCAGCTATGTACGCGATGGATAAAATGCAAACAAGACGTATTTTAACAAAGAAGATTTCAGAAGTAATATTTATCAACCCGGCATTAATGGGTGATATGATTCAATTTTGGTGTAGAGTTTCTAAAGAAGGTAATACAAGTTTAACCATGGAGCTTTGTGTACGTACCAAAAATGTGGATACAAGACAACAAAGAGATATATGCTCATGCGAGATTGTATATGTAGCGGTTGATGATCTTGGAAAACCATATCCGTGGAGAAACGTTTAATGCAAGATATAGCAGTACCAGTTATAAAGAGGACTTCTTTAGATATACTACAAGTAAACTTAACAAAAGTTTGTAACCTATCTTGTACCCATTGTCATGTACAAGCGGGGCCTAAGCGCACCGAAGATATGTCACCACAAATGATACAAGCTCTAGTAAAATTTATTGAACAAAATAACTTTAAAACACTAGATCTTACTGGTGGTGCACCAGAGTTAAACGCTGGATTTAAGACCTTGATTGAAACTGCTAAGAAAAAGGGTATGGAGATTATAGATCGTTGTAATTTAACGGTTTTACTCTTGCCTTCTCAAAAAGATACGATTGACTTTTTAAAAGATAATAATGTCCATATTATCGCATCTTTGCCTTGTTATACTCAAAAACAAGTAGACTTGCAACGTGGAGATGGGGTTTTTAGTAAATCTATAAAAGCATTAAAATTATTAAATCAAGCAGGCTATGGGATTCAAAAAGGATTAACTTTAGACTTTGTATATAACCCAGGGGGGCCATTTTTAGCTGGAGATCAATTGAGTCTAGAAAAGAGTTATAAACAAAGATTAAAAGATGACTTTGATATAGAGTTTTCGAATTTATTTACTTTACATAACTTTCCTGTGGGTAGATTCAAAGATCATTTAAGATCTACTAGTGAGTTAGTACCGTATATGGACTTGTTAAAGAGCAAATACAATCCAGATACCCTCGATAGTTTGATGTGTAAGAGCCAGTTATCGATTTCTTGGGATGGAAGAATCTTTGATTGTGATTTTCATCAGATGGAAAACTTAGCACTGAAAGATTCAAAAGGCATTGAGTTAAATATCATCAATGGCGTAGATATTAACGAGGTAATGAAACCCATCCCATTTTTTGATCATTGTTTCGCATGCACAGCAGGCGCAGGCGCTAGTTGCACCGGATCACTCGCTTAAAGCAAAATATCCAAAAAAAAGCTGATCTATTATTTAGATCAGCTATAATTTAAAATTTTCTTTACAAAATTTGATAAAATCTAGGTGCATCAATAAAGCAAAAACTACGAAAAACTTGTATATTTCGTAGCTTTTATTGAAGAAACCACCTCAATAATTACATTTTAACTTAATAGTTAGAGTTTGAATAACTTGCATTCAAGAAGGCTTTGATTCGTGCCATTGTATCATCTGTATGGATTTTAGAGATAGCGTCCATTTTATGAAAAGGTACTTCCTTTTTGAAGTGATCGAATCGAAACAATATTCTTTTTAAAGTATGCCGTGCCATTGTTTTTGCATCATAAGGGATTTCTCTACCAAGCTCTTTGTTATCTTGGCAAATATCCATTAATCTCTTGATAAAATATCTTTGTAGGTTTCTTTTATTGCTAGATACAAACTCATTGGATAACTTATAATTTGGATTTTTCATACTTTCGTAGTATTCAGAAAACACTCCTTCCAGTACAGATTGAAAAACATCTTCTAAAGTCAATAAATCCTTTTCACCTTTATATAAAAGCTCTTGGTTGATAATTCGAGCTAATGATCTAGGAGAAAATAATCGAGCTAAAGGGGACTTTTGAATATATAAATTTACCCTATGGATATCTGTATCAATTGGTCTACCCCAAACGCTAGAACCCCAATGCATCCATCGTTGAGCAGGCATGTGTTCGTAGAGCTCTTTTGAAACTTCTAAATACTTGTCTTGAAAAGAGTACTTGGTTAACATGTCTAAGGCTTTTCTTTGTGTTTTAAAATCAACAACTTGGATCGGTTTAAGATCCCCATCACCTTTATGAAGTCTATGAAAGACTCTACCTCCAATAAACTTTGTGATTTGTCCTAATCTTCGAACATATTCAGATACAAATGAAAAGTAGATCTCTGAGATTTGATCAAATGACTCACCTTTTACAGAATGCTTAGAAACGATTTCGTTCCAAGAAGCTGAGACAATATCAAACATGTGCTCAGAGTATTTCAACGGATCATCCGACAAATCATAAAGATGAGCATAAGGATCCATATCAACAAAAGTACCACTACCTCGTCCATCTTCGTCTGTAGCATATACTAACTCTTTAGAAGTAGATCTTGATGCTATAGCACTCAACTCTTTGGATTCATTTTTTGCAAATGTACTGTATCCATAAGCGATAGCCCAATAATCATAAGCTCCAAGAGTAGGAGTAAAGTAGTATCCTTGTTTACTAGGGTCTTTAGCGATGTTCGCTCCAGGATAATCCATAACAGATCCATATAAACCATGTTTAGCTACATACTCTTTATCATGTAGAAACTTATAAGGAATAGCAGTCGTACCTTTGAAGTTATGTCTTAGACCTAAAGTGTGTCCAACCTCATGCATGATAATCCATTTAATGGCTTGTCCCATAAATGCTTCTTGATTTTTTTCATAAGCTTTTGTGAGTTTTACTAGGTCTTCTTTTTGTTGTTTTTTCGAATCTTTATCTTTTGTTTCAGTTTTAGTATTTGTTTTATCATCAGTAGAGGTTGGAGTACTTACGGTATCTTTTAATGATTTCTGTGCTAGTAAAAATAAACCGAGTTGAGTATTTAGGCTTTCATAGACATTACAGTTTTCATGAAGTTCGTGCTCTTCATGATTTGATTCCGCTTGAGGTTTTTGCCCAAAAAATCGTAGGTATTTTTTGAAATTACCTCTTAATCTACTTTCATCAAACAAAATATCTGCATCTAAAATTTGACCGGTAAGAGGGTTTATTCGAGATGGGCCAATGGCTCCGTATTGTGCTTTTTCAGAAGCGATCCATGAGATTGTATGATAATCGTTATTTTCAGGATCCCATTTATCGCTATCCATTTGAATTCTTGCTTCTACCGCTCCAATAAATCCAATTTTTTCAAATGCCTTATTCCATTCAAGTACACCCTCTCTTACATATTTTCTATATTTGAAAGGAATTGTTTTTGATAGATAGTAAATGATTGGCTTTTTTGGTAAAGATTGAAGTGCTGCTTTTTCGGACTTTTCAAGATTCCATTTTTTAATATATCGAATAAAACCTGAGTCGTTTCTGGTGCTTGAGTGGTCTTTTAAGGCTGTTAAAAAATAACCAACTCGTGAGTCGGCCTTTCTTGGCTTAAATTTGTTTTTAGGAAAAGGAAAAAAACTATAGTGAACTAAGATTTCAAAACTATTACTCGCTCCAGCGGAAGACCTACTAGTATATGCCAGATAACTTCGGATCTCTGTATTTTTACTAAAGTTTTTAATGTTAGAAACATGTGATAATCTAGGATTATGACTTAAAGAACCGCCACGTATACGTTTTAGTGCTCCTGACAATTGATAGAAGTCTGTATTAAAAAATCCATTCCCACTAATGATATATCGTCCACCTTTAGATGCAATAATCTTATAATTTGCTCGGATGGTATCAATAAAAGCTTTGTCTACAGCTTTTTGAATTTGTTTATCTGATTTGGCCTGATGTCTTAAGTCTCTGAAGATAAATTGGATATTATCTCCAATTTTTCGAAATCTTACGATTACAGTGTTAAGCATTGTCCCAGCAAAAATACCTTTTGATCCAATACCTTCAGCAATACTAGCTGTCATTAAAAAGTCTTTATTTAGATCTGACTTTTTAAGTTCGAGGTAGTACTTCTCATCTTTTTTGTGATGATGAATTTTAAAATACCCAGCAATTTTAGTTGTATCTTTTAATACATCAGATATTTTTTTAGTAGATTTTGCAATAGAAATATTGCTGATAACGAAAAATAGTAAAAGTAGTGTAAACTTCTTCATCAATGCCTCTTTATTTGGATTAAGAATGTATCTCAGATTTTCAAACTAAGGTTTTAAATTGAGTATTTATTCAGAATTTATAGCTAGTTTCTTTTTTAAAGAAAGGATTATACAAGGTGAGAATTAATTTTACTAGGCGAAATAAGCGTTAATATCAATAAAATTGGAGTGTGGTTTGGTAAAAAATCTAATTTATAGGAGTTGTACCTCTATTTGGACCTTTGTCTAAAGAGCTTTCTTTGTAGATTGAATTCACTTTTAGTTTGTTTATCTAGTTTTTCAGTAGAGCTAGAATATGCAATAGATGATAATAAGTTTAAGTTGCTTGTTAGAAAATCTAGGGTATCTTTTGGATATACAT
Source organism: Candidatus Cloacimonadota bacterium (assembly GCA_023954715.1). GTDB lineage: Bacteria > Muiribacteriota > UBA6191 > UBA6191 > UBA6191. Next base: position 9,223 of record JAGSHD010000025.1, on the reverse strand, counting down.
TGTAGATTTCTCTGAGAGTCCACCCTAGGCCTTTTTGTACATAATACTCCTCATCTTTTAACAAAGGAGTGACATAAGAGATTAGATCGTTAAATGGTAGAACGATCTTTCTTTTAGAGGAATATTCAAGAAGTGAGACTAAAGATTGTCTTCTCTTCCATGAGTTATCTGAGTGGTTCCAACTTTTAAGAGTAGGGATTACCCAAGTAGGGTTTTCTTCTAAGGTTTGGGCGTATATTTTAGATAGATCATCACTATGTTCCCAACAGCTACAGCGATCAACCCATTGCGAGACTATAGAAAACTCAGTTTGAGTTAATGTCCTTTTTTGATAATTATAAAGAGCCATACTCATGGCTTCAAAATATGGAGAGTTACGCCAGATATAATCCCAAGCTTGTAAACTTAGATCAGCATCTTTGGAAAAAGAAAACCTAGTTTTAGCCAATTTACGCAAAACAGGCACACGGATGTTGAGTCGAGCAACCTTGAGATCGCTGCTTGTATAAGTAGTATTTTGCTCTAGTGTTTGATGGACTTCAGCTAAATATTTTTTAGTCATTACTATTTTAAACCTTATGTAACACAAATCATATTAAAATTTAAGATCAGAGGAAGTTGGTTTATGTTTTTTGTCATCTAGAATCAGATATTTATTGTGCACAAAATTGGCATGTGATCACTTGATTTTAGCCAATCATCTACTTTTCCTACTTTTAAAATATTTTGTTTAGAATCAAACAAACTGGCTGATGAAAAGATATAGTCTACATGATAATTAGAATCTGATTTCTTTCTATGAAACAAAGTTGGTCTACTTTCATTTCCTTGTTTTTCGGAATAATACCTATGATAAATACTTTCAACATTAATCTTTTTTAAATTAGATACAACATCAGTATGATTCCACCATCTATCCCACTGGTCCCAACAAGAGTTGCTATTAAAATCACCACAAATCAAAATATTGTCAGACTGCATGTGACTTTGATTGATTTTCATATACTTCCAGAATTGGCCGATATAATTAAAATTTGGTGAGTTGGCATATTTAGTCCAGACTCCTAGTAAATTAAATCTATCATTTATTCGACAAGGTAAAAATTGTTCAAGATTATTATCTTTCCAATCAAGTTTTTTAATGTCATATTGCTCTTTCGCAAAGATACCTATACCTTTATTTTTATTGTTTCCAGACCAAAGATAATTTGTAGCCCAATTTTTAAAAGCATTAGTTGACAATTTTGGATCTTCACACTCTTGAATTATTAATATATCGGCATCAAAGTCTTTTAACAAGTGATGTTTTTTTCTAAATGCGCCATTGCAGTTCCAAGTTAAAATTTTCATCGATGCACTACTTTATATAGAGTTAAAGTATCAACTATAAGTCTAAATTTGAGTTCGTTAGTAACGTAATTCAATAATATTGTAAATTAGACTAAAATGGAATAGATACGGTTATAAAATATAACATCCTAGTTAGGGTAAGTTAAAAAAGTTCATTTTGATAAAAATTAGTCTAATGTTGTAAAACTATGTTGTGATTTGACTAAAGTGTTTATCTAGCGCTTAAGCTATGACTAGATAATAAATCACGAAGACTTACAGCTCAATAGATCCACCATCTGTTTTAAGTTGCATTCGAGATTGTCTTTTGATTTGGAGCTTATTATCTTGAATGTACTTAAAGTGGCGTTGAATATCTTTTTTTGTGGATCTAGGGGTTTTTAAGACTTGTCTTTGTGGGGAGGATTGGCATGAGTTTCGAGTTTTCATTGTTTCTCCATATAATTTGGTAGACTTACAAACTTTGTGATTATGCCGTCGATAATACACTTTTTTTGATTGAAAATCTTTATGCTTAATGTCTAGATAATGCGTCTGACACTTTTTTGGACTTCTTGAATCACATTCATTCCAGATAATGGTGGTTGTTTGAAAATAATGATCTGGTTGAGGGGCATAAAATAGTAAAGAGAAATAATAAACAATGGCTAAAACAAAAACAGCCAACATAATAAAAAAATATTTTTTATGGATTACACATTTTTCACAACCTAGACCAGTGAATTCTTCGTGACAGCTATTACAAGTTTTATTTTTCATAATAATTAACCTTAATTTAATTGAGAGTTAGGGTTACACTTATACAAAGATGATTTAGGGTAAACTTTTACCATATATCTAAGTATATGGAAGATCTTGACTTGTTTCAAGGGGTTGATATCAAGTATTTTTAATGAAGTTAATATTAATTGCTATCTATTGTGCCAAGATATTAGTAACTTTTTTGTAAAAACTTCGTATAAAGTACTGAGGTTTTATATGAAAAAATTAGTTTGTTTATTGTTTTTAGCGTTTCTTTCTTATCAATTTGTGTATTCTGAAGACGAGCTATTTTCTGGTTTGAACACCGAAAATACGGTTGTAGAGTCTAATGTGGGAGCGGAAAGTGTCAGTACAGAAGACACTAACACCCAAGAGAGTAGTTCAAATAATAAGTCCCCAAAGTTTTATCAAAATAATTTAAGAGGCCAAGCGGTAATCGTTCGCGCATCAAAATTAGCAATTCCTCCGACAGGACAATTAATCGCTAATAATTTAAAGGACTCTTTTTCGGGGATCCCTAGTACTCAAGAAACCCTATCTAATTTTAATAAAAAATACTTATTAGATTCAGAGGCCACTGAATCCAGTTTAAAAGCTATGGGTTATACTATAAAAAATGTGTTCTCTAGTGAATATAAAACGGGTACTGCTTACAAAAATGCACTAAAAGCAGCTGTTCAAGACGAAAATACGACTCTTTTGATTTTTTATGGACATGGAGATAAAGGTAATGGAGTCGCTTTGTATTACCCATCTGAGTATGCTTTTAGTGACCCGTCTCATTTGACTCAAATACAAAATCCTAATGGAAACTCCACAGCTGGTTTAAGCTCTAATGATTTAAAAAATTGGCTTGGAGATAGAAAATTAGATTCTTTAATCTTAATGTCTTGTAATGGAGCTTATCAAACTTATCTTGAAAAGCATGAGGTTCCTGGTAAAAAAGCAAGCTCTAGTCATCGATGGGATGAAGTAGTTAAAAAAGGTGGTTTTTTTGCAGGTTGGGCAACCTATTCTTTGTACTTTAATCCAAAAACACCAAAGATTTTGGCCTCAATGAAAAGACATCAAGATTCGGAGTCTAAGACCACTAAGTATTATTATATTATGACAGGGCCATTACTCAAAAAAATATCAGTGATAGCTGGTTTAGATGATGGAGAAACATACTGGACTCATTTGTCTAAAGATAATTTAGTTAGAGTACATGATGAAGATGTAGATGGATTTGTTACTAATATGTTGGACTTAGCTCAAAATATCCAAGACTCCAAATCAACGGTATTTTCAAGTGTAAAAAGTTTTTTAATCAATCATCAAAAATTCCTAAAAGAAGAAGGAATAAAAAATACCAACAGTGATGGATCTTATGGAGAACTACCACAAAATCCTAGTGTTAGTGATTTAAACTCTTATATTAATGCAAGTTCTAGCTCAGTAGCTAAAATGGCTTTTGCGGCACTTGCTCCTGGACTCATCGTTCCTGAAAAGGTAGAAGTTTTTTTAAGTGAGTCTAATCCAGATCAAGTAAAGATAAGGGCGCACATTAAAGTAAAGCGTGGAGATAGTTTAAAAAAGGTTCTGTCCATAGTGGGAGACAATGTAAAAGGTATCTCTGGGGTTGATCAAAAGGCATTAAAAGAAAATATAAAAACACTTCACGGTAATTTTCCTGAGCTTGAAGTAAAATTAAATGCGACTATGACCCGATCGCTTAAAAACGGTAAATTATCTGTCGAGCCCGCTGTACATGGATACCAAATATTTTTAGGTGGCCTTCAAAATAGACGTCCTGCAAAAAAAACAGATTTTGAAGTTCATGCAGATATTAAAGATATTAATAAATTTGTCAAACAAGCGGTGGAAAAACAATTTGGTGCAGAGCAAAAGGTATTTGCGAAAAGCTGGACTATAGATTACTTAATCAATACATATACTATTGGAGTAAAAGGCTTTATAAAACTATACAATTATAAAGGATTAAACATCTATTGGAGAAGTAAGGATACTTTAGATATTTCAGCTAAATGGAGGTTCAAAATTGACTGGCCATGGATCGGGACTCGATACGCTTATGCTACCACTAAAATCTTTTTAAAAAGATCTATGTTAACTGAGCCAAATGCTATTAGAGTGACTCCAGAGATTCAATTACAACTAGGCAATGGTTGGGCTCCACAGGTACCTAATGTAAAGTGGCTTCCAACAGGTATTGTAAATAAGTTTTTCAATAAAGCCTCAAAATGGGTAATCGGAACAGGTATATCAAAGACTTTTGGATTTTTAGAAAAAGAAATAAATAAAATGATTCATAGTGAAATAGGAAACATCATACCAAAAGACCCTGATGGACAAAGAAAGTTTGATGCTATGCTCAAGAAATATCCTCATATAAGTAAAACACTGCCAAAATCTTCTATAGATAAACTACGTAAAGATGCCAATAAGCAGAAAATAAATGTTAAATCCGTTGACTCTTCTGGAGATACAATTACCGCTAAGTTTAGTGGAGTAGTATTAAATATGGCAGAGTTAATCCCCGGCTTAGACAAAGAAAATATGTTAAAGTCGATACTTTTAAAAGATGTTGTAAGTTCCAAGAGAGTGCTCTCGGGTTATGCTGATTTACGTTAGATAAACTTATGGATACTGTGTTTAACCGCGTTAAAGTCTGTGTTTTTACTCCCATTGAAAACGAAGAGTCTCTAAGAGTTGCTATTGGCGAAGCTGGTGGTGGGATTATCGGTAACTATAGGTATTGCTCCTTTGTAAGCAAGGGAACAGGGTGGTTTGAGCCACAAAAAGGTGCCCAACCAACTATTGGTAAGTTATCTCAACTTGAGTCGGTTTCTGAAGTTAAAATTGAATTTCAATGTAACTATGATCAAATTGCTGAATTAATTAAAGTAATTAAAGATGCCCACCCCTATGAAGAAGTGCCCATTGAAGTATTTCCTATGTTAGACTTCTAGAGTTATCACCCCTTAGTTTTAGACAAAAATAATGTATATCTCATTACTTTTGTCTATCTCTATAAAAAGATACTTTTCATACTAGTGGATCTCATTATACAAAAAATCACATAATCCGAATCTTTTGAATGATGTACCTATGCCCAGTTAGCTAAGTGGGAACTCCATAGGTTTGTTTTTAACAGGAGCAGCATTCGAATGAAAAACGTGAAAAAAATATCTTCTAAACAATACCTATACTTCTTCGCTCTTCAGTTTTTTCTTTTCAGTCAACTTGTTTTTGCAACAAGTGGAGCCGTAGAATATAAACCTAAAAAGAAATCAAAAAGATTTAGTTTATCTATTCGTGGAGGATTAGTTAACGTAGCAGATATTGCCAAGGATGGCATGCAAGATAGATATTTTTACTTTCCTTCCGTCCATCCAATGATGCAAAATGTGCTAAAAGTGAGCTCTAATTATTATACAGACTCCCTAGAGTATTCATCGTATATCAATAAACATCGTCAAATAAAGGCTATTTTGCCTAAAATGCTTAATAAGTAAGCTGTCTTAGATTGTTTTTCTGGTTTAAGTTAAAAGACTTAGACTACGACAAAAATTCCTTCTCCAAAATATCTAAACCGTTGACTTAAACTATAAAAGCTTAGATTATGTCATTTGATGGTATTAATTTTCGATTCCTACCCATAAAAAGTTTGTTGGTATATTTATACTATATGAAGCTTAAGAACGAAGTTTTGGATTGTTAACTGAATAATGAAGGTGTTAAATGAATTATAATTTGGATCTATGTGTTCTTGATATAAGTGGGGACATCAACCTTGGTTCGATTATGCGATTGATGGAGAACTTCAAGCTTAGAAATCTCTATTTAGTCAAACCTAAATGTAAATTTTCTCAGAGTGTATCGGACTTTGCCTGTCATGGTAAGGATCGAATTGAGTCTATTATCAAAAAAGAGTCTTTACGTGAGATTGTTGCCTCTAGTTACCATTATGTCATCGGCACTACAGCAAATACAGGCAAAAATAGAAATGCCGTATCTTCAGCAAATTTAGAGTCAATTTCTCATGTGTTTTCATCGGATCAAGATATTCTATTAGTCATGGGAAGAGAAAGTTCTGGTATGAATAACGAAGAACTATCTATGTGTGACTTTACGGTAAATATTCCTGTAAACACCGACTACCCTGTGTTGAACTTATCTCATGCTGTATCGATTGTGCTTTATGAGATTGAAAAACTACGAGGTTTAAAAACGCCTCACATGAAAAATGCTAAGAAAGCTACTGGAGTAGAAATCGAAGCTCTTTTAAATAATATGAAAGACTTTTTAGAGGATATAAACTATTTTCAAAAATCAGCACGACATAAGCATTTAAGTGTTTTAGAAGAAATGGTTAGAAGAAAAGAGCTGAGCTCTGATGAGATTCGTTTTTTACAAGGCTTTCTTCATGTAAACGATCTTTATAAAAAAGGTTTAAACCATTAAAAAATGGAGTTGATATGTATAAGTACTTATTATTTTTAGGAATGATTTTCGTGTGTTTAGGAGGCTTTGTATCTTTGTCTTCAGACTTTGTTTTTTCATCGATTTTAAAAAAGAATATAGAAGCAGCCTATGGTGTAAAACCAAGCATGAAAAGTATTGGAGTGCACTTTTTAGATAAAGAAGTAGTGATTAATGATCTTGAAAGTCAAACAAGCAAAGATAGAACAAGGTTAATTAAAGTAAATAAGGTTTCTTTAAAATTTGGGGGAGCCTCTATTTTTACAACAAACTTAGAAGGCAAAGACCTAATTTTTGATGAGGTATACATGAAAATAAAGTTGGATTCTGTTGGCGATAATAAGCAAGACTTTAAAGTAGAAAATAATTTTATTGAGCGATTATTATTAAGTCAAGTGGCTCAAAATATCTCTATTAGAAAAGTTGTTTTAAATAAAGTTCATATTCGTGTAGTGAGTGAAACAGTAGACAAGCAGATTGAAATGCAAAATTTGGAGTGGTCTGGACTTAGTATCAAAACAGGGGTACAAGATTTGATTCAACAGATAGCTCATAAGTTGCAAAAAGGCTTGGATAATGAGATCGTCTCTCGACTAAAACTGCAAGTAGCAGACGATTTAGGTACTCAAGTTAAAAATAAGTTTATGGACTATCTCAATACATCTGGCGATGGGACAGCATCTGATTTATTAAACAATACCAAAGAAAACCTAAAGGGAAAGTTAATCGATATTTTTAACAAAACATTATCTCCAGAAGGTACCAAGTAGAAAATATCGATCGCTAGTCATTTGGTTTTATTATATGGTGCAATTTGGTTAAACCATAGACAGTACATCACTTATAGATTAATTTAATAGTTAAACTCTATATTGTATCGAAACGATTTAGTTTAATTTAAATATAGATTAAAACCTCTTTTAAAGGAGAGACAATGACTGAAAAAGACTTAGAAAATACAGTTTCAGGCTTTTTTAAGGATGCAGAAGTTCGGGTAACTGACTTAAAAGGAACCGGAGACCATTGGATGGTTCAGGTAATTACTGCAGAATTTGAAGGTAAAACAAAAATAGAACAACATCGAATGATCATGGAACCTCTTGAAGAGAGATTTCATTCTAATGAGATTCATGCGATGATGATAAAAACATTCACACCAGAAAAATGGGCTAAGAAAAAGGATCAATAAAATGACATCAATACTTGTAAATAACAATAAAATCAATTTAAGTAAATCTAGAGCAAACGGAGATACTCTGAAAGACGAGCTTGAGTCAATGGTATCTGAAAACGATGTTTTATTATTCATGAAAGGAAACAAGCAGTTTCCTCAATGTGGTTTTTCTGCTCATGTTGTTGGACTAATTTCACAACATACAAGTGACTTTGTAACGGTCGATATCTTAGCAGATCAAGAGATCCGACAAGGTATGAAAGAGTTTTCAAACTGGCCAACTTATCCACAACTTTACGTAAAAGGAAAGTTTGTCGGTGGTTGCGATATTATGACTGAATTAGAAGAAGATGGAGACTTTAAAGATATCCTTCTTGCAAACTAATCTGTACATAGTTCCACAGAGTGTCACTTTTTTATAGAGTGGCGTAAAATACCTCATCATTTTGATGGGGTTTTTTTTATAAATTTTTAGGAATAAGTGACTTAAGGATTTCTAGTCGAGGCCCAGCATAAACAAAGTCTATAAATTTAATACTTAATTGTAGTGTGTGCCCCACGCCATCTTTATAAAAATGGTAATGGTACATTTGAGATTTAGGCCACAAAACACCATCATCGTTGATAAAGTATTCTTCTAAGGTTTTTTCACTGTCGTTAAACCTAATGCTTAAACTATTTTTATCAAATCTTATATAATCAGCTTTAAGTCGCTCTTGAAAATATTTAGGGAAATGAAAGAGCTGAATCTCCTTATCCGCCATATAATGAGAAAATTTACTCGGAGCAAAGTATTTTAATGCAATTTTATCATCTAATTTGTGATTTAGTTTGATTTCGTGATGGTAGATCTCCTTTTTAACTGTTTTGAAAACAGGAGATTCTCTAAAAAGCCTAGCTTGAAAAATAGCAGTACAGTATTTAGTAGATTTGATGTGTTTTGGAAGTTGAGTTTGACTTACTAAGCACTGAATAAATAAAAGTTGTATTATAATGTAGAAGATTTTTTGTTTCATAGATTTTATATTTAGATAGTTTTTTATAATTAATATATGTGTAATATCGTGAAACCCTAATAAAACCATGAGTCTTTTACGCTTTGAAGTAAGTTAGAAACTAGAAAAATAAAAAAAAACAAAATAAAATAAAAAAAAGTTTGACTTTTGATGAAGGATTATTTACTATGTAGCTCCTTCAAACGAAGGGGCTTTCGCAAGAAAGCAAAGATATTTGAAAACAGAATAGAAAACAATTGAGAATAACAATTAATTTTGTACACAGCAAATTTGAAAGTCAGAATAAAAACTTCATTTTATTATATACAATGGAGAGTTTGATCCTGGCTCAGGACGAACGCTGGAGGTATGCCTCATACATGCAAGTCGAACGGACTTGATAGAGCTTGCTTTATTAAGTTAGTGGCGCACGGGTGAGTAACGCGTGGGTAACCTG